>NZ_POSN01000001.1 GCF_002994005.1 Apilactobacillus quenuiae
ACTAGTACTAATTGGTCGAGGACTTAACCAAGTAAGGTGGTTCTCTAAAGGAATAATAATATCTAGTTTTGAAAGAACGAAGTTCTTTTAAAAGAATAGTGTGGTGGCGATAGCTAGAAGGATACACCTGTTCCCATGCCGAACACAGCAGTTAAGCTTCTAAACGCCGAGAGTAGTTAGAGGATCGCCTCTTGCAAGGGTAGGAAGTTGCCGCGCTTATTATTCCGAATTAGCTCAGTTGGTAGAGCACCTGACTGTTAATCAGGTTGTCGTCAGTTCGAGTCTGACATTCGGAGTTAGTTATGGTCTTGGAGAGTTGTCCGAGTTGGCCGATGGAGCATCATTGGAAATGATGTAAACGGGTCAAAGCCTGTTTCAAGGGTTCGAATCCCTTACTCTCCGTTATAACTTTATATGACCCGTTGGTCAAGTGGTTTAAGACACTGCCCTTTCACGGCAGTAACATGGGTTCGAATCCCGTACGGGTCATTATTTGGAGGATTAGCTCAGTTGGGAGAGCATCTGCCTTACAAGCAGGAGGTCACAGGTTCGAGCCCTGTATCCTCCATCCAAATATTGGACTGGTTCGTTGGTCTAGTTGGTTTAGGACGCCTGCCTGTCACGCAGGAGGTCACGAGTTCGAGTCTCGTACGAACCGTTGTTGTTTTATTACAACATATAATTAAATAATCTATAGCATAACATAAATGGTTTGGCTCGGTAGCTCAGTTGGTAGAGCAACGGATTGAAGCTCCGTGTGTCGGCAGTTCGATTCTGTCCCGCGCCATTTATGGAGGAGTAGCGAAGTCTGGCTAAACGCGGCGGACTGTAAATCCGCTCCTTCGGGTTCGGTGGTTCGAATCCACTCTCCTCCATTTTAAATAGGGATATAGTTCAATGGTAGAATACCGGTCTCCAAAACCGTTGATGTGGGTTCAACTCCTACTATCCCTGTTATGTTGCTATGGCGGTAGTGGTGAAGTGGTTAACACATCGGTTTGTGGATCCGACACGCGTGGGTTCGATTCCCACCTACCGCCCTTTTTAATTGGGCTATAGCCAAGTGGTAAGGCAATGGACTTTGACTCCATCATGCGCTGGTTCGAATCCAGCTAGCCCAGTTGAATATAATATTAAATGGCGGTATGGCCAAGTGGTAAGGCAGAGGTCTGCAAAACCTTTATCATCGGTTCAAATCCGATTACCGCCTTTAATTTTTCATTAATAATATATTTTGCCGGAGTGGCGGAATTGGCAGACGCGCTGGACTCAAAATCCAGTGATCATATAGATCGTGTGGGTTCGAACCCCACCTCCGGTATAATTATAATCGAATAAATTTAATTAAAGAACGATAAGCAGTTATTTGCTTATCGTTTATTTTTTGCTGTCAATAATAGTCTTTTAAATATTTTAATTTTGTGATATGCTTATAAAAGTTATGAGCGTATTCCCGATAGGATTCACCTAGTAGTGAAGATGCCTTGTAACCAAAATCGTAGGGGGAATAATTAAATGCAAGAGAGACATTTATTTACATCAGAATCTGTTTCAGAAGGACATCCGGATAAAATTGCTGATCAAATTAGTGATGCTATTTTAGATGAAATGTTAAAACAAGATCCTGATTCTAGAGTAGCCTGTGAATGTTCTGTTACAACAGGTTTGGTTTTAGTTTTTGGTGAAATTACAACAAAAGCATATGTAAACATACAAAAAGTAGTTAGAGAGACAATTAAAAATATTGGTTATGATAATAATCAATATGGTTTTGATGGAAACACATGTGCAGTGTTGGTTGCTATCGATGAACAATCACCTGATATTGCTCAAGGTGTAGATGATTCTGTTGAAACGAGAGATAACAGTGAAGATGTATTAGATAAGACAGGAGCAGGAGATCAAGGCTTAATGTTTGGTTATGCTGTAGATGAAACTCCTGAATTAATGCCTTTACCTATTTCATTGAGTCATAATTTGATGCGTAAGATTACGGAATTAAGAAAGAACGGATCGATATCATACTTAAGACCAGATGCTAAGGCAGAAGTTACAGTTGAGTATGATGATAATGACGTTCCTACTTTAGTTGATACAATAGTATTAAGTACTCAACATGATCCAGATATTACTTTGGATCAAATAAGAGATGACATTATTGAAAAAGTTATTAAAAAAGTAATTCCAGACAAGTTTCTAAGTGAAAAAACTAAATACTATATTAACCCAACGGGAAGATTTGTAATTGGTGGACCTCAAGGAGATGCTGGATTAACTGGTCGTAAGATAATAGTTGATACTTATGGAGGAGCTGCTCATCACGGTGGAGGTGCCTTTTCCGGGAAAGATGCAACTAAAGTTGATCGTTCTGCTAGCTATGCAGCTAGATATATTGCTAAAAATATTGTTGCTGCAAAATTAGCTAAAAAAGCTGAAGTTCAAATTGCATACGCAATTGGTGTTGCAGAACCAGTGTCCATTTCAGTTAACACTTTTAATACTTCCAATGTTTCAGAAGATATACTAATTAAAGCTATTAGACAAATATTTGATTTAAGACCAGCTGGAATTATTAAAATGCTTAATTTAAAACGTCCTATTTATAAGCAAACTGCTGTTTATGGTCATTTTGGAAGAACAGATATTGATTTGCCATGGGAAAAAACCGATAAAATTGAAGAATTGAATAATTTCTTAAATGATAAGGCTTAATAAAATTAGAAAAAACGATTTATTTTGTTTTTATACAAATTAAATCGTTTTTTCTTTTATTATGGAGGTTGAAATAAAAAATGGTACAACAAATTAATCGATTTTGGGTTACTATAGCATTGTTTTTAGCTACATTTGTTGGAGCAGTTTCTATAACAATTGTGTCAACATCTTTGCCATCAATAGTAGGGGATATTCATGGAGTTTCTATTATGAACTGGGTATTTTCTATATTTTTATTAACCAGTGCTATTACTATTCCCATATATGGGAAGTTGTCGGATCAATTTGGGAGAAAAAATATTTTTTTGATTGGATTATTAATATTCTTAATTGGAAGTATTTTTTCAAGTATTTCTAATAATATGGAAATGTTAATATTTTGGCGCGCTATTCAAGGAGTTGGATCCGGAGTTATTATGCCAATGACATCTACAATAATATCTGATATATATTCTTTGAATAATAAATCTAAAGTAATTGGCATTAACGGTGCAATATGGGGTGTATCTTTAACAATTGCTCCATTATTAGGTGGAATAATTGTTGATACATTTAATTGGCGATGGATATTTTTAATAAATATACCAATTATCCTATTATCAATGTCCTTAATTATTCTATTTTTTAAAGAAAATAATTTTGGTATTATACAAAAGATAGATTATTTAGGAATCATCTATCTGTCTTTATTTTTATTTTCAATAATGTATATAATTCAATTAATGGATTCTATTCCAAATAAAATGAATAATATATATTATCTAATAATTATTTCTTTAATTTCATTAATATTATTTGTAAGAAATGAGTACAGATCTGATAGTCCATTAATTCCAATGTCATTGTTTAATAATAAAACTTTTATAGTTCAGAATATGATTATATTATTAGTAAGTGGATTTGTATTCGGATTGGAAATTTATTTGCCTATTTGGATTCAAGGTATCATTGGATTGTCGGCATCATTTTCAGGACTAGTAATTACACCTATTTCGATATTTTGGGTTATTGGTTCATTTTTTTCAGGATGGTTATTATCTAAAAGTAGTGCATTTTATGTAACAGTTTTTGGTTCGCTTTTTATTATAACCTCTTCTATATTTTTATTTTTATTATCAATTAGTTCTTCAATATTGTATTTATTTATTATATCTTCTCTATGTGGGACTGGCTTTGGATTGATTATTACTAATAGTACGGTGACATCTCAAAATATTGTTGAAAAAAATAATATAGGTGTTGCTACTTCATTTAATAGTTTAAGTAGAGTACTTGGTCAAACATTCATTATATCTATTTTAGAAATTGTTATGAATAGACAAATTAAAATAGGGATACTTCATTCTAATTATGAAATCACTTCTTCTAAAATAAATGAGTTCATAGCTTACAAAGCTCATTTAGAATTACCTAAACGTGTAATTAATTCTCTAAAACATATATTATATAATTCTTTACATGAAGTTTTTGTAATTTGTTTATTAATAGTTGTCTTAGTATTTATCATTAATTTATTTGACAAAAAATTTAAAAAATAAAAAGGCACGATTATTAAATCGTGTCTTTTTATTTTTTTTGAATGGCTACTAAAATAGGAGGGTCATTTACTTGATTAATAAATTTATATTCTAAAACAGAGTATTTTTTTTGATCTAAATTTTTAACAAAATTTAGTACTAAGTTTTTTTCATCTTTTCCGCCAGGATGGCCATAATATAAAACCAATATTATTATTCCATTTGTTTTAAGTAATTCTAAACATGCTTTAATGGCTACTATTGTTGTTTGAGGCCTTGTTATTATATCTTTATTTCCACCTGGTAAATATCCTAAGTTAAAAATAGCTCCATCGATTTTATCTTTTACATATTCTTTGATATTTTCATGTCCGACATTAAATAATATAGTATTATTTAATTGACTTTTAGATAATCTTTTTTTAGTAATATCAATAGCATCTTTTTGTACATCAAATCCGTATACTTTACCATTTTTGTTAACTAATTTAGACAAAAATTCGGTGTCATTTCCCTTACCGACGGTTGCGTCAATGACATTATCGCCACTTTTTATTACTTGAGACATAATAGTATGACTATATCTTAAAGAGGGTTCTAATTTCATAAAAATTCCTTTCTAATTTTTAATTAATTAAATTATATCATTTATAAAATATATTTTTGCAACTTGATTTTAAATTTATAGACTGTTATTATAATAAATAATTAAAATTATATATAATAAAATGTAGATACGAACTAGTAGATTAATTATTTTTTCAGAAACTAAATGGATGCTGTGAATTTAGAAAATAATTAGTTGAACTCATCGTTGAATTTTTAACCGAAAATAATAAGTTAAAACGTTTTCCTCGTTACGGATTACAAAGAGTTTTGTATTTTTATACAAAAAATTTTTAGGTGGTACCGCGGAATTTTTCGTCCTATAGGTGATTTTTAATATTCACTTGTAGGACTTTTTTATTATCTAATAATTATTTTTATAGGAGGAGTAATATATAATGCCTTACAATCATCTTGATATAGAAAAAAAATGGCAAAAATATTGGGCCAAAAATGAAACTTTCAAAACAACCAATAATCCTAATAAAGAGAACTATTATGCTTTAGATATGTTTCCTTATCCTTCAGGTCAAGGATTGCATGTTGGACATCCAGAAGGATATACAGCAACTGACATAATGTCTAGAATGAAAAGAATGCAGGGTAAAAATGTGTTGCATCCAATTGGTTTTGATGCATTTGGATTACCAGCAGAACAATATGCTTTAAAAACTGGTAACCATCCTGGTACTTTTACTCAAAAAAATATTGAACATTTCAGAGAACAAATTAAATCCTTAGGTTTTTCATATGATTGGGATCGCGAAGTTGATACTACCGATCCAAAATATTACAAATGGACTCAATGGATTTTTGAACAACTTTATAAAAAAGGTTTAGCATACGAAGATAAAATTGAAGTTAACTGGGCTCCTGATTTTATGGGGGGAACAGTTGTTGCAAACGAAGAAGTTAAAGATGGTAAAACAGAACGTGGTGGTTATCCAGTATATCGTGTTCCAATGACTCAATGGGTATTAAAAATTACTGCTTACGCTGATCGTTTAATTGATGACTTGGATGACTTAGATTGGCCAGAAAGTATTAAAGAAATGCAAAAAAATTGGATTGGTCGTTCGAGAGGTGCAAGTGTATTCTTTAATGTTGATGGTCTTAATGATGAAAAAATTGAAGTATTTACTACTAGACCAGATACTTTATTTGGGGCTTCCTATATGGTTCTTGCTCCAGAACATGAATTAGTTGATAAAATTACAACCGCTGATCAAAAGGAAGCTGTTGAAAGATATCGAAAAGAAGTTTCTACTAAATCCGATTTAGAAAGAACTGATTTGAATAAGAATAAGTCAGGAGTCTTTACTGGATCTTACGGTATTAATCCAATTAATGGTGAAAAATTACCAATATGGATTGGCGATTATGTATTATCAAGTTATGGTACTGGTGCCATTATGGCAGTACCTGCACATGATGATCGTGATTATGAATTTGCTAATAAATTTGACTTACCAATTAAACCAGTTATTGAAGGTGGAGATGTTTCTAAGGAAGCATATACCGGAGACGGAAAACACATTAATTCTGACTTTTTAGATGGTATGGGTAAAAAAGAAGCTATCGACAAAGCCATTAAATGGCTAGAGGATAATAATGCAGGTAATGCTAAAACTAATTATCGTTTAAGAGATTGGATTTTTTCACGTCAAAGGTATTGGGGAGAACCAATCCCTGTTATTCATTGGGAAGATGGCAGTACATCATTAGTTCCAGAAGATGAATTACCTTTGAAATTACCAGATGCTAAAAACATTGAACCATCTGGAACTGGAGAATCTCCTTTAGCCAATATTGATGATTGGGTAAATGTTGTAGATAAGAATGGTAAAAAAGGTAAGCGTGAGACTAACACAATGCCTCAATGGGCAGGAAGCTCATGGTACTACTTAAGATATATCGATCCTCATAATGACAAACAACTTGCTGATCCAGATTTACTTAAAAAGTGGTTGCCAGTTGATTTATATATTGGTGGTGCAGAACATGCAGTGCTTCATTTATTATATGCAAGATTTTGGCATAAAGTACTTTATGATTTAGGTGTTGTACCTACTAAGGAACCATTCCAAAAACTGGTTAATCAAGGGATGATTTTAGGTACTAATCATGAAAAAATGTCTAAATCTAAAGGTAATGTTGTTAATCCAGATGATATTGTTGAAGAATATGGTGCTGACACATTAAGACTTTATGAAATGTTTATGGGACCATTAACTGAGTCCAAGCCATGGAGTACCGAAGGATTAAATGGCGCTAATAGATGGATTCAACGTGTTTGGCGATTAATTATGGATGATAATAATCATTTGCGTGATCGTATTGTAACCGTTAACGATGGTAAATTAGACAAAATTTACAATCAAACGGTTAAGAAGGTTACTGATGATTATGAACATTTAAGATTTAATGTTGCCATTTCAACTATGATGGTATTTATCAATGAATGCTATAAGCAAAATACATTATATTTAAGTTATATTGAAGGATTTATTAAATTACTTGCACCAATTGTTCCGCATATGACTGAAGAATTGTGGAATAAGATGGGGCATGATAATTCAATTGCCTATGCTAAATGGCCAACATACGATGAAAGTAAATTAGTTGATGATGAAATTCAAATGGTTGTCCAAGTTAATGGCAAAGTTAGAGCACATATTAAGGTTGCTAATGACATGCAAAAAGATAAAATTAAAGAAGTTGCCCTAAGTGATGATAAAGTTAAAGAATTCATTGATGGAAAAACAATTCGTAAAGTAATCGTCATTCCTGGTAAAATCGTTAATATTGTCGCTAACTAAACAAAAATGGGAGATTCTTTCTCCCATTTTTATTTTATTATTAGATTTGCTTACTTTATAAATTTTGATTAAAATGAATAAGTCAGACAAATTTGAAAGTAGGACTATAAAATGCAAGAACAAAAAATTAAAAATAATGATCAACAGACCCAAAATAAAATGCTCCAAGGGTCTGCTTGGATGACGGCAGGTAGTATTCTATCTAGAATATTAGGAGCGATTTATATTATTCCTTGGAGTATTTGGTTTGGCAATCTTTATTTACAAGCTAATGCTTTATATGTACAAGGATATAATATTTATAGTATGTTTCTTATAATATCAATTGCTGGAATTCCTTCTGCAATTGCTAAGGAGGTCGCTCATTATAATGCTTTGAATGAATATGGGGTCAGTCTTCGATTGTATAAAAGGGGATTAGTTTTATCTTTTACAACTGGGATAATATGTGCACTGGCTTTATATTTTGGAGCTCCATTATTAGATAATGGTAATCCTAATGTTATTCCGGTTATACGTTCTTTATCTTGGGCTGTTTTAATTATTCCAACTATGAGTTTAACTAGGGGGTATTTTCAAGGATTTCAAGATATGGCTCCTTCGGCAATATCACAGTTTGCAGAACAGTTGTTTAGAGTTATCTATATGTTAGTTACAGCTTTCTTTATAATGAGAGTCCTTCATGGTAATTTGATTACTGCAGTTACGCAATCGACTTTTGCTGCTTTTATTGGATCGGTTGCTGGATTATTGATTCTTGGCATATATTATTTAAAACGTAGA
Source organism: Apilactobacillus quenuiae (assembly GCF_002994005.1). Taxonomy (GTDB): domain Bacteria; phylum Bacillota; class Bacilli; order Lactobacillales; family Lactobacillaceae; genus Apilactobacillus; species Apilactobacillus quenuiae. The sequence continues at coordinate 8,441 of NZ_POSN01000001.1, forward strand.
AAATATTATAACCACCTTATTGAGAATAGTAATAATGATATTCATGTTGATGCTAATCATTTATACAAGGAAATTATTAGTCAAGCAATACCATTTATTATTCTAGGTGCTGGAATTACAATTTTTCAATTAATTGATCAATATACATTTTTTGACGTCATGAGAATAGCAACTAATTATCCAATGAATGTTTTAAATAAACTTTATGCAATTTTTGCTGGTAATGCTAATAAGCTAATAATGATAACCATTTCTCTTGCTTCAGCCATGGCAATTACCGTGGTACCTTTATTATCTGAAGCATTTACTAAAAACGACAAAAAGGGTATTAGTCATCAACTTTCTAACGGTTTTGTATTATTTGCTTTTGTAATGATTCCAGCTGCTTTAGGGATGGCTTCAGTTGCTGGCCCACTAAATCGTGTTTTTTATGGAACTGGCTATAATCATTTGTCTGCTAATATATTAGCTTTTTCTTCTTTTATTTCTATACTATTTGGACTATTTACTGTTATTACTGCAATGATGCAAGGTATTTCACAAAATAAATTGGCTGTTAAGTACTTTATATATGGAACCGTTGCTAAAATTATTGCTCAAGTACCAATGATATTTATTTTTGGTACTTTTGGTCCGCTTATTGCTTCAGCTATTGGTTTCTTAGTCGCAAATGGATTGATTATTAAATTACTTGATAATCAATTTGGATTTAGGAGTTATCAAATGTTGGAAAAATTAAACTTTATTATTATATTCTCCCTTGTTACTTATTTAGTTGCTTTGGCAACTGTTTATTTGGGAAATATAATCATAGGTTCATTTATGGAAAGCTATAGTCGAGTTGGAAGCTTTATCGTAGTTGCATTAGCTGTTATCGTAGGTGGATTTGTTTATGTATATCTATCTTTAAAAAGTAGAATTGCTGATTATGTCATTGGTCATCAATCAGATACTTTAAGAAGAATACTACGTATTAAATAAAAAAGGTTTAACCCTCAATTTTAGGGTTAAACCTTTTTTTCATAATCTTTCATAAATTCTGGAATATATTTAATTATCTGGCTAGGTAGTACTACATACTGTGTTTTTGCTAATTCATCAGCAATTTTACTATGCATGAAAACTGCTGATAAAATGGCATTATACTTATTATGAAACTGCGCCACAAAGCCACCAACCATACCAGCTAAGGTATCGCCCATGCCACCAGTTGCCTGAGCAGGAGTGCCACCTGGATTTTTTAAAACATTATTTGAGTCATAAATCTCGGTATGATGAGATTTTAGTACTACAGTACTATTTAATTGTTTGACTTTCATCATGTTCTCTTCTTCAGTTTGATTATTTATTTTAATTCCAGATAATCTTTGCCACTCCATTTGATGGGGGGTGAAAATTTTAATAGCATCTGGAAGTTTTACTTTATATTTTGCAATCATAGTAATTGCTGATCCATCGATTACCAATATTTGATTTTTTTGTACCAAACTAAAAACTTTATTTAATATTTTCAAACTTTTGGTATCTGTTCCTAAACCAGGACCAATTACAATAACATTAAAAGTAGGAATCAATTTTTCCAAAGATGATGTATCATCATAATCTACGAACATTGCTTCAGGAACATGATTATGTAGACTAGAAAGATTAACCCTATCTGTAAATGTAGTTACTAATCCTGCACCGGAATGGACAGTTGCTGCTGATGCCATTATAATTGCACCACCAAAATTTTGATTGCCACCAATTAATCCAACTTTTCCATATGTTCCTTTATAGCTATTATTCGATCTGACTCTAATTGTATCATGCACAATATCAGTACTTATTTGATCCATACATATTCCTCCTCAACAAAATCAATCATAATAATTATAGCATCGTAAAACGTGAAAGTTCATTCATAACTATTGCAGCTTATTATGCTAAAATATAAATAAATATAGCAGGGGGTAAAAATATTTATGATTAATTGGAAAAAACAAGCAAAAAATTATAAAGATGCTTATTTAAAAGATTTGAAAGAATTAATTGCCATTGATAGTGAACGCGATGATAATGATAAAAATAAAGAGCATCCTTTGGGAAAGGGTCCATCTGATGCACTAAAGAAATATTTATCGTTTGGTGAACGTGATGGGTTTAAAATAAAGAATTTGGACAACTTAGTTGGTTATATTGAATATGGTGAAGGAAATCAAACTCTAGCTATTTTAGCCCATGCTGATGTTATGCCAGCAGGTGCTGGATGGGATACTGATCCTTTTGATATGACAGTTAAAGGAGGTAATGCTTATGGTCGCGGTGTTTCTGATGATAAAGGACCAGGTTTAGCTGCATATTACGGACTTAAGATTATGAAAGATAATGATATTAAGCCAAACTGTAAAATCAGATTTATTATTGGTACTGATGAAGAAAGCGACTGGACTGGAATGAAACATTATTTCCAATTAGAACCAGAACCTGATTTTGGATTTTCACCAGATGCTGAATTTCCAGTTATTAATGGTGAAAAGGGAAATACTACATTTGAAAATATATTTGGCAATAAACAAGATGCTGAAGCTGATAAAGTATTGAATTCGTTTGATTCAGGATTACGTGAAAACATGGTACCTCGTGACGCTAATGCTTATGTATTGACTATAGATAAAGATGAAATGAATGCTGAATTTACCAATTTTATTGAAGATAGCGGTTTAGATGGTGATGCTGAAATTACAGAAAAAGGTATTCGATTACATTTAATTGGTAAGTCTGCTCACGGAATGGAACCTAAGAATGGTATTAATGCTGGAACTTATTTGGCAACATTTTTAAGTGAATATGATTTTACGGCAGATGCTAATAACTTTTTAACATTCATCACTAAATATTTACATGATGATTCAAGATGTAGTAAATTAAATATGAGTTACTCAAGTGGTATAATGGGTGATTTAACTATGAATGTTGGTATTATGAAGTTTGATACCGTAGATGGTGGATTTATAAATACTAATTTCAGATATCCAAAAGGAATATCTGTATCAACAATTGGTACTCATTTAGAAAATGCAATTGATACTTTATCAGGTAATGTGAAAAATACTGACAATATGGATCCTCATTATGTTGATCCATCCGATCCAATCGTAAGTCAGTTAATTGATGTTTACCGTGAACAGACTGGTGTTAAATCAGCTAAACCCGAAGTTGTTGGTGGTGGAACTTATGGAAGAATTATGAAACGAGGAGTAGCTTTTGGTGCTCTATTTCCATGGACAAAAGACACTATGCATCAAGCTAATGAATTTCAACCGGTAGATGATTTGTTGTTAGCGATGTCTATTTATGCACAAACAACCACTGAATTATCTAAATAACAAAAAAGCACTTTGATTTTGTATTATTAAACAATACTTTAAATCAAAGCGCTTTTTATTTATCTTATTTCTTTTAGTTTATCATCGATTTGTTTTAATATAATTTCAGCATTTTTATCATTTGATAAGTCATATGTTTGCAAGTCGATTTTCATTTTAGGACTTGCATCATATTCTTCGTACCATTGTTTATATGCTGACCACATATTATAATAATATTCTTTTAATTTTGGATTATTATCAAATTGTTCATAGTCACGACCACGTTTTTTAATCCTCTTTAAAATAGTTTCAAAATCAGTTTCTGCATATACCATTAAATCAGGGGCTTTTTTAGGTAAAGCTTTTAGCTCTGACATCATTCTATCAAGCAAAGATAAATAAATTTTTAGTTCCATGTCTGTAATATTGCCCTCTGCATTATTTTGCTTAGTAAAAAGGGCATCTTCATATATTGAACGATCCAAAATATTATTATCATCTGCTAATGCTTTTTTGATCATCGCGAATCGTTTGTTTAAAAAATATATTTGTAATAAAAATCCATATTGCTTTGGATTTTTATAATAAAGTGGAAGAACTGGATTTTCACCAACTGGTTCATAAAATGCTTTTGTGTCTAGATGATTAGCAATTTTTCCAGTTAAGGTAGTTTTTCCCACACCAATCATTCCGGCTGTAATTATCACCATTCTTAACTCCTTAATTTAACAATAATACTATTATTCTATCATATTATATAAATATAAATAAAAAATACTCTGATTTTATCAGGGTATTTTTATAATTAATTCAGTTTACTTTTTTTCATCTTTTAGCAAATCGCGAATTTCACCAAGCAATGCATCAGTTTTGCTTTCTTTAGCTGAAGTATCACGTTTAGTTAATTTATTGAATGCTCTTACCATTAAGAAAATGATAAATGCGATAATAATGAAGTTAATAATTGCTTCTATGAATGATCCAACTTTGAATTGAGCACTACCAACAGAAAATACTAACCCTGATAAGTTTATTTGCCCCAAGAATAATCCTAGGAATGGATTTATCAAATCGGTAGTTAATGATTTAACAATAGCAGTAAATGCTGAACCGATGATAACACCAACAGCTAAGTCGACTACACTCCCTCTAGATAAAAATGCTTTAAAATCTTTAAACATATATGATTTCCCCTTATGTAAATTATTACTTATAAATATGATAACATAAAAAGCGTCTAATCATGATCAAAAATGTTATAATTAGCTTATTATTAGTGTTTTATTTATTGAAAGGTGTAATAAATGTAATGAAAAAACAAAGTTATTGGTTATATATATTATTTATTATTGTTATTGTATTTTGTTTGCAAAATATTAATTCAATAAAAAATGTTAATGCTAAAAATAATATTACAACTGAAAAAATAAAAAATAATCAATCAACAGTACCACAAAAATCTAATTATAGTTTTTTGATTGCTATGAAAATAAAAAATAAAAATTTATTAGATAGATATATTTTAAATAAGAATAATAAAAAGTTTATTTCTACTAAACAATTTAGCAGACGCTATGGACAAAAATATTATAACCTATATCAACTAAAAAAATATTTTTATAAACATAAACTTCAAGTTAAAATATATCATGGAAATTTAATGCTAAAAGTTTATGGTTCAAAAAATAATATACAAAAAGCTTTAAACTTTAAATTTATTAATGTACATAAATCAGGAGTTAGTGTTATTAAGCCTAATCATAAATTAACCTTGCCTAAAAGATACCAAAAAAATATTATTGATATAATTGGACTAACAAATTACGATGGTATCGATCATAAGGATAACGCTAGCAATAATTTTGCTGGATTTAATTTAAAGTCGAACAGCCCTCAAAAATTTATTAATAGATATAATGTTTCACCTTTATATAAAAATTATAAAAATAGATCTTCTATAGGAATTATTTCTTTTGGTGATTTTAATAAATCTGATATAGAAAGTTATTGGAATAAAATGGGAATCTCTGGTAATACCAATAGAATAAAAGTTTACAATCATGACTCTGATACAGCAATTGATAATGACAGTAGTGATGAAACTACTATGGATTTGGAACAAGCAGGTTTTGTTGATCCAAAAGCTAATTTAAACTTATATTTATCATCACCGACTATATCTGGCTTATTAACTAGTTTATCAGATGCTGTGAGTGATAATAAATCTGATACCTTATCATTGAGTTGGGGGATTAGTGAAGCTGAGATCCAAAAAGAAATTAAATTAGGCCTTTTAAGTAAAAACTATAATCAAATAATTAATTTGATTTTAGAGCAAGCAGCTGCTCAGGGAATTAGTATATTTAATTCATCCGGTGATAATGGTGCGTATGATGGTATTTCAAACGGGGTTACTGATTTAGCAGTAGAATCTCCTTCATCCTCTCCATATATAACATCTGTTGGCGCCACAAGTATTCCAACTAATTATTCAATTAACGGTCAACAGATAAGAATTGATAAGGAACGTGCTTGGTCTAATGATTTTTTATATCCATATTTCAATAAATTAAGATTGTATGAAGCAGATAGTTCAATTTTTATTCCTAGTTATTTTGCTGGAACAGGTGGTGGATTTAGTAAACTGAATTCTTTACCTACTTATCAAAAGAATATTAAAGGAGCAGGCAGCTATAATGCTATCAGATATTGGAATATGAATGATGGCTATGCGCAGCAATATATTTCGCCTCGCTTAATTTCTGGTAAAAGTTTTGGTAGAAATGTTCCCGATATTGTTGCTGATGGGGATCCACAAACAGGTTATACTGTTTATCATAATCATAAATGGAGCATAAGTGGTGGCACTAGTATTGTTTCTCCACAAATAGCCGGCGTAGACTCATTGATGGTTTCTAAAGCTCAACATAGAATGGGATTGTGGAATCCTAAAATATATTCATATGCATTATCAAAAAGTTCCCCTTTTAATCCAATTGACTCGATTAGTAATAATAGTAATATTTATTATGTTGGACAGCCGGGAAAGCCTTATAATCAAGCAACTGGATTAGGAACAGCTAATTACTATAACCTATATAAATTAATGAAATAAAAAGGTAATGACATTTTTATTTTGTCATTACCTTTTTTATTATTCTTTCATTTTCTTAAGCATTTCATCTGCAATTAACCATCGTCTTGCTCTTTTGCGTAATTCCATATTTGTTATTTTATTAACAGTCATTTTTTCAAAAGCTGCACTATAATCAATGGAAACACTGTCTGATGGGATTTTAATTGGATCAAGCATCCTTTTTTTAAATGCCTTTTTAGATTCTTCCATTGCGTTTTCAATTGATTCAACGGTTTCATCAAAATTATGTGAAATTAAACTTTTAGCAAAACTTAATTCTGATCCCTTGTATGAACTATAAATAAACATTACTAAGTTAAGTGTTTTTTCTTTCATGTATTAACATCTTCTTTCTATGAATTATTATTCAAATTATTGCTAATTAAATTATAGCTTACATTATAGTTCTTTTGCAATTTATGAATATGCATTAATATTAAAATCTTGTTATGATAATAGTATAAATATATAGGAGGATTTTCATGGCTGAAAGAGATTTTATTAATATAACAGATGCTTATCAAAATAACTTGAATCATCTTAATATTAAAATAAAGAAGCATAAAATAACCGTTTTTACGGGACTTTCAGGTGCTGGAAAGTCTTCATTAGTTTTTGATACGATTGCTGCTGAATCCAGAAGGGAACTTAACGAAACTTTTCCTAGTTTTACTCAACAGTATTTGCCAAAATATGGGTTACCTGGTGTTGGTAAAATTGATAATTTACCAGTTGCTATTGTTATTCAACAAAAGAAGGTTGGTAAAAATCCACGTTCTACTCTTGCTACCTATACAGGAATATATTCTTTGATTAGACTATTATTTGCTCGTATTGGAAAGCCTTGGGTTGGTTATTCAGATACATTTTCATTTAATTTACCACAGGGAATGTGTGATAAATGTCAAGGATTAGGATATATTGACAATATCAATCCTGAAAAAATAATTGACTATAATAAGTCACTTAATGAAGGTGCAATTACATTTACTAGTTTTGGTCCTGGAACTTGGCGTTGGAAACGTTATGGTTACACTGGATTATTCGATAATGATAAAAAAATTAAAGATTATAGTGAACATGAATTATATATGTTGTTATATGCACCTCAACAACATTTAAAAGATGCACCAAAAGAATGGCGTAAGTCGATTTTATATGAAGGGGTTGTTCCAAGAATTAAACGTTCGATTATTGAAAGTAAAGAGGGACAGCATCATAAAAAGGCAATCGCTGAAATTGTAAATCGAACTGTTTGTGATAAATGTGGCGGTAGTAAATTAAGACCAGCGGTGTTGACTTGTAAAATTAATAATCAAAACATTGCAGATGTTTTAAAATTAGATTTAATACATGTCTTAAAGTTTTTATCTGCTATTAATATCCCATTAGTCCAAAATCTTATAAGAGAGCTTAGTACTAAAATTCAATCATTAGTTGATTTAGGATTAGGTTATTTAACACTTAATAGGAGTACGGATACTTTATCTGGTGGTGAAACCCAAAGAATTAAAATTGCTAAATATATGAATAGTTCTTTATCAGATATGGTATATATTCTTGATGAACCAAGTGTTGGATTACATCCATTGGATATTAAATTAATTAGTAATGCTTTAAAAAAATTAAAAGATAAAGGTAATACTGTTCTAGTAGTAGAACATAATCCTGAATTAATACCAATTGCTGATTATGTTGTAGAAATTGGACCAAAGCCTGGTAAACAGGGTGGTAATATTACATTTCAAGGTAATTACTCAGAATTATTAGAAAGTAATACAATAACTGGCAAATTTTTAAAAGAACCACTAAAGTTTAAACATACTAGAAAGATTGATAGAACGATTGATTTAAATGATGTAGATGTTCATAATCTAAAAAATGTAAATGTTAAAATTCCATTAAAGGCTGAAACCGTCATTTCAGGAATTGCTGGTTCTGGAAAAAGTTCACTAATTGATGCTATAAAGGATAATTTAAAAACTGATTATGTAGATTTATCTCAAAATGCAGTAGGAGTTAATATTAGATCAACTCCAGCAACATATTTAGATATTTTAAATGATATTAGAAAACTATTTGGGGATGCTAACAACGTCTCTAGACAATTATTTAGTTATAATGGTAAAGGTAAATGCCCATTATGTAAGGGGCGTGGAGTTCAAATCACTAATATGTCATTCATGGACCCAGTTATTCAAACTTGTGAAAAATGTCATGGTAAACGATACAGTGATGATGCCCTTCAATACAAATATAACGGGAAAAATATTAGTGAAGTACTAAATATGTCGATTGCTGATGCAATTATATTTTTTGATAATCATAGAGAAATTAGCGATAAATTAGTTAACATGCAAAGAGTAGGCTTAGATTATTTATCATTAGGACAATCTTTAGATACTTTATCTGGAGGTGAAGTTCAAAGATTAAAGCTTGCAGTTCAATTAAACCAAACTGGAACTGTTTATTTGTTAGATGAACCTACCGCTGGGTTGCATATGAAAGATGTTTCGACTATGAATAAATTGTTTAATGATTTGGTTGATGCCGGTAATACGGTTATTATTGTTGAACATAATCTATCCGTTATTAGTAAAGCTGATTGGATGATAGATGTTGGTCCTAAAGCAGGCCGTTATGGTGGGAAAATACTATATACAGGTACCCCTGAAAACTCTTTAAAAGACTTAAATTCAGTAACTGGTCAGTCAATGAAAAACTATAATGAAATTAGATAAAAAATAATCACACTTTATTAAAAGTGTGATTATTTTTTATGCCCTAAAAGGGACTCGAACCCATACTTAGAAAAACTAAACAACGATCTGAACGTTGCGCGTCTGCCAATTCCGCCATTAGGGCGTAATTAAATTACTATATATATTGTAGCACATAACAAATCCTTATTAAGAATATTATACTTTACAGAAATTATTATATGTTTATACTTAATAATAGTTTGTGTACTAATTAATTTTACTTAATAAATTTTGTTATTTATGGTCCATAGCTTATAACATTTGGTACAATAATATTAGTACAAATAAACTTAAAATAAAATTATTAAATAAAATTAATTATATTATATAAAAGGGGATAAATCGACATGTGTGGATTTTGTGGATATGTAAACCAAAAAGATGTTCCTACTGATACTATCAGTAAAATGGCCAATCGAATTAAGCATCGTGGCCCTGATGATGAACAATATTTTCAAGATGAAAATATTTCAATGGGCTTTAGAAGATTATCAATTATCGATTTAGCCCATGGTGGTCAACCTTTATTTAGTAAAGATCAAAAGAAAGTATTAACTTTTAATGGTGAAATTTATAACTATAAAGAAATTAGATCAGAACTACAAGAACAAGGATATGAATTTGAAACTGATGTTGATTCAGAAGTTTTAATTCGTGGATATGAAGCTTGGGGTTCAGGTTTATTAAAGAAGCTTCGTGGAATGTATGCTTTTGTTATTTACGATAAAGCTAATAACGAGATATTTGGGGCACGAGATCATTTTGGTATCAAACCTCTGTATTATTATGATGATGGTAATGCATTTATGTATGCTTCTGAAATTAAAGCATTTTTGAGTAATCCAGCTTTTAATAAAGAATTGAATATTGGATTATTACCAATTCATTTAAGTTTTGAATTTATTCCATCAGAAGAAACAATGTTTAAAAATGTTTATAAAGTGATGCCTGGTACATACTTTGTCCATCATCTTGATAGTAAAGAAACAGAAACTCATCGCTATTATCATTTTAATTATGATCATATTGATAATTCACAAACGGTTGAAGGTGATGCTAAAAAAATTGAAGGCCTTGTAAAAGATTCAGTTAAAGCTCATATGGTTTCTGATGTTGAAGTTGGTAGTTTCTTATCCAGTGGGGTTGATTCAAGCTACGTACTAAATGAAGCTTCTAAATTAAAACCTATTAAGTCATTTTCATTAGGATTTGATAATTCTAAATATAGTGAATTGTCTTGGTCTACTGATTTTGCTAATCAAATTGGTCAAGAAAATACGCCAATTAAAATTACTGATGATGATTACTTTAATTTCTTGCCAACTATGATGTATTACATGGACGAACCATTATCTAATCCATCAGCTATTCAACTATTTTATTTATCAAAGGGTACTAGAAAGCAAGTTAAAGTTGCTTTATCTGGTGAAGGAGCCGATGAATTCTTTGGTGGATACAATACTTATTTAGAAGCTAAACCATTTGAAAGATATCAAAAATATGTTCCTGGATTTATTAGAAAATCGTTGGCTGCAATGGTTACTAAGTTGCCAAGATTTCATGGTCGTCGTTTCTTAATTCGTGGAGCACAACCATTAAGTGAACGCTATTATCGAGTTAATTATGTATTTAACTATGATGATAGAAACCGTTTATTAAAAGATCCAAGCCTAAATCGCGATTCTGGTGCATATTCAAAACATATTTTTGATGAAGTAAAAGATAAAGATGAAATGACTCAAATGCAATACTTTGATATTAATACTTGGTTACCGTTTGATATTTTACAAAAGGCTGATCGTATGAGTATGGCTAATTCTCTTGAAGTTAGAACTCCGTTAGTTGATAAAGAAATTGCTGAATTTGCTTCAACTATGCCTATTAAAACTCGTATTAATGATGAGGGAACTAAGATTTCACTTAGAAAAGCTGCTGAAAATGCACTTCCTGAAAAAGTTGCAATGAAAGAAAAACTAGGCTTTCCATCACCAATTGCTTCTTGGATTAGAGAACCTAAATTCCATAAGCGTATCGTTCGTGCATTTACCTCAGATGTTGCACAAAAATTCTTTAACACCGATGAATTAATGAGAATTCTTAAAGAACATGATGAAGGTAAATCTAGTATGCAAAAGATTATGACCCCTTATTTATTTATTATATGGTACGAAGTTTACTTCCCTGAAGATACTGATGCAGATACTATTAATAAAGTAGAATTACAAGCATAAATTTTAATGTTAGGAAATGAATTTTAATGTCACTTGAAATTAATGAAATAAAAACAATTTTATCTGAACATAATTTACTAACTAAAATTGTCCCTAATAAAAATGAACAATTTGATGATGTGACTTATGACTCAAGAAATGTTCATAAAAATACTTTATTTTTCTGTAAGGGAAACTTTAAGCCAGAATATTTAACGATGGCTAAAAATTCAGGTGCTGTTGGCTATGTTGCTGAAGATCAATATGAAGAAGGAAGTAGTCTAACGCAAATTATTGTAAAGGATGTACAAAAGGCAATGTCACTTATAGGTGCTGCTTTTTACTGCTATCCAGAAAATGATTTATTTACAATTGCTTATACTGGTACTAAAGGCAAAACTACTTCTTCGTATTTTGCCAGAAGTATTTTGGAAAATACTACTGATAATAAAACGGGGTTATTATCAACGATTGATACAATTGTGGGAAATAAACCTAGTCAAAAATTCAAGTCACATTTAACTACGCCTGAATCATTAGATATTTTTAAATATATGCGTATGGCTGTTGATAATGGGATGACTCATATGGTTATGGAGGTTTCTTCTCAAGCATATAAAAAGAATCGTGTCTATGGCCTTAGATATAATATCGGTCTATTTTTAAACATTTCTCCTGATCATATTGGACCTAATGAACATCCAACTTTTGCTGACTATCTACACTGTAAAGAACAACTGCTAGTAAATTCAGATACTTGTATTATTAATGCTGATACCGATCATTTTGAAGATATTTATATGGCTGCAAAGTCTACTACTCAACCAAAAGATATCTATTTATTTAGTGATCACGATCAAATCTTAATTGATAATCGTCATCCAGATTTTATATTTAATAGTATTTCAGATACTATTAGTGATAATAGGATTAAGCTAAAATCAAATAGCCAAAAAACTAATGCCATGAAATTAGATGGTGAATATGAAATTGCTGTAGCAGGAGATTATAATGAATCTAATGCAACTTCAGCAATCATTGCTACAGGATTAGCTGGAGCCAATAGTGATGATGTAAGAAATGGATTATCTAATGTATTTGTTCCAGGTAGAATGGAATCTTATGATGCTAAAGAACATGGTAACGTTTATGTGGATTATGCTCATAATTATGCTAGTATGCACGCCTTACTTAGCTTTTTGAAAAATGGTAATCCTAATGGTAAAGTGATTGTAGTTGTTGGCAGTCCCGGTAATAAGGGAGAGGATCGTAGAAAAGGTTTTGGAATGGCATTAACTGAAAACGCAGATGAAGCCTTTTTAACCACTGATGATCCTGCATTTGAAGATCCAGCTAAAATTGTTAGCGAAATTGATTCATACATTGATCATAGAAAGGTTAATGTTCACGTTGAGCTAAATCGTCGTTTAGCTATTAGCAAAGCTATTAATTCAGGCGATAAAAATTCAATGATAGTAGTAGCGGGTAAAGGGAGAGATCCTTACCAAAAAATAAACGGTGTTGATACTCCTTACGAAACCGACTCCGTTGTAGTCAAAAATGTTTTGAAAGGAATATAAAATGAGTGATAATACATCAGAATTTACAGTTGTACTATTAGGTAGTGATTTTAATGCTTATGGTATGGCTAGATCTTTATATGAAAAATATGGAAAACCAGTGAAAGCTTATGCTGAAAAAGCTTTAGCGCCTACTAGATATACTAAAATCGTAGATTTATCTTTAATTGATGGTTTTAGTGAGGATCCTAGATGGATTGAAGAAATGCTTAAATTAAAGCAAAAATATGCTAAACATTCTGAACCAGTAATTTTAATTGGATGCGGTGATGGATATGCAGAATTAATTTCTAAACATAAGGATGAATTAGATGATGTATTTATTTGTCCTTACGTTAACTATGAATTGATTAAAAAGTTAAATAGTAAAGAGAACTTTTATAAAGAATGTGAGAAGTTTTCTTTACCATATCCTAAAACTAGAATTATTAGTAAAAGTGAATATGAGAGTGATAAAGAGATTGAACAGCCATTCGGATATCCTGTTGCATTAAAACCTACAAATAGTGTTGAATGGCTCGACATCCATTTTGAAGGCCGTAAGAAAGCTTTTACTATTAAATCAGAAAATGAATTTAAGGATATTGTTAGTAAAATATATGATAATGGTTATACATCTGATCTAATTTTACAAGACTTTATTCCTGGTGATGATAGTAATATGAGAACTTTAAACGCTTATGTTGATAAAAATCATAAGGTTAAAATGATGTGCTTAGGTCATCCTTTATTAGAAGATCCTTCACCATCTTCAATTGGTAATTATGTAGCTATATTGCCCGAGTATAATGAAAAATTATATTCAATGGTAAAAACTTTCTTGGAAGAAATTAATTTTACTGGATATGCTAATTTTGATATGAAATATGATATTCGTGATGATTCATTTAAACTATTTGAAATTAACCTAAGACAAGGAAGAAGTAGTTTTTTTGTTAGTTTAAATGGATATAATCTTGCTGATTGGGCGGTTCAAGATTATGCCTTTGATAGCTTAAAAGATAAAGATACTGTTTATGCTAATAAAGATAAATCAAGATATTGGTTATGGCTAGGTGTTGGTAAAAACGTCTTTAAAAAATATGCTAAAAATAATGATGACAAAAAATATGCCCTTAATTTAATTAATAAAAATCAATATGGGACGACTTTTTGGTATAATAAGGATCGTAACTTTAAACGCTGGATGCTAGTAACATGGATGAAGCATATTTATGCTAAAAATTTCGAAAAATATTTTACTAATAAATAGGAAATGATTTTATGAAAAAGTTTTTTTCAATTATTGGTGGAATGGGTACAGAAGCGACTGAAAGTTATATTCATGTTTTGAATAGTCGCACGCCTGCATATTCTGATCAAGAGTATTTAAATTATATATTAGTAAATCATGCTACAATTCCTGATCGAACTAATTATATTTTGGATAATTCAAAACCTAATCCACTAATACCACTTATGGAAGATATCAAGCAACAGAGTTGTTTAAATCCTAGTTTTTTTGTTATTCCATGTAATACTGCACATTATTTTTATAGTAAGCTTCAATCAATTACTGATGTCCCAATTCTGCACATGCCTAAAGAAGCTGTTAAAGAAATAGGCAAAGTATATCCTAAAGCAAAAAGGGTAGGTTTAATTGCTACTCGAGGAACTATTTATGATGGCATATATGATAACGAAATTAACAATTTTAATTATGATTTAGTTAAGCCAACTAAACATATTGAAGATGAAACAATGGATCTAATTTACAAATATATTAAAGAGAAAAATACGGTTAATGCTAAATTATATCATCATATTTTGGATGAAATGATTAATGAAATGGGCTGTGATGTAGTTATCTTGGGTTGTACTGAATTATCGTTGGCTCAAGAGCGAGCATCTGATCATAATTATCCTTTAATTGATGCTCAATCTGTTCTTGTTGATCGAACTATTGATATGGCTTTGCATAATAAATGAAAATAACGTAATCCTTATTGAAAGAGGATTGCGTTATTTGTTTATAATTATTAAATTGAAAGTTAATAACAATATTATGGATAATATAAGTAATAACATGCTTATGTTTATTAGATGACTTCTTTGCTTATTTGAATAGTTTATTTCTACCATAATTGATGAGGTTATTACTAAAATAATAGTAATTAAAGACTCAAAATTGTTATTATGAAAAACTCGAAATGATAAGATGCTATCAAACATAAACAAAAGTATATACATCATTCTGCTAATGATTAGCCAATTAATAATTCTTTTTACTGAAATTCTAGTTAGGCCTATTAATATTGATATTGCATATATTAATATTGTTATAATTACAATGAATATAAGCATTTTATCATCTCCTTTTTAGTAATTTTAACATAAAAGTTTTTTATAATTTGAACTTATAAATTATAAATGGTAACATAATCAAAAACTAAAGTTAGAAGTGATTTTCTTGTCTAGAAAAATTGGAATAATTGGGATGGGTCACGTAGGTTCTACAGTTGCCCATTATATAGTTGCAAATGGTTTTGCTGATGATCTAGTATTAATTGATAAAAATGAAGAAAAAGTTAACTCAGATGCATTAGATTTTCAAGATGCGATGCCAAATTTACCATTTCATACAAATATTTATATTAATGATTATTCAGCTTTAAGTGACGCTGACGTTATTATTTCAGCTTTAGGGAATATCGATTTAATTAAGCAAGCTCATGGGAATGATCGTTTTGCTGAATTATCTAACAACGTTGAAGCTGTGAAGTCAGTATCTGCTAAGATTAAAAAATCTGGTTTTAATGGTGTCTTAGACGTTATTACTAATCCGGTTGATGTTATTACTTCAATTTATCAAAAAGAAACTGGATTATCAAAAGAAAAAGTTATTGGAACTGGTACTTTGCTAGACTCTGCTAGAATGAAACGAGCAGTTGCTGACAAACTGAATATTGATCCTAGATCAGTTGATGGTTATAACTTAGGTGAGCATGGTAATTCTCAATTTACTGCTTGGTCAACTGTCAGAGTATTCGGGGAACCAATTACAAATTTGGTTAAAGAAAAGAATTTGGACTTAGACGCTCTTGATCGAGATGCTAGAGATGGAGGATTCACTGTTTTTAAAGGTAAGTTCTATACTAATTATGGAGTTGCTACTGCTGCAGTAAAATTGGCAAATGTAATTATATCTGATTCTAAATCACAATTAGTAGTATCAAATTATCGTAAGGATTACGGTGTTTATTTGTCATATCCAGCAATTGTAGGTGAAAATGGAATTGAAAAACAAATTAATTTAGATTTAACAGAACAAGAATTAGAAAAATTGCAATATTCTGCTGAATTTATTAATCAAAAATTTGAAGAAAATAAATAATATATATTTATTAAAATTTATTCTTGCTATTGTTTAACTTGTTTGGTAATATCAATAACACAAATTTATTAAATGAGGTGAAAACTTTGGCTGAACTAAAAATTGGTGACTATATATCTGCTCCACGTTTTGGTTATTTGAAGCATGATTTCGCTGGAACTGTAGACAAAATTTATGAAAATTCTGTAATGGTTCTTATTAATGAACATCATGAAGATGATGATGTAGTAATTAATGAATATAACCAAAGAGCAATTGTAAGTAAAAAGAAAGCAAAAATTAAAAAATAATACTAACTAAATTTTATATGCATTATTTCGCAACGTATGGTATAATTTATTTATATCTGCGGGTATAGTTTAGTGGTAAAATATAAGCTTCCCAAGCTTAAGTCGCGGGTCCGATTCCCGTTACCCGCTTAGTGATTATCACTATCTAAGTGGATATATATTCAATAATAAAAGACTAGTAAATATGTATTGATATTTAGCGACTTCGGAATTTGGTGAGAGCCGAAGAATCATGCATTTTGAATTCGTACTTTTTAGGATATTTTATAATAAAATAAGCGGATATATAATATCAAATAGAGTGGTACCGCGGGTTATCTCGTCTCTTGCAGTCTTTTTACTGTAAGAGACTTTTTTATTGGAGGAAAATATAATGGAAAATAAAGAACTAGTTGCTAATGCTTTGGCTAAAGCTTTAGATGGTACATTAAAAAATGAAGACATTTTAAATAAAATTGAGCGTCCTAAAGATTCAAAAATGGGGGATTTAGCTTTTCCCACTTTTATTTTAGCTAAACAATTTAGAAAAGCTCCTCAACAAATTGCAGCTGATATTGTAGATAAAATCGATCAAAGTGACTTTGATCATGTTGAAGCTGCTGGTCCTTACGTTAACTTTTTCTTAGATAAGTCTAAATATAGTGAAAATGTTATTGCAAATGTTTTATCACAATCCTCAAATTATGGTCAAAATAATGATGGTAATGGTGGTAATGTTACCATTGATATGTCGTCACCCAACATTGCTAAGCCAATTTCAATGGGACATTTAAGGTCTACTGTAATTGGTAATTCAGTCGCTAATATTTTAAGCAAAAATGGATATAAACCGATCAAAGATAATCATTTAGGTGATTGGGGAACTCAATTTGGTAAGTTAATTACTGCATACTTAATGTGGGGTAATGAGGAAGATGTTAAAAAGGATCCTATTAACAATTTAGTTAAGTACTATGTTAAATTCCATAAAGTTGATAAAGAAAAACCTGAGCTAGATGATGTTGCTAGAGATTGGTTTAGAAAACTTGAAAATGGCGATGAAGAAGCAACTAAACTTTGGAAATGGTTCCGTGAAGTATCTATTGAAGCATTTGAAAAAATATATGATAAATTAGGTGTATCTTTTGATACTTATAATGGTGAAGCTTTTTA
This sequence comes from Apilactobacillus quenuiae, assembly GCF_002994005.1. GTDB lineage: Bacteria > Bacillota > Bacilli > Lactobacillales > Lactobacillaceae > Apilactobacillus > Apilactobacillus quenuiae. Next base: position 26,294 of record NZ_POSN01000001.1, read on the forward strand.
TAATGATAAGTTGCAAGGTGTAGTCGATGATCTTGATAAAAAAGGTTTATTGACTAAGTCTCAAGGTGCTACCATTGTTGATTTAGATAAATATAATTTGAACCCAGCACTTATCTTAAAGAGTGATGGCGCTTCATTATATATTACTAGAGATATTGCTACTGCAATGTATAGAGATGAAACTTATCATCCAGCAATGAATTTATATGTTGTTGGTTCAGAACAAACATATTATTTCAAACAATTGAAGGCTGTTTTAACTGAAATGGGTATTCCTTCAGCAAAAGATTTGCATCATATTCCATTCGGATTAATTACAGTTAATGGTAAAAAGCTTTCAACTAGATCTGGAAGAATTATTTTATTAGATGAAGTTTTAGATGATTCAATTGAAATTGCTAAGAAACAAATTGCCAAAAAGAATCCAGATTTACCTAATAAAGATGAAGTTGCTAAAGAAGTTGGAGTTGGTGCAATTGTCTTTGGTGACTTACAAAATGAAAAGATAAATAATATTGATTTTAACCTAGAAGATCAATTAAGATTTGAAGGAGAAACGGGTCCTTATGTACAATATGCCCGTGCACGTGCTGAAAGTATTTTAAGAAAATCAGGTAAGACTGAATTCAGCGTATCTGATAATAAACTTAACGATGAAGAATCATGGAATATTGTTAAATTACTTAATGATTTTCCTCAAATGGTTAAGCTGGCATGCTCTGAATTTGAGCCTTCCGTCATTGCTAAATATTCACTAAAACTTGCTAAGGCATTTAATAAATATTATGCGCATACAAAGATTTTGAATGATGATAATGAAAAAAATGCACGATTAGCATTAGTTAAGTCTGTGTCTATTGTTCTAAAAGAATCATTGAGAATATTAGGTGTTAAATCTCCTGAAGAAATGTAATATAAAAAAGAAAGCACATTTTAACTTTTGTTAAATGTGCTTTCTTTTTTAACCATAATTATCTATTTTGAGTTAAAATAGACTTATTATAATTTCCCAATTAATAAAAGGAGAAAATTTAATATATGAAAGAAAGTTATACTAAAAAGCATAAGCTAAAAAATGTATGGCATAAATATCAAATCACTAGATGGATTTTTACGATTATACTTGCTTTTATTTTTATCATAAGCGCTTATTGTACTTATGTAGCTAAGACAACTGATGTTCGTAATCTACAGTCTTCGCTTGAAAAATCTACAATAATTTATGATGCTAATAATAATAATGCTGGAAAAATATATTCACAAAAAGGAACTTATGTTGGGTATAAAAATATTTCTTCTAATCTTCCTAATGCTATTTTGTCTACTGAAGATCGTAATTTTTATCATGAATATGGCTTTTCTGTTAAAGGATTTTCGAGAGCGATGTTATCAGTGGCTAAAAATAAAATTATGCATCGTAATTATATTAGCGGTGGAGGCAGTACTTTAACTCAGCAATTAGTTAAAAATGCTTATTTAACTCAAGAGCAGACATTTAGCCGTAAGTTAAAAGAATTATTTCTTTCTATCCAAGTAGAAAATATTTATTCTAAAAAGAGTATTTTAACGATGTATATGAATAATGCATATTTTGGTAATGGCGTTTATGGTGTCCAAGATGCATCTAAGCGATATTTTGGAATGAATGCTAAAGATTTACCAGTTCAAGATGCAGCTGTTATTGCCGGTATGTTGACTAATCCGAGTGCATATAATCCAGTTGATCATCCAGGACTAGCTTTCCAAAGAAGAAACACGGTATTACAGTTAATGGTTGAGAATGGTAAATTAAAACAATCAACTGCTAATAATCTTAAAAAGATTCCAATCCATGTTGTTAATGATTACAAGTACACTGACAGCTACAAATATCCTTACTATTTTGATTCGGTTATTGACGAATCAATTAATAAGTATGGACTTTCAGAATCAGATATTATGAATCGTGGTTATAAAATTTATACTAATTTAAATCAAAATCAGCAATCTAACATGCAGAATGATTTTGCTAATGATAGTATGTTTCCTAGTAATGCTAGTGATGGGACTAAAGTACAAGCTGCGTCAGTTGCTGTTAATCCCAACACTGGTGGAGTTAGTGCTGTTGTTGGTGGTCGTGGTGAACATGTTTTCAGAGGATATAATCGAGCTACTCAAATTAAAAGACAACCTGGATCAACTATGAAACCATTAGCTGTATATACTCCAGCTTTGCAAAACGGCTACAATTATGATTCAAGCTTAGTTAATAAAAAATTATCATATGGTAAGAATAAGTATACTCCTGAAAATTATGGAAATTCATATACAGGGACAATTCCAATGTACAAGGCATTAGCTGAGAGCATGAATGCACCTGCTGTATGGCTTTTAAATAAAATAGGTGCTAACGAGGGATATAAATCAGTTAAATCATTTGGACTACCCATCCATAAAAATGATAATAATTTAGCTTTAGCACTAGGTGGACTTTCAAATGGTGTTTCACCACAACAAATGGCTGGTGCATATACTGCATTTGCTAATGATGGCAATATGACTACGCCTCATTATATTAGAAAAATCGTTGATTCTTCTGGAAAAGTAATTGTAAACAATATTCAAAATCAGTCTAAAAACATTATGTCCAAAAAAGTTGCCAAACAAATGACAAGTATGATGTTAGGTGTATTTAACAATGGAACTGGGGTTGGAGCTAAACCATATGGTTATCAAATTGCTGGTAAGACAGGTAGTACAGAAGCAGATAATACAGGTGATTCGGATGCTACTCGTGATAAATGGATAATAGGATACACTCCTAAAATTGTTGTTGCTACTTGGGAAGGATTTGATAATACTAACAAAAATCATCATTTAGAAAATCTCAGTGGTAATGGAGTTGGTCCTTTGTTTAGAAATGAAATGCAACATATTCTACCTAACACTGGGGATAATAAATTTGATGTACAAGATGCTCAAGATCAATATGAAGATGAGCATCAACCAAAAAATAAAACATCCAAATCAAGTATTTGGGATGATGTACAAAAAGGTGCAAGTAATTTTACTAATAATGTTGGTAAGGGATTTAATAGTCTAAAAAAAGGTGCTAGTGATTTATTTAATAGCGCAAAAAAATATATTGATCAATAGAAATTGACCGATATACACAAAACGTCGTATCATTAAACGTATTAATGATACGACGTTTTATTTATATAAGGAGTTATGACATTGAAATTTATTCATGCTGCAGATTTACATTTAGAAAGCCCATTTGAAGGATTATTGGATGATGAAATACCTCAAGAATTATGGGAGCAAATTTTCAACTCTACTTTTTTAGCTTTTAGTCAGCTTATTCAAGATGCAATTAATGAACAAGTGGACTTTGTATTATTAGCAGGGGATTTATTTGATCGTGATAATCAAACTCCTAAAACTTATAGTTTTTTTTATAAAGAATTATGTAAGTTGGATGAAGCTGGGATTAAAGTATTTATGATATTTGGAAATCACGATTATTTAAATATAGCTTCTTCTAATATGCAACTTCCTGATAATGTTTATGTATTTGGAAATCAAGTTGAAACTAAAACATTTAATTTGAATAATAAAAAAATAGCAATTACAGGATTTAGTTATGAAAATCGTTGGATTAACGATAAAATGATTGATAATTATCCAGTAAAATCAAATGTGGATTTTCAAATTGGTATGCTTCATGGTAGTGAAGAACATATCGGGGATAATTATGCACCATTCAGCATTAGTGATTTACTAGATAAAAATTATGATTATTGGGCATTAGGACATATACATAAAATGCAAAAACTTAATTCTAATCCACCTATCTATTATTCTGGCAATATTCAAGGTCGTCATAAAAATGAGTCAGGAAGCAAAGGTTATTTACTAATTGATGAAATTGATGGTAAATGCAATATTTCATTTAAGAAAACTTCAGTTATTATCTGGGATAGCTTAGTGATTGATATTAAAAATAACGATATTAATCAAATTATTAATGATTTAATGAGCCAAATTTATAAAAATAAATACTTTAAGATGCATTTATTAGAAGTTATTTTTGATATAGATCAAGATCTATTAAGTATTAATCATGATGAATTATTGACCAAAATTCAAAATACTTTAAGAGAGGAGTACGATGGATTAAATGCTTGGGTTTATGATATTAAGTTTAATATGAATAATAGTGAACCTATATCAAAGATTGATGATGATATTTGGCAAAAAGCTTCCAAAGATATCTTTACTAAAAATAATATTATGGACATATCAAAAAGTTTATCTAAATATGATTTTATTCAAAATCATTTAAACAGTGATATTAAAGATAACTTATTAGAAAAAGCTAAGATTAATCTATTAGGTAATAAGGGGAATATAGATGAAAATTAATCAAATACAAGTTTATGGATATGGCAAATGGCAAAATCAAACTTTTAATTTAAATGATAACAACTTACAAATAATTTATGGAAATAATGAATCAGGTAAAACTACATTGTTAAGTTTAATAATGGGGATTCTGTTTGGATATAAAGATGGCCGTGGACATTCTTATGAACAATATATTCCTAAAGAAACTAACTCTTATGGAGGAAGTCTATCCGTTTCTACCGATAATGGTCGTAATTTTTTAGTTAAAAGGATTTCTGGAACACATGGTGGAAAATTAAGTGTTTATGATTTGGATAATGAATGTGATGCAGACTCTAGTATTTTGTCTAATATATTAGGACCAATTGATCGTGAAACTTTTGAACACCTATTTTATTTTGGTAACCTTAACATTAATAATATCTCAAAACTAAACAATAATGAATTAATCGAGCGAATCCAGAAAGTAGGTTTTGTTGGTAGCAATGAATGGATTGCAATTAACGATGATTTAGATAAAAATGCTAGAGCTTTATATGCACCTAGTGGAAGGAAGCCACCGTTAAATCAAAAATTAAAAGATTATGAAGATTTGTTAATAAAAATCCGTAATAGTAAAGGTAATCTCGATGAATATGAAAGCTATGTATATAATAATCAATTAGTTAAAAAAGATGTTAAAGATTTGAATAGTAAAATTAAAAACTTAGATAATAAAATATATAGTTTAAACAATCATAAAAATAACTGGCCTTTATATGAAAAAATAAGTAAAAACCCAAATTTAAATTTAAAAACTGGTTTTGATAATAACTCTAAAGAGAAATTATATGATATAAAGAATAATGTTGAGTTAAATAATAATCAAATTGAAATGATTAATAATCATATAAACGAATTCAAAGATAAGATTAATCAAAGTAGTGAAATATTGTTTTATGATCATAATAAAAATAAAATTGATAATTTATATAATTCATCTGAAGAAATCAATAAATTGATTAGTACATTTAATACTAAGAAACAAATAATCAATGATTATAAATCTAAGCAAAATAAGGAAAATAATATAAAATTAAGTGAAACCGATAAAAATAATATTATAATGCTAAGTCAACATAGTAAGGATAACAATCAAGGTGTTTTTAATAGTAAGTTAAAATGCACTTTATTTGTAGCTTTGGGAATTATATTATCCATTATTTTACCTAGTGTATTCAAAATTATTGGTTTGGCTTTAATTGCTTTATCCATATATTTATATTTTGTAAAAATTAATCAGAAATCGAATGATTTTAATCAAAAAGTTCATTATTACAAAGAAAAATATGGTTTTAATAGTAGTGACCCTAAACAATGGTTGATTGAAAATGATAATATAACTGATAATTTTCAAAATGATATTAATAAATATACTGATGAATTAATTGAAATTAAGAAAAAAATAGATTATTACTTTAACAGTTGGCATTTTGCTAATAAATATATTAAGCTCGGTGATGATTATAGAAACAATGTTTTGACAATTAATAATTTTATTCAAAATAATGAAAAAATTATTAATGAAAATAATCAGTTAACTAAAACAATTAATAAATACTTGTTTCAAAAAGATGAACTAGTAAACACAAAAGAGAAATTAAATGATCAATTGTCAAATTTTTTTGCTCAAAGAAATATTAATGATTTTAATGGTTTCAATAATGAATTTAATAGACAACAAATTATTATCAGAGAGGCCAAAAAACAAGCGGATATTAAAAGCCAACTAGGTGAACGTGAAATTCAATCTCTTCAAGAATTTAAAGATAAAAATGAAATTGACGATCAATTGAATGAATATAAAAATTTACAATCAAATATAAAACAACAATTACTAGATAACAGTAAAACTATTGAAAAAAATAAATTAAATATTAAACGTTTGACATCAGATGGTACTTATCAAGATTTAGAGCAAAAAAAAGCTAATTTAGAAACTGAAATTAATGGGATGATTGATAACTGGTTGACTATGAAGTTATCTAGTCAATGGATCAGTAATGCATTAAACATATCTACAGCAGATAGAATTCCAATGTTTCAAGAAAAAGCTAAAGAATATTTCGGGTTATTAACTAATTATAATTATATAAAAATAACTTACTATAAAAGTAAGTTAAAAGTTACTAGAAAAGATAAGGTTCAATTTGATGCAGGAGAATTATCAAGAGGGACAATTGAACAATTATATTTGTCGTTAATATTAGCTCTAGCGGTTGTTTTTGGTCGTGATTATAGGCTACCAATCATTATTGATGATGGCTTTAGCGAATTCGATTTTAATCGTTCTAATAATGCATATAAATTACTTGATAAAATTGGAGAATCTTTACAGGTAATATATGTAACTTGTGATAAAAATATTTTTGATTATTATAATTTAGATACAATAATAAACTTAAATGATAAATAAAAAAAGGCTCCCATTGTTGGGAACCTTTTTTATTTAAATAATTAACTATTTGAATTGCTTAAGAATGAAGATAAGATATTTTGTAAATCTTTATCTTTAATTTCTACTCCACCATTCTTAAGAATTTTAGAAACAACATTCTTTTGAAGAGTAGGGTCCTTTAGCTTACTTTCAGCAATTTGTTCTTTTAGTTCTGAAGTATAGTCTTTGTATGATGAACCTTTCTTGGGATGGTTAACCATTTGAATAATTTGGTATCCGGCCTTGGTTTTTACAGGTTCTTTAGTGTATTCACCATTAGATAATTTGTATGCAGCCTTAACGAATGATGAATCAAGACTAGTGTTTTTATTATCAAATGCAGCTAATTTACCACCATTATTCTTGTTTGAAGAATCTTTGGAATACTTCTTAGCTAACTCAGCAAAGTTTTTGCCTTTCTTATCATTAAGTTGTTCAATAACTTTGTTAGCAGTGTCTTTATTTGAAACTAAGATTTCGTTAACTGTAACCTTAGGTTCAAATTTCTTGAATTGGTTTTCAAGATCTTTCTTTGAATAACTAATGTTATCTTTTAATGCTGCTTGTAATAATAGACCTGATTTAATAGTGTCTTTGTATGATTGTTCAGTCATACCTTGTTGTTGTAATAACGTATCGAATTGTGAACCATATTGGCTCTTAGTTTGGTTAAATTGAGCATTAACATCTTTTGATGAAACCTTATCACCATATTGCTTATTTAGTACCTTATCTAAAATCATTTGTTGTAAAACTGTTTTACCATTAGAAGTATTTTTCATACTACTATAGTATTCACTTTGTGTGATCTTACCACCATTGGTAACAGCAACAGTCTTACTACCACAAGCGACTAATGAAACACTCATTAATGCAGCAGCCATACCGACTAACCATTTTTTATTCATAAATTTAACACATCCATTTCTAAAATTTGAATAACCATTTTCAACTATAACATACCAGCGTATATGATTTTAATAGTATGAAATACTTTTATAAATTATTTTTGTAAATGATTTATTCTATCCTTAATCATATCTATCCTAGGATTTATTTTAAATTGAAAATCACTAATATCTTTTTGTAATTGTTCAATAACTGGGGTAGATTTTTTAAGTTCCTTTTGTAATTTTTGAATATTTTGTTGTAATGATTTTCTAGAATCATTTACTTTTTGCGATCTTTCAAATGATTCTTTTGCATCTGTTGACAGGTTTTTAAAGAAAATGCTTGGATTTTTCTTGTTAACATACATGTATGTAGCTAAACCAGCAGCAGAAACACCTAATATTTTTAAAATATTTTTCATTTATTAACCCTCCAAATTTTTTGAAATGTTATTTTGAATTCGGGTCAACGTTTCTTCATTGTATCGATTAGAGTTATCAGTAAACTTTAATTCAAAACCATCATCTTCACTATATCTTGGAATCAGATGGAAATGGGAATGAAATACTGATTGTGAAGCAATTTTTCCATTATTATTAATAATGTTCATTCCCTTTATATCTGGAGCAGAATTTTTAATAGCTCTAGCAATCTTAGGAACTCTAGCAAAAACTTGTTCAGCCATTTTATCATCATATTCATAAATGTCTGAAACGTGCTTTTTAGGAACAACTAGGGTATGACCAGGAGTTGTTTGTGAAATATCTAAAAATGCTTTTACTATATCATCTTCATAAACAGTATAATTAGGAATTTCATTATTAACTATTTTACAAAAAATACAGTCATTCATATTAAGATCTCCTTCCGTTACTAATTTACCGTACTATAACAATGATAACATAAAATAACCTTAAAATATCTTAACTAAAATTATGATATAATTAAATTAATAATAAGTTTTTAAGGGGTGATATTTTATGGCATTAGATGTTTCACACCTAGTAGGTGGATACTCACAAATTCCAGTTCTTAAAGATATTTCTTTTGATATAAAAGATGGTGAATTAGTAGGGCTGATTGGACTCAATGGTGCCGGTAAATCTACGACCATTAATCATATTATTGGCACTTTAACTCCCTTTTCTGGAGAGATTAAAATCAATGGAACTTCAATTACTGATGATGTTAATAAATATAAAAATCAAATTGCTTATATTCCTGAAACACCAATTTTATATAAAGAGTTAACTTTAAAAGAGCACATTGAAACTACTATTATGGCATATCAATTGAATGAAAACTCTGCTTGGCAAAGAGCTAAAGAATTACTGAAAATGTTTAGACTTGATAATAAACTTGACTGGTTTCCAATTAATTTTTCAAAGGGAATGCGTCAAAAAGTTATGATTGTTTGTGCTTTTATCACTAACGCTAGATTATTTATTATTGATGAACCATTTTTAGGCTTGGATCCATTAGCTGTTAATGATTTATTGAAATTGATTAATAATCAAAAAAAACAAGGTAGTAGTATTTTGATGTCTACTCATGTTTTGGATACGGCGCAACGTTTTTGTGATCGGTTTGTTTTAATTCATAATGGGCAAGTTAGAACAGAGGGTAATTTAAGTGCACTAAAAGATAAATATGGTAATGAAAATAGTTCTTTAAATGACATATATTTAAAATTAGCTGAGGAATCAAATAATGAATAATTTATTTAAGCATCGTTTCAATGCCCATTTAATTGAAATGACTAAATATTTAAAATATGTATTTAATGATTTCTTTGTAATTGCTCTAATGTTTATCTTTGGTGGACTATTATATGAATATTCAATTGCGATAAAGAATTTATCAGCTGGTACATGGTGGATCCAACCGTTAGTATTAATAATATTATTTATATCTTTACAGTTAGGTAGCTTAGCTAATTTTGTAAAAAAAGCAGACTATGTTTTTTTACTACCACAGGAAAAATCCTTTTATAATTATTTTAAGTCAGCAATGAAATATAGCTATGTAATGGCTTCTATTATTCAAGTATTTGTATGGTTGATACTTATTCCATTAATATCTAAAACATTTTTAAACTTTAATCGAAGCTATATTATATTATTGTTAATATCTTTACTAATTAATAAATATATAATTTTGGGTACATCATTTATAGATATTTATAGTAATTTTAGTAATAAAAGAAATTTAGTCTTTAAGATTATTTTTCCAATTATTAGTCTTTCTATTTTTATATGGGCTTCTGATGTTTTGTCAGTTGTTTTCTCTTTAATAGTTCTTGGATATACTATTCTTGCAATGAAAAAGTGTACCAATTTATCAGTTCATTGGAATAAAGTAATCAATAATGAAAACAGCAGGATGCATCGTATATATCAATTCTTTAATATGTTTACAGATGTTCCAATGCTGGGTGGAAAAGTTAAACGTCGCAAGTATTTAGATTCTTTATTAAGATTATTTAGAAATGATAACGTTTTTGCATATCTTTTTATAAGAGGAATGTTTAGAGACAAAGAAATCAGTGGCTTATATACTAGATTGTCTTTGATTGGATCATTGTTAATCCTGTTTATTAATAATAAATATCTTGTAATACTATTAAGTATGTTATTCATATATCTTATAGTATTTCAAATGATTCCTTATTATTTTAACTTTGATGAAAATGTATTTACTTATATTTATCCTATTAGTAATAAAAATAAGTTAAGTAGTTTTGTCAATATTATTAATAAGCTAATGTATATAACAATATTTTTATTTTTTATTGTGTCAATATTTAGTAATGATATTTATACAACTTTAATATTATTACTGATTGATTTTGTTGAACTCTTCTTATTAACTCACGTATATATTAATAAAAAAATTAAAAAGGCTGAATTAAAAAGCTAACACTATCTTGACTCAACGATATAGTAAACATTAGAATGATAGATAGTGTTTTATCGATAATTAATTTGGCGTTTTAAATGGTCAAGACAAATTGTTTTGACCATTTTTTATAAGGAGGATAAATTTTTGAGAGTAAGAAATAAACCTTGGGCAAAAGATTTTATTAAAGACCATTCAGAATACATTGTTGATAATCCAGAGCAATGGAAAGGCAGATGGTCTAGTCGTTTTGAAAAAGATCAGCCAATTCATGTGGAAATTGGAACTGGAAAAGGTCAATTCATTGTTGAAATGGCTAAAAAGTATCCAAAAATTAATTTCTTAGGAATTGAAATTCAAGAAACTGTAATTGCAATTGCGTTAAAGAAGGTTGTTGCATCAGAGCTTCCAAATTTACAAATGGTGCATACAGATGGTGCTGGAATTGACACTTTCTTTGATGAACATGAGATTGATACCATTTACTTAAACTTTTCAGATCCATGGCCTAAAAAAAGACATGCCAAACGACGCTTAACATCACCTAAATTTTTGGATAGTTATAAAAAGGTGCTTAATAAAAATGCCCCAATTATTTTTAAAACAGATAATCGTGGCCTTTTTGAATATTCATTGGTTACATTTAACAACTATGGGATGTATTTTGATCTTTTATCTTTGGACTTACACAACAGTAAGTATATGGAAGATAATATCGAAACAGAATATGAACATAAGTTCAGCGCAAAAGGCCCAATTTATAAAGTAGTGGCTTATTTTAATGAAAATAAAGAAGACTAATTTAATTAGTCTTCTTGCCAAAATAATTGATACTTATTATTTATTATAAAGGGATGTTCAATTATTTTATTATCTTTTTTGATATTAATAGCACCAATCCATTGACGATTTTTTTTCATAATCCAATGCCCATAAACTTCACTTTTATTAAAAGTCATTTTTGCGTTATTGACTTTGGCTTTAATAAGTTGTTCTTTATCATATTTTTTACTTTTGTTGAATGCATAAACTATGGTAGTTATACACCCTAAAACAACTCCAGTGTAGAAAGTTTTATAATGCTTAATAGTAATTACCTCCAAATTTAAATGATATAATAATTAATATTATAATCAAAGTTTTCAACAATATCTATTTTATAAGTTATAATATAACAATATTATAATATATGAGGAGTGAATATTTATGGAACAATTAGCAAAAATGGATTTACAAGATTTAAAAAAGAAAATTGAAAAGGGTAAGTATATTTTATTCTTTTCAGCTGACTGGTGCCCAGACTGTTCATTTATTAAACCTGCTATGCCAGAAATTGAAGCAGAATATAAAGATTATAATTTCTTAGCAGTTGATCGTGACGAAAATATTGATTTAGCAGCTGATTTGGGTATTATGGGAATTCCCAGTTTTGTTGCTTTTAATAATGGCGAAGAAATTGGTCGTTTTGTAAACAAAGATAGAAAAACTAAGAAACAAGTTGAAGAATTTATTGATTCTTTAAATTAAATATTTGAGAGGTAAGATTTAATGTTAATTGCAAGTTACAACCCTAAACAAACTGGTGACATTTTGATTGTAGTTTTGGATGAAACAAAAGGTGAGCAAACTGTAGAATATAAAGATGATGTAGTGATTATGTCTGATAAAGATAGTGGTAAAATTTTAGGATATAATTTTCTGAATGCTAGTCGTATTTTACCTAATTTATCGAATATGAATGGACAAATTAATTTAACTTCCGATGATGTTGATTTATTAAATTCATTTTTAAAAAAACAAGGCTTATCAGCAAACATTGAGTTAGATAATGATCCTAAGTTTGTCGTAGGATATGTAAATAAAATTAGCGATCATCCAAAGTCTGATCATTTAAAAATTACTGAAACTACAGTTAATAATGGCAAAACTCTACAAATTGTAAGTGGATCTCCAAATATGCAAGCAGATATTAAGGTTGTCGTTGCTAAAGTTGGTGCTATGATGCCTGACGGATTAATAATTTGGCCAGGTAAATTAAAAGGCGAAGACAGTAATGGGATGATTTGTTCTGGTCGTGAATTACACTTGCCTAATGCACCACAAAAACCAGGAGCATTAATTTTACCTGATAATTATGAAGTAGGAACTGAGTTTGACTTTAATAAGGCTTCTAATTTATTTGATAAATAAAGAGATAGTATTTCTCTTTATTAATACATATATAATATAATGATTTTGAGGATGATAGTTATATGGAACATTATGATGGTCCTGCTTTTTATCGAAAATATCGTATTAAAAACAAGAAGCAGGAAAATAGACATATAAATAAAATAAGTGAAAATAAAAAGCATAACTATGACCGTAAAAAGGATTTTAATCGCTCAGATGTCTTGGATAATAATGATAATCCAATTGCTCAAAGGGCAGCTGCATTTCAACCGGCTAAGAAGGCTAGAGCTAGCGATATTCCTTATTACAGTTTGAAACTTTCTTATCCTTATCAAAACATCAAAAGGGCATTGAAACAGTCAAATGATGATTTGATTGTTTTTGCAGACGATTTTAGTGATTCAATTGATTTAGACAACTATGATTCAAATGAAAATTTAACTTCTTTTGATGAAACTGATGATAACAAAAATGTTGATGATTCAGATATAGAAGATAATAATTTGGACGAACAACAAGCCAATGACAATTCTGAACTTCCAATTTCTAGTGATGATAGTAATATTTCTTTGGATAGTGAAGAAAATGCTTTACAAAAAAATGAAAATAACATAATCCAAGATGATAATGCGGGTGATAGCACCAAAGAAGTGGATGCTAAGCCTGTTGAAGATTTAAAGAATACTACTCCTTACAGTAAGTATGTTGACTTATATTCAAATGATTTTGAATATATTAGAAATAAAGAAACTCAGGGTAAAGATTTTGTTGCTGCTAAGCCTGATGATGTAAGTGATTTAGACAACCCAGAAGTGTTTGATAATAACACATATTATGAAAATGATTCTAATGATGCAAATGTTCAAGAAGATACTAATAAAACATCAAATGATCAAGATTCAAAATTAAATGAAGACTCAGAAAAGAATGCTGATTCTCTAGATTATAAAAAGACAAGTGATTTAAGCGATGATCATCTTGAATCTGATAATAGTCATGATGTTTCTGTTGAACCTAAAGAAAAAGGTGAATTTGGATTAGGTCATTCATTATCATCAATATTAGATTCAGAGAATGATGCTCAGAAAGATTTATCTTTATTTAAGGATGATAATAATGACGAAAATAAAGATTCAAATGATAGTGAAGATAATAAATTAGTAAACCATAAATATCAATTTCCTAGTTTGAATTTATTATCCGAACCTAATAATGAAAATGATGATAGTTTGGATGATTGGATTGAGAGTCAAGCGCAAAAACTAGATGATACACTTAGCGCGTTTAATGTAAATGCTAATGTAGTTGATTGGACAAATGGGCCAACCGTTACCCAATTTCAAATTAAATTACAATTAGGCGTTAAAGTAAGTAAAATAACTAATTTAAATGATGATTTGAAAATGGCATTGGCTGCAAAAGATATTAGAATTGAAGCTCCAATTCCGGGTAAGACAACAGTAGGAATTGAAATCCCTAATCCACATCCAAGACCAGTTATGTTGTCTGAAGTGTTAGATTCACCACAATTTAAAAATAGTAAGGACCCATTAACTGTAGCTTTAGGTGTTGATTTAACGGGGAAACCACAAATTACTGATATTCGTAAAATGCCACATGGATTGATTGCTGGTGCTACTGGTTCTGGTAAAAGTGTATTTCTAAATAGTTTATTGATTTCTTTACTTTATAAAGCAACTCCAGCTGACTTAAAATTGATTTTGATTGATCCTAAGGCTGTAGAAATGGCACCTTATGACAACTTGCCCCACCTACTTTCTCCAGTTATTTCAGATCCTAAGCAGGCCTCAGCAGCTTTAAAATGGGCAGTTAAAGAAATGGATGAACGTTACGAAAAGTTAGCTGCTGCAGGTGCTAGAAATGTTGAACAATTTAACAAGATGGCAGAAGAACATGAAGACTACGGACTAAAGATTCCTTATATTGTAATTGTTATTGATGAATTGGCTGATTTAATGATGGTTGCATCTAGTGAAGTACAAGATTACATTGTCAGAATTACTCAAAAAGCAAGAGCTGCTGGAATTCATTTATTAGTTGCTACCCAAAGACCAAGTGTTGACATTATTACAGGTACTATTAAAAATAATATTCCTACTCGTGTTGCGTTTATGGTATCTAGTCAAGTTGATTCTAGAACCATTATTGATACTGCTGGAGCAGAAAGATTACTTGGTAAAGGTGATATGCTTTATCTAGGTAGTGGTTCCAGTCAAGCAATTAGGCTACAAGGAACTTTTGTTACTGATGATGAGATTGAAAGTATTACTAATGAAGTAAGAAAGCAAGGTAAGCCTAAATATGCTTTCCAACCTGATTCTTTATTAAAAAGAGTAAATAAAGTGGAACAAGAAGATGACTTGATGCCACAGGTACTAAAATATATTTCTCAAGAAGATAATGTTTCTACTTCTAAATTACAAAGAGTATTTTCTATCGGTTACAATCGTGCTGCTAGTTTAATTGACAGTTTAGAACAGAGTAATTATGTTTCTGGACAACACGGATCTAAACCAAGAGATGTATATTTAACAGAAAAAGATTATAAAAAACTGAATATTTAGTTTTTTTATATACTATATTAAAAAAAGTTTGCTATGATTGAATTAATGACAATTAAAAAGGAGCGTTTAGATTATGGATACAAGTAAGACATATCATTTTGTAGGAATTAAGGGTACGGGTATGTCCGCAATGGCCAGAATTCTTCGCGATAGAGGATGTACGGTTCAAGGCTCAGACATTGAAAAATACACTTTCACTCAAAGAGGTTTAGAACAAGCGGGAATTAAAGTTTTACCATTTGATGAGAATAATATTCATGAAGGATTAGTTGTAATTGCAGGGAATTCATTCGATGATAATCATCCTGAAATAAAAAAAGCCCATGAAATGGGTCTAGAAGTTTATCGTTATCATGAATTTTTAGGTAAAATGATTGAAGGACATACCAGTATTGGTGTTTGTGGTGCTCATGGTAAGACCAGTACAACTGGTTTGTTAGCACATGTTTTATCAGGAATTGCTCCTACTGATTATTTGATTGGTGATGGAACTGGTAAAGGGGTTCCTAATGCTAGATTCTTTGCATACGAAGCTGATGAATACAGAAGACATTTTCTAGCTACTAAACCCGATTATGCCATTATGACTAATATTGATTTCGATCATCCAGATTACTATACTGGTATTGATGATGTACGTAGTGCTTTTCAGACTTTTGCAAATCAAACCAAAAAAGGTATTTTTGCATGGGGTGACGATGTTAATCTTAGAAAATTGACTGCTAATGTACCAATTTATTATTATGGTACTGGTGAAAATGATGATTTTAGAGCAACTAATATCACTCGTAGTACTTCAGGATCATCATTCGATGTTGAATATCATGGTGAAAAATTAGGCCGTTTCCAAATTCATTTATATGGAGAACATAATGTTTTAAATTCATTAGCGGTTATTGCAGTTTCATACTTTGAACATGATAACTTAGATGAAATACGTAGAGAACTAGAAACATTTAAGGGTGTTAAACGTCGTTTCGCTCAAAGAAAAGTGGGCGATATGACTATTATTGATGATTATGCTCACCATCCATCAGAAATTAATGCTACTTTAGATGCTGCCAGACAAGAATATCCCAGCAAAAAAATTATTGCAGTTTTTCAGCCACATACTTTTAGTAGGACTATTGCTTATTTAGATGAATTTGCAGAAAGTTTAAACAAAGCAGATGATGTTTATATTACTAAAATTTATAGTTCACCACGTGAAAAAGCTGGAAAAGTATCCAGTGCTGATTTAGAAGCCAAAATAACTAAAAATGGTAGCTTAATTAAAGCAGAAAATATGTCTCCGCTATTAGATTATCATGATGCAGTTGTTGTATTCATGGGTGCTGGGGATATTCAAAAATATGAAAAAATTTATGAAGAATTGTTAAATGACGTTACAAATAATGTAAATTAAAAGAACTTGTATTATGGGTTCTTTGTTTGTTAAAATAAAATAAATCTTATGCTTTATATAAAGGAGGATTAATATATGAATAATTATGATCAAACAGGCCGTCGTATGGTAAATAATTCATTTGGTATGAATAAATTTTTAACAAAAACATATGGATGGATGGCTTTATCGGTCTTTATTTCAGGAATAGTTTCTTATCTAATGGGTTCTGTTTACCATGCTTCTTTAGGACTTGTTCCTAGTATTATTGGAATTGTTGTTTGGTTTGGTCTTGCTATGGCGACCTCTTCCATTGCAATGAAGAATTCTGCTCTGGGTTTTATCCTATTTATGGTATTTTCAGTGTTAACGGGAGGTCTATATTCGTACATTTTCATAGCTTATAGTACAACCGTTATTACGCAAGCCTTTTTAACTGCGACTGTGGATTTTGTTGTAATGGCATTAATAGGAGTTACTACCAAGAAAAGCTTAGATAAAATTGGAACACAAGCTTTAGGTGCACTTATTGCATTGATTATTGTAAGTATTATTAATGCATTCTTGAGAATCCCATTATTTGGTTTCGTTATTTCAATTATTGCAGTTATTATCTTCACAGTTTTAATTGCTTATGACAGTCAAAAAATTAAAGAAGCTTACAATGAATACGGTTCAGAAATGTCAGAAAATGGTTTAGCCATTTATGGTGCCATGACATTATATTTAGACTTTATTAATCTTTTCTTACAACTTTTAAGTATCTTTAGTGGTAATGATAGGGACTAGAATAAAAAAGATGGTGTTTTTACAACATCATCTTTTTTATTTTGTATATAATTAATAATATTAAAGAAAGTGTTAAAATTTAGTTAATATATAAATTATAAAAGGAGAATTTTATGGCTGATAAAAGATTATTATTGATAGATGGTAATAGTATAACTTATAAAGCCTTTTATGCTTTAATCAAACAAGTTGAACGTTTTACCAATAATAAGGGGATTCATACAAGTGCTATTTATGGTTTTAATAATATGCTTGATATTATGCTTGATAAAGTAAATCCTACCCATGCTTTAGTTGCATTTGATGCTGGAAAAACTACTTTTAGAACAAAAATGTATTCTGGTTATAAATCTGGAAGACATAAGACTCCTGAAGAATTATTAGAACAATTTAAATATGTAAAACAAATGTTAGACGCTCGTGGTATTAAGTCCTATGAATTAGATAATTATGAAGCAGATGACATAATTGGTACTTTATCTAAAAAAGCTGATGAAGCAGGATTTGAAACTACAGTTGTAACTGGTGATAATGATTTAACACAGTTATGTTCAGACAAGACGACAGTCTCTATTTCTAATCGTGGAGTATCAGGAGTGACTCATTATGATACTGATTATGTAAATGAATCCATGGGAATATCACCTTCACAAATTATTGATTGGAAGGCATTAAAGGGTGATTCTTCCGATAATTACCCTGGAGTTCAGGGTGTTGGAGATAAGACTTCTTTAAAATTGGTTAAGCAATTTGGTAGTGTAGAAAATTTGTATAATCATTTAGATGATGTAAGTGGTAAAAAACTAAAGGAACATTTAATTAATGACAAAGAAGAAGCATTTTTGGATAAGAAATTAGCACGTATTGACCGTGATGCTCCTGTTGACATAAAATTAAATGACTTGAACTATTTAGGTGATGATCGTGATAAACTAGTCAGTTTTTATCGTGAAATGAATTTCAGGAAATTTCTTAGTCAAATGGATTTTGATGAATCAAAATCTATGGAGCAAATCAAATATTTAGAAATTAATGATGAAACTTTAAAAGTTTTACCTGAACATGTTAATTCGGAAGTTACTTTTTATCTAGGAATAGATGGTGAAAATTATCATATTGATCCATTTATTGGTTTTGCTATTAAAATTAATGAAAATATTTATGCATCGGATAATGTTGATCTACTAAAAAGACCAGAGCTAAAGGATATCTTAGAAAGTGACAAAATAAAAAAAGATGTCTTTGATGCTAAAAGAACTTATGTTGGCTTAAATAGATTAAATATTAATTTGCATAATGTTAAATTTGATTTATTATTAGCATCTTATTTACTTAACACTAATGATAATAGTAATGATTTAGGAAAAGTAGCTAATGAGCATGATTATTTTGAAGTTCAATCTGATGATGATGTTTATGGTAAAGGTGCTAAACGTAAAATTCCATCTAAAGATAAGTTATTTGAACATTTTTCAAGAAAATTAAGGGCTATTGCTTCTTTAAAAGATAAATTATTTAATGGTTTAAAGGATAATGATCAATTAGACTTATATAATGATGTTGAACTACCACTTACATTTGTTTTGTCTAGAATGGAAATTGCGGGGATTGTTGTTGACAGTGATATCTTAAAACAAATGAGTAGTAAGCTTACAGAAAGGTTAAATGAAATCCAGCAAAAAATTTATAATGAAGCTGGAACTGAATTTAATATTGCATCACCTAAACAACTTGGTGAAATTTTATTTGAAAAATTGCACTTGCCAATTCTGAAAAAAACAAAAACAGGTTATTCTACAGCGGTTGATGTTTTAGAAAAGCTTGCTCCAGACTATCCAATTGTTCAAGCTGTATTAGACTATCGTCAAATAGCTAAAATCTTGTCGACTTATGTTGAAGGATTACTAAAAGATATACATCATGATGATCATAAAGTGCATACTAGATATTTACAGACTTTAACACAAACAGGGCGTTTGTCATCGGTAGATCCTAATTTACAAAATATTCCTGTTAGGACTGAAGAAGGACGAAAAATTAGACAAGCTTTTATTCCAAGTCATAAAGACTGGGAAATATTCTCATCTGATTATTCACAGATTGAATTACGTGTTTTAGCATCTATTTCAAATGATAAAAATATGCAAGATGAATTCGTTCACAATGATGATATTCATGCATCTACTGCTAGAAGAATATTTGGCCTATCTGATAATAGTGAAGTTACTCCAGAACTTAGAAGGCAAGCCAAAGCAGTTAATTTTGGAATTGTTTATGGAATCTCTGATTTTGGATTAGCCAAAAATACGGGTATTAGTCGTTTAGATGCTAAAAAATTTATTGAGAAATATTTTAATGAATATCCAGACGTTAAAAAATATATGGATGATGCCGTTAAAGCCGCAAAAGATAAAGGTTATGTTGAAACAATTTTAAATCGTCGTAGGTATTTGCCAGACATTAATTCTAGAAATTTTCATCAAAGATCATTTGCCGCTAGAACTGCCATGAATTCACCAATTCAAGGTAGTGCTGCTGATATTATTAAAATCGCTATGCTTAAGATGGAAAAAGCTTTAAATAACAATCACTTAAAAGCAAAAATGTTATTGCAAGTTCATGATGAATTAATATTTGAAGCACCTAAAGAAGAAATAGCTACTTTAAGCAAATTAGTACCTAAAGTAATGGATTCAGCAGTTAAATTACAAGTACCATTAAATGTTAAGAGCCATTACGGTAGTAATTGGTACAATATTAAATAAGGAAATGGGGTTTTTTAAATGCCTGAATTACCAGAAGTAGAAACTGTTAAAAAAGGATTAAATCAATTAGTAAAAGGAGCGCATATTAATAGTATTGATGTTTTATATCCTAAAATGATTAATGTTAGTCCTGAAAAATTAAAAGTTACTTTAACTAATCAAAATATTAAAAAAATAGATAGAAGAGGAAAATACTTACTTTTTCGTTTTTCTAATGATATGACATTAGTTTCTCATCTAAGAATGGAAGGGAAATATGATGTTGAGCCTGAGGGCACTAAGCCAACTAAACATACACACGTCATTTTTCATTTGAATGATGATCGAGAATTGAGATACAAAGATAGTCGTAAATTTGGCAGAATGTATTTAATAAAAAACGGGGATGAACATACTTTGTCAGGACTAGGAACAATAGGGCCTGAACCTACTGATGATGATTTAACATTTGATTATATGAAATCAATTATGAATAAAGGTAGGGGTAAAATAAAACCATTTTTATTAAACCAAAGTCATATTGCTGGTTTAGGTAACATTTATTGTGATGAAGTTTTATGGTTAAGTAAAATTCATCCTGAAACTATTACTAATACAATTCCAGATAGCCAAATAATGGAACTTAGAAAAAACATTATTGAAGAAATTAAAATGGCAATTAAAGGACATGGTACTACTGTTCATTCATATTCAAATGCATATGGAGAAGCTGGTCAGTTTCAAAATAACTTGCATGTTTATGGAAGAGCTGGAAAACCATGTGAAAGATGCGAAACTAAATTAGAAAAAATTAAGGTGGCTCAAAGAGGAACAACGTTCTGCCCTAATTGTCAAATTAAAGTGATTCAAAATGGTTAAAGTGATTGGATTAACAGGTGGAATTGCAACTGGAAAATCTAATGTTTCTGATTTTTTATCAAAAATGGGATATCAAATAATTGATGCTGATAAAATAACTTATCAACTACAACAAAAAGGTAGTGATTGCTTAAATGCAATTATAGAATATTTTGGGAATAGTATTTTAAAAAAAAATGGTGAATTAAATCGTTCAAATTTAGCTAAGCTGGTTTTTGGTAATAGAGATAATCTAACTAAATTAATGCGAATTATGGACCCCTATATTAGATCTAATGTTCAGTCAATTATTGATAACACAAATGAAAAAATAGTTATATTTGATGCACCTACCTTATTTGAAAATGGATACTCTTTTATGTGTGATATGATTATGGTTGTTACTTGTACGCCTATCAATCAGTTGAATAGATTACAATTAAGAAATAATTTTAGTATTTCTGATTCAATTAAGCGAATCAAAAGCCAATGGCCCTTGGAATTTAAAGAAAAATTAGCAGATTATTTAATAGATAGTAATGGTTCGATTATGCAAACACGCAATCAAGTGATAAAATTGTTTAATAAAATAGATAACTAATATATTTGAGGTGACAATTAATGCAATGTCCTCATTGCCATAAAAATTCATCTAGAGTAGTAGATAGTCGTCCTACTGAGAATGGACAAGTTATTCGTCGCCGCAGAGAGTGTGAAAAATGTGGCTATAGATATAC
Source organism: Apilactobacillus quenuiae (assembly GCF_002994005.1). GTDB lineage: Bacteria > Bacillota > Bacilli > Lactobacillales > Lactobacillaceae > Apilactobacillus > Apilactobacillus quenuiae. The sequence goes on from NZ_POSN01000001.1 coordinate 48,217, forward strand.
TACTTTTGAAAGAATTGAACAAACACCATTATTAGTAGTTAAAAATAATGGTAACAGAGAAGAATTTAATCGTGAAAAAGTGCTAAAAGGAATTATTAGATCAGCAGAAAAACGGCCAGTTTCTATGGATTCAATGAAAAATATTGTTGATAATGTTGAATCTAAAATTAGAGCTATGGGTGAGAATGAAATTCCAAGTCAATCTATTGGGGAATATGTCATGAAAGAATTAGTAAATGTTGATGAAATTGCATATATTAGATTTGCTAGTGTATATCGACAATTTAAAGATATGACAGTTTTTTATAATGAATTAAAAGAAGTTTTAGATAATGATCATCAAAAGAGTCGAAAAAATAACGGAGAATAATTATGGAAGAATGGCGTAATATTAGTCCTCAAGATAATTTTATTCTAACTTCTGATTATTTTATTTCTAATTTGGAAAGAAAAGCTTTAGATATTCTTTATCAACCAATTATTGGTGTTAATGCCTATGCTTTAATAAATAATCTTTGGAGAATTTATGAACGAGACAAAGACTTTGAACAGCATTTAAATTTTGAATTGCTCGCTTATTTAAATATTGACGTCCAAACTTTTTATGATTCTAGGTTAAAGCTTGAGGGCGCTGGATTAATAAAAACTTATGTAAATGATAATCATCGTTATGTATATAAATTGATAAAGCCACTTGATATTAATCAATTTTTTAATGATGATTTATTGAGTGTTACTTTATTGCAAACTATTGGTGAAGACCGTTATGAAGATATTGTTAATGATGTAATAATAGATAAGTACAACTTAGAAAATTATAATGACATTTCAAAAAATTTCCTACAAGTTTTTCGTATTAAAAGCAGTGAATTATCTAATACTCCTCAAAATGTTGGTAAAGCAAAAAAATTAGTTGCTAATTCGACAGAATCTGGTACAAATGATATTGAAAATTCTGATGATTTTGATTTTAGTTTAGTGTTATCAATTTTGGAAAAATCTTTTGTTAATATTTCTGATGTTAAGAAAAATCATCATTTAATAAATTCTGAACATGTATTGTACGGTATTGATGAACCAGAAATGGCCAGATTTATTGAAAAAGCTACTAATGTTAATAATAATGTTTTTGATCCAAATAAACTAAAATTGTTGGTTAATAGGGACTTTACTACTAATAATGTTAGCTTTGGTGAAGATGACAGAAAGACTTATTTATCTGATAATAATAAACTTGATAAAGGTGAAAAACAGATAGTTAGTATGGCAAAAGAAATTGCTCCACTAGATTTTCTGCAAGGGTTGAAAAAACAGGTGGATGGATTTGTTCATGATAATGAAACTAGGACGATTCGTGATGTAATGCATGTTTCTGTATTAAAGCCTGAAGTGATAAATATGGTTACTTACCATATAATTATTGATCAAAGAAAATCTGGATTAAGCAGAAACCTATTTACTACGATTGCTGATAACTGGTCACAAAAAGGTATTAGAACAGCTGAAGATGCTGTTGCAGAAATTAGGAATCGCAAAAAAGCATCTGATGAGAAGAAACGTGAGCATAAAAGAAAATATCGTAAACCGATTAAGGAAGAATTACCTGATTGGGCTAAAGATGAACATAAAAATAAGGCAAAAGATAATACAAATTCTATGCCTGATGAATCTAGAAAGAAAGAATTAGAAGATAAACTAAAAAGAATTAGAAGCTGGGGTAAAAAGTGAGGGTAGATAATGGAAAATTTAAGTGATGAGCTATCAAAACTAATGATTAATAAAAAATTTGGTGAGCAATTTAAACGGCTTGCAAAAGACGTTTTAAATGATAGAGATGTGAATACCTTCTTAAAGGTTAATAAGGAAAAACTAGATCACCAAACTATTATTAAATCTATTTCTAAATTATATGAATTTGTTAACGAGCGTGATAAAGTTATTTCTGGAAAAAATTCAACAATTCCAGGATATGAACCAAAACTAGAGCTTAGTAAAGATGCTATCAATGTTGCTTATGTTCCAACTAAAAGTAAATTAGCTTCTATAAAAGACAATAAAATGTTTAAAAGAATGCATTTAATTTCTTTGCCTAGTGGATTACGTAAAGTTAATTTAGAAAAGTTTTATACCGACAATGATCATGCACGTGAAAATGCATATGATGATGTATTGCAATTTATTGGAGATTACGAGCAAAATCATAAAGCATATCACCAAGGAATTTATCTATATGGTGAATTTGGAGTTGGCAAAACATTCTTAATGGCTGCGATGGCAAATGAGTTAGTTAGGAATGGATACGAAGTAATGCTTTTACATTTTCCTAGCTTTGTTACTGAAATGAAAAATTCTATCAAAAATAATACTGTCGCTAAAAAATTAGATAGAATTAAGCAAATGCCATTACTTATATTAGATGATATTGGTGCTGATGATATGTCTTCTTGGATTAGAGATGACATATTTAGTGTAATATTAGAATATAGAATGCAAAATTCATTATCTACATTTTTCACATCTAATTACTCAATGTCCGATTTTGAAACTAAGCATCTTAAATTTAATAATAAAGGTGACGAAGAACCTCTAAAAGCTAAAAGAATTATGCAAAGAATTCGTTTCTTGTCTAAAGAGGTGAAAATAACTGGAGATAATCGTCGTCCACAATAAAATAATCTTGACATTTGATCCTTAATGAATCATAATATCATGTATAGAAGATATAATTTAATCATCTAAATTTTCAGGGAGAAGAAACATTAACTGTAAGTTTCTTCATATTTAATTTTTAAATTACCACTTTTATACAAATTTAGAGGATAATTCTAAATCGGGTAGTTACTGTTAAAGACTAATTATGAGGTCTATATATAATTTATGTAGATAGAATTCGGGTGGAACCACGTAAACTTACGTCCCTAGTATCACTTTTTGTGATGCTAGGGACTTTTTTATTCCTTTTCCCGTTATAAATTAATAAAAGAGGAGAGATATTTATGTCTAAGCTTTCTTTTGAATTTCCAGATGGAAATGTAAAGGATTTTGATGAAGGTGTAACTACTGAAGATATTGCTAAATCTATCTCCATTAGTTTAGCTAAAAAGGCCGTTGCCGGAAAAATTGACGATAAAATGGTTGATGTTAACTTACCATTGAAATCAGGTGGTAAAGTTGAAATTGTAACTAAAGACTCTGATGATGGCCTAAAGGTACTACGTCAAACAGCTGCTCAATTATTAAAAGCTGCATTAGCAGATCAATTTACTAATATTCAATTTGGTGAAAGCACTTCTGATGAAGATGGATTCTTTGTTGATACTGATAAAAGAGAAACTCAAGTTAGTGCTGATGAATTACCTCAACTTGAAGAACGTATGCATAAAATGGTTAAAAACAACGTTAAAATTGAACGTAAAGTTTTAAGTAAAGAAGATGCTTTAAAACAAGTTGATGGTGATCCATACCAAGCTAAGTTAGTTAATAAATTAGCTAATAATGAACAAGTTGTATTTTATCAAATTGGTGATTATTTAGGCTTAGGTGAAGGTGTCGTTCTTCCATCCGCTAAACAAGTTAAAGAATTTAAATTATTATCAGTTGCTGGTGCATACTGGGAAGGTAAATCATCTAATCCAATGTTACAAAGGATTTTTGCAACTGCATTTTATAAGAAAGCAGACTTAGATGCTGATGTTAAAAAGCGTCAAGAAGCTAAGGAACGTGATCATCGTGTTATTGGTAATAAACTAGACCTATTCTTTGTTGATCCTAAGGTTGGTGCAGGTTTAGCATATTGGATGCCTAATGGTGCTACTGTTCGTCGTGTTGTTGAAAGATATATTGTTGACAAAGAATTGGCTAATGGTTACGAACATGTTATTACTCCAGTTCTTATGAATCTTGATGCTTATAAAACTTCAGGACATTGGGCACATTATCGTGATGATATGTTCCCACCAATGGACATGGGAGATGGCGAAGAACTAGAATTACGTCCTATGAATTGTCCAAGTCACATTCAAATCTATAAACATCACATTCGTTCATACCGTGAACTTCCAATTCGTATTGCTGAATTAGGTATGATGCATAGATATGAAAAATCAGGTGCTTTATCAGGATTACAACGTGTTCGTGAAATGACTTTAAATGATGGACACACATTCTTAGCAATTGATCAAATTCAAGATGAATTTAAGAAGATATTGCATCTAATGACTGAAGTATACAAAGATTTTGATATTAGTAATTATCACTTTAGATTAAGTTATCGTGATCCTAAAAACACTGAAAAGTATTTTGATGATGATGAAATGTGGAATAAGTCTCAATCAATGCTTAAGGGTGCCATGGATGATTTAGGACTAGAATATGTTGAAGCAGAAGGTGAAGCTGCATTCTATGGTCCTAAACTTGATGTTCAAACATATACAGCTATGGGTAATGAAGAAACATTATCTACTATTCAGTTAGACTTTATGTTGCCTGAAAGATTTGATTTACATTATGTTGGTGAAGATGGTAAAGAACACCGTCCAGTTATGATGCACCGTGGTTTAGTTTCAACTATGGAAAGATTTATTGCTTATCTAATTGAAGTTTATAAAGGTGCTTTCCCAACATGGTTAGCTCCTCATCAAGTTAAGATTATTCCTGTAAGTATGGATAAACATGGTGATTATGCTAAAAAGATTAATGAAAAATTAGTTAAAATGGGCATTCGCTCAAGTGTTGACGACCGTAATGAAAAAATGGGTTACTTAATTCGTGATGCTCAAACTAATAAGATTCCTTATACATTAGTTGTTGGTGATAATGAAATGAATTCCAATAGCGTTTCTGTACGTAAATACAGTGAAAAAGATAGTAAAGATGAATCTTTTGATGAATTTACTAAAGAGATTCAAAATGATATTGATAATTATTCTAGAGGGAATAAATAATTTGTTGACAATGAATTATTTATTTGGTAGTATTAAATTATCGAAAAAGCAGAAGCCTTCCCGCTTCTCGCCTCAGTGACAATTAAGTTGCTAGGCATGATATCGGATGAACCTTTGTTTATTTTACAAAGGACAGATGCGGGAGCCTTCTTAGGTTCCCGCATTTTTTCTGCTTTTTAATATACTTGGAGGTGAATTACCATAGCAAACGATATGATGGTTAATGATGGAATTCGAGCACGTGAAGTTCGTTTAATTGGTGCAAATGGTGATCAATTAGGAGTTAAGTCAAAGGCGGAAGCAATGAAACTTGCTGAAGATGCAGGATTAGATCTTGTAGTTGTAGCTCCTAAAGCTAAGCCTATGGTTGCTAAAGTATTAGATTACGGTAAATACCGCTTTGAACAACAAAAGAAAGCTCGTCAAGCTCGTAAGAAACAAAAAGTTGTCAGTGTTAAGGAAATTAGACTTAGCCCAACTATTGATACTAATGATTTCAACACTAAGTTGAAAAGAACTCAAAAGTTCTTATCAAAAGGTGAAAAAGTTCGAGTATCAATTCGTTTCAAGGGACGTGCCATCACACATAAAGAAATTGGTCGTGATGTGTTAAACAGAATGGCAGAATCTACATCAGAAGTTGCTAATGTTACTCAACGAGCAAAAATGGATGGAAGAAGTATGTTCCTAATGCTCGCACCTAAATCAAGCGATAAAAAATAGTTAGTATTTATATAATACTTTAAAGAATTTAAGGGAGGATTTCACAATGCCAAAGACTAAAACAAATCGTGCTATTGCTAAGCGTTTCAAAAAGACCGCTAAGGGTGGTTTAAAGAGTGCTAATGCATTTACAAGTCACCGTTTCCATGGTAAGACAAAGAAACAACGTCGTAACCTACGTGGAACTAGCATGATCAATAAGACAACTGCTAATAAATACGAAAAAATGTTTTAATTAATAAGACATAATTATAGGAGGATTTAAACATGCCAAGAGTTAAGGGTGGAACAGTTACTCATGCACGTCGTAAACGTGTTTTAAAACAAGCTAAGGGTTACCGTGAAGGTAAACACAGTCTTTTCAAGACTGCTAAAGACCAAGTTATGAAGTCACGCGAATACGCATTCCGTGATCGTAAAGCAAACAAAAGTAATTTCAGAAGATTATGGATTGCTCGTATTAACGCAGCAGCTCGTATGAATGGATTAAGCTACAGTAAATTAATGCACGGTTTGAAACTTTCAAACATTGAAATGAACCGTAAAATGTTAGCTGATTTAGCTGTAAATGACGAAAAAGCATTTGCTTCATTAGCCGAAACTGCTAAGAAAGCTGTTAAATAATTTTTAAAAATAAAACTTTCACCACTTAAGGTAAGTAGGTGGGAGTTTTTTTCTTATTAAATAATTAATTAAAATTGCTTACTTTACATATATTTATTAAGAGGAGTTTTATTATTATGATATCTAAATTTAAACCAACCTGGATGATACCTATGATTTATAATATATCACCAGTTAAGTTGGAAGATATGGGAATAAAATATGTTTTTACAGATTTGGATAATACATTAATTCCGTGGAATAATCCATATGGTACTCCTCAGCTTAGAAAGTGGTTAAATGATCTAAGCAAACATAATATTGAACTTGTTGTTATATCTAATAATAAACGATCAAGAGTGAAAAAAGCTTTAGAAATGCTAGATTTAGATTTTATATCTAGATCTTTAAAACCATTTCCAAATGGTATTAACAAGGCATTAAAAAAATATCACTTAAATAAAAAACAAGTTATAATGGTTGGAGATCAACTTTTAACTGATGTTTGGGCATCCAATAATGCTGGAGTTAGAAGTGTCTTAGTTAAACCATTAATTGAAACGGATGCTTGGAATACAAAGCCAAATCGTTTTATTGAAAAAAAGATTTGGAAAAAGTTAAATAAAAAATATGTTGATTTAAAATGGCAGGAGGATATTAATGACTGAAAATTTAGAAAACGAAGATTTGCGTTGTATTGGATGTGGAGCTCAAATTCAAACGGATACTCCTGATGAATTAGGCTATACTCCTAAATCAGCTTTAGATAAAGGAAAAGAAACTGGTGAAATTTACTGTCAAAGATGTTTTAGATTGCGTCACTATAATGAAATTTCTCCTGTAAGTTTGACTGATGATGATTTCTTAGCACTTTTAAATCAAATTAGAGATGCTAATGCATTAATTGTTTATTTAGTAGATATCTTTGATTTTAATGGTAGTTTAATTCCAGGACTGCATCGTTTTGTTGGTGATAATCCAATTATGTTAGTTGGAAATAAGGCCGATCTTTTACCAAAATCATTAAAAAATCGTAAATTAAGAGACTGGATTAGACAACGTTCTAATGAGGCAGGAATTAGACCTATTGATGTTGAACTAGTCTCAGCTAGAACAAATGAATCCGTAGATAATTTATTAACTAATATTGATAAATATCGTAAAAACAGAGATGTTTATGTTGTCGGTGTAACTAATGTTGGTAAATCAACTTTAATTAATCAAATTATTAAACAAAACACCGGGATAAAAGAACTAATCACAACTTCAAGATTTCCTGGAACTACTTTAGATAAGATTAGTATTGATTTAGAAGATGGACATAAACTGGTCGATACTCCTGGTATCATCCATAAAGAACAAATGGCTCACTACCTTACTGGTAATGATTTAAAAGTTGTTGAACCTCAGAAACAAACTAAGCCTAAAGTATATCAATTAAATCCTGAACAAACCTTATTTTTTGGCGGAGTTGCCAGATTTGATTACATCAATGGTGATAAAAAGCATGGATTTACAATTTATGTAGAGAATAATCTTTTTATTCATAGAACTAAACTTATTAATGCAGATGAATTTTACAGTAAACATTTTGGGGGAATTTTAACACCACCTAGTAATGATTCTATTGAAGATTTTCCAGAATTAGTTCGATATGAATTTAAGACTAATCAGAAAAGTGATTTAGTAATTGAAGGATTAGGTTGGATCACTGTTCCTTCAAATGTTGTAATAGCTGGTTGGGCTCCAAAGGGAGTTTCTGTATTGATAAGAAAAGCAATGATTTAATTATTAAGGAGAGTTAGTATAAATGAAGTTAAGAGGTAAACAAAAACGTTATTTAAGATCACAAGCCAATCGTATGAGACCTTTATTTTCTGTTGGTAAAAATGGACTAAATGAAGTATGGTTAGATCAGATTTTAGATGCATTACAAAGAAGAGAGCTAATTAAAATTAATATTCAACAAAATGCTGATGAAAGTGTATCAGATGTCAAATCATTTATTGAAGAAAATAGTAATATAGATGTAGTTCAAACAATTGGAAAAACACTATTACTGTTTATGCCAGCAAGTAAAGAGAAATTTCAAAACTACTCTGTAGAAGTTAAAAATATTTAAAGAGCTGTTTAAAATGCAAAAAAAGAAAATTGGTATTTTAGGTGGAACTTTTAATCCTATTCATAATGGACATTTGTTTATCGCAGAACAAGTTAGGACTAAATTAAATTTAGACAAAATTTTATTTATGCCGGATTATATTCCTCCTCATATTGATAAAAAATCTGCAGTAAGCTCTATTCATAGAGTTAACATGGTTGATTTAGCAATTCATAGCAATCCTCATTTTAGTATTTTAATGGATGAAATTAATAGAGAAGGTAAGAGTTATACTTATGATACAATGAATTCACTGACTAATAATCAACCAGATGTTGATTATTATTTTATTATCGGTGGTGACATGGTTCATTATTTGCCTAAATGGTATAGAATTGATGAATTAACTAAAATGATAAAATTTGTTGGAATTCAAAGAGCAGAATATAATAATAATTCACAATATAATATTATTAAGTTGAATGTTCATAAGCTTGATATTTCTTCAACACTTATTCGTAATAGTATTAAAAATGGACAATCTGTGCGTTATTTAATTCCGGATGAGGTTTTAAAATATATAAAGGAGCATCATATTTATGAATAAAATTGAATTAGAATATAAAGAAGATATTGTTCCATATAGCAGAAAAGAATTAATTATTAAACTAAAATCAGCTTTAAAGCAATCTAGGTTTGAACATGTCTTAAGAGTTGAACAAATGGCAATAAAATTAGCTAGATTAAATAATTTTGATGAAGAATTAGCTAGTATTGGCGGTTTAGTTCATGATTATGCCAAACAAAGACCTGATGAAGATTTTATTGCTGCTATTAAAAAATACCATTTAAATGAGGATTTATTAAATTATGGTAATGCAATTTGGCATGGAGCAGTTGGATATTTATTTGTTGAAAATGAATTGAGGATTTCTAATATTGAGGTTTTGAATGCTGTTAAGTATCACACAACAGGATCTAAATATATGTCTACTTTGGCTCAAATTGTTTATATGGCAGACTACCTTGAAATGGGGCGTGAATTTCCAGGTGTAGATGATGCTAGAAAAATTACATTTGATAATTTAAAAAATGGGGTAGCATATCAAACTAAGCATACTCTTGAATATTTAATTTCGAATAATAAATCAGTTTATCCTAAAACTATTGATACTTATAACCAATGGGTTGTTAATTCAAACATAAAATAATAAGGAGTAATTTATAAATGAGTAGTAAAGATACTTTAGAAGTAGTAATAAAATCTGCAGATAGTAAGCGAGCAAATAATATTGTGGCTTTAAATGTACGTGAAATTAGTTTAATGTCAGATTACTTTGTAATTATGGATGTAAGTTCAAATCGTCAAGTTAAATCGATTGCTGATGAAATTGTAGATCAAGCAGAGGCATCAAATATTGAAGTTCAACAAGTTGAAGGTAAAAATACAGCAAAGTGGATTTTAGTTGATTTAGGTGACGTAATTGTGCATATATTTCAAAGTGATGAAAGAGAATATTATAATTTAGAAAAATTATGGTCAGATGCACCATCAGTAAATATTGATCAATGGGTAAAATAGGATGATTTATCAAGAATTCGCGGAATTATATGATGAATTATTTGATCCAACTATGTATGAAAAATGGTTGGATTTTGTTGAAAGTAATGTTAATAAAAATGATAATATTTTGGATGTTGCGTGTGGCACTGGTAGATTAATTTCATTAATGATAAATAAAAATTATAATGTTAGTGGACTTGATATGTCTTCGGATATGTTAACAATTGCTGATAATAATTTAAGAAAGAACAACCAGAATGCCAATTTAATTCAGGGCAATATGATGGATTTATCATCGTTTCCTGAATATCAAGTAATTACATGTTTTGATGATTCTCTTTGTTATTTAAATGATCTGCAAGAGTTAAAGCTTGCTTTTGAAAATGCATATCATCATCTTAGCAATAGTGGTAGATATTTATTTGATGTAATAACACCCTATCAGACTGATATTGTTTATCCTGGATATATGTATAATTTTCATGATGAAGATAGAGCCTTTATGTGGACCACTTATGTTGGGGATGAAGATCATTCTGTTGATCATGATTTATCATTCTTTAATTATAATAAAGAATTAGATGCTTATGATGAATTTAGTGAATTGCATCATGAACGTACGTATGATTTAGATAACTATATTGACCTATTAGAATCAGTTGGTTTTGCTAAAATTAGTGTTTCTAGTAATTTTGGCAAAGATAAAATAAATGAAACAACTACTAGATGGTTTTTTGTTTGTGAGAAGTGATGACATGTTAAAAGCAGTTGGAATAATTAGTGAGTACAATCCTTTTCACAATGGACATTTATATCAAATAAGAAAAGCAAAAGAAATTACTAATGCAGATTTATGTATTGTAGTAATGAGTGGTAATTGGGTTCAAAGAGGGCAACCATCAGCATTTGATAAGTGGAATCGTGCTAAAAGTGCCCTTGAAAATGGTGTTGACTTAGTTGTGGAGTTGCCGTTTCAATATTCTGTTCAACCTGCAAGCATATTTGCTAAAGCGGCTATTAATATATTAGGAGCCTTGAAATGTAGATGGCTATCATTTGGTAGTGAAAATCCAGAAATTAACTTTGATAAATTATCTACAATTAATTTAGATAATCCTGAATATTTTAAAAATTATAAAGAAACTTACACCGCTGCAATTCAAAAATTAATTTATGAAAATATTGGTATTTCAATAAACAAGCCTAATGATATTTTGTCTTTTAATTATGCTATTTATAATAAGCAACTATCTAATCCGATGAAATTAATCCCTATTAAACGTATACTCAGTAATCATAATGATTCGGAAATAATAAATTCTGATTTAAATATTTCTAGTGCAACATCTATTAGAAAAAATATTAATAACTTTTCTAAGCTTTCTAATGTAGTACCCAAGTCTACATTGGAAATGATTAGAACTAATTATTTTGTTGATTGGAATATTTTTTGGAAATATTTAAAATATAAAATATTGACTAATTCTGTTAAGGAATTAAGAAATATTTATCAAATGACAGAAGGACTAGAATATAGATTTAAAAAATACGCTAAAATGTCTACTAACTTTGATGATTTTTTAATAAAATTAAAAACTAAAAGATATACATTTGCAAGATTAAGAAGACTTTGTGTATATGTTTTAATTAATTTTAAATCTACTGATTTTGATGCTACTAACGAATATATTCGTGTATTAGGATTTAATAATTTAGGTAGGGCATATCTTAAACAGATAAAGAAAGTCATCGATATGATGATTATTTCTAAACCTAGCAAGAAATTGTTAGAAAAGGAACTTAAATTTGATTATTTATCAGGAAATATATATAGTATCGAAAGTGAAAAAAATGAAGATTTATATAAAGTTCCGTTAATATTTTAATAATTTTAGGTATCAAGGAAAACACCTTGACAAACTATCTTGTTAATATGTATAATTAACGTCGTTGCATTAGGAGGTAAACCTATGAAATGGGTATTAAGAGAATTATCAGATTATAAGAATAAACCACTTTCTGTTAGTGAAAAGATGGATTTATCTCAAGATATTATGAAAAGATATAGTAAATATGTCATTTCTGTTAACGATAAATTTACTGTGGATGCTTATGTATTCTATGACAATGGAAATGCCATTGTTAATGCTCATGTTCGTGGTAATATTGTGGTTCCTTCATCAAGATCATTAACTCCAGTTGACCTTCCTTTAGACTTCAAAATAGATGAAGTTTATGTGGACACAAGAGCTCAACTAAAGAAGTATGAAGAAGAAGATGAAGCTGCATTTTTGTTAGATGATGATGGGGTTATTGATTTTGACAAATCAGTGGCAGATAACGTCATTTTACAAATTCCAATGCATATTCTGTCTCCCGCTGAAAAAAATGGTAGTAAAATGCCTAAGGGTAACGATTGGGAAGTTATTTCTGAAGAAGAATATGACAATCAAAAGGCAGATAATAAAAAAGTAGATCCACGTCTTGCTAAATTAAAAGATCTATTTAACAATAGTGATAAGTAGTTGGTAAGGCTTAAAATTTTTCACTAGTGGATATTTTATTCTTAAAGAGTAAGGGGGTCTTTGCATTGGCTGTACCAAAGAGAAAAACTTCAAAAGCTAAAAAGGGTATGCGTCGTGGTCACATTAAGTTGGCTAACCCAGGTTTGAGTGCTTGCCCAAACTGTGGTGAATTACGTAAACCTCACATGGTTTGTCCTAGTTGTGGATACTATGATGGAAAACAAGTTGTTAAAACTAACGACTAATATTTTTTAAAGCTTTCAGATCACCATGGAATCTGATGGCTTTTTTATTTTATTCAATAAAAAAAGAGTCCTTTTTCAATTTTAAGAAAAAGGACTCTTTTTAACTATTTAGTAAAATCTACAACCATTCTACCAACAATCTTATTATTCTTCATATCATCAATCACTTTATTAACATCTTCTAATTTACATGTTTGAACAATAGGTTTAACTTTTCCTTCACTACCAAATTGGAAAGTTTCAGTTAAATCCTGTCTAGTTCCGACAAGTGAACCAGCAACTTGAATTCCATCAAGAACAGTTTTATCGATGTTTAAAGCCATGTCTCCTTTAGGCAATGCAACAGCTACTAATTTTCCGTCTGGTCTTAGAGCATTAATAGCAGTTGTAAATGCATCTTTGTTAACTGCGGTAACAACTGAACTATGAACACCGCCAACCTTTTCTTGAATGGTTTTTGATACATCTGAATCATGACGATTAATTAGTAATTCAGCACCGTTTTCTTTTGCTGCTTGTAATTTCTTTTCGTTTCCATCAACAGCAACTACATGTGCATTAAAAACATTATGAGCGAATTGAATTGCTAAATTACCTAATCCTCCAGCACCAACGACTTCACTCCATTGACCTGGTCTTAAATTACCCACTTTAAGTGCCTTATATGTAGTAACACCAGCACAAGTTAATGAGGTTGCTTCAACGGGGTCTAAATCTTCAGGAACTTTAACAGCGTAATCAGCATCAACAATAACTTGTTCTGCCATTGCACCGTCAACAGTAAAACCGGCATTTTTAACATTACGACATAAGGTTTCACGTCCAGTTAAACAATATTCACAGTGTCCACAACCTTTAAAGAACCAAGCAATTGATACACGATCACCAATTTTTAAATTAGTTACATCATCAGCAACTTGTGATACTCTACCAACACCTTCATGACCAATAATTCTACCCGGTTGTTCGCCAAAGTCTCCAGAAGCAACGTGTAAGTCTGTATGACAAAGTCCACAGTACTCTACGTCAACCAATGCTTCACCATTTTTGATAGGTCTTAAATTAACATCTTTGATATCTACATATCCATCTGAATTGTTTCTTACTACAGCAGCTTTCATAAAAAGTACCTCTATTCATTATTTTTAAACATTAGAAATTATAAAGAATTTTATTATTATAATCAACAAGAATTTATTTTTATAATATAAATGTTCATTTATATTATAAGATATTTTGATTAATTAAGTTAAAGTTTGTTTTTTAGTATCTACTATTAGATATTTTATTGTGATAAAATATATTAGTATATTAGAAATTTTAGAAAGTATTTAGGGGTGTACTCGTATGAGTCGAATCTTAATAGTAGAAGATGAAAAAAGTTTATCTAGATTTGTTGAACTAGAGCTTAAACATGAAGGTTATGAAACCAAGGTAGCAGTTAATGGTAGAGATGGATTAGATGATGCCATTAATGAAGATTTTGATATTATATTGCTTGATCTAATGTTACCTAAATTGAATGGAATGGAAGTAGCTAGAAGGTTAAGAGAAAAGAAAAATACTCCAATTATTATTATGACTGCCAGGGATTCAGTTATTGATAGAGTTTCTGGATTTGATCATGGTGCAGATGATTATATTGTAAAACCATTTGCTATTGAAGAATTATTAGCTCGCGTTCGTGCTTTATTACGTCGTATTAATATTGAAGGCGATGAAAAAACTGAAAATCAAAAAGTAGTTCATTTTAAAGATATTACTGTTGAAAAGGAAAGTCGTATTGTAAAACGTGGCGATGATATAATAGATTTGACTAAACGTGAATATGAACTTCTATTAACATTAATGGAAAATGTGAATGTGGTTTTAGCTAGAGATGTATTACTAAATCAAGTTTGGGGATATGATTCTAATGCTGAAACTAATGTAGTTGATGTATATGTTAGATACTTAAGAAACAAGATTGATCGTAGTGATCAAAAGAGCTATATTCAAACTGTTAGAGGTACTGGGTATGTGATGAGATCATGATTGTAAAAAAAGAAGATAAAGTTGATAACGTCAATGATAAAAATAAATGGATATCCCTTAAATGGAAATGGTCCATTGGTTCTGCCATCATAATTTTTTTGATTTTATCTATTTTTTCTTTCTTAATCTATAATCGATTCTCTGATGTCTTATTAAATCAAGAATCAATTCATACTAGTGAAACCTTAAGTGCATTGTCTGGTAAACTTACTGGTTTTAATAATAATCTTTCAGAAAAAGAAGTTATAAGTATACTCAGTCCTCGAAACGAAAATATTAATGAGTCTAAGAGTGAAGATGGTGTTCATTCTAATTCTCTATTTAGTAGTATTTCTAGAGATGATATAATAGTTAACGTTTTTGATAAAGATGCTAATCCTATCTTTTTTTCTAGACAGACTGAAAGAAAATTTATGAAAATTGGTCATATAAATACTAGAACTAATAATAATTCTAAGTATAATAATAGTTATTCATTAATTGAAGAATCACCAATTTATTCTAAAAGAACAGGTAAAAAAATTGGTTATTTAAGAGTTATTAATAATTTAACCGATTATCATGTTTATACTAAAAAACTAGTAATAATATTAATTGTAATACTTTTACTAGGAGTATTTTTTGCATCATTATTGTCATATATACTAGCTGCATATATGTTGAGACCTATTAAAATGATTTCTGATACAATAAGCAGTGTGAACGACTCACCAGAAACAGATGTTAGAGTACCTAGACTCAACCAAAACGATGAGTTAACAGACTTAGGGAACATTTTTAATGACATGCTGGATACCATGCAACGCTATATTGATCAACAACAACAATTTGTTGAGGATGTTTCTCACGAATTGAGAACTCCAGTGGCTGTTATTCAAGGCCATTTAAAAATGCTATCTAGATGGGGGAAAGATGATCCTGAAATCTTAGATGAATCTATTAAGTCTTCAATTGATGAAATTAATCGTATGAAGAGTTTAGTTCAAGAAATGTTGGACTTATCTAGAGCTGAACAAGTTGAAATTAATTATAACAATAAATTAACTGATGTTCAGGATATTGTTCATCAAGAGTTTAATGATTTTAAGATGATTCATCCAGACTATATTTTTAATTTAGATGATGATATTGATAAAGAAACTATTATTCAAATTTATCGTAATCACCTGGAACAAATTCTTATTATTTTGTTGGATAATGCGGTAAAGTACTCGAATAATCGCAAGGAAATTCATATTTCATTATCTAGAAAATATCGCTATGTTGACATTGCAGTTCAAGATTTTGGAGAAGGCATTAGTCAAGATAGTGTTAATAAAATTTTTAATCGATTTTATCGTGTAGATAAAGCTAGGAGTCGTAATCAAGGAGGTAATGGATTAGGATTATCTATTGCTAAAAGGTTGGTTGAAGTTTATCACGGTAAAATTTCAGTGGAAAGTTCTGCTGGATATGGTTCAATATTTACAATTTCGTTTCCTTTATTAAGTAAAGAAAAAATTGAACATATTAAAAATCTGGATGATAAAAAAGAATAGTAAAAAAAGGACCATCACTAATGTAATTAGTGATGGTCCTTTTTTATTAATGTTTATTATTTTGTTTTCCAGAATTTCTTCTTCTCAAATTATCTTCTTTTTTATTGTCAATTTTTGTTTCTTTAGAAGTATCTTTTACTGATGTGGATTCTTCTTCGGTAATATCATGAATTTCTTGTTTCTCTTGATTAGCTTGCTCTTTAGCTTGTGCGGCAACTTCTTTTTTAATTTTTGGACGATATAAATTAATTATTAAAGTTTGAATACATGCAAATATACCACTTACGAAGAAGTAAAATCCCAATCCTGCAGGAGCACTAAAAGTAACTAAAGCAATCATAACAGGAGTGATATAGGACATCATTTTCATTTGTTTCTTTTGATCTTCTGGTAGACCTAATGTCATTAGATATCCTTGAATAATATAAGCGATGAATGAAAGTGCAACTAATATTAAGCTTTTATCTCCTAATTTAATACCTAAAAACATTGTATGTGATACTTCTGGTGAAAAACGAATACCATTATATAATGCAATATAAATTGGCATCTGAATTAACAATGGTAAACATCCAATGCCTCCTGTCATGCTAATATTATTATTTCTGTACAGTTGCATCATTTCTTGTTGAATTTGCATCTGCTCTTCTTTAGTTTTAGCATTTCTTTGACGTTCTTGGATTTTTTTCATTTGTGGCCTAACAAAGCTCATTTTTTCTTGCATCATGGTAGACTTTTTCATCTGACTAATCATTGCAGGTAATAAAATCATTCTAACGATTATTGTTAGGAGAATAATTGCCCATCCATATCCGCCAACAAATTTTGCCATGAAATCTAAAATATGTTGCGCAGGCAAGGCCAAATATTCATATGTTAGTCCGTATGGCTTACCAGAACTATCTTGTCTGACACAACCAGTCAATGTTAAAGCTGCAAGACCAACAAATGACAGAACACTATATTTCTTCAAATTCTTCATTTATAAAAACCTTTCTTATTTTTTTCATTTACTAATAATACCAGAAAAATGTTACTAAATTAAATCTTAATTGAAAAAGTTTTATATTCTCTATAATTTAATAAAGTATAATTTATTTTTTTTATTCTAATAAAGGGATTATTTAAGGAATTTATTTCTTTTATGAATTCTTTTATATCTGTAATGTTAGCAATAATTTTTACAGACCCATCTGATAAGTTTTGAACATATCCTTTTATATTATTTTTCTCTGCCCAATTTTTTGTTGACCATCTAAACCCCACACCTTGAACTTTACCTTTTATTATAAATTTAATAGTTCTTTTCATTTTTATCTCCTTTTTTGCAATCATTTATATATTATTATAATATTGTGATAAAATAATATGAATAAGTTAGTATATTAAAAGGGGTTAGTCCTTACTATGGATAAAATAACTTCTGTTAAAAATGACAGAATAAAAACTTGGAAAAAATTAAGTAGTAAAAAGGGCAGAGAAAAGCAATCTGCTTACATTCTTGAAAGCTGGCATTTAGTAAATGAAGCATTAAATGCCAATCAAAATGTAAAAGTAATATTAACAACAAAAAAGCAATTTGATATTCATAAAAATGAACTTGTTAACTATATTGGTGAATTAATAGAAATTAATGATGAAATTGCTAAACATTTAGGCTCAACTATCACTCCTCAGGGTATTTTTGCAGTTGTAGATATTCCTAATAAGGATATTATTAATAAAGATAATTTAAATGGAGCTTGGTTATTGCTGGATAATATACAAGATCCGGGTAATATTGGAACGATGGTTAGAACTGCAGATGCTGCTGGGATGAATGGGGTTATTTTTGGTAATGGTACTTCTAATCAATTCAATCCTAAAGTTTTAAGAGCTATGCAAGGGAGTCAATTTCATTTAAAAATAATTGAAGGTAATTTACAATATTGGATAGATATACTAAAAAATAAAAATTATCCGGTATATGGTAGTGAGTTAAATGAAAATGCTGTCACTTATAGTAGCGTTGCTCCTACTGATAATTTTGCATTAATTATGGGAAATGAAGGAAATGGAATGCAAAATGAATTACTAAAAATAACTGATAAAAACTTATATATTCCTATTAAAGGAAATGCAGAATCATTAAATGTTGCAATTGCATCTGGAATTTTAATGTTTCATTTAAAAAAATAATTTTAATTAAGGAGATACTTTGCATGCATACAAAATCATGGAAAAACGATAAAGTTTATATGTCCTATGTTTCTGACTTATTAGATTCGTCAATGGTAAAAGAGTTATCTAATTATACTCAACATCATTCGTCTACTAGATTGAAACATTGTATTGATGTTTCTTATGAAAGCTATCAAATTGCAAAAAGTTTTAATTTAGATGCTAAGTCGACTGCTAGAGCTGGATTGTTACATGATTTATTTTATTATAATTGGAGAACCGATAAATTTAACCTAGGTTCACATGCATATATGCATCCAAGAATTGCTTTACGTAATGCGGAAAAAATAACTAAACTGAATGCTAAAGAAAAGGATATCATTATTAAGCATATGTGGGGACTTACATTAAGTAAGCCTAAGTATGCGGAAAGTGTTATTGTTTCTTTAGTTGATGATTATGATGCTATTAGGGAATATTTTGCACCTAAATATAGAAATATTAAGCAAATATTTAGTACTAAGAGTTTATAAGGAGTAATAATATTGGAATCAAAAGAAAAATTTCAATCAGAACTTGATTGTAATTTATGTCCAAAATTTGAAAAAACCTTTTCAATTTTAGGAAAAAAATGGAATGGATTAATTATAGAGACACTATTAGTTAATGGACCACAAAGATTTAAAACGATTGCTAAAACCATTGATAAATGTAGTGATCGTGTTTTGGTTGAAAGACTTAGAGAATTAGAGGAAGATAATATTATATCTAGAAATACTTTTGAAAATTCTTCTTTAATTCAATATGCATTAACAAAAAGAGGTAAAGAATTAGAACCCATTATGATAGAAATTCATAAATGGTCAGATAAATGGTATAATTTGTAAAACTCATCTTGACCAGAGATTTAAATTGCATTATTATTTTAAATAAGAGTGATGAAGAAAAATTAGTAGGCTAATATTAACAGGAAGATTGTTTATACTGAGATCAATCAATAGGTTAGTTGAATTCATTTTCTGAGCTGATATTGGGAGTTATTATTAACAAAAATTATCCGGTTAATTGCCGTTATGAAAATTGAGTGTGTGAAATTATTTTGTCAATTTCATAAACTAGGGTGGTACCGCGAAGCTTCGTCCCTTATGGGATGGAGCTTTTTTATGTATGAAGGGAGAAACTTATGAGTCTAAAAGACGATTTGACCAAATTACGTGATGATGGTCTAAAAAACATTGCAAATGCAACTGATGTTAAGAAAATGAACGATGAAATAAAAGTTCATTTATTGGGTAAAAAAGGCCTTATTACTAAGGCATTAAGAGGAATCAAAGACTTACCAGTTGAAGAACGTCCAAAAGTGGGTAGTTATTCTAATAAAATTCGTGATGATATTCAAACGGCTTTAGATAAAAAACAAGAAGAGTTAGAAACTATTGCTTTGAATAAAAAATTAGCATCAGAAAAGATTGATGTTACACTTCCAGGTGATTCTGTGGCTAAAGGACATCCACATGTTATTCAATCGATTATTGATGAGATCTCTGATATGTTTATGGGAATGGGCTACGAAGTGTTAAGTGGTCCAGAAGTTGAAGAAGATAAGTATAACTTTGAGATGATGAACTTACCTAAGAATCATCCCGCTAGAGATATGCAAGATACTTTCTATATTACTAAGGATATTTTGATGAGAACGCAAACATCTCCAATGCAAGCAAGAACTTTAGAAAAACACGATTTTTCTAAGGGACCTTTAAAAATGATTTCTCCTGGAGTGGTTTATCGTCGTGATACTGATGATCCTACTCATTCTCATCAATTCCATCAAGTTGAGGGAATTGTAATTGATAAGCATGTTACAATGGCAGATTTAAAGGGAACTTTAGAATACCTATTACATCAATTGTTTGGTGATAAATATGATATTAGACTAAGACCTAGTTATTTCCCATTTACTGAACCATCAGTTGAAGCTGATGTTACATGTTTTAAATGTAATGGTAAGGGTTGTGAAGTATGTAAACATACTGGATGGATTGAAGTGTTAGGAGCTGGGATGGTTCATCCTAATGTCCTAAAAATGGCTGGTGTTGATGCTGAATCTTATGGTGGCTTTGCATTTGGTTTAGGCCCAGATCGTTTCGCAATGTTGAAATACGGTGTTGATGATATCCGTGATTTCTATTTAAATGATGTACGTTTCCTATCACAATTTAATTAAGGAGAATTTTATATGCGAGTATCTTATAAATGGCTTAAGGAATATATTGATTTAGATATTCCGGTTGATGAATTAGCTGAAAAAATTGAACGTTCTTCTGTGGAAGTTGATTCAGTTATTAAACCTAGCGAAGGACTTAAAAAAATCATTGTCGGACAAATTTTGCAATTAGAAGACCATCCTGATTCTGATCATTTACACATTTGTCAAGTTGATGTAGGGGAAGATGAACCAATTCAAATTGTTTGTGGTGCGCCCAATGTTGCAAAAGACAAGAAGGTAATTGTTGCACTATCAGGTGCTCGTATTGCAGACAATATTAAAATTAAGAAGTCTAAGATGCGTGGTATTCAATCAAATGGAATGTTATGTGCATTGGATGAAATTGGATATCCAAAAGATGTTGTCCCTAAAGAATGGGCGGATGGAATTTACTTTTTACCTGAAGATGCCGAAGTGGGTGATGATGTTTATAAATATATTGGGATGGATGATGAATTAATAGATTTGGATGTTACACCTAATCGTGGTGACATGTTAAGTATATATGGTACCATACATGATTTATCAGCTATTTATAATAAGCCAGCTAATTTTGACAATGTTAAAGTTCAAAAAACTTCTGGTAAAAAGACTGCAAGTCAAATAACCAGTGATATTGATGATGAAATTGCTTTAACATATAAAAATCGTATTGTTAACAATGTTGAAATCAAGCCAAGTCCATTATGGTTACAAATTCGTTTATGGAATGCTGGCATCAAGCCAATCAATAATATTATTGATATTACTAATTATTTAATGCTTAAATTTGGACAACCTATGCATGCATATGATTTAGATAAATTACATGGCAATAATATTTCTGTTAGAAATGCTAAAAAAGGTGAAAAAATTACTACTTTAGCTGAAGATGAAGTTGACTTAGATGAAAATGATATTGTAGTTGCTGATGACCGCCCAGTTGCATTAGCTGGTGTTATTGGTGGAATGGATACTTCAATTACTAGTGATACGAAAAATGTATTATTTGAATGTGCAGTTTTTGATCCGATTAAAGTCAGAAAGATGGCTCGCAAACATGTCATTCACACTGAAGCTTCACAAAGATTTGAACGCGGCATTAATCGCGGTGGATTAGATGAAGTTATGGAAAATGCTTGTCAAATGAGTTATGAATTGGCTAATGGTGAAGTATGTGATGATACTTTAAATGGTAGTGAATTTAATGCTAAACCAGTTGTAGTAAATATTACTTTAGCCAAAATAAACCATGTTTTAGGAACAAATCTTTCAAATGAACAAGTAAAAGATATATTCGAAAGACTAGGCTTTGGCACTGAAACTGATAGTGATAATTTTGAAGTTACTGTCCCAACGCGTCGTTGGGACATTCATATTGATGCTGATTTAATTGAAGAAGTTGCTAGAATATATGGATATGATAATCTTCCTTCAACATTACCAACAACTACAATGACAACTGGGAAATTACAACCAAAACAACAATTAATTCGTAATAGTAGAAGTATATTAGAGGGTCTAGGATTAACTCATGCTATTTCTTATGCTTTAACTAGCCAAGACAAAGCTAAGATGTTTATGATGCAAAAATCATTTGAAACAAATTTAAGTTATCCTATGACTAATGATCATGAAACTTTAAGAATGAATTTAGTTACTGGATTATTAGACGATATTGCATATAATAAAGCTAGAAATGTTCATGATGTTGCCTTGTATGAACAAGGACGAGTATTTTATAAAGAAAGCAAAGATGAAGTTAGACCTTCAGAAATAGAACATATCTCTGGAGCAATTACTGGTTCATTGTTACGTGATACTTGGAATGAAAAGGAAAAAGAAGTTGATTTCTATCAAATTAAAGGGATTGTTGATAAATATTTAGAAACAATTGGTTTTTCTAAGCAAGTGGAATATATTGCAGACTCATCTTATCCAGAAATGCATCCTGGTAGAACTGCTAATATTATGATTCATGGACATTATATTGGGTTTATTGGTGAAGTTCATCCTAATATTTCTAAGAAATTTAAAATCGATACTACTTATGTATTTGATTTAAACTTACAATTATTAAATGATCTTCCTAAGACTGATCAAAGTTATGAAGCTATTTCTAAATATCCTTCCATTTCTAGAGATATTGCAATTTTGATTGATTATAATATTACTAATGATGATATTTTGAAGGTTATTAATAAACGTGGTGGAGCTTTCTTAAAAGATGTAAATCTATTTGATGTATATAATGGTAAACATGTTCCAAGTGGTAAAAAGTCAATGGCTTATAATTTAGTATTCCAAAATAAACGAGACACTTTAGTCGATGATGATGTAAATAAGGCAATGGATAAAATTCAAAGAAATCTTGAAAAAGAATTTGAGATTGAAGTTCGTTAATTTAAAAATATGGAGGAATAAAATTGGCTAATAAATTAAAATCCAATGATTCTCCCAAGAAGCATAAGAACTTAGGAAGAAAAATTAGTTTTACTATTATTGGAATTTTGATAATATTAGGATGTTTCATATTTTTCTTAGGTCATCAGTATTTGAATAGATCATTGCAACCACTTAACTCTCGTGACAAAAGTGTAGTACAGATTAATATTCCAATGGGTGCTTCTGATAAGAAAATTGGATCTATTTTACAAGATAAAAATATTGTCAAAAGTGGGATGGTTTTTGATTATTTTGTTAATAGTCATCATTATTCTAATTTAAAAGCAGGTTATTATGAATTTTCACCATCTATGAGCTTAAATTTAATTGCCAAAAAATTAGAAAAAGGTGGTTCAGCTCAACCTTTACAAGGTAATTACGGTCGCTTTCTTATCAGAGAAGGCGATAATGTAAATCAAATAGCTAAAAATATTAATAGTAATAGTAAATATTCCAGTTTAGAATTTATGAGATTGATGAATGATAAAAATTATTTATCGCAGATCAAAAATAAGTATCCAGAAATGCTTAAATCATCATTTAACTCTAAAAATACAAAATATAAATTAGAAGGATATCTTTATCCAGCTACTTATAATTCTCAAAATGATGTTTCTCTAAAAGATTTAATAGGGCAGATGCTGGATAAAACTAATAATGAACTAAAGCCTTATTATAGAAAAATAGCTAAAAAAGGTTTTTCAGTGCAACAAGTATTAAGTTTAGCTTCAATGGTTGAGTTGGAAAGATATAGTGAGAGTGATAGGCAACAAATTGCTGGAGTATTATTAAACCGTCTAAATAATGGATTACCACTTGAAATGAAGTCTTCTATTTTGTATGCTAGTGGGAAAAGTTTTAATCAAAAAATTGATAAAAAAGATTATAAGATTAAATCTCCTTATAATTTATTTAAACATACTGGATATGGACCTGGACCTATTAGTAATCCAAGTGTAAGTTCTGTTAAAGCAGTTTTGAATCCTAAAAATATGAATAAAAATTATTTACATTTTTATATTGATTCTAAAAAAAATAAAGTTGTATTTTCTAGTAATTTGGTGAACACTAGTTCAGTGGTTAAAAACAATAATTATATGAGATAAAATGGATTTGGAGAGATTACTATGGTAGAAAACAAAAAACGTCCTGTTGTTATTGGAGTAACTGGCGGTTCTGGTAGTGGAAAAACTACTGTAAGTCGTGCAATTTTTAATCAACTATTAGGGCATTCAATAATGATACTTCAACAAGATTCTTACTATAAAGATCAGTCTCATAAGACCTGGGCTGAAAGAGAAGAAACTAATTATGATCACCCATTAGCATTTGATACTGATTTGCTAATAGATGATATACACAAATTATTGAATTATGAATCCATTGAGAAGCCAGTGTATGACTATACAAAACTAAATCGTAGTGATAAAACTATTACTCAAGAACCTAGGGATGTTATTATCCTTGAAGGAATTTTGATTTTAGATGATAAGCGATTAAGAGATTTAATGGATATTAAAGTCTTTGTTGATACTGATGATGACATACGTATTTTGAGAAGAATTCAACGTGATACAAAAGAAAGAGGACGTACATTGGATGAAGTGGTTCAACAATATTTAGAAACTGTTAGACCAATGTATAATCAATTTGTAGAACCAAGTAAACGCTATGCTGATATAATTGTTCCAGAAGGTGGTAAAAATCAAGTTGCTATTGATTTATTAACTACAAAGATTCAATCAATTTTATTAAAGCATGGTAATAATAAAGTATTAAATAATATAGATACAACAATTTAATTTAAAGGAGATTTAGTATGGCGGAAGATAAAACATACCCAATGACTCTTGAAGGCAAAAAGAAACTTGAAGATGAATTGGAAGATTTAAGATTAAATCAAAGACCAAAAATTATTGAAAGAATTAAAATTGCTAGAAGTTATGGTGACTTATCTGAAAATTCTGAATATGAATCAGCTAAGAATGAACAAAGCATGCTAGAAAGTAGAATTACTACTGTAGAGCATATGTTGCAATATTCCCAAGTTGTTGATAATGAAGATGTTGATAAAGATCTTGTAAATGTTGGTAAAACAGTTACTTTTAAAGAGCTACCAGATGAAGATCCTGAAACATATCAAATTGTTGGTGCTGCCGAAGCTGATCCAATGTCTGGTAAAATTTCTAATGATTCACCAATTGCTAAGGGATTATTAGGTCATAAGACTAATGAAGAAGTTACCATTGAAATTCCTGCTGGTGATATGCAAGTTAAAATTATTGAAGTTAAATAATTCTTAAGATAAAAAGGATTAGGTCATTGGCCTAATCCTTTTTATTTTCTTTTTTTATGAACAATAGTTTTAATAAAAAAGAAAGCTATTGTTAAAAAGGTAATTATTATACCTAAATTAAGTCCCTTTGGATAATAATATAACTCAACATGGTGTTTGCCTTTCTTTATGTTTTTAATGCTTATAAATTCTCTTAACCAGGTTGACTTATTATATTCTTTATTATCAATTTTTACATGCCATCCATCTGAATATGGAATTGATGTTAATAAGTTTTTTCTTCTCTTTAAATTAATGTTTGTAGATATTATATTTTGATTATTAAATTTTATATTTTGATTCTTTATTTTTGAAATATCATGTTTAAATTTTCTGTAATTTAGATTGTATATGCCAAAATTGCTTGTAAAGATACTTTGTTTTTTGAATTTAATGTCTATGTTCCCATTCTTTTTGGGTAAACTATATACCAATGAATTTTGAAAATTCTTAGGTGATATTATTTTTTCTCCATCAACAAATACAGAGCAAATATTAGGTCCTAAATTATTTGGTAATACTATATAGGGAATATGTCCATTACTATAATGATACTTTATTTCTATTGATGCATTTTTTAAAGGATCTATTTTTTTTAAAATAGCTTGATTTAAGGAAGATGTATTATAAACATTATTAAAATTGACCTTGTAATTATTGTCTGCATTAAATATATTTTTATTTGATGATGATATCTGTTTTACTACTTCATTTTGGTATTCAATTGGATTTGTTGTTTTTATTGTATTTTTCACGTCCTTATTGGTGCTGAAAATTAAAGGTAATACAAGATTGTTCTTTTTTATATCGAAAGATTTACCTTTTTTTCTATTGTCTAATATGTCATATCTATTTTCTGATTTTTGAATCATTGGGTATTTTTTATAATTATTATTAAATGACAAAAAATATTTAAATCTCAATAATGAATCTGTAACTAAAGTCCCATTAGAATAATTTATAGAGCCAGTATTGTAAGGGTTACCAATCTTTGAATTAAAGTTTGCGTTATTTTTATTCATAGTTGATGAGAATATAGAACCACCACTAAATCCTAATTCCATTGGATCATCTTGAGTTCTGTAAAAGTTCTTATTAATTCTATAGAATGTTTTATCATTTCGCTTAATTTTATTTATGTTTTCATTTAAAACTTTATTATAAGAAATATAATCACTGTTATTTACATACGATATGCTATTTAAAGAATTAAAAGCATTAATTCCCATATCGCAACAAGTAATTATGAAAATACTAATTATATACCACTTAGGATTATTTATTTTTGAAGAAATTACTATTACAAACATTACAGCTATTATTAAAACTGAAATAACATATTTAGTTGATGATAAAAACGTAAAACTATTTATCCTTATTCCGACAATTAATAACATAATTATTACAATGATTGATATCTTTATTGTTATTTTGTTATCAATTTTATTAGGTAAGTTATTAAATCCAATGACACCTAAATAGGTAATTAAAAAGCAAAAAATAAATGAAAAACGATATGGATACCAAATAGGAAATTGAAATGCGTGCCAAATTAAATCTAATGGTTCAAAACACATAGATACTAGAAGTATAAAAGTAAGAGATAAATATAATAATCTGACTTTTAATTTAATTCTATGATTAAAGAAGAAAGTTAAAACTGATATTAACACAAGGCTACCTACAAAAATATTAGGATACCCACTTGGCATTTGTTCAAAGTTAAATGCTCCATTCATTAATTTTGATACCATATTTATGGGATTGTATTCTAATCTCCAATTAATTATATTATTAGTATACGATGCTTTACCATTTCTGAGTTCTATTATATTTGGAATTATGATCCATGCTGAAAGTAAGAGTGCTGTTAAACTAGCTCCAATATATTTTATTATAATTTTGTATTTACTTTTTATTTTACTTTTATAATAGACAACATAATTTGTAATAAAATATAGTAATGAGAAAATGCAAATCATATATGCCATATAGTAATTAACGATTATCATAATTGACAGTGATAATATATACAATTTATATTTATCGTTATTAATTATATTGTCTATTCCTAAAATAATAATTGGTAATAATATCATTGCATCTAGCCAAATTATATTTAACTGATTTGCAATAATCCATCCATTTAATGAATAAGCAGTTGCAAATGCTGTCATTACTAAATTTTTCTTGAAGCCTTTTTTATTTAGCATATAACCAAAACTTAGTCCTGATAGTCCATATTTTAATAAAGTTATTAATAGTAGACTGCCATTCATAAAACCCTTTGGTAAAATTGCAATTATCAAGTTTAGAGGACTCATTAAATAATATGACCAAATTCCAATCATTTCGCCGCCGTATCCATTAGAAAATGAGTAAAAAAAGTTATGTATATTTAAATTAAGAATGGTTCTTCTGTAAAATGCAAAAAAATCCACATATTGTTGTCCTAAATCTACTGTTAAAATGCTTCCATTACCAAAAGGAAACATATTGCGATAAGCAAAATAACATGCCATAATGATAAATGGAGTAAAAAAACTTAAGATTAACGGGAAGTTGTGTTTTGCAAGCTTTGTCATACGCTTGATTTTTATCATTCCTTTCACTAACTATGTTTATTTATATATATATTATATAATAACATTTAAAGACATTAAAAATTTTATAGTAAGGAGCTTTGAGAACCTTGAATAGTTTTCTTAAAAAAATATTTCATCATCAAAATAGAAATATAAATTCGAGAGTTCCTTTCCGATTAAATATTATTTTGTTTATCGTAGGAGCTTTATTTATTATTTTGGTGATTCAGTTAGCATATTTACAAGTTGTTAATGGAAATCAATATAAAGCAGAGGTTAATAGATCTGATAACTCTATTAAATATGGGAATGTGCAAAGAGGGATGATTTATGATTCATCCGGAAGAGTTTTAGTTGGTAACAAAGCTCATCAAGCCATTCAATATACCAAAGAACTAGGAGTTAAGAGTAATGATCTTTATAACATTGCAAATAAATTAAGTAAATATTTGCATGTTGATTCAAGTGCCTTAACTTCTAGACAGGCATCAGAATATTATTTAGCTAGCATTGATAATTTAAAATCAGTTGAAAGTCAGTTGAAGTTACCTGCTAATTCAACTCCAGATACTCAATACAATGCAGCCCTTGATAAAGTACAAGCTGATAAAATGTACAATACTATTAAAGATTACAAAAATGCAGCTACTATTTTTCAAAAAATGAGTGGAGCATATCAACTGTCCACCACTTACATTAAAACTACAGGAGTTACAAATAAAGAGTTATCTGAGGTTGGAGAACACCTAACAGATATGCCAGGTATTCAAATTGGTAACAGTTGGACCAGAGAATATCCTAATGGGAATGCTATTCAAAGTGTTGTAGGAACAGTTTCCTCTGAAAAAACTGGATTACCCGTTGATCGTATTAATACTTTGTTATCTGAAGGTTATTCAAGAAATGATAGCGTTGGCCAAAGTTACTTAGAACAAAAATACGAACCAGCATTAAGAGGCTCAAAATCTCAAACTTTGATTAAAAGTGGTAGTTTAGACAAAGCTGTTCAACAATATGGTGGACAAAAAGGAGATAATCTTCAATTAACGATTAATTCTCAATTTGAAAAGAAACTTCAATCAATAGTAGAAAATGCCCAAATGTCAGGTAATTCAACTGGTGCATATGCTGTTGTTATGAATCCTCAAAATGGATCAATCATAGGATTAGGAGGGGTTAATAGAAACCCTAAAACTGGTAAATTAACTCCTAATACGCTAGGTACAATTAATAGTGCTATTACAATGGGTTCTGTAGTTAAGGGTGCAACAGTTTCAGGCGCATTGATGGATAATGTGATTACTCCAACTAACTCAACATTAACAGATAAGCCTATTTTGACTGGTGGAATTAAGAAAAGTTCATGGTTTAACCATAATGGTACAGCTAATTTACCGGTTGATGCTTCAACTGCACTTGAAGTTTCATCTAACTCCTATATGATGCAGTTAGCTATGAAAGAAGCTAACTTCCATTACTTTTCTGGAGCACCATTGACTATGAATCCTAATGTCTTTGATATTGAAAGAGGTTACTTTAATCAATTTGGATTAGGAGTAAAGACAGGAATTGATTTACCAGGTGAAACTAAGGGTATACAAGGCCCTGGTGGATTTTCTAATATTGGGAAAGCACTGGATTTATCTTATGGTAACTATGATGGTTATACAACAATGCAAGTTGCCCAATATATTTCTACTATCGCTAATGGTGGATATCGAATAAAACCACATGTGGTACAAAATATTAGAGCTTCTAATAAAGATGGTAAATTAGGCAGAGTAAAATATTCAGTTACTCCTGACATTTTAAACAAGGTAGATATGACTCCAGCACAAAGAAAAGTTGTTACAGATGGTTTTTATAAGGTTGTTCATGGGACTAGTCAATATAGAACAGGAATTACCTTAAATCAATTGAAACCAGAAGTTTCTGCTAAAACTGGTACAGCTCAAACTTTTTATGATAAACAAAGTACAGTTACTTTAAGCTTAGGTTCCTTTGCTCCATCAAAAGATCCACAAGTTGTAGTTGCATTGGCTATTCCTAATTTGCCAGATGATGCGGAAAGTAATAATATTAATTTAGCTAAACAAATATATGCTGCTTATTGGAAATATGTCCAATCAGATAAAGGTTTAGAATAAAAGTATAACTGTTAAGTAATTTTCCTTAACAATATTTATATAAACTCTGGTCAAATCGTTAAAAAAATGATAATATATTAAAAGTTGACAGTTGTTTATATCTATAAATTATAAATAAAGTAAATTTGGAGGTGTAACACTAATGAGAGTACACATTACACTAGAATGTACAGAATGTCACGAACGTAATTACCTATCTACTAAGAGCCGTCGTAACAATCCTGACCGTTTGGAATTAAAGAAATATTGTCCACGTGAAAGAAAAGTTACATTACATCGTGAAACAAAATAAGGATTCGGGTTTAAAGGCCCAATCCTTTTTTTATATCTTGAGGTATTATATAAATGATTAAATCTGATATTAGAGAATCGATTATTAATAAATTAAAAAATAATAATCATAATAATTTAAAGCAAATATATGATAGATTATTTAGTACATCTGAATGGAAAAATAGTAATTCTATAGCTGTAACTATGAGTTTACCATTTGAATTTAATACAAAACCAATTATAAAAAGAGCGTTGAAAGAGCATAAGAATATTTTTATTCCTAAAGTCATTTCTAAAAATGTTATGATACTCATTGAATGTAATGAGAATACTGTTTTTACAAAAAGTGCTTTTGGTATATATGAACCTGTTGATGGAGAAGGTGTTTCTATAAATAGTATAGGATTAATTATTGTTCCAGGAATAGCTTTTTCAATTGAAACCGGAGATCGATTAGGATTTGGTGGAGGTTTCTATGATCGAATTTTAAAAGACTATGATGGTGCTACTATTTCTATAGGATTTCCTGAACAGATATATCGTCAACCAATTTGGAAAGTAGATGATTTTGATCAGAAAGTTAAAACAATTATATATTGAAATGAAGAATTCAAATGCTTATAAAAGTATTGATGAAAGACCTTTTTTTACTGAACTTATATTAATTATCTTGGCTTTTGTTTACCTGTTTGGTATTTTAACTAATACTAGTAAATTAATCATTATTAATGGTTCTATGTATAAACCGTTTATTTTATACGGTGGTGAATGGTGGAGGTTTATTACGCCAATCTTTATTCATCTTAGTCCCTTACACATAATTATGAATTGCATTAGTTTGTATTATATTGGTATTCAAATTGAAAAAATATTTGGTCATATAAGATTTTTAACTATTTTTATGTTTTCAGGTATAATAGGTAATATTGTAAGTTTTGCATTTTCTAGTAATTCAAGTGCTGGTGCAAGTACTGCTATCTTTGGATTATTTGGTGTATTTTTAATGTTAGGTGAAACTTTTCATGATAACTTTGCAGTTAGACAAATGTCACAAAGTTTTTTATTATTAATAGTTATAAATATTGCTTTTGATTTATTTAGTCCAGGAATTGATTTGGCTGGTCATTTAGGAGGCTTAATCGGTGGATTCTTTATACCATACTTTATAGGTGTTCCCAATTCTAAAATTAATAAATCCAAAAAAGCATTATCTTTTATAATATTAATAATAATATTAATTTTTTGTCTAAAGACTGGATATATGTCAAATAATTAGTGCATTTTTTTTTAGGATGTGGGACAATGAATACGTTGTATGATGTGCAGCAATTATTAAAAAGATTTGGTATCTATGTTTATGTAGGTAAAAGACTATGGGATATTGAAGTAATGGCATTAGAATTGGACCATTTACATGAATCAAAAGTAATAACTAAAGAAGAATTTATACAAGCTAAATTAGTCTTAAAACATGAACATAGAATCGAAGAGAATAAAACTAAGAACAACAATATTTAGGAGGAATCTACAAATGGTACGTAAGTTGATTGGAATTGATTTAGGAGGAACTACTACAAAGTTGGCTTTTTTAACTGATAGCGGTGAAATTTTAGATAAGTGGGCTATTACTACAGATGTAAGCGCTAACGGAAGTAAAATTGTTCCCAATATTATTAAATCTATTACTCAAAAAATGGAAAACTCTGATCATAAAATCGATGACTTTGTAGGAATTGGTATGGGAACTCCAGGTTCAGTAGATCTTGCAAATGGAACCGTTGTTGGTGCCTATAACTTAAATTGGAAGACTACTCAAAATATTAAAGATCAAATTGAACAAGCATTAGGACTTCCTTTCTCAGTAGATAATGATGCTAATGTTGCTTCTCTTGGTGAATATTGGCAAGGTGCTGGTAGCAAAGATTCTGACGTTGTATTTGTTACCTTAGGAACTGGTGTTGGTGGTGGTGTTATCATCAATGGAGAACTAGCACACGGAGTTAATGGTGGTGCTGGCGAAATTGGTCATATTACTGTTGAACCAGGAGGATTTATGTGTACTTGTGGTAAACGAGGTTGTTTAGAACAATATGCATCTGCTACTGGAGTTGTTAATGTTGCTAAAAGTTTATCAACCGAATTTACCGGTAACTCTAGACTTAAAGAAATGATTGTTAATGGGGAAGAAATTACTTCTAAGATTGTTTTCTTCTTAGCTGATAATGGTGATATTTTTGCAAATCAAGTTGTAGATCGTGTATGTTACTTCTTAGGTTTAGCATTGGCCAATGTTGGTAATACATTAAATCCAGGTAATATTGTTATTGGTGGTGGTGTATCAAATGCGGGTAATACATTATTACAACCAACCACTAAATATTTCCAAGAAAATGCATTTAGACCAGTACGTGATTCTACCAAAATTCGTTTAGCTCAATTAGGTAACGATGCTGGAGTAATTGGTGCTGGATCATTAGCTTTAAGAAACGCTAAAAACTAAAATAATTTAATTAGGGGGAAGCATAATGATTGCTCCACTTATGATAGCTTTATTAATTATTGTAGTGTTTTTTGCTATTAATCTTTCAACTAGGTTAAGAGCAAAAAATGCTGCTAAAATAGTTAGTGAAGATGAATTTCAAAAGGGTAGTCATCGTGGACAGATAATTGATCTTAGAGAGACAAGAGATTTTGATGCTGGACATGTTTTAGGTGCAAGAAGTATGCCATATTCAACGCTTAAAACTTTTTACAGAAATATTAGACCGGATTTGCCTGTGTATCTATACGATCAAGGAATGACTATTAGTATGCGAGCCGCTATTTTATTAAATAAAAAAGGTTATAAAAAACTTTATATTCTAAAAAGTGGTTATCGTAATTGGAATGGTAAGACTAAGAAATAAAATAAACCTATTTAAAGCTAATTAATATCTTTGCTTTAAATAGGTTTATTTTTTATCTTAAATTATTTATTAGTTTAAGTGAGCAGAACGTTGTTTACGCAAAACTCTTTTTCTATTTTCATCAAGCTTTTGTTCATGATTTTCAACAGGCTCAACAACTGTTTTCTTGAAAGAGAATAATGCACCTACAACAGCACTTAATGTTGCTAATACCCCAAGAAAGAATCCGTTTCCAAATTTTTTCATCATAATACCCTCCTTATTTGTATATGTATAAGTTCTATACAGTTCTATTATGCAAGATTTATGGTAATATATCCAGTTTTGTGTTTATTTTTATTCAATAATTTATTATGATTAATGTATTGATTAATTAAACGAAATGAAGTGATTTTATGTACAAAGTTCTAATAATAGCTGGACCAACGGCTGTTGGAAAAACTGATCTCTCCATTAAATTGGCTAAAAAATTTAATGGAGAGATTATTTCTGGAGATTCAATGCAAGTATATCGAGGACTAAATATAGGGACTGCTAAAGTAACTGAAAATGAAATGCAAGGAATTAAGCACCATCTTATTAATACTAAAAATGTTGATGATTCATATTCTGCATCTAATTTTGTATCAGATGCTAAGCATTTAATAAAAAGTATATATGATAAAGGTAAATTGCCAATTATAGTTGGTGGTACTGGATTTTATTTGCAATCACTTGTTGATGGGTTTAATTTTGGAAATAATTCTTCAATTGATTCTTCTTTTAGAAGTAGCATGCATAAAAAAGCCGTTGAAAAGGGAAAATATAATTTATGGAAAGATCTGGATGTAATTGATCATGCAGCTGCAATTAATATTCCTGTTAATAATGAAAGACGTATAATCAGAGCCTTAGAATTTTATAAAGAAAATGGTAAAAAGTTTTCTGATCAGTCTGATAGTCATAATAATAATATTGATAGTTATGTTATTGCTTTAAATACAAATCGTGCAGTTTTATATGATCGAATTAATAAACGAGTTGACATTATGTTTGATAATGGTCTTTTGCAAGAGAACAAGTGGCTCTATCAAAAAGGTGGTTTAGAATTACCAGCATGTAAAGGTATTGGTTATAAAGAATTTAATGGATATTTTAATGGTGATATGCAGCTTTCTGATGTAAAAGATTTGATTAAAAAGAATTCAAGACATTATGCTAAAAGACAACTTACTTGGTTTAGAAATAAAATGGATGTTACATGGTATGACATTTTATCTGATAAAAATCAAATAGATGCAATCATAAGAGATATTTTTAAATGGAAAAACAGTTAATTTTTAATCATATGTCATATTATATTACATATTAGCTTGACATGTTTAATTATAATGTTATTATAAAATTATTAGAGGGAGTTATTTATGAAAGAAAAAGACTTAAGACGTTCACTATCAGTTTTGCCAATAGGCACTGTTATGAAGCTTACTAATTTAACTGCTAGACAAATTAGATATTATGAAGAGCAAGGTTTGGTTTCTCCTGAAAGAAATGAAGGAAATCGTAGGATGTATTCTTTAAATGATATTGATCTAATCTTGGAAATTAAAGACTACATATCTGATGGTATGAATATTTCTAAGATTAAAAGTGTTTATGAGCAGAGAGAAAAAGAAGCTTTTAGCCGTGGATCTAACAATAAATTATCAGATCAAGAGGCAAGAAGATTGCTATCTGATGAATTGTTGAATGTTGGTGGACTAAACTCAAAAGACGTTAAGAGCAATAATTCTTTTTAATTAAATCTAATCAAAACGTTAGGGGTAGAGTTAAATGGCTACAAAACATGATTATTCAAAAGACGATATTCGTCGAATTGTAAAAGAAGAAGACGTTAAATTCCTAAGA
Organism: Apilactobacillus quenuiae; assembly: GCF_002994005.1. Classification (GTDB taxonomy): domain Bacteria; phylum Bacillota; class Bacilli; order Lactobacillales; family Lactobacillaceae; genus Apilactobacillus; species Apilactobacillus quenuiae. The sequence goes on from NZ_POSN01000001.1 coordinate 83,476, forward strand.
TTAATGTTTACGGATGTTTTAGGTACATTGAAAAATGTTGAAGTCCCAATTAGTCAATTAGATGATTTACTCGATAATAAATTAATGTTTGATGGTTCATCTATTGAAGGTTTCGTTCGAATTGAAGAAAGTGATATGTACTTGCATCCAGATCTTTCAACTTGGATGATTTTCCCATGGAGCTCAGAAAGAGGTAAAATTGCCAGAGTTATTTGTGAGGTCTACAAAACTAATGGTGAACCATTTGAGGGAGATCCTCGTAATAATTTGATTCGTGTTCTAAAAGACATGAAAGATGCTGGTTATACTTCATTTAATATTGGACCTGAACCAGAATTTTTCTTATTTAAAATGGATGAAAATGGTAAACCCACAACAAAGTTGAATGATCATGGAAGTTATTTTGATATGGCTCCGTTAGATTTAGGTGGAAATTGTCGTCGAGATATTGTTCTAACTCTTGAAGAGATGGGCTTTGATGTTGAAGCAGCTCATCATGAAGTAGCTCCTGGACAACATGAAATTGACTTTAAATACGCAGATGCTTTGAATGCTGCTGATAATATCCAAACTTTTAAGTTAGTTGTTAAAACAGTTGCTAGAAAGCATGGACTTTATGCTACATTTATGCCAAAACCTCTAAGTGGTATTAATGGATCTGGTATGCATTTGAATATGTCATTATTTAATAATGACGGTGATGCTTTTTATGATAAAAATGGTGAATTGCAATTATCTGAAACTGCTTATCATTTCTTAGGTGGATTAATGAAACATGCTAAGAGTTATACAGCTGTTTGCAATCCAATTGTTAATTCATATAAACGTTTAGTTCCTGGTTATGAAGCACCAGTTTATGTTGCTTGGTCTGGATCAAATCGTTCACCATTAATTAGAGTACCTAATGCTCGTGGATTAGCAACTAGATTGGAATTAAGGAGTGCTGATCCAACAGCTAACCCATATATGGCAATTGCTTCTGTATTGGAAGCTGGATTAGATGGATTAAGAAATGAAATTGTTCCACCAAAGAGTGTTGATAGAAATATTTACCACATGAATGCTCAAGAAAGAAAAGATAACCAAATTGTTAACTTGCCAGATGATTTATTGGATGGACTTAAAGAATTAGCTTCTGATAAGACTATGAAGCATGCATTGGGTGAGAAAATTTTCAATAGTTTCTTGGCAGCTAAGCATTTAGAATATGACGCATATCGTGCACAAGTTTCTGAATGGGAAAGAGACCAATACATGGAACAATACTAAAATATTGATTTTCTAAAGAGATTATATTAGCTTATAGTCTCTTTTTTTCTTGAAAATATTTTTATTAATGTTAGAATTTTAAATTGTCTTATAAGGAAGTGAGTAATTTGTTTAATTATGAAAAAATGTTAAAAAAGTCCATAGATAATTTTAGATTGTCTGAGCAAAATAGTAATTTTACAGTTAACAAAAATAATCGATTACAAAAAGCATACATTAATTTAGATGTTAGTTTAGCTCAATTTGCTAAAGACTCTAAAAGGTTTAATCTATTATCTGATTCTAATATGAATATTGATATTATTGATTATAAAAATATCATGATAAAAGACTTTACTGAAAGTATGAAACTTTTCTTTTTAGTAGCCAATTTAAAGAATTGGAATCATCTTATTATTATTTCTGAGGATGAACAGAAAAAAATATTTAAAAATAACGCTGATAATGAATTTAGTAATGTTTATTTAGTTATTAAAAAAATGTTAATCAATAGTCTATTCAATCATAGTGAAAAAGATTTTACATATGCTTGGAAGATCTTTAATAAATTTGGAATTGTTGATATGAACTTGAATATTAGGGATGTATCTAAAGATTTTTTTAATAAAAATTAAAAAAGTATTGACACTTATCTATATTTTTAATATAATTATTTTTGTTGGTTATTTGTTGTCGCAGTAGCTCAGCAGGATAGAGCAACGGTCTTCTAAACCGTAGGTCAAGAGTTCGAATCTCTTCTGCGACATTTATTTTTATTTTAAAACACATTACAATTTTGTAATGTGTTTTTTTGTTGACTAATTACTATAATGTGTGTATACTTATGTCGTTGTATTTGTGGACTTTCACAGCTACAACCGCACGGAATGAGTATTAAGATTCATATTAATGAACGCTTATTTTCGGCGAGTCTAAGCATATTATTTCAAGGAGGTGCACATTATGTACGCAATTATTTTAACAGGCGGAAAGCAATATAAGGTTGCTGAAGGTGAATCAATTTACGTTGAAAAATTAAACGCAAATGAAGGTGACAAGGTTAAATTTGACCAAGTTGTTTTCGTTGGTGGAGACTCAGCTAAAGTTGGTACTCCTCTAGTAAACGGTGCTTCAGTTGAAGGTACTGTTGAAAAGCACGGTCGTGGTAAGAAGATTACTATTCTTCGTTACAAACCTAAGAAGGGTGCTCGTTCAAAGAAGGGTCATAGACAACCATATACTAAGGTTACTATTGACTCAATCAATGCATAATTAAAGAGGATAAAATGATTAAAGTTACTATTTATCATAATAAATTAAATGATTTTGTAAATTCATTTAAAATAACTGGTCATGCTGATTCGGGAGATTATGGTAAGGACATAGTTTGTGCTGCAGCTTCAGTTTTGTCCATTTCGACTGTAAATGGATTGAATGAAGTTGCTAAGCTAGATCCTAAAGTAAAAAGCAATGATATTGATGGTGGCTTTATGGAAGTAACTATTCCTAACACTGAAAATCATGATAATATGATTGCTTCTCAAGCTATTTTACATAGCTTTGAGAATGGGATGATTGATATTTCTAAAAGTTATGCAAAATATATTAAATTAAATATAATAAACGATTAAATTGTACGGAGGTGTAATTCAATGTTAAAAATGAATCTACAATTCTTCTCTCACCATAAAGGGGGAGGTTCAACTGCTAACGGACGTGATTCTGCAGGTCGTCGTTTAGGTACTAAGGCTGCTGATGGATCAACTGTTACAACTGGTTCAATTATTTACCGTCAACGTGGTACACATATTTACCCTGGTAAAAATGTTAAACGTGCCGGTGACGATACTTTATTTGCTTTAGTTGACGGTGTTGTACGTTTTGAACGCATGGGCCGCAAAAAGCGCCAAGTTTCAGTATACCCTGTTTCTGAAGCAGTTGCTAAATAATTAAGTAAATAATGTATTAAAAGCCTGATTATCAGGCTTTTTTTATTATAAAATATAATGTTATAATATTAGTAAGTAATGGTGCTACAAATAACTATTTAATTAGTTAATATTAGGAGGATTATTTTAATTATGGCAGTAATTTCAACAGCTAAATTTAAAACTGGATTAACAATCAAGGTTGATAATGCTATCTGGCGTATTATTAGTTTTCAACACGTAAAGCCTGGTAAGGGTGGAGCATTTGTTCGCTCTAAGTTAAAGAACTTAAGAACTGGTGCTGTTCAAGATAAAACATTCCGTTCTGGTGCTAAAATGGAACAAGCACAAATTGATTCAAGAACTATGCAATACTTATATGAAGATGGCTCTGGTTATGTTTTCATGGATATGGAAACTTATGATCAACTTACTGTTCCTGGTGACAAAATTAAGGATGCTTTAAACTATTTACAAGAAAATATGGAAGTAAGTATTGTTCAATATGAAAATGAAGTGATTGGTATTGAAGTTCCAAATACTGTTACTCTTCAAGTTGCAGAAACTGAACCAAGTATTAAAGGTAATACTGCTTCTGGTGGAAGCAAGCCAGCTAAAATGACTACTGGATTAATTGTTCAAGTTCCATTCTTTGTTAATTCTGATGATAAATTAATTATTAACACTACTGATGGAAGCTATATTTCAAGAGCTTAATTTTTGAAACTTAATTACTCGATTGGGGGTAATCTTTATGGCAGAAGAAAATAACATTGCTTTAAAAAACTCAAGTGATCAAAATGGAGATGTTCAAATATCTCCAAGGGTATTAGAAATAATTGCCAGTATTGCTGCTGTTCAAGTGAAAGGTGTGAACAGCATGCGTGGTTCTTTAGCCACTAGTGTAAATGAACTGTTTGGTAGAAAAGAATTTGGTAAGGGAATTAAATTAAATTTTGACAATGATAAATTAATTGTTGATGTTTATGTTTACTTAAATTATGGTGTTTCCGTGCCTAAAGTGGCTTTAAATATCCAAGAACAAGTAAAACAACAACTCTTATTCATGACTGAATTAAACTTAGGTGAAGTTAATGTTCATGTAGAGGGAATTGTTCCTGAAAAAACGGACGATAAATTTGATTCAAATAATTTATTTGATGATAACGATAGTAATAATAAGGGTGAACAATAGTGAATTTTACAAGACACAAAATAAGAGAGTTTGCATTTCAAACTTTATTTGCGATAAATGCAAATGATACTACGGATAAAGAACTTTTCTTTCATGCTATTTCTAAAACACAAGACGAAATTCCATCATATTATCTTGAATTAGTTAATGGGGTTTTAGAACATAAAGAAGATTTAGATAATAAAATTAGTGAATATCTTATTTCCGGATGGTCAATTAATAGAATTGCTAAAACTGATTTAGCTGTCCTTAGAATGGCTTTTTTTGAAATTTATTATGTAGGTGATATTCCAAATAAGGTTGCGATTAATGAGGCCTTAGAGTTAACAAAAAAATATAGTGATGATCATTCACGTAAATTTGTAAATGGTGTTTTATCTAATGCTATTTCATAATTAAACAATAGGTTTGCTTAACTGCAAATCTATTTTTTTAATGCATAAATTAATTTTAATGTGCTAAAATAAGTATAAAATGAATGGGGTGTTTCTATATGGCAACTATTATTGATGGAAAATTATTGGCAAAAAAACTTAATGAAGATACTAAAACAAATGTAAATAAAATGAAAAAACAAGGAGTTATACCTTGTTTAGCGGTGATTATTGTAGGAAATGATCAAGCTAGTAAAAGATATGTCAGAAGTAAGCATAAAAAAGCTGAACAATTAGGTATAAAATCAATAGTAAAAGAATTGCCAGAAGAAACTACAGAAACAGAATTACTTAAAGTTTTAAACGAATATAATCATAATAATGATATAAATGCAATTTTAATTCAATCTCCACTTCCTAAACATATTAATGAAAAATATATTATGGGGCAAATTAACCCTAAGAAAGACGTTGATGGATTTCAAATTATTAATTCTGGTAAGTTATTTTTAAATGAAGCTGAAAACTATCCAGTTGCTTGTACTCCAAAAGGTATCATGAAAATGCTAAATGAATACAATATTGAGCTTGTAGGTAAAAAAGCAGTTGTAATTGGTAGAAGTACAATTGTTGGAAGACCAATGGCAGCGTTATTAATTAATGCTGGTGCTGAAGTTAGTGTAATAAATCATTATGCTAATGTTAGTGACTATACTAAAAATGCTGATATCATAGTTTCAGCAACTGGTAAATTACATACGGTTACTAAAAATGATGTGAAGCAAGGTGCCACAATTATTGATGTTGGCCAAAATTTAGATGAAACTGGTAAATTAGTTGGAGATGTAGACTACCAAGAAGTTTATGAAATTGCCGGCTATATTACTCCAGTACCAGGAGGAGTTGGACCTATGACAATTAGCACATTAATGACTCAAACCGTTGAACTTACAAAATGGAGTGACTCTTTATAATGAGTAATGATTATTTATCAGTTAGTGATTTAACTAGCTATATTAAGAAAAAATTTGATCGTGATCCTTATTTAGGAAAAATATATTTAACGGGTGAAATATCTAATTTTAGATTGAGACCAGTTCACCAATATTTTAGTCTTAAAGACGATAATTCAAAAATAAGTGCAATTATGTTTAAATCAGCATTTAATAAAGTTAAATTCACTCCTGAAGAGGGCATGAAGGTCTTAGTTACTGGTAGAGTGTCTTTGTATGAAAAGACTGGTAATTATCAAATATATATTGATCATATGGAACCAGATGGTGTTGGAGAACTTTATCAAGCATATGAACAATTAAAGAATAAACTTTCAAAAGAGGGCTTGTTTTCTGCTCCTAAAAAATCAATAACCAAGTTTCCTAAAAGAATTGCTGTTGTTACTTCACCTAGTGGTGCAGTTATTAGAGATATTATTACTACTACTAGAAGAAGATATCCAATTGCTCAAATTGTACTGTTTCCAGCTGTAGTTCAAGGAAGTGAAGCAGCTGCAGATATTTCTAATCAAATCAAAAAAGTAAATCAAATGGGAACATTCGACACTTTAATTATTGGACGTGGTGGAGGATCTATTGAAGATTTATGGCCATTTAATGAGGAAATCGTTGCTAGAGCTATTTTTGATAGTGATATTCCAGTTATTTCTTCTGTTGGGCATGAAACTGACACCACAATTGCTGATTTAGTGGCTGATGTAAGAGCTGCTACTCCAACCGCAGCTGCAGAGTTATCTGTACCTGTGTTAACAGATGTATTATCAGAATTGCAAAAATATGAGATTAGAATATTTAATGCATTTAAGAATATATTAAATGTGCTTGATCAAAGATTAAATAAAGCTAAGGAATCATATATATTTAAACAACCAGAAAGACTATATGATTCATATCTACAAAGCTTAGATACTTTACGTGAAAAGTTATTTAATAATATGAAGAATAAATTTAATTATTTTGATAAACAATTTAGTCAATTAAGTAATGGATTAAAACTTAATTCTCCAAAACAACAAGTTGAATCTAATATTCAATTGTTAAAAATTAAACAACAACAATTACAAAGAAACATTGAATTGATTATTAAAAATAAACAAAATAATTTAAGCAACATTATTGAATCATTAGATCATTTAAGTCCACTTAAAACAATGTCTAGAGGATTTAGTTATACAACTGATGAACAAAATAATGTAATTAAAAGTGTTAATGACTTAAAGCAAGATTCAACAATAAACCTTAACCTAATAGATGGATCTGCAAAAGCAACTGTTAATTCGATAGAAAGGAAGCAAAAATAATGGCTGAAAAAGTTACCTTTGAAGAAAATATGCAAAAACTAGAACAAATTGTAAATGAATTAGAGCAAGGAGATATTCCATTAGAAAAAGCTTTATCTGAGTTTCAAAATGGAGTTAGTTTGACAAAAGATCTTCAATCTACTTTAAAAAATGCTGAAAATACACTTGCTAAAGAAATGACAAGTGATGATGAAGAAGTTCCTTTTGAAAAAACAGAAAGTGATAAAAAATAATGTTAGAAAAAATGCTAAATGATTTTGAACATGAAAATGTACCTAAAATTAATAATTATTTAGAATCTAATTTAACAAAAGATATTAATCAAAATACTTTAGCCAATTCAATGTACTATTCATTGATGGCAGGTGGTAAGAGATTAAGGCCTCTATTGACATTAGCAACTATGAAAACTTTAAACCAAAATGTAAATGATGATAATTTAAGAGCTGTTTGTGCGATTGAATTATTGCATACATATTCATTAATTCATGATGACTTACCAGCTATGGATAATGATGATTTACGTCGAGGGATGCCTACTAATCATGTTAAATTTGGTGCTGGAATGGCCACTTTAGCTGGAGATGGGTTACTTTCATTGGCTTTCCAATGGGTTGCTGATAATAATTTATCTATTGATATTAAATCACAACTTATTTTAATGCTTTCAAAAGCAAGTGGTCCTAGTGGAATGGTTGCTGGCCAAGCATCAGATATTGAATTTGAAAATAAAACTTTAAGCTTAGCGTCTTTACAGAGGCTACATCGTGGTAAGACCGGTGCCTTAATTAATTATGCTGTTTCTGCTGGTGCGATTATGTCTAATGCTGATAAAAATTTACAAACTCTTTTATCTACTTATGCTGACGACTATGGTTTAGCTTTTCAGATATATGATGATATTTTAGATGTTATTGCAACTTCTAAGCAGCTTGGTAAGCCAGTGCATCAGGATAATAAAAAGAATACTTATCCTAATTTAATAGGGCTGAAGAATTCATATTTAGAACTAGAGAAAGTTTTAGATCATAGTCATAAGACGCTTAATCAAATAAAAGAAAATTATGGAATTGATACTGATTTATTAGCAGCATTTCTAACTTATTTTAAAATTAGTTAATAGGAGCAATTTATTAATGAAAAAGCAAAGAGTTGATGTACTTTTAGTTCAACAAGGACTTTTTGATACTAGGGAAAAAGCAAAAAGAGCTGTAATGGCCGGCGAAATTTTGGGAAAAAATGAAGAAAGGTTAGATAAGCCAGGAACTAAAATTTCTGATGAAACTAAACTTCATTTAAAAGGAAAACCGATGCCATATGTTAGTCGTGGAGGACTAAAATTAGCTAAGGCTTTAAAAGCTTTTAATATAGACGTTAACAACAAAGTTGTTTTAGATATAGGATCTTCAACTGGAGGATTTACTGATGTTATGTTGCAAAATGGGGCTAAATTAAGCTATGCACTTGATGTTGGAAGTAATCAATTAGTTTGGAAATTAAGGGAAAATCCACGTGTTAAGGTAATGGAGCATACTAATTTTAGATATAGTAAACTGGATGATTTTGATAATGGCCAGCCAGAATTTTCTTCAATTGATGTCTCTTTCATATCTTTACATTTAATTTTGCCACCATTGAAAAATATTCTTAAAAAAGGTGGACAGGTTGTTGCTTTAGTAAAACCACAATTTGAAGCTGGTAGAGATAAAATTGGTAAACATGGAATTATTAGAGATCATAAAGTTCATGCTGAAGTTTTAGATGATATCATTAATTTCTCAATTAAGGCTGGTTATTCAGTTGAAGGACTTGATTATTCTCCAATTAAAGGAGGAGAAGGAAATATTGAATTCTTATTACATCTAAGATCTGATGATAATCCATCAATTGATTCTAGTGTTTCAATTAGCAATACAATTGAAAGATCCGATAATTTAGGATGATTTGTTTTATTTAATAATTTTTGAAAGGAAGTTATTTAATTGCTAGAAAATTTATTAATAAGTAATTTAGCAATCATCGATAAATTAGAGATAGATTTTTCATCTGGCATGACGGTGCTTACTGGAGAAACAGGTGCTGGTAAATCTATTATTATTGATGCTGTCGGACTATTAGCTGGTAATCGTGGCTCACAAAAGTTTATTAGAAATGGTAGTAATAAACTGCTAATTCAAGGATTGTTTGTTTTTCCACAAGAAGGACTAACTTACAAGATCTTGGATGATCTTGGTATTGATCATAGTGATGGTAGTGTTATTTTGCAAAGAGAAATTTATCGCAATGGTAAAAATATTTGTCGTGTAAATGGTATTTTGGTGAATACTGCTACTTTAAAAAAGATTGGATCCACTGTTGTAGATATTCAAGGACAGAATGATAGCCAAGACTTAATGCAGCCAGATAAACATGTTCAATTATTAGATGAATTTGGACAGAATGATTTGAAACCACTTCTAAAAGAATATAATTATTATTATGAAAAATATAATCATCTAAATAAACTAATTAAAGAGAAGCGTAATAATGAAAAGGAATGGTCTCAAAGATTAGATATGTTACAATTCCAAGAAAATGAAATTGGCAATGCTAATTTAGCAAATGGAGAAGAAGAAAGATTATCTCAGGAACGTGATCATTTACAAAACTATCAAAAAATTGTAGATGCATTAAACCTATCATTTAGCTCAATTAATGGTGATGATGCAATTAGTCCCTTAGACATGATTGGTCAAGCGATGAATGCCATGCAATCAATCGAAGATGTTGATTCTAAATTTGATGAAATATCAGATAGTGTAAAAGATGCTTTTTATTTATTACAAGATGCATCCGATAATATTTCTGATCAAGTTGATCTACAAGAATTTGATGATAATCGATTAGAAGAAATTGAGGAAAGATTGAATGTTATTTATGAACTAAAACGTAAGTATGGTGATTCAATCGAACAAATATTACAACACTATGATAGTGTTAAAAATGAGTTATCCTCTATGCAATCTGATAAGGAAACCGGTGAGAATCTTACCGAAAAATATAATCATAATTATGATAAATTAGAGAACGCAGCACAAAAAATCAGTTCTATTAGACATAAAGTTTCTGTGGAATTAGAGAATGCAATTCATAAACAGTTATCTGATCTATATATGTCAAAAACTGAGTTTAAAGTAATTTTTAATAAATTACCTAATAAAACATTTAATCAGTTTGGCAATGAACATGTGGAATTTTATATGCGGACCAATCCAGGTGAAAGTCTATTACCGTTGAGTAAAGTAGCATCTGGTGGTGAAATTTCTAGGATTTTATTAGCCCTAAAAACAGTTTTTGCTAGTTCTCAAGGAATTACTTCTATTGTATTTGATGAAGTCGATACCGGTGTTTCTGGTAGAGTGGCACAAGCCATCGCTGATAAGATTTCTTCTATTTCTAGAAGATCACAAGTTTTATGTATTACTCACCTACCACAGGTAGCTGCAATGGCTGATCATCATTACTTCATTAAAAAAGAAGTTTCTAATAATCGAACTAATACTAATTTAGTTAAATTAAACAGCAACGATCGAGTAGAAGAACTCGCTAGGATGCTTTCCGGTTCTACCGTTACTAAACTGACGATTGAACATGCCAATGAGTTGCTTAATTTAGCATATGACGAGAAAAAATAAATTTGAAAATTTTACTTAAATAGACCATAATAGTAATAATATTATTTAATTGTAAGGGGTTTTATAATGGCAAAACGAGGAATGTTAATTGTCCTTTCTGGTCCTTCTGGTGTTGGTAAAGGTACTGTTAGAAAAGCGCTTTTTAATCAGCCCAATGTAGATTTTAAATATTCAATTTCAATGACTACTAGAAAGCCTCGTGAAGGCGAAGTTAATGGAAAAGATTATTTTTTTGTTTCTAAGGAACAATTTGAAAATCATATTAAGAATGGTGAAGTACTTGAATATGCTAAGTATGTTGACAATTATTATGGTACACCATTAAAATATGTAAATGAGACTTTAGATGCTGGTCATGACGTTTTCTTAGAAATTGAAGTTAATGGTGCAATGCAAGTTAGAGCTAATTGTCCTGAAGCGATATTTGTGTTCTTAACTCCACCTGACCTAGTAGTTTTAAAAAACCGTCTAATTGGTCGCGGTACTGATGATATGGAAGTTATTAATAAGCGAATCAAGAAGGCTGTTTTGGAAATTAAAATGATGCGTAACTACGATTATGCTGTTTTAAATGATAAAGTTGAAAATGCTGTTAATAGAATTCAAACAATTATTAGTAGTGAAAGACTTAAAGTAAATCGTGTTATGCCAGATTATTTATCATCGTTAGGAGACGAAGCTTAATGTTATTATACCCATCTGTAGATAAATTACTTGAAAGAGTCGATTCTAGATATTCATTAATTATGTTAGCTAGTAAAAGAGCTCATGAAATTGAATCCGGTTCTCCATTATTATTAGATAATTATAAGTCAAGAAAACCTGTTGGAAAAGCTTTTGAAGAAATTGCTGCTGGTAAGGTTGAACTTACAAGAATCGAAAAATAATTTTAAAAACCTTTGCATTGATTGCAAAGGTTTTTATTTTTAATTTGTTAACTAATTTTTGATACAATATTATTAAATAATGATCGGGGTGTAAAAATGTTTAAAAATCTAAACGTTGCATTATATGTATCTGGAAGTATTGCTGCTTATAAATCACTAACTTTGGCTAGAAACTTAATTAAGAAGGGTGCAAATGTAAGAGTTATAATGACTGATAGTGCACAACTATTTGTTACTCCGCTTGCATTTCAGACGCTTACTAAAAATAAAGTATTCACTAATATTAGTGAAGAACCAGATGAAAAGGAAATAACCCATATTAATATTGCAAAATGGGCTGATGTATCGCTTATTGCGCCAGCAACTGCTAATTTTATTGCTAAAATAGCTAACGGAAATGCTGATGATGCTGCTAGTACCACTTTATTAGCAACTAATGGCAAAAAAATTGTAGTACCAGCAATGAATGATAATATGTGGAATAATCCGGCTACTATAAGGAATATCAATACATTAAAGAATGATGGTATAACTATCTTTTCACCTACAAAAGGTTATCTAGCTGAAGGTTATTCCGGAAATGGTAGAATGATTGAGCCAGAACTAATTATAAAAAAGCTTGAAAATAAGTTAAGCAATAGTAATTTATTAAAAGGAAGAAGATTAATCGTTACTGCTGGTGGTACTAGAGAAGCTATTGATCCAGTTAGGTATATAAGTAATAAGTCATCTGGTAAAATGGGATATGCAATTGCAGATGCAGCTATTGATGCTGGTGCAGATGTTACATTAATTAGCGCTCCTTCTAAATTGTCTGCTAATAATAAAACAAAATTAATTTCTGTTAATTCTGCTGCAGATATGGAAAAAGCAGTTAGAAACAACTTTAATAAATCGGATATTCTTATAATGGCAGCTGCAGTTTCTGATTATAGGCCGCTTATTTATTCTAACCAAAAAATAAAGAAAAATGATGATAACTTGATTCTTAACCTATCCAAGACTAATGATATTTTAAAGGAAATCACAAAAACCAAATCTAATCAATTTGTAGTAGGGTTTGCTGCAGAAACGCAAAATCTGATTGAAAACGCTAAAAATAAATTAAAGCATAAAAATCTTGACATGTTAGTTGCCAATGATGTTACTGGAAATAATACTGGATTTAATAGTGATAATAATAAAGTTTATTTTATTGATCATACTGGGATAATTAGTGAGACTGATATTGAAAGCAAGAAAAACATTTCAAAAAAATTAATAAAACTTATTAGTGAAAGAATTGATAAATAGGGAAGAGATATATTGAATTTAGCAAAAATAATTGTTGATGTACCAACTATGCAGACTAATGAACCTTATACTTATCAAATTCCTAAATTCTTAAATGAACAATTAGAAACGGGAATGCGAGTGATTGTACCCTTTGGAAATGGTAGTCGTAAAGTTCAAGGAATTGTTTGGGAAATAATTCCTAATGGTAGTTTCAATGGTAATTTAAAAAATATTGACAGTGTTATGGATTTTGAGCCAGTCTTAAATGATGAACTATTATTGATGTCAAAATGGATGGCTAATAAAACTTTTTCTTTTCAAATTAGTTGTATTTTAACTATGTTACCTAGTGTGATGCGTGCTAAATATCAAAAGCAATTAAAATTAGTTGATGATGTTAATGATGAACAGATTGCTAAAATATTTAGTAAATCAAAAATTGTAGATTTTAATCCAGAGGAGTTTGATAAAGACATATTAAGGAAAATTTTAAATTTAAAGAAGAAAAATAAGATTGAAATTAAATATAATGTTAAAAATAAAGCGCATTCTAAAAAAATATTAGGCTTAAAGCCTAATATTTCAAATGAAGAAATTAATAAAAAAATTTCAGAATTACGTTCTAATGCTACTAAGCAAAAAAATATTTTGTATTATATTCGAGATTATCCTAATAATACGATTTCACAAAGAAAATTATGTAAAAATTATGATATATCTGAATCTGCTATTAAAACTGCTGTAAAAAAAGGATGGTTTAACCAGTTTCAAATGGAAGCTTATCGTAATCCATATAAACAACCAGTTAAAAAAAATTATCCTTTAAAACTTAATGTTGACCAAAAAAATGCAGTAGATCAAGTAGGAATCTCGATTAATGATAATAATAGTCAAGTCTTTCTATTAGAAGGCGTTACAGGTTCAGGCAAAACAGAAGTATATTTGCAGGCTATGCAAAAAGCATTAGCTATAGGTAAAACTGCATTGATGTTAGTCCCAGAAATAGCTTTAACTCCACAAATGGCTAATCGAGTGAAAGGTCGATTTGGTGATAGAGTTGCAATGTTTCATAGTGGGTTATCTAATGGAGAAAAATATGATGAATGGCGCCGAATAAATAATGGTAAAGCAGATGTTGTCGTTGGTGCACGATCTGCAATATTTGCACCATTAAAAAATATTGGATTAATTATTATGGATGAAGAACACGATTCTAGTTATAAACAGGATGATGTCCCGCGTTACCATACTAGGGATGTTGCTAAATGGCGTGCTAAATATTACAAATGTCCAGTGATTTTAGGTAGTGCAACACCTTCTTTAGAATCAAGAGCAAGAGCTACTAAAGGAGTTTATTCGCTAATAAGATTACCACATCGAATTAATAATCAATCACTACCAAATGTGAAAATTATTGATATGAAAAATGAATTAATTAACAATGGTGATGAGGACTTTTCTTCAGAATTACTAAATGCAATCAAAAATCGTATTAATAAAAGTGAACAAACGGTTTTAATGCTGAATCGCAGAGGGTATTCTTCATTTATAATGTGTAGAAATTGTGGCTTTGTATTAAAATGTCCTAATTGTGATATTTCATTAACTTTGCATATGGATACTAAAACAATGAAGTGCCATTACTGTGGCCATGAGGAACCTATACCATACCGCTGTCCTAATTGTCATGATAAAAAAATTAGGTATTATGGAACAGGAACACAAAAAGTACAAAAAAAATTACAAGAATTAATTCCTAATGCTCGTATCATTAGGATGGATGTTGACACTACCAGAAGAAAAGGTGCTCACGAGCAACTTTTACAAAAATTTGGGCATGGCAATGCTGATGTACTATTGGGTACACAAATGATTGCTAAAGGTTTAGATTTTCCTAATGTGACTTTGGTCGGGGTTTTAAATGCTGACACATCATTAGATTTACCCGACTTTCGTTCTAGTGAAAAAACATTTGAATTATTAACTCAAGTTAGTGGTCGTGCAGGTCGTGCAGAAAAAGAGGGATTAGTTTATATTCAAACATTTAATCCAGATAATTATGCTATTCAGTTGTCTAAACAACAAGACTACGAAAAGTTTTATCGAACTGAAATGAACATTAGGCATATAACTAACTATCCACCATATTATTTTACTGTTAAAATAACTGCTAGCGATATAAATGAATCCAAGGCTGCTGCAAAGATGTTTGAAATATCCAAAATATTAAAAGCTAAATTAAGTGATCAAACAATTATGCTAGGACCATCACCTAGTTCTATTTTGAGAATAAAGAATAAATATTATTATCAGATTATTCTTAAATATAAAAATGAGCCTAATTTACATGCTTGTTTAGATTATATTTTGCAGCATTATCAAAAAGATGCACAAAAAGGTCTGTATGTAAATATTGATCCTAATCCATTAAACTTTATGTAAGGAAGTATATAAAATATGAAAAAAATTGTTTTTATGGGAACACCTTCTTTTGCTGTTCCAATCTTAAAAGACTTATTAAATTCAGAAAGTTATGATGTTATAGCTGTTGTTACCCAACCTGATCGTCCATTTGGTCGTAAACGAGTTTTAAAAGCATCACCTGTTAAATTATTTGCTAAAGAAGCAAATATTGATGTATTTCAACCAGAAAAAATTAGTGGTAGTGAAGAAATGCAAAACATTATTAATTTACATCCAGACTTTATTATTACTGCTGCATTTGGTCAATTTTTACCTACAAAGCTATTAAATGCTGCCAAAATAGCTGCAGTAAACGTTCATGGTTCTTTATTGCCTAAGTATCGTGGTGGTGCTCCTGTTCAATACTCCATTATGAACGGTGATGATAAAACTGGCGTTTCTATTATGTATATGGTTAAAAAAATGGATGCAGGTGATATTTTATCTCAAGCATCTATTAAAATTGGAGAACAAGATGATACGGCTTCAATGTTTGATAAATTAAGTGTTTTGGGTAGTAAGTTATTATTAGAAACTTTACCTAAGATAGCTGATGGGACTGTTAAACCGGTAGCTCAAGATGAAAGCAAAGTTGTATTTTCACCTAACATTAAACGTTCTGAAGAAAAACTTGATTTTACTAAAACTGCATTTTTAGTTGATCGTAAAGTTAGAGCTCTAAGACCAGACCCTAGCGCATTTACTTTTCTTAAAGGTAAACGTACAAAAATTTGGAAAACTAAAATTATTAATGATGAAAAGACTGATTTAGAACCAGGTAAAGTAGTTGCTAAAACTAAAAAATCTTTAAAAATTGCTTGTGGTGGTGGTACCATAATTGAAATTTTAGAATTGCAGCCAGCTGGTAAACCTAAACAAAATATTAAAGCATATTTAAATGGAGCTGGTCAAAGTATTAAAGAAAAGGAACAGGTAATTACTAATGAGTAAAGATAACCCCAGACTTTTAGCAGTAAAAACACTTAATAAAATATCTAATGGATCATATTCTAATTTACAGTTAAATCAGGTAATTGAACATAGCGATTTAGATAGCCGTGATATAAGTTTATTAACTAATATTGTCTATGGTGTAATTCAACATCGATTAACTTTAGAATATTATCTAAGTTCATTTGTAAAAAATCCTAAAAAAACTGATGCTTGGGTAAAGGAATTATTGTATAGTGCCATTTATCAAATGTATTATTTAGATAAGATTCCTGAACGTGCTATCTTTAATGAATCTATAAAAATTGCGAAAAAACTAGGCCATGATGGAATAAGAAGAATGGTGACTGGAACATTACACCAAATAAAAAGAAATGGGTTACCATCTTTTAATGATATTCAGGATCCAATAAAAAAGTTATCAATTGAATATAGCGTTGCACCATGGATTATTCAGGAGCTAAATCAACAAGTTGGAAATAAAAAAGCTATTTCTATTTTAGAAAGTATTAATAAACCTTCTAAACAATCAGTAAGATTTAATTCAAAACTAATTGATAAATTAACTTTATCAGAAGCATTAAAATCTGAAGGCTATGGTGTAAAAAATAGCTCATTAGTAAAATCTGGTTTGATTCTAACTGATAAATCTGCTAGTTATAGTGATTTGTTTAAGACAGGTAAAATGACTATTCAAGATGAAAGCGCTATGTTACCTGTTGAGTCAATGGATATTAAACCTAATTATCAGATTTTAGATGCTTGTTCTGCTCCGGGAGGAAAAACTACTCAAATTGCTGAAAAACTAGATTATAATCAAGGTGGTCATGTCTTTGCGCTTGATTTACATGAAAAACGTTTAAAACAAGTCGAAAAAAATGCACAACGTTTAAGGGTATCTGATGTACTAAGTACTGAAACTTGTGATGCTAGGAAAATAGACTCATTATATAAAGATGAACAATTTGATCAAATATTGATTGACGCACCATGTTCTGGAATTGGTCTAATTAGAAGAAAACCTGAAATAAGATATGAAAAACGATTATCTGATGTTAATCATCTATCAGATATACAACTTGATATATTGAATTCTGTCGCTTCAAAATTAAAGAGTGGTGGCAAACTTGTTTATAGTACTTGCACTATTTTAAATCAGGAAAATAGTGATGTTATTGATAAATTCCTAGCTTTAAATGAAAATTTTGAACTAGTACCTACAAAAACATTATTAAATTTAAAAAAAAATAATAAATATTTAAAAATTTATCCTGATGATTATGAATCAGATGGATTCTTTGTATGTAATTTGATTAAAAAATAATGGAGATATTATGCAAATAATTGCTAAATCATCAATTGGTAAAGTTAGAGATAAAAATGAAGATTGTGTAGGCTATTTTTATAACCATCAGGGTGCTTTACTTACGGTTTTAGCTGATGGAATTGGAGGAAATCGTGGTGGTGATGTAGCATCAAAAATGGCTGTTGATTTATTAGGAAATGCGTTTAAAAAATATACTATTAGTTCAATCAAAGCTGTTGAAAATTGGATTCAAAAACAATTTAAAATTATTAATAATCAGATAATGATCAAATCAGAAGAACATTTTTCTTTAGATAAAATGGGAACAACAATCGTAATTGCATTATTTTTTGGTAATCAATACTTGGTTGCTCATTTAGGCGATAGTAGGTGTTATGTTCTTCATAATAATGAGCTTAATCAAGTTACTGTAGACCATTCTTACGTCAATATTTTAATTAAAAATGGTGAATTATCTAAAAAAGATGCTAATGATTCTGCTTTAAAAAACATTATTGTTAAAGGCCTAGGAGTATCCAGTGATGCTGATACCAATATTTCTAAAATAAATTTATCAACAAACGATATTGTTCTATTATGCAGTGATGGTCTTACTAATATGGTTAATGATTTAGATATTTATTATAAGCTTAATCAAAATTCATCTGTTAATAAAATAGCCAATGATTTAATAAAAGAAGCCAATGATAATGGTGGTAATGATAATATATCTGTAGTCATTATTAAAAACACCCTAGGAAGTGATAATCTATGAAAAACGGTACTGTGCTAAATAATCGTTATAAGATTATCAACAAAATTGGTGAAGGTGGTATGGTTAACGTTTATTTAGCTAATGATAATAAGGCTAAACGTTTGGTTACCATTAAAATTATAAGACTTGATTTTCAACACAGTAAAAAAGCTCAACGACATTTTAAATATGAAAGATTAGCTATTAATAAATTGAACAGTAAATATATTGTTAAATTTTACGATGTTGGTAAATATAATGATATGCAGTATTTGGTTATGGAATATGTTTCAGGATCTGATTTAAAAAAATATATTCAAAATAATTATCCAATTGATTTAAAAACTGTTATTTATATTATGTGTCAAGTGCTTGATGCAGTTAATATAGCACATGATCATGGTATTATTCATCGTGATTTAAAACCGCAGAATATTTTAATTAATAAAAATAAAAATATTAAAATAACTGATTTCGGAATTGCTGTTATTACTGATTTATTGCCATTAACTCGAACCAGCTCTATTGTTGGTTCGATTCATTATATCTCACCTGAACAAACACTAGGGAAGTCAATTACTAGGCAATCAGACATTTATTCTTTAGGAATCATTTTATATGAATTATTGGTAGGAAAAGTTCCTTTTAGTGGCGATTCTCCGGTTAACATTGCTATGCAACATTCTCGTAATAACATTCCCTCAATAATTGATAAAAATACTAAAGTTCCCCAATCATTAGAAAATGTTGTATTAAAGGCTACAGCAAAAAGGCCTGAAGACCGTTATAGTAGTGTGCTAGAAATGAAAAAAGATTTAGAGACCTCCTTGGATCCTAATAGAAAATATGAAGCCAAATTATTTTTTAAAGCTAATAATAAAAAATTAATCGATGATGATGAAACCAAAATATTAAATTTTGAAGCCTTAAAAAAAGATAGTTCTAAAATGAATGCTTTGAATAATAATAAAAATACAAAGCTATTCTTTTTGATTACAGTTTTTTTGTTATTTATTATTACGATTATAATTATATTGCACTTAACTTTGTTTTCTAGAGTGACTGTACCAAATGTTGTTAACATGCAAGTTGAAAATGCAAAACGAAATATTAAAAAATCGAAATTACTTTCAACAAAAATTATTTATCAAAATAACTACAAAGTCCCTTATAATCATGTTATTAAAACAGAGCCTAACGCTAAAACCAAATTATTAAATCATTCTGGTATTAAATTAATTGTTAGTAATGGCACAGGGGTAGTTAAAATGGACAATTATGTTGGTAAGAAATATGACAAAATTTATATAAAACTATCAAAGATGGGTTTTAAAGTAAAAAGCATTTATAATTACAATGATTATTTCATGCCTAATCATGTTTTAAATCAAAGCATTTTACCTAATACTAAGGTTAATCCTAAAAACAAAGTATTGAATTTAGTTGTATCAAAATATGGTGAATCATTTACAATGAAAAACTTAATAGGAATGAATGAAGAACAAGCCAAAAAATATGTAAATGATAAACATTTAAATGCTAAATTTCATTATGAGAATACTACAGATGATCCAGTTGGAGTTGTTTATCAACAAAATCCTATTGATGGTTTAAAAATTAAAAGTGGTTATAATGTTGAAATTTGGGTTTCAAAGGGAAACACAAGTGGTGTAAACTTAAATCATGGTTTTAAATTGTCATTAAGGATTCCATATAAAAGAACTAATAACTTAAATGGCAACAAAATTACTGTTTATTCTAATATTAACGGTAATGGACTTTCATTCTATGAAAGCATATATATTCATAAAGATACTAATATATATATCCCATATAATTTAAAATCAAATGAAAAATCAAGATATGAAATATATCGGGATGGTAAACTAATTATGAAATAAAAATTGAGGTGATTAATTGACAAAAGGAAAGATATTTCAATCCCTTAGTGGATTCTATGATATTATAAGTGATAATAAAATATATAGAACTCGTGCCCGCGGTAATTTTAGAAAACGTAAAATTACCCCATTAGTAGGTGATGAGGTAGAGTTTCAATCAGATTCTGCAACAGAGGGATATTTACTTAAGGTTTTTGAAAGAAAGAATTCATTGGTAAGACCGCCAATAGCTAATATCGATCAAGCTGTTGTAGTAACCTCGACTGTTAACCCAGAATTTTCTAGTAATTTATTGGATCGTCAATTAGTTGCTTTGGAAATTAGCAATATTAAACCAATCATTTATTTTACTAAGGTAGATTTATTAGATAATGATAGTTTAAATTACTTTAATAATATTAAGTTAACTTATCACAATATTGGTTATAATGTTATTATGTCTGACGGTGAAAATGACGGTGAAGCTTTAAATGACTTAAATAATTATTTCAAAAATAAAGTTAGCGTAATTATGGGACAGACAGGTTCTGGTAAATCTACATTGTTGAATAAGATTTCTCCCAGTTTAAGATTGCCAACTGGTAAAATATCTGCAGCTTTGAATCGTGGGAAACATACGACTAGGAAGGTTAGCTTTCTTAAAATTAATGGTGGTTTAGTGGCTGATACTCCTGGATTTTCATCTTATGATACGTTTGATATTAGATCTAATGAACTTAGAAATTATTTTCCTGAATTTAAAAGAAATGCTGATAAATGTAAATTTAGGGGATGCGTTCATATAAATGAACCTAATTGTGAAATAAAAAAATTATTAAATGATAATAAATTGTCTCACGAACGTTATAATAATTATTTACAGTTATATGGAATGTTAAAAAATAAAAAACCAGTTTATAATAAAAAGAAATGAGGAAATATTTATGATTAAAGTAGCTCCATCAATTTTAAGTGCTGACTATTTAAATTTAGAAAGAGATATTAATAAAGTTGAACAAAATTCTGAATATTTACATATTGATGTAATGGACGGGGACTTTGTACCTTCAATTTCATATGGACCAGGTTGGGTTAAACAAATTAGAAAAATTTCAAATTTGTTTTTAGATGTTCATATGATGGTAAGAAATCCTGAAAGATATGTAGATGAATTTGCTGACAATGGTGCAGATTTAATTGGTGTTCATGTGGAAGCTACTCCACATATTCATAGAGCTTTACAAATGATTAAAAATAAAGGTGTAAAAGCTGAAGTTGTTATTAATCCTGGAACACCAGTAGAAGCTATTAAGCCAGTACTATATATGGTTGATCAAGTATTAGTGATGACTGTTAATCCTGGATTTGGTGGCCAAAAATTTTTACCTGAAACTGTTAAAAAAATTAAGCAATTAAATGACTTGAAGAAGAGTGAAGGATACTCATTTGATATCGAAATTGATGGTGGAGTTAATAACGAAACTGTTAAAACTGCTTACGATGCTGGTGCCACTGTTGCCGTTGCTGGTTCATATGTATTTAATGATGAAAAACCTTCATCAAAAGTTCAGGCTATTAAGGATGCTACTAAATAATTATGAAAGTTGTTAATTTACTAGTAGGTGGTCCCACTTATTTATGGCCTAATAATTTAAAAGTAGGGAACATTAAAGAAAACTGGATTGGCGTAGACCGTGGGAGCTTTAGATTAATTGAAATGGGAATTAATCCAATTGTGTCTATTGGTGATTATGATTCAATGAATGATGCAGAGTTATCAATTGTTAAGAAAAATGTTAAGGATTTAAGAACCTTTAATCCAATCAAAGATGATACAGATACCCAATTAGCTCTGAAAATAGCTAATGAAGAGTTAAATGCTGATATAATTAACATATATGGAGCAACTGGTGGAAGACTAGATCATTTTTTATCTAACTTTTTAATGATTACTGAACCAAGATATAAAAATATTGTTGAAAAAATTAGAATTATAGATAATCAAAATACTATTTCTTATTTTTTACCGGGTAATCATACAATAAAAAAAGAATTAGACAAAAAATATTTAGCTTATTTACCATTAAATGAAATGAATCTAACTTTAAATGATGTTAAGTATACTTTGGATAATTATCATGTTTCTAGACCTATATCTTTTGCTAGTAATGAATTCATTGAATCAAGCGCAACTTTCTCTTTTGATAAGGGTATTTTAAGCGTTATTCAAAGTAAAGATTTATAAAATATAAAAAACGATGTCTATAATAAATAGACATCGTTTTTTTATATTAAAAAAGCTTGGCCAATGAGCCAAGCTGAATATAATTAGGCACGAGTAACTTTACCTGATTTTAATGTACGGGTACTAACCCAAACCTTTTTAGGTTTGCCATCTACAAGAATATTAACCTTTTGTAGGTTTGGCTTCCAGCTACGACGTGAAGAATTCAAAGCATGGGAACGTTTGTTACCATAATGAGTTCTTTTACCATTAATAAAATCTTTAGCCATTGGTAAATTCCTCCTTTTAATGATTTCTCAAAAGCGTTGCTTTTATTACATCTCACTCTAATAATTTAGCATATTAATCGCGTATTTGCAATGTTTTTCTTTCAAGGAATTATACTTGACAGTTTAAACCCTTTTATAATAACAACCCTTTAGCTTTTTTTAAACTTGTGGTAATATTATATATCGAATATATTAGAAAATTTATCTTCTAAGGAGGCTATGGTTATGGCCGTAAAAATTAAAACAAAACATGGATTAATTGATATTGATAATAATGTCATTGCTACTGTTGTTGGTGGAGCTGCTACTGATAACTTCGGAGTTGTTGGAATGGCTAGCAAAAATCAAATTAGAGATAATGTTAATGATATTTTAAAAAAAGATAATTATGCAAGAGGTGTTGTTGTTCGTCAAGATGATAATGGTATCTCTGTTGATGTAAATATAATTGTAAGTTTTGGAACAAAAATTTCAGAAGTTTGTAAAAATGTTCAGTCAAAAGTTAAGTACAATTTAGAAACTATGCTTGGCATTTCTGCCAATGCAGTCAATGTTATTGTTCAAGGGGTTCGAGTCTTAGACTAATAATTAATTGATTATGATTAATCGGAGGAGGTTTATTGTAGTTGTCTGTTTCAAATATAACAAGTGAAAAATTTAATCAGATGGTACAAGCAGCATCTATAACTTTAAATAATAATGCTAAATTTATTAATTCCTTAAATGTATTTCCGGTACCTGATGGTGATACTGGGACAAATATGAGTATGTCTTTTGCTAGTGGTGCCAAATATGTTAATCAAGATAATAGTGAATCTGTTGGTGATTTATCAAAGTCATTAGCTAAAGGATTATTAATGGGTGCTAGGGGTAACTCTGGAGTTATTCTTTCACAAATTTTTAGGGGATTTTCTAAATCTGTTGAAAATAAGAAAGAATTAAATGCTGATGATATTGTTAGTGCATTTATTAATAGTGCTAAAATTGCTTATGGCTCTGTAATGAAACCTACTGAAGGAACAATTTTGACTGTTATTAAAGGCGTTGCTCAAGCTGGAAAAGATTCTAATAAAAAAGATTTAGCAGAATTATTCGATGATTTAACTAATGGAGCCGATGTTGCTTTAAAATCAACTCCTGATTTATTAGATGTCTTAAAGCAGGTAGGCGTAGTTGATTCTGGTGGTCAAGGATTATTTTTTGTAATTAAAGCTTTTAGTGATGTATTGAATAACAGAAAAATAGAGGAAAGTCACCAACCTAATTCTGCTGAAATGAGTCAAATGATATATGCTAATCATGAACAAAGCGATGAAAGTGCACAGGGTAAGTTGAACCCTGAAGATATTAAGTATGGTTATTGTACACAAATAATGGTTAGAATTGGACGTGGGAAACAAGTTAAATATAATTTTGATTATGATAAATTTTATGAATATTTAGCTAAATTAGGTGATTCTTTATTAGTTATTAATGATGATGAAATTGTTAAGGTTCATGTTCATACAGAACATCCCGGTAAGGTGCTTGCTTGGGGGCAATTATTTGGAGATTTAGCTAATGTTAAAGTTGATAATATGCGTCTACAACAAGAAGATATTATTGAAAAAGATGAGAAAAAATCTGAAGATAATACACCTAAAGACACAGCAATTATTTCAATTGTTTCTGGAAATGGATTAGGAGAGCTATTCCGTAGCTTAGGTGTTACTAATATTATTAAGGGTGGACAGACAATGAATCCTAGTACTAAGGATATTGTTGATGCTATTAATAATAGTAACGCTAAAAAAGCTATTATATTGCCTAACAATGGGAATATATTTATGGCAGCTGAACAAGCAACCGAGGTGGCAGATATACCAACTAAAATTGTGCATACTAAGACTCTACAACAAGGCCTTACTTCTGTTTTGTCATTTAACCCCAATGCTTCATTAGATGAAAATATTGATGCAATGGAAGATATGCTAGATACAGTTAAAAGTGGAGAAGTTACTTATGCTGTTAGAGATACTAATATAAATGGTGTTGATATTAAAAAAGGTCATTTTATGGGGATTGTTGACGGTGATATTAAAATCACCGGGAAACATTCTGTTGATACTGCCGTCCAAATGGTTCAAAAAATGTTAGATGAAGATAGTGAAGTTATTACCATTATTTATGGTAATGATTCTAATGAAAAAGAAGCCAACAAAGTAAAGTCTGAGTTAGAAAAAATCGATTCTGATCTTGAAATTGAAGTTCATGAAGGAGATCAACCGGTTTATCCATTCTTAGTTTCAGTAGAATAAATCAATCGGAGTTTACTCCGGTTTTTTTATTTATTAATTTCTTGACTTGGAGTTGATTTTTTGAAAAGTTTAAAAGATAATGTTTCAGTGCTTAAGGGTGTTGGCCCTAAAAAACAAGCATCGTTATCGGAACTTAATATTAATAGTGTTTTTGATTTATTATCATACTATCCATTTAGATATGATGATTTTGAGGTTAAAAACATTAATAATATCGTTGATCAAGAAAAAGTAACTTTAAAAGGAACGATTGCATCTGAGCCAACAATTGTTCATTATGGTCGTAGAAGAAATATATTAAACATTAGATTTTTAATTGATAATGATATAGTAAAAATAACTTTTTTTAATCAGCCGTGGCTAAAAAAACAGCTATCTGTTGGTAGAGAAGTTTTAATATATGGTAGATTTGATAAAAATCGTTCATCGATGGCGGGGATTAAAATTTTGCAGTCCAATGATAGTAATCAAATGAGTTCTATTTACCCCACTAATAAGCATGTAAGGCAGAGTACAATTAAAGAAGTAGTGAAATTAGCATATGATGAATATAAAAATTATATTGTGGATATTATCCCCGATTCAATAAGATTGAAATATAGATTAGAAGATTTTAAAACAGTCATTCATGATATGCATTTTCCTAAAACAAAAAAAGAAGCTATTTTAGCTCGTCGAACTGCTAAATTTAATGAATTCTTTTTATTTCAGATGCGTTTACAAAACTTAAAGTCTATTAGTCAAAATAAAGGGCTATCGATTAAATTTAATCAAAACAAAGTTGATGAATTTATTAAAACATTACCATTTAAACTGACTGATGCACAAAAAAGAGTTATTAATGAAATTTTTATTGATTTGAAATCCAATCGTCAAATGAATCGATTATTACAAGGAGATGTTGGTTCCGGAAAAACTATTGTTGCCGTATTAGGAATATATGCCTGTATTGATGCTGGTTATCAAGCTGCATTGATGGCACCAACTGAAATTTTGGCTGAACAACACGCTAATAAATTAGCTAAATTGTTTGAAAATACTAGTGTTAATGTGTCATTATTAACCGGTAACACTAAATTATCTGCGCGCAAAGAGTTGTTACCTAGGATAAAAGATGGAGAAGTTAATTTGATAATAGGTACGCATGCATTAATTCAAGACAATATTGAATATAATAATCTAGGATTAGCTATTATTGATGAACAACACCGTTTTGGTGTAAATCAAAGAAAAAAATTACGCCAAAAGGGCAAGGGTACTAACATATTAGCGATGACAGCTACTCCAATTCCTAGAACCTTAGCAATTACTTCTTACGGTGAAATGGATGTATCAATAATTGATAAATTACCATCAGGAAGGCAACCAGTCAAAACCTCTTGGATAAGAGAAAATCAGTTTAAATCTGTTTTGCCCTTTATCAATGATAGATTATCATCTGGAGAACAAATTTACGTTGTTACTCCTTTGGTAGAAGAATCAGAAGCAGTTGATATGAAAAATGCAGTTAATATTTATGAAAACTTTAAGGATATTTTTGAACCTAAATATCAAGTAGGCCTGTTACACGGACAAATGAATGATGATGAGAAAAATAATGTTATGGGTGAATTTCAAAATAATAATTTGCAAATTTTAGTTTCAACAACTGTTATCGAGGTTGGTGTTGATGTAAGTAATGCAACAATGATGATTGTATTTAATTCTGATCATTTTGGCCTTGCTCAACTACATCAACTACGAGGAAGAGTTGGTCGTGGAAATCACCAATCATATTGTCTATTAGTAGCAGATCCTAAAACTGAGGTTGGTACTAAAAGAATGAATGTAATGGTGGATAGTAATAACGGATTTATTATTTCACAAAAAGACCTTGAACTTAGAGGTCCTGGTGATGTAATGGGCAAAGCTCAATCTGGAGTTCCAGACTTTAAGGTTGGCGATCCGATTGCTGATTTAACAATGCTGAATATTGCACAACAAGAAGCTATTCAAATTGTTAGCCAAAAAGATTGGAAAAATCAATATAATGAATTATTTAATTATGTTAGTGAAAATAATAAAAAATTTTTGATTAATTAAAGGAGAAACAAGATGAAAATTGCAATTGATGCTATGGGTGGAGACTATGCACCAACAGAAGTGGTTAAGGGTGTTGAATTAGCCAGAAATGAATATCCAGATATTGAGTTTAAGCTATTTGGACAAACTGATAAAATTAAACCACTAATCGAAAGTGAAGAAAGAATAGAATTAGTTCAGTCTGATGAAGTAATTGAAATGGCTGAAGAACCAGTTAAAGCAGTAATGAAGAAGAAAAATTCTAGTTTAGATATGGCTGCACAATCAGTAAAAGATCATGAAGCTGATGCTTTCTTTTCTGCTGGTAATACTGGAGCCATTTTAGCTGCTGGCTTATTTATTATAGGTAGAATTAAAGGTATTGATAGACCGGGACTAGCTACTACTTTACCAATCGTTAATGATCCAGAACATGATAATTTTGTGATGCTAGATGTTGGTGCTAATGCTGAATCTAAATTATTTAATTTATATCAATACGCATTTATGGGTAAGTATTATGCCGAAAATGTTAGAAAAATTAAAAATCCAAGAATTGGACTATTAAATAATGGTACAGAAGCTGATAAAGGTGATAGTTTGCATAAAGCAGCTAATGAGTTATTATCTAAAGATGATAACTTGAACTTTATTGGTAATGTTGAATCTAGAGAATTGTTAAATGGTGCTGCTGATGTGGTTATTACTGATGGCTTTACTGGTAATGCTGCATTAAAGGCAATTGAAGGAACTGCTTTATCATTATTAACCCTAATTAAGGGAGACATTATGTCTGCTGGTTTAAGATCAAAATTTGGGGCATTAATGTTAAAACCTACATTTAAGAAAATTGGTAAACAAATGGATTATTCTCAATATGGTGGTGCTGTTTTAATGGGAACTAAAGCACCTGTTGTTAAAGCACATGGAAGTAGTAGAGCTAATACCATTAAAAATACAATCTTTCAAATTAAATCAATGATTGATTCTAAAACCATTGATAATGTTGTTTCATATTTTGATGAACATTCAGATAAGATGTCAGAAATTAAACAAAATGCTAAAAATAAATAAATCTGGTATAATTTAATTACTAATTTAATATAGATTTGAGGAAAGCCAAATGAACAAAGAAGAAGTATTGAATAAAATTTCCGATATGGTTGCAGATCAATTTAGTGTTGATCGTGATTCAATTAAAGGTAGTTTAAACTTTCAAAAAGATTTAGATGCCGATTCAATTGATTTTGTTGAATTTGTTTTAGATCTTGAAAACACTTTTAATACTGAAATTTCAGATGAAGATGCTGAAAAGATTCAAACCATTGACGAAGCTGTAGACTATGTAATGTCCAATTCAGACAATAAATAGATAATTTTTAAGGCGATTACTCAAGGGTAATCGCTTTTTATTGTTTTTAATAATTAGTATGGAGGAAATTTAAATGATAGCAGAATTCGATCATTTGTTGGAAAAAAAATTTGGAATTAAATTTCATGATGAATCTTTATTAGATGAAGCTTTTACTCAAGCATCATATGTAAATGAACATCCTGGCAAAAATTTAAAATTTTATGAAAGAATTGAGTTTTTAGGTGACGCTGTTTATGAGCTGGTAGTATCAGATTATATTTTTAAAAGATACCCTAAATTACCACAGGGAAGATTAACAAGACTAAGAGCAGCTATGGTTAATGAGCATAGTTTTAGTAGCTTTGCTAGAGAATGTCATTTTGATAAGTATATTCGATTAGGTAAGGGTGAAGAAAAGGCACATGCTAGACAACGAGATTCTCTATTATGTGATATTTTTGAATCATTTATTGGAGCAGTTTATTTAGATCAAGGAATGGATCCAGTAGTTAAGTTTTGTCATCAAGTAATTTTCCCTAAATTAGATGAAGGCTGGTTTGATGAATTTTTTGATCACAAAACTGAATTACAGGAGTTGGCTCAACAAAATGGACCTGTTGAAATTGAATATCATTTGTTAGATGAAAATGGTCCAGATAATGACCGTAGGTTTAAAGTTTCAGTTACTATTGATGATAAAGAAGAGGGTGTTGGAGAAGGCCATTCTAAGAAAAATGCTGAGCAAGGTGCAGCTAAAAAAGCTTTAAAACAATACTTAGAATAATCTAAGATTTAGAACGGGGAATTAAATTTGAAGTTAAAATCATTAGAAATTATTGGCTTTAAATCTTTTGCTAATAAGACAAAAATTAATTTTAATAATGGTTTAACCGAAATAGTCGGTCCAAATGGTAGCGGTAAAAGTAATATCATTGAAGCCATTAGATGGGTTTTAGGTGAGCAGTCAGCTAAGACTCTTCGTGGAACTAAAATGCCAGATATTATTTTTTCAGGTTCTAGTACACATAAAGCTGTAAATCGAGCTGAAGTAAAGTTAACACTTGATAATACAGATCAATATATTAATAGTTCTTATTCTGAAATAATAATTGCTAGAAAACTCTTTAGAAACGGTGAAAGTCAATATTCAATCAATAATCAAGAATGTAGATTGAAGGATATTAATAATTTGTTTATGGATACTGGAATGGGCCTTGGTTCCTTTTCTATTATTTCACAAGGCAATATTGAAAAAATATTTAATAGTAAGCCGGAAGAAAGGCGTTCTATTATTGAAACCGCTGCTGGAGTGTTTAAATATAAACATCAAAAACATGATGCTAACTTAAAACTTAATCAAACAAAAGAAAACTTAGATCGTGTTGAAGATATTATTTATGAGTTGAAAGATAGAAATGATTCTTTAAAAGAACAAAGTATAAATGCTAATGAATATTTAAAAAATAAACATAAATTAGAAGGCCTTGAATTACAAAGATTAGTTTTAGAATTGAAAAATTATTTGGATAAAGATAATAACAACACAATTAGTTTAGATAAAGTTAGAGCTGGAAAAAACAGTCTAAATATTTCAATAGACGAATTGTCTAATGAGATTGATATGTATAAAAAAGAACTGGAAAATAAACTAAATTTTAAAGAAAGTTTACAAGGTCAATTACTAGTTAATTCTCAAAAGTTAGAAAAAATTTCTGGAGAAAAAAATTTATCTGAACAAGATTTAAAATTTAAAAAACGAGATTTAAATGAAAAACAAAAATATTTAAATTCTCTAAAAGAAGAAAAGGCTGATTTACAGTCTAGGCAGAATAATCATAAATTAGAAATTGAAAATTTATTAAAGCATTCTCGAAAAATTGAAGATGATATAAGTCATAACAGCTTGAATGATATCAATAAAGAAATTGATGATAAAAATAAAACACAAGATGATTTAAAATCTGAATATTTAAACATAATGCAAAAGATATCAGATTTAAATAATAAAAAAAGATATTTAGAAAAATCAAGACAACAAAATGATGTTCAAAATATTAATCAAAAGCGCCGCCTGAACGATGCTAAAGCTGATTTAACTGAAATTAATAAAAGAATGAAGAGTAATAATTCAAGTATCAATTTATTAAAATCTGAATATTACAATTTAAAAAGTGAATATGATAATAGTAAAAAAACATTAATTTTAATTGATAATAAACTAAAGCAAAGCAAATCTCATTGGTATCAATGTTTAGAAAAATATCAAAATTTAAAGATTCAATTTAATAGTTTAAAAAATTTACAGAGTAATCACTCTAATTTTTATCGTGGATCTCAAAGTGTACTTAATGCAAAAAGTCAATTAAATGGTATATACGGAGCAGTTTCAGATTATTTAGTTGTTGATAAAGCTAACTCTTTAGCTATTGAAACAGCATTAGGTAGTCAATTACAACAAATTATTGTTAAAAATAATACTGATGCTAAGTCTGCTGTAAATTATCTTAATAAAAATCATCTAGGCAGGGCAACGTTTTTGCCAATAGATAGTTTATCCAGAAGGTTTATTAATTCAAATAAATTAGATTTATGTAAAAAAAATCCTGGATTTATAGGTATTGGCTCTGATTTAGTATCTATTGATAATAATTTAGGTGTTATTAAAGAGCATTTATTGGGAAATGTTATCATTGCAAAGGATCTAAATTCGGCAACTGATATAAGTAATTCTATTCATCACACTAATCGTATTATTACGTTGAATGGTGAAATCATTAATGCTGGTGGCTCAATAACTGGTGGAAAAAATAAACAACATTATGATGGAATATTAGCTCAAAAAAATAAATTATCTAGTTTAAAAAATAAATTATCTGCTTCTAAAAATGATATACAAGTTATTGAAAAAAGCATTCCAAAACAAGAAAAAGAACAAAGTATCATTAAGAATAAAATAGATACATTAGATAACAAAATAAACGATTTATCTAATGAAATTAAGAATTATAAAAATGATAATTCTTTTAATGAAAAGTTATTAGTGCAAAAGAATAGAGATATTCAATCTATAGAGTTGTTGATGTCTAATAATGAAAACGATGATTATGAAAGTCAAAAATTGAATAGTAAGAATATAAAATCTGATTTAGATAAAAAATTGTTAATTAATCAAAGATCATCTAATGATATTAAAGAAAGAATTAACACCTTATCTTCTTTAAAAAATGATTTAAATAATAAAATTAATAATGACAAAGCAAAATTGGCTGTTTATAAAGAAAAAATTAATAATTTTCGTGATAAGCAAGCTGATAATATTGAAAAATTAGATCAAATTACTGATAATATTAATAAAACAAAAGATTTAATAATCAACTTGCAAGATGAAATTAATATTGGCATGAGTGAAAAAGATAATTCACATGAAATAAGAAATTTAAAGTTATTAATTTCCTCAAATAAAGAAGATTTATCTCAGTGTAATAATGACATCGATAATATTCAGTCAAAAATTAATATTAATGATCAAAAATTGGATAGTAATAGGAAATCTTACATTGATATAAATAGTCGATATAATAAATTATCTAATAGTCATTTACAATTGAATGAACATATTAATAAACTAAGAAATCAACTGATAGATAAATATAAGATGAATTCCAATAAAATTAAGCAATTACAAATATTGAAATCTTATCAACAAATTATAAATGACATCAAAGTCATTAATAAAAAAATCAGTAAATTAGGAAACGTTAATATATCTTCAATCGAAGAATACAAAGAAGTATCTGAACGCTATAAATTTTTGGTTAATCAATCAGATGATCTGAAGAATTCGAGCAAGCAGTTAACAGAAACTATGCATAAAATAGATGATACTGTTAAACTTAAATTTAAAGATACTTTTGATAAAGTTGCTGATCAATTTAGTATTGTTTATACTGAAATATTCGGTGGTGGAAAAGCAAAATTAATATTGACCGATCCAAAAGATTTGCTAACTACTGGAATTGAAATCATGGCGCAACCACCTGGTAAAAAGTATCGACATATGTCTCTACTTTCAGGCGGTGAGAAAGCTTTAACTGCTATTTCTTTATTATTTGCTGTTTTAAAGGTAAAGCCAGTTCCATTCTGTATTTTAGATGAGGCTGAATCAGCTCTTGATGCAGAGAACGTTGATAGATATGCTAATTATATGAGCAAATTAGATTTAATTACTCAGTTTATAGTTATTACTCATCGTAAAGAAACTATGATGTATGCAGATACATTATATGGTGTTACAATGCAAAATTCAGGTGTTTCAGAAATTGTATCAGCTAATTTAAATAAATTTAGTTCAATGGAGGATTAAAGTTATGGGTTTATTTGATATATTTAAGCGCAGATCTAAAAAAGATAAAGAAAAAAGAGAACAACAAGAACAAAATGAAGAGCAAACAAATGAGTTACAAACATCTTCTTCAGAAAATGATAGTCAAGAATCAAATAATGATAATGAGTCTAAATATGATGTAAGAACTAATGAATATCAATCAAAACATAATGAAGAAAAAGATTCAGATATAAATAATGATTTAGATAATATCGACAAAGCAAGCTCTGAAGGGGTTGACAATTTAGCCTCTAAAAATCATTCTGAAGAACAAGAACAAGAACAAGAACAAGAGTCTGATAAATTTGAAGAAGGACTATCAAAATCTAGATCTACCTTTGGTGAAAAATTAAATCGTTTATTTGCTAATTTTAGATCAGTTGATGAAGATTTCTTTGATGATTTAGAAGATACTTTAATTGAATCTGATGTTGGTTTTGATATGGCGGTTAACTTAACAGATCAATTAAGGGATGAAGTTAAACTACAAAATGCCAAAAATAGATCAGATGTTCAAAATGTTATTATTCAAAAAATGATTGATATTTATGACCAAGCTGGTAATAATGAGTCAACTGAAATTAATATGGCTGAAAATGGTCCTACTGTAATTCTATTTGTTGGTGTTAATGGTGTTGGAAAGACTACTACTATTGGAAAAATGGCAGATAAATATAAGAAGGATGGTAAAAAAGTCCTTCTAGCTGCAGCCGATACTTTTAGAGCAGGTGCAATTGAACAATTAGATGAATGGGCAAAAAGAGATCAAGTTGATATTGTTAAAAAGCCTGAAAAAAGTGACCCATCAGCGGTTGTTTATGAAGCTGTTCATAAAGCAAAAGAAGAAGATTACGATGTTTTATTTGTTGATACAGCAGGGCGTTTACAAAATAAAGTCAACTTAATGAATGAATTGTCTAAGATGAAGAAAGTATTGACTAGAGAAATTCCCGAAGCTCCACATGAAGTCTTACTAGTATTAGATGCAACTACTGGACAAAATGCTTTAAACCAAGCTAAATTATTTAAAGAAACAACAGATGTTACAGGAATTATTCTAACTAAGCTAGATGGAACTGCTAAAGGTGGGATTGTTTTAGCTATTAGAAATGAATTACATTTACCTGTTAAATATGTGGGATTAGGTGAAAAAGTAAGTGACTTAAGTAAATTTGACGCAAATGATTATGTATATGGATTATTTAAGGGCTTAATAAAATAATTAATTTAGGAGGTATTTCGATTGGAAATTGAAAAGAATTACCGAATAAATTCTTTATTTGAATTTTATCGTCCTTTACTTACTGATAAGCAAACTAATTATGTACAGTTATATTATGCTGATGATTATTCTTTAGGAGAAATATCTGAAGAATTTAATGTAAGTCGACAGGCAGTGTATGATAACATTAAAAGGACAGAAGTAATTTTAGAAAATTATGAACAGCAATTGCATTTGTATAAAGACTTTATGACTAGAAATGACGAAGCTGATGCAATTAAAAATTATGTGATGGCTAATTATCCTAAAGATACTAAGCTAAAACAATTAGTTGATAGATTAGAACATACAGAAGAAAAGTAAAATTGAGAGTGGTGGAATTAAATGGCATTTGAAGGATTAACCGAAAGATTGCAAAAAGCAATGCGTAATCTGCGTGGTAAAGGTAAAGTTTCAGAATCTGATTTAAGAAAAACAATGCGAGAAATTCGTCTTGCTTTATTGGAAGCCGATGTTAATTTCTCGGTTGTTAGAAAGTTTGTAAAAACTGTTCAAGAACGTGCTAAAGGTTCTGATGTTCTTGAAGGATTGAACCCTGCTCAACAGATTGTAAAAATTGTTGATGAGGAACTAACCAAGACAATGGGAGAAGAAGCAACTCCATTAAATAAATCCGAAAAAATACCAACAGTTATTATGATGGCTGGTTTACAAGGTGCTGGTAAAACTACTACTGCTGGTAAACTATCTTTAAAATTAAAAAATGAAAAAGATGCTCGTCCACTATTAATTGCTGCTGATATTTATCGTCCAGCTGCAATTGATCAGTTGGAACAAGTTGGTAAAGAAATTGATGTGCCTGTATTTCAAAAGGGAACGGATGTCGATCCTGTTGAGATAGTAAAACAAGGTATGCAAGTAGCTAAAGAAAATCATAATGATTATGTTTTAATTGATACTGCCGGTCGTTTGCAAATTGATGAAAAATTAATGGATGAGTTAAAAAACATTAAAGAATTAACTCACCCTGATGAGATTTTATTAGTTGTTGATGCCATGACTGGACAAAATGCTGTTAATACTGCGGAAGGATTTAATGATGCTTTAGATATTACCGGGGTTGTATTGACTAAATTAGATGGTGATACTCGTGGTGGTGCTGCTCTATCTATTAGAGAAGTTACCCAAAAGCCTATTAAGTTCATTGGTCAAGGTGAAAAGATGGATGCATTAGATGTATTCCATCCTGATCGAATGGCATCTCGTATTCTTGGAATGGGAGATATTCTTTCACTAATTGAAAAGACACAAAAGGATTATGATGAAAAGGAAGCTCAAAAGCTTACTGAAAAAATGCAAAATAATACTTTTGGTTTTGAAGATTTCTTAGATCAATTGAATCAAATTCAAAAGATGGGTCCATTAGAGGATATTATGAAGATGATTCCAGGAATGGCTAATAATCCAGCTTTGAAAAATATTAATATGGACCCTAAAGATTTAGAACATATTAAGGCGATTATTTATTCTATGACTAGAGAAGAAAAAGATAACCCTGATTTATTAAATCCTTCTAGAAGACGCCGTATTTCAAGAGGTTGTGGTCGTCCAATCCAGGAAGTTAATCGAATGATTAAGCAATTTAATCAAATGAAAACAATGATGAATAAAATGTCTAATGGTAACATGTCCGGCATGGAAAAAATGCTTGGTAATATGGGCGGAAATGGTGCTTCTGGTATGCCTAATATGCCTGGCATGGGTGGTTCCGGATTATCGGGTAAACTATCACAAATGGCAATGAAACGTATGAGTAGAAAAATGAGTAAAAAAATTAATAAAAATAGAAAACGTCGTAATAAAAAACGTCATTAAAAAATAGGCATAGTTACTGATTATTCAGTAGTTATGTCTATTTTAATAAGGAGGTAATGTTATGGCACTAGGTTATCAAGATACTTTA
This sequence comes from Apilactobacillus quenuiae, assembly GCF_002994005.1. GTDB lineage: Bacteria > Bacillota > Bacilli > Lactobacillales > Lactobacillaceae > Apilactobacillus > Apilactobacillus quenuiae. The sequence goes on from NZ_POSN01000001.1 coordinate 119,520, forward strand.
TCAGCTGTTAATATAATATTGAATAGTAATAATGTACCTAGCATTGTTGGTGAAGCTGGTGTTGGAAAATCAGCTTTAGTAGAAAATTTGGCTAATATAAATAAAGCAAAATTATTCACTACTGTAGTTAGTCTATCTGAAAAGGGTGACTTAAGTATACCAGTACCACCATTAACAGATAAATCATTTATTAACACTAAAGACTATGGGACTTTAGCTGATGTTCAATATGGTTATTCCCATACTTTAATTGAAATCATAAAATATGCTGAAAATAATCCACAAACTAGTATTTACTGGTTCTTAGATGAATTCAATCGTGGTTCTAATGGTGTTCAAAGTGAATTGATGAATTTGGTTTTACAAAGGAAAATTAATTCATTAAAATTACCTAAGCAAGTTAAAATTATTATTGCTGAAAATCCTGATTCAACTATGGATGGATTCGAAAATAGTGAATATAGTGTTTTCTCAAGTGATTCAGCTATCAAGGATCGTACTACTAGGATTGTAATGAATGTGAATGTTTCTGACTGGCTATTGTGGGCTAAAAGTAAAAACAAACAAGGATATCAAAATATTAGTTCAGTTGTAATAACATATATTGAGAATAATCAAAATATGTTAATTATAAATAACAATGATAATGATATAAATCCAACTCCTAGAGCTTGGCAACGTGTATCTGATATTATTGAAAATTCTGAATATAAAAATGTGGGTTATGATATTAAATTTGATTTAATTGCGGGTAATGTTGGCAGTGAAGTTGCTTCTAACTTCTTGAATTTCACTAAAAACTACTTTAATTCCTTATCTGTTAGTCAATTATTTAGCGATAATTTATCAAAGGTTATAAATAGATTTAAACAATTGGATGAATTTACTAAGAATAAGTTATTAAAACAAATGATTAATAAAGTAGTTGAATGGAAACCAGTGATCGCTAAAAGATTTAATTTATTGCTAGATGAATTAAGTCCTGATGGTCAATATGGAATTTCTATATATATCGCTAATAATACAGAAGTATTACAAGAGATATATTCAAAGATTGATGATTCATCTAATAATGATTTAAAGCTTCTTTATACCCATTTTCAAAATATTATTTTATCTATCTATAGGTGATATTTATGAATATAAATAATCTTATATCTAATATTTATAATGCTAGTTCGAGTAAAAAGTCTGAATTAATTAAAAAAGTTATTAGCCAAAATATAATTAACGGTCTATCTAATGGAGAAATATATGGATATTTATTAATTAATTTAAATCGTGTTTGTAATTATAATATAAATTCTGCATTTGCTCTGAAATGGGAACAAGATAATCTGCTACTTGCTTATAATCCTAATAAATTTGTAAACAACATTAAGTCAAATAATGATTTGACAGCTAATTTAGAACATTTGTCTATGCATATAATATGGTTACATCCAATTAGGTATAATAATCCTAATAAATTGGAAAGTATTGCTACTGACATATCAGTTAACCAATATGTAAAACATTTACCGCATAATGCTTTTACTATTGATAAATTATCATATCTTTATAATATAAAACTTCCTAATTTTAAAGATTCAAATGAATATATAAAGCTACTATCCCAATTTTTTGCAAAGAATAATGATGATAAAAATTTTAACGATAGTAATATGCAATTAATGGATGATCATAAAGCTTTTAAAAAAGCAACTAGTAAAAGTGACTCTAAATATTCTAAACTAAGAAATCTCATTAAGCACACTGTAGATAATATGGGAAATAAAAATAGGGGTAGATTGCCTAATTCTGTTAATCAACAATTAGATAGAATCATTAATAAACAAATTAATTGGCGTAAATATATTCAAAAAGGTATTAGTAAGATTCCTTTTAGTAAAAGTCATTCCATTAAAAGATTTAACAGAAGACAGTCTTATCGAATGGAACTACCAGGGAAAATATCTAGTACCTTAAGGTCAATTATTATTTTTGTTGATAATTCTGGATCTGTTAGTAATAACGATTTGACTTCAGCAATTAGACAAATATCTAACATTTTTAGAGCTTATCCATTAGATATAATTATTTATCCATTTGATTCTAAGGTACATGAACGGGATGCATATCGAGTAAATTCTGCTCAAAACCTAAGATATAAAAGAGTAGCTAATGGTGGAACTAGTTATCAAGCTATTTTTGAATTTATTCATAACAATCATTTGGGAAATAATTTTTGTATTATATTTACTGATGGATTAGGTGAAAAGATCGTTAATAATCATGGGTTTAATAATGTCCTATGGGTATTAGAAAAGGATTCCGATAATTTATCTATTAATAAAAAAATCGGGAATGTTATAAAAATTTCAAATATTAATTAGGAAAAGATGGATTACTATGAACAATATTTTAGAGCCTAACATTTTAATTGCAGCTGTTAATAATGACTTAGATGTTAAAAATGCATTTGCAGTATTGAAAGATAAGGTTAGTGATGAGTATGATGAAAATCCGCTTTATGTCAATAAAATTTCTGCCAATGCGATTGTTATAGCAAAAAAAATAATTAATGCAAAACTTGCTAATTCAAAAATAGATTTTGATGATTATAAATCAATTCATAACTTCATTGTTAAAAATGATTTGTACTTAAAAAGTGATGCAAAAGAAGAATTATTAGCTAATTTTAAATAAAATTAATGGTGTAAAGAAAAAAACCTTTACAAGCATCTAAATAACTGTTATATTTAATATCGTTAAAAGAAAAGCAGGAGGTGTTTATTAATGTCTGTTAAAATTCGTTTGAAGAGAATGGGATCAAAGAGACGTCCTTTCTACCGTGTGGTTGTTGCTGATTCACGCAGCCCTCGTGATGGTCGTTTCATCCAAAAGGTTGGTACTTACAACCCAGTTACCCAACCAAGCACTGTTGAACTACAAGAAGATGATATCTTTGAATGGTTAAACAAGGGTGCTCAACCATCAGATACTGTTCGTAATTTACTATCTGATGCTGGTGTTATGAAAAAATATCACGAAGCTAAATATGCTAAGAAATAAGTGATAAGTAATTATGACTAATTTCGATAAGCTTATTAAAAAAATTGTAAAACCACTGGTGGAATATCCAGAGGATATTGTTATTACACATAGTGAATCGGATCGTTTTTATGAGTATCATTTATCTACTAATACTAATGATATTGGTAGGATAATTGGTAAAAAAGGACATGTAGCACAAACAATTAGAACAATTGTTTATAGTGCTCGCGTTTCTAGTAAAAAGCGTGTTCGTTTAATTATTGAAGATGGCAAAAATAAAAACTCTTAAATGAAACCTTTGCGTTTTATTTAAGAGTTTTTTTAATATACAAAATGAGGTATATATATGAAATATTATAATATTGGTAAAATTGTTAATACCCAGGGAATCAAAGGTGAAGTTAGAGTAACTTCAATTACTGATTTTCCTAAAAAACGTTTTAAAGTTGGCAATGTGGTTTATGCATTTCTTAATAATGGAGATAAAGAAAAACTTATTATAGATGGTGCTAGAAAACATAAAAATTTTATTTTACTTCATTTTGAAGGCAAACCTACAATTAATGATGTTGAATACTTAAAACCTTCAGATTTAAAGATATCTGAAAATCAACAAGATAATAATGATTTAAAACCCGGTGAATATTTTTATCATCAGATTATAGGGTTAGATGTTATTGATATTAATGATGAATATATTGGTAAGATTAAAGATATTATGTCACTTGGGCCTAACGATGTATGGGTAGTTGAACGTAATGATAAAGAGGACTTGCTTTTGCCTAAAATTGATCAAGTAATTAAAAATGTTGATCTTGAAAATTCTAGTATAATTGTTGAAGTTCCTGGAGGACTAGATGATGAAAATTGATATTTTGAGCCTTTTTCCTGATATGTTTAATGGACCAATGGGTGAATCAATTATTGGTAAAGCAAAAGAAAACGATTTACTAGATATTAATGTGACTGATTTTAGGAAATTTACTACTGATAAACATAATCACGTAGATGATTATCCATTTGGTGGTGGTGCTGGGATGTTATTACAAGCACAACCTATTTTTGATGCACTTGCTTATACTCAAAGTAAAGCTAAAGAACAAAATATCCCTAAAGGTAAAATTATTTTAATGGATCCTGCTGGTAAGAAATTTGATCAAAAAGCTGCCGAAAATTTGTCTAAAGAAGAACATTTAACTTTTATTTGCGGTCATTATGAAGGCTATGATGAAAGAATCAAGTCTTTAATAACAGATGAATATTCATTAGGCGATTTTGTTTTAACAGGTGGAGAATTGCCAGCAATGGTTATGATTGATTCAACTGTTAGACTATTACCTGAAGTATTAGGTAACCAAGAATCAGCTCCTGGTGATTCTTTTTCGACTGGATTGTTAGAATATCCTCAATATACTAGACCTGCTGAATTTAGGGGAATGAAAGTTCCAGAAGTTTTAACCAGTGGTAATCATCAAAAAATTTCACTTTGGAAACAAAAAGAAGCTTTAAGGAAAACTTATTTAAGAAGACCAGATTTAATTGATCATAATAAGCTAACAGCTACTCAGAAAAAATTATTAGCTGATGTTAGAATTGAAGAAGAAAAATAGCTTTACAATATTTTCTTGTTATGCTAGTATTTTATTTGGCTATTTAACTAGTCAAAATAAAACAGTATTCCGCTGTCGTAACAATTGACATGAATGCTAGTTGGAAGGATGTTATTATTTATGCGTCAAAACGAATTAATTTCAAAAATTAACAAGGAACAACTTAAGAGTGATGTTCCAGAATTTAGAGCTGGAGACAACGTAAAAGTTTCAGTTAAAGTTGTTGAAGGTACTAATGAACGTATCCAAGTATTCGAAGGTGTTGTTATCAAACGTCACGGAACAGGTATTCAAGCTACATACACTGTTCGTAAGATTACTTCAGGTGTTGGTGTTGAACGTATTTTCCCATTACATTCACCACGTGTTGCTAAGTTAGAAGTTACACGTCGCGGTGCTGTACGTCGTTCTAAGCTATATTACCTACGTGATCGTCATGGTAAATCAGCTCGTATTAAAGAAGCACGTCGTCGTTAATATTAATTTTCGACAAATAAAAAGGCCTACAATCATTTGATTGTAGGCCTTTTTCTATAGATTTAAATCTTGTTTATAATTTAATTTGGAGAAGTCAGTGGACATTGATATTAATTGGTATGCTAATTTCTGATATTCTTTCAGTACATATTCGGCATTTTTATTACACATTATTGTTAGGTATTTTGATAAATCTTTTTGACTGCTATATTCATGATCCACCTTTAATACAAATTGCCTCATATTTATATTTAGTTTTTCTTGAGTATTTTCTAAAAGATTATTGAATTGTAAATAATGAGGGTCTACTAGCACTCCAACAATTTTAAATATCCAGTATGCTGACTTAGGGCTATATTCCATTTTTCCTTTTTTATATTCAGCTAAAGTATCACTAATTCCGGCAAAAAAAGGCACAAAAACACTTTGTGCAGCGACACCCATCGCAAGCCAATGGATTCCTGATATTTCATTAGGCATATTTGGTCTTATTTGTAGCACATGAGCTTCTTGAGTTTTAGCCAGGCTAATAGGTCGATACTTAGTTTTATCTTCTTTAGACCCATTACCAATAGGATCATATGGTGTACCTTGATAATGTGATGATAAAAACGACTTAGCATCATCAACTGATAATAAATGTGAAGCTTTTCTAATGAATGGTAATTCATGGCTTTCTGGATATTGTTTAATTTCTGGATTAAATATTTTTTGTCCATACCATACTCTTGGATTATTATAATAAATATCTGTTAAGTTATGAGTGCCAAATATATGTCTAAAATTAAATTCTCCATTCAAATCTGGGTTTAGATGATTGTCTTTTACAAAATCTTGAATACCTTTGGACCACATAAAATTATTTTTATCATTAAAATTAATTTTTCTGATAGATATTTGGTTAGAGACAACTGCATAGCAATTATCAGGAATTCTCATTGCAACCCAGTAATGACCAGATCCGGTTTCTAAATACCATACTTCTTTATTGTCAGAAAATAAAACCCCGTTAGACTCACATGTACCATATTTACTAATAATTTTTCCTAAACGTGTTACACCTTGTCTAGCAGATTTAATGTATGGCAAAACAACTGATACCATTGCTTCCTCTCCAATACCATCTTTTACTAATGGATCGTATCCCAATACATGACTATTAGCATATGCACTTTCAGTTGCACTCATTGCTACACCATATTCGTTAATGCCATCTTCCTCAAATTTTCCATATTTGTCTGTCCATTCAGGAGTAGCGGTGTATTTATATTGAATTTTAGGTAGTTTAATTTTAAACTTATTATCATTAGATTTAAATTCTTGTACATTTTGATATTCTTTATGTTGATGGACGATAAAGTGTTTAGGCCATGTAGCCTTACAATCTTCATTTCTACCAATAATAGTGGAACCATCAATAGAAGCATTTTTACCAATTAATATACTAGTACAAGCAGAGTAATTTTGATATTGTGACAACTATATCGCTTCCTTTCAAATAATTATGATTATTGTATCATTAATTATTATATATATTCCAAAATTGAACTGGTTATATTTTTCAAGTATAATTTAATTATTACTAAATTTTAGGAGCGATAAATATGCCAATTGTACATATTGATTTGATTGAAGGAAGAAATGAAGAACAAATAAAAGGATTAGTTTCAGATGTAACAAAAGCAATTGTAAAAAACACAGGAGCACCTGCTGAACATGTGCATATTGTTTTAAATGAAATGCAAAAGAATAGATATAGTGTTGGCGGAAATCTAAAAAGTGATGAAAAGTAAATTAATGGAGTAATATTATGAACGATAAACAATATTTAATGGCAATTGATGAAGGGACTACTAGTGCTCGTGCCATCTTGTTTAATCATGAAGGTGATATTGTAAACAAGTCACAAAAAGAATTTAAACAATATTTTCCTAAATCAGGATGGGTAGAGCATGATCCCAATGAAATATGGAGTGCTGTACAATCTGTTATTTCTGAAACCCTTATTAAATCAGAAATTCCGCCTTACAAGATTCGCGGAATTGGAATTACTAATCAGCGTGAAACTACTGTTGTATGGAATAGAATTACAGGAGAACCTATTTATAATGCAATTGTTTGGCAATCCAAGCAAACTAGTGGCATTGCTGATGCTTTAAAAAGTAATGGTTATTCAGATATGATTCATCAAAAGACAGGGTTGGTTATAGACTCATATTTTTCTGCTACTAAAATAAAATGGATTTTAGACAATGTTCAAGGTGCTAGAAAGTTAGCTAATCAGGGTGATTTACTTTTTGGAACAATTGATACGTGGATATTGTGGAAATTAACAAGTGGACATGTACATGCTACTGATTATTCCAATGCAAGTAGAACGATGCTATTTAATATTAATTCTCTAAAATGGGATAAAGAAATATTAAGCTTATTAGATATTCCTGAACAAATGTTACCTAAAGTTAAGTCTTCTTCAGAAATTTATGGATATACATCTGGCTATAATTTTCTTGGAGTTCAAGTTCCAATAGCTGGAATAGCAGGTGATCAACAAGCTGCATTATTTGGGCAATTAGCTTTAGATCCTGGTAATATTAAAAATACTTATGGTACTGGTGCTTTCATTGTTATGAACACTGGTAATAAGCCTACTTTATCAGATTGTGGTTTATTAACTACAATTGCTTATGGTTTAAATGGTAAGATTAATTATGCGTTAGAGGGCAGCATTTTTGTTGCGGGTTCAGCAATTCAATGGTTAAGGGATGGTATGCGTATTATTAGCGATGCTGCTGAAACCGAAAAAATGGCAAAAAACACTAATGATGATCATGATATTTACGTAGTTCCTGCTTTTACTGGATTAGGTGCTCCATATTGGGATCAAGATAGTAGAGGTTCCGTTTTTGGATTAACTAGAGGTACAACTAGAGAAGAATTTGTTAAAGCAACTTTAGATTCCTTAGCCTATCAAACTAAAGATGTGGTTGATACTATGTCTAAAGAAACTGGCTTATCATTAAACAAACTTAAAGTAGATGGTGGAGCAGCACAGAACGATTATCTTATGCAATTTCAATCAGATATTTTAAATGTTGAAATTGAAAGATCTAGTATTGCTGAAACTACAGCTCTTGGTGTGACTTATTTAACTGGATTGGCAGTTGGGTATTGGTCTAATATTGATGAAATAAAAGAAAACCATAAGTCTTCTGATGATTTTAAACCGCAAATGAATATAGATAAAATTAATAATTATTATGAAGGATGGCAGGCTGCTGTTAAAGCAACTCAAGATTTTAGAAAAATTAAAAATAGATAATAAAAAAGCTTTCATAATTTTTATGAAAGCTTTCTAAATTTTGAAATATTCTGTTAAATATTCAGCTAGGCCGTTATTATTATTATCAAATTTAGTAACATCGTCTGCAATTGCTTTTATTTTAGGTTGACCGTTTTTCATTGCAACACCTAAGCCAGCATACTTAATCATGGACTTATCATTAAACTCATCACCAAAAGCAATTACATCTTTTTGTTTAATGTTATAGTAATCAGCTAATTTTTTAATTCCTGTTAATTTGCTAACACCTTTGGCGGCTACTTCAATTATTGGATCTTTACCACCCCAGGGAGATACTTCTAATAGATTACCATAATTTTGTTTAACGTAACTGATGAAAGTTTCTTTCTTTTGTTTATCTACATGAAGAGTTAAGCAAATTGGATTTTCTGTTAATGTATTTTTAGATATGATTTCATTTTTTGACAAATTAGTGGGAAAGAATCCAACAGATTCATCTGCAGATTTATTTGCTAAAAATAAGTCTTTTCCCTCAACAGTCATAAGGTTAATACCAATTTCTTTACTCTTGTTTAATAACTCAAATACTATATTTTTGTCTATATTGTATTGATAAGCTTCAGACCAAACAGCTGTTGGATTATAACCTAAACTACCATTAAATGTAATCATTGGGTTATTAAAACCTAATTGTTTGTATAGATGTTCTACTAGTCTAGGGGGACGACCAGTTACAATATTGACCATATTTCCCTTAGACATAACTTTTTGAATTGAATTTATTGTTTCTTGAGAAATTTCTGAGTTATCATTTAATGTCGTACCATCTAAATCAATTGCAATTAATTTTTCATTCATTACACTTAATCACCTCTACTTTTACAGTAATATTTATTATGTTAACCAAAAAACTTTTACTAGTCAATAAATTATAAAGGAGTTTTATTTTGCAATTACCTTCAGATTTTATAAAAAAGTATAAAAAATTATTAGGAGAAGATGCTGAATCTTTTTTTAAAAGTCTAAATGCATCACCAACTCCTGGTTTTAGAATCAATCCATTGAAAGATCATTTGCCAGAGAATGAAAATCTAAATAATCCAATTGAGTATTGTCAATATGGTTATTATGGAGAGATCAATGGAAAGAGTATTGATCATCAAAGTGGAGCTATATACTCTCAAGAACCAAGTGCAATGTATGTTGGAGAAGTTGCAGATGTTCATCCTGGAGATAAAGTTTTAGATTTATGTGCATCACCTGGGGGCAAAACTACCCATATTGCTAGTTATATGAAAAATGAAGGAATTTTAGTAACTAATGAAATAGATTATAAAAGGGCTAAAGTTTTAACTGAAAATGTAGAACGTTTTGGTATTCAAAACGCTATTATTTTAAATGAAAATCCTAATAATCTTGCTAAGCATTTCCCCCAATTTTTTGATACTATTCTTATAGATGCACCATGTTCAGGTGAGGGGATGTTCAGAAAAAATCCTGATGCTACTAAATATTGGACCTTAGAATATCCATTAGATTGTGCAAAAAGACAAAAAGATATATTAAAACAAGCAGTTAAGATGCTTAAGCCTGGTGGTAAAATAGTATATTCAACTTGTACTTTTGCTCCTGAAGAAGATGAACAAATTATTTCGTGGATAGTTAATAATTTTAACTTCGAAATTGAAAACATAAAAAAATATTCTGGAATGTCATATGGGCACCCCGAATGGTCTGATGGTAATGAAAAATTAAAAAATACTGTTAGATTATTTCCCAATAAATTTAAAGGTGAAGGTCATTTTATTGCTAAATTAGTAAATTTAGACAAAGATAATCCTAAAAAAATAAAAAAAACGTTAAAAAATAATTTAAGCTCAGAACAAAATAAATTATGGCAAGAATTTGTTAACCAAAATATATCAAACTTTAATTCTAAAAATTTAATTACTTTTGGTGAACAATTATATTCTTTTGAAAAAGGGCTTCCTGAATTAAAAGGCTTAAAAGTTATGCGACCAGGATTACATTTAGGGACTTTTAAAAAGAAAAGATTTGAACCTAGTTATGCTTTAGCTTTATCAATTAGCAGAAATCAATTTAATAAAGTTTTGTATATCTCAAAAGATGAATGGGCAGATTATGTTCATGGAGATACAATCGCTTGTGATAAGGTATTAACAAAAGGATGGTATCTCTTGATCTGTGATCAGCAGAATTTTGCTTTTGGAAGGGTTGTTAATGGAACAATTAAGAACTTTATGCCTAAAGGATTAAGATTTAAAATTTAAAAAAATAATAATCTCATTTTTATTTTTTATTCAACCATACAAGTATAAAGTTACTTTAACTTAAATAAAAAAAACAAAAAAACAAAATCAAAATGATATATCTCTTTGTTTTAAATAAGAAATTAATTCTCCATCTAAAATAAGTTTCTTTTGTTGTAATTGATCAATAGTTTTACAGGAAAGTAAGGCCATTATAGTCTTTAATCCATTTTTAAATTCATTAATTAGATTTATTGTTTGTTCAATGCCATCTTTGATTACACTATTTAATATAAGACCGGACATTCCGACAGCATTAGCTCCCATAGCAATAGATTTAGCTATATCTAATGGATTCCTTATTCCTCCAGAAGAAATTATAGAAAGCTCATTTGAAAATTTATTAGCCTCAAGTAAAGATTCTACGGTGGTTTGCCCCCAAGTAGATAAGTATTCTAATTCTTTATTATGTCTTCTGAAATTTTCGATTGTAGCGAAATTAGTACCACCGCGTCCGCTAATATTTATATTTTTCACACCAATATCTTTTAATTTTTGAATTGTTTCTTTTGACATACCAAAGCCAACTTCTTTAACTATGACAGGGATATCAATATTATTAACAATATTTTGGATATTATTTAACCAATAAAAACTACGTTCGCCTTCAGGCATAATCAATTCTTGAGCAACATTAATATGAATTTCTAAACAATCTGCATTAATCATTTCAATGACTTTTTTTGCATCAAATAGATCATGAGATGCTCCAATATTTGCAAAAATTGGGCCAGCATAGTTTTCTCTTACAATTGAAAATGATTCAATTGTGCTACTATCTTTTAATGCTATACTTTGAGAACCGGTAGCCATTGCAATATTAGTAGCTTTAGCAACCTTAGACAATTTATCATTTAATTTTTTTGTATAATCACTTCCGCCAGTCATAGCTTCAATATAAAAAGGGAATTCTAATTTTAAATTTTGAATTTTAGTTGACAAATCAACTTCATTTATATCAATCTCAGGCAAACTTTGATGTATAAACCTAACACGATCAAAACCTGATTTACTATCATAATCAAAAAATTTTTCTGCTAAAGAAACATGTTCGTTTTTTCTTTGAGAATGTTTACTAGTCATAAGACACCTTCTTTATAAATTCTTGTGAATTTTTAGATTTAAACGTTTTATATCATTATTTTTCCACTCATCTATTATTTTATCTTTAGACAAGTTCTTATCAATAATTGCAATACCACAGTCACCACCACCAGCACCTGATGACTTAGCTGCTCCATTATTTTTAATAGCTATCTTGCATAATTTATTTAACTTAGGAGTTTCAATATTAATACCTGTAAATTTACCTAATTTAGTTAAAAGTATTCGATTTACTAGGATTTCTTTTTGAATCAATTTAAGACTCTTTTTGTGAAAACCATTTATCATTCGATTAATGCATTTCTTACTATCAGACAAGAATTTATTATAATCATTTTTATCATAATTATTTTCAACTTTATTAACTAATGAAGATGTTGAAGCAGGTGTTCCAGTCCAACCAATTAATAATTCTAAATTATTTGGTGGGGTAAGTGGCTCAACTTTTAGTTCTGGCCAATCAGATTCAACTAAATTTTTTATTTTCATGTTTCGATTATATTTTAACCAATCGCGATCAAAGGAACTATAAGCTATCCATCCACCATATACACTAGCAGCAATATCTCCTAAAGAACCATTACCTTGTACATCTAAATGTGCAATGGATGATAGTTTAAAAACCTTCTCTAAACTAATGTTCAAGTTATAATATTTTAATATGGCTTTAACAATACCAGCAGTGACTGCTGCAGATGAACCTAAACCATATTTTTTCCCATCTGAACTATTTAAAGAACTATCAATATTAATATCAAAAATATTAAGTTTATAACCTAAAGAACTTAAATAATTCAATGTAACTTTCATTGCAGAAATAACATATTCGAAATCATGATTATTATATTTTACTACCTTAAACTGATTATCAATAATTTTCCATTGAACTAAATTGTTTTGATATTGTGTTGAATTAATATTGCCATTAATACCATTAGTGTCTTCTATATTAACAGTTATGAATTGATTAAGTGCTACAACAATAGAGGGCATTCCTTTTTCAACAACTGCATATTCTCCAGCAATATACAACTTACCAGGAGATTTAACAGAAATCACAGCAATCATTTCCTTTCTAACATAAATTAAATTATAAGTATTTAATACTTCCACCTGGTTTAGATATTTTTATATTTTCTTCATCAAATGACTGAAGTAGATAAAGTTTAATTTTTTCAATATTTTTACTTTGACAAATGACTTTAACGTTAGGGCCAGCATCCATAGTATAATAACACTCAATGCCTTTTTCTCTTAGACTTTTAACGTAATCTATAACTAAAAGACTATCTTTATTTAGATAAAGATAAGAAGGATCTGAACTAAGAGTTAATGCATGCATACGCATAGAGTTTAACTCTGCTGTTTTCCCTAATGTAGTAAAATCATTATTATAAATTGCATTTTTAACACTTTTTAAATCCCTTGTAGTTTGTTGTTCCCAAGCCTTGTAATAGGGGGAAGTATTAACAGACATTTTCATTCCTTTTCTACTACTGATCTTTTTAGGCTGATTATTCAAGATAATTGCAATCATATTTATATCCATTTTAACAGGATCTTGGATACTTACAGCATATGAAGTATCGTTATCTGTGCCATGTTTCCATTCAGAAAACCCTCCATATACTGATCTAGTAGCTGAACCAGAGCCACGTCTTGCTAGCTTAGAAAGTTCTATATTATTTAAGTTAAGTCCGGCGGCTTTACTAGCAGCTGCTGATAAAGCTGCAAAGCCAGATGCGGAAGATGCAAGTCCAGCTGAAGTGGGGACATGATTATAAGAATTAATTTTAGCAAATTTATTTGTATCGGATAATTTTCTAACTATGTTCATAAAGTTAGAAATAGGTTGCATGTTATCAATTTTTGTATTATCTAAGTACATAACATCCTCATACAAATTATCATCAAACTTAACGGTCGTTTCAGTATAAAACTCATCTAAGGTCAACGAAATACTACTATTATTGGGAATAATTAACTTTTCATCTTTTTTGCCCCAGTATTTTACTAAAGCGATATTAGTGTGCGCTCTTGCAGTAATAGATTTATTATCTAATGACATATTTAAATTTCTCCGTAGACATAATTTATTTAAAAGGTTGAATCCAAGTATCCAAAGCACCAGCTTTAGTTAAAGCATCTGCTATTAATTCCGCCTCATGATTATTTCTAGCCAGAGCTATAATACACCCACCAAGGCCACTACCAGTTAACTTTGTTCCTAATGAACCATTTATGTTAGCAATTTCAACTAATTCATCTATTTTAGAGTTGCTAATTTTTAAGTTGTTTAATTCTTTTTGATTTTCAGACATCAATATGCCCAATTCTTCAGGATTATTATTTTCAATATCTTTTCTTGCTTTTGTTACCAATCTTCCTATCTTATTAATTGATGCTTGTGTTTTCTTGTTATCATTTATGAGTTGTTGCTTAACATAATTAATTGCAATGTCTGTACGGCCCTTAATCCCTGAATCTGCAATTACTAATGTTGCATTTAAATTGAAATTAATTTCTTCCAATGTATTATTTCTAATAAACCATACTGGATTATCAGAACCAGTGGTAGCACTGTCTAATCCTGAAGGGTTACCATGAGTTATAGTTTCCTCAACATCGCTTAACTTTAGTAATTCTTCTTTACTGATGCTAGTATCAAAGTAATTATATAAAGCTCTTATAATTGCAATTGATGTTGCTGCAGATGATCCCATTCCTCTTTCAGAAGGAATATCACTACTAATTTTCATTTCAAAAGCTGCATCAGTTTTGTTAATTTTTTTTAAAATAGTATTAACTAAATTTTTAATTCCTAATAAATCATTTGGAACTTTTTGTATAGGACCAATATAATATTTACTATTTAATATTTGATCTTTATCTATTTCTTTAATCTTTATTTTTAGTTCTATTTTAGGAATAGGAAGAGCAATTGCGGGCTGATTATAAACCACACTATGTTCACCCATTAAAATTATTTTGGCATGACTTTTACCAAAAGCTTGTTTTGTCAATGTTATCGCTCACTTTCTCTCAATAATAATATTATCATATAATTAATATAATAAAAATAACTTAAATTATTTATTTGAGTTGCTTAAAAAATATATAATATTTGATAAAATGTAGTATCATTAATATTGATGATTAAAGTAAAGATTGGTGGATACAATAATGAGTAGTACAATTTTTTCAGTAGTAGATATTGAAACTACTGGAACTAGTCAATCCAATGAAAATCGTATAATCCAATTTAGTTGTACGTTTGTTAAAAATAAAAATATTATTGGGTCATTTAATTCATTTATAAATCCAAAAATGGATATACCTAGTGATATAACTACATTAACTGGTATTACAAATGAATTGGTAAAAAATGCTCCTACTTTTGATGAGTTTGCAAGTAAAATTTCTTCATTATTGGCAAATACGGTTTTTGTTGCACATAATGTTAACTTTGATTTTCCGTTTATTAATAAAGAATTAGCCAGAGTAGGAAAAAGACAGCTTAATAATATGGCAATTGACACTGTTACTTTAAGTCAATTATTATTACCAACAGAAAAAAGTTATAGATTAGTTGATTTAAGTCAAAGTTTAAACATTATACATCAGCATCCTCATTCTTCAAGCAGCGATGCTTTTGCAACAGCAAAATTATTAATAACTTTATTTAACCAAATTGAAAAGATGCCTAAAAAGACCATTAAACAATTAATATCAATAAATCCAATATTACCTAAAAATACAATTAATGTTTTTAAATATGCATATAAAAACAATATCGATAAAGATAACACTAAATTATTAGATATTAATCGACTAAAAATTAGAAAAATTCAATATAAAGAAAGACTAAAAATTAGGAAAATAGATTACCCTGAAACCAAGGGTAAACAAAAGAATATTTTTAGCGGAGTATATAAATGGAATTCTGAGGAAAGCAAACTTATGAATTCTATTTATGATAATTACAAAAATAACGATAGCTCTAAAAATTTATTAGTAGAGCAGAATAATGAATTAGACTATGATTTAGGCTTTTTGTTTCCATTAGTACACTTATTAAACAATGAAAAGAAAATAGTAGTTGCTGTTCATACTCACTCACTTCATGGTGATTTATCCAAAACAATTAATAAAATAAATAAAATAACAAAAAGTAATTTTAAAAAGTTAGTCTTACATTCAATAGATGATTATATAGATTTAAATAAGTTTAGAGATGCTTTAAATATTAAAAGTAGTTCTAAAAGAACTGAATTTTTAAAATGTAAAATTTTAATCTGGCTCACATTCACTAAAACTGGTGATTTACATGAATTAAATTTAGATATGCGTAATGATCAAAATATTTTTTTAAAAACTATTGGTAATAGCAATAATAAAGGTTATTACATGAACAAATTAAAAAATGATTTTAATAACTCTAATATAATAGTAGTTTCGCACGAATATTTATACAATAACCGTCATATGTTATCAAAATATAAACCTTATTTGGTTATTAAAGATGCTGTTAACTTTAATAACCAAATACTAAAGCATTATCGTGTAGATTTTAAGATTAATCAAAATAGTATTTTAATTAATCATGCACAATATCTTTTATATCAAACACATAATCAAAACTTATATGACATTTTTAGAAATGATAAATATTCAACTAAGATTATTGAGAAAATAGACTTTTTAATTAAAGAATATGAACGATATACATTAAAATTACAGAAGGGCTTTGAAAAATCATTTATAAATAAGAAAACCCTCATTCCTCTAAACAAAGGTTTTAAAAATCCTATAAACAATATTGAACTTTTAAAATTTATTAAAAGCAATAATAATTATATTGAAGAGCAATCATCATTAATTAAACAGATAAAATCATTATCTAAAAAAATAAGTAGAAATAGTGATAATCTAAAAAGTAGCGAAAAAGCTATAATAAGTACTTTCAATGATCGTATACTTTTACTTAATAAATTTTTCAATGATAATATTCTATTAATTAAGAATCTTGTTAATATGGATAAAGATATTATTTTCCAAAATCATTTAAACGTTGATAAAAATGCTGATAATAGTACCTTTATAGGTGGACTAGTAAGAAATGATGACTTATTAAAGTCTAAAATTTATACTTTATTTAAACATATTTTATTTATGGATACTGCAATTTATTCATCAGAAAAATCTGAATTTATTTTAGATAAGCTTGAATTAAATAATACAAATGCAAAAATGATTGAGAACTCATATCAAACTAATTTAAATAAGGATTATAGAATATTTTATAATGATGATAAACAAAAATTAGATTTAAATAATTTAAACTTAGAAAACAACAATACTTTTATTATGGTTAATACTCAAGACAAAATAGATGAAATCTATGAAAATATAAATATGAAGGATAGCTCATTAATATTATGTCAAAATATTAATAGTAATAAAGATAAAATAATTAAAAAATTCACTAATGCTCATAGTGCAACAATTATTGGAAACTATGATTTATTCATGGCCATAGATAATATAAATAAACCAATAAATAGATTAATAATTGAGAGCATAAATATAAATGATATGTATAATGAAAAAGAAACTACAATTGGCTCATATAATTTGATCATTAAGAATTCTATTAAACAACTAATTAAATTATCAAATAAAAAGGGTGTTACTTTAATAAATGATTTTTCACTAGTGAATGACAATAATATTAAGTCTCTTAGATATATGATTCCTAATCATATAAAAATAATCAAGCTAAGTAGTAAAAATGAAATAAAAACATTTAATAACTTCTAGGGGGGAAAATAATTGAAAATATCATCTATAAATTTTAAGTATATTAAGAAAACGTACAAATGGATTATATTTTTAATCTTCATTATTATTTTAATAATAATAGGATTATTTTTATGGGCTCGCCAACCTTTGGCAAATGCCAAAAATCAAGCAAAAGATATTGCTGAACAAAAGGGCAAAATAGTTAAATTTGATAAGTTCTTCATGTCTGATTTAAATAGAACGTATTATACTGTTCAAGGTAAAGATAAAAACAAAAATGAAAACTATGTAATTATTGATAAAAAAACAGGAAACATAAACATTGTTCCATTAAAAGGTACCATTTCTCAAAATTCAGCAATGAAAACTGCTAACAGTAAAACTAAAATCAATAAACTTATTAGTACCGCACCAACTATGTTTAATAATAAGCCTGCATGGGTAGTAAGTTATTTTGATTACAAAAATAAATTATGTTACGTAACTGTTGATTTAAGAAATGGAAAAGTTATACAATCAATTTCTAATGTATAATTATAAAGTAGGGTGATACATTTATGAATCAATTTGCAAAATTGTTATTACAATCAGGACAGACTAGCATTTCTAACTATTTATTGAAGAATTATACAAAATTAGGGATGAATAGTGATGAACTAGTTATGTATTTGCAAATTAAAAGAAATATCGACATGGGAAATTATCTACCAGATATACAAATTATCATTAATTCTACCGGTTTTTCTAAAAATAAAGCATATGAAATATTGCATGAACTAATTCAAAAGAAAATTATGAGGATTAAAACATTAAAGAACAAAAATGGTCACTCATTTGATGTATATGATTTTGAACTGATGTATGAAAAGTTAAGTCAATTAAACAATTCATCTGATGATCTAATTCATAAAGATAAAGTTGCAGAAAATGTTAACAAAGAAAATAATATGACTGCTACTGAAAGAAAAAATGTGTTTAAACAGATAGAATCTGAATTTGGTAGACCATTGTCTCCAATGGAGTTAGAAGAAATAAGTGATTGGATAGACAAAGATAAATATAATACTAAACTAATTTCACTAGCTTTAAGAGAGGCAGTTTTAAACCAAGTATATAGCTTGAAATATATTGACAGAATATTAATAAATTGGAATAAATCGAATATTAGAACACCTGCTGATGTTGAAAATATGAGAAATAAAAGAGAAAATCAAAATAAATCAAAAAACAAAAAATCGAATAATAATAAAGATTTTAAAATTCCAATAATAAAATTAGATAAATAAAATAACCCGTAATTATTAACTAATAATTACGGGTTATTTTATTTATGATTTATTTTGATGAGGTATTAAATTTACTATTAGTGGTTGAATCATTTTGAATGGCTGAATGACCATTTTTAAAGTATTCATTTAGTCCATTAGATTTAACAGATGTAACATCATTAGGTTTTACCCAATCCTCATTAGATTTATTTTGGGAAATATATTGCATTTCATATTTATATATTCTTTGAGCAATTGCTGTTTGTGCAGCAGTAATATAATTGCCTGTTTGAAATTGATGATCATATCCAGTCCAGACAGATAGGGAATAGTTTGGAGTATAACCAGTAAACCATGAATCCATAGCTGCGTAAGAAGGCAAATAACCTTGATATGAGCCTTCAGGATATTGAGTAGTACCAGTTTTACCAGCTTCATATAGGCCTGGGACCTTAGCTTCAGTTCCTGAACCATAAGGTAAATTCATAACACCTTTAAGCATATAATTCATCATAAATGCTGTAGAAGGTGACATAGCTTGGACTCCATTTGATGAAATCTCATGAGAAACATTATCAGGAGTTACTACTTTATTAATCAAATAAGGCTTATGATATTCTCCATTATTGGCAAAAGCAGCATAAGCAGCAGCTTCTTGCTCTGGAGAAACATAAAGACCAATACCATTTTGTAAATTAAGAGTACTATTGAAATTCATCCCCAATGAAGATAAAAATCTAGTAGCATTATTAATTCCAACATTTTGTAAGGTTCTAATAGCCGGAATATTCCTAGATTCAGCTAAAGCTTTACGCATAGTAATAGTTCCCTGATAACGATAGTCAAAGTCTTTTAATTGAACGTTAGTTCCTGGATAAGTGTATGGAGTATCATGAACCAATTGATAGGTTGGATAATTTAAATATTCAAGAGCTGGTCCATAATCCATAAGTGGTTTTGCAGTTGAACCACTGGATCTATCTGTTTGAACTGCTCGGTTTAATCCAAATTGAATATCCGTTTTACGGCTACCAATCATAGCGTTAACAGCACCAGTTCTAGGATCAACTAAAGTAGCGCCAACTTGCATAGTATCATTAGGGAAACCTACACGAGAGTCATTGTTAGCTAAATCATACAATTTCTTTTGTGCAGACAAGTCCAAGTTTGTATGGACACTTAATCCAGAATTAGGATTATAACCACGAGATCTTAGTTCTTGTAAAACTTTACCAATATATGAATCAACATATTTTTCATTAACGTTAGTTAAATCATTAGTCTTATGGTTGTTAGTTAAACCGTTCTTAATGCTTTCATTTTTAGCGGCAGTAGCTTGTTTAGCTGTAATAGTATTATTACTTTCCATTGCATCTAAAACTGTATTTCTTCTTTCTTTAGCTAATTTTGGATAGTTATATGGATTATAACCTAAAGGTGACTGAGGCATACCTGCTAACATAGCAGTTTGAGCTAATGAAAGCTTATTTAGTTTTTTACCATAATAATACTCAGAAGCAGTCTGCATCCCATAAACACTAGTATTATTTCCACCCATATAGACTTTATTAATATAAAATTCTAATATTTTTTGCTTAGAATATTTTTTTTCAACTTGTAATGCTAGCCAAGCATCTTGAGCTTTTCTCTTCATAGTACGATCTTTAGTATTAGTAGAAAATACAGATAATTTAACTAATTGTTGAGTTAAAGTAGAACCACCTTGTCCTTCGTTTCCAGAAATTACATTAGATAGAGCAGCTCCAACAATTCTAATAGGATCAACACCATGATGCTTATAAAAACGTCTGTCTTCAATAGAGACTACAGCATCTTTTAATTTTTTAGGAATATCTTTAGATTGAACATAATCTCTATTTTGAGCTCCTAGTCTATAAATTACACGATTAGAATTATCATAAATTTTAGTCGAGTTATCACTAGACAAAGAACTATAAGATATCTTAGGAGCACTGGATGCATAGTATGCAAACAATCCAGTTCCAATAATAATCATTAAAGAGACAAATGCTAAAATTCCTAAGATTGTTCGTTTAATTATTTTACCAACACGACTTTTTTTATATTTACCTTGATTACGCTGTACACGCGTACTATCTTTTGAATCCCTTTGTGACATTATGATTCTCCTTTATATTTAATAACTTGTCTACTGCTCTTAAATAGGGAATGGTAGGATTTAATGAATATGGAATATTGATCCCTAGTTTTTCAATTATATCCTTTTTTATTGATTTTTTTCCACCTTTAAATTGATCGTCCCAATATGTAAATAAATCAGTGGCCTTAAATAAAAATAGCTCATCCATTTGAACGAATTTAATAAGTGCAAAACAAAGGCCACCTTGTTGTACACATTGTCGCATATGTTCAACTTGATGTTTATGAAAATTAGCCAATGGAAAAGAAGTTTTGTTTTTGGTTTCTTTCGCATCAAAATCAATATATCTTCCATGGTAAACCCCATTATAATCGGTAGTAGAAGCTTTTCTAAAGTAAGCTTCTTTAATCACAGCAGCACTACGTTTAGGATAATCAACTTTAACAATTTGAACAGGAGTGGGTTTTTTATGAATCACAGCTATACCTTTATGAAGATAATAGCTATTGCTGTCATTGATTTCCTGTTCAAGAGTCATTCCACGATCACCATAAATAGTTAATTTATGATTAGAGTGTTGATCATTATGATTCTTCTTTAAATATTTTTTAGCTGAAAACTTATAAGAAGAACCATTAGGATAATGAATTGCCATTATTACCACCTTTCATTTAATATATAATTATAATTCAAATTTTAATTAACAACATTATACCATTAGTGCAAAAATGTTAATAACCTTAGGAAGTGAAAAAATGAGCAGACTATGGATAACTGGATATCGCAGTTATGAACTAGGAATTTTCAAAAATAATGATCCTAAGAAAATAGTAATTGATAAAGTTCTTAATGACAATCTATCACAAGAAATCATGAATGGCGTTGATTGGATAATTACTGGTGGTCAACTGGGGATAGAACAATGGAGCTTGGAAACAGCGAATACACTAAAAAAAGAATATCCAAATGAGTTTAAAACATCAGTTATGCTACCATTTAAACATTTTGGTGAGCAATGGAACGATGAAAATAAAATGTCATTAAATAAATGTATTCAACATTCCGACTTCTCAGCAAGTGTTTCAAATGAAAAGTATAAATCACCTATGCAATTAAGAGCATATCAACAATTTATGTTAACACATACCGATAAGGCATTATTAATATATGATTTGGACCATGAAGGTAAAACTAAATATGATTATAACCAAATCAAAAAATATTCTGAACATAATGACTATGATTTAAGATTAATTGATTTTGATGACTTACAGGAAGCAGCAACCGAATATGAAAATAGTAGAAAAAACTTTGAAGAATAGATTTAAAATAATTGAAGAATGTGTTAAGATAATATTTGTTCGTGATTATTTCAGATATGAGGTGTGAAATATGAATAATATTCAATATACCCCTAAAGATATTTTGCAAAAAGAATTTAAGCAAAAAATGCGTGGGTATGATCCTAATGATGTCGATACTTTTTTAGATAGTGTAATTAAAGATTATCAAAGCTTTGATAAAAATTTTAATGATCTAAAAGAAGAAAATGAGAAATTAAAAGCAGAGATTAAAAATATAAAAGACCAAATTGATAACTCGAATAGTTACCAATTTAATCAAAGGTCAGCTGAATTTACTGCTAATAATCCACAACCATCTAATCATGAGCAGGTTAATAGTATTGAAGCCGATTTATTAAAGCGAGTTTCTAATTTAGAAATGAGAGTTTTCGGATCCAACTAATTAATCGTTAAAATTATATAGAATTGGTGTATATCCTGAGTAATCGCGGCCAACTTTAGTTGGCTGAGGAAAGTCCACTCTCGCACAAGCTGCGATGCTTGTAGTGTTCGTGCTCGGTGAAAAAATAAGCCGGGGGACTACTTAATGTAGTAATGGCGAAGGAAAAAAGCTAAGGATTTATCTATGCTTTTAGTACTTCTGAAGGTGCCACAGTGACGATACAATATTGAAAACAATATTGGTGGAACGCGGTAAACCCCTCGAGCGGGAAACCCAAACTTTGGTAGGGGAGCTTCACACACGGAAATTGAACCAAGTGTGGGGGAGAAACTTATGTTTCTGAGATAGATGATTACTACTTCAAAATTTTAAAGGCCTGACTTAATTTTGAAGCACAAAACATGGCTTACAGGGATGTACACCATTCAGGACGAGTGGAAGTTTTCTTCCACTCTTTTTTTATATTTGAAATGATATTTTTAATAAGAGGTAATATAAATGAAAAAATTTAAATTAATGGCAACGTGTGCAGCAGGAATTGAAGCTTTAGTTGGCAGAGAACTACGTGATTTAGGCTATGAAACTCAAGTTGAAAATGGTCGTGTAAGATTTGAAGGATCAATTGAAGATATTATAAAAACTAATCTATGGCTCAGAACTGCAGATCGTATTGAAATTATTGTAGGTGAATTTAATGCCAAAACATTTGAAGATCTTTTTCAAAACATTAAACAATTGCCATGGGACAAATTACTACCAATGGACGCTCAATTTCCAATGAATGGCCGTTCACATAATTCTACATTACATAGTGTTCCTGATGTACAATCTATTGCTAAAAAAGCAGTTGTAAACAAGTTAAGTGAAACTTATCACCGTCGTACAAAACTTCCAGAAACTGGTGCATTTTACAGTTTAGAGACTAGAATTAATAAGAATCATGTTATTGTAACTCTAGATACTACTGGAGAAAGCCTATTTAAGCGTGGATATCGTGTTGCTAAAGGACCTGCTCCACTAAAGGAAAATATGGCTGCAGCATTAATTTTATTAACTAATTGGTATCCAGATATGCCTTTCTTAGACCCTATGTGTGGTTCTGGAACTATTCCAATTGAAGCTGCGTTGATGGCTAGAAATATTGCTCCCGGATTTAATCGTGATTTCTCATGTGAAAAATGGGAATGGGTAGATAATGATATGGTAAATAAAATTCGTGATGAAGCTGACAGTAAAGCTGATTATGATAAAAAGATTGATATTATGGCATCTGATGTAGATGGTAATTTAATTGATGCTGCTAAAGTGAACGCACAAGAGGTTGGTCTATTACATGATATTCAATTCAAACAATTAGCCGTTCAGGACTTTAAAACTGATAAAATCAATGGAGTAGTTGTTTCTAATCCTCCATATGGTGAAAGACTAAGCGATAAAGCTAATGTAATAAAGCTATATAAAGATTTAGGTAAAGTATTTAGACCTATGGATAGTTGGTCCAAATATTTCTTAACTAGTGATTTAGAATTCGATAAGTCATACGGACAAAAGGCAACCAAAACTAGAAAACTCTACAACGGATCATTAAGAACCGATTATTTCCAATTTTGGGGACATAAGATTAGAAAGTAAAAGGTGAAGAATACTTGAAGAAAAGTGTTGCAATTATCGGCGGTGGCATTGTTGGAGCTACTGTTGCATATTATTTGAATAAGTTAGATGATAATCATCAACTTAATGTAACTATGTATGATGATGGGGAAGGTCAAGCAACAAAAGCTGCTGCTGGTATTATATCTCCCTGGCTATCAAAACGCAGAAATAAGAAATGGTATAATCTTGCCCGTGATGGTGCTACTTTATTATCTAATATTGCAATAGAAACTAATATGGATAATGATATATATAATCAATGTGGAACTATTATCACTAGAGCAAGCCATGAAAAATTAAACGAGTTATATAAAAAGGCATTAAAAAGAACCAGCGAAACTAAAACTATTGGTGAGGCTTATAAATTAAATGCTAATGAAGTTAAAAATAAAATCCCCTTACTGACAAGTTCTTTGCCGGGAGTTTTAGTAACTGGCGGAGCAAGAATCGACGGGGGAAAGTTTGCTAAACATTTAAAGCATCTTGCCCAGCTAAATAATTTAAATATTGTAAATAAAAATGTTTCCATCAATGATGAAGGAAAAATTCAATTAGACAAAGAAATCATTGAATATGACTATATCATCGTGGCGACTGGAGCATGGATGAAGAAAACTTTATCTAACTTACCATTAGATGTTGACGTAAGAGCACAAAAGGGGCAACTAATTGAATTATCAATAACTAATACGAATTCAGGTTTTGATATGCCAGTCCTAATGCCTGAAGGTGAAAAAGACTTCATTCCATTCAATGATGGGAAATTAATTGTAGGCGCAACTCACGAAAATGATAAAGGCTTTGATTTACAACCAACAAATGAAGTGATTGATGATTTATTAGCTAGTGCAAATCGACTAGTAGATGGTTTAAATCAAGAAAATCTAATTAAAATAAAAGTAGGTACTAGAGCATATACATCTGACTTTGCACCTTTTTTTGGAAGCATCCCGCAATATCCAAATATATTGGTCGGTGGAGGACTTGGATCATCCGGATTAACTACTGGTCCATTGATTGGTAAACTATTAGCTCATAGTATTATAAATAAAAACGGTATTGATTTAGATCAATACCGCAAGCCAATTGAAAATTACATTACATTAAAATAAATCAATAAAAAGAATGAAGAGCTTGCTGCGCTAAATTGTGAGCACCTTCATTTTTTTTATCAGAAATCCAATTATTTATAACTAGTGAAAATGAGTCTTGTAGTGATAAAATTTTATTTAATTGTAACTGATAGTGCTTAGCATATCGTTTTTCCAAACTGTCATAAACTATCTTACTATCGGTATAATAAATAATCGTTTCATTTTTTTCGGCAATTTCTTTAACTTTCTTAAATCCCATTAGACATGCTTCAAACTCAGCATCGTGATTGTTATTCGCCTTTAATTTAACTTTAATTTGAATCTGTCTTTTATTGTGAATTATAAGAATTCCGCCAGAACTATAACCCAATTTGTTCATAGTGGCTGCATCAGTGTATAATTTAAACATAATATAATTTTCTCCTAAATAAGAAGGTGCTTTTTTTATGATAACTCAAAAACGAACATTTTTATATCAGCCAGGAATATTTTCATTTATAATTACATGGAGCTGGACATTTGCTTTACTTTTTGTAGGTATTATTTTTTGGCTTGAGGTAACCCATTTTCAACAAATAACATTATTTTTCTTTATAATCTTTTTATTATTTTCTATCTTTCAATTATTGTTTCGCAAAATAATAATTGAAGATAATCAAATTACAATTGGTAGATTGCTTAA
Source organism: Apilactobacillus quenuiae (assembly GCF_002994005.1). Taxonomy (GTDB): domain Bacteria; phylum Bacillota; class Bacilli; order Lactobacillales; family Lactobacillaceae; genus Apilactobacillus; species Apilactobacillus quenuiae. The sequence continues at coordinate 145,748 of NZ_POSN01000001.1, forward strand.
TCCCAAATGGATATCAGTTAATATTAGTGACATTGATAATTATAGGTTCACAAAGCATCGGGCTATTTTAAAAATTAATGGTAAAAATCATGAATTTTTATTACCAGTTAACTCAATCATTGAATTAAATAGTATAATTAGCAAAAAAGGATAAAGGAGTTGCACAATTCATGAAAACAGATATTGAAATTTCACAATCAACCAAATTAGAGAAAATCAACTCAATTGCCAAAAAGATAGGTTTATCTGAAGAAAAAATTGAAAACTATGGGAATTATAAAGCTAAAATTAATTTACCAATAAAAAAACAAAAAGATGGGAAATTAATATTGGTTACATCTATTAACCCAACTGCTGCTGGAGAAGGTAAAACTACTCTGACTATTGGCTTAGGGGATGCTTTCAATCAAATTAATAAGAACTGTGCAATTGCTTTAAGAGAACCATCTTTAGGACCAGTTATGGGGATCAAAGGTGGCGCTACTGGTGGTGGATATGCTCAAGTGGCACCAATGGAAGATATCAATCTATTTTTCACTGGTGATTTTCCAGCAATAACAGAAGCTCATGATACTTTATCCGCATTAATTGATAACCACATTCATCATGGTAATAAATTAAATATAGATCCTAGACAAGTTGAATGGAAACGAGTTGTAGATATTAATGACCGTGAATTACGCCACACAATTGTTGGTTTAGGTGGGCGTACTTCTGGTGTGCCACGAGAAGATGGCTTTGACATTACTGTCGCTAGTGAAATCATGGCTGTTCTATGTCTAAGTAGTAATTTACAAGATCTAAAAGATAAATTAGGCAAAATGTTAGTTGCATATACTTATGATAAAGAGCCTATTACGGTAAATGATTTAGGGGTAACAGGAGCATTGGCTTTGTTATTAAAAGATGCAATTAAACCAAACTTAGTACAAACATTAGAACATACACCTGCATTTATTCATGGAGGACCATTTGCTAACATTGCTCATGGTTGTAATAGTATCTTAGCTACAAAAGCTGCAATTAATTCTGCAGACTATGCAATAACAGAAGCTGGATTTGGGGCTGATTTAGGTGGAGAAAAATTCTTAGATATAACTGCACCTAAATTGGGTAAGAATCCTGATGCAATTGTTATTGTTGCTACTATTCGCGCTTTAAAATTAAATGGTGGCGTTAACAAGAAGAATCTTAACGAAGAAAATGTTGAAGCTTTACTAAATGGTGCTGATAATTTAGGACGTCATATTAAGAATATGAAACAATATGGAAAACCAGTTGTTGTCGCAATTAATAAATTCACTAGCGACACTATTAATGAAACTAAGGCTTTAGATAAATATATTCAAGAACAAGGTGTCAAAGCAATTAATACAGATGTATGGTCTAAGGGTGGACGTGGTGCTACTGAACTAGCAAATGAATTAGTAACAGCTTGTGAAGAACAGCATGACTTTAAGTCTTTATACAATAACAATGACGATGTTATAACCAAAATCAATAAAATAGTTAAAAAAATATATGGCGGTTCAAACATTGAATTAAGTGCAAAGGCAAAGAACCAGCTTAAGGCTATTGAAAAACGTGGATGGGATAAAATGCCAGTTTGTATAGCAAAAACGCAATACTCGTTTACTGACAATGCCAAAGAACTTGGTGCTCCCAATGATTTCACTATTCATGTAAGAGAATTACAACCTCGATTAGGTGCCGGATTTATAGTTGCTTTAACTGGTAAGGTACTTACTATGCCAGGCCTACCTACTCATCCCGCTGCTTTAGACATGGATATTGATAATCATGGTAAAATTACAGGACTTTTTTAAAGGAGAATTACAATGCCGATATTTTATGCTATCTTTAGCATGGTAATTTTAATTGGTGCTGATCAAATTATTAAATATATAATTGCAACTCATATTTCTGAAAATGCAGTTATTAATTTAGTTCCAGGATTAATATCAATCACTAATTTGCATAATGATGGAGCTGCTTGGAGTATTTTACAAGGTCAACAATGGTTATTTAGTTTAATTAGTATTTTTGCAATATTCATAATTGGATACTTTATGTACAGATTAAGAAAACATAGGCTTTATGAAATAAGTTTAGTGATTTTATTATCAGGAATAATTGGTAATTTTGTTGATAGGTTGATGCAAGGTTATGTAGTTGATATGTTTCAATTGGACTTTATTAACTTTCCAGTTTTCAACATTGCCGATTCGTGCATTACAATTGGAATTATAATTTTATTCATAGCAATATTAAGAGACGGTGATCTAAATTAAAAACAGACTCGAGTTTTGTGCAACTTCAAAAGATAAAAGGCTTGATAAATCAATCTCTAACCATTTTTACGATATTAGTCGTTCAAGAGCAAAAAATTTAATTGAAGAAAAAATGGTAAAAGTTAATCATGATTTTAAAAAACCTAAATATGATTTAAAACAGGGAGATAATGTTGTTATTAACATCCCAGAACCTAAAACTTTGGATTTAGAGCCAGAAAATATTCCTTTGGATATTGTATATGAAGATAATGATGTCTTAGTCGTTAACAAGCCACAAGGGATGGTGGTACATCCATCACCTGGTCATCCAAATCATACTTTAGTAAATGCCTTATTATTTCATACACCATTATCCAATATTAACGGAACTTTTAGGCCTGGTATTGTACACCGAATTGACAAAGATACTTCGGGTCTATTAATGATTGCTAAAAATAATGATGCTCATAAATCATTATCTAAACAATTAAAAGATAAAAGTAATGTTCGAGAATATATCGCTTTAGTGCATGGAAATATTAAAGAAGATAAGGGAAAAATTGATGCGCCAATTGGTAGGTCTAAAAAGGATCGAAAAAAACAAGCTATTATAGATGATGGTAAGAATGCAGTAACTCATTTTAAAGTTTTGGAAAGATTAGGAGAATATACATTAGTATCATGTGTTCTTGAAACGGGACGAACTCATCAAATTAGAGTTCATATGAAATATATTGGTCATCCATTAGTTGGCGACCCATTATATGGACCTAGAAAAACAATCAAAGGGAACGGACAATTCTTGCATGCTGCTAAATTAGGCTTTAATCATCCTAAAACAGGTAAATTAATGATATTTGATGCACCATTACCTGAAATTTTTAAAGAAACAATTCATAACTTAAGAAATAATTAGGAGGATATATTCAATGTCAAAAGTAGTAGTTGACAAAATGGCAATGCAACGTGCATTGACTAGAATTACTTATGAAATTATTGAAAAAAATAAAGGTGTAAACAATCTAGTAATCTTAGGAATTAAAACGCGTGGAGTTTATTTAGCCAAACGTATTGCTAATCGTTTACAAAAATTAGAAAATCAAGAAATCCCAGTTGTCCAAATTGATGTAACTAAATATCGTGATGATGTTAAACATACATCTAAGGATCCTGAGGTTGCTGATGGAGATAAAATTTCATTAGACAATAAGAATGTAATCTTAGTAGATGATGTTTTATTTACCGGTAGAACTATCAAATCCGCTTTTTCTGCAATTTCAGAATTAGGTCGTCCCGATAATATTCGCTTGGCAGTATTAATTGATCGTGGACATCGTGAGCTACCAATTAGAGCTGACTTTGTAGGTAAAAACATCCCAACATCTAGAACTGAAAAAATTAAAGTTCAAGTTAATGAAATTGATGATAAAGATTCAGTAGAAATCATCGATAAGTAATTAATTCTTAAATATATATTTAAGGAGTACATTATGGCCACACGTTATTTAATATTAGAAGATGGTACATCTTACAAGGGCAAAGCATTTGGCTCAGAATCAACTACAACGGGTGAAATTATAGTTAATTCAAATATGTTAGGTTACCAAGAAATTATCACTAATCAAATCTATCATAATCAAATTATTACTTTTACCCAGCCATCAATTGGTAATACCGGTATTAATCATAAAAGCTTTGAATCCATTATTACTAATGCAAAAGGAATCATTGTCCGTGAGTATTCTAATATTTCTACAAATCGGTTGGGTAACTTGACCCTAGATCGCTTTTTAAAGCAACATAATATTCCCGGAATTGCTGGCATTGACACTAGAGAACTAACTCATCGTATTAGAAGAAATAGTTCAATGAAAGCTAGTATCGTAGATGTAAATGACGAGCATGCTTTTGACCAATTAAATGCATCGGTATTAACTAACCAGCAAGTCAAACAAGTTTCTACTAAAGCTCCCTTTCCTAATACAGGGGATGGATATAATATTATATTAATTGATTTTGGCTTAAAATATGGTATTTTACGCCGTTTAGCTGAATTAGATTGTAATGTTATTGTGATGCCATGGAATACAAGTAATAAGGAAATTATGGATTTGGACCCTGATGGTGTAATCTTGTCTACTGGTCCTGGATCACCAAAGGATTTGCCTGAATCAGTTTTAAATATGATAAGGGAAACTCAAGAAAAAATTCCAATGTTTTCCATGGGACTAGGACATGAACTTTTTGCGTTAGCCAATGGCGCCGAAACTTATAAATTAAATGTTGAACATCATGGTAGTAATCATCCCATTAGACAAATTATTACTAACCAAATTATATATGCATCACAAAGCCAAGGGTATGCAGTTGATCCTAAATCAATAAAACATGATCAATTATTAATAACTTTTGTTGATTTAGTCAATGGAACTGTTCAGGGTATTAGGCATCGTGATTTTCCTTCTTTTTCAGTTCAATTTTCACCAGATGGTGGACCAGGTCCTGAAGATACCGTTGACTTATTTGAAGAATTTTTAGAAAACGTTAGCTCGCAAAGGAGATAACTTAAATGTTTAAACACGAAATAAAAAAAGTCTTAATACTTGGAAGCGGTCCATCCTCAATTGGAAATGAAACTGAACTAGATTCAGCTGCTTTTCAAATGATGGTTGCTCTTAAGAAGAATGGGATTAAAACCCTTATTATTGATAATAATCCATTTTCATTAACTATGACTGAAGTTCAAGCTGCTAATACTTTTGTTAAAGAAATTAATTTAAAGAATGTATTAGAAGTACTTAAAAAAGCTAAGCCAGATGCAATTATTCCTACTGTAGGTGGATTAAGAGCAATTCATATTACTCAGGAATTACTAAACCAAGGTATTTTAAAAGAGCTAAATGTTAAAATAATAGGGATATCAGAAGCTGCATTAAAGACCGTTAATGATTCTAATCGAATGAAAACGGTTATTAATCAATCAAATGAACCTTGTATACCATCTAAGATTGTTAATAATGAATCAGAAGCATTTGATGTAGTTAGACAAATTGGTTTCCCAATAATAGTAAAACCAATTAATCAAAAAGATTCAGCTAAAAGAAGAGTATGTAAAAATACTGATGAATTATCTTATTTTTTGGATAACTCATTTAATGATCAAAACAAAAAATTTATAGTGGAAAAAAGTGTTGTCGGATTTAAACAAATTGAAATGGTTGGTATCAGGGATGAAAACGGCACTAAAATTTTAATTAATGGATTAGAAAATGTTGACGCAGTAGGTGTACATTCTGGTGATTCAATTGTTGTATCACCAATCCAAACATTAACTGATATTGAATACCAAAATCTGAGAACCGCAACTTTTAAGATTATGGAAAACTTGGAAATTGTAGGTGTGTGTCATTTACAATTCGCTTTAAGTACAAAAGATAATTTATATTTTATAACTAAAATTAATCCATTAGTAAATCAAAGTACTGCATTTTCTGCAAGGGCAACTGGCTATCCGTTAGTTTATACTTGTACTAATCTAATGCTTGGTAAACAATTAAATGAGATTCAATTGCCTGAAAAGTATAATCATTTAACTCCAATTATGGAACCATCATTAGATCATGTAGTTATTAAGATTCCTATTTGGCCATTTGAAAATATACCACAAGCCAGTCAAAGGCTTAACACAGTAATGAAATCTGTTGGATCCACAGTTGGTGTTGGTAGAACTGTAGAAGAAGCATTATTAAAGGCGTTGAGAAGTTCTCAATTTAGTCCTAGAGATATACTACCAAGTATGAAGAATTTGGATAATGATGAATTAATTAATAGACTAATTCATCCCCAATCAAATCGATTATTGGTACTAATTGAATCGATTAGAAGAGGATATCAGGTTGATGATTTAGAAGAATTAACTAAAATAAATAAATTTTATTTTTATAAACTAAAAAAATTGTTAGAAATTGAAGAATTAATCATTAATCATCCAATGGAATTAAATACTATTGAGCATGCTCATAAATTTGGCTTTGGTGATGGAATGATGGCTGAAACTTGGCATATTCCTATTCAAAAAGTACGCGAAATATATCATCAATACAATGAATATCCGACTTATAAGTCAATTGAATCTTCAGCTGGTGAATTAAAGCAAAATATAGAATCATTTTATAGCAGTTTTGAAAAAGAAAATGAGTCATATAAAGAATCTCAAAAAACAGCATTGGTTATTGGACGTGGTGGTAATAAATTAGGTCCTAATACAGCAGCTGATTATTATACAGCGGAGGTCCTAATTCAATTGCATAAATTGGGATACAAAACAGTTGTAATGAATAATAATCCCAATGCTGTATCATTATCGCCACAAATTAGCGATAAACAGTATATTGAGCCCATACAATTAGGTGATATTTTAAACATTATTGAGTTAGAAGAACCAGTTAGAGTATTTGTACCCGGTAATAGGCATTTTTTGATGAAACAACTAAAGAAATATAAAGAATTAAATGTCCAAATATTACCTCCCGATCAAGATACAGGGGTTATCTTACCTAAAAACGTTAGCTATGCGCTAAACTTTTTTGTTACAAATGAAAATAATTATTTTATATCATCTGAAAAATTAATTAGTAATTTAAATAATGACTTAGATCACGTTACTAATTATGAGATGCCTTATGGGGACATTGATGATAATCAACTAATCCAAAATATTAAGGAATCATATACACATATTGATAAATCAAATTGGATTGGCCTAGTACAAATCCTATTTAACGAAAAGAATAATGGTGAGTCTGAGTATGTAGGAATCAGACCATTAAGATTAACCGAAACAATCTTTTTAAGTAAAGCTACGGGGATTAATTGGATTCGTGAGCTGGTTAAATTTTATACTAAAAGATTTGACAGTAAAATTATTGATGAATTAAATACTAATCAAGATAGGATTGCTAGTATGCGCGCCACCTTTCCGTTTAAACAATTAAACTTGTACATTGATCATGGCAATAGTTCACAAGAAATTGGTGCTAAGTTAAAATTCAGATTAAAAGACTAAAAAAGGATGCTATTTAGCATCCCTTTTTAGTTAATTATTATTTTCTTTTAAATGTTTAATATCTGATTCTTTCGGCGTAACAAAAACAGTTTTTTGTCCTTCATAAATGACTAAACCTGGTTTTGCACCATTTGGTTTTCTAACATGTTTAACTTTTACATAGTCCACTGGAACAGTAGCTGAGTCACGAGCCTTAGAAAAATATGCAGCTAACTCAGCAGCTTGTTGAATTGTTTTTGTATCAGGATCAAAAGACTTAATAATCACATGAGACCCGTGGATGTTTTGAGTATGCAACCAGGTATCTCTTTTATCTGCATCTTTTAATGTTAATTTATCATTTTGCAAATTGTTTTTACCAACTAGAATTTTAATTCCATTATCAGAAGTAAAGCTTTCAGGTTGGCTAATTTTTTGTCGTTTATTTCTTTTTGAAGAATTTTGATTATGATTTTTATTCAAATATCCTTCATTCTTAAATTCTGTTTTAATATCAACTAAATCAGCAGGATTAGCTAATTCAATCTGGGATAAGACATTATCAAAATATTCAATTTCATCATTGGTTTTCTTTAATTGTTCATTAACATATATAACAGCATTTTTAGATTTTTGATAACGTTTAAAATACTTCTGAGCATTTTCAGAGGGAGACAATTGATTAGATAATTTAATCTTAACCAATTTATTTTTATCGTAAAAGTTTGGTAGTTCAACTGATTTCATGCCACGTTCAATTTTGTATAAATAAGTAGTTAAGATTTCACCCTTAGTACGATATTCATCAGCTTTTTTAGTGTTATCTAGTGTTTTTTGTAGTTTTTTCTTCTTATTGCGATTTTTCTTTAGCTCATTTTTAGCAATATGAATTAAAGTACCACCTTGTTCTTTAACTCTATCTCTTTGAGCTCGACTAGCATAATATTTGTCTAAGAGTTCACTAAGGCTATTAAAATAGATATTTTTTTCATTGTTAGTAAATGGGTAGACACTAAAAGATTCCTTATTTTTGTCATTAAATATAATAGTGGGCTTAGGTTGGTTAAATTTTTCAAAGAACTTATTAAATAAGAATTTAATATCACCATCTTGATGTAAATAATTTGCTAGATATAAAGATGTATCTTTACTAAGTCCCTGCGTAATATACTGAATATTATTCGCTAGCATTTCTTGATTAGGATATTTACTTTCTAGGTCTTTAATATTATTAATATCTTCATCGCTAGCTTCAAACGGATTAAACATCTCTTGTTTAGGAGGAGTGATATATTGATCACCAGGTAGTAAAGTACGATATCTATTTTTATCTGCACCAATACGTTTAATTGCGTCTATAATGCGCATATCGTCTTGTTTATCAACTAGAATAATATTACTATGCCTAGCCATAATTTCTACGATTAAAAGCATTTCTTTTAAATCACCAATTTCATTTCTAGTTATGAAATGAAACGTCATGACTCTGTCATTATTATATTGTGAAACTTTACTTAATATAGAACCGCTTAAATGTTTTCTTAAAGTCATTGTAAAGTTAGTAGGTACACTAGGGTTATTGTAAGGCACTCTAGTTACTTGAACTCTTGCATAATTAGGGTTAGCAGACATTAACAAGGGATAATTGTTATGATTAGCTCTAATTGTCATGATAACCTCATTATCATATGGTTGATTAATTTTTGATACTCTACCATTTGATAAAGTTTTATTTAGTTCTTTTGTCATTGCATGAGTGAATGATCCATCAAATGACATAATATCATCTCACTTTCGTTACTTTTGTCGACACATAATATAAGTATACATATTATATATGTCATTATCAAAAAACCAATCTTACTTACTGTAATATATATTTTAATGTTATAATTTATAGATAAATATAATTTTTAAGTAATTATTAATTTTAATTAAAGGGTGAAAAGCTAATAATGAAAGTCGCAATCGTTACAGATAGTACTTCATACCTATCTAAAGAAGAACAAGAAAAATATAATATAAATGTAGTACCAATACCCGTAATTATCGATGGAAAAAGCTATAATGAGGGTGTAGATATTTCAACAGAAGAGTTCTATGATAAATTACGTAATTCAGAATCTTTTCCTAGCACTTCGCAACCACCTATGGGTGAAATGATTAATACATATAATAATTTAGCTGATAAAGGTTATGATGCAGTTATTAGTATTCATTTGGCAAGTACTATCTCTGGATTCTACAATTCCTTAGTATCTTTGGCACCCACAATTGAAAACATAAAGGTGATTCCTTATAATTCTAAATTAACTGTTAAATTAATGGGCAATTTAGCAATTGAAGCCGCAAAAATGGCTCAAAATAATCAGAGTATTGATGAAATCTTATCTAAAATGGATGAAATTAGAGCTACTATTAATGAAGTCTTTGTAGTTGATGACTTACAAAATTTGGTAAGAGGTGGTCGCTTATCTAACGCATCTGCTTTTCTAGGCAGTTTATTGAAAATAAAGCCGCTTCTTACATTTGATGACAAGACTAATGAAATTGTTGCATTTGAAAAAGTTCGATCTCGTAAAAAAGCATTAAAACGCACTGAAGAAATATTTAAAGAAGCTGTAAGTGATGCTGATTACCCAATTAAAGCAATTGTTATAAATGCTAATGATCCTGAATCAGGGGATGTTTGGACTAAAAAAATTCAAGCTATGTATCCAGATATGACTGTAGAGCAAAGTTATTTTGGTCCAGTTATTGGAACTCATCTCGGTGAAAAAGCTTTAGCTTTGGGATGGATGATTGATTCAAACAAATAGATTGTAAGTATTTGTTTTTAATGATATATTTAAAATATTAAATAAAAATATTAGGAGTAGGACTTTATGCGTTAAGTGCTAACGGAACGGAATGTGAACGTTAGACGAAAATTCAATTTGCGATATATTGTCCGCATTCGCCACCAATAGTTATATTATTTACTAACTTTATAATTTGTACGTGGCAGCTCCATTAGGAGATGTCTTATGAGTATCAAAAATAAGTTTTTTAGTTTGCCTAAGCTTAAAGTATCTGATGTTACTATTATTGCTATAATGATAGCTTTAAGCTTTATACTGAATAAAGTTGGCATACACACTCAATATCTTGTAATTACGCCAACCTTTATCGTTACTGTGTTGTTATGTTATCTGTATGGATCTATATGGATGGCAATTGTTTTAGGGATGACGGATATATTATTTACTTTTATAGGTGGAGGCGGAGTATATATTCCTGGATTCACCATTTCTGCTATATTAACAGGATTTATATACGGAGCATTCACATTTAAAGATTATGAATTTAAAGCTATAAATTTAATATTTGCTCAAATTATAATCAGTGTATTTGTTCATTTGTTCTTAAATACTCTTTGGTTAGCGCTATATAATGGAATTGACTGGAAAATTATAATTGTTTCTAGATTAGTTAAAGAAGTAATCTTAGTTCCAATACAACTAGTTGTATTAGTTGGAATGTTTCATATTCCAATAGTTCAAAAATTAATTAAAGATCATTGGAACTAATTAAAAATTATTTAAAAAATAATAAAAAAGATTATGATAAGCTTTCATAATCTTTTTTATTTAGAAAGGAATATTATTTAATGGCTAAAAACATATATGATTTTGAATTAACTGAAATGAATGGTCAAATAATTAACTTTGATCATTTTAGAGACAGGGTTATCTTAATTGTTAATACTGCTAGTAAATGTGGATTAGCAGGGCAATTGAAAGAATTAGAATATTTGTATCAAAAATATAGTGACGATGGACTTATTATTATAGGTGTTCCATCTAATCAATTTCATATGGAACTAAAATCTAACCAAAAAACTAGTGAATATTGTCAATTACACTTTGGTGTTACTTTCCCAATGTCTAGACAAGCAAAAGTAAATGGTAAAGATGAACTGCCTTTGTTTAAGTATTTGAAGGATATATCAAATCATGGGAGGATAAAGTTTAATTATACTAAATTTTTGATTGGCCGTGAAGGAAACTTAGTCAAACGATATTCCCCTTTAAAAACTCCTAAAAAATTTGAGCAAGATATCATTAATGAACTAAATAATGGTTGATTAAACAGCAAAGGGGACAAATATATGAAATTTAATAGAAATTATTATATAGCGGTCTTTTTATTTATCATTGTTCTATTAGCTGTGTTTTTATCAATGATTTTTTACCATCCAGGAACAACTGTAAATGCTGGTAGTAAGAGAACTGGTATTAGCATTGATTGTGCACGTTCTTTTAAAAACGTAAACTTTATTAAAAAGTATATTAATGAAATTCATAAAAATAAGGGTAATTATTTAACACTGCATTTAACTGATAATGAAAACTTTGCTGTGGAGAACGAAAGTTTACATCAAACAATTAGTAATGCTTATTATAAATCTGGGATATACTATAACAAGAAGACTAAATTACCATTTTTGAGTAAAAATCAGTTAAAGAATATTATTCACTATGGAAATAGTAAACATGTTGAGGTTATTCCTGAAATAGATGTTCCAGGTCATGCTCAAGGCATATTTAGTTTGTTAAAAGCAAACGGCGAATATAATTTATATAAACAAGTCGTTAGAAGCGATGGATATAATGAAATGGACTATGCTAAGGAGAAAACATTATCATTATCTAAAAGAATCATTGGCGAATATATTCCATTGATAAAAGCTGGTGATTATATATCTATTGGCGGGGATGAAATCACTGTTAACAATGATAAACAAGAAGATCAAATTGTTAAATATATCAACTCTATGGATAGTTATATTAATCAACATTCTATAAAGATGACTATGTGGAATGATGCTTTTCATAAAAAAGTTATTAATAAATATAACAAAAACATTTTAATAGATTATTGGAGCTATAGTGGTCAAAGAGCAAGCCAAGAACAAAGTAATCAGAATATGGCATTAAGAGCAACCATGCCAGAATTGAATAAAGCAGGTTTTAAAACCATCAATTGCAATTTTTATTATTTATATTTAATTGCTAACGAAAAGATATTTAATAAACATAATGTGCAATTTTGGAAAAATGATCTAATGAAATGGAATCCTAAAATTTGGAACAACAATGATAATACAAGTTTAGATAAAAGTAAAAATAATATTGGAATGCAATTATCAATTTGGAATGATGGCAGTTATAAAATTAACAATTTAGATTTATATAATAATCTAAAAACTTATATAAAAAGTTATTTAAATTATTCAAATAGTTTTTAAAAGCCAAAGATAAAATCTTTGACTTTTTTATTTATATAACTAATAGGGAGAAGCAAAAAGTGTTTTGTATTTTTATTTATTTTTCTACTTTACATAATATATATTATACGAAGTATACATAAAAAATATATTTTTTAATTTAGCAACTAAATTCAACACACAATTTAATTTCATAGATTTATTATAATATTTTTTTATTATCAATAACGTTTTTTAATTTCGTTTTTTAACTTAGAAAAATGTTATTTATATTTTATACAATTTTTAAATTGTATAATTAAACTTAATCTAGTTATGAATCGTTCACCAATTAATATAACTTTATCTTATTATATTTAAGCTTATAATTATCATTGAAAGTTGAATTTAAGGAAGCGAAAAATAATGTTTAAAAAGTTAAATACATTTTTATTAATATTAGTATTATTACTAACGTTAGTGAATTTTAAGGACCCTATTAAAACATCAGCCAATAACTTATCACTAAAAACAGTTGCAAAAACCACGCCTGCTATAAAAATAAAAAGTTATAAAGATGCTTATGCAATAGTAATGAAATATCATAATACAAACACAAAAAATTCTAGTTATAAAAATGCTGGAAAAGTTAAAAATGGCTATGCGATTGCATACTATAATGATGTAGATCAATTAACAGTTTATCGAGTTACTTTAGATAAAGATAATATTGTAAAAATTCAGAAAAATCATTCTAAAAAAATCGTCAATTTAAATAATAAAAAGTTGTATTCCTCTAAAGATGCAATTAATGCTTTGAATTACGCACTACCTTATAGAAATACTCATTTTAAAGTAATAAAAGAAAAGCCAAACATGTATGTTGTAAAAGTATTTAAGAACAACAAATATTTAGGAATATATTCACTAAAGTCAACAACAAAGAAATATAATAAGATAGTTGAAGATGATAGTAGATTTCAACTATCCGCTGGTTCACATGAGAAAATTTTAAATAATAAGGAAAGCAAAAAACTATCGAATGCTGTTAAAATTATTAGAAAATATATAAATAAAAAATTAAAATATTCCGAAAGTAAGCAATTTAATAAGGCCAAGAAACTTATCACATATTATAATAGTCCATATTAATCCATATTAATATCGACTATATCTGTAAAGATTAATTAATAATATAAATATTAATAAAGATTACCAATTAACATATCTGAGAAAGAATTAATTACTTTTTTTAGAAAGTAATTAATTCTTAACAACAACTTTTCCAATCATGCTATTACTTTCTACTAGTTTAGTAGCTGCTCGCAAGTTTTCAGCATTAATTGGTGCAAAAGTTTTAGTTAAAGTACTCTTTAGTTTACCATCATCTAATAACTGCCCCACCTGGTCTAAAATCTTATGTTGAGTAATCATATTATCAGTTTGGTACCAAGATTTTGCATACATCCATTCCCAGCCAAAGCTGACCATTCTAGCTTTCATTGGTTGAAAGTCCAGGTCCTTGCCTGAACCAGTAGTAGATGCAATATGACCTAATGGTGCAATTAGTTTAGTAATGGCTTGCCAATAATAATCTAAATTGCTTAACTCTAAAACATTATCAACATATTTATAACCTAGTTCATGGACTTGATCAACAATATCTTCGTGATGATTGATTACATGATCAACACCATGCTTAAGTTCCCAATCCGCTGTGGCTTGTTTACCTGCAGTAGAGATTACGGTTAAGCCTGCCAAATGTGCTAATTGTGTGGCGATTGAACCAACACCACCTGCACCATTAATGATTAAAATGGTTTTACCTTGGTTGCCCTCATGATCATTAAAGTCAATTTTCATTTGTTCAAATAATGACTCCCAGGCAGTTAAACTAGTTAATGGCATGGCTGCAATTTCTGCACTATTCAAATTAGCTGGTGCATGACCAACTATTCTTTCATCAACTGCTTGATATTCACTATTACTACCAGGTCTATCATATGCACCTGCATAAAATACTTTATCTCCATTGTGAAATAAGCTAACTTTAGTACCTGTATTGACAACAGTCCCATAAGCATCGTAACCGATTACCTTAGGTTCTTTTAGTTCCTTTCGTTGTCCTCTTCTTGTGAACATGTCTACTGGATTAACAGATACTGCATCTACCTTAACTATTAAATCATGTTCCTTGGGTGTAGGAATTTCCGTCTTGAAATCAAACAAACTATTTGAATCGTCAATGGATAAATACTCTCTAAATCCAATTGCATTCATACTTTCATTCATAGTATTCCTCCTAAATATTTAATCAACAACTACATAATAAAGCTATGAATTTTGAATACAATCGTGTAATTTTTGTTCCCTAGTTACAAAAAATTCCCCTATTGCTTATTACTATAAACTGAATTATACATTTCTCCCCATTTCTCCATTTCCTTAATAACTGGAGATAATGTTTGTCCAAAATTGGTTAATCTATATTCAGTTTTAGGAGGGATCACTGGATATATCTTTTTAGTGATTACATTATCCTCTTCTAATTCTTTTAACTGTAAAGAAAGCATCCTTTTTGAACAACCACTGATTCTTTTAGTAAAATCATTAAATCTCATAACATCATTCTTCAATAAATGATATAAAATGACACTCTTCCACTTACCAGCTATTATCTGTAATGTACTTTCAACTGGACAACCGTCTTGACAATTATAAATATGTTTAATACTAATACTATCAGCTCCCATGTATTATTGTTTAATACTATTATACTTTATTGATCCTTAAGGAAACAAAAATTACAATCTTGATAGGATTGGATATCTCAAAAATATAAAATAAAAATCATCCCTTATGTAATAAAAAAAGTACTATGGGATGATTTTTATTTGAACTTAAAATTTATGTTTTAAAATATAAGTATTAGCATCTTTTACTTCAACGTTAGTATTCCAAAGCGGTTGAAATTCAATATTTTTCTTAGAAATATCAACTACAATATTTGCTCCATCATAAGCATTAATACCATTTTCATCTGTACCAATTATTGATACAAATAGGATTTGTTGTTTCCTTTCATCGTAAAAATGCACCATATTATCCTTATAATAAAAGGTATATCCAGAGATAGTTACTTTATTCATATTATTTCCCCATGCTATTTAAAAGAATGATTCAATTCGATAAACATCATTGCTAATTTCATATATATTAACGCTATTATCTGGATGAAAAGTTAATTTATCATTCACTATATCAATTACTAATTGAATTTCTTCACTTTGAATAAACGCAATACGATTATTTTGTTGATCAGCAAAACAGTTCATTTCTTCTTTATCATATTGAAAATAAAATTCAGAAATTTTCACTTCTTCCATTAGTTATCACTCCTTTATCTAATCTATTCTTCTGCCACATAGATTGTGTATTCTAATTCGTTTATTTTATTAAGTTGCACATCGTCTTCTTCCATACTTTCAGTAGGCGTGATCGACAATTTATTTTGAGCTAATTCTACTTTCATTAACACTTCTGCGTAATCTTCATCTAAGAAAACTAAAATAGTTTTATCTTCGTTGGTAACTACGGGCGTATTTTCTTCATCGTAGTTAAAGATATATTTACCAATCATAATTTTGTTTTTCATATTATTATCCTCTAGTTCTATTCGTTTGCTAGTATTTTATAGCTTTTATCTGCTAATTTTTGAATTGTAACACCATAACGTGGTCTTAATAGTAGTTTACCTTCAACAATACTAATATGAATTCTAACCTCTGTATCAGATGCAAAGAAAGTTAGACTATCTTCATTAATTAAATATCTAGACTGTTTATTATAATAATAAAATTGGAACCCTTTAAAATCTATATTTTTCATAATATTAATAACTCCTTATTTTGAGAACATTTTTCCTATGTTCTATTCAAAAATATATCTAATCAAATAAATGTTTTAATAATATTCTTATTATTAGATTGCTGTGCAGGCCTTTTATATAAATACAAAAACATATAGGGAAAATGTAAATATATTTTCTAGTTTCTTTGAAATTGTATTATATATTAATGGGCTTAATAAAAAATGTTGTTTATTTCAATATAAAAATGCATTCCTAGAATAACTATAAAAATATAGTAGTCATTTCAGGAATGCATTAAAAATTCTTTATTCTAAGTTTGCATGATTCTTCATCATGTCAGATTCATTTATATTTTCATCATTCATTAACTGTAAAACCATTGAATCTAGATATAACATTAAAGTTTGTTCAAATAATGATCCCATTGGTTGAATAGTTATAGATTTATTATGATCATATTTAGATTTACTATAAATATTAACAACATGATCAGCTATTTTACCAATCTCAGAATCATCATTTGATGTAATTAAGATTATATTAGCACCGACTTTTTTAGCTTCTTGAGCAACAATCTTTACTTGGGCTGTATTGCCTGAGCCAGATGCTAAAATCAATAAGTCATCTTTATGAATAGATTTAGTTGTAGTTTCACCAACAACATTACTATTATGACCTAATTGAGCTAGTCTCATTGCAAACATCTTCAAAACAAGGCCTGACCTTCCTAGCCCATGTGTGAATACTTGTTTGCTTTTAATAATTTCACTAGAGATATTTTGATTATCTAAACTTTTAGAAGAACTATTAAGTTCTTCTAAAATGTTTTCTAAATATTTCATTATTTCATCATTGCCTTAATCTCTTTGGCAGCTTTTGCAGGATCATCTACAGTAGCAATTCCACCACCAACAATTAACAAGTCTGGTTTTTCATCAATTATTTTTTCAGCAGTATCAACTTTAATACCACCTGCAACAGCAGTTTTAGTATTCTTAACATTTGCTTTAATAGTATTTAAATCTTCAAATGGAGTCTTACCAAGTGCTTGTAAATCATATCCAGTATGTGTACCAATGTAATCAGCACCAAATGCATCAAGTTCTTGAGCACGTTTGGCAATATCTTGAACTCCAATCATATCTACTAAAAGTTCTTTGCCAGCATCATGAGCTGTTTTAACAGCATCCTTAATAGATTGATCTTCAGCTACCCCTAAAATAGTAGTAATATCAGCACCATATTTAAATGCTTGACCTACTTCATATGAAGCAACATCCATAATTTTTAAATCTGCCAATAATGTGATATCAGGAAATCTTTCTCTAATTTTCTTAAGCCCTTCTAAGCCGAAATTAATCACCAAAGGAGTTCCATATTCAAAAACATCTACGCTATCCTTAGTTTTGTCTATTAAATTAATTGCACCATCAATATCTTCTAAGTCAATTGCTAATTGTAATTTCATAAATCATTCTCCTTTAATATTTATATGAAAGATAATTATTACATATTAATGCAATTAATGTAAAACATTTTATCTTATAGATGCATATTTATAGTTCCATTGGGTCCCAGCTGTATTATGGATAACCCCTTTCACTGATGGCTTTTGTAGATAATAAGTGTCATCTTGGAATAATGGTGATACTCCTTGAGTTATATTTAAACGTTTACTAGCATTAATTAAATCATCCCAACGCTTATTGGCATTATTAGCATCCCTATTTTCAGCTTTATTTAGCCAATCATTGTATTCAGCATCATGATAATTACCATAGTTATATGCAGTTCCAATTTGGGGAATTTGTAAGAAAGTAATTGGATCATTAAAATCTCCACCCCATGTATCTAGACTAATATCAAAGTTGCTTTGTTGTTCACGCTGCATTTTTATTTTTGATGGCACACTGGTAAGACCTACATTCAATCCTGGAAGAGTTGACTCTAGTTGTTCTTTTAAATACTGATTGGCTACATTAGAATTAGCATCATCGTTGCTACTTAATAGTCCTAATGAAACATTTTTTTGGGCAATCTCTTTTAGTCCTTTGGCCCACAGTTTCTTAGCTAGCTTTGGATTATAGTCGAGAGTGCCTTTAACATTTTGTTGATTAGCAAAGTCTACTCCTTTAGGACTATTAGCTAATCCATGAAGTATAAATCCTGTTACTTGACGATCTGATTTTAAGTATAAAACTTTTTTGGATAATAAAGAGCGATTGATTGATAGCGAAATAGCTTTTCTAATATTTTGATTTTGCAATGCTTTATTTCCATTTTTAAAATTGTATCTTAGATAGGAAATCATTGAATATGAATAGTTCTTTAGGTTAGCATCATTTTGATAATTCTTTAATTGATCCGTAGAAAGTGGTGTTATATCAAGTGAACCCTGGTTATATAAGTTTAAACTAGTAGAAGGATCACTAAACATAGCTATAGTTTATTCGGTTTAATTTAACTACCTTTTTGTCCCAATACTGGTTATTCTTTACATATGACCACTTATCTCCAACTCCAGTCCAATTGACAATCTTAAATGGTCCTGAATAAACCATGTATTTAGAATTAGTTCCATATTTATCACCATACTTTTTCACCGCTTTTTCACTTTGCGGTCCAAACAATGGATATGCCATTAAAGTTTTAAAGTATGCTACCGGTTTATTTAAATGGATCTTAACTGTTTGATTATTAACGGCTTCTATACCTAATTTTTGTGGGCTTAATTTACCTTCGTTAATTGCTTTCCCATTTTTTACAGCATTAAATAAATAAGCATATTGGGCTTTAGTGCTAGGTGTAACACTTCGTTGCCATGAATAAACAAAGTCATTGGCAGTAATCTGACTACCGTCGCTAAATTTAGCTTTTCTAAGTTTAAAGGTCCATGTTTTACCATCCTTACTACTAAAACCTTTTCAGCCAATCCTGGAGTAATACTTCCTTTTTTGCCTAGTCGATAAAAACTTTCAAATACATTTACAGTTGAACCATACCCCCCAGACTTAGAAATATCAATGGTATCTAGTCTACTACTAGCAGCTAAGTTTAACGTTTGTGGTTTATTATCTTTACTGGCGTTATTACTACCACAAGCAGTCAATATTCCCCCTGTTGCGATTAATAATATGGTTAAAACTATTAATTTATGTTTCTTCATACAATGTTCACTCCTTCATAAAGTTTATCAATAAAAAAAGAGTCCCTGCGCTAGACATAACAAAAAATGTTAGTCCAGTACAGAGACTCTTTTATTTACACTTAAGCCTACACAACATTAAATAGACCTATATGTATTTAAAAGGTTACTATACACGTGACTAACATTTTGAATACAACAACATAGCATTTGTTTATTTAATAAGTTATTCATAGTATAGTAACCTCCTTAATATAAATTTATTATTTTTAATAATACTTTAATATAATTTTAATGTCAAACTATATTATTGATTTTAGTCTCATATTTGGAATGATATACTAAAATTGGAACTATTTTAATAGTTTTAATCATAATTTTAATGATTTTAGGTTTATATAGTTTAATGAGTAAAAGTAATAGTCAAGGTTCAAATATTGCCACTAATCAACAGCTTATTAATCAGTCTAATAATAACTATACTTGGAAAGTTAAATCAACTGCATTCAAAAATTCCGACAATGATGGTGGCAAAAAACATTTATATTTTGACACTAAAAACAATAAGTTAATCGAAATTGACGCGGATTATGGGTTCAAAAAGCAAGATGTACTATCTTTATCTTCAGATAAATCAATGGCCTCTAACTATAAATTAGATGGAAAACATAAGATAAACATAACAACAAATGAAGGCGAGATGATTTTTGAAAATTTATCAAAAAGTAAAAAATCATCATTAACATTAATTTTAGGTAAAAAGTTACAATGAATATAAATTATTTTGGACGCTTTTTACAACGGATAGATAAAACAATTTCATCGCCTGGCACCCAAGGCTGAGTTTGTTGTACATTTTTAACAGTATATTCACTGCGATGTTCATTAAGCCATTTATTAACCATATTTTCCACTTCAATAATGTCTAAATTATTATTGTTCATAATATTAATCTCCCATTTAAAAAATATATCTATATATAAATGTTAATCCATGAAAGATATAAATAGTATCAAAGTTATTTTAAATTTAGTTTAATTAGTTTTGAAATAAAAAAGAAACTTTTTTTTAATACAAGTTTCCTTTTATATATATTAATTTTTAATAGCTTTATTGCCAATATCAGTACGATATAAATAATTTTTATTAATTAAATCAGTATTTAACGATAAATTTATTTGGCTTTGAGCTAACTTAAGGTTGTCACTACTGTTTACGACCATAAGAACTCTTCCGCCATGACTATAAATTTCATCTTTGTCTTTTTGAATTCCAGCATATATTACTTGAACTTTGTTATTAAAAACGGGAATTGGAAGATGGTCAATTGGATTTTTAGGATAGCCTTTAGCAGCCAAAACGGTCCCTAAGTAGTATTTATCTTTTTTCCAAGATGTAATTGTTTTTTCATTGTTCAGTAATTTGATTATGGTATTACCTAAATCACTTTGCAATTGTGGCAGGATAACTTGAGCTTCTGGGTCACCCATTCGAACATTAAATTCAATCACTTTAATACCATCTTCAGTATTAATTAGTCCAGCATATAAAAAGCCGACAAAGGGATGGTTACTATCATTCATTTCTTTTAGCACTGGTTTAATTATTGTATTAGTAGCCTCTTTTAAAATATTACTAGAAAATTGAGGTAATGGACTATAAGCACCCATTCCACCAGTATTAGGCCCCTTATCTGCATTTAGTAGTCTTTTATGATCCTGTGCCAATGGCATTGGAATGATTTTTTCGCCATTTACCATCAACATATAAGAAAATTCTTCACCTGTTAAGAAATCTTCAATTAAAATTTCATTTTGATGTGGTAATTTAAATAATTCTTTAATTGCATTTTTAGCATCATATTCATTCTTGGCAATAATAACTCCTTTACCACCTGCTAAGCCATTCGCTTTGATTACAACAGGCATTGAATGACCATTAACATAGCTTAGTGCATCATTAATATTATGAAATTCCTGATATGCCGCGGTCGGAACATTAGCTGTTTGCATAATTTGCTTAGCAAAAGCTTTTGAGCTTTCCAGTTTAGCTGCATATCTATTAGGACCAAATATTCTCAAACCACTTTTTTGAAAATAGTCTACGATCCCATCTGATAATGGCTCTTCGGGACCTACTACTGTACATAAAATGTCATTATCTTGAGCAAAGGTAACTAAAGATTTAAAATTCATTTCGTCAATATCAATACAACTAACACCGTTAATTTGGTTCATCATAACATTACCTGGCGCTACATAAACGTGATGATTATCACTCTTTGCTAAGCATTGTGCAATTGCATATTCACGGCCCCCAGAACCGACTACCAACCAATTATCCATTTTTAGCACTCCTATTTATTCATACAAATTAATGTTTAAAATGACGTTTACCACTAAATACTAATGCGATGCCTAATTCGTCGACCTTCTTAATGGAATCTTTATCTTTAATACTGCCTCCTGGTTCAACAATGGCTTTAATTCCATGGGTAGCAGCAAATTCAACACAATCATCCATTGGGAAAAACGCATCTGAAGCTAAAATTGCTTTGTCATAATCATCTTTATCTTGAGCCTTATTAATTGCAATTTTAGTTGAATCAATTCGATTCATTTGACCAGCACCAACGCCCAGAGTTTTAATTGCAGTGTTTACAACGATTGCATTACTCTTAACATGTTTCACCACATTTTGACCAAATGCTAATGCTTTTAATTGTTCTTCACTAGGTTGTACTTTTGATACAACTTTAAAGTTGCTTGGTTCTTCATGTAGCAAATCACGATTTTGGACTAACATTCCACCTAGAACACTTACTTCATCATGGCCATTTTTATCAATAGGACCAAATGGCAATTTAATTAGACGAATGTTCTTTTTCTTTGCTAAAACGTCATATGCTTCATCAGTAAATGCTGGTGCAATTACAATTTCTAGGAAAATAGAGTGCATTTTTTTAGAAGTTTCTAAATCAACTTCTCGATTTAAGACAATAATGCCCCCAAAAATTGAAATGGAATCAGCATCAAATGCTTCCTGCCATGCATCGACTAAAGTATCAGCAGTTCCAATTCCACATGGATTCATATGTTTTAAAGCTACAACTGCTGGCTTTTCAGGGAATTCTGCAATGATTCTTAAAGCAGCATCAGCATCCCTAATGTTATTGTATGATAATTGTTTTCCATGCAATTGTTTAGCATTAGCTAACGAATAACTTTCTGGAATGGCTTGTTTATAATATGCAGCTTGTTGATGACTATTTTCACCATAACGCATATCTTGAACTTTCTCATAAGTTAAAGTTAATTTATCAGGAAATTCTTCGCTAGTTAAGTATTTAGCAATCAATGCATCATATGCGGCAGTTTGACGAAAAACTTTAGCTGCTAAATGACGACGATATTTTGTATCTAATTGATCTTCATCATATCTTTCAAGATAGTCATTATAATCATTTTTATCTGTTATAACGATGACATCTTGACTATTTTTAGCGGCAGCTCTTAGCATTGATGGTCCACCAATATCTATGTTTTCAATTGCTTTTGCATCAGATACATTGGGCTGTTCAATAGTTTCTTTAAAGGGGTAAAGATTAACACAAACTAGATCAATTGGATTAATGTTTTCCTCAGATAGTTGTTTCATATGTACTTGATTATCACGTTTAGCAAGGATTCCAGCATGAATTTTAGGATGTAGTGTTTTAACCCTGCCATCTAGCATCTCTTTAAAATTCGTAATGTTTTCTACCGCAGTTGCTTGAATACCATTATCAAGCAACTTATTAAGGGTACCTCCAGTAGAAACGACTTGGAAATCTCTTTCTTCTAGTTGTTTAGCAAATTCAACAATTCCTGTTTTATCATAAACACTTAATAATGCTAATTTTTTCAATTTATAGAACCCCTTTATTAATTAATTCATGAATGGTTTTTGGATATAATTGATGTTCAACTTTATGAATCCTTGTTTCTAAATCTTCTAAACTATCTTCTGGATATCTGTCAACTGATTGTTGAGCAATTATTTTTCCGGTATCAACTCCAGCATCAACATAATGAATTGTTACTCCTGTAGTTTTTACATTAGCATTGTATGCATCTATGATTCCTTGTTTACCCGGAAAATTTGGTAATAATGCGGGATGAATATTTAAAATTCTTTTAGGAAAAGCATTTAATAAAGTATCACCTAGAATACGCATATAACCGGCTAAAAAAATTGTGGATATATTATCGACTTTAAGTCTTTGTAAAATTTTATCTTCTCTTGTAGCCCTAGGCATACCTTTCTGTACTTCAGCAATTAAAACAGGAACATTATGTTCTTTAGCTCTTTTAATTACATAGGCATCATGATGATCACAAACTAATAGTTTAATTTTAATTGGTAAATTTGCATTCATAATCGCTTCAAAATTTGTACCATTTCCCGACGCAAAAACAGCTGCGTTACTTTTATGCTTAGATGAACTTAACTGCTTGTTCATCTCTATTCACCACCTTACCAATTTCATAGAATGCTTCATTTTTCAATTTCAAATCATTAATCACCCTCTTTAATTTATCTGGACTGACTATCAAGACCATCCCAATACCTTGATTAAATACTTCATCCATATCACTTTGATCTAATTTTCCATGTAGTTTTAAGAAATTAAATATAGCAGGAACTGGCCAACTATTACGTTTAACATCAGCAGTTAGCTTATTAGGAATACTGCGTGCAAGATTATCAACAATGCCACCACCAGTAATATGAGCAGCTGCATTAATCAAGTTGGATTCTATCAAAGGATACACGCTCTTATAGTATAATTTAGTAGGTTTTAATAAATTATCAATCAATGTGCCATCTAGTCCAGAATATTTTGCATTTAAGTCAAGTTCGTTATCATTAACTATTTTTCTAACCAACGAATATCCATTTGAATGGATTCCAGAAGAAGGTAATCCTAATAAAACATCTCCTTCTTGGACTCGATTCGGACCCAATAACTTATCATGATTAGCAATACCTACTGCAAATCCACTAAGATCATAGTCATCTGACTTGTAAATACCAGGCATTTCAGCCATTTCACCACCAATTAACGAAAGACCAGCTTGCTCACAACCACTAGCAATCCCAGAAATGATTTGCTTTACCTTCTCTGGTTTTAAATCACCAATGCCCAAATAGTCTAAGAAAAATAAGGGTTTGGCTCCTTGCGCTAAAATATCATTAGCACACATGGCTACTAAATCAATTCCAATGGTTGTATGCTTATTTGTTTCAATTGCTAGCATAAGTTTTGTACCAACACCATCAGTTCCTGATATTAAAACTGGATTTTTTATTTCGCTTACTTCGTTTTTTAAACTATATTCCGCTCCAAAGCCGCCCACTCCAGCTAAGACATTTGCATCTTGAGTATTTTGCACCATTTGGCCAATACTTTTAACTGCTTTTTGCCCATTAGAAATATTTACTCCGGAAGATTGATATTGATTAGACAAGTTGGTCAGCTCCTTTACTTTGAGCAATTTTTTTAGTTTCATCATCATATATTTGCTGATAGTCATATAACTCAGTAGGATATTTTCCATCAAAGTAAGCGGTACATAGACCATGATATTTATTAGTATTATTTAAGTTGATTGATTTGATTAAACCATCAATGCTTAAATAAGCCAGTGAATCAGCTCCGATAGTGGATCTAATTTCTTCAACTGTTTTATTAGCTCCAATAAGTTCATTTTTACTTTGAATATCGACTCCATAAAAACAAGGATATTTAATTACGGGGGATGCAATTCTTACGTGAACTGATTTGGCACCAGCTGATTTCAGCAATTTAACAATATACTTACTAGTAGTTCCTCGTACAATTGAATCATCCACTAACACAATAGCTTTACCTTTGACTACTGATTTTACTGCTGATAGTTTCATTGAAACACCACGTTCTCTTTTATCTTGCGTGGGCTCGATAAAAGTTCTGGCAACATATTGATTTTTAATCATCCCCATATCAAATGGAATTCCACTAGCTTGAGAATAACCAATTGCTGCATCTAAAGAAGAATTAGGAACACCCACAACAAGATTGGCTTTAACAGGATGTTCTTTTGCAACTTTAGCACCCATCTTTTTTCTGGCTTCATGAACACTCACACCATGAATTACAGAATCGGATCGAGCAAAATAAATGTATTCTAATGAGCAAACGGTTAGTCCTTGCGAAGACATGAAATGATCAATGTGATAACCATGATTATCTACTCGCACTAACTCTCCAGGTTCTACATCCCTGATATATTTATATTCAATTTGATCTAATGCACATGTTTCACTACATAATACATAACTATCATCGTGCCCCTTTCCTAAAACAATGGGTCTTAATCCGTGCGGGTCAGATATACCAATCATTTCATAAGGGGTCATAACTGTAAAAGCAAAACCTCCGCGCAATTTTTTGAGGGATGCTTTTAGTCGATCAATAAATTTAGGATGTTCATCAAGCATAATTAGCGAGCCTAATAATTCACTGTCTGAATCAGCTTGAAAATGTGTTCCACGTTTAATTAATTTTTTTCTTAAAGTAACTGCATTGGTTAAATTACCATTATGGGAAATGGCAAAAGGCATTCTTGGATCATTAAAGAAGAATGGTTGAATATTTTGAATACCATGACTACCTGCTGTAGCATATCGAATATGACCAATTGCTGCTGTTCCAGTTAATTTTTTAAGGTTAGATTTATCAGCAAAAATTCTTGATAGTAATCCTTGCCCTTTATGCATATAAACACTATTACCATCAAAAGTAACGATGCCAGCGCCTTCTTGTCCACGATGTTGTAGGCTATGCATTCCTAAATATGCTTTTTCTGCTGCATTTTTAGAATTCCAGATTCCAAAAATGCCACATTCTTCATTTAAACTCTTGATTTCTTGTAGCATGTTAGTCTAAACCTTCCTTCCATGCCTTTTTTAATTTAGCCATATCACCTGATAATATTCCATTATTTAGTTGCATCTTGATTTGATTGTTATTTGTAGTGTAGCCAATTAATTCAGCGTTATCTTTTATTAATTTTTCAAAATTTTCTTGATTTGTCTCACTTACAGTAACCACAAATCTCGATTGAGTTTCTGAAAATAATTGTTCTTTAGATATCTTTGTTTTTCCAGAAAATCCTAGATTATTAGTGAATAAACTCTCCACTAAAGCCACTCCTAAACCACCTTCGCTAATATCATGAACACTTTTAACTAATTGATTCTTAATTACGTGATGAATTATGTTTTGATTTTTATATTCTTCTTTTAAACTAAAATGATTAATGCGCCCTGAAATTTTATGTTTTAACATTTTCTGAATTTGTGAACCATTGAAATCATCATAAGTATTACCAATCAAATAAACTAAGTCATCAGCATCTTTTGCATCTTGCGTAGTTATGTTTTTATTGTTTTCAATCAATCCGACCATACCAACCATCGGAGTTGGATAAATTGCATTGCCATCAGTTTCATTATATAGAGAAACATTTCCTCCAATAACTGGAGCATCAAACAATTTACATGCTTCTGACATACCAGCAACTGATTGATCCATCGAATAATAACTGTCTGCATCATCAGGGTTACCAAAGTTTAAACAATCAGTAATGCCAATTGGCTTACCACCGCTAGCAACAATATTTCTAGCTGCTTCAGCAAAGGCAATTTGGCCTCCAATATAAGGGTCTAAGTAAATATAGCGACTATTACAATCAGTAGTCATCGATAATGATTTATTAGTATGCCTAACTCTTACAACGGCAGCATCACTACCAGGTGCCAAAACTGTGTTAGCTTGAACTCGACTATCATATTGACGATAAATATTTTCTTTAGATGCAATTGTTGGCTGGGATAATATTTTTAAAAGTGTTTCATATGAATTATCTATTTTAGGAATAAAGTCATCACTAGTATTTAGCAATCTTTCCGGTTTAATCACGGGATGCTTATACTCAGGAACATCGTCAACTAAACTGTTAGTTGGAATATCACAAACCAATTTGTTCTTGAAACTTAATCTATATTTTCCATCATCATTAACATTCCCAATTGTTATTGCATTTAAATTATATTCATTAAAAATATTAATAACTTCTTGTTCATGTCCTTGCTTAACACACAACAACATTCGCTCTTGTGATTCAGAAAGCATAATTTCATAAGGTGTCATGCCTTGTTCACGCTTAGGAACTAAATCAAGATTTAAATTAACTCCACTATTAGCTTTAGCGGCCATTTCAGCAGATGAAGAAACAATTCCGGCAGCTCCCATGTCTTGAATCCCAATTAAAATATCAGAATGATTTTTAATAATATCTAAGCAAGCATCTACCAGTAACTTTTCCATAAAGGGATCGCCAACTTGAACGGCAGAACGATCAGATTCTTCTTCTTTACTAAATTGACTTGAAG
The DNA here is from genome assembly GCF_002994005.1 of Apilactobacillus quenuiae. Lineage (GTDB taxonomy): Bacteria > Bacillota > Bacilli > Lactobacillales > Lactobacillaceae > Apilactobacillus > Apilactobacillus quenuiae. The sequence continues at coordinate 173,807 of NZ_POSN01000001.1, forward strand.
CAAACGTAGCACCATTAATCCCATCACGACCGGTTTTAGCTCCTACATAAATAATCGAATTGCCTAGGCCTTTCGACTGGCCTACTGCTAAATCTTTTTTGTCCATAATACCGACACACATAACATTTACTAATGGATTGCCATCGTAAGTATCATCAAAGCTAATTTCTCCACCTACAGTAGGAATTCCAATACAGTTACCATATCCAGCAATTCCTGAAACTACTTGATTTAATAAAAATCTGTTTCTAGGTTTCGATAAGTTTCCAAAGCGTAAACTATCTAATGATGCAATAGGTTTAGCACCCATCGAGAAGATGTCTCGAATAATGCCACCAACTCCAGTAGCAGCACCCTCATACGGTTCAACAAAACTAGGATGATTATGACTTTCTGCTTTAAAAACGACTGCCTGATTATCATTAATATCCAAAACTCCTGCTCCCTCACCAGGTCCTTGAATTACCCTTGAACCATCTGACCAGAACTTTTTTAATATCTGTTTTGAATTTTTATAAGAACAATGTTCACTCCACATGCCTGAATATAAACCAATCTCGGTATAATTAGGTAATCGATGTATTAATTTATTTACTATCAAGTCATATTCATACTCACTTAATCCCATATCAATATAAAGCTTTTTGTTTTTAATATCCTCTGGTGTTGGTTCCATATGCTCTTTTAACATGATTAGCTCCTTACATGACTTTTTAGAATTGATTGAAATAGTCTTAGACCATCTTTGCTGCCTAGAATTTTTTCCACTGCACGTTCAGGATGTGGCATCATGCCTAATATATTCCCCTGTTTGTTAGTGATTCCGGCAATATCGTCAACACTTCCATTTGGATTGTCTTTATAAGTGAAAATAATTTGTTTGTTTGCTTTTAGTTCTTTTAGTGTCTTTTGATCACAATAATAATGACCTTCACCATGGGCAACCGGTAAGTTAATTGATTCTTCTTTTTGATATTGATTGGTGAAAACACTATTGTTGTTTTGTACATTAATTTTTTCCCAAGCTGAAACAAATTGCATATTATTATTTTTGATTAATGAACCTGGTAATAAATTAGATTCAGTTAAAATTTGGAAACCATTACAAATACCAACAATGATTTTTCCGTCATTAGCTGCTTGTTTGATGCTTTTCATAATGGGAGCAAGATTAGCAATTGCACCACTTCTCAAATAATCGCCAAATGAAAATCCACCTGGAATTAAGATAACATTATATTTATCTAAGCTATCTTCATTAGAAGAAACCATTGTACAATTTTCTCCTAATGCATCCTTAACTGCATAATAAAGATCATTATCACAATTAGATCCAGGAAAAGTCACTACAGCAAAATTCATTTTTACACTTCCTTTATGTCATAATGATAAGTTTCCATATTTTGATTAACTAGTAGCTCTTTACATGCATCTTTTACAATTTGTTCTGCATCTTTTTTGTTATCATTGTCTAATTTCATTTCAAAATACTTACCTTGAGTAATTGAACTAACGTTTTGAAATTTTAAATTGTGTAAAGCATTTTTAATAGCTTCACCCTGTGGATCTAAAATAGATGGTTTATGTGTTACATACAGCTTGGCTAAATACATTATGATTGCTCCCTTTTTAATCTAATTTTTCTTGCAATTTATGTAACACTTTATAATAACCTTTCATCATATTTCCAGATTGATGTCTGAATATATCTTTATCTAGGGATGTATTTGTTCTCATATCAATTAAACGACATGAATCTGGAGATATTTCATCAGCTAGAATGACATTATTGTTGCTATCTATACCAAATTCCACTTTGAAATCAACTAATATAACATCAACTTCTTTAAAAAGTTTTGATAAAGCTTCGTTTACTTTTAAAGCAAGTTTGCGCATTGTATTAATTTCATCTGCACTAGCTATATTTAAAGCTTGTGCAGATGAATCATTTACCATTGGATCATGCAATTCATCACTTTTCATAAAAAACTCTACAACTGGTAAAGCTAGTTTAGCTAATGATTCAGTTCCAAAGCGCTTTTGAAAATGACCTGATGCTAGATTTCTAACAATAACTTCTAGTGGAATCATTTTAACCTTTTTATTTAATTGATCAGTTTTTGAAACCTGTTGAATAAAGTGATTGGGGACGCCTAGATTATTTAAATATTTAAATAATAAGCTGGAGATTTGATTATTAACGGCACCTTTATTATTAATCAATTCATTTCTTAATCCATCACCAGCCGTAGTGTGATTTGTATAATGAACTCTCAAAATATCTTCTTGATTAGTTTGAAATAGTTGCTTTGTTTTTCCAGAATCAATTAAATTAGTCATTTTTAAATACTCCTCAATTATTTAAACTGTTTCACTTTACCTAATAAATCTTCAATTGAATTTCCTATCACAGTGATGTGTCCCATTTTTCTTCCAACTCTAACTTCTGCTTTACCATAATCATGTAAATGCCAGTTAGGATTGTTCTTTAATTCTTTTCTAGCTTTTAAAACATTCTTACCTAACAAATTAACCATAACTGCTTTATGATCCATTTTGATTTTAGGTATTGATAATCCACATACGCATCTTATATGAGCTTCAAATTGTGATATATTACAAGCCTCAATTGTATAATGTCCAGAGTTATGTGGTCTTGGTGCCATCTCATTAACTATCAATTGATTATTCGGTAATAAAAAGAACTCAATGCCTAATACTCCAACTAAGCTCAATTTTTTAGCAATCTTTACTGCAATATTTTTAGCTTGTTCATGAACAGAACTTGGTACACGACCAGGAATAATACTTGTATGCAAAATATGATTCTTATGAATATTTTCACTTAATGGGAAAGTTTCAATTTGATTATCACTATTTCTTGCAACCATAATAGAAACCTCTTTACTAAAACTTACCTTTTGTTCTAGTAACCATTCGCGATCGCTTAAATTATTTGAGGCATATACCATGTCTCTTTCATTATTGATGTCAATTTGGTCGTGACCATCATAACCACCCTCACATGTTTTTAAAATGCTAGGAAAACCAATTTGATTAACTGCAGATGTTAATTCTTCCTTATTACTTACATATTTGTAGTTCACAACTGGTAAATCATTGTTAAACAAGAAATCTTTCTCATGTTTACGATGACTAGTAATAATTAATTCATTTAGCTTTTGTGGAACTAATACCTTATCTTCTATTTTTTGAATTGTATTTTGATCTACATTTTCAAATTCGTAAGTTATTACATCAGATTTATTAGCTAAACTATTTATAGCCTCTTGATCATCATAATTAGCAATGATTTGAAAATCAGAAACTTGAGCTGCAGGTGCATTAGGCGTAGGATCCAAGATTCCAACTTTATATCCCATTTGTTTAGCAGCTATAGCCATCATTTGTCCTAACTGTCCGCCACCTAAAATTCCTATTGTTTCTTGAGGAATGACTACGTTACTTAAGTTGTTCATTGCTTTCAATCGCCTCTTTGGTTTGATTTCTTCTAAATTCATTTAAATTTTTTTCTACAGATTTATTGCTTAGTGCAATGACTTGGGCTGCTAAAATGGCTGCATTTTTGGCACCAGCATCTCCAATTGCCACTGTAGCAACTGGAACCCCAGCAGGCATTTGCACTATGGATAATAATGAATCCATTCCATTTAAAATACTAGTTTTTACTGGTATTCCTATTACAGGTAAAGTAGTGTTCGCGGCTAACATACCTGGCAAATGAGCTGCACCTCCAGCTGCAGCAATGACAATTTTGTAATGTTCGTCTTTTAGCTTTGAAGCAAAATTTTGTAATTCAGTAGGCATTCTATGTGCAGAAATAATATGTTTATCAAAAGATACATTTAATTTTTGCAATAACTCAGCAGTGGCCTTTATTTTAGGCCAATCTGATATTGATCCCATAACTAATGCTACATCCATAAAAAAATTCCTTTCTAAATTTAATATCTTTATATTATCAATTAATTTTAAACTGGTCAACAAAAAAGCGAACTAAACATAAGTTTTCTTAAATAACGTTCGCTTTTTATTGTTAAAAATAAAAAAGCATGCGTTTAGCATGCTTAGTAGTCAAAATTTATGACATATATTAACAAGTTAAATATAATCATCAATATAGAAATAAATAATATTAAATTTTCTTTTTTGCCACCAACTTTATATCTAAAAGGACTTTTTTTACGGACATTAATACTTTTATCAAATGGATAAAACCATCGGACACCTTCAACTGAGAAGGAATCTTCAACTATATGTAATAAGGTGCCAAAAGAAATACCATAATATAAAAATAATAAAAATGGATTGTTAAAAAGGAATTGTCCATTTAAATAAGCATTATTAGATAGATAATATGATACAAAAAATAATAAAAGTAATATCCATATTGTATGTGACCATGTTCTGTGACCCCACCAGGTCATTGGTTTAGCTGCCATTCCAATTTTTTTATTTATTCTAGTCTGTTTTTGATCAATATCTGGTAATTGTGCGCCAATCCATATACCAATTATTTCTGCTCCTGATATTAATAATGACTGGTGTTCTATATTTATATAACCTAATGTAATTGCTTCTGATAAAGCAACGTGTGTTCTTCTTAAAGCCAAAAATAATCTTTCCTTTTGTTTTTCTTTTTTTATTTTATCATATTTTTTTGGTTAAAGTAACTATTTATTTTTAACAAATAATAAAAAAGAGCTCTTAAATTAAGCTCTTAATCTTTTCTATTTTTTCCATTTAGTATCTTTGAATTGTTGACGTCCACCAAGTTCTTCAATTTGATTTCTTAATGGATTTTTCTTATAGAAATCTTGGTGATATTCTTCAGCAGGATAAAATGGTTTGGCATCTTCAATTTTGGTAACTATCGGGTCATCAAACATCCCACTATTCGTCAAATCTTCTTTGGATTGTTCAGCAATTTGTCTTTGCTCATCACTATTGACGAAAATAACTGGACGATAGCTGTCTCCTCGATCTTGAAATTGACCAGAAGCATCTGTTGGATCTGTTTGTCTCCAATAAATATCTACTAATTGTTTGTAAGAAACTATTGAAGGATCAAAAGTTATTTCAACTGCTTCAGTATGACCAGTTGTATGTGAACATACTTCTTCATAAGTTGGATTTGGAACATGTCCACCTGTATATCCAGAAACTACTTTTTCAATTCCTGGTTGTTGATCAAATGGCTCAACCATGCACCAGAAACATCCGCCAGCAAAAATTGCAGTGTCTTTATTCATCATTTAAAGCCTCTTCCTTATTTAAAAATATCTAAATATTCTCCGTACCCTGAATTCTCTAATTGATCTACTGGGATGAATTTTAATGATGCAGAGTTTATACAGTATCTTAATCCCCCTTTATCCTTAGGACCATCAGGAAAAACATGTCCTAAATGAGAATCTGCCTTACTACTCTTAACTTCATTTCTAACCATACCATGTGATGTATCTAAGTTACTGTTAATATTTTTTTGATCAACTGGTTTAGTAAAGGCTGGCCATCCACAACCAGAATTGTATTTATCTCTAGATGTAAAAAGTGGTTCTCCAGAAACAATATCAACATATAATCCATCCTCAAAAAAATCATCATATTTATTTGTAAATGGCATTTCAGTACCAGCATTTTGGGTTACATTATATTGTTCATCGGTTAATACACTCTTCAAATCTTCTTTATTATATTTAGTCATAAGTAACAACTCCTTAGCAAAAGAATATATCTTGTACGACATATATTATATAATACTCAATTATATATATAATGCAAGTTTAATGAATAAAAAATACTCCTTAAGAATTTAAAATACTTAAGGAGTATCTCTAGAAAAACATTAATATAAAATATCAGTTAATGGTGGTACAACTTGTTTCTTTCTTGATACAACACCAGGTAAAGAAATTGTATCGTCTTCAGAAAGTTTACCATTGAAAGCCTTCTCAACAGCATCTTTAGGCTCTCCAACAACTAATAATTCTGAATTACTATCTAAAACATTAGTAGCAATAACTAGGAATAAATCATATCCCTCAGAATCTGATTCCGATTTCATAGCTTTTTTCAAATCATCTTTACGTTTTAAAACATCATTTAAATCAACAGTGTTAATTTGATCAATACGAATAGCTTTGCCACCCATTGTAAATGACTTAGCATCACCATCAATTAAATCTTTATCAGATCTAGCATCAACATTAGTACCAGCTTTTAACATTTTAATACCATAATCTTCATAATCAACATTAGCAATTTTAGCTAATGTTTTTACTGCATTTTTATCAACATCAGTAGTTGTAGGTGACTTCAATAATAAAGTGTCTGAAATAATTGCTGATAACATTAATCCAGCAATTTTTTCAGGAATTTCAACTGACTTTTCGTTAAACATTTCAAATAAAACAGTACTTACACAACCAACAGGTTCTGCACGATAGAATAATGGCTTTTCAGTATTAAAATTAGCAATACGATGATGATCAACAACGTGAGTAACATTTAATTTATCGATATCAGAAACACTTTGTTGTGGTTCATTATGATCAACTAACATAACTGAATCAACTTCTGGCTTAGCTTCTTTAATAACACGAGGAGCTTTTTGATTAAATTGATTTAAAACAAATTTTGTTTCTTCATTAGGTTCTCCTAAAGCTACAGCTTCAACATCATAACCTAATCTTTCTTGTAAATATGCGTATTCAATAGCAGCACAAATTGCGTCTGTATCTGGACTTTGATGTCCAAAAACTAATTCTTTAGCCATTAAAAAATCCCCTTTAAAATTTTAATTTTTTTCCTTAAGTCTAGATAAATAATCTTTTTCTTCCAAATACTTATCAAATTGATCTAGGAAATTACCAATACGAGGAATTAGACGCTTGTTTTTACGATAAACAAACGCTAAATCAAACTTAATATTGGGGGTCATTTTAGAAACCCATGTATCTACATTTTCCATTTTATTAACATCTTTGTCAATCATAAATGAGCTAGGTAAAGCCGTGTTAGACCCTGTTTTTAACGCAAATTTTAAAATTTGGTTCGGTGTTGTAAAACGAGCAGCACTCGTAGGTAAATCTACCAATTGATTTTTAAACTGTTCCTTTAGAATAAAGTCTAAGAAATATCCTTCTGGATAAGTAACCCAGCGAGTATCTAGAGTATCTTGAAATCTAACCTTACTATTTTTTGATAATTTATTATTATGATGAATAAACATTAAATCATCACTAATGATTTTCTTAGCTTCGTAAGGTTTCCAATTTTTAATGGATGAGTCTGGCAAATACATAATCGCTAAATCAATTTGGTTATTTTCTAAAGATTCCCAAATTTCTTTACGAGTTAACATACGAAGATTAATTGTTAAAGAGGGATTCTCTTTATACATTTCAATGCTAAAATCTTCGAGAACCTTATCTTGAATTGATGACAATACACCAATGTTAATTTCTCCACTAGTTGCACTATTAGATTGTTCAATTTCATCGGCTGTCTCATTTAAAATGCTATAAATTTCCTTTGTTGATTTAAGCATAATATTGCCGGCTGAAGATAATTTAAGCTTTTTACCAATAGAATAAAACAATGGTGAGCCAATTGTTTTCTCTAGTTTCTTAATTTGTTGAGTTAGTGCAGGTTGAGTTATTCCTAAAATCTGTGCAGCTTGGGTATAATTCATAGTATCTGCTAATTGCAAAAAATACGTTAATGTTTTAGATGAAAAAATATTTTCTTGTCTAGTCTTTTTCATAACTTACTCCTAATTTTTAATGATAACAAATTATTATAGTCATATGATTCAAACTACAATGATAAACTATAAAATTATAAATAACAATAATTTTATCATGATGATAAACATTTACTTTTATATAAAACTATTTACTATTAACAAAATTAGGATTAAGTATTTTCATTTTTACTGGCATCCCCTCATGATCTAAATCAATAATAGCAGATCCATTTGATTGTCTTTCATTAATAGGATGATCATTTGGAATAATATCATGATGTCTATTACGATCAGTAAATATTCTGATTGGACTAAACTCATTCTCAATTTTAGCAAGTTTTATAAAGTCGACTACTTCATGAGCATTACGTTTTAATGGTTTTAGAACTTGTACTCCTCTACGGCCACGACTTGCTAAAGGAATATCCATAGATAACATATTTTTGTAAAATCCACGTTGAGTAATCATAGCTAACGTATCATTATCATTAACTAATTGGCAATTAACAACGCGTTCATTGTCTCTAAGTTCCATAGATTTAACTCCAGTGGTTCTTGCACCATTAATTGAAACTTCTGCAAGTTCAAATCTAGTTGCTAAGCCAACATTAGATATAAGTACAACTTCTGGATTATCATTTTTACCTACATACTTAACATTAACAACTCTTGCATCATTATTCTTAAGTTTTTCATACATAGTTGCATGAGAACGATAAGTACGACCTGGTAATAGCTTACTAAATTCTGTTTGCTTAATATAGCCATCGCTAGTTGCAATTAAAAACTTACCTGACTCTTTAAGCGAATTAAAAGTAAAAATATTTATGATTTGTTCATCATTGTCTAAACCAATCGTTTGAGAAATATGTTCACCAGTTTCTTTCCATTTAGCCTCAGCTATTTCATGAACAGGTCGATATATTAAATGACCTTTATTGGTAAACATAAATATGTGATCCAAAGTACTCATTTCAGATGAAAAGATTGGATAATCATCTTCTTTGAGTCCATTTTCTTCAACATCAGAAGCTTTATAAGATCTAATACTACTACGTTTTAGGTATCCATCATGACTAACTAAAACAATTACATCTTCATCCGGCACAGTAATATTTTTACTAATCTTAAGTTCTTGTACATGTTCCTCAATTTTAGTACGACGAGAATTCCCATAATCTTTTTGAATTTGTTTAAATTCCTTAGTCAATACTTTATCTAATTCATTAGGATCATTTATGATTGTATTATATTCAATAATATCTTTACTCAATTTATCATTTTCTTCTTGCAGTTCAGTAACATCAGTATTAGTTAAACGATAAAGTTGTAATTTAACAATTGCATCAGCTTGCTTATTAGAAAAGTCATATTCTTTAACTAAATTTTGGCAAGCATCTTTTCGATTCTTACTTGATCTAATTGTTTTAATTACCTTGCTTAAAATAGACAATGCTTTAATAAGACCATTAACAATATGTTGACGATTCATTGCATTTTTTAAATCAAACTTTGTTCTGTTAGTAATGACATTTCGTTGATATCCAAGATAAGATTTTAAAATTGTTTTTAATGGTAATCTTTCAGGACGCATATGATTAATAGCAACTACATTAAAATGATAGTTAACTTGTAAGTCTGTATTCTTAAATAAATAATTTAAAATACCTTGAACATCGACATCTCTTTTTAGTTCGATTGCAATCGAAAGACCATTACGATCACTTTCATCTCGAACTTCTGCAATTCCATCAATTTTTTTGTTAATTCTAATTTCATCAATTTGCTTAACCATTTGTAACTTATTAACATCATAAGGAACTTCAGTAACACGGATAAGTGATTTATTACCACGTAATTGTTCAGTACTGGTCTTGGAACGAATAACAATTTTTCCACGACCAGTTTGATAAGCCTTTTTAATTCCATCTAAGCCTTGAACAATCCCACCAACAGGGAAATCAGGACCCTTGATAAATTGCATTAGTTCATCTAAAGATGCATCAGGATGCTTTTGTAAATATATTAAAGCATCTAATACTTCTGATAAATTATGAGGAGGAATTTCAGTTGCATATCCTGCAGAAATACCAGTAGCACCATTAACTAACAAGTTAGGGAAACGTGATGGTAATACAGTGGGTTCTTCTTCAGTATCATCAAAATTGGGTACCCAATCAACTGTATCCTTATCAATATCACGTAACATTTCAGATGAAATTTTACTTAAACGAGCTTCTGTGTAACGCATAGCAGCTGCAGGATCTCCATCCATGGAACCATTATTCCCATGCATTTCAATTAATGGTTCACGTAATTTCCAGTCTTGACTCATTCTAACTAAAGCTTCATAAATCGAGCTATCACCATGTGGATGAAAATTACCCATTACATTACCAACTGATTTAGCTGATTTTCTAAATCCTTTATCATAAGTATTACCATCTTTATTCATTGCATAAAGGATACGACGTTGAACTGGTTTCAATCCATCCCTAATATCTGGTAAAGCTCTTTCTTGAATAATTGATTTAGAATAACGACTAAACCGTTCACTCATAATTTGTTCTAGGGTTAATTTTTCAATAATTGATTTTTTGTCCAACTAAACTAACCTCCTTTATTCAGTTTCTTCTTTCTTAGTTTTATCCAAAATACTTCCATCTTCCTCAAGATTAAACTCAACATTTTTTTCAATCCATTCACGACGTGGTTCCACTTTATCACCCATTAAAGTAGTAACTCTCTTTTCAGCTAATGCTGCATCATCAATATTTACTTGAATTAAAGTTCTATTATCAGAATCCATAGTAGTTTCCCATAACTGATCAGCATTCATTTCACCAAGACCTTTAAAACGTTGTAATGATGGATGTTTACCAAAGTTTTTTAATTTTTCATCCATTTCATCATTGGTCCAAGCATAATCAACTTTGTTACTACGACCTTGCTTTTGTTGAATTTTAAACAATGGAGGCAATGCAATATAAACCCTTCCTTGTTCAATCATTGGACGCATATATTTGTAAAAGAATGTTAATAATAAAATTTGAATATGAGCACCATCATCATCAGCATCAGTCATAATAATGATTTTGTCATAATTAGCATCCTTAATGTTAAATTCAGGACCAACTCCAGCTCCGATTGTATAAATCATGGTACTAATTTCTTCATTTTTTAACACATCGTCTAATTTAGCACGTTCAGTGTTTAAAACTTTACCCCTTAAAGGCAAAATGGCTTGATGTTTACGATCACGACCTTGTTTTGCTGAACCACCAGCAGAATCACCTTCCACTAGGAATAATTCATTTTTTGAAACATCTTTAGATTGAGCAGGTGTTAATTTACCAGATAACAATCGCTCTTTTTTATGATGCTTTTTGCCACTTCGACTTTCATCACGGGCTTTACGTGCAGCTTCACGGGCTTTACGCGCTCTCAATGATTTTTGAACTAAGCTTTGTGCAAACTCACCATTTTCCATTAAATAGTACCCCAACTGTTCAGAAACTACATTATCAACAATTGAACGTACCTCAGGGCTTCCCAACTTTTCTTTAGTTTGACCTTCAAATTGAAGCATTTCTTCAGGTACCTTAATAGAAATAACCGATGATAGCCCTTCTCTAACATCTGAACCATCTAGATTTTTTTCTTTTGGTTTCAATAATTTAACTTTTCGAGCAAATTCATTAAAAGATTTTGTCCAAGCACTTCTAAATCCGGATTCATGAGTTCCACCATCTTTAGTACGTACGTTATTAACAAAAGACAAAGTATTTTCAGTATAACCATCGTTATATTGGGCAGCTACCTCAACTTCAACACCATCTTTTTTACCATCAAAATACATAATGTTGTCGCCTAATGTATGCTTATCTTCATTTAAGTAAGCAACAAATTCTTTAATTCCATCTTCATAATGGAATGTATCTTTTTGTTCTTGTCCACTTCTTTCATCGGACAAATTAATTTTAATCCCATTTAATAAAAATGCAGATTCTCTTAAACGTTGTTTTAAAATATTATAGTTAAAAATAGTTGTTGTAAAAATACTATTATCGGGTTTAAAAGTAACAGTAGTACCACTATGGTCATTTGTTTTACCAATATTTCTTAAAGTTCCTACTGGATGACCACCATCTTTAAAATCTTCTTCATATTTATATCCATCACGGACAATAGACACACTTAAATTGGTTGAAAGTGCATTTACAACACTAGAACCAACTCCATGCAAACCACCAGAAGTTTTATATCCACCATTTTCTGAGAATTTTCCCCCAGCATGCAATATAGTAAAAATGACTTCAGGCGTAGGCTTACCAGAAGAATGCATTCCCACTGGCATACCACGACCATGATCTACAACCGTAATACTATTATCTGGATGAATTGTAACGTCAATTTCGTCACCAAAACCAGCTAATGCTTCATCAACTGCATTATCAACGATTTCATATACTAAATGATGTAGCCCCTTACTATCAGTAGAACCAATATACATTCCAGGACGTTTTCTAACTGCTTCTAATCCCTTTAAAACTTGGATTGAAGAGTCATCATAATTCTGTGTATCTTTAGGCATTACAAAACACTCCTTTACTACAATATAATATATTACCTTATTTAATATGCATTTTAAAGGGTAATAAGTATAATTAAGAACATTTGTTCTCATTTATAAAGTTGTCATAATAAATATAAATGGTAAAATGAAATAATAATATATTTATGGAGGAAAAAATTTGAAACTAGTTATTTTATTGGTAATTGCATACTTGCTAGGTTCCATTCCTAGTGGTATATGGATTGGAAAATGGTTCTTCAATGTTGACGTTAGAAAACATGGATCGGGTAATATTGGTACAACAAATACCTATAGAGTATTAGGCAAAAAAGCAGGTACTGTTGTTATGATTATAGATATATTAAAGGGAACAATAGCAACTTCATTGCCTTTACTTTTCAATGTAAATATATCACCTATCATTTTTGGCTTATTTGCAATTGTAGGTCATACATTTTCAATCTTTGATAAATTTAAAGGTGGAAAAGCCGTTGCAACTAGTGCTGGAATGTTACTAGCTATTCATCCAGTATTATTTTTATGTGCATGTATTTTTGAATTATCATTTACTTATATAACAAGTATGGTAAGTTTGGCAAGCATGATTTCATTTCCATTAATTGTAATTTTATTGTTTCTAGATAAAGATCCATGGCTGGGTACAATCGGTTTATTATTAACCATCTTTATTTTTATTAGACATAGAAAGAATATTATTAGAATTAAAGATGGAAATGAAAACTTAGTCCCTTTTGGTTTGATATATAATAATAAAAACAAATAACCTTATTTTTAGGGTTATTTGTTTTTATTATGTTTAGTTAAAGTAACTTTTAATTTATACAATATAATAAAAAAAGAAACCTTTTAATAAAATGGCTTCTTTAAAAAATTCTAATCGAATAATCAGTATTAAACGTTTGTTCAGATAATAAATGTTTTATGCCATTCTTATGAGATAAAATACCGTCAGCATTTATATCATCAGCAACTCCCCACCATGGTTCTAAGCAAACAAATGATGCATTGTTAGCTGACCATAGTCCAGCATATTCTGGATTATTAGCTTTAACTTCAACTCCATGATTAAAGTTTTGGTTTCCTAAACGACACATCACTTTATTATCATCTATTTTAATAATTTTAGCATCATCATAAAAAATTTCATGCTTTAATTGCAGCGGCTTATACAAATTAATATCATAAGCATTTCTTAAGTCAATATAAGGTGCTTTAAAAGGAATCTGTTTATAAATTTTGTTTGGAGAAACATTAATATAATATTCATCATAATTTTTCTCAGCCAGGTTACCTAAAGGAACATTAAATGCTGGATGTGCTCCTATTGAAAATAGCATTTCATTTTTACCATCGTTAGTAACACTTAAGTTAATTTTTAATTCAGAATCAGATAATAGATAATTAATTTTCAAAGTGAAATCAAAGGGATACATTTTTAATGTTGCTGCATTTGATTTTAATTGCATTGTAACGGAATCATTAGTTTTCTTAACAATTTCAAACTCCATTTCCCTAGCAAATCCATGTTGACCCATAGAATAAATTTGCCCATTATATTCATATTTGTCATTTTTTAAGCGACCCACTATCGGAAATAAAATTGGTGCATGTCTACCCCAAAAATTACTATCTGCTTGCCAAATATATTCAATGTTTTGATCATTCTTTATACTTGTAACTTCAGCACCTTTTGTGTTGATTATGACATTCAAGTACTCATTACCTAAATTAACTAGCATCATAACCCTCCGAAAATTCGTAATATATTAATTTTACAATAAAAATAATTAAAAATAAAACAAATACTAAGCCCTAGGGAAAAATTTGTTATAGTTTTTTAACAAATTATCACTAGTAACATGCGTATATATTTGAGTTGTTGATAAACTACTATGACCCAATAATTCTTGTACAGTTCTTAAATCAGCACCATTATTAAGCATTTCAGTAGCAAATGTATGACGTAACATGTGCGGATGAATTTTAGTTGTCAATGAAGTGTTTCTTATAATTTCATTCATGGCATATTCAATTCCACGACTAGTGATGTGTTTTCCATATTGGTTAACAAAAACAAAATTATGGTTTTGATTATACTTATGCATCAAAGGATTACGACAATACTTAGCGTAATCATCTAGGGATTGAATCAGATATTTTCCAAATGGTAAATATCTTTGTTTATTTCCCTTACCAATAACAGTGATAATCTTATTTTCGAAATCAATTTCATCATAAGACAAGTTAGCACATTCACTAACACGCATTCCTGTATCATAAAGAGCTTCCAACAAAGCATAATTACGATAATTTAACATCTTATTATTACCTAATTTGGCTCCTTTGAATAACTCAAATAATTCCTGTTGATAAAGGAATCTAGGTAAATGTCCACTATGTCTTTTTAAATTAACAAAACTAAAAGGATTTTCATTAATTAACTCATTCTTCATAATAAAATTATAAAATGAGCTTAAAGATGATATTTTTCTGGAGATAGTATTTCTACTATCATCATTTTTGCGAAGATGATTTAAATAAGTTTCAACATCTAAATCATCTATTTGTAACAGTTTGCGATCATTATCATGCATTCCATTAACAAATTGATCTATATCATTTTTGTAAGCGATGGCTGTATTATCAGAATATTGTCGTTCATCTTTTATATATTCCATAAACCAATTAATTAATTTTGCATCATCATACTTTTTCATTTTTAATCACTCAATCTAATAAAAAGAGCTCTTAAGTGTATTAAGAGCTACATTATTATTTTTGGACATCCTCTTTATAGTCACCATTAGGGCAAACAACTTGAATGCCGCCTTTAACTTTTTTCTCAACTAAATATTCACCATCTTTAGGACAATTTCTCCCAATTGGCTTATTCCAAGTAACAAAATCACAATCGGGATATCTTGAACAACCATAAAAGATTCTATTTTTCTTAGATTTACGTTCAATAACATCGCCCTTTTTACATTTAGGACAAGTAACCCCAATTTTCTTAACTATGGCTTCTGTGTTACGACAATCTGGGAAACGAGAGCATGCATAAAATTTACCATAACGCCCCATTTTAATAACCATTGGAGCACCACAGATTTCACAATTATATCCTGCTGGCTCATCTTTAATTTGCACATCTTCCATATTTTTTTCAGCATTTGAAACTTCTTTGGCAAATGGTTTATAGAACATATCCACTACCTTGATCCAATTTTGCTTAGCTTCTTCTATCTCGTCAAGGTTGTTTTCCAAATCAGCCGTAAAGTCTATGTTAATAACATCAGGAAAGTACTTTTCAATAATATCATTAACAATTTCACCTAGTTCAGTCGGTTCAAACTTACGACCAACTAATTTTACATAATAACGACGTTGAATTGTACCAAGGGTTGGTGCATATGTTGATGGACGACCAACACCATTTTGTTCAAGCGCATGAATCAACTTAGCTTCACTATATCTTGCAGGTGGTTGAGTAAAATGTTGATCAGGATTATCCTTCAACATTTTAACTTGATCACCGTTTTTAATATCGGGTAATATGTTATCTTTTTCTTTACCTCGTTTATAAACCTTTAGGAATCCATCAAATTTTAGCTTAGATCCGTTTGCTCTAAAATCGACACCATTCTGATTCATATTAACAGTCATAGTATCCATAACAGCTGGAGTCATTTGACTTGCTAAAAAGCGACACCATATCAAGTTATAAAGCTTATATTGATCATTACTTAAATATTTTTTTAAACTAGAAGGTGTTCGATGAACTGAGGTAGGGCGAATAGCTTCATGGGCATCCTGAGCTCCTTCAGG
Source organism: Apilactobacillus quenuiae (assembly GCF_002994005.1). Lineage (GTDB taxonomy): Bacteria > Bacillota > Bacilli > Lactobacillales > Lactobacillaceae > Apilactobacillus > Apilactobacillus quenuiae. The sequence continues at coordinate 190,000 of NZ_POSN01000001.1, forward strand.
CAATTTACCTTTAATTGGCTTAACTGCTGCATATTGAGCTCCATAATTTTCATGTAAGAAATTAGATGCTTCATGTTTAGCAACCATAGAAATTCTAGTAGAGTCAGTCCTCATATAAGTAATCAAACCTTGATTACCCTCTTTACCAATATTAATTCCTTCATATAACTGTTGAGCATTCATCATTGTTTTTCCAGTTTTGAAGTTTAATTTATTATTAGCATCTTGTTGCATTGTACTAGTTGTAAACGGTTGTTGTGGTTGACGCTTACGCTCTTTCTTAATAACACTGGTAACGTCAAAGGGCTTTCTTTTATCAATTTTATTTAAAATTGACTTTACTTCTTCATTATCATGAATTTCAGTTTTTTTATCATTCAAACCATAGAAATTAGCTTTAAAATCATCACTATCTTTTTTCATATCAGCATCAATGGTCCAATATTCTTTAGGAACAAATTTCTTTATTTCACGTTCTCTTTGAATAATCAACCATAATGCTATTGATTGAACACGGCCAGCACTCAAACCTTTTTTAACCTTTTTCCATAATAGTGGTGATATTGAGTAACCAACTAAACGGTCTAATACTCGACGAGCTTGTTGAGCATCTACTAAGCTCATATCAATCGTGCGAGGATGCTTAAACGCTTCTTTAACCGCATCTTTAGTAATTTCATGAAAGGCAACTCGATTTTCATTGTTTTCATCTAATCCTAATAAATGAGATAAATGCCAAGCAATGGACTCACCTTCACGGTCAGGATCAGATGCTAGATAAACGCTTTTAGCTTTTTTGGCTTCTGAACGTAATTCTTTGATTGTATCGCCCTTACCACGAATAGAAATGTAATGAGGAGAATATTCATTTTCAATATCTACACCCATTTTGCTTTTTGGCAAGTCACGAACATGCCCTTTACTTGCAATCACACGATATGTTCTCCCAAGATATTTTTGAATTGTTTTAGCTTTAGTAGGCGATTCAACAATAACTAATTTTTTCTTGGGTGATCTTCTTTTTTTCTTTTTAGTTGTTTTTGTAGTCATCCATATCCCTCATTAATTTATAATCTTAAATCAAAATATTTTATTTATAATAAAATTCTTCAATAATATCTTTGGCAGATAAAACTGGTTTTGTTCCTGCCAGAATTAACTCATTACACCCTACAGAAGCCAAACTATCTATTCTTCCAGGAACCGCTAAAACATTGCGATTGTTTTGCAATGCTAAATTTGCAGTAATTAAGCTACCAGATTTATTTTTTGCTTCTATAACCAATAATGTATCAACTAAACCAGCAATAATACGGTTTCTCTCAGGAAAATGAAAACGTAACGGCTTACTGCCAACTGGATATTCACTAATTAACAAATGATTGATTGCAATATTACGCTGCAACTTCTCATTTTCCTTGGGGTAATATATATCTAGCCCAGTTCCAATCACAGCCACCGTTTTTCCCCCATTAGCAATAGTACACTGATGGCTTAATTTATCAACCCCATACGCCAATCCAGAAACTACTACAATATCTGATTTCGCTATTTGAGGAATTAAAATATTTAAAATATTAACAGAATAATCAGTATTGTTTCTGGATCCAACAATACCTAACATTTTATTTTCTATTAAAGAAATATCGCCAAAATAAAAAACAATGATTGGTGGTAAATATGATTCTTTTAATCCAAGCGGATAATTATCATCCAAAATAGAAATAAAATTAACATGCTCCAAATGATAAGATAAACTATCAGCGACCTTTTCGCTATTAAAAGATTCACAAAATTTATCATAATATCGATTAGATAGATTAATAGAATTGGCTATATCTTTTGCATTCAATTTAATTTCGTTAGGTATAATCTTATATTTGTTTATTAACCATTTATAAAATGCATATTCTGATTTAATACCAAAGCCACTGGTAAGTTTTAGTTTAAGCAATAAATTACGTAGTTTCATTTTAAAATCTCCTAATTGGGGTTTTAAACTAATTACGTATTTAATAATTAGTTAAGTCTAAAACCGGTTTAAAAGATTTGCGATGAATAGGTGTTGCACCATATTTGCTCAGTGCTTTTAAGTGTTTTTTAGTTCCATATCCAGCATTATGAATAAAGTCATATTCTGGATATTTCTTATCATACTCATCCATTAAATGATCACGATATACCTTAGCCAAAATACTTGCAGCTGATACACTTGCACTTTTAGCATCACCCTTAATTAATCTAACCTGTTTATTAGGGATATCAATATTCATTGCATCAACGATTACAATTTTAGGCTCAACATCCAAATCATTAACTGCATCTTTCATTGCTAATCTAGTGGCCTCATAAATATTAATTTTATCAATTATTTTGTTTGATGCAACACCAATACTATAATATAAGGCTTTTTGTTTAATAATTTTAGATAATTCAAGGCGTTTTTTAGGTGATAATTTTTTCGAATCATTAACTTCATAAGCATCAAAGTCATGAGGTAATACGACTGCAGCAGTTACTACCGGGCCAGCCAACGGGCCTCTGCCAACTTCATCTACTCCAGCAATATATTCAATACCTTCATTCCAAAAATATTTTTCATATTTAAGTCTTTTTTGAAAATCTGATTTATCTTTTTTCAATTTTCTTAATTGATTTATTCTATGATTTAATGCAACTTGAATTCCTTTACGAGAATCATCTTTATACTCATTAAAAATACCGTCCGATAAAGTTGTAACTTTATCAACTACTTTTTTGAAATCATTAATGGATAATTTATTATTCATTTTGATTTTCCTTATCTAAACTATCTAACGTAAACAAACCTATTTTACCTTTACGACTATCCAAAATTAAACGCATGGATGCTCTTTCATAATCATCGCGCATTCCAATATTTTTGGTTATTTTTAATAATAGATTAACATCACTTAATGCCAAATCTTCTTTAGTTAAACGATATCTTTTAATTAAGCCCTCACGATTATGTTGTCTAAAGAATTTTAATGCAAACAAGGCTACATCATCGCTAGCATAAATACTGTCTTTTATAGCACCAGTTAAAGCTAATTTATTAGCAATTTCTTCGTTTTCAAATTTAGGCCATAGAATACCAGGAGTATCCAATAATTCTAATTCATTACCAGCTTTTAACCATTGTTGTCCTTTTGTAACACCAGCACGATTACCGACTTGAGCAGCGCGTCTCTTAACAATTTGATTTAGTAATGTTGATTTCCCCACATTAGGCACACCTACACAAATTGCCCGAATAGCCTTGTTATCAAGGCCTTTATCTTTACTAGCAGCAATTTTATCTCTTAATAGATCTTTTACTACTTTTGTGATGTATTTACCCGTAGTATTATTTTTAGAATCAACTGAAATAGCAGCATATCCTTTATTTCTAAAATAACTTAACCATTGATTAGTAATATTAGGATTAGCTAGATCACTTTTAGTTAATATCATTAAACGCGGCTTATCTTTACTAATTTTTTCAACTTCCGGATTAATAGAACTAAAAGGACATCTAGCATCTACTAACTCAAAAACAATATCTACTAAATGAATGTTTTCTTCAAACTGACGAATGGCTTTAGCCATATGTCCTGGAAACCATTGAATCATATATATTCGCTCCTATCTATAATTTTTATTGTACTATATTTTTTATCTTATTAGCATAAAAAAATAAACCTAAATCATAATCTAGGTTTATTTTTGTTTAATTATTGTGATCCTTAAAAGTTTGCCAAGCTTCATCAAAAATAGTCATACTAGGTAAATAACTTGCGTTTTCTTCTAAATATTCAGAAATATCATCATAATAAATTGATTGTTTAGGAAAAGATTGATCATAAAATGCATTGTTGGCAAATTGAGCAATTGGATCATTACTACCAGAATTACGCTCTGTCATCAAAAATTGATAAAAAGTTTTCATTAAACTCCTCCAAATTAATCATTAGGAACTAATGCTTTAAATCTAAAGTCTCCATCACCATTCATATCAATTTTATTAGCTTGATATGAAACCTTGTTTTTTCCACCTAATTCATTAATGTGTAATATAATTTTGCTTTCTTTACTATTAAGTTCTATCCAATTAGGAATATGATATTTTTTACCAACATACGCTATCACAAACTTGGCCGGAATATCAAGACGACCAACTTCAAGATTTTGAGTATCTAATTCAATATTTCCATCATTTAATAATTTAGGATTCATAGATAAAATATAATTAACACTAGATCCTAAAATTTTAATATTCCCATAAATATAAGCTTTCTTATCCAAAATAAATTTATAATTCATCGATGAATTATGATATTTGTCAAAGTTTTTTAAATAATAAGAAGAAAGGGAATTAATTTGATTTTTATTAAGTTGAACAGCAATAGGTGTACCATCCTTAGAGGTATTGTTATTTTGAACAGAATTAACAGTACTATCGTGAATTTGTAACCATAAATATCCTAATCCTAATATTATTAATATGATCAAAATAAAAAATAAATATTTAAAAATATTATGTTTTCTAGATTTATGCATTTAAATAATCCCCTTGAATTTTAATACCATTCATTATATTTTTTCATTGCATTAAATAATTGATTAGTCATAAAATCATATCCTAATGAGTTAGGATGAAAATGATCTTTTGAAGATAAATATTCATTTAATTCTTTTTTATTGTCATATAAGCTATCTAAAGACAAAGGATTAAAAGAATCATCACTAGATTTGAGTAATCTATTTTTTTGGTTATTAGTCCTGTATTGTCCATATGATAATGAATTAATATTAACAAAATGGATTAGCTTATGATTATAACTTATATTATAAATAATATTATTATATTTATTAACATACTCTTCAATTATATGCACCTTAGGAAAGTATACATAAAATGGATTATATATGCTAAAAATATAAATAGGTATTTCGTTATTTATATTACGAATGTTCTTAATTAAACCATCAAGATTATTTTTATAATTTTCAATGTCAGCACTCATAATTTTATCAAATCTATTTTTATCATTAACTAATGCGTTTTTTTGTAGTGCTTGTAATAAATCATTACCACCAGCAGTTAAAATAACCGCATTAGAATGTTTAATATGGTTGGACAAATCTTTTGTATTATTAGTAACTCTTTGATCAATTTGATCAGTTCGTTGTCCAGCAATGCCATAATTATAAACATTTAAATTAACATCTTTAAATTTCACAAACTTATCTCTGATTCTATTAACATATCCGTCATTATTATTGTTGTCACCAACACCTTGTGTTAAAGAATCCCCAATTGCTGTAAAAGTAAGGACTTGTTTAGAATTATAATTTTTAGATGAATTATAATGTTTATATGCATATAAACCGGATATTAACAAAATGAATAAAATAAGGAGTAGCAAAATATATTTTAATATTCTTTTCGTTTTAATCACTCCAAATAAAATTTATATTATTCACTATAATACATTAAAGCAAATGCCCCTAAACCACCATAAGTTGCTATGATAGGTACAGTTTCACGCATTACTATTTTGACATTTGGACAAATAGATTCTACTTCAGCTTTGATTTTATTAGTGAAATCAGTTGAACCAACATATGAAATACCAATATTTTTTATATTTTTGTTTTTAAGAGTTTCCTTCATTTCAGGATAAACATATTGAATAAAATATTTATGAATTGATTTCAAGCCACGACCTTTAGAATCAACTGTTATATCGCCATTAATTAATTTAACTACTACTTTAATATTTAATAAATTAGATATTGTTCCTGCCCATGGTTTTAGACGACCGCCCTTAACAATATTGTCTAAGTTTAAAATGCCCATATAAAGTTTCGTATTTTTACGAACATCATAAACTGCTTGAATAATTTCTTCCATATTTTTTCCTTGTTTTGACATTTCAGCTGCTTTTAATACTTGAAAAGCTAATGAACGATCAGTAGTTAAGCTGTCAATAACTTTAACATTAGATTTTGATAAATTAGCTGCTTCACAAGCGGTTTTATAAGTTCCACTAATTTTACTATCTAAATTTATTGATAAAACATCACTACCATCAGCACCTAATTTATCAAATTTTTCAATGAATTTTCCTAAAGGTGGCTGACTGGTCTTTGGCAGCCCCTTAGAAGTTTGCATTTTTTCATAAAATTCTTCATTAGTTATAGTTTCACGTTCTGTGTAAACAGTATCATCAATCATAACTGATAAAGGCACGATACTAATATCATAATTAGTAATTTCTTCATCGGTTAATCCTGCTGTTGAATCAGTAACAATTTTAATCTTTGACATTACTATCACCTTCACTGAAAGTTAGATTATTTTCTTTCAAATACATCAAATTTATGTGGATATATATTTTTACTATCTACTTTCCCTAATTTTTCTTTAATTAAATTAAACTTATCATAATTTATTTCAGGCATTTTTGTATCACCATCAAATTCATGATCAATCAAAGTACGGTATAGTCTATCAACATATGGAAGCAGTAGTTTAAATATTTGGGAACCACCAACCACAAATATTTCTTTATCTTTATTATCATTAGCAAATTTCAAAAAGTCATTTACATCATGAACAACCATTACTTCATCTGGGAAATTATTATCTGCTTGATGTGTTAGGACAACATTTAAACGATTAGGCAATGGTCTACCAAAGCTTTTGTAAGTCTTGGCACCTGCTAATATTATATTATTGGTAGTCGTTTGCTTAAAATAATGCATATCTGCTGGCAATCTCCAAGGTAAATTACCATTTACACCAATAATATGGCCTTTTGATTCAGCCCATAAATAAGAAATCATATTATCATCTCCATTTTAAACTGCAACTGGTGCTTTAATTGGATCATGATGCTTATAATCGATAACTTTAATATCATTAATATCATAATCAAAAATGCTCTTTTTATCAGGATTCAACCACAATTTAGGTGCTTGATAAGGTTCTCTGGATAGTTGTGTTTCAATTTGTTCAATGTGATTAGAATAGATATGTGCATCGCCCAAAGTATGAATAAAATCACCTGGTTTTAATCCACATTCCTTAGCAATTAAAGATGTCAATAGTGCATAACTAGCAATATTAAATGGTACTCCTAAAAAGACATCACCTGAGCGTTGATATAATTGGCAGCTTAATTTACCATCATTGACGTAAAATTGAAACATTGTATGACATGGTGGCAATGCCATTGAAGGAATATCTTCTGGATTCCAAGCAGAAACAATTAGTCTTCTAGAATTAGGATTCGTTTTGATTTGTTTAATAACATTTTTAATTTGGTCAATAGTACCACCTGTAGATTTCTTCCAATGACGCCATTGACTTCCGTAAACTAGTCCTAAGTCACCATATTTATCAGCAAATTGGTCATCCTCTAAAATTTTTTGACAAAATTTCTTTTTTTCTGCTAAATAAACTTTTTTAAATTCCTCATCTTCATTTGCACGTAAACCAAAATTAGTCATGTCAGGGCCATCATAATCTTTTGACTCAACAAAAGATTTAAATGCCCATTCATCCCAAATATGATTCTTATGCTGTAATAAATATTTAATATTAGTTTGTCCATGTAAGAACCAAAGCAGTTCACTTTTAATTAATCCAAAAGGAACTTTTTTGGTTGTAAGCAATGGAAAACCTTGGCTTAAGTCAAAACGCATTTGATAACCAAATGTACTAATCGTTCCAGTACCCGTGCGATCTCCTTTTTTATGCCCATTTTTTAAAATGTATTTTGCTAAATTCAAATAAGTATCTTCAAGCATTCTATAAACTCCTATTCTGCAAATTGACTTAAATATTCCCAACGTTGCATTTTTTGATTAGATTGTTTGTTTAATTTATCAACTTGTGATTGTAAATCAGCCAACTTATCATAGTCATCACCATAGTTTTGCATTTCTGATTGAAGAGATGAACTTTTAGAATCCAATTTATCAATTTCATCTTCTAACCCATCAAACTCAATCTGTTCAGCATAAGTTAGCTTTGTTTTCTTATTTGCATTACTTTTCTTTAACTTATTATCTTCATTAGATTTTTTATTATTTTTATCATTAGTTTTATTGCTAGTATCATTTTTCAAACTAGCTAAATAATCAGTAAATAATCCAACATGTTGTTCAATTTTACCGTTACCATCAAAGATTAATAGCTTATTAGAAACCTTATCTAAGAAGTAACGATCATGGGAAACTGTAATAACTGTTCCAGCAAAGCCTTTAATATAATCTTCAAGAACTGTTAATGTCGATATATCCAGGTCATTAGTAGGTTCATCTAGTAACAATACATTAGGTTGTTGCATTAATAATTTTAATAAATATAAACGGCGCTTTTCCCCACCTGACAATTTACGAATCAATGTTCCATGCATAAACTTAGGAAATAAAAATTGTTCTAATAAATCAGTAACACTAATTTTATTTCCAGTATTATCAGTAACATTTTCTCCAACATCCGTTAAATATTTAATCACTCTTTTATCATCAGGAATAGGTTCGGTTTGTTGAGTATAATATGCCATTTTAACAGTTTCACCAATTTCAACAACCCCACTATCTGGCTGAATTTTACCAGCAATAACATTTAATAATGATGATTTTCCAGCTCCGTTTTCTCCACTAATACCAATTCTTTCATTAGGTTGTACTAACAGACTAAAATCATTTAATATTTTTTTATTATCTAAAGTCAAATTAGTATCTTTCAATTCAATAACCTTTTTACCCAAGCGTTGTTGACCAAGGGTAATGTCAACATCTTCATCTGTTTGTAGGTTTCCAACATTATTTTTTAAATCATTAAAACGATTAATACGAGCTTGTTGCTTAGTAGAACGAGCTTTAGCTCCCTTTTTCATCCAAGCTAACTCTTGCTTGTATAATCGTTGCTTTTTATGTTCAGCATTAACTTCAAAATCAACGCGCTCAGCTTTTTGTTGTACATATTTTTCGTAATTACCTTCATACTCATATAGTTTTCCAAAAGATAATTCCCAAATATTATTAGCAATATTATCTAGAAAGTAACGATCATGAGTTACAAAGAGTAATGATCCTTTATATTTAGCTAATAAATCTTGTAGCCAATCGATAGAATCAAAATCCAAATGATTAGTAGGCTCATCTAAAATTAACAAATCTGGAGATTGTATCAATACTTGCGCTAATCCTACACGTCGTTTTTGACCACCTGATAGTGTTGATACTTTTTGATTCATATCATTAATTTTAAGTTGCGTTAAAATAGTTTTAACGTCACTTTCAGCATTCCAAGCATCTTCTTCGTTCATTTTTTCTTCAGCAGACAAATATTGATGCTCTGCTTTTTCATCTTCTGGATGTTTCGAATAAACATCTAAAGTATGTTCATAATGTCTAATTGTATTAAAAATATCTTGACTACCAGCAAAGACAGCATCAAGAACTGTCAATGATTCATCCAACACTGGCTCTTGCTTCAAATAACCAATTGTATATGTCTTGGAAGTAATAATATTACCAGTGGAATCATGGTCAAACCCAGAAATAACATTTAATAAAGAAGTTTTACCACTACCATTAGTCCCAATTAATCCAATTCGATCGTGCTCTTTAATAATGAAATTTAAATCTTTAAAAAGTGTTTTCTCACCATACGTTTTAGTTAAGTTTTCCGCTCTTAAAGTTTGCACAAAATCACTCTTTCAAATATTGTTTTGTAAAATTAATTATATCATCAGTATCATTATCTATATTGCCAATAATAACTTGTTTTTCAATCTCATCTAGTACTTTGCCAAGCATTGGTCCAGGCTTTATAATTCCATTTTTAATTAAAATCCCACCATTAATTGATAATTGTTTTTTATTTTTTATTGGTAAACAATTATATTTATCTTTCAACAATTCATTGTCGATTGAGAATCCATAAAAAGATGCAATGTAATTTGCTTCAATTAAAAGATGTTTGCCGGTTTGATACATTAGGAATTCACTCATCTCATCATTTTTAATAGAATTTAATGCACGACAACAAATTTGAGTACTTTTTATAATATCATTAGAAGCTTTCCAAGCTTTCAATAAATTACTGATTTGTTCTTTACCAAAATTAAATTCAAAACAAATTAAGCTCCATACTTCTACTTCATTATTTAAGTTAAGATTTTTCAAATGTGAAATGTCAGATAATTGTTTTCTGTAATTATCAAAAAAAGGAACATGCAAATACATATCAGTGCTTAACATGTCATCAATTCCCTGTTTGGGTCTTAATCCTTTCATCATCTTAATAAATTCTACATAAATTCTTTCAATAGCGATTTTTTCTAATAGTGAACTATGTCTTTTGATAGCATTAAAAGTGTCGCTTTCAATATTAAAATCCAATTTACTAGCAAATCTCACTGCACGCATCATTCTTAATGCATCTTCATTAAATCTTTCATTAGGATCACCAACAGCTCGAATGATTTTTCTTTCTATATCTTTAATTCCACCAAATAAATCAGTAACTTCACCATTTTCGCGCATTGCTAAAGCATTAATCGTAAAATCACGTCGTTTTAAGTCTTCTTTTAAAGAACGAACAAATGTTACCTTATCTGGTCTACGATAATCTTGGTAACCGGATTCTGTTCTAAAAGTTGTAATTTCATATCCTTTTTTATTATCAAGAACCATCACTGTTCCATGTTCAATTCCAGTATCAACAGTTCTTTTAAATAATCTTTTTATTTCTTCAGGATAGGCACTAGAAGCAATATCCACATCATGAATATTTTCGCCTATTAGTGTATCTCTAACACTTCCCCCCACAAAGTAAGCTTCATATCCAGCCTCTTCAATTGTCTGCATAACAGGGCGAGCTTTTTCAAATTCATCAGGTAAATTTTTAATCTTTATCATTGTTTATACCCCTATCTTTACTATATAAATATTAACAGATAAATAGTATTATTTACAAAGTTTTATATTTTTATGTTATTATGTTAGTTAAAGTAACTTTTGACATTTTAGAGGTGCAAAAATGACTACAAATAATTATCCTTATCAAAAAAGCTTTGAAAAATACTTAAACATTAACGGACTGGCTAAGGTCACAATTAAAGAATATACAAGCACTTTAATTGATATGTTTGAATATTTATCCAATTTTAATATTGGTTACCAAAAGAACCACCATGTTAATCAATTGTTTGATCGTGATATCCAACAATACATGAACATGTTAGTTGAAAAAAGACAGATTAATAATTCCACATATAACAAAATATTGTCACATATAAATATTTATTTTAAATATTTATTTAGTCATGATTTTTCGGAAAAATTGCCTACTTTAACATTAAAAGGTAGAGATCGTAACAAGAAATCTAAAATCAACATCAAATGGATCGCAGATATGCCAAAAATTTTAAACAATCCAAATATTCATCCATATACTAAAATGACATTATTATTAATAAGCAAAGGTTTTAAGTCTTCGGAATTTTTACAAAGCAATTTTTATAAAATCTTCTTAAAAATCAAATTCAATAATTATGAATCGAAATTTGTCGAACAATTTAATGACTTTATTAAACCTATTCAAAATAAACAATCTTCAAAAGATATATTTTTAAAGCAGCGGCTTTCCAATGATCCTCATTTAACTTTACCTGGACTGCATAAATATCTAAAACCAAGTGAAGAATATCTATCATTTAGTCTAAGCCCAACTGATCTATTTCAAGGTTATATTTTAAATTATGTAGTAAAAAATCCAGGAGAAAATGAATTTGAGCTTTCAAATCATCTTAATCTGGATTTAGCATCAGTTCTTTATTATAAAAAATTATCAACAAAAACAATAGAAGACTAATAGTCGCGATAATCTTCTAACATTAATGCAGCTTCATCATCGGACGGTACAGCTTGAACATATATTTCAAGCAATGATATAGCATTGTTAATATCTCCACTTTCTCTAAAGAATAAAGATGCAGACTTTAAGAAAGTTGTATTATCCATAAAGTATGGTTTCGCAGCCAAATAATATTTATGAGCTTCATTAATATCATCAATTGCAGCATAAGATTTAGCTAAATTCCAATAAAATTGAGGATCCATCTCATGATCATCTAAATATGAAGATAATAAGTTAATGTTGTCTTCATATTTTTCTTCAGAAACAAATAAGTTAGATAACTCAAGAACAATTTCAATATCATCAGGATTAATTTTATTACCTTGCACTAAATAGTTCTCAGCAAGTTCTTTATTATCCACCTTGGTTGCCGTACGGGCACTTAACAAATACAATTTTTCATTATATTGATCAACGCTAAGTCCTTCTTGATATACTAATAAAGCATCTTCTTCCTTATTCTGTTTTTCTAATGCTTGTCCTAAATAAGGATATAAAGTTGCATATTGAGGATCACTTTCACGAAGTTCTTGAAATAAATCAATTGATTTATCATAGTCTTTTAGCTGTAAATAAGTAAAAGCAGTTTCAAATTTAACATCAGAAGTCATATCAATTGTTTTAATTTGCTTTAAATAACCAATTGCATGTTCAAACTTACTATCATTAGCATAAGAAATTCCAACTCTTTCAACTAGATTAACTGAAGAAATATTGGTTACCCCTTCTTTAATTAGTCCTAAATACAATGGAATTGCTTTGTTATACTCACCCATAGTAAATAAAAGTTCAGCTAAAGCAAACGTTATAACATTTTCATGAGGCGCTAATTCTTTAGCTTTCAGTAGCTTTTCTCTACTTACGTCTAACAAACCTTGTGTTTGATATAAATCTGCTTGAGTCACTAAAGATTGTAAATAAGCATCAGAATCAGCAGAAATAATGCTTAATTGGGATAATGCTTCATCTGTTTTGCCTTCACTAATTAAAATATCTGAAATATCAACTCTTAAACTATCTTCATCAGGAAACTTTTTTAGCAATTTTTGATATATTTTTTTAGCCTGTTCACTAAATCCATATGAATATAATTCTTCAGCTAGTGAATAAAGCATATCATCACTATCATGATGATATGCTAAATTATATTGTTTATTAAAATCATCAATTTTACCAGATTCTAAAAATTCTAATGCTTTTTCAGAATAACTCATATAAAATTCCTCCCATAATAAAATTTGGAGATAATATAAAAAAGAGTCAGTTCGACATCATTAGCCGAACTGGCTCTTTTTATCAATAAAGTCAACTGTTTTATTTAACAGCATCCTTTAAAGCTTTACCTGGCTTGAATGCAGGTACTTTACTTGCAGGAATTTGAATTTCTGCACCAGTTTGAGGGTTACGACCCTTACGAGCGGCACGTTCACGTACTTCGAAATTACCAAAACCGATTAGTTGTACCTTTTCGCCTTTAGCCATGTTGTCTTGGATTGAACCAAAAACAGCATCTACAGCAGCAGTTGCATCCTTCTTAGTTAAACCAGTTTTTTCAGCAACATTACTTACTAATTCTGCCTTGTTAGCCATGTGTTTTCACCTCCCAATAGTTCGGAAAACAATCAATGCTTTTCGACATATGTAATAACAACATTTTTGGTGTCATTACATTTATTCAAGATATCACATAAAGCCCTACAATTCAATCATTTAATGGCTATTTTAATAAAAAGTCTGCAAAACTACTTACGTTTTCTAGTAATAAGTTTAATTGGAGTTCCAGAAAAATCAAAATGCGTCCTAATTTGATTATCCAAATATCTTTCATAAGAAAAGTGCATAAGTTCTTCATCATTTACGAAAATTACAATTGTAGGTGGCGCAGTTCTGATCTGAGTAGCATAATAGATTCTAAGCTTTCTACCTTTAATACTAGGAGTTGGCGTCATCGCAATGGCATCCATAATCACATCATTTAAATTGGAAGATGAAATTCGCTTAGAATGATTTTCATTAACCTTTTTAATTAAAACTGGCAACTTGGTTAATCTTTGCTTAGTTAGTGCTGAAACAAAGATTGTCGGTGCATATGATAGATATTGAAATTGAGTTCTAATTCCAGCTTCAAATTCACGTTGAGTTGAACTTGTTTTTTTAAGGGTATCCCATTTATTTACAACAATGATTACCCCTTTGCCACCTTCATGGGCATAACCAGCAATCCGTTTATCTTGTTCACGTATACCTTCTTCAGCATTAATCACAATTAGTGCAACATCACTATTATCAATCGATCGCATAGCACGCATTACAGAATAACGTTCAGTATTTTCATATACTTTTCCACGTTTTCTTAAACCAGCAGTATCAACCATCGTATATTCTTGACCATCTTGAATAAATTTCGTATTAATTGCATCTCTAGTTGTACCAGCAACATCAGAAACAATTACTCTCTTTTCACCCAGAATAGCATTTACTAATGATGATTTACCAACATTAGGACGTCCAATCAAGCTAAACTTAATACTATCATCATCATTATTATCTGTTTGTTCAGAAAAGTTTTTAATAACTTCATCTAATAAATCACCCAGTCCTAACCCATGTGCTCCAGAGATTGGATATGGATCACCAAAACCTAATGAATAAAAGTCATATATATCAGCACGAGCTTCAAAATTATCTACTTTATTAACTGCTAATACAACAGGTTTATTAGTTCTGTATAAGATTCTAGCAACGTTATCATCAGCATTTGTGATGCCTTCTTTACCATTAACCATAAATATAATAACATCTGCTTCATCAATAGCAATTTCAGCTTGAGCTGTAATTTGTTTAACGAACGGTTGATTATTAATTTCAATTCCACCAGTATCAATCATACTAAATTCATGACCCAACCATTCTCCATGAGAATAAATTCTGTCTCTTGTAACACCTGGAGTATCCTCAACAATAGATATTCTTTCTCCAGCAATTCTATTAAAAATTGTAGACTTACCTACATTAGGACGTCCAACAATTGCAACAACGGGTAATCCCATCTAAAAGTCACCCTTTCTATTAATAATAAAAAAATATCCTTCAACAAAAAGAAGGATATTTTTAAAGATTATAAACTATTATTGATTATCTTTGTCTAATCCTTTACCTACAATGTCACCTAAAGTAAATCCGTTTTCTTCTTCAGGAGCATCTTCAGTAGAATTATCAGAAACCTTAGCATTTTCCTTTGAAGAATCATCACCATTTTCAGGCTCTGGTTCAAGTGCTCTCATTGATAAAGCTAAACGATGATTTTCAGGTTGAACATCAAGTACTTTAGCTTTAACAGTTTGACCAACTTTTAATACATCAGCAGGTGTATTAACATGTTCATGAGAAATTTGTGAAATGTGAATTAATCCTTCAACACCAGGAATTACTTCAGCAAAAGCACCAAAGTCAACTAAACGTTTGATGGTAACTTCAACAATGCTACCTTGTGGGGCTTTTTCTTCAATTTCATCCCATGGTTGAGGCATAGTTTGCTTAATTGATAATGAAATACGACCCTTATCCTTATCTAAAGCAATAACCTTAACTTTAACTTCTTGACCATTCTTTAATACATCAGAAGGCTTATTAACACGTTCATATGAAATTTCTGAAACGTGAACTAATCCGTCAACTCCGCCTAAATCAACAAATGCACCAAAATTAGTCATACGTGCAACCTTGCCTTCAACAACGTCACCAACACTTAATTTACTCATAACTTCTTCAAGAGCTTTTTCTTGTTTTTGTTCCATTACATCACTATGTGATAGAACTAAGCGGTTCTTTTCAGGAATGATTTCAACAATCTTGCATTCAAATTGTTGACCATCATATTGATTTAAGTTTCTTACAAAATGATTAGTAATCATTGAAGCAGGAATAAATCCACGAACACCAGCATCAACAACTAATCCACCACGAACTGCATTTTTAACAGTTACATTGATAGTTTCATCATTCTTAGATTTTTCTTGTAATTCATCCCAAATTTTACGTTCTTGTAAGCGACGAACAGAAAGTAGAAAACTTCCACCTTCTTTATCATCACCAATTCTTGAAAGAACAACAAATTTGCCCTTATCGCCCACTTTGTATTGTGAGTCTTCATCATTGTTAGAACTTGATGAAATTTCGTGACGAGGAACAACACCTTCGACACCAGCATTATCAATTCCAATGATTAATTGATGATCGTTATCAATGGCTAAAACTTCACCACTAACTACATCATTAATATTGACTTGGTCCACACTATCCAAGGCTTCTAATAAATCTTTATTTGTTTTTTCATCTGATTCACTCATCTGATAATTCCTCCTTGAGACAACTATAACTAATATTCTAGACTAACTTTTAAAGAAAATCTAGTTATATGACTAAGTTATCCGTTATTTTTAATAATTTTAGATATTTCACGAACTACGTCATTTATCGACATTGAAGTAGTATCGATTTCAATAGCATCATCAGCTTTAACTAATGGTGAAATTTCACGATGTGAATCTTTATAATCACGATCTTCAATTTCATTTTTTAGCTGATCTAATGGAACATGAATATTCTTTTCTTTGTTGTCTTTAAAACGACGTTCAGCTCTTTCTTGAACACTAGCAATTAAAAATATTTTTACTTCAGCATCTGGTAAAACAGTAGTACCGATATCTCTACCGTCCATTACAATCCCACCATCACTAGCAATTTGCTGCTGTCGCTTAACTAAATCAGATCTAACACCACTTAAACTAGCTATTTCAGAAACTGAATTAGTTACATTTTCTTGACGAATATCGTCAGTAACTTCTTTTCCATCTAAAAACACTTTTTGCTGTTCTGCATTAGGTTCAAATGAAATATCAGTATCTTTCAACATTTTTACTATTTTTACTTCATCACTTAAATCATAACCTAATTCCATGGCTTTAAGTGTGATAGAACGATACATTGCACCAGTATCACAATAAATATATGAAAAGTTGTTAGCAACTAATTTAGCCACTGTACTTTTACCAGCAGACGCTGGACCATCAATTGCCACTTGTAATTTTTTTAAACTCATTTAACATACCCCAGTCAGTTTTATCTTACTCTGATTTTTTGATTAATTGAAACATTATCACTAGTTAATCCATTTAGTCGTTTTAATTGATCAACAGTAAGACCACTATTTTTTGCAATTCTGTATAAATCATTTTCACCATTTTGACCAACAATAGCATAATCTCTATTATTACTGTTATCAGATGATGAATTACTTACAGAACTACTACTCGATGCATTAGAATCTTTGCTTGCAGATGAACTTTCGCTAGAAGACTTTGAAGAACTATTAGCATTTTTTTTAGAATCTTCGTTATCATCATTCTTAGTGGTATAAGAACTACTTTGATTAGTATTATCAGAGCTTGAAGTAGATTTTTTAGTAGTTTTATTCTTTTTAGCAGAGTCTTTTTTCCTATTAAATTTTATCATACTTGAAGATGAACTTGAAGATTGATTCTGACCATTGTCACTAGGATTGCTCATCATTCCAAAAACAAGTGTAAATAGCCCTATAACTATGATGATAGTAATCAATATAATAGCTATTACTTTATGGCCGCGACTTTTTTTTCTTAATTCCATTCTTGATAAATCATTAGATTCATCTTTATTGTTATTATTCAAAATAACAACCCTCCTAATCTATTGTTAATAAAGATTATTATACATTATTTAATGTAATTTGTTGAAAAGAGAATTAATTATAGAATGCCAATCATAATTATCCTTATAAATTATTTTATCATTATTTGATCTAATTAAATTAGATGCCTGCAAATTTAGCTTAGTATGATTACCATCGCAACAATACTCATTATGATCATCAAAAGCTTCATCAAAATGTGTTAAAAGTTTTTTGCGACGACAATGATTGTTCAAAACATACGATAACATTTCTGCTAAACTATCTTTTTGCTCTAGTCGTCTAGCTTGAAAAATATTAGTAACATCATCTTTCGAGTAACCATTATCGTAATAATATTTTAGTAATTTAGTTTGTTCATCATTATTATCCAATTTGTTATAGTTTTGATAATAAAAAGAAATCATATCATCATCTGGAATATTATCCATTAATAAATTATACTGAAGAATTTCATCATTTTTTTGATAAAGAATAATAGAAATACTCTCGTCCATATCTCGTCCTGCGCGTCCCATTTCTTGAACATATGATTCAATATTGGAAGGCATATGATAGTGAATAACATATCTAATATTATTTTTATCAATTCCCATACCAAAAGCACTAGTAGCACATATAACATCTATTTGATTATCCATAAATTGATGCTGAATGCGATAACGATTTTCATTATTTAAATCTGAATGGTAAGCTTCAACTCTCAAATGAGCTTCTTTTCTTAAAAAGATTGTAACCATATTGGCCATTTTTTTACTAGAAAAATAAATAATTCCTGGACTACGTAATTTATTAACTAATGATAGTAATTTATTATTTTTATCATTAGAATCATCACAATATTCAACAGATAACATTATGTTAGAACGATTAGTAGACTTAACTATATTTTTAACATTATGCAATCCCAATTTATCAACAATTTCATAACGCACTTTTTTGGATGCAGTGGCAGTTAACATTAATACTTTAGGGTTATTTAAGTAATTAATTATCCTATGTAAGTTAAGGTATTCAGGTCTAAAATCAGTTCCCCATTGAACAATACAATGAGCTTCATCAATGACAAAAAGTCCAATATCAAGTTTTTTAAAAGATTCTAAAATATCAGATTGAGATATCATTTCAGGAGAAATATATATATAACTATATTTACTTAAATTCTTTAAAATTCTTTTTTTCTCTATAAAATTCAAATTAGAAGTTATGGCAACTGTATTTTTTGATCCTAAATATCTCATACGATCAACTTGATCTTGCATTAATGAAATCAATGGCGAAATAATAACAACTGGCTTTTTTATCATTAAACCAAACAACTGATATATAAGTGTTTTACCAGTACCAGTTGGTAACATGCCAAAAGTATTTTTTCCCTGATTCAAAGCAGCTAATACTTCGGATTGACCTGGACGAAAATCGTCAAATCCAAACCACTTTTTTAAATTCTGACGTAAATAATCCATAACTATTTACTCCTCATTATTTGATATAATCGAAATTTAAAAAAATCTATATTAGAATCATTTAATTTACTAAATTTCCATAAATCAATTGGCTGCTGCAAATATGTTTTATTTAAATAAGATATATTTGCAGTAGATAAAAGCTTGTTATATGGAAATTCTGTTGCACTTAAAAAAATTGCATTTTCTAATAAATGTTCCTTAATTGTAGATTCCTTAAGGTTGTATTTTTTGGCAATACTAGAAATTTTAAGTCCACTATTAAGTTCATTGAATGTTCTTTTGGCACTTTCATTAATTTTATTTTTCACTATATTCTTCAGTAAAATTTTCAAAAAGGAACTATTATTTTTAATAAAACGGATAAGCAAAATCCATAAATCTATATTAATAAAATATATTTCCAATTGGGAATAATTATATTGTTTTGATAATTGTTCATAAGTTAAGCCATAATTATCATGTCCAATCATTAAATTAGCAAAGATACTAGCCCTTTCTTTATCTAAAGTAGCTAAAAAAGAATTAATAATATTATAGATTTTATCAACAAAATTATCATTTTTATGTTTGTGAAAAAAAGCTTTGATTAAGTTAGTATCATAAAAGTCTGCTTGAACAGGATAATAGCTACTATTATTATAACTATATTCTGAAGCAACTTGTATAAGTAATAAAAATCTTGATTTAAACTCTTCAATATCATAATCAAAACCATAAGATAATTCTTTAGGTAAATAAAAGGATTCAATTAATGAATCCTTTTTTGTTTTACCCTTATTGGTTAATTTATATTGATATTTATCATATGGAAAAACATAACCATATTTGATTAATTCATTTATTATTTTATCTTCATTTTTAATGGAATCAAAATGTTTCATAATTCCTGAATAATCTAACATATGATAACGACTACCCCAAAATAAAGTTGAAACGGTTTTTTTACCATCTAATAAATTTTTAATTAATTTTAGTCTTCTGGGTTGTTTATTAGATAACATTAAAAGTAAAAGCTTCTTATTCATTAATTAATCTCTTTTCTTATAAGTAGACCAAACTTTACTACGACTTAAGATTATCACAAATACAATCCCGATAAAAATGCCCTTAATGATATTAAATGGAATTACGACATATAGAATGGAATCTGCAAGGCTAAAATTAAAATGAAATCCAGCAAGATTGATATATAGCGGAGTTATAACAAAATAATTTGCTAAGCTCATGATTAAAGTTAAAGATATAGTTTCAAATAAAACCATCAAAATATACTTAAGTTTATTAGAGAATATTTTATCGATAACTGCCATTGAAAGGACAATGGTTAAACTAGCAAGCAATAGTGAAGAAACACCAATCAAATTAATTATTGAAGGCCCCGTAAAAATAAAATATAAAAATGCCCTCATAAAAGCAACAACAATTCCACTACTAGTCGATAACAAAATTGTTGCTAGTAAAATTGGAATATCACCAAAATCTAATTTCATATAAGGTGCGATAGGAATAATTGATACTGAGATGTAGGATAATAAATAAGCTAACCCACTTAATATTGAAATTTGAACAATTCTTTGTAGACTAATTTTTTTTGCATTAAACATAAAAATTCCTCCAAATGAGGATTATCTTCAAAAAAAGGCCTCTGCTAAATAAATAACAGGGACTTTTCCACACTAAAAAATAGATCTTCTTTATACCAGACTTTACTGTCGGCTTTGGAATTTAACCAAATCAACCATCATAAAATGGGTAGCGGGCTGTACCGCCGGTCGGGAATCTAACCCTGCCCTGAAGATAAACCATATAATATTATTTATACTAATGTACCAAAATATTAAGCAAAAAACAATAATTAAGATTTCTTATCGGTAATTTCATAAAGTTTTTCAACTTCCATTTTCTTTAATGACCTAAATTCACCTGATTGTAAACCTCTTAAATTCAAAAATGCATATGATTCACGTTTTAACTTTTTAACTGGGTGATTAATTGCTTTAAACATATTTTTAACTTCATGGTTTTTGCCTTCATGAATTGTTAATTGAACAACTGCAGTTTTCTTTTTAGGATCAGTTTCCAAGACATTAGTTTTGGCTGGACTTGTTTTTTTACCGTGAATTTTAATTCCTAATCGCAACTGTTTTAGTTCATCATTTGTTGGAATCCCATCAATTTTAGCTACATAAGTTTTTTCTACTTCATATTTTGGATGAGTAAGACGATTGTCTAAATCACCATCGTTCGTTAATAATAACAATCCAGAAGTATCATAGTCCAATCTACCAACTGGATAAATTCTTTCTGGAATATCTGCAAAAAAATCTACAACTGTTTTTCTGTTTTTTTCATCAGATACTGATGAAATAATTCTCCTAGGTTTGTAAAAAAGAAAATAAACTTTCTTTTCTTTACCACCAATGGGTACCCCATCAACTTCAATCGAATCAGAAACTTTAACCTTAGTTCCCAGCTCAGTTACAACTTTACTATTAACTGTAACTCTTCCTGAAGCAATAATTTCTTCTGACTTTCTTCTAGAAGCAACTCCAGCTTTTGCCATTACTTTCTGTAATCTTTCAGCCATTATTTTTCCTCCCTAGTAAGTAAATTTTTATCGATTTTTGGTAATTCATCTAAGCTAGATATTCCAAACAGTTTGAAAAAGTTACCAGTAACTTCATAAAGCTTAGGGTTACCAGGTACTTTTTTGTGTCCATTTACTTTAATTATTTCTTGCTTTATCAATTTTTGAATTGTTTTATTACTATTGACGCCTCTTATATCATCAATCTCGACTCTAGTAATTGGTTGATTGTAAGCAATAATAGTTAAAACTTCTAAAGAAGTTTGAGTTAGTGAAAATTCTCCATCATCCACTATGTAATCTTTTATAATTGAATCTAATTCATCTTTAGTAGCAAAAGTATATTTATCATCATATTTTATTATTGTAAAAGGACTATCAGAATCATCAACTAATCTATCATTTAGTTTATCAATATTAATTAAAAGTTCTGCTTCACTTATATTTAATAATTTCGACATATTTGATAGTGAAATACCATCATCACCAGCAATATAAATTAAGCCACTAATTTTCGCTAAATTACTTACCAATCAATATACACTCCAATCTATTTTTTACGAATATATATTTTATTATCAATTTGTTCAACAACAATAAAATGTTCCTTCATTAACTCCAAAATTGACAAAAAAGTGGTTATAATTTTTTCTAAGTTATCATTTTCATTGAATAAAGAATTAAATTCGATAACATCTTTATTTTCTATTTTTGTAATAATCCAATTAGATTGTTCTTTTACAGTGTAATGCCATTCATTAATTTCATGAACGTAAGGTTTATGATAATGATGATTTTTTTTAATGATTGCATCAAAAGCATCCTTGATTAAGTCAACATTCATTATTTTATCGCCATTAAAGTCTAATATTTCACTAACTGTTGGTAATCTAGCTGGAATACTATGATGCATACTACTTCGTTTTTTAAACTTTTTTAATACTTTTGAAGCTTCTTTATATTGTTGATAAACAATCAACTGATTAACAAGTTCGTTTCTGGGATCTTCATAATCATCATTTTCATCAGCTAAATCATCTTTTTTAGGTAATAATAATTTAGACTTAATTACCATTAAATTTGAAGCCATAACAAAATATTCACCAATTACATTAACATTTAATTCTTTCATTTTATTTAAATATTCAACATATTGATTAGTTATTTTTTCAATTTCAATATCATATATGTCCATCTGAGATTGTTTAATTAAATGCAACAATAATTCTAATGGCCCATCAAAATCATTTATATGAATATTCATAGCATTATTGCTTGGTTCCATTGCGTTTCTCCCAAATCTCACAAATTTTAGTTGTATCCATGGTTCCAATTATTCGTTTGTTCATATATAAGTCTGATAACTGATTTAACATAACACAACAATTGTTCATGTTCCAAGAATCAGGAGTTAGTATAATTCTACGAACAACTAATAATGAATTGTTAGATTCAATTGATAACATTCCAGCCCAGTTATTATTTTCATTCTTCCATAAATAGATCACTCGATTGTCTGAATTCTTATACCAATCTAATTCAGACTTCAGAAGTTCATTATTCATATCAGGTATTAAGGAAAGCATATCCATAACTATTTTTTCATATTCACTACGATATTTTAATAACATTATAAAACTCCTCTTTAATAAAAAATTATGCTCTTGGATGATACTTATTAAACGACTTGTTTAAATGTTCATGCGAAATATGTGTATATATTTGAGTAGTAGAAATATCAGAATGCCCCAACAATTCTTGAACAATTCTTAAATCAGCACCATTTTCTAAAATATGAGTCGCAAAAGAATGTCTCAAGGTATGTGGCGTTACATCTTTTTTAATACCTGCCAAAGATACATACCGTTTTATTTTTTGCCAAATACTTTGCCGACTTAAGCCACTACCATGAGCATTTAAGAATAAATAGTCACTACGACGATTTTTTAATAGCTTAGAACGACTATTACTTATATAAAAATTAATCCATTTAATTGCTTGAGTTCCTATCGGAATAATTCTCTCTTTATCACCCTTACCTAGGGTTTGAATAATTCCCATTTCTAAATGTAAGTTATCCATTTTCAGATGAACCATTTCGCTTACACGTAAACCAGTCGCATACATAACTTCAAATATAGCCCGATCACGAATTCCATACTTATCATTAGTATTAGGAACACTCAACAATTTATCTACTTCTTTTATAGTTAAAACCGACGGAAAATGTTGAGCTTGCTTAGGAGTATCTATCTTAACCATAGGATCATTTTTAATATAATGAAATCTCAATAAGTACTTAAAAAACTTTCTCATTGTTGAAATAAAACGGATGATGGAATTCCTAGCTTTACCATGTTCTTTCATACTTTTCATATAATCTAATATAATAAGCGAATTAACATCATTAAGGTTGTTTATACTTTTGTTAGAAAGATAATTGGCAAATTCTTCCAAATCTTGATGGTAACTTTTAATCGTATTTCCAGATAAGCCACGCTCAATTAATAAGAAATGTAAATAATCCTTAATTATCTCATCCATAATTAATCACCTATTCTTCAATGTTAAATTCAATACCCTTTTCAGTTAGCTTAAGTTCCCCATTGTTTTTTTCAACTAAACGCTTCTTTAGTAAATTTCCAATAGCACGTTTAAATTGCCCTTTACTTATACCAAAATACTTTTTAATATCATCTGGTTTGCTTTTGTCAGTATACGGTAATTTATAATCATCAGAATGTTTTAAAACTGCAAATAACATTTTAGCATCACCATCAATGGCCTCATAGCCACGTGGCTTCATCGACAAATTCAAAGTTCCATCACGTAATATCCCAATTACTCTCACATTAACATGCTTACCAAGATTAGGTTCAATATCGCGTTCACTAGGATGGATAAAACCTAAATGATAGTCGTCAGTAATAACTCTAGTCCCCGCCAATTTAAGACGATAAGTAGTAGCTTTTAAATTATGATTCATTAAATTTTTACTGCCTGGAGTAGAAATATCTTTAAACACTTCTTCATCAGCTAATTCTCCCCATATACGACCTTTTTTATCTATTTTCAAAGAAATCATAAGATAGTCCCCATACTTAGGCCATAATTTAGTCAGCTCAGGTAAATCATCAATTGATACAGCAATATCTTTATTAGGCAAACCAATATCAACAAATACACCTAGGCCATATTTACTTTGTACAACTTGCCCAAAAGCAAAATGATCAACTTGAACCTTAGGTACATCTCTTGTAATTTGCATTTTATGGTCCTCATTTTCATAGGAAAAACCACTAAACTTACTTCCAATATGCAATGGTTTAACAATTTCTGATTTATCTAATAAAAATGTTACCCCTTCAATTTGAACAAAATAACTTTTATCATTTTCATCAGTAACTTTTCCAGAAACTATTCTACCTAATATATTGTTCATTAATATACCTCATTTCGATTATTTATATTATAATTTTACACTAATTTCCATAATATTTCGATAGCAAAAAAGGATACGCAAAATGCGTACCCTTTTTATCAAATAATTATTATTTAATTATTATAATGAATTAGCAGCACCACTGTAAACGATACCACGACGAGCATCAACAGTGATTGTTTGTCCATCAGAAATTTCTTCAGTTGCGCCAGTTGCACTAACGATAACTGGAATACCTAATGAAATACCAACTACCGCTGCATGTGATGTCATTCCACCATTTTCAACGATAATTGCGCTAGCTTTCTTCATTGCTGGTAAGAAGTCTTTGTTAGTGTTCTTAGCCACTAACACGCCACCGTCTACAGCTTTGCTGTTTGCGTCGGCAGCGTTACTTGCTAAAAAAGCCTTACCAATAACAGTCTTATCACCGATTCCTTGTCCTTGTGATAATTCTGAGCCGATTAATTTAACACGCATAACGTTAGTAGTACCTTTTTCGCCAACTGGAACACCAGCAACGATCAATACTAAGTCACCTTCATTAGATAAGCCTGATTCAACAGCCTTTTTAGCAGCAAAATCAAACATACCATCTGTAGTTTCTGGCTTGTCAACAACAATTGGTTGAACACCCCAGTTAACCATTAGACCACGACGTACACGATCATCAAAAGTTAATGCTAAAATATCAGCATTTGGATGATATTTAGAAATCATACGAGCTGAGTAACCAGTAGTAGTAGTAGTAACAATTGTCTTAATGTCTAAGTCTTTAGCCATTTGAGCAACTTGTTTACCAAAAGCTTCAGTTACATCACCATTTTTGAATTCAGGACGTGCGTCACCATATTCAGCATAATGGTTTTCAGCTTTAATATCTAATTTGTTCATCATTCCAACAGCTTTAGCTGGGTAAGCACCATTAGCACTTTCACCTGAAAGCATAGTAGCATCAGTACCACTTAATACAGCATATTCAACATCTGAAGCTTCAGCACGTGTAGGACGTGGATTTTCAATCATTGAATCTAGCATTTGAGTAGCAGTGATAACTGGTTTACCCATTTCATTACATCTGTGAATCATATGTTTTTGAACGATTGGAACATTTTCAGCAGGAATTTCAACAGCCATGTCTCCACGAGCAATCATTAAACCGTCAGAAACCTTCATGATTTCTTCAAAGTTATCAATTCCTTCTTGTGATTCAATCTTAGGGAAAATTTGAACATCTTCCATATGTTCTTCTTCAAGTAATTTACGAATATCTAAGATATCTTGAGGTTTTCTTACGAATGAAGCGGCAATGTAGTTAATGTTCATCTTTGATAAACCAAAGCGAATATCACTTGAATCTTTTTCAGTGATACCTGGTAAATTAATTGATACTCCTGGAGCATCAACAGTTTTACGTGAACCTAAAGTTGCGTTGTTTTGAGCAGTAACAATTAATTCCTTGTTATCAGCATCTTTGTCTTCAACAACAGCATCTAAAATACCATCATCAAATAAAACATGTCCGCCAACTTTAACATCATCAAATAGGCCTGGGTAAGTAACAGCAATTTTGTCCTTAGTACCTTCTAGGCTACTGTCCATTGAAATTCTGAATTGGTCATCAGTGTGAAAATCAATCTTACCATCTTTTTGCTTAGAGGTACGGATTTCAGCACCTTTAGTATCAAGCATGATACCCATTGATTTACCTGTTTTCTTTTCAGCTTCATGAACCTTGTCTAAACGACCTAAATGTTCTTCATGATCACCATGTGAAAAATTAAATCTGAAAACATTAGCTCCTGAGTTAATTAAACTAGCAATAGTTTCAACATCATTACTAGCAGGTCCTAATGTACTTACGATTTTTGTTTTTTTCATAAGTAAAATCTCTCCTTTTATTTTGTATCAAATATACAATTCAATACATAATGGATTTCAATGTAAATTGTATCACTTTTTAAAATCTATGTCTGCTATTTTCTTTATAGTTTCCATAATAAAATTATCATTTATAAACAACGTTACCATTTCCTAATATATGAATTAGTTTTTTGAATAATTTTGAATCATAACTTAAATTATAATTCTGATTAAGTAGAGTTGTTTTATCGCTTTTTGTCCGGTAAATAATAACCCGATTGTTTCCATAATTGCTTTTTATTTCTTTATATAGCATATTAATATTTGCATTTGAGTCATGATCAGCATCTATTCTTAAATACCATTTTTTGGTAGAAACATTTTTGCCATTCTTCAAAAGATTACTTTTAACGTTTGCTGCGGGATATATTTTGTTGGCAATAATTTGAGCACCATCTCGTTGCTCTGATTTTCCTTTGATTAAAACAACAATGCCATTTTTCAACCAGCTTTTATTCACACTAAAAACATTAGGAAAAATAGTAACGCTGAGTCCGCCAGCTAAATCAGTTCCATGAGCAAAAGCCATTTTCTTACCATTTTTAGTTCTAATCCGCTTGATAGAATCCAAATATAAAATTGTATATATGTCATCGCTATATTCCAATACACTATCAGATGAAACAATCTTAATATCATTAAAAAAGTTTATATATTGTTCTACAGGATGTCCGGACAAATATACACCTAAATATTCATTTTCTTTTTGTAATTTTTCATTTAAAGAAATTTCATCTAAATGTTTTATTTTAGGTTTTAGTGCATCAAATAGTTCCATTGAATTACCACTTAAATTAATAGAATCAATAAATTCAGGAATTGATGCTAATAGTTCTGAACGATTATATCCAAAATCATCCATTGCACCTGAATAAACTAGTGAACTAATCAATTCTATTTTTCTATATTTAGGATCAATTCTTTGAATGAATTGCTCTAAATTATTAAATAATCCATTTTTGCTTCTCTCATCAATTAAATCTCTGATAAAGTCACTACGAAGACCCTTAATGGATCCTAGGCCAAATAAAATGCTATTATCATATATTCTAAACTCTTTATTGCTCGTATTAATATTGGGACCGTTAACATTTATATTGCGTTTTTTTATTTCAGTTAAATAGATCTTAGTTTTTTTACTATTATTCAAAACTGAATTTAATATACTAACAAAGAATTGCATACTATAATGGGCTTTTAAATATGCCAAATCAAATGCCATTTTGCTATAAGCAACCGCATGAGATTTATTAAACCCATAGCTAGCAAATTGATCAATATAATCAAACGTTTGTTGAGCAGCTTTTTTACTATATCCTTTTTCTAAGGCACCACTAATGAATTTAGTTTCCATTGAGTCCATTACATCATGTTTTTTCTTACTCATAGCTCTTCTAAGTAAGTCGGCTTCACCCAAAGTAAACCCCCCCATTGTAGATGCAACTCGCATAACCTGCTCTTGATAAACAATTATCCCAAATGTTGGTCCTAAAATAGGCTTTAATGTTTCATCAGCATAAGTAACATGTTCTTGTCCCTTTTTACGTTTAATAAAAGACTCAATATTTCCCATTGGTCCTGGGCGATACAAAGCATCAACTGCAGCAACTAGATTAAAATTATCTGGATGTAGCAACTTTAAGACTCTTTTAATACCAGCAGACTCAAATTGAAATACACCATTAGTATCACCCATTTGAAATAACGATAAAGTTTTTGGATCATTTAAATTAATTTGTCTAATACTAAAATTACTATTTACTTCTTTTTTTACATGATTAACAATATCTGCAAGCAATGAGAGATTCCTTAACCCCAAAAAATCAATTTTTAAAAGGCCTATCTCTTCAACATAATTTTTAGAATATTGGGTCATCAAAATACCCTCACTACCATTTTGCAAAGGTGAAGTTTGAACTAATTTATTTTTACTTAAAATTAAGCCAGCAGCATGGGTTGAATAGTGTCGTGGCAGGCCCTCTAATTTTTTAGCAGTGTTAAATAGCAAACGATTAAGCTGATTATCACTCACTAAATTTTTTAGCTTTTGTGACTGATCATAAGAAGCATTTAAAGTAATATGCAACTGATTATTAGGAATCGCATTACTCCAGTCGCTCATTTGATAAGGAGATAAACCAAAAGTTCTACCGACGTCTCTTAAAACTTGTTTTGCTGCCATTGTGCCAAAAGTAACAATTTGTGCAACATGGTCATTACCATATTTATCATGAACATAATCCAAAACTTGTTCCCTTTTATCATCTGGTATGTCTAAATCAATATCTGGCATTTGAGCACGTTCTTCATTTAAAAAACGCTCAAAAATTAAATCATAACCAATTGGATCAACATCAGTGATATATAGGCAATATGCTACCAAAGATCCAGCAGCAGATCCTCTTCCCGGGCCAGTCATAATATTAGATTTATGTGCATAATTAATAACGTCCCAAACGATTAAGAAATAATCATCAAAATTCATACGATCAATAACTGATAGCTCATATTTTAATCTTTCATAGTATTTTTTTTGAGCTTCTTTAGGTATATTTAATTCATTAAAACGAGCCAATAATCCTTTTTTACACAATTGATTTAAATATTTTTTAGATGATAATCCGTAATCATTATTAAACTTAGGTAATTGTGGCTGTTTTTTATCGATTTTCACTTTAGAATCTTGAATTATTCTTTCATTATTTTGAACAATATTTTGATGACCAGATGAAATAAAACTATTAATCAAATCATTTTTAGGCTTTAACCAATTATTATCTTCTAAATTACTTTCTTCTAAAGGATTAGCAAACTTTTCTCCATTATCAACATATCGCAAAACCTTTAGAGCAAAAGAATCATCTTTATCTATATTTTGCACTTTAGAGAAAGCAACAAGATTAATACCTAATTCTAATTGAATTATAGAATCGTAATATCCATTACTAAAGTCTTGATCACTAACGCCAAAATATAGATTATTACTGTGCTTAGAAAATTTAGTTAAAAGATTTGAAATTTGATCTAAATTATTTTGCTTAATATAATTTGCAATCACGCCATAATTAGGAATAATAATAAATAAATCATCTAGGAATGAGTTGATATCAAGTAAAGTTAATTTATCAGCTTCATTGGTCATCTTTTTGGTAGATATCGCCATTAGATTTTGATAACCACTATTATTTTTTGCAAGTAAAACTAGTTGAAATTTCTCATCATCAGTTAATCCACTAAGCTCAATCGTTAAACCAATAATCGGATGAATATTATTTTTTATGCACTTATTATAAAATTCAATAGCACCATACATAACGTTCTCATCAGTTAAGGCTAAAGAATTATATCCTCTTTGCTTAGCTGCTGAAATTAAATTATCAATTGAAATAGTACTTTTTAATAAACTGTATGAGCTTATTATATTTAAAGGTACATAATCCATAATATAGTCATCCCTTTCTAGTTGAATATTATAACAAATAATTTTATCATGCTCATATGATTATATTTATAATTGTATTTAAAGATAGATATGTGATAAAATTTTTATGAATTGCGAGGTGGATAGTAATGAAATTTCTTACAAAAAATTTAACAGTTGTTTTTTGGTCAGCTATTTTTGGTGAAATTATCGGATACATCGTAGGTCAATTGGAGAGTCAAACTTATTCTTCAACTAGTATCGCAGTTGTAACAGTAATTACTGCACTTATTTTAGTTAACTGTGTAACTTTAATTTCTGGTAATGCAAATAAATAAGCAAACAAAAAAGAGTTTAAGCTATAAAAGCTTAAACTCTTTTTATCTATTTAAATGATAATTTATCCCCGTCTAAATTAATGTTAACAGTTGATTTAGGCTTTATTTTATTACCAATAATTAATTTAGCTAATGGCGTCTCAACATGACGGGTCACAAATCTTTGTAATGGTCGAGCACCATATTGTGGTTCGTATCCATTTTTAGCAATCCAATCTAATGATTCATCGCTAATTTCAATTTTAATTTGTTGATCTTGTAGACGTAAAGTTAGTTTGTCAATTAATTTTTTAACTATCAACTTCACATCATCAATTGATAATGGTTTAAACATAATTACATCATCAATACGATTTAAAAATTCAGGCTTAAAGCTTGTCTTTAACAAATCATTAACTTGGCTTTTAGCTTTACTACTAATATCACCATTTTTATCAGTACCTTCTAATAACAAATCTGATCCTAAATTAGAAGTCATAATTAAAATAGTGTTTTTAAAGTCAATCGTACGTCCTTGGCCATCAGTTAAACGACCATCATCTAAAACTTGTAATAAAATGTTAAATACATCTGGATGGGCCTTTTCAATTTCATCAAATAAAACAATTGTATATGGATTTCTTCTAACAGCTTCTGTTAATTGGCCACCCTCTTCATATCCTACATATCCAGGTGCTGCTCCTACTAGCCTCGATACAGAAGCTTTTTCCATATATTCTGACATATCAATTCTAACCATGTGATCTTCAGAATCAAATAAATTAGCAGCAAGTGACTTAGCCAATTCGGTTTTACCTACACCAGTAGGTCCTAAGAATAAGAAAGATCCTAAAGGTTTACTTGGATCTTGTAAACCTGCACGAGACCTTAAAACTGCATTGGAAACTGCTTCAACAGCTTCATTTTGACCAATTACACGTTTGTGCAAGTTATCATCTAAATGAAGTAACTTAGCACGTTCGCCTTGCATTAATCGGTTAACTGGAATCCCAGTTTCTCTACTTAACACATTTCCAATTTCATTTTCAGTAACAGATTCACTAACTAACCAATCATCATTATGATTTTGGCTTTCCATTTGCTTAAGTTCTTCTTCTAGCTTAGGAATAGTCCCATGTTGTAAGACCGCAGCTTTATTTAAATCATAAGAACTTTCAGCTTGTTGTAAATCATTCTTAGCTTGATCTAATTCAGATTTTTTATCTCCTAATTTTTGAATAGAATTTTTCTCTTGTTGCCATCTAGCATTTAAATTATTAACAGTTTCCCTTAAATTAGCCAACTGAGGTTTCAATTCTGACAAACGCTTTTTAGATTCATCATCACTTTCATTTTTTAAAGCAGCTTCCTCAACCTCAGCGCGAATAAGCTTGCGATGAGCTTGATCTAATTCAGTAGGACTAGAATTCATTTCAACTTCAATAGTAGAAGAAGCTTCATCAACTAAATCAATAGCTTTATCCGGTAAAAATCGATCAGTAATGTATCGATCAGATAATTTAGCTGCGGCTACTAATGCATTATCGTGAATTCTTACCCCATGATGAATTTCTAAACGTTCTTTAATTCCTCGTAAAATGGTAATAGTATCATCAACACTTGGTTCATTAACATGGACTCTTTGGAAGCGACGTTCGAGTGCTTTGTCTTTTTCTAAATATTTACGATATTCATCTAAAGTAGTAGCACCAATTAAATGCAACTCACCACGTGCTAACATTGGTTTTAACATATTACCAGCATCCATACTACCTTCAGATTTACCGGCACCAACAATATTATGAATTTCATCAATAAACATGATGATTTTACCCTCAGATTTCTTAACTGCTTTTAAAACCGCTTTTAATCGTTCCTCAAATTCACCACGATATTTAGCACCAGCAATTAATGAACTCATATCTAATTCAAATAATTGCTTATCCTTTAAATTATCTGGAACATCATTTACAGCAATTCTCTTAGCTAAACCTTCAACAATCGCAGTTTTTCCAACACCAGGATCACCTAATAAAATTGGATTATTTTTAGTCATACGCGAAAGAATTCTAATAACATCTAATATTTCTTCATCACGACCAATAATTGGACCTAGTTTACCAGCACGAGCTTCTTTAACTAAATCAACCCCATATTTTTTCAATGCTTGAAAATTATCTTCTTGATTCTTAGAAGTCACTTTTTCACCTCCACGAATTTTTTCTACTTCATTAATTACTTTTTGTTTAGTAATATCATTTTCTTTTAAATAGTCACTTAATTTGTCACCACTAACATCCATCAAAGCAATTGTTAGTGTATCAACGGAAACATATTGGTCGCCTAATTTACCTTTCATTTGATTGGCATTTTGCATTAACTGATACATATTTGATGAAATATTTTGTCCATAAGAGACATTACTGCCCTCAACAGTCGAAATACTATCTAATTCTTTATCAATTTCTGCTTCTAACTTCTTTATGTCTAAACCTAATTCAGAATAAATTTGGCGAGCTAGTTCACCCGGCTGAATCAAAAATTTAAATAAATGAGCAATCGTAATTTCTTGATGTTTACGGTTAACTGCAACTTTTTGAGCTTCAGCCAATGCTTTTGTTACCGCTTCTGTTAAATTATCTGGATTCAATATATTCCACCCACTTTATATAATAAAAAATACTTATAAGTTGACTAATCAACCTATAAGTAAATTTTACCAAAACACTAATTTAATTAAAAACAATTTGACCAT
Source organism: Apilactobacillus quenuiae (assembly GCF_002994005.1). Lineage (GTDB taxonomy): Bacteria > Bacillota > Bacilli > Lactobacillales > Lactobacillaceae > Apilactobacillus > Apilactobacillus quenuiae. The sequence goes on from NZ_POSN01000001.1 coordinate 223,586, forward strand.
TGTTGACTAATCGTTTTTAGCATTTAAATTAGCAATTTCAATTAACAAATCGCAGGCCTTTTCCATAGTTTGCAAGGAAACATATTCAAAACGCCCATGCATATTTTCACCACCAGCAAAAATATTAGGCGTAGGCAATCCCATGAATGATATTTTAGATCCATCTGTCCCACCACGAACTGGAAAAATATCAGGCTCTATATCAACGTTTTGCATTGCCCCTTTGGCCAAATCAATAACGGTCATATCTTGGTTAATAACTTCTGCCATATTATAATATTGATCTTTTATATCAACATTAATTCGTAATTCATCAAATTGTTTATTCATTTCATCTGCAATCTTATTAAAATATTTTTTTCTAGCAGCAAAACGATTCTTGTCATGATCTCTAATAATGTACTTTAATTTGGTATGATCTACCGTTCCATTAAAACTAGTTAAGAAATAAAATCCTTCTCGTCCATCTGTAAATTCTGGACGTTCATACTTAGGCAAACTTTCATTAAATTTTATGCCAAGTAATGAAGAATTAACCATCACTCCCTTGGCCTCTGCAGGATGCACATCTGTTCCTTTAATATCAATATGTGCTACAGCGGCATTGAAAGTCTCATATTGCAATTGGCCTAACGACCCGCCATCAACTGTGTATGCAATATCAGCACCAAAATCTTTAGTATCAAAATTATCAGCACCAGTGCCAATTTCTTCATCTGGACCAAAACCAATTTCAATTTCACCATGTTTAATTTCTGGATGATTAATTAAATAATCCATAGAGGTTATGATTTCAGCTACTCCTGCCTTATCATCAGCTCCTAATAAGGTATTACCATCGGTAGTAATTAAGGTTTGCCCATTATACTTTTTTAAACTAGGAAATACCTTTGGATCTAATTTGTATTCTCCGTCACCTAAATTAATTACTGAATTACCATCGTATTTTTCAATTATTTGCGGATTTACGTTATCAGAATTAAAGTCAGCAGTGTCAACATGTGAAATAAAGCCAATCTTTTTTACATCTTTATTAATGTTTGAAGGTAAAGTTGCAAATACATACCCACTTGATTCATTAGTTCTAACATTTTTTAAACCAATTGAATGTAACTGATCTTTTAAGTCATTAAGAAAACTAACTTGTGCCTTAGAAGAAGGTATTTTATTAGTAGTTTCATCAGAACGAGTGTTAACTTTTACATAGCTTAGGAATCTTGGTAATAAGGATTCATATTTGTGCATATTAATTAGCCACCTTTTAAATAAATGTAAATGGATCTGTATTTATATTAGACTCTATCACTTCTATATTCCAATTCAATTGTTTTGACCATTTTTTAAACATTGCTGCTAAATAAGGCTTACAAATGCTTTCAATATGATGACCTGGGTCAACAACCGAAAAATCAGAAGCTAGCATATCGTGACCCGTGTGATAATATACATCTCCAGTAACGTAAATATCAGCACCTTTATTTTTAGCGATATTAAAGAATTTACCACCATCACCACCTAAGATTGCTACTTTATTAACTAGTTTATCTGAATTGTTACTAATTAATCGAAGGCCATTGACATTAAATTGCTTTTTACAAAATTTGGCAAATTCATAAACTGTCATAGTATTAGAAAGTCTTCCAATTCTTCCCATAAAGTATTTATGATTGTTCGTTTTAGTCTGATAAACCAGTCCCTTAGTATCTTTTAATTGCAAGCTATCTGCTAACCAATCATTCATCCCATTAACAGCATTATCTAAATTGGTATGAGCTGAATAAACCGTAATATGATTTTCAATAATTTTAGCGTACATTTTATTTTGCGGATTATTAAGATCTAAGTTTTTAGCTGGACGAAACATAACTGGATGGTGAGAAAAAATAAAATCAACATGATTATTAATTGCTTCATCAACTACTTCAGGTCTTACATCTAGGGTAGTCATAACTTTATGGATTTCTTGATTTAATGAACCAATTTGCAATCCAATTGGATCTCCATCAACAGCAATATCTTTAGGGGCAAATTTTTCAAACCTTTTTACTAAATCAACTACTTTCATTTATAAAACTTCCTTAATTTCTTTAATTTCTTTCTGCATTTTATGGATCTTACTTATTGGCTTAGGTCCTTTCATATTATCCATATTAGAAATAATATTTTCTAAACGTTTAATTTCATTTTGCCATTTTTCAATAAAAACAGATGATTTTTTCTCTAATAATATTGGACCAAATTTTAATTCCTCTAGCGTATAAATAATTTTATCATTAACTTTTTGCGCTTCAATTATTTCATAATTGTGACCATCTTCTCTAAGAATCTGCTCATTCTTTATTACATAATTATTATTCATTAACCAATTCCTTAAAATATCTTCACCAACATTCGGTTGAAGCACCAATATCTCTTTACCACTAAGATGATTTTGACCATTTTCCAAAATATCACGAATCAAAATTCCACCCATTCCTGCTATTACAACACAATCAATTTCATCTTCTTTTCCGATAGAAAGTAAGCCATTAGCCAATCTTGTATCAGTTTTATCTGCTAAATTTTCTTTTAAAATTTCATTCTTTGCATTCTGTAAAGGTCCTTTGGCAACTTCACTGGCAATAGCATATTTGATTAATCCTTTCTTCAATAAATAAACCGGCAAGTAAGCATGATCAGAGCCAATATCTGCTACTCGGCTATTATTTGGAACATAATTTGCAACTGCTTTTAAACGTTGTGATAAGTGATTGGAATCCATTTAAACACCTTTTTCTAAAATTTTATTTAATAATTAATTATAACAAAAAACAGGTAGTAATTAATCTACCTGTTTTAGTAAGTCTATTCTAAAAAGTCTTTCAATTGCTTACTACGTGAAGGATGACGTAATTTACGCAATGCTTTTGCTTCAATTTGTCTAATTCTTTCTCTAGTAACACCAAATACCTTACCAACTTCTTCAAGTGTTCTAGTTCTACCATCATCTAAACCAAAACGAAGTCTTAGTACATTTTCTTCACGATCAGTTAAAGTATCAAGAACACCTTCTAGTTGTTCTTTTAATAATTCATATGCAGCGTGATCAGCAGGACTAGTTGCCTCTTGATCTTCGATAAAGTCTCCTAAGTGAGAATCATCTTCTTCACCAATAGGAGTTTCAAGTGAAACCGGTTCTTGAGAAATTTTAAGAATACCACGAACCTTTTGAGTTGGCATATCCATTTCAGCACCAATTTCTTCTGGCGTAGGTTCACGTCCTAAATCTTGAAGTAGTTGGCGTTGAATTCTAATCAATTTGTTAATGGTTTCAACCATATGAACAGGAATTCTAATTGTTCTAGCTTGATCAGCTATAGCACGAGTAATAGCTTGTCTAATCCACCAAGTAGCGTAAGTTGAAAATTTGAATCCTTTACGATAATCAAACTTTTCAACCGCTTTCATAAGTCCCATGTTTCCTTCTTGAATTAAGTCTAAGAACTGCATTCCACGACCTACATAACGCTTAGCGATTGAAACAACTAAACGTAAATTAGCTTCTGCTAATTCTTGTTTAGCTTCTTCATCACCTTTTTCAATTCTTAAAGCCAATTCAACTTCTTGATCAGCAGTTAGAAGTGATACACGACCAATTTCCTTAAGATACATTCTAACAGGATCATTAATTTTAACTCCTGTAGGTGCTGAAGAAGAATTCTTTAATTCTGATTGAGTAACTTTTTTGGCAGCTTCTAGTGCTCTTGGGTCAGGATCACCATTTTCGTCTACAACACTAATTCCTTTATCTTCAACTTTTTCTAAAAGATTGTACATTTGTTTCTTTGTTAACTTAAACGGAACAGCAATACTATCATTTAAGTCATCATAAGTTACATGTCCAACTTTCTTTTGTTTTTTAATTAGTGCATTAACTGATTCTTTTAGTTCTTTTTTATTAGATTTTCCAGCCATTAAACTGCCTCCTAAATTAAGCTTAATTACTAATTTGTTTCTTACGCTGTAAATTAATAATGTCCGTGGTTATATCAATTTGGCGATCAACATCGCCTAGCTTTTTAGCCTCATCTAATTCAGCCTGTTTAGTCTTAAGCTGTTTTTCAATGGGAGCATCATTCATTATTATATTAACATAATCATCTATCTCTGAGTTAGTAGGTTCACCTGATAAGTCAATTAAATCAACATTTATTAACAATTGTTGCAAATCTTCTTCTTTAACAAAATCTTGGAAAGCATCCGCCTTATATTCTGAATGATTTCTAAAATATTCTTGAGCCAAAATATAAATTAATTGATATTTCTCATCAGCAAAGCAAAAGCCATCTTTCCCCAATAACCTTAACCACATTTCATGATCATTTAAAATACGATTTAGCAAACTTCTTTCAGCCATTTCAACTCGTCCAATGGATTTAACATTACCAATTAAAGCCGAATTAACATGACTAGTATCAATACCTGACTTATAGTCATTAGCTTTTTTACCTAAATTATTCCTATTAACTAATTTATTCAATTGATTAGTTAAATCCAGTTTGTTTAGATTAAATTGTCCAGAAATCTGATTAATATATATATCACGTTCAATAGGTTGAGAAACTTTAGCAATTTCACAAAGCACATCATTTATATAATTAATTTTATCATTTTCATTATCTAAGTTACGGTTTAACTTTAAGAAATGCATTTTAAATGAAATTACAGATTCTAAAGCCGAACTCATATATGATTTAAATTTGGCTTCGCCGTTTTGCTGCCGATATTCGTCGGGATCAATTCCACTTGGCATTTGAATAATACCTAATTTTAATTTGGTTTGTTCCAAAATACCTATAGATCTGTTAATAGCATTTTGTCCAGGAGCATCACCATCATAACAAACATATAAATTAGTAATATTTCTTTGCAATAAATATATTTGCTCATCGGTTAAGCTTGTTCCCATTGAAGCAATTCCGTTTTGAATCCCCGATTGATCTGCTGAAATAACGTCCATAAATCCTTCATACAAAATAGCTGTCTTTTCTTTTCTAATTGTTTTCCTAGCATTAGAAAAGTTAAAAAGTACTTTTCGCTTGTTAAAGATTGAAGTTTCAGGACTATTTAAATATTTAGCCTGATTATCATCCTTATTTAAGACTCTCCCAGAAAATGCAATAACGTTTCCAAATTCATTAGTAATTGGATAGATTATTCGATTGAAAAATCGATCTTTTAAATCGCCATTGTCATCCTCAAAAAATAAACCAGATTTTCTTAATTCTTGATATTGATATTTTTTTTGAGATAAAAAAGTTTTTAAAATTGAATTGCTTGGAGCAAAACCTAATTGATATTTATTGATTACTTCATCTTTCAACCCACGATTGTGAAGATAGTCTAACGCTTGTTGCCCAATCTCAGTATTCATCAAGATATGGTGATATAAGTCGGTTGATTGAGTATGCATATCAATTAAAACTTGCTCATTAGAATCAACTTTTTTATTATTTCGGGATTGTAAATAATTATTATCTATCTTAATACCTTGCATATCAGCAACTTTTTTAACTGCTTCAGGATATGATAAATTTTGTAATTCCATTAAGAACTTAAAAACATTTCCTCCACGACCACAACTAAAGCAATGGAAGATCTGTTTTTGCTCATTTACTGAAAAAGATGGTGTGTTTTCTTCATGAAAAGGACATAATCCAAATAGGTTTTTTCCAGATTTATGCAATGACACAAATTGACTTACAACATCAGAAATATTGGTTTGATCTCTTACTTTATCAATAACATCTTCAGGAATCATATTTATCACCCCTTTTGCAGATATAAAAGTCGCACTTAAAATAAAAAGTGCGACTTTTATCCTCAATCATCACGTACAAGTAACTAACATTTTAACAATCTATTATTATTTTGTCTAACTATATTACTTAACAATTAATTTATCTAAATTAGCAAACCAATTAATCATGTTAGCGATAATTGTTAATTGTTTTAAATGATTATTTTTAATATTTTCATCTTTTGCCATTACCATTGTTTCATCGAAGTAATCATTAATATAATCTTTCAATGACATTAATTTATCAAATTCAGCATTTGCATCTAATGCATAATAATCTTCACCAATAGAAGAAACTTTATTATATAAATTCTTCTCAGAATCATTTTCAAATAATGATTCATTAATAGTCAAATCATTGTTAAAACTTTGTTTTTTAGAAATTCTTAATACTCGAGTTAAAGCTTCAATAGATTTTTTAAATTCTTCATCATCTTTATGTTTATTTAAAACATTTGCAACTTCAAAAATGAATAAAATATTATGATTTTTCGTTCCTGCAATCGCATCAATAATATCATGTCTTAATTTATCATCCTTTAATACCTTCCAAATACGGTCGTTAATAAAGGCAACGATATCATTAAATTCTTTAGTTTGGTCTAATGCTGGAGCAACTTTATGTTCAGCCTCATTATTAACAAATGAACTCATCATTTTTTCTAAATTAAAGTCCCATTTTTGATCTTTGATAATTCTTACAATCCCATTTGCTTGTCTTCTTAAAGCATATGGATCATTAGATCCACTAGGAATCATACCAGCAGCAAAGAAAGTTAAAATACTATCAAATTTATCAGAGACAGCTAACACCGCACCAACTTTTGTTTGTGGTAAATCACCATTAGCTGAAATAGGCATATAATGTTCACGAATTGCAGTTGCTACTGATTTATTTTCACCCTTAAGTAATGCATATTTTTCACCCATTACTCCTTGTAGTTCTGAAAATTCACCAACCATACCAGTAACTAAATCAAATTTATAAATTTGAGCAGCTCTTTTAACATCAGAAAGCTCAGTATCATTTAGTCCCACATATTTACCTAAAACTTGAGTAATGATTTCAACACGTTGCATTTTTTCATACATAGTTGAGATTTTATCATGAAAACTAACTTTTTTAAGTTTATTTACATAAAAATCAATATCCCTAGATTGATCTTCTTTGTAGAAAAACATTGCGTCTTCTAGACGAGCAGTTAAAACTTTTTCATTACCCACAGCAACATTTTCAATGTAATCTTTGTTTCCATTTCTTACAGAAATGAAGTAAGGTAAAATGTTTTTGTCATGATCTTGTACATAAAAGAACCTTTGATTGTCGCGCATTGAAGTAATAAGAACATCAGCCGGTAATTCTAAATACTTCTTGTCAAAATTACCATAAAATGCAGTTGGCCATTCAACTAAGTTATTAACTTCTTCTAATAGAGAAGGATTAATATTGACAATCCAATTATTATCCCTACTTATTTTTTCAATTTGGTCTTTGATCAATTTTTTACGTTTGTCAGCATCAACAATAACAAATTGATCATATAAAGATTTTTCATAATCAGCGGCATTGTTAATACTAGTATTATGTCCCAAGAAACGATGTCCACGGCTAACATTACCAGCAGTCACATCAAGAATCTTAATTGGTAATACTTGACCATCTAATAATGCAACCATCCATCTAATTGGACGAATAAATTCTAAGTCATAGACATTCCATTTCATAAGAGTTGGGAAAGTCATACTAGTAATAACATCTTTCATTCCCATTAATACTTCACTGACAGGTTTACCATCAATATGTTTTTCGACAAATACATATTCAGTACCCTTTACTTCTTTAAATGTAATATCATCAGTTGTAGCGCCTTGGCCCTTAGTAAAACCGATGGCAGCTTTACTCCAATTACCATCATCATCCTGAGCAATTTTTTTAGCAGGTCCTTTAACAGATTCATCAATATCTTCTTGTTTATCTGCTAAACCAGTAATTTGAATTGTTAAACGACGTGGAGTTGAAAAAGGTTTAATATTGTCAAATTCAATTCTTTGATCTTTTAAATAATCTTTAGTTCTTTTGACTAATTGTTTAATACTTGGAGTAACCACATGAGCTGGCATTTCTTCAAGACCAACTTCTAATAAAAATGTATGTGCCATTATTTTTCCTCCTTGTTATAATCAGCTAATAACTCTTTACGTTTCTTATCATCTTTGATTAATGGGAATCCACGTTTGGCACGTTCTTCAATAAATGCCTTTGCAATAGATCTAGCCATTCTTCTAATTCTAGATAAATAACCTGCTCTTTCAGTAACTGAAACTGCTCCTCTAGCATCTAATAAATTAAAAGTATGACTACACTTCAAAACATAATCGTATGCAGGGTGAACTAAACCATTTGCAATTTGTTTCTTAGCTTCTGTCTCAAAATTATCAAACATCTTTAATAGCATTTCTTGATTGCTTTCCTCAAAACTATATTTTGAATGTTCATATTCTGGTTCTTTAAAAATATCCCCATATTTAACGTTATCATTCCAATTTAAATCAAAAACATTATTAACATCTTGAATATATGATGCTAATCGTTCAAGACCATAAGTAATTTCTGATGCAACAGGATTCATTTCCTGTCCACCAACAATTTGAAAGTAAGTAAATTGGGTAACTTCCATACCGTCTAACCAGATTTCCCAACCAACACCAGCACAACCCATTGAAGGATTTTCCCAGTTATCTTCAACAAATCGAATATCGTGTTCAATTGGATTGATTCCTAATTCTTTTAAACTATCTAGATAAAGTTCTTGAATATTTTCTGGTGATGGTTTCATAATAACTTGAAATTGATGATGTTGATACAAACGGTTAGGATTTTCACCATATCTACCATCAGCAGGTCTTCTAGAAGGTTCAACATATGCAGCATTCCATGGTTCTGGTCCCACTGCTCTTAAAAAAGTGTAAGGACTCATAGTTCCTGCACCTTTTTCTGTATCATAAGCTTGCATCAACATACAACCCTTAGATGACCAGAATTGTTGTAATTTTAAAATAATTTCTTGCATAGACAACTTCTTTGTCATAAATAATTCCTCCTATTGATTGGGTGAGACACAAAAAATCCCTACTGTAAAAAAGCATAATAAAATGCAAATTTACAGCAGGGACGAATTTATTCGCGGTTCCACCCTACTTCTAGCCCTAATCAGAACTAGCAGCTTAATTAGTTTGGTTCAAAAAGCGCCAATTATTATAGACTATTAATGACTAGCTTGCACTATCCTAGACTCGCTAATAAACAATCTTATAATAAAATTCTTTTATCTTTACCTATTAATTCATTTAATTTAATAATAATTTAGCAAACTGAAAAAGTCAATTCTATAATTTCAAATCATTAATTTGATCCAAAAAATGTTTACTTTTTAGATTTATACCCACAGTATCTTGATATAACTTATCTAAAACACTTCTTAAACTTTTTTTAGTATATTTATTAACATTTATATTATTAATTTTTTGAATATCAATCACTGAAAATTTTCTTAAATAAAATACTGTCTTAGCACTCAAATTAAGTCGATGTGGATCCAGATGATAGTGCTTGGCGCAAATTAATCCACCATATGCTTCAGAATAATCCATCGACAAATCATTTCGACCACAAATTGCACAACCTCTGAGTTCTGGCTTAACACCAAAAACATTAAGAAGTTGTATTTCAATGATATTAGTAATAATTGCTGCATCAATACCGCTATCAATTAATTTTAAAGATGTAAAAAGTTTATTAAACCAAGCTAATACTGGAGTTGAATCTGGAAAAGCAACATCAATTAAAGACATTATATAAGTTGCATATGCATTTAAATAAATATCTTGGCTAATATTCTCGTAATGGTCTGTATCAAGTGCACTATAAATGTAAGACAAGTTATCTCTACTTATTTTTCCGGAATATAATCCATAAGTAAATGGTAAAATATCAGGCATCATTTTAAAACCTCTTTTACGTGCACCTCGAATAAAAAACATTTTTTTGCCGGCTTCAGCTGTCATAAACTTAACCAACATATCACGTTCTTTAAAATTTTTACGATATAATAAAATTCCGTGAAAATTCATGTATGTTTGTGCATTCATCAATATTCACCAACCAAATCATTAATAGTTCTCTTTCTTGTTATATCCTAATGATTTTAGAATTGAAGGATTGTCTCGCCAACCAGTTTGAACTTTCACCCACAATTTTAAATAAACTTTGCTACCTAACAAATCTTCAATATCCTTACGTGCTAAAGTACCTATTTTCTTAAGCATTGATCCTTGCTTACCAATTAGAATTCCCTTTTGGCCAGGACGATCTACTAAAATATCTGCTTGTATATCAACGTTACCATTGTCTTTATTTTTCATACTTAAAATATCAATGGCTACTGAATAAGGAATTTCTTGACGAGTCAAGGAAAGAATTTTTTCTCTAATCAGTTCAGCTACAATAAATCGTTCCGGATGATCTGTTACTTCATCTTCAGGATAATATTGAGGCCCTACTGGTAATTTATCTTTTAAGTTATCCATCAATTCATCAATATTGTTACCTTGAAGTGCAGAAATAGGAAATACTTCATTCCAATTAAGTGCTTTTTTATAAGTATCCATAATTTCTAATAATTTATTAGGATTAATTTCATCAATTTTATTAATAATTAAATAAACTGGTTTATCAATCTTTTTAAGTTGATTAATAATAAAGTTATCACCAGCACCTCTAGTTTCAGTGGCACTAATCATGAATAAAACTGCATCAATATCCTTTAAAGCAGAAAAGGCAGATTTATCCATAAAATCATCCAATTGGTTGCTTGGCTTATGAATACCAGGAGTATCTAAGAAAACAATTTGTGAATCATCATCTGTATAGACTCCTTGTATTTTATTTCTGGTTGTTTGAGCTTTATCACTCATAATAGCAATTTTTTGACCAATAATACGGTTTAAAAATGTTGATTTTCCAACATTAGGTCTCCCCACAATTGCTACAAATCCTGAATGAAAATTAGGATCTAAATCCATAAAGTACATCCCCTATTTAATTTAATTTTTGTAAAATGATTGGTAAAAATATAATTAAACCTATTAATATCGAAAATAATGAAGCAATTAATACACTACCAGCAGCAACATCTTTTGCTTTTTTAGCTAAATTATTATATTTATCACCGACAAATAAGTCTACAACTGTTTCGACAATTGTATTAACAGTTTCAGATAAAATAACTAAAAATAATGCTAATAATATCCAAAGCCATTCGTTCAAGTCTATATGCAAACAAAATGAAATGATGATTACAATTAAACTACTAAATAAATGAAACCTAAAATTACGTTCGTCTTTAATTAAGATTAAAATACCATTTAAAGCATGCAAAAAAGACACGATAAAGTGTTTGTTTTTGTGAATCTGTTTTTTATCTTTTAAGCCCATAGCTATCCATTATTTTTCTTTGTAAAGGAAACATAACAGCTTCATCCTCAGGTTTCATATGGTCATATCCATTTAAGTGTAAGAATCCATGAACTACTAAGAATCCCAATTCTCTTTCATATGAATGATTTAAAAATTCAGCTTGTTCTGCCACCTTATCGATTGAAACAAATATGTCACCAATATTTTCAGGTATTTCATTAGCCATTTCATCATCCATAATCACAGGAAAATCATCATCACCATCTTCAATTGCAAAACTAATCACATCAGTAGCTCGATCTACGCCACGATATTCTTTATTAATATCCTTAATTTTATCATTATTAACAAAAGTAACTGACATTTCTGTGTTTTCTTTTAAATCAAGATATTTACCAGCATACTCTAAAACATCTTGAACTAAAGAGGTATCCTTTTCAGAGACTCCATTATTTGTATTATCATAAATTTCTAAATCCATATGATTTCCTACTTTCATTATTTTTGCTTGTCAGCATAGTTTTCATAAGCATCGATTATCTTAGCAACTACTGGATGTCTTACTACATCATTAGAATTAAATGTAACAAATCTTATTTTCTTTACATTCTTTAAGATCTTTTGTGCTTGAACTAATCCGCTACTTGCATGTCTAGGCAAATCAATTTGGGAAATATCACCATTAACGATCATATTAGAACCAAAGCCTAGACGTGTTAAAAACATTTTCATTTGAGCAGTCGTTGTATTTTGAGCTTCATCTAAAATGACAAAAGCATTGTCTAATGTACGACCACGCATATATGCTAATGGCGCAATTTCAATAACTTCTCTTTCCATCAAACGAGCAGTATGTTCGCGACCTAAAATTGCATGTAAAGCATCATAAATTGGTCTTAAATATGGGTCAACTTTTTCTTTTAAATCACCAGGCAAGAAACCTAAGCTTTCACCAGCTTCAACAGCTGGACGTGTTAAAATAATTTTATCAACGTCTCCGTGTTTTAAGGCTGCAATAGCCATAACAACAGCCAAGTATGTCTTACCAGTACCAGCAGGACCTATTCCAAATGTTATATCATTACGCTTTACTGACTGCACATATTGTCTTTGACCAAAATTTTTAACCCTTACAGGTTTCCCTTTGGCATCTTTAATTAAGATTTGATTATATAAATCTCTAAAATATTTTAAAGTACCATTTTTTGCCATATTAATAGCACTAACGAAATCACTACTATTTAATGTTATACCATCTTGTAATAACTTTACTAAATTATCTAAAATTGAAATAACCAGATTAACATTATCCTCATTACCTGAAACTTTGATTTTAGTTCCGAAGGCATTAATAGAAACATTCATACCTTCTTCAAGAATTGAAATATTTTTATTTTGTGGGCCTAATAGTATTGGCTCAAAATCTAAATTATTTAAAGTAAATTCTTTTTTTGCTGAAGTATTTTCTGTCAATATAGCGACTCCTTTTATAATATAATAATCAAATCTTAGCATAGTTTATAATTTAAAAAAAGCTATGCATTATGTATGACAAGATTAATCAACAGTTAATCTTGTTTTAAAAAAATTATTTTAAATTGTTTTTAACTGATTTCTGTACTAAAGATCCATCAGCTTTTCCTTTAACCTTAGGCATTACAGCACCCATAACTTTACCAAAGTCAGACATATTGGAAGCACCTACTGATTTTATGGTTTCAGAAACAATTTCGTCAATTTCTGTTTGTGACAATTGCTTAGGAGCATATTTTTCTAAAACTTTCATCTCAGATTCTTGAGTTTCTACTAAGTCATCACGATTAGCCTTTTTAAAATCGCTAATCGATTCTTTATGCTGCTTAACTTCACGACTGATAACGGTTAATTCTTCGTCTTCAGATAAATCATGACCCAATTTAATTTTCTCATTCATTAAATCAGTCTTAATCATTCTGATGACTGTTAAGCCAACCTTATCATGTGACTTCATTGCATTCTTTAAATCATTATTAATACTACTTGAAATACTCATATTTATAATCCCCCACGTTGATCATTGCTAGTAAAAAAACGTTCCTGAAATAACAGGAACGTTTTTTAATTAAAAGCGACGTCTTTTCTTCTTGTTGTTACGCTTTCTTGCTGCTTCAGATTTTAATTTACGTTTAACACTAGGTTTTTCGTAGAATTCTCGCTTACGATATTCACGTAAAGTACCATTTTTGGAAACTGTACGTTTGAAACGACGAAGAGCATCATCAAGAGATTCGTTTTTGCGAACGACTGTTTTTGACATATGAAAATTCCCTCCCTCCGAGCTCGAAATATAACTGTTTCAATTGCTATGTAGCATTAATTAAAACTGTTCTTAATAATTATACAAAACAATATATAACACGTCAATATCACAATAGAAAAATAATTGTAATTGTTTTATGATAAAATGATTACAATTATTTAAAATAACTAAAGGAGTTTGTTTATATGGATAAATTACATATATTCGCAATATCTGATTCTAGTGGTGAAACTGCTATGCAAGTAGCTAAAACTGCTGGCTCTCAATTCAATAAAACTAATTTAAACTATGAAAGATATCCCTTTATAACAACCGAATCAATATTAAATGGAATTTTAAAAATTGCTGCTGAAAAACAAGCAGTTATTTTTCATACCTTAGTCAATCCAAAATTAAGTGATATTATAGAAAATTTTGCCGAAGAAAATGATTTACAAAGTGTTGATTGTATACAGTCACCTATGAAGGCAATTAGTAATCGGTTAGGAAGTAAACCTGAAAGAGTCAGTGGAATGGTTCATGACCTAAATGAAGAATATTTCAAAAGAATTGCGGCAATGGAATTTTCAGTAGAAAATGACGATGGTAATAATCCTCAAAACCTAAAAGATGCTGATGTAGTGATTCTAGGAATCTCAAGAACTTCAAAAACTCCATTATCACTATATTTAGCAAACAAGAAACTAAAAGTATCTAACGTGCCAATTGGTCCAGAGACTCAATTACCAGAAGAAATTTGGCAAATTAACAATGAAAAAATTTTCGGACTAACAAGTGATATCTCTAAAATTCAAAAAATAAGAAAAGCAAGGATGCTTTCTTATGGCTTAGAAGAAGAAACTCCTTATTCAAATTCATATAATATAAAAAAAGAATTAGAGTATGCCAAAAATTTATATAATAAATTAAATTGCTTACAAATTAATGTTGCTGATAAATCAATTGAAGAAACCGCAACAATAATAATGGAAAGTTTAAATATAGATACAAAATAAAAAAGAGCTTTAAAGGCTCTTTTTTATTGATTAATAATGTCATCCATCAAATTAGGATTAAACTTTTCATTTTTCAACATTTGAACTTCAAAATAATGAGGAGAAACTTTTTTCTTTTTGTCTTTATCTATAACAACAGCTGGAGTTTCCATAATTTTAGGCACATTCACTAAATCTTTATGATGAGCTACATAATTAAGACAATCAAATCCTAATTCACCCAATCCAATAATTTCATGTCTATCTTTATGACTCCCCATCGGATTCTTAGAATCATTTAGATGAACAACTTTTAGTCTATTAAGACCAATAATATGATCAAATTCATTTAAAACTCCATCAAAGTTATTCTTGATATCGTATCCGGCATCACTAGTATGACATGTATCAAATGTAACTGATAATTTATCGTTGTCTTTAACCCCATCAATGATTTGAGCTAACTCATCAAAATTACGACCTACTTCAGTTCCTTTGCCAGCCATAGTCTCTAAAGCTATTTGAATCTTTTGATCTGGTTCAATAACTTCGTTTAAACCTGCTGAAATTTGTTTAATAGCCGCATCTGCTCCAGAACCAACATGTGATCCCGGATGCAAAACAATTTGTGTTGCCCCTATTGCTTCTGCACGTTTTATTTCATCATGCAAAAAGTTAATTCCAAAATGAAAATTACGTGGTTTATTAACATTACCAAGATTAATAATATAAGGAGCGTGGACAACAACCTCTTTCAAGCCGTTTTCTTTCATATAGGCTTTACCGTCATCAGCTCTTAATTCACCGATTGACTTTCTTCTAGTATTTTGAGGGGCACCTGTGTAAACCATAAAAGCATTTTCATCATAACTTTTAGCCTCTTCAGCTGATCCTAAAAACATTTTAGAACCGTTCATACTAACATGTGAACCAATTAAGAAATTATCTTTCATTATTAATCCCCCTCATAACTTTTACAAAATTTTTAGACGAATTAGAAGATTCCCAAGAACAAAACTTATCATAAAAATAATTAAATTGTTTATCATATCCCTTAAAATTACCAATTTCATTAAATTCATGAATTTTATTATAAAAAGAATTAACATCTTGAACCAATGGTCCAGGAACATCCCTTTTATAATCAAAATAAAATCCCCTTAGTTCTTCTTCATAATGATCTAAATCATAAGCAAAGAAGAGCATTGGACGTCTGAGATTAGCATAATCAAACATTACAGAAGAGTAATCAGTAATTAGTAAATCAGAAATCAAATATAAATTACTAATATCCTCTTCTGCCATAATCTTCACTCTTTTTTCATATCCGCTAATATTAATAGCATCTTTAACTAAATAATGTGGTCTTATGATCAAAATAGTATTTTCATCAACATTATTAAAAAACTCTTTAAGACTAAATGGCAATTCAAAATTATAAATACCTCTAGTTTTATAATCATCATCACGCCAAGTAGGAGCATAAGTTACTACATTAGCATTTTTATTGCCAATCAAACGATCCTTTAATTTTTCAATATTTTCAGAATTATCATTATTATATAAAACATCATTTCTAGGATATCCAATATCTAAAAATGTATTATTGAAATCAAAAGCCCTAGCAAAAATTTGATGGGAATATTGATTAGGAGCAATTAAATAGTCCCAACGATGAGCTTCATTAACAAAGCGTTTTTTATAATGATCAGTATCAGTCCCTGGCATTTTTACATTAACAATATCAATTCCTAATTTTTTTAATGGTGTTCCATGCCAAGTTTGCATATAAGTAGTACCCTTGTTTTTTTTCCACCAATTAGGTGTTCTAGAATTAAAAATCCAAAAATTAGCCCTAGCCATCAGCCAAACCCATTTTGGTAAAAATCTTCTTACCATCTGAACATCCGGATATTTTTCTTTTAATTTCTTGAATTCAGAAACCTTAACAGCAAAGTAAGCTAAATCTTTATTTTCTGGGTACTTTTTAGTCCATTCATTATAAATAGCTGCTGGATTATCATTAATATCTTTGCCCTTAAAGCTTTCAAATACAACTAAATTCTTCTTAACAGGAAAAATAATAAAGATATCATTTAAAATAATTAAACAAAATCTTATTAAAAGTTTAATCATTTTAATTATTTTGCTTTTTATTTTACTCATAAAGATAACCAATTCCTTTTAGAATTAAATGTAGTCAACAAATCTTGCTCTAAACTTATAATGTAAATGTGAACCTACAAGCAAGAAGAACAATACCATTAGCCAAAAAATTAGCATTAATAGTGGCTTTTGCCAGAACCAATCTTGTCCTAACATTGATTCTCTAAATCCAGAAACAATATAGAAGAATGGATTTAATTGTAGAATTCTAACAAAGAAAGCTGGAAATGCATTTGTTTCAAAATTGAATAGTACCCCTGACATGTAAAATAGAACACGCATTAATGATTGTAAGAAAATACGATAGTCACGAACTAAGATGGTAACTGTAGAATTGAAAGTACCAAATGCAACTAACCAACAAATCATTGCAAAGAAATAGTAGAACCATTGTAGCCAATAAACGTTAGGAACAATACCACCCTTTACATATGCTATAAAGATAGAAAAAATAAGCATTGCCCAAAATGAACTTAAGTTAGAAATAACTTTAATTGTAGGTAAAACACTAACCGGAAACTTCATCTTAGAAACCATACCTACTTGTTGATAGATACTTTTTGATGAATCAAGTGTGGTGGCGTTCATATAAAACCATGGAGTGATTCCAATTACCATCCATGTTAAATAGTCAATCCCATTAGAAGTACCCTTTTTAAGACCAATTCCGAAAACCAACCAATAAATACCAATTTGAATTAATGGGTATAAATATTCCCACACCAAGCCTAAATAATGACTTTGATAATCAGACTTATCTTGGTATTTAGAGATTCTAAACATAATTCCTATATTACTAATTTGTTCTTTAATTAATGTAATGACTTCCTTCAAGCCAATCACACTTCCTTTACTTTAAAGTTTTTATATATCTTTCTATTACCCGATTTGTAGCAAAACCATCATTATATTTATTCCAAATATTATTAAATTTTTTCAAATCAGTTTTTGCATTTTCTTTAATTGCATTTTCTAAATCATCTGTAGTTTGAATTGGATTATTTGGTAGCCAATTAAGCATGTCATCTTGGATACCTGGATGCTTTTGATATTGGTCAATATCAAACATATAAAATAGCAGCGAATGTGCATTAGGTAATAAAGAATAATCAAATGCTATTGAAGAATAATCAGTAACCAAAGTATCGGTTACAACTAATAAATCAGTAGTAGATAATTGACTGCAAAATAAAACATTATTAGATGTAGCTTCTCTTTGCATTTTTTGTTCTATTTTATTCAAAAGTGGATGTAGTTTAATAATTACAATTGCATTAGGATCCGCTGTTAAAGCTGAAATAACTTTTTTAGGTGGGTTAAAAGATTTACCATCATTACGATAAGTTGGTGCATATAAAATGACTCGCTTACCTTTTAATTGCGGAGCAAAATGATAGACTCTTCTTTTAGCTATATCGCGCCATTTATCTTTAAAAAGACGATCAGATCGTGGATAACCCAGCATCTTCATCCTATTAAATGGCACATGATAGCTTTTTTCAAAAACCTGCCCCATCGTTTTAGATGCAACTACATAATCATCAAAGTGATTATAAACTTTTTGAAAACGACGTTTGTCACTTTTACTACGTTCATTAGTTGAAGGATCTTCCCAACCAAATTTTTTGATTGCACCATTAGCATGCCATAATTGAACAATTTTAGTCTTATTACTATGAATAATTCCACCAATAAAGGCAAAATAATTATCGCAAAAAATAATTTGACCAGTCATAATTTTAGGAATCACATTAAATATAAGATTGATTCCATCTTTAAATTGAATTGTCTTAATGCCATAAGCTGCTAAATCAGTTGCAACCGCTTCATTATCAGACTGATAAAAAACAATTAATTTTTTACCGCTTGGTAAATTTCTAGCCATTGATTTAATCAAGCCTGGATTGTTATCAAAACTCATTATGTAGATAACATTTTCTTTTTTTCTAAATAAACATAATAAAGAAACTATTTTTATTAAAAATAAATATATAACCTTCAAAACTTACCCCACCATATTACTGTTAATTGGAACCTTATACAAACAATTATTATAACACATTCGTCAATTAACAATTAATTCAACATCCTATTTTAATTTATGCTCGTAAAAGTGTCCCAAAATATTTTCGGCTTCTGTAATACTTGCAAATGCTTGTGGATCAGACTCAGCTAAAGCCTCTTCTAATTCAGACATTTCATATCTCGAGATAGTTGTGAACAATATTTCTTTTTTATTATGATTATAAGCACCCTCGGCATTGTGAATAATAGTAATCCCTCTAGGCATATGGCTTTGAATGCTATCAATCACTGTTTTAGGATGATCTGTTACTATTAAAACTTGCATTCTTTGTTGCCTAGTATATGCAAAATCAATGGCCTTGGCATTAACAACGATTCCAATCGCAGAATAAAATGCATAAGGCCAACCATATTCAAACCCAGCAGCCGTAATTATAAAGACGTTAAATGCTATATTGATAGTTCCAATACTACGACCTGTTTTTCGTCGGATCACTATTCCTAGTATATCCAATCCACCAGTTGAAATTTCATTTTTTAAACTCATCCCAGTTCCCAATCCATTTACGACACCACCAAAAATGGCACATATCATTGGATCATGAGTTAGATAAACTGGATGAATAGCTTTAATCATAAAACTAGCTAAGAAAACAGTTAAAATCGTAAAAAAAGTAAACTGATGGCCAATTTGTTTCCAAGCTAAAACAAAGAAAGGAATGTTTAGCATAAATAAACCAATTGAAGGTGTTATTGTAATTGGAAAATATCTAGTTGATAAGGTATTTATTAATTGTGACAAACCAGTAAAACCAGATGAATAAATATTACCTGGAGTCCAAAAGAAATTCATAGCAATTGACACCATAATTCCATACATGACTGCTGTAGAAGCTTTTGCTACATATTGATGTCTTTTTAAAATCCGTTGAACATCATCCATAATTCTCATTACTCCTCTTATAAAGATGCAAATAGTATAACATTAATAATAAATTAATCATATTTTATTTAAGATAAAAAGAACTTCCTCAAATAGGAAGTCCTTTTTAAATTTTAATCTTTATAAGTATCTTCGCTTTCAAGTCCTAAATCATCCAATTGTTTTTGTGATACAGGAGCAGGAGCATTAGTCATTGGTTCAGTTGCTTTAGAGTTCTTAGGGAATGCAATAACATCACGAATATTTTCAGTTTGTGCTAATAATCTAGCAAAACGATCTAAACCTATAGCTAAACCGCCATGAGGTGGAAAACCATAATCTAATGCATCCAAAAAGTAACCAAATCTTGCTTGAGCTTTTTCACGATCAAATCCTAATGCTCTTAACATCTTCAATTGTAGTTCTTTATTATGAATACGGATAGAACCGCCGCCTAATTCCAAACCATTTAGAATAATATCATAGCTTTGTGCGTGAGCAGCATGTGGATTTTCGCCTTCATTAAGATAATGTTCATCGCCTTCATTAGGCATAGTAAATGGATGATGAGCAGGTACCCATTTTTCAGCACCTTCATCATATTCAAACAATGGCCAGTCAACTACCCATAAGAAATCAAATACATCTTTTGGAATCATATCTAATTCTTCAGCAATTGCACAGCGTAAATAACCTAAAGTATCAGCAACAACTTTATCGCGATCTGCTGCAAATAATAATAAGTCACCAGATTTAGCACCCATACGTTCTTTAATTGCTTCTTCAGTAGCATTATCAAAGAACTTAGCAATTGGTCCTGTAAAGCCATCATCGGTTATCTTCATCCATGCTAATCCCTTAGCACCAAAACGTTCGATATATGAAGCATATTTATCTATGTCTTTTCTAGAGTATTTTTCAGCACCATCAGGTACAGCAATTGCCTTAACCTGACCACCATCTTTAATAGTATTTGAGAATACTTTGAAGTTAACATCTTTGACAATGTCTGATAAATCTTTTAGTTCCATACCAAATCTAACATCTGGTTGATCAGTACCAAAACGATCCATTGATTCTTGCCAAGTAATACGTTTAAAAGGCGCTTTAATATCTAATCCTAGAGTATCTTTCA
This sequence comes from Apilactobacillus quenuiae, assembly GCF_002994005.1. Classification (GTDB taxonomy): domain Bacteria; phylum Bacillota; class Bacilli; order Lactobacillales; family Lactobacillaceae; genus Apilactobacillus; species Apilactobacillus quenuiae. The sequence continues at coordinate 244,422 of NZ_POSN01000001.1, forward strand.
TAACCTTAGAAATTAAACCTTCAGTTAGTTTTTGAATATCTTCAGCATTTAAGAATGAAGTTTCCATATCAATTTGTGTAAATTCTGGTTGACGATCACCACGTAAATCCTCATCACGGAAGCAACGAGCAATTTGATAATAACGGTCAAATCCAGCACCCATTAACAATTGTTTAAATAGTTGAGGTGATTGTGGTAAAGCATAAAATGACCCATGATATAGTCTTGAAGGAACTAGATAATCACGAGCTCCTTCAGGAGTAGAAACAGTTAAATTAGGAGTTTCAATATCAATAAATCCATTATTATCAAAATAACTATGAACAGATTGCATAATTCTGTTTCTTAACATAATTCCTTTTTGTACTTCTGGACGTCTTAAGTCTAAGTAACGATACTTTAATTTAGTTTCTTCAGAGGCATTGATATTGTTTTTAATATCAAAAGGAGGATTCTTAGCTTTATTGAAGATCTTTACATCATTAACATCTACTTCAATTTTACCAGTTTTCATGTCTTCATTAATTTCATTTTCAGCTCTAGCAACTACAGTTCCCTTAACTTGAATTACATATTCATTTCTTAATTGATCAGCCGTTTCCAATGCTTTTTGACTGTATTCATCACTAAATACCAGTTGAACAAGACCTTCTCGATCTCTTAAATCAATAAATATTAATTTACCAAGGTCTCTTCTTCTTGAGACCCATCCATCTAGACAAATTTCTTTGTTCAGATATTTTTCATCAACTAGTCCGCAATAAGTTGTGCGTTCCATAATCTTTTCCTCCCCTTGTTATTCGAAGTTTTCTTCGATTAACTTTCCAAAATTATTTTTTACATCTTCTAATTTAAAAGTAACTTCTTTTCCAGTTTCCATATGTTTAACATGAACTGTGCCATTTTCAATTTCTTGATCGCCAATAGTTAATGTAAAGTTAGCATTAAGTTTATTAGCACTCTTAAATTGAGCTTTAGGTTTACGACTTAAATAGTCACGATCTGCAGCAAAGCCGTTCATTCTCAATGATTGAACAACCTTTAGAGTTTCTAGGTTGGCTTTATCCCCAATACCTACAACGTAAGCATCCAGAGGATTAAATGCTGGAAATTCTACTTTTTCAGATTCCATAAGAAGTAATAATCGTTCAACTCCTAAACCAAATCCTACTCCTGGCATTTCCGGACCGCCTAGTTCTTCAACTAAACCATCATAGCGTCCACCAGCACAGATTGTAGTATAGCCTTCACCTAAAGCTTTTGAATTAGCCATAATTTCAAAAATAGTGTGATTATAGTAATCTAATCCACGAACAATAGTATGATCAATGCTATATTTAATTCCCAGTTCATTCAATAAAGTAGTAACTTTATTAAAATGTTTTTTAGCATTTTCTGATAAATAATCCAAAATTGAAGGAGCATTATCAACAAAAACTTGATCTGCAGGATCTTTACTATCTAAAACACGTAATGGATTTTTATTAAGTCTTTCCTTAGAATCTTCACTTAAACTATCAAAATGAGGTGTTAAATAGTCTATAAGTGCTTTGCGATAGTTTTCTCTAGTTTCCTTATCGCCTAAAGTGTTAATGGCTAATCGTAAATCATGAATTCCATAGTGTTGTAATAAATCCATTGCCATTGCAATAATTTCTACATCTAATTCAGGAGCTTCACTACCAAAAGCTTCAACTCCAATTTGATGAAATTCTCTTAAACGACCAGATTGTGGTCTTTCATATCTAAACATTGGTCCCATATAAAAAACTTTCACAGGCTTTTGCGTATCAGGACCATAAAGTTTGTTTTCGACAAATGAACGAACTACTCCAGCAGTTCCTTCTGGTCTTAATGTAACGTGACGATCACCTTTATCATAAAAATCATACATTTCTTTAGTTACAATATCTGAAGTTTCTCCTGATGTTCTTGAAAATACATCAAAGTTTTCAAACATTGGGGTTCTAATTTCTTGATAACGGTAATCAGAAAATATCATTCTAGCGGTTTCTTCAATATATTGCCATTTTTCTGATTCTCCAGGCAAAATATCTGCAGTTCCTTTTGGACGTTGATATCTCATTAGCAATACCTCCAATTTAAAATTAAAAACAGGTCGAATAAAAAAGCCCTTGTCTAATATTATAAAATATAGACAAGGGCGCAAAAAAGCACGGTACCACCTTTACTTTGACTATTATGTAACGTATAAAACGAATGATCTATTAATAAAAAGACCATTAGCCTCCAAAGTGTCATTTCTGGAATTTTAACAGTCGTCATTTCACCACATTGACGCTCTCTTTTTTCAGAAAAATTCCGTACTTTTCTTTTTCATCAGCGAACTATTCTATTCAATTTTTAGATTAATGTAATTATACTGAAAAGTCAAGGCTTACTTGTAAGCATTTATAAATTTATTTACTATAATGTAAGTATTGGGGGTAATAATTATGAAAAAATTAGATAATAAATGGTTGTCTCAACTACCTTTTAATAAAATTGAAAAATTAACTCCAGTAAGTGGTGGCGACATTAATGATTCATATTTATTATTAGCAGATAATAATAAATATTTTATGAAAGTACAACCTAATAGAGGTAAAAAGTTCTTTGAACATGAAGCACAAGGAATTCATCTTCTATCTAAAGCGGCTAGAGTTCCAAATATAATACAGTATGGACAAATAGATAATGACGGATTTTTAATCCAAGATTGGATTAATGTTAAAGTCAATGGAAACCAATATGATTTAGGTAAAATGGTTGCAAAAGTCCATGAAATTCATAACTCAAAATTCGGCTTAGATAAAAACTTTGACCTTGGTAAAATACCAAAAAATAATCAGTGGAATAATAGTTGGACTGACTTTTATATAAATCAAAGATTAAATCCATTAGTAAATATGGCTCAAAAAAATGGTCTATGGAATAAATTTAGACAAAAAGGATATGAACAATTAAAAAATAATTTCATTTCAAACTTTAATAAAAGAAACATAACTCCTTCTTTATTACATGGTGATTTATGGTCAGGTAATTTTATGTTTAACGAAAAAGGATTACCTTTACTAATTGATCCCGATGTATTTTACGGCGATCGTGAAATGGATATTGGTATAACTACTGTTTTTGGTGGATTTAATGAACAATTCTATCAAGGATATAACGAGGAATATCCACTGGAACAAGGTTGGAAACAAAGATTGATATATTATCAATTTTATTACTTAATGGCTCATTTAAATCTATTTGGAGAAACTTATGGCTTTGCAGTTGATAATATTTTAGACAAATTTATTTAAAATATTCTTGCAAAAAATCATAATAATTATTAATTTGTATTTCAGGATTGCCTTTTGATTCAATTAAATTATTGTTATCAAAAAGACATCCCTCAATTGATGCATTGTGCGCAGCATCAATATCTAACTTACGATCACCAATCATTATAGAATCAGAGCGAATAATATTATGCTTTTTAATTAAATAGTTTAAGGATTCTGGATCAGGCTTTCTCTTGAAGGCCTGATTTTTTGTAACAACATCCGCAAATAAATTTCTTAAATTAAAATCTTGTAATAACTTTAAAGAAGATTTATCTCGATGAGTTAATAAATAGTTTTTTCCTCCATTCTCAGTAATTTTCTTTAAAACTTTTTCAACATTCAAAAATGGCTTGGCATATATAATATCTTCTTTTTCAAAACTATGATAAATATTGGATAAATCATCTTTATTGATACTAAATTCAGCAGCAAATTTTTGTAGCGCTGTTCCTAAAGAATGTTGGCGCATTGTTAATAAAATATCATACTTATCAATTTCCACTTCATCAATGCTCATTTCTTCTAGTGAATCCGCAAAGCTATCAACCATAATTGGATAAGTATTAAATAAAGTTCCATCAAAATCCCAAAAAACATTTTTTTGCATAATTAAAGATCTCCTATCATAAAAAGGGAGCAAAATAGCTCCCTTTTTGTATTATTTATTTTCAGTATCAAAAACAAGTGTAAATGGACCATCATTTTGCAAATCTATTTGCATGTCAGCACCAAATTGACCAGTTTTAACTTGATTACCAGCATCTGATAACTTTTGATTGAACAAATCATACATTTTAGATGCAAATCTTGGTTCTCCAGCATCAATAAAAGATGGACGATTTCCATGTTTGGTATTAGCGTATAAAGTAAATTGAGAAATAGATAGTATTTCACCGTTTACAGATGATAAGCTTAAATTTGTTTTTCCATCATTATCTTCAAAAATTCTTAGATTAGTAATTTTACGTACTAAATAGTCAATATCATCTAAAGAATCGCTATTCTTAACACCGACTAATAATAAGTATCCATTATTTATTTTATTAAATAAATGATTATCAATGGAAACACTCGCATTATTTACCCTTTGCAAAACAACTTTCAACACTAAAACTCCTTTTTATTTAAATGGTCTTTTAACAAAATAAACATCATGAACATTCTTAACATGATTCATAACCATTTCCAATTGTGATAAGTTTTTAACACTTATTTTCAAAGAAATAGTCACAGTTTTATCGTGATCAACCTTGCCTTCTACTGAATTAATCTGCTTACATACTGCACTAATATTCTTAATCACATCATTAAGCATACTATTTCTGTTGTAACCCTCAACTTGAACATATGCATTAAATAATGTATGAGAATCATCAGGAATATCCCAGTTAACGTTTACTAATCGATCATCATCCTCTATAACATTAGGACAATTAGCACGATGTACCGAAACACCTCTTCCTTTGGTTATATATCCAACAATTTTATCTCCAGGAACAGGCGCACAACAATGACTTAAACGGATTAATAAGTTATCAACATCTTTAATAACAACTCCATCAGACGGTTTATTTAATTTACTATTTTTATTATTGGGATGATCATTACTTTTTTCAATAGTTTGATGATTTTCTAAAATGTCTTTTTGTTCCTGCTCTTGACGCTTTTTCTCAGCATCATCACGAATTTGTAAAGTTAGAATATTAACTAATCCATTTGGTTGCTTATTGCCAAATCCTAATTCGGCATACATATCATCAACATTTTTATAATAAGTTTTATTCAATAACCTATCCATATTGGTCTTTGTTAGAACATCGTTAATGTTATATCCATTATCTTTTATAGCTTGATTTAACAGTTCTTTACCTGCAATAATATTTTTTTCGCGATTTTTATGTTTAAAAAATTGCCTAATTTTATGCTTGGCCCGACTAGTAGTAACTAAGTTTTCCCAATCTTGACTGGGTCCAGTTGAACTAGCAGATGTCATAATAGTAACTATATCACCAGTTTTAATCTCATAATCTAAAGGCTCAATAACTCCATTAACTTTAGCTCCAGTGGTTTTATTTCCAATATCCGTATGAATTAAATAAGCCATATCTAGAGGCCCTGCACCCTTAGGTAACTCTAAAACATCTCCTTGAGGCGTGAAAGCATAAACATGGTCACCAAATAATTCACCTTTAACACCATCCATAAATTCAGATGCATTATCAGTATCTTCTTGAATTTCAATAATACGTTTAAACCAGTTTAAACGATTATTATCAGAGGAAGATTGAACTTCATCGGTCATCCCTTCTTTATAAGCCCAATGAGCCGCAACCCCATATTCAGCAATTTGATGCATTTTCTTAGTTCTAATTTGTACTTCTAACGGTTTACCACCTGGTCCAAAAACAGTAGTATGAAGCGATTGATACATATTAGCTTTAGGCATTGCAATATAATCTTTAAAACGACCAGGCATCGGTGACCATTTAGTATGAATAGCACCTAATACGGCATAGCAATCCTTAATCGAATCAACTATACATCTAACAGCCAATAAATCGTAAATTTGACCAAATTTTTTATGTTTAATCACCATTTTACGATAAATGGAATACAAATGTTTAGGACGCCCATAAACTTCAACATTGGGCAAGTTCATATCACTAACTTGTTTTTTTACTTCTCTAACAGCTTCATTCACATATGCAACACGTTCATTACGTTTGGAGTTCATTAAATGAACTATTTTATAATATTGTTGTGGATTCAAGTAACGAAGTGATATATCTTCAAGTTCCCATTTAATAGTTCCAATACCCAATCTATCAGCTAATGGAGCATATATTTCAAGCGTTTCATTAGAAATACGTCTTTGTTTTTCGGATTTTAAATGTCTTAAAGTTCTCATATTGTGCAAACGATCAGCTAACTTAACGATCATAACACGAATATCTGTACACATAGCTAATAAAAGTTTTCGATGATTTTCAGCTAATTGTTCTTGATTAGATTTATATTTAATTTTGCCTAATTTAGTCACACCATCGACAATAATTTCAATATTTGTACCAAACAATTTACCAATATCATCTAAAGTAGCACTAGTATCTTCAACCACATCATGTAACAATCCTGCACTAATCGTTTCTGGATCCATTCTTAATTCAGCCAAAATACTAGCAACTTGAATTGGATGAATAATATATGGCTCCCCTGATTGCCTAAATTGACCTTCATGACAATCATAAGCATAGTTGTATGCTTTTTTAATAATGTCAACATGATCTTTGTTCATATATTTATTAACTTCATTAAATAAGTCTTTAGCAGACCATACTTTATGCTTAGACATTCTAATCACTTCTTTTTAATCATTTTTATAAATTTTATCATAATTATTTAAAATTTAATTTAACAAATCAAACCACACTGATATAGATGAAAGGAAATACAAAGGTGCTGTTTCAGTCCTCAAAATTCGAGGTCCTAAACCACAGGTCTGGTAACCATTCTCCTTTAGTTTAGATACTTCATCAGGAGCAATACCACCCTCAGGGCCAAAAAATGCAGCTACTTTATCTGATGGATTAGTATTTTTAAAAGAATTAATCAAGTCAGCATGTTCACCTTGCTTAGCAGATTCTTCATAAGCAATCAATTTTTGATCATAGGACGTATCATCCAAATCATTTATAGAATCTATATACTTAACATCTGGTATTTGATTACGATGTGATTGTTCTGCTGCACTTTTAGAGATTTTATTTAATCGATTAATTTTTTTTAAAACCTTATTGTTTTTCCATCGAGCAATTGACCAAGCCGTTTGTAAAAAAATAATATGATTAACACCTAGTTCAGTTGCTTTTTGAACAATCCATTCAGATTTGTCTTTTTTTGGTAGCCCACAAATGATTGTTACATCAACAGGCAATTCAACTGAACTATTTTTCTGTTCTATTATTTTTGCTTTATTTAAATCCTTATCGATAACTTCTGCAATAAAAAGGTGATGATTATCATCAACAATTTCAAATTTATCACCATTGTTAGCTCTTAGTACTGATATAAAATGGTGTGAAATATCATCAGACATTAAAAAAGTTTCATTTAATTTTAAACTATTATCAATAAAATAATGTTGCATCTTTAATTATTCACCTTTCTTTTTTAAATGGGCAACAATTCCACGCCAATCACCTAAAGTCATTACTTCATCCAAAACAAATCCATTAGACTGAAGAGTTTCTAAAGTAATATTTAATTTTTCCTTAATAATACCAGAGATAATAATCGTTCCACCTGTGTATAGTGTATCTTTGGCTTGTGGAATTAAAGGTAAAACTGCTTCAGGTAGCATATTTGCCAAAATAACATCACTTTTTTCTTTTATTCCATTTAGCAAACTATTTTTAGATACAGAAATCTCATTTTTATAACCATTAAGATCAATATTTATTTTTGCAGAATCAATGGCATCATCATCGTAATCGTAAGCCTTAACAGAATCAGCTCCCAATAACTTTGCAACAATACTTAAAACTCCAGAACCAGTTCCAACATCTAATACAGACTGATTTTCTCTTAAATAAATTTCCATAGCTTGCATACATAACTTAGTAGTTGGATGAATCCCCGTTCCAAATGCTTTTTTAGGATTTAATTTAATAACCATTTCTTGTTCAAAAGACTTTTTATATTTTTCCCATACCGGAGAAATTGTAAGATATTTTGTAATTCTACTTGCATGATAATACTTTTCCCACTCTTTACTCCAATTATTATCACTTAAATCTTTAGAAATAACCTTACCTGTACCTGGATTCAATCCGTATTCAGTTAGTTTTTCAACTTTTTTTTGAATTAAAGGGGTTTGCTCGTTAATATTAAAATTTTTGGGAAAATAAGAAGTAATTATTACTTCATTATTCTTTTCTCCAATTTCTACTCCTAACGAACCAAAATCCATTAAAATGTTTATTACTGCATCTTGTGACTCATTATTTGTTAATACTGAAAGCTTTGTCCATTGCATTTGAAATTCTCCTTATTTTTTCCAACCATATGTTTTTAAATTAAAATTACTAGTTTTCATTTTTGACACATAGGGATTATTAGATACATAAAAACGTAACCTTTTATTGGTCCATATTCCTTTATTTTTAATGCCAATTCGAGGAGAAGAATTAATATATTTTGGTATCTCCCTATTATAGATTTCTAAAGATAAAGAACACTTATTTAACATTTGGCCATTTAAATTCATTTTAATATTAAAAGCTTGCGTTAACTTACCAGGGCCATTAGTAATTTCATAACTATCTTTAGCTCTATTATTAATCATATTATCTGTTATTTTAATCGGTTGAACTGCTCTAATCAATACTCCTTCTGGAATCCCTTCAGATTGAGTAATAATGTTCAAAAGATTATACCCAAACATCGTATAAATATAAATAGTTCCTGCTTTTAAATACATAGAATTATTTTTAATCGAATGATAACCATTATAAGAATGACAAGCCTTATCAGAGATTCCTAAATAAGCTTCATCTTCAACTATATATCCACTAAAAACATTACCAAAATTGTCTTTTAAGGTTATTATATTTCCTAGTAACTTTTTAGCAATATTTTCGGTAGAATCATTTGATAAATATTTAATAATATCCAAAAATAATACTCCTATCAAATAAAAAAATAGTGCATCCAACTAATCGGACGCACTATTTTTAGCTTCTTTTCTTTTTTGTTCCTTTATTTGTTTTAACTTTTCCTCATGTTGCTTTAAGTGTCCCTCTAAATATATAAGCAAAGAATTTTCATCTTTAAAAATTCGAGGATGCTTTTGTTTATGAAGCCTTAAATCAATCTCATTAATTTTTTGTCTGCCAGTCCAACGATGACCATATCTAATAATTAATCGATTGTTTAATCGTTTCTTACCAAATCTAAAGACATAAACATTATCGGGTGTAAGTAGTGGTCTGATATATGTTTTTTTATAATAATATCCATTATCTCTTAAAAACTTTTTTGTTCTATTTAACATCTATCACACCTCCCAACTAAAAAACATTAAATAAAATATCCATGACAAATAATATACTTAATATAAATTTTATATTAAGTTATTTAAATTGTCCACCAAATTAATAAAAAAGTCTTGTTATTAAAAATTAAACAAGGCTTTTTAATAATTATTCTTTTGTTGATCCAACATCAATAGCTTGATGTTTCAAGCTTCTAAATACAAATGCATCAGCAATACCTGTAATTCCACCTTGGAAGAAGAAAGCAAATACAGTTCCTAAACCAAAGTTAGTGAATTGATGAGTAATAATAATAGCAATAATTGCCATTATTGTAGGTGGAATATATGAGAACCACATTGCTTTAGCAGCATTACCACCACAATATTTAAATCTAAGAATTTGCATTAAATCATCAGCCGGATGTAGAGCAATATTTACTCGTTGATAAATAGAAATTGCAATTGCAATTAATGCAACACCAAAGAAGTTTAAGAAAACATACAATAAAATCATCCAAATACTGTGTGCTTCTGGTAACCATTGAGTAACTAAACCATTAAAGTAATTAATTAGTAATGAAAATGGTCCCAAGAAAGCAGCATTACCAATAATTCTACTCCAACTCCAATGTCCAACTAAAATTGCATTAAAAACGGCAATCAACATTCCTAGTCCAAAGAATGCCCAAAATAAAACCCATTGCCCATTTCCTAAAACTGCAAAACCTAAGTTATTTTCAGCAGCTGTCCAATAAGCTGATCCTAAAAATGAAGGATGAATTTTAACACTTGTAATTAATGTTAAAACATTTCCCATTGCATTAATAACTAATGAAATAACAAAGTACATAATCGTACTAGACCAAGAAATTGTTCTTGGTGTCTTTGTTGACTTTTTTGCATCTGCAGACTTTTGCATAATATCAATACTCCTATCTATAAAATCAAATCATTATATTGTGAATTATTTATCTATCAAATCTATAAGTTACATTTAAATATTTTTTATTTAATAAAAATATAAGCACAAAAATAATATAAATAGCTAATTAATCGGCAATTACAAATATAATATAACAATTAATAAGTATTTTTTAATTGTGAACTTCATAACAAAATAAATTATAACCTATTTAATTAATAAAATAAAGGGAATTTTAAAAAAATGTAAGCGATTTTATAAATTATAATACACATTTATGCTAAACAAGTGAAATATATATCAATAAAAAAGTCATTAAAGCAATCAACAAGATACTTTAATGACTTTTATTTTTAATAAAGATTTTCAACATTAACCCATAATTTGTTTCCTCTAAGTTGTACTAGAGCATATTTCATTCCAATTCTTTCTTTAAAATCAGGATCTATTAATTGCATAACTTTAGAAACTTTAATAGTATCACCTTTATTATTATAATTATGAGAAAAGCTTACGTCATCATGGTTAGTAAAATCTTTTTCAGAGCTCCATAAAGAAGATCCATCATGAATTTTCATTTCATTTTTTAAATTATACTTAGCTATATTATCATCAAAGTATTCATTCATGTTACTTTCATTTAAGAATTGATTAACTGCACGTTTGGATGATTTACCATCCATCCATGGAGTAAATTTATCAATGAATTTTTTATAATTATCATTCATAGTCCAATTCCCAGATAATATGCGATTTAGTTCATCTATAACCCCATCATTAGTTTTAACTATTTTACCTGGGGCATCTTTAACAAAATCAAAGTAGAATCCTCTAATTTCATTAGCATAATCATCTAAATCATAAGTAAAGAAAATCATTGGACGTTTTAAAACAGCATAATCAAACATTACTGATGAATAATCTGTAATTAAAACATCACTAATCAGATATAATTCAGCAATATCTGGATATAAACTAACATTTAAAGCAATATCTGAATAAGCAGATAAATCTAAATTATTAGCGATTAAATAATGAGTTCTAACTAAAACAATTACATTTTTACCAAAATGTTCTTTAATTTTTTCTAAGTCTAAGTGAAGCTTTGCAGTAAATTCGTTAGCTTTAACGTATTCATTATCACGCCAAGTTGGTGCATACAAGATTACTTTCTTATCAGCAGATATATTTAAAGATTCCTTAATTGAAGCAATATCCTTCCATGAAGAATTAATTAAAACATCATTTCTAGGATATCCATCTAACATCATTTGATTAGCATTCATTCTAAATGCTCTTCGCATAATATTAGCAGAATACATATTAGGAGCAATCATTTTATCCCAACGACGATCATCTTTAAATACATCTTTATGATATCTAGCAGCATTAATTCCTGGCATAGTAACCAAATTAACATCAGCAGCTAGTGTCTTTAATGGAGTTCCATGCCAAGTCTGAATTAATTTGGTACCTTTACCAGGCTTCCATCTAAATGGTCGTCTAACGTTAGTAACAAAATACTTTGCCCTAGCTTGCTTAAATATACCACTATAACTGAATCTAATAACATAAGGAATATTATTTTTCTTAAAGTAATCAACATATTCTCTATTTACGTTCCAATACATTTTATATTCAGGATGATTATTCTTCATGTATTCATAAATTGCTTTAGGATTGTCTGAATATTGAGTACCAAAGAAACTTTCAAAAATAATAATATTCTTTTTAGAAAGCATATTAGATAGTTTATTAAGAACAGAGGCTTGTAAATAATTAACTTTAAATAAATGACCAAATTTTCTAGCAATCAAACGCTTTTCTGGAACTTGATCCAGATCACTATTTTTAGTTGATAATACTTTTTCTACTACTTCTTTTGCAGCATCACCATTTTGTCCATATTGAGCAAACTTATTATAAAAATCAATTAATTTATCATGATAATTATCTGAAACCGCATCTAAATGTTGAATACGGTTAATTAAATCATCTTCATTTTTTACAACTGGTCCGGGAATTTCTTTATCATAATCTAAATAAACACCACGATTTTCATCATCTAAATACCAATCCTTATCATAAGCGTAAAATAGCATTGGACGTTTTAAATGAGCATAATCAAACATTACTGATGAATAGTCAGTAATCATTGCATCACTAATTAAATATAAATCATTGATATTATTATAATCGCTAACATCAAAAACAAAACCCGGATTACTATAGAAACTGTTTGAATGGGCTACAAAATAATGAAGTCTAACTAATAATACATATTTATCAGAAAGTTTGGCTTGCATCTTATCAAGATTTAATTGAAAATCAAATCCCTCATCTTCTCGATAAGTTGGTGCATATAATATAACTTTCTTATCTAATGGAATACCCAATTTATTTTTAATCCCATTAATATATGAATCATTATTATTTATATATAATTCATCATTTCTAGGAAAACCAGATTTGATTAGTTTTTGACTATAGTCAAAAGCCTTAGTAGCAATGTCCCCCATATAATCAGAAGGTACTACCATGTAATCCCAACGGCGATTTCTTTTAGCAAAACGATTTTGGACACCATGCGAAGCAAATTTAAAATGAGGTTCATCAAATCCCATATGTTTCAAAAAAGTTCCATGAAGTGTTTCTACTTCAATTTGACCTTTACGTTTAGCATATCGATTAGGCATATTGGTATTTTGAATAATATATTTAGAAACAGCTAGATAATACCAGTACATAAAACTGTTTACTTTAACCTTACTTGCTTCTCCATCAATATAAGTTTGAGTATTGTTAAAAAACCAAACAGTTTTAATTTCAGGATGATTTTTTTGCATGTACTCATACATTAGTCTTTCATTACTATCAAATTTACTAGACCAATAACAATCAAACACCATGATTTTTCTTAACGGTAGAAAACGCATAAAAGGATACAATAACGAATATGAAAGAGCTCTAAAGACTTTTTTAGAATCAATAAAACTAGAAAATGGCTGATTGATTTTAAGTTCTAAATCATTATTATTACTGTTTTGGATTTGATAATATATCTTATCTTTGCCATTAAAGGGTAAACTACTTTTAGAAATTAAATGTGATTCATCAGTTAATAACCTAAAGACTTTAATTTCATTATTAATATATAAATAAATTTTAAAAATATATTTACCTGATAAAACATATAATTGATTTTTGTCTTTATTGGTCATTTGAATGTCTAAAGATAATAAATTTCTATTTAATTCCAAGTCACTGTTATTATTATCAAAAACTTTTCTAACTGTCTTATCAGTACTAATCATTTCAATTTTGCTATTGTTAATATTCAAATTCTTATTTTTAAGGTAATCGGGAATATTAATTGATAATTTCAATAAATTAGATGCATCAAAATTAACACTATTAGTGGTAAAAGGTGTATTTTCATATATAACTTCAATGCCATTCCTATTACCGTAAAATATAGTATAACTCATATTATTATCAGTATTAATTTGATGATTTAATTGATTTTGATCAAACACATAATTTATTTGATTATTAGTTAAAATATCCTTCATAACTAAAAGAGCTGTTTGATTTAACATCCCGTTATACCAACTAGCATTATCAAAAACAATATTATCTTCATTCACTTTACCAACAATACTTTTACCATCTGGCATAACAAGTTCAGCATTAATATTTTTATTACCAGTATTGGTTATATCAAAAACTAGATTTTTACCAGATTTTAAAACATTAGAAACAATTGGTTCTTTAATATCTTTTTGATATAAACTGGTTGATTTAATTACAAAATCATTAACACTATTAAAGCGAGCACTAATTTTTGTATATTTATCTTCATTTAAATATGGAAGAATAAATTTATTCTTAGTCTTTTTATTAGGGTCTGCAACATAACGACTTACTAAATATTTGTTAGCAATTAAGTCAGTTATTAAAATTTTCCATGTTCCTAATCCTAATTTTTCAATAGCATCGTTAATATCAAAATTAAATTGATATCTAGCATTAGTCCATTTACCACGAGCATTTAACAATCTCTGAGATAATGATGTTTTAGGTCTATTGATATTTACTTTCATTTCTTTATCATTATCAATATTAACTAATTTAGCTGAAAACAACTCATTAACATTACCTAAACTAAGTAGATGTTTAGATAATTTCATATTTCTAATAATAAAAAATCCACGACCAATAAATTGGCCATCATCATTGATTTGATAATTAGTCATTTTTTGGTTAATTTTTGCGTTATCATTACCTAATTCAATTGCAGAAGATATTTCATCACTATAGTCAAATATTTCTGGCATATAATATTTATAAGATAATCCATGAAAACTTTTCCTAAAATGACCAACAGATTGGCGGTAAGTATAAGTATCAAGAATGTTAAACTCACCATGTCTTAATGCATAATAAACAACTTGATGTTTAACTGGTAAGTTATTCATAGTCTTGGAATCCCATAAATTCCAATCACGTAAAAATTTATAAACCATTTCTTGTGCTTTATAAATATAACTTTCTTCGTTATCACCAATATTTTCTATAAATATGAAAATGTCTAGAAATAAAACCTTATATTTAAAATCTTTAAATAAAGAACTATTCTCACCTTGTCCCACTTTTTCGAGCATATCTCGACACATATCTAAAGCATCTAGTCGGCTTTGAAAGTTAGATAAAGCACTCCTACTCTGAGTAATTGAATCGTTACTTTCACGCCAGCGCCATTTATAAACAACGTCTTCAATTATATTAGTAATTTTAGACTTTAAATGTACTTTCAGAGTAAAAGGTATATCTTCATAGATAATTCCTTCAATAAATTTTATATCATTGTTTAACAAAAAACTGCGACGATATAATTTATTCCAAACTGTCGTATCATATAATAAATCGTGATTATCATAAATATTAGTGTTATCAGCATTATCATGAATGGCAAAAGAATGTAAATAAGAATTTTTATAACGGTTTTTATCAAATCGTTTAACAAATCCAACAACTACATCAGCATTATTTTGATTTGAATTATATGATAGTTTAGAGTAACCGTCTTCTGGAACCAAGTCATCCCCATCAACAAATGCAATGTATTCTCCTTTGGCATGATTTATTCCATAATTTCTAGTAGAACTAATTCCACCATTTTCTTTATGTAATGCCTTAAAGAAATCATATTTTTCTGCATATTGATCAACAATAGATGATGTATCATCAGTTGATCCATCATCGATCATTAATACTTCCATATTTTCTTTAGGAAAATCGGTTTGTGCAATAGATTTAAGACAAGCAGCAACGTAATCTTGAACGTTGTAGCAAGCTACTATTACAGATAAATATGGTTTATTCATATTTAATACCTCTCCTTAATTTTTTCATATACTATTTAAATAAAAAATACCCATTAAAATGATTGGGTATAATTATAAATATAAACATACATTATAATTATATCATTAATATAACCATTTTTAATCGATATTTAGAGCAAAATTATTTATTTTCTTTTGGTAAAATTAAATTTAAAATGATTCCTAGCAAAGTAGCAATTGCTAGTCCGTTAAGCGGTAAGGTTCCTATTTTCAACATAAATCCACCTACACCTATCACTAGTATTGATGAAATAATCATTAAATTACGCTTAATATTCATATCAATATTATTCTCAATTAATATTTTAATTCCACTTGAAGCGATTGTACCAAACAGTAAAAAGCTAATTCCACCAATAACCGGTAAAGGCATTTGCATAATAATAACATTTAATTTGTTCACAAAAGAGAAAACAATTGCAAATATGGCAGCTCCAATTAATACATAAACACTATGAATTTTGGTAATAGCCATTACACCAATATTTTCACCATAACTAGTTACTGCTGGGCCTCCTACTAATCCAGCAAAAATAGATGCCATACCATCACCACTTAAAGTACGACTTAATCCAGGATTTTTAAAATAATTACGACCTGTTAATTCATTTAAAACCATAATATGGCCTAAATGCTCAGTAATGGTAACGAATGCAATTGGAGCAATCGCCAATATAGCCCCCCATTCTAAATGGACATTATACGAAACAAATGGTATCTCAAATTTAGGTAAAGCAAACCAAGGCGCATTAGAAATTGTGTTTAAATTAACCTCACCCATAAAAATGGAGATTACATATCCACAAACAATCGCTAATAAAATCGGCATAAAACCTAAAAATCCTTTTAAATAAATATTAAAGGATATTGCTAATAACAATGTAATTAGAGCAATAAACACAAATTTTAAGTCATATTTACCGTTGTTCATCATAGCATTATTTGCAGCACTACCAGCTAAAGATAATCCGATCACAATTACAATTGGTCCCACTACCACTGCTGGTAAAATTTTATCAATCCAGTCCAATCCAAAAAAACAAATAATAAGCGCAACGACTAGATAAATTAATCCAACTGCAATTACTCCTTGAGCAATACCAGGATATCCAGTTGTTTGCATTAAATATTTCATAGGTACGATAAAGGCAAAACTAGATCCCATATAAGCAGGAATTTTCTTTTGTGTAATTAAAATATGCAATAAAGTACCCACTCCAGATGCAAATAATGCAATACTAGGACTAAGTCCTACTAATAATGGAACAATCACCGTACTTCCAAACATTGAAAACAGATGTTGCATTGAAAGCATTAACCATAAAAAGAAACCTGGTTTCTCATTAACATCTAAAACAACGTTTTTATTTTTCATTTAAAAATACCACCTTAATTAAAAATTAAGAGTAGTTTTAACTTAGTAAAAAAAGTCTACTTATCCGTGTTTGGGTAAGTAGACTTAATTAAGATTCGCCGTATCTTACTAGCCTCACGGGACTAAGTTAAAGACTCTTTATTAAACATAATCATATATAATTTTTGACTAAGCGTCAAATTATTTACTACCTTTTTCTTCTTCATCAGTTTGCAAAACTGCCATAAATGCTGCTTGAGGAATTTCAACTTTACCAACAGACTTCATACGTTTCTTACCTGCCTTTTGCTTTTCTAACAGCTTCATCCTTCTAGTACGATCACCACCATATAGATGAGCAGTAACGTCTTTTCTATATGCTTTAATATTAGTTCTAGCAATTACTTTTGCTCCAATAGCAGCTTGTACAGGAATTTCAAAGTTTTGTCTAGGAATAATATCTTTTAACTTAGTTACAATCACTCTTCCACGACTTGCAGCAAAAGAACGATGGGAAATAAAGCTAAGTGCATCTACTTTTTCACCATTTAATAGAATATCAATTTTCACTAAATCGGATGGCTTATAATCGGAAATTTCATAGTCTAATGAAGCATAACCTCTAGTTGCAGATTTCAATTTATCAAAGAAGTCAAAAATAATTTCAGACAATGGAATATAATAAACAACATTTACTCGATAGTCATCAATATATTCCATAGTATCAAATTGTCCTCTACGATCCTGACAGAGTTCCATAACTGGACCTACATAGTCATTGGGAACCATTACAGTTGCTTTAACAAATGGTTCTTCAACACTTTTAATTTCAGATGCA
Organism: Apilactobacillus quenuiae; assembly: GCF_002994005.1. Taxonomy (GTDB): domain Bacteria; phylum Bacillota; class Bacilli; order Lactobacillales; family Lactobacillaceae; genus Apilactobacillus; species Apilactobacillus quenuiae. The sequence continues at coordinate 262,310 of NZ_POSN01000001.1, forward strand.
TCAGGCATTTCAGAAGGATTTTCAACATCTTTTAACTCATCATCAGTAGTTTCTATATGATAAGTAACAGATGGTGCTGTCGTGATTAAGTCAAGATTAAATTCACGTTCCAAACGTTCTTGAACAACATCCATATGCAATAATCCCAAGAAGCCACAACGAAAACCAAATCCTAGAGCTTGTGATGATTCCGGTTCAAATTCCAAGGCTGCATCATTTAACTTAAGTTTTTCAAGTGCTTCTCTTAAGTCACCAAATTTAGCATTATCAGTTGGATATAATCCAGAATAAACCATAGGTTCCATTTCACGATATCCAGGTAGAGCTTTTTCAGCAGGATTATCAACTTTTGTTATTGTATCACCAACTCTAGTTTGAGTAATATCCTTGATACTTGCAGTGATATATCCTACATCACCAGACATAAGATAGTCTCTCTTTACTGGATGAGGTGAATTAACACCTACTTCAGTAACTTCATATTCACTTCCGCTATTCATTAAACGAATTTTATCGCCAGGTTCAACCGTGCCATCATATAAACGAACACTTAATACAACCCCACGATAATCATCATAAACCGAGTCGAAAACTAAGGCTTTAAGCGGATCTTCAACATTTCCTTGAGGAGCAGGAACTTCATGCACAATTTTTTCTAATAATTCTTCGATTCCAATACCTTTTTTAGCACTTGCTAAAACTGCATCATCTGCATCTAATCCAATAACATCTTCTACTTCTTTTTTTACCATATCTGGTTGTGCAGATGGCAAATCAATCTTATTTATTACTGGGACAATTTCTAAATCATCATCAATTGCTAAATAAACATTAGCTAATGTCTGTGCTTCAACCCCTTGTGCTGCATCTACAACCAAAATAGCACCTTCGCAAGCGGCTAAACTTCTAGACACTTCATATGAAAAGTCCACATGTCCAGGTGTGTCAATTAGATGAAATTCATAATCATGACCATCTTTGGAATGATATTTTAGTTCAACGGCATTTAATTTGATTGTAATTCCACGTTCTCTTTCAAGATCCATGTTATCAAGCAATTGGTTTTGCATATCACGCTTAGCAACAGTATCTGTCATTTCCAAAATACGGTCGGCTAATGTTGATTTACCATGATCAATATGTGCCACAATCGAAAAATTACGAATATATTTTTGGTGCTCCTTCATTTTTTTGATATCCATTTTTATTCCTACTTTCAACTGATTAATTATTATATTTAATTATAACAACCAGTAACATAATGCACAAATTAAAAAAGAGTTGATACCATAGTTAGCATCAACTCTTTTTATTATTTTTTACCATTAATGGCATCCTTCATTTTTTCAAAGAAGCCACCATTTTTATAACCTTTTTCGCCACTAGCTTCAGCAAAAGCTCGTAAAGCTTGTTTTTGATCACGGTTCAAACTCTTAGGTGTATCAATTTTAACATGAACTAATTGATCACCCTTACTGCTACTATTTAATCTTTGAACACCTTTACCTCTTAGTCTAAAGGTTGTTCCAGATTGAGTTCCAGCAGGAATGTTTAATTTAACATCACCATAAACGGTCTTAACATCAATTTCACTACCTAAAGTAGCTTGAACAAATGATATAGGTTGATTATAGTATAGATTATATCCATTACGTTCAAAATCTTTGCTTGGTTTTACTTGGAAAATAATGAATAAGTCACCATAAGGACCTCCATTAGTACCAGCTTCACCTTGATTTTGTAATCTCATTTGTTGTCCATCGTCAACACCAGCAGGAATATTTACTTCTACTTCATGGCTTTCTTGTTTATGACCAGAACCACCACAAGTAGGACATTTTTCCTTAATCTCCTTACCAGTTCCATTACATACAGGACAAGGATGTTGAGTTTGCATTCTACCTAATGGTGTATTTTGAACAGAAGTTACATAACCACTTCCACTACAATTATGACATGTTTCGGGATGAGTACCTGGTTTAGCACCCGATCCCTTACAAGTACTACATTGTGCTTGACGATTATATTTAATGGTGGTTTTCTTACCAAAAATAGCATCCTCAAATTTAATTGTCATTTGATATTGCAAATCACGACCAGGTTTTGGCGCATTTGGATCACGACGTGCTCTTTGACCACCACCGCCAAAGAATTGACTAAAGATATCATCAAAGCCACCGCCGCCGGTGCCACCAAAGCCACCGAAGCCACCAAAGCCACCGCCAGAACCACCAGCGCCGCCAAAGCCACCGCCGGTAGGACCATCAGCTGAACCAAATTGATCATAGTTTTGACGTTTTTGAGGATCACTTAAAACTTCATAAGCTTCATTAATCTCTTTAAACTTTTTTTCAGCACCTGGAGCTTTATTAATATCGGGATGATATTTTTTTGACATTTTACGATAAGCATGTTTAATGTCATCTTGACTTGCATCTTTGGATATTCCAAGAAGACCGTAATAATCTTTTTCAGCCATTTTTATCCCCCATAAAATTATTATATATATTCAATAAAAAGCCAAAGCCCAACGAGTCAGACTTTGACTTTTCATTTAGTAATCATTGATTACTTATTGTTTTTGTCATCATCATTGTGAACTTCGTGGAAATCACCGTTTACAGTGTCACCATCGTTGCCATTTTCTTTTGATGAGTCTTTACTATCAGCTTGACCATCTTTAGCTTGGCCTTGTTGATCAGCAGCTTGTTGTTGATATAACTTAGTAGCTAATTCTTGAACTTGTTTACTCAATTCATCTTTCTTAGCCTTCATATCATCTAAGTTATTATCTTCCTTAGCCTTCTTCAATGCATCTTCAGCATCTTTAGCTTTCTTAATTTCATCTTCAGAAACCTTACCGTCAACTTCTTTCAAAGTCTTGTCAGTTTGGAAGATTAATTGATCTACTTCGTTCTTTAGATCTACTTCTTCCTTACGTTTGTTATCGGCTTCTTCATTTTTCTTAGCTTCATCCATCATCTTATTAATTTCATCATCTGATAGACCATTGGAATCTTTAATGGTAATCTTTTGTTCCTTACCAGTACCCTTATCCTTAGCAGAAACATTAACAATACCATTCTTATCAATATCAAATTTAACTTCGATTTGAGGAACACCACGAGGAGCAGCAGGAATATCGGTTAATTGGAAATTACCCAATGTCTTATTATCAGCTGCCATTGGACGTTCACCTTGTAGTACGTGAATATCAACAGCTGGTTGATTATCAGCAGCAGTTGAGAATACTTGTGATTTTGAAGTTGGAATTGTAGTATTTCTATCAATTAGCTTAGTAAATACTCCACCCATAGTTTCAATACCTAATGATAATGGGGTAACATCTAATAATACAACATCCTTAACATCACCAGTTAAGACACCACCTTGGACAGCAGCACCTAAAGCAACAGCTTCATCAGGGTTAATTGAATGGTTTGGTTCTTTACCAGTCCAGCTCTTAACAGCTTCTTGTACAGCTGGAATACGAGTTGAACCACCATTTAAAATAACTTCATCAATATCTGATGTGCTTAAGCCAGCATCCTTAAGAGCTTCATCAAATGGTTTCTTAGTCTTATCAACTAAATCAGAAGTTAATTCATTAAATTTAGATCTACTTAACTTAGTTTGTAGATGTAATGGACCATTTTCGCCTGAAGCAATGAATGGTAAGCTAATTTCGGTTTCAGAAACACCTGATAAGTCTTTCTTAGCTTTTTCAGCAGCATCCTTCAAACGTTGTAATGCCATCTTATCATTTGATAAGTCTACACCATTTTCATCTTTAAATTGTGTAACTAGGTAATCCATAATCTTCTTATCGAAGTCATCCCCACCTAAGTGAGTATCACCATTAGTAGATAGAACTTGGAATACACCGTCACCTAATTCAAGAACGGAAACATCAAAAGTACCACCACCAAGGTCATAAACAAGAACTTTTTCATCTTTGTCTTGTTTATCTAGACCATAAGCTAATGAAGCAGCAGTTGGTTCGTTAATAATACGTTTTACATCTAAACCAGCAATCTTACCAGCATCTTTAGTAGCTTGTCTTTGAGCATCATTAAAGTAAGCAGGAACAGTAATAACTGCTTCGCTAACAGTATCACCTAAGTAATCTTCAGCAAAGCCTTTAATGTATTGTAAAATCATTGCTGAAATTTGTTGAGGTGTATATTTCTTACCATCAACATCAACAGTGTAACCTTCTTCACCCATATGACTCTTAATTGATGAAATGGTGTTAGGGTTGGTGATCATTTGACGCTTTGCAACTTCACCAATTTGTGTTTCGCCATCTTTAAATGCAACTACAGATGGTGTAGTACGTGATCCTTCTGGATTTGTAATGATTTTTGGTTCTTTACCTTCAAGAACAGCAACGGCTGAGTTAGTTGTTCCTAAATCAATTCCGATAATCTTATTACTTGCCATAATTATCTTTCCCCTTTTTATTTATTATTGTGCAACTACAACCATGCTAGGTCTAATTACTCGATCAGCTAGTTTGTAGCCCTTTTGTAAAACTTCTACAACTGTATCTGCAGGATGATTATCATCTGCATCAACAGTTTGAACAGCTTGGCAAAGTGTTGGATCAAATTTTTGACCTTCAGCATTAATTTCTTCAATGCCATTTTCAGACAAAGCCTTATTCATATGACTAAGCACTAATTCAACACCTTGTTTAAGTTGTTTCCCAGCATCATCAGTAACTTCAGTACTTAAAGCACGTTCTAAGTTATCAACTACTGGCAAAATACTTGTGGCCAATTTTTGACCATCATATTTATAAATATCAGCACGTTCACGTTTGAAACGAGTTTGCATATTTTGCATTTCGGCTTCTGCTCTCAAATATTGATCAGAAACTTCATCCACTTTTTGTTCAAGCTTTTCTATCTTAACTTGAGCAGCATCTTTTTTATCCTTTTTTGCATCTTTCTTGGCAGCCTTAGCTTCCTTTTTAGATACATCTTTTTTAGGATCAGATTGCTTTAAGTCTTTTTTTTCGTCTTTATTTGACAAGTGAATAACCTCCCTTTACTGATCATATTTATTATAATAGTTTAATAATTTCTTTGACAATTCGTCTCGGAAACTTTCTACTATTCCAATAATTCTTGAATATGGCATTCTCGTAGGTCCTAATACAGCAACTACTCCCTTACCATATTCACCAACATCATAAGTTCCTGTAATAACACTATAATCTTTTAATAAATTATTACTGATTTCAGGACCTATTTTCACTGAAATTGATTTCCCAGAATTATTTATAAATTGAGAAATATCATCAGTATCATTCAATAATGAGTATATTGGTTTTAGATAACTGATATCATTATTATCAGTAAAACTTAATAAATTCAATTCACCGCCGATATAGAATTGATTTTTAGAAGCTTCAGTTAATATATTGTTGAGTGTACCTAAGATTCCTTTTGGATCGTTGATATACTTAACAATTTCTTTAGTAAAATCACCTTTTAACAATGATTTTAAAATATCTGATAAGGATTTACCAACCATTTTATCGTTGATTAATCTAACAATAGCATCTAGTTGTTCACCATGAATATCATCAGAAATATGAAAAATTTGATTAATAACATCTTGACTGTCAGTAATTAAAATTGCCATTACTTGTCTATCACCAAGAGGAACCAAATGAAAGCTTCTTAATCTACGGCTTACTTGCTGCTCAGGCTTTAAAGCTAAAGCAGTATAATTTGTTAAGTTCGATAAAATATTAGCAGATTGCTCAACAATTTCATCTATCTTTCCAAAATTACCACCCAATGCAGTTTTAATAATTCTAATATCACTATTATCAATAGGATTAGGATTAAGAAGATTATCTACATAATATCGATATCCCTCAATCGAAGGAACTCTTCCAGAAGAAGAATGGGTTTTGGAAATTAAACCAATTTTTTCAAGATAAGCCATATCATTTCTTACGGTAGCTGAACTGACATGTATGGGTAGTTGATTCGATAATGCTTTGGAACCGACAGGTACACCAGATTTTGTATAATCACTAACGATTACTTCTAAAACGGTTTTTTGCCTTTCGCTGAGCATATATCAATCACTCCTTTAATAGTTAGCACTTTTAGCACTCTTAATCACTAAGTGCTAACTACAATATATAATTTAACAAAGCATAATATATAAGTCAAGAAAACTACCCTCGTTTTTTATTAAAAAATTCCCTAGTAAATTTTTCATCCATTGATAGTTGATTAATTAAGTTATCAATGCCATCAAATTTCACTTCACCACGGATACGATATAACCAGTCTATAGAAACATTTTCGCCATAGATATTATGATCAAAATCTAAAATATTAATTTCAACTGTAATTGGATTCTTATCACCAAAAGTAACATTTCGGCCGATTGAGGCCATTCCTTTATAGGTTTTGTCACCAATAGTAATTTCCACTACATAAATGCCAATACTTGGTAACCATTGTAACTCACTATGTTCAATATTTGCTGTTGGATATCCTAGTTCTCTCCCCCTAGCTAATCCATGAACGACTAAACCAAAAGTTTTGAACGGCCGTCCTAAAAGATTATTTACAGTTTGTATGTCTCCTTGATCGAGGTTATTTCTGATAGAAGTAGAACTAATTTTCTTATCATCAAAATTACTTAAATCAACTGCACACACCTCAAAACGACCATCGGAGTATCCAATCATATTTTTCATATCAGCATTTTTAGAGCCATAAGTATGATCAACACCTGCCACAACAGTATCTACATTAAATCGTACTAAATAGTTATTGACAAATTCCATTGGGGATTGATTTTGAAAATCAAAACTATAATTTACCAAAAAGACCTTTTTGACACCCATATTTTTAAATAACTTCATTTTATAGTCATTAATAGTTATACTTCTTCTTTCATGACTACTGATCTGTTTATAAACAACTGAAGGTTTGTGGTCATAGGTAAGAATTGCTAAATCTAAGTTTTTACTTTGAGCGATCTTCTTTGCTGTTTCAATAACCTTTTGATGACCTAAATGAACACCATCAAAATATCCCATAGCAAGCACACATTTATTATCAATGCTAAAGTCCTTGTCTATTGGATGATGAATTTTAATAATTTCCATTATAAAGTATCCCCTCTATTTATTACTAAACATTTTTTCTGGCTTAAATGCTTGCTTGTTTTTACTAAAATAATATAAAGCTTTTATTTCTTTTTTATAAGTAAGAACACATTTTTCATCGTTAATATTTAATTCATCTGGACGCAACCATACACCATTTTGAACTAGCTTCCACTGCGAATCTGACATCTCAATATGTTTATATTTCGACAAAGCATGATCGATAGAATATATAACACTATCAATGTTATTCTTATGCATTGCATTTTCAACATCTGACAACTTAAACGTTTGATCAATTGTAAAGTTCCCACTTTTAACCCTAGTTAAACTAGACATTACAGCAGGCATTCCTATTTTTTTACCAAAATCAACTGCTAAAGTTCTAACATATGTTCCTTTACCACAGCCAACTTCAAAGTAAATTGTTTGTTCTTGTTTTTCACTGTCATAAAAGCTATTTTTAATTTGTTTAAAATAATTAATTTGAACATGATGTTCTGGTCTTTTTACTGTTTCATTATTTCTAGCATATTCATACAATCTTTTACCATTTACTTTAATAGCAGAATACATTGGTGGAATCTGAACTAAATCATCAGATACAAAACTATTAAGTAATTTATTTATTTTTTCATTTGATAACTCTTTTTTCAAGGATTTACGCTCAATAACATCACCATCTAAATCTTCAGTTGTTGTTGAAAAGCCTATGGTAATACTTCCTCGATAAACTTTTCCAGATGCCATTAAATAATCAACGACTTTAGTACCCTTACCAACGCATATTGGTAAAACACCATCAACATTAGGATCTAGAGTCCCACTATGACCTATTTTTTTAGTTTTTAATATACCACGCATTTTCCTAACACAATCAAAGCTTGTCATACCTTTTTCTTTAAACAAAGGAATAATTCCATTTAACATATTTATTCTCCTAAATACAATCATTAATTGAAATTATATCATAATGAAGTCATACTCATAAATTTATGATAAAACAAAAAAAGGCAGATATAATCTGCCTTTTTTTGTTTTATCTATCTGACTTTTTTAATTTATTAATAAGTTGATCAATTTTACTACCATATTGAATTGATTCATCTAATTTAAAAATCAATTCTGGAGTTCTATAAATACTCAAACGAGAACCCAGTTCGCCTCTAATTAAAGAAGTAGCCTTATCCAAACCTTTTTGTGTTTCATCTTCATCACTTTCATGATCAGATAAAATACTGTAGTAAATTGTTGCATGTTGTAAATCACCAGTTACATCTACACCAGTAATGGTAACTCCTTGAACACGAGGATCTCTAACTCTCTTCAAAAGGATATCATTAACCTCACGTTGAATTTCTTGTTCCAATCTACCAACTCTATATTGTGCCATTAAATTCACCTCTTATTATTTAACAGGTATTTGTTCCATTTTGTAGGCTTCTACAACGTCACCTTCTTTGATGTCATTGTAGTTTTCAATTGTAAGCCCACATTCAAAACCTTGTTTGACTTCCTTAGTATCATCCTTGAAACGTTTTAAACTATTTAACTCACCATTATAAACGACTACGTTATCACGAATTAATCTAATCTTACTATCGCTTCTAACATAACCATTAGTTACCATACCACCAGCAATGGTACCAACTTTAGATGCTTTATATAGTTGTCTTACTTCAACTTCACCAGTAACAACTTCTTTATACTTAGGTGCTAACATACCCTTCATAGCTGATTCAACTTCATCAATGGCATCATAGATAACTTGATGTAAACGAATATCAACTTTATCAGTATCTGCTTGTTCTCTAGCTTGTGAAGTAGCACGTACATTAAAGCCTAAAATAATAGCATTACTTGCTTCTGCTAAAGCAACATCGCTTTCATTAATAGCTCCCACTGAACTATGAACAATGTTCACCTTAACACCTTCAACATCTATTTTTTGTAAACTAGATGCTAAAGCTTCAACTGATCCTTGAACATCAGCTTTAATGATAACATCGACTTCTTTCTTTTCGCCTTCTTTAATTGAATCGAATAGATTATCTAACGTTACACTGTTATTCTTTTTACGTTCTTCCATTTGAGCTTCTTTAGCTCTTTCTTCACCAGCTGCACGAGCAGTCTTTTCATCATCAAAGACGATAAAACGATCACCAGCTTCTGGAACATCATTTAAACCAGTAACCTCAATTGGAGTAGAAGGAGTAGCACTATCTAAGTTCTTACCCTTCTCGTTCATCATTGTTCTAACACGACCAAAAGTATCACCAACAACAATTGGATCTCCAACATGCATCGTTCCTTGTTGAACTAATAAAGTTGCAACAGGTCCACGACCACGGTCTAAACGTGCTTCAATTACTGAACCAGCAGCATTTTGATCTGGATTAGCTTTTAGTTCCATAACATCTGATTCAAGTAAAATCATATCGATTAATTCATCAACGTTAGTTCCCATCTTAGCTGAAATTTCAACAAAAATAGTGTCACCACCCCAGTCTTCTGGAACTAAGCCATGACCAGTTAATTGTTCAATAACATGATTAGGATTTGCACCTGGCTTATCAATTTTATTAATTGCAACAATAATTGGGGTTTTAGCAGCTTTGGCATGATCAATTGCTTCGATTGTTTGTGGCATTACACCATCGTCAGCTGCAACTACCAAAATAGTGATGTCAGTAATATCAGCACCACGTGCACGCATAGCAGTAAATGCAGCATGCCCTGGAGTATCTAAGAAAGTGATAGTCTTACCATCTTTTTTCAATTGATAAGCACCGATTGCTTGAGTAATTCCACCTGCTTCACCAGCGGTAATATGAGAATTTCTCAAGTAATCAAGTAAAGTAGTCTTACCGTGATCAACGTGTCCCATAATAGTAACAACAGGGGCTCGATCCTCTTGATTTTTCTTATTATTTTCTTCTTCTTCAAAGAACTTATCAAGATCTGATACGTTAACAACTTCTTTTTCTTCTGCCTTAATACCATAGTCAGCAGCTAAAAGTTCGATTGTATCTTTATCTAAAGATACATTTTGATTAACCATAATACCTAGCATAAATAATTTCTTTACTATTTCAGCTGGTTCTCTATGAAGAACTTTACCAATTTCTTGTGCATTCATTCCAGTATTATAAACAAATGTTTCTGGTAATGGACGTTCCTTTCTTTCTGGTGCTTTGTTTTTCTTATTATTTTGTCTAATTCTTTGATTCTTAGTATACATTCCAGCAAATCTATTATGACGATTATGACGCTTATTAAATTTCTTCTTGTTCTTTTTACCTTGCTTAAAGTTATTATTAAAACTTGATTTCTGATTATTGTTACCATGATTACTGTTATTGTGGTTATTATTATTTACATGATTGTTATTACCATGATTAGTATTAGAGTGTTGGTTTGTATTATTCATTGGCTTATTGTTGTGATGCTTCTCTGAAGGTTTTTTAGAATGATTAGTATGATTAGTCTTTTTGCCTAAGATATTTCTAATTACTTTTTCATCACTATCACTTAAAGTAGACATATGATTTTTAACATCCATGCCTTTTGATCTAGCAGTATCTAGAATTTTCTTACTAGCTACTCTCATTTCTTTTGATAGTTCATAAATTCTCTTTTTACCCATACCATCACGTTCCTTTACAATTATTTGTCATTTCATTCAAACGTTTGGCAAATCCGGAATCAGAAATTCCAATAATCGTTCTCTTCATCCCTATAGCATTACTTAGGTCACTTTTAATGAACATATTATTTACCGGAATACCATAATAGCTTGATTTATCCATAAATTTTTTATAGCTTGCTTTGCCAGCATCAGATGGAATAAATAGAAACTTTATTTTATTCTTTTTAATTGCATTTAATAAAATATTTTCTCCAGTGATAATCTTACCTGCACGCTTAGCAATTCCTATAAAATTTAAAATTCTATCTTTATTTTTCATCTTTAAATAGTTCTTTTCTAGCTTGTTTATGATCAACATATTCGATTAAATCATCGTAAAATGTATCATCAAGATCAACAGAAAAAACTTCATTAAAAGTTTTATTCTTTTTAGCTTGTTTAGCAACATCCACATTGATTGAAACATAAGCACCTCTACCAGACTTTTTACCAGTTTCATCAATTGAAACATTACCCTCTTTATCTCTTACAACTCTTACTAATTCTTTTTTGGGAGCCATTTCTCCGGTGACAATGTCTTTTCTCATCGGAATTTTTCTACGTTTCATCGAATTATCACTCCTTAAACATTAAATTTCTTCATCTGAAGAATTATCATCAATTGTATCAGATGGATCCTTAGATACTTCTGATTCTGACTTAATATCAATCTTATATCCTGTTAATTTGGCTGCTAAACGAGCATTTTGTCCTTTTTTACCTATAGCTAATGATAGTTGATAATCAGGTACGATCACAGTACATGCATTTTCATTTTCTTCATCAAACACAACATCAACAACTTCTGAAGGATTTAAAGAATTAGAAATAAACTCAGCAGGATCATCTGTCCATTGAACAATGTCCATATTTTCTCCACCAAGTTCATTAACAATGGTTTGTACTCTTTGTCCTTTGGGTCCAACTGTGGTTCCAACAGGATCAATATCATCATTAGTAGAACGGACTGCAACTTTAGCACGATCACCAGCTTCTCTAGCAATTGAAACAATTTCAACAGTTCCATCGTAAATCTCAGGAACTTCTTCTTCAAACAATCGCTTCAATAGTCCAGGTGCAGTACGACTAACAAATATTTGCGGTCCCTTAGTAGCATCTTCAACTTTATTAACATAAACCTTAATACGGTCTTGAGGACGATACTCTTCATTTTGCATTTGATCATTACGAGGCATAACAGCTTCTACTTGGCCTAAATCAATATATACAAAACGATTATCTTCTCTTTCAACTTCACCGGTCATTAATTCATCTTGATACTTGCTGTATTTATTATAAACAATATTTCTTTCTGCTTCACGAACCCTTTGCATAATAACTTGTTTAGCAGTTTGAGCAGCAATCCTACCAAAGTTTTTAGGCGTAACTTCAAATCTAATATCATCACCTAATTCATAACCACGATTAAGTTGTAGAGCATCAGATAAACTGCATTCCAAGCGACTATCAACAACATCATCAACTACTTGCTTTACAGCGTAGACATGAACTTTTCCTTTTTTATCATCAAATGAAACTTCAACATTTTGTGCTTGATTGTAATTGCGCTTGTAAGCAGAAGTTAAAGCTGCTTCCAAAGCATCAATAATCGTTTCTTTTGCAATCCCTTTATCATTTTCCAAAGCGTCTAAAGCGCCTAAGAGTTCTTTACTCATGTTAATTTTCTCCCTTAATTAAAATTTAATTGCTAATCTAGCTTTAGCAATAGATTTTTTAGGTATCGATAAATTTTTAAATCGACCCTTCATATTAATGTTAATAACTAAATCATTGTCGTTATATTCTTTTAAAGTACCTTCATAAATTTTGTTCCCATCAATTGGTGCATAAAGAGAAACATGAATATATTCATCAATTGCATTTTCAAAATCAGAAGGTTTCTTTAGAGGTCTTTCTGCTCCTGGAGAGGAAACTTCAAGAAAATATGCTTGTGGAATTGGATCTGGTTCAATTGAATCTAACTTTTCGCTTAGTTCATCAGATACAAGTGCACAATCTTCGATATTAATTCCATTCTTCTTATCAATATACACTCTTAAATACCAACTTTTACTTTCTTTAACAAATTCAATGTCATATAAATAAAAGTCATGTTCAGTAAGAATTGGATTTACTAAATTCTTAACTGTCTCTGTAATTTCACTCAATGAAACGCCTCCTAAAAAATCCAATAAAAAGAGCGAGCATCTCTGCTCACTCCCTTCCATGGATACTAATCAAATTTTATAATATCACATATACATATATAATTCAATTTTAACTACATCATATCAAACAAGCTTAATTGATTTTCATCAGGTAAATCATCGATAACGTGATTATCATTCATAAATTCAATTATTTTTTTAGAAACTTTACCACGTTTTGATAAATCTTCCTTAGAAATAAATGGTTTATCAGCTCTAGCCGCGACAATTTGTTTTGCAACATTTAATCCCAGACTAGGAATTGCTCTAAATGGAGCAATTAATTTTTTACCATCTATTAACCACTTTTCAGCATCAGATTTTTCTAAATTAACCATTTCAAAATCAAAACCACGTTCAACCATTTCATTAGATAGTTCCAAAACTGTTAATAAGTTTTTGTCTTTTGATGATGCATCATTACCTTGATCATTAATTTCTTTCATTTTAATTTTTATTTTTTCTTTACCATTACACATTGATACTAAATCAAAATCATCAGCACGCACTGAGAAGTATGCACAGTAATATACTAAAGGAAAATAAACTTTAAAGTATGCAACACGTAAAGCCATTAAAACATAAGCAGCGGCATGCGCACGTGGGAACATATATTTAATTTTTAAACAAGAATCAATATACCATTGGGGAATATTGGCTTCATGCATTTGTTTTTGCCATTCATCTGGAATTCCACGACCATGACGAACCGATTCCATAATTTGGAAAGAGGTTTCTGAATCTAATCCCCAATTGATTAAATCAGTCATAATATTATCACGACAACCAATAACGTTAGCAATAGTAGCCTTGCCTTCCTTAATTAATTCATCAGCATTTCCTAGCCAAACATCAGTCCCATGAGATAACCCTGAAATCTGTAATAGCTGCGAATAATTATTAGGTTTGGTTTGTTCTAACATCCCTCTAACAAACTTAGTACCAAATTCAGGAACTCCAAGAGTCCCAGTTTTTGATTGTATTTGTTCAGGAGTGACTCCAATTGTCTCGGTACCAGAAAATAGTCCCATAACCCCAGGATCATCCATTGGTATGGATTGAGGATCAATACCTGACAAATCTTGGAGTGTTCTAATCATAGTCGGATCATCATGACCTAAAACATCCATCTTCAAAATATTATCGTGAATTGAATGGAAATCAAAATGAGTAGTCTCCCAAGCGGCATTTTGATCATCAGCTGGATATTGAATTGGTGTAAAATCAAAAATATCCATATCGTCGGGCACAATAATTATACCAGCAGGATGTTGTCCAGTAGTTCGCTTAACTCCAGTATCACCTTTAGCTAACCGATCAATTTCAGCTCCTCTAATTACTTGTTCTGTATCACGTTCATAGGCTTTTACGAATCCATAAGCAGTTTTATCAGCAACTGTGCCAATTGTTCCAGCACGATAAACATTTTTTTCACCGAAAAGAACTTTTAAATAGTTATGAGCGATTGGTTGATAATCACCAGAAAAGTTTAAATCAATATCAGGAACCTTATTTCCTTTAAAGCCTAAGAAAGTTTCGAAAGGAATATTATGTCCATCACCCGTCATTAAAGTCCCACAATTTGGACATTCTTTATGGGGTAAATCATATCCAGAACCATATTCTCCTTTTGTAAAGAAATGAGAATATTTACATTTAGGACAACGATAGTGTGGTGGCAAAGGATTAACCTCAGTTATTCCTGCCATAGTAGCAACTAAACTAGAACCAACAGATCCACGAGAACCTACCAAATAACCATCTTTATTACTTTTAGATACTAAACGTTTAGCAATCAAATAAATAACAGAGAACCCATTTCCAATAATACTCTTCAATTCTCGATCTAAACGTTTTTGAATTATTTCAGGTAAAGGATCACCATACAGTTCATGTGCTTTATCCATTGTACTATTCTTGATTTCATCTTCAGCCCCCTGCATATGAGGCGTATATAATTTATCAAGAACTGGGTGAATATCATCATCAATCATATCAGCAACTTTATTAGAATTTTCAACTACAATCTTATTATCCAATTCGTCACCTAAGAATTTAAAATTGTCTAACATTTCATTAGTAGTAAGAAAATGAACGTCTGGTAATTCTTGACGATTCAATGGATTAGCTCCACCTTGAGAATTAATTAAAATTTTTCGATAAATATAGTCATGAGGATCAAGATAATGCACGTCTCCAGTAGCAACTACTGGTTTTTCAAGTTCTTGACCAGTTTCCACCATATTAGAAATAATTTCTTCTAAATGTTTTTCATCATGAATTAATTGGGAATCAATTAAAGGCTTATAAGCGGCTTTAGGTTGAACCTCTAAATAGTCATAAAATTTTGCTTTTTCAGCAGCTTCTTGTTTACCTTTTTGCATCATTGATGTAAAAACTTCACCACTTGAACAAGCAGACCCAACTAAAATACCTTCTCGATACTTTTCTAAAACGCTTCTAGGAATTCTAGGAACTCGATAAAAATATTTCACATTAGATAGGGAAATTAAT
Organism: Apilactobacillus quenuiae; assembly: GCF_002994005.1. GTDB lineage: Bacteria > Bacillota > Bacilli > Lactobacillales > Lactobacillaceae > Apilactobacillus > Apilactobacillus quenuiae. Next base: position 277,863 of record NZ_POSN01000001.1, read on the forward strand.
TTAAACATATTTTTTAACCCAGATTGAGTTTTAGCGAGTAAGATTGCATGAAATGGTCGTGCATGCTTGTAAGCATCATGTTCGCTCATATGGGCGTTAAACTCATCTACTTTAGTAATACCATATTTATCTTCAGCTTCCTTAACAAAAATATAGTTTAAATGTCCCGTACTTTCAGCATCATAAACAGCTCTATGATGGTGTTCAAGAGAAACATCAAATTTTTTAGCTAAAGTATTTAAACGGTAGCTTTTAAAATTAGGATATAAAAATCGTGCTAAAGGTAAAGTATCAATGATAGGATTTTGAATTTTTTCCATGCCATATTTGGCATAACCAACATTCATAAAACCAACATCAAATGTAACATTATGTCCAACAACAATTGAATCACCGCAAAAGTCCCTAAAGAGTTTAAAAACTTCTTCTTCAGGTTTAGATCCTTGAACCATTTCATCAGTGATTGAAGTTAATTGTGTAGTAAAATCAGATAAATGAAATCCTGGATCAATAAATTCTTCAAACTGGTCAATTACATTATCATGTTGCATTTTAACAGCTGAAACTTCAATTACATTATCATAGATTGCTGATAAACCAGTAGTTTCAATATCGAATACTACATAAGTTGCATCATATAATTCACGATCATCGGCATTAAAAGTGATTGGAACTCCATCATCTACAACGTTAGCCTCAACCCCGTAGATCATTTTCATATCATTCTTTTTAGCAGCAGTATATGCAAAAGGAAAGCCCTGAACGGCAGCATGATCTGTAATAGCGATTGCTGATTGCCCCCATTTTTTGGCTCTCGAAACAAAATCACTAATACTATTAGTAGCATCCATTTGACTCATCTGTGTGTGTAAATGAAGTTCAACACGTTTATTTTCAGCGTTATCTTTGCGTTCTTCATGTTTTAAAGGATTAATGTCATAAGCATTTAATGTTAATTCATGAGTATAATTATCTTCTTGTACTCCACCGCGGGCTTTAATCCAATCGCCTTCTTGAATAGCAGCAAATTGATTTTCATCATCCTCATTATTAGAAAATTTCTTAATTTCAATAGACGATGAATAATCAGTAACTTTTAAAATCATCAATTGACGACCAGAACGCAATGATCTAATTTCTTTATCGAAAATATGGCCATTAATAATAACTAGTCTTTCTTCTTGAATAATATCACTCATTTTAGTAATTTCAGCATCATTCTTAATTGGTCTACCAATCATTACTTTGCCTTTAGGAACCGCTTTATTACTATTTTTTTGTCTTTTAGCAGTAGATTCTTTAATTGCTTTTACTGCTTTTTGAGCTAATTGTGCATCACGTTTTTCTTTTTGAATCTGAAAATCCTTTATTTTTTCTTGAGAAGCACTTTCATCAACATAAACATGAATATTAAACTTGGGAAAACCAAGTTTCTGATAAGTTTCTTCAATTGGTTCTAAAGCTTTGCTAACCAAAAAGTTTTTGACAATTTCATTTTCAGCAATATATTCAACTCTTTGATTATTCAGCTTTAAGTCATTATGTTTAAGTAATTCTTGCTTTAAAGATTCAGAAATATCAGTATTTTTCACTACCCAATTCCAATATTTTCCTAAAATTTTATTATCAAATTCACTATTTTGAGTTGATATATTTAAAGAAGAATGGGCAATTTCATCAAAAGTCGCATGAAACCGATTATAAAAATCCACAAAAACTTCATAAGGTAAAATATTTGGCAAATTTAAAAAGAATGTCCAAGCTTTGGATTTTTTATGAATTTCAATTTGCTCAATTTGACCATTTTTAAAGTAAGTCTCATCCCCATTGAATTGGAGTTGATTTATTAATTTTAGAAACAGTTTCTCTTTATCTAACAAAGACTAAACCTCCAATATATAAAAGCTGAAAAAAGATCAGTTATATAATTCAAACTGATCTTTTTTCTAACTATTTCAAATCTTTAAATAAGATTTGAACAGTGTTAACAACTTCTTCTTTTTTAACTTCGATAGTTTCACCAGTTTTTCTGATTTTAATTTCAACTATTCCATCAGTAGCTTTTTTACCTACAGTAATTCTTATAGGAATACCAATCAAATCAGAATCAGCAAATTTAACACCTGCTCGTTCTTTCCTATCATCGGTTAATACTTCATATCCGTTATCCAATAAACCTTTTTCAATTTCATTAGATACTTTAACTTGATCATCTTTTTTGACATTAACGGGAATTAAATGAATATCAAATGGAGAAATATTTTTAGGCCAAACCAATCCATTTTCATCAGATTGTTGTTCAGCAACTGCTGTTAATAACCTACTAATTCCAATACCATATGAACCCATAACTACTGGCTTTTGACGCCCATTATCATCCAATACAGTAGCGCCTAAATCTTTAGAGTATCTAGTTCCTAGTTTAAAGATATGCGCAATTTCAATGCCACGAGTAAATTTTAATACTCCTGAACCATCAGGAGAAATTTCTCCTTCTTTAACAGTTCTTAAATCATTATAAGAAACATTTTCAAAATCTCTAGTTGGATTAACATTAGCAAAATAATAACCATCTTCATTAGATCCAACATAAACATTATGCATATTTTTAATATTATTATCAGCCAAGATTTTGACGTCATCTTTTACATTAAATGGACCAACGTAATTAAGGTTAGCACCCATATATTCTTCAATTTGTTTTTCATTGGCTAATACTAATTGAGAACCATTAAAATAATTTTTGACCTTAACATCATTAATTTCATCATTACCACGCACCATTACTAATACTGGCTTTGAATCAATTATAAATAAAACGCTCTTAATAATATTATCTTTATCGGTATCAAAAGATGTCGCAACATCTTCAATCCCCTTAACATTTAGAGCAACAACTTTATCTATATCATTTAATTCAGGATGTCCTTGACTAGGTTCTAACATACTTTTTGCCATTTCTAAATTAGCAGCATAGTCGCTATCATCTGAGTAAACAATTGTATCTTCTCCAACTGCAGCAGGAGCAGAAAATTCAATAGAATCAGATCCCCCCATTGCTCCACCATCACCGATGATAGTTCTGTAATTCAAACCAATTTTATCAAAAATTACTCGATATGCGTTTTCCATATTATTATAGATTTTATCTAAATCTGTATCATCAATCGAAAATGAATACCCATCTTCCATAATAAATTCACGACCACGTAATAATCCATAGCGTGGGCGATTTTCATCACGATATTTAGGTTGAATTTGATATAAAATCAAAGGCAATTTTTTATATGATTTTATGGAATCTCTAATTAAACTGGTAAATGTTTCTTCATGGGTTGGTCCTAAGATAAAATCAGTATCATGGCGATTTTTTAATTTAAATAATTCAGGTCCATAGGTTTCTAGACGTCCTGATTCTTCCCATAATTTGGCTGGTAAAACAGCAGGCATTAATGTTTCATTTGCATCAATGCTATTCATTTCTTTTCTAACAATATTTTCAATTTTAGAAATTACTCGATATGCCAGTGGTAAATAGGCATACATTCCCGCTGAAACTTGTTTAATATATCCAGCTCTAAGCATTAATTGATGACTTAACGCTTCAGCTCCTTTTGGAGCCTCCTTTAATGTGGGAATTAACATTTTAGACTGTTTCATAAAAATCTCCTTTAGTTTTACTTAATTAATGTAAAAAATATCTTTGTATATCATTTAAAGTAACCAAAATCATAAGAACAACAATAAAGGCAAAACCAATTAAAGTAACAATCGTTTCAACTTTTTCTGATGCTGGCTTTCTTCTAATCGCTTCAATAATGTTCAATAATATTTTACCACCATCTAATGCAGGAATTGGAATAAAGTTAATAATAGCCAAGTTAATTGATAAGAAAGCTATAAAATATACTATTCCTTCAATTCCTAACTTTGCAGCTTGAGAAGTATTAGCAAAAATTGCCACTGGTCCTCCCAAATCATTTAGACTAAAATGTCCAGAAAACATAGATATTAATTTTGTAACTAATAGTTTAGTGAAATTCCATGTTTGATTAAATCCAGATAAAGATTTTGCAATGAATGAATTATCTAGAGTTTGGGATACTCCGATAATTCCATATTTAGTAGATCCACTCTTAGCAGATTGTGTTGTTAGAGAAACTTTTTTCTCAGTTTTATTGTTTAAAACCTTTAAATTAATTTTTTGATTTGGTTTAGATTGAATGGCAACAGTTAAGTCTTTCCAAGTGTTAGTTTTTTGTCCATCAACACTTAATATTTTATCGCCATTTTGGATTCCCGCATTTTTAGCAACAGAATTATTTTGTTGAACATTAACAGTATTTGTATTTGAAGGTGCACCACCTTGTAGAAAAGACAAAATAGAAAATGCAATAATCGCTAAAAGAATATTATTAAAAATACCAGCAAAATTAGTAATTAATTTTTTCCAAACTGGAGCATTTTGAAATTGAACATCTTTAGGAGCTATTTGAACGGCAGTTCCATCATGCTCAATTATGACTGCATCATGGCTAACTTTATATAATTTTTTAGACTCTTCATCACCATTTTCATAACCTTCAATAAAAAGATCATTTTCTAAATCACAATTTGTTACTTCAAGAGGTAAGCCTTGATATAAAGTTTGCTTTTTACTAGTGTTAATTGAATTTACAATATGATTATCATCAAATTGTAAACTAACAGGTGTTCCTGGCTCTAATTCTTGCGATTCATTATCGGCAGATCCAGCCATACGAACATATCCACCTAATGGCAATAATCTAATAGTATAAGTTGTAGAATTATGCCGATAATAAAATAATTTAGGTCCCATTCCAATAGAAAATTCACGAACCATAATGCCAGATTTTTTAGCTACTATAAAATGCCCAAATTCATGAACAAATACAAGAATTCCAAAAACTATTATGAAAGCTATGATAGTTATAATCAAAAAAATCGCTCCTTTAAATAATTAGCTAAATTATACCGAATAAATGTAGAATCGGTAATACAAAAAGCAAGCTATCAAAACGATCTAGAATACCACCATGTCCGGGCAAAATTTTTCCAGAATCTTTAACTCTGTAAAAACGTTTTAATGATGATTCTACTAAATCTCCAAATTGTCCAACAATAGAAAGTACAATGGTTATAACAACTGCTCCTAAAATTGAAACATTTCCAATATTATACATTAACATCCAAATAGTTCCTATTATAGTAGCTATTAAAGACCCACAAACTGAACCTTCCCACGTTTTATTAGGACTAACATGCGGGGCCAACTTATGTTTACCAAATTGCTTGCCAAATATATAGGCTCCACTATCGGTTAACCAGACAATAAATAGCGCATAAAATAAAGTAGCTATGCTATCATATCTAGCTAAAATAAAATAATGAAACCCAACGCCTATATATAGCATCGCTAAAGTCATTACACCTGTGTCATCAAATGAGAATCTATTTTTAGTAAATACATTTCTAAGCAACAACAACATAATGACTATATAAAATAAAAATTGTGCTGATAAAAAGCTTGGTAAATGTGAATACCATTGATCAGGAGCGATCACTATTGCAACACCTAAAAAAGAAAGCATCGCTTCAGGAGATACAACAAGTTTCTTTTTCATAACTAAAACTTCAGATACAGCAACTATTCCTAATAATAAAGCCGCAATATCTATAAATATTTCACCAATTAAAACAATTGGAATAAAAATTATCAACGCGATAATCGCAGTTAAAACTCTTTGTTTCATTCTTAATTCCTCAATTTATTTATTTTTTAAGCCACCAAATCGACGGTGACGATTTTGATATTCATAAATGCATTCTTTCAAATTAGAATCTTTATAATCAGGCCATTTGGTTTGATCAAAAACAAATTCACTATAAGCAACTTGCCAAAGAAGAAAATTGGATAAACGTTCTTCTCCACTAGTTCTAATTAATAAATCAGGATTAGATAAGTTCTTAAGATTAGCTGTCATTAAAGATTCTTCAACAATATCGTTATTGATATCATCAACACTTAAATCACCATTTTTAACTCGACTAGATATTTTTTTTATTGCTGAAACAATTTCATCGTGACTACCATAATTCAAAGCAAAATTTAAAATCATTCCATTACAATCTTTAGTATCATGAATCGCCTTTTGCACAGCATTCTTAGTACTATTTGGCAATTTATCAATTTCTCCCATGACATTTACTTTAACATTGTTTTCTATTAATTCTGGAACAAACTTATTAAAAAAACGTTCCGGTAATCCTAATAAATAGTTAACTTCTTTATCAGGACGATGCCAATTTTCAGTAGAAAAAGCATATAAAGTTAATACCTTAACACCGAGATTACTGGCAGACTTAGTTATAGTTCTAACAACTTCCATTCCTTGTTTATGGCCAGCAATTCTAGGCAAATGCCTTTGTTTAGCCCATCTTCCATTTCCATCCATAATAATAGCAATGTGAGCGGGAATGTTATTAGGATCTAATTGGCGCTCTTCAAATGAATTATTTTTATTAAACATATTATCACCTATAAATTAACTATAAACAAATAAAGGATGAGTAATATTCTCATCCTAATTTGCCAATTAAATTTTATTGAATTAGTCTCCATTCTCCACGTTTAGTATCAACTAATGTTTGGAAATATTTCAATAATTGGTTTGCATCTGCCGCACTTTGTTCACCAAGCATATTTAAACCTTTACCTGTAGGAATTGGATCTGTCAAATCAGTAATTTCATTCTTATCTTCAATAGTAGCTTGAGTGAATGCAACAATCCAATCATCTTCGATTAATTTAGAAATAACAAAGAATAAATTAAAATCATCAGTAACATAAGCAGGCATTACATATACGTCATCCTGAATTTCTTGTAACTTATTACCATTATATTCTAAAGCTTGAATATTGGAATTATCCATATCCTTATTTAATTTGAAAATCATTTTTTCAAAATCTTTTGTACCTGGGGTTAATTCTTGTTCTGCCATAAATATCTCCCTTATCCGTTCATTACTTCGTTTTCTTTATCAGAAACGATTTGATCGACATGTTTAATTTCTTTATCAGTTAATTGTTGAACTTGATCTTCAAGGCGATGTGCTTCATCATCATTGAAATCATCACTCTTATTTCCCTTTTTAACTGCATCCATTGCTTCACGTCTAACATTTCTAATGGCAACTTTATTACTTTCCCCAGTTGCTTTAACTTTTTTAGAAACTTCAGCACGACGTTCTTCAGTTAATTGTGGAACAACCATTCTAATTTTGTCTCCATCATTAGCTGGATTAATTCCTAAGTCTGCTTCCAAGATACCTTTTTCAATATTATTTAAAGCTGATTTATCATAAGGACTAATCATAATAACTCTAGCTTCAGGAACTGTAATTGCAGCAATTTGATTTAATGGAGTAGTAGCACCATAATAATCAACCGTAACACCTGATAATAAACTTGGGTTAGCACGACCAGCACGAATACCACCTAAATCATGTTTTAATGCTTCGGTAGTTTTTTGCATTTTATTTTTTGCATTATCTAAAACTTCTTTTGAAGTAACCATTAATTATTTCCCCCTAACAGTTGTTCCAATCTTTTCACCTTGAACAACCTTTTTAATATTTCCACTTTCATTTAAATTAAATACTACCAAAGGAATATTATTATCCATTGATAATGAACTTGCAGTAGTATCCATAACATTTAAATTTTTGTTAATAATATCCATTTGGGTTAATTCATCATACTTAACAGCATTTGGATTTTCATTAGGATCAGCAGAATAAATTCCATCTACGCCATTTTTAGCCATTAAAATAGCATCAGCATGAACTTCAGCAGCTCTCAAAGCAGCTGTAGTATCAGTGGAAAAGTATGGATTACCAGTACCACCAGCAAAAATAACTACTCGATTTTTTTGCAAATGACGAACAGCCTTTCTTCTGATGTATGGTTCAGCAATTTGTCTCATTTCAATTGAAGTTTGCACTCTGGTGGGAACATCAATTGATTCTAAATTATCTTGTAATGAAAGTCCATTCATTATGGTTGCAAGCATTCCAACATAATCAGCCTGAGTTCTTTCCATTCCCATTTTGGCACCAGCAACACCACGCCACATGTTACCACCACCGACAACAATGGCAACTTGGATACCTAATTTACATACTTCTTTTATTTCTTCGGCAATTTTTTTAATAACTGGAGGATTAATTCCAAATCCTTTATCTCCAGCTAAGGCTTCACCACTTAGTTTCAAGACGATACGTTTGTATTTTACGTCTGACATTGAACTTCCTCCATTAAAATAATTCATCAATATAATTTTAGCATAACATAAATAACAAAAACAGATTAATAAAATAAAATTAAGTAAAATGTAAAAAAGGGAGTGCCAAAATATAGCACACCCTCCTTATTTTAAATATTTAAATTATTTAATTTGACTATTTACTTCGTCAGCAAAACTTTGTTCTTCTTTTTCGATACCTTCTCCAACTTCGTAACGAGCAAAAGCTTCAAGTTCTCCACCATTATCTTTAACGAATTGAGCAACAGTTTTGTCAGAATCCATAACGAATTCTTGGTCGGCTAAACTAATTTCTGATAAGAATTTGTTTAGACGGCCTTCAACCATTTTTTCAACAATTTTTTCTGGCTTACCTTCATCTAAGGCTTCTTTCTTCAATTCTTCACGTTCTTTATCTAAACGATCTGAAGGAACAGAATTTCTATCTAAGTATTCAGGGTTAGTAGCAGCAATATGCATAGCAACATGCTTAGCAACTTCTTCATTAGCACCCTTAATTTGTACTAGAGCACCAATTAAACCACCATTATGCAAGTAAGCACCAAAATTAGCATCGTCATCTTTATTAAAGATTTCAAAACGACGTAAAGTAATTTTTTCACCAGTAATTTGAGTTGTGTTAATGATCTTGTCATTGATAGTTTCACCATCAACATCCAGTTTAAGTGCAGCTTCAACATCAGCAGGTTGTTCTTCAACAATCTTAGCTGCAACCATATCAATTAAGTCTTTGAAGTCATCATTACCAGAAACAAAGTCTGTTTCGGCATTGATTTCAACAATAGCAGCTGAATTACCATTAGTAACAACACGTGTTAAACCTGCATTAGCAACGCGATCACTCTTCTTTTCAGCCTTTGCAATACCTTTTTCACGTAAAAACTCTAAAGCAGCTTTTTCGTCACCATCAGAAGCAACTAAGGCTTTTTTAGCATCCATCATACCTACACTAGTTTTGTCACGTAAGTTTTTTACTTGAGAAGCAGTAATTTTTGCCATTTAAATGGCCTCCTTAAAATATTTAATATTTTTTATAAAAAAAGCTGACTCTGCATTAGGCCTTTCGGTCCAAACACATGAGTCAGCCTAAGTGCACAAATATAAATAATTATTTAATTAATTATTTGTTTTCACTTTCATCTTTTGAATCATTTCCATCTTTGAAAGTGTTTTCGTCAACTTCTTCTTCGCCTTGGTTACCTTCAACAATAGCATCTGCCATCTTAGAAGTAATTAAGCGAACAGCACGAATAGCATCATCATTTGATGGGATAATTACATCGATATCGTCTGGGTTAGTGTTAGTATCAACCATAGCAACGATAGGAATATTTAATTTGTGAGCTTCGTTAACAGCAAGTTGTTCTTTACGAGGATCAACAATAAACATAACATCAGGAATCTTAGGCATATCTTCAATACCACCTAAGAATTTTTCTAACTTTTCAGTTTGTTTCTTCAATAAAGAAACTTCTTTCTTAGGTAATCTTTCAAAAGTACCGTCTTCGGCCATTTTCTTAAGATCTTTTAAGTATTTAATACGACTTTGGATAGTATCCCAGTTAGTTAAAGTTCCACCTAACCAACGGTGATTAACGTAAAATTGTCCAGCACGAGTTGCTTCTTCTTGAATAGAATCTTGTGCTTGCTTTTTAGTACCTACAAATAAGAATACAGCATTTTTTGATGCTTCATCCTTAACGAATTTGTACGCATTATCAATCATCTTTACAGTCTTTTGTAAATCAATGATGTAAATACCATTACGTTGAGTAAAGATGTACTTCTTCATCTTAGGATTCCAACGACGAGTTTGGTGTCCAAAGTGAACACCAGCTTCTAACAATTGTTTCATAGAAATAACAGCCATTATAATAGCCCTCCAAATAGTTTTTTCCTCCTCAATGATCAACTAATATGGTGACTTATTAAAAAGCACTAGCCAAATTATCACATTGAGTGTGAATTAGTAATTAAATTACCAAATATAATGATAAATCATTAACAATAATTAATCAATATTAAAATTAAATAATTATTGAAAAAGATTTTTGCTTACACCATTGTTTATAAGATATTGTATTTTTTGATATCTAGATTGATGTTTAAACGCATATTCGGCTTTTAAAGCATCCCGTTTATGTTCAAATGACTCATGATATATCATTTTAACTGGTAAATGAGACCTAGTATATTTTGCCCCATTACCAGATTGATGTTTTAACAATCGTTTATTTAAGTCATTAGTAAATCCACCATATAGAGAATTATCGCCACACAATAATACATACATATAATATTTATTTACCATATAAAATTTTCCTTACATAATCACTATATTGATCACTATCATCTTTATATGTAATTATTGGAGGTAAAATTTTCATCCCAGATTTTTTACCTTTATTAATACCCTCAATTAGTACCATATTAGAGTCTTTATTTTTTCGTGGATATATAAATTGTAACTTTTTAGGCGCTAAGCCATGTTTTAACATAACATCCATAATTTCAACCAATCGATCTGGACGATAAACTAAATAAATTTTTGCATTAGTTTTTAACATGTCGCTACTTGCAGCCATTATTGCTTCTAAATTAGTAGTAATTTCATGTCTAGCAATTGCTAAATATTTATTAGGATTCTTTTTACTTGTAGGCAAATCAGGAAAATATGGTGGATTACAGGTTATAACATCAATTGAATCTTTATCAAGATAATTATTAAACCTTGATAGATCAGAATTAATAACCGTTATCTTATCTTCTAAATTATTTAATAAAACACTTCTTTTAGCCATATCAGCAAGTCTATCTTGTAACTCAATTTCAAATATTTTGCCATTAGTCTTATGTGACATAAATATTCCAACTGCACCATTTCCAGCACATAAATCTACAGTCTTAGACCTACACTTATTAGGTAATTTAGCAAAGTTAGCCAAAAGAACTGCATCTAGAGAAAAAGAGAAGACATCAGGGTTTTGGATAATTTTAAAATTGTTACTATATAATTGATCAATTCTTTCGTTCTCGTATAATAATTTGTTCAATTTAATTTCCACCTTAATTTTAGCTTGCATATAATAATGATAATAGAATATTATTGTTTTATAAAGTATCGAGAGGAGCAACATGTATGTATTCTTTTTTAAGAGTATTAGCTAGAGTTATTTTATATACAATAAATGGTAAACCTAAATTTGAACACAAAAATAGGATTCCTGAAGGTAATTATGTCTTGGTTGCACCACATAGAACTTGGTTTGACCCATTATACTATGCCTTAGCTGCCAGTCCTAAGGAATTCGCATTTATGGCAAAAAAAGAGTTATTCAAGAACCCTGTTTTAAGATATATTTTAGTACATGCAAATGTATTAAGTGTAGACAGAGAGGATCCGGGCCCATCAGTTATAAAAGAACCAGTCAAAATTTTACAAAAGTCAGATAAGTCACTAATTATTTTCCCGTCTGGAACTAGACATTCACAAAGTTTAAAGGGTGGAGCTACTTTAATTTCAAAATTATCTAAGACTCCTTTACTTCCGGCTACTTATCAAGGACCATTAACGTTTAAATCACTATTCTCTAGAAAACAATCTACTATCAATTTTGGAGAACCAATATATATCGAAAAAAAGCTAAAATTAAATGATAATGGTCAAAGTAAAATAGAACAACAAATGCAAGATGCATTTGATAAATTAGATGATGAAATAAATCCTAATTTTAAATATATAGATCCAGCCAAAAAAGAAAAGGATTAAAATCCATTGGATTTTAATCCTTTTTTATTTATTTAGCATGAGCTTTCATGCTGTTCATCATTTGATTTAATTTTTTAGTAGATGGTTTTTGTCCCATTTGCAACATCATTGCTCTTAATTGATCTTTATTAATTGGTGGATTATCTTTAAGATATTTTTCCATATACTTACGAGCCATAAAGAATCCACCGATTAATCCTAGGATTAATGCTACTAAAACAATCACAATCCATAGAAATGTATTCACAGATATCCCTCCTAGCTTCATATACAAACATATAATTTATTCTACACAAAGTGTAAATAAAATTCAAAATTATTTTTAATCAGTTAGTTGTCACGGAGGCCTTTTTTACGTTGAATGTTTTTAACTTTGTCAGAAGTTATTTCCTTACCTTTTTTATTATAAACCTGAACCATTTCAATTTGGCTTCTCATATTTTCTTTAAAACGTTTTAAATATTTTTGATGTAACTCTTTTCTTTCAGCATCTTCAGCTTCAGTCAATCCTTGTTCCTTTTTCTTTTTAGATAATTCATTTATTCTAGGAATCAATTCTTTTAATACTTTGTCTTCTGCCATTTTAAAATCTCCTTGTTATAAAATTACGAACATTTGTTTACATTTTCTTATTATGCTAATATTAAAGCTAAATAAAATCAAGAATTGAGGCGTTTTATATGACCTTACCAAAAGATAAAGTATCTTCTAAACAAATAAATATTTTAAAATTCATTTGGAACTCAATTAATGATCAAGGTTATCCCCCAACAGTAAGAGAAATTGGTAAAGAAATGGGCTTAGCATCTACTTCAACTGTGCATGGACATTTAAGTCGTTTATCACAAAAAGGACTTTTGATCAAAAATAATGCTAAGCCCAGAGCAATTGAAATCACAGAAGCAGGCTTAAATCAATTAGGCATTAATTCACATTCAAATAAAATACCAATATTAGGGAATGTGGCTGCTGGTGAACCAATTCTTGCAGTAGAGAATTCAAATGAATACTTTTCTTTGCCTGACCAATTCAATAATGATAGTGATATTTTTATGCTAAACATAAAGGGTGAAAGCATGATTAATATTGGGATCTTTGATAATGATAAAGTTATTGTCAAAAAACAATCAACTGCCGAAAATGGCGATGTTGTCATTGCAATGAACGATAAAAACGAAGCAACATGCAAGAAATTCTTTAAAGAAAGTAATCACTATAGGCTACAACCTGAAAATGATTATATGAGTCCAATTATATTAAATAACGTTAAAATATTAGGAAAAGTAATTGGTTTATATAGAGATAACATTAATTAAAATACTTTTCCTTCATAGTAAGATTCTGGTAAATTATTAAAATCATAATCTTGTACTTCTTCAAACTTAGTTAAATAAGCAATTGAGCTATTACTTAACATTAAGTTAACGTTATTATCTTTTTCATGAAAAATAATAATTGGCTTATTTATAGCTTTGGCATATCCAATTTCAAAAGCTGTCCCACTATCTACATTATCTTCAACGTAGTCGATAATTGCGATAATGGCATCAGCTTTTTTTATTTCATCAGTATCTAATTTAAATACTTTTTTTGACCACTCTTGGGTTCCAACTTCGCAATCATTAATTTCTGATTTTCTAGGACTAAATACATTACTTACTGTAGTATTTTTTGCTAAAGCATTTTCTATTTTATAAATTCTATCAATTTGTTCGTCATCAAAAAATGGACTAGCTAAATATAAATTCATATTAAATTCCCCTATTTATGATCATAAATTCTTTGATTATCTTTTAATTCTTTTAAGAAAAATTCGGCATCATCAGATTTCCAGTCTAGCTCCATATTAATATTTTTGATAGGAAGCCATTGATTAAAGATTGTTTCATATTCACTGATGGTTAATTTTTTTCTGCTATTCATCATTGAGTCAATTTCTTCTATTGAATAATTATTTTTAAAACTACGTTCTAATTTCATTGAGAAAAATTCTCCTTGAGCTCCAGACCCATAGCTAAACAGACCAATTCTATCTCCAGTTTTTAAATCATTAGAATTATTAATTAGTGATAAAAAGCTTAAATATAATGAACCTGTATATAGATTACCAATATTTTCACTATATATTTTGCTAACATTAAACTCATTCTTCAATTCTTCTTGCTTTAATTCAGATGCTTCAGGTAAAACTGCTCTTAGACCTTTAATCCCCATTTTTACATAAGGCAAATGGAAAGTTATAGCTTTATAATCATTAATTGAGAGTCCATTCATTTGATTATATTTATCCCAAGTATTTTTAAAGAAATCCACATAAACGTTATTAGAATAGTGTCCATCTACAACTGCCTCTGTTCGATATAGTGGGCGCCAAAAATCCATTATATCATCTGAATGAAATGCACTTTCACCGTCGAACGAAGCAATTGAAGGATCAGATGAAACTATCATAGAAATAGCACCACCACCTTGTGTTACTTCACCAGGGGTATTAAGACCATATCTAGCAATATCAGCACCAATTACTAAAGCTTTTTTATCAGGATGATTAGTTACATATTCTTTGGCCATTTGTAACCCTGCAGTTGCACCATAACACGCTTGTTTTATTTCAAAAGCACGAGCAGATGCATTTAAATTTAATAAATTCTGCAAATATATAGCCGCTGATTTTGAATTATCGACACCAGTTTCTGTCCCAAAGATTATCAAGTCAATACTCTTCTTATCATCTTCATTAATAATTTTTTGGCTAGCATTTGCAGCCATCGTTACAACATCTTGAGTATTAGGAATTACAGCTTGCTTTTTTTGACCAATTCCAATTAAATATTTATTTGGATCTTCATTTCTGGCATTTGCTAAATCCACCATATCAATATATTTATTAGGTGAATAAAAACCAATTTTATCAATTCCAACCTTCAAATTACTCACTCAACTTTCATAACAGGATAATATTATTTTACTATCAATTAATTTAATAACAAAATATATAGAATAAAAAGCACACATACGTGTGCTTTTTATTATTTTTCTAAATGAATTTTATATTGGTC
Source organism: Apilactobacillus quenuiae (assembly GCF_002994005.1). Lineage (GTDB taxonomy): Bacteria > Bacillota > Bacilli > Lactobacillales > Lactobacillaceae > Apilactobacillus > Apilactobacillus quenuiae. The sequence goes on from NZ_POSN01000001.1 coordinate 293,036, forward strand.
CGAATTATTCATAGAATTAATAATTTGGCCTTCTGATAATTGACCTGTATATACAAAGTTTTCATGTTTTTGACCAGTTGAAATAAATGTCCATTGAACCACTTGTTGTCCCATGCCAACAGGAATTCTAACTCCTGATAATTGACCCGTACTATTATCAGATAATTTAATTTCTTGGTTACCAAGATTGGTATTTACGTTTAATTTTAACATTATAAACTCCTTAAAAATTATGTAATACAATATAAATATAACATAATTTGTCTAATTAATTAATTTACTTTAGTAATTACGTGCTTTTTTAAGAAAATAATTAACAAAATATTCAGTATTTTTATAAGTACTATCTCCATCGTATTTATTTGGATATTCTCCCCATATAGATAATGAAGCACCTATATTATTTTTGCTGTTAGTTTTTTGCTTAAGTGACTCATCATTCCACATATTCATTTTCCATTTATTAATATCATCCCGCCACTCTTTAATTGAAGACTTAGTAAAAGAAAGTGGATCAGTAATTATATATAAGTAGTAACTATTATAATTAATCGTTTTAAAACCAGCAGCGTTCAGTTGTGGTAAAGTAGCACGCAATTTAATATTAGCTTCGTAGTCTTCTTTATCACTAACATCGCCACTAAGGCTCCAATAATTAATCAATATGTTTTTATGATACTTTTTAAGAACTGCTTTATGAAAGCTATCATTCCACATCTCTAACTTTAAACCTTTAGAGTTTATATAGTCATCAATACTATTTATATATTTAACTGCTGCATTTTGATCTTTTCTGTTGTTAATAGTAATTTCATCAGCGCCTACGCTAAAGTAAAATCCTTTAGGTATCATTCCTACATATTCGCTTAATATTTTTTTAGATAAATTAATAGTTTCTTTCTTACCATAAAACATTTCATTGTATCCATCAGCATTCCTTAATCTTTTCACCGTCTTGTTACCATTTTTTGTATAAGATAACAGTCTAAATAAAGATTGGGCATGACCAGGTAAATCTATCTCTGGTACAACTTGAATTCCTTTTTCATAACCATACTGAATAACATCCAATAACTGATCTTTACTTAAAAATGGTAGATGCGTTTTTTTATTATAATAAACATCACCCTTTTTAGTAGCATTATCAACAGTTTGGTTTAAGGTAGAATTTTCAATTCCAAAGTTTTCATTGTCGTTTAAATGTAATTGCAAATAGGTTGCTTTATTTTTACTTAATAAATTAATATATTGTTTTATTTTATCAGTAGAGTAATAAACTCTTGAACAATCCAAAGTTAAACCAATTCTTTTATTATCGGCCAATGCATTAATGTTACTCTTGGCTAGGCCAAATAATTGAAAGGATAATATAATAAAAGTAAAGAGGATTGTAAATACTGTTATAACTTTTTTCTTCATAAACTAAAACTCTTTTCCTTAAAAGTTATAGATTAATTATATCATTTATATTAAAAAATATCCTAATCTCCAGATTTAAAAAGAATAATAATTGAATACGTTGTCTAATTAGTATAAAAATAATGTTTGAATTTAATATTTTAAATCTTAGATTCTTTATTGCATACATAATTCAGCAATCAGTACTCTTGTTTGGATTTGGTTCTTCTAAAAATAGATGCGATGCTTATAATGCATTGTGCATTTTTTAATTATTAAACAACATAATAAATTTATTTGATAAATGTATACATAATAATTGAAATTAATAAACATATAAGATTGATATAATTAAATTGCATCCTACTTTAAAAGATAGGAGGTTCCTAATTATGGAATTTATGTTAGAGTTAGCTCTTAAGATTTCAGCAATGTTCAAATGTTAATTAATAAAGAATGTGGTACCTTTTGTATTGCATTCTTTATTTTTAGAGATTAAGAAAGTATATTTAAAAGAAAAGCTATATAAAAATAAGGAGTGTTATTCATGATTGTAGTAAACGTAAGAATGACAGTTGATCCCAACAAAAAAGCTGAATATTTAAAATTTATTAATGATTTAGTAAATAATTAATTGAAAGATAAAGAAAATTTGGCATATGTTCATTATCAAAATACTAACAATGAAAACAAATATTTAATCTTAGAACATTCGGATAACCAAGAAGACTTATATGCTCGTTTAAAAACCAAACATTTAATAAACTTTCAAGAACATATCGAAGAATTTGTTACTGAAAAACCTGAACTATTATTCTTAAATGAAAAATAAATATAATATGAAAACCACTCTATCACTGAATTGTGACAAGATGGTTTTTATTATTCATATTGCTTATTTTTCTTGAATAAACGAAATATATTTGAGATTATAATCGTAGGAAATTAGGCTTTATAAAGCATTTCACAAAGCTTAACTAAAGATTAAAGACGAAAATATTACAATATCTGCAAGTATAAATAGAATATAAATCATTCTATAAAGTTTATTGGTTAATTCAAAAACACGTTTCCTATTATCAGGATCTAATTTATAAAATCCCTTAATTTTCTTCCAGAGCTTAAAGAAAATGTATTCTAAATAAAAAAAGACATACTAACTAAATTAATAGATAGTATGTCTTTACATTTAATCTAAATTACTTCTTAAGTTTCTTAATAGCAAAATAGATTAAATCCCTAATTATTGCTGCAGTTAATGAAATTAATACTGCCTCAATAATGTGAAGTAAGGAGGGCATATTCACACCTCCTCTCTGATATAAATTGGCATTTGCATAATTCTAATTAGCAGCTGATAGACTACTGATCAGAAACAAATTGCCTATGTAATTATATCAGAGTTTGAATATATTAAAATACAAGTTAATATAGTTGACTTTATATATAAGTATTAACTATAATATGAATTGTGAAGTAAGGAGATATTCATATCTTCTCTATGTTATGATTCTGATAGGTCATAACATTCGATTAAAAAACAAAAAAATACCTACTAGCTATTAATTTAGTTAGTAGGTATTTTTTTATATTATTATTTAACTCGGTGTAAAAAGTCTTTATTGGCACTTACATAGCCTAAATGAGTTTTTAATCTTGTAACTTTGCCATCTTTCACAACATCGGCGTAGAAGCATGACTTAGCTCCAAATCTAGGTTCACGTTTACTCTTTAAGTGTAGGTCAGAGTATGTGTTAAGCATGGATTTAGCTTCAAAGAGCTTACCTTTTTGCCAGTAAGTAGATTGTTTAGGCTTTTCAAAACTTGTAAAGTGGCCAGTTTTATCTAAACTTAAATCGACATCACTATCACCAGCATATCCAGTCCATGTGTATTGCCATGCATCATATTTCATTTTTGGTTCATAACTAATATTTTCAACCCAAATATTAGGACTATAATGCAATTTGTTAATCATGATTTTAGATCCAAACCATGATTCCATTGAGTAGACTGCTAAGTTGTGATAACCAGCATTATATAGAACATCTAAGAATTGATTAGTTTGTGCGGTAAGATTGCCACTTAGGGAGCCATCTTCTACATCAATAGCTAACAAGGTAGATTTATCTAATCCGCATTATTTAACATGCTTTAAAAAGTAATTAGCTTCAGCAACTGGATTACCCATATAAAATGATATGCACTAATTACGCCAATGGCATTTTACTACGCAAAACAAGTAAATATTTCTGTTGTTGGTGCTGTACTAGGAATTATTGGAAGCCTATTATCCGGTATAACAATGGCCTTAGCTTTCCCATCAATTGTATTATTGATTATTGCGGTTGTTTTTGATTTTTTACAAAAACCAGCTAAAGGAGATAAATAATGCCTGAAAGACAAGTAAAGCCATGGTATAAAGTTTGGTGGATTTGGGTAATAATTGTTATAGTTCTTTTTGTCTTATTTGCTATGATTGGTGGCAATGATTCAAAAGATAGTAGTTCTTCAAAAGGTGTAAAAACCACTAAAGGAACTACAAAAAAGACAAATAATTCTACATCTGCACTAAATAAACAATATAAAGTTGGTCAAAATATCGACTATAAAGGATATAAGATTAAAGTTGATAATGTTACATATGATAATGGCAGTGACTTTGAAACTCCAAAAAGTGGCAACAAATATGTTGTGTCTAAAGTAACCATCACAAACAATACTGATGATAAACAAGATTATAACCCATTTGATTTCAAATTAAGTGCAAATGAAAATGCTACTGATCTAGATGAATCAACTGGTAATGATAAAATATGACAATAATGATTTAAGTAGCGGAACTCTAGAAAAAGGTGCTTCTGTTACTGGATACTTAATTGGTCAAGCAAATACTAATGCTAAACTTAAATTACAATACCAACCTAATTATTTTGATAATAAAACTGTTGATGTTGATCTAAATTAAATAATATAAGCCATCTATTTGGATGGCTTTTTATATAAAATTAGTATTACAGATTCATCAGGCGACTTAATTGCTAAGTCATATATGTTTGATAAATTTAAATTTTTAGATAAATAATAAATAAACCACCCTATCAATTATCACGATTAGAGTGGCTTTTATTTTTGAGTCTATAATATTAAGGAGAAAAAATGAAAAAAATAATTTTAATATTTATTTTTATATTGATTCTTATAGGTGGTTTTATAGTATACAATCAAGAAGGAGCATACTCAACTAGCCATCAATTCAATAAGATTATCAGGTATCCAAATAAAAGAATTAAAAATTATTGTATAAACAGCTATACTTTTAACTATATTAAAAGTCATGATAAACAAGAACTAAAAAATATAACAGACAATCAAGGCGGTTGGAGATGTCTTTTATTATGTTGCAACATACATCAACAAAAAAATAGGTATATACGGAAAAATAAACGAATCAGGATTTCACTTGTTAATGCCTTCGTATAAGGTTAAGAAAATTATCATATATAAATGATTTTTTATGGTATATAACTTTTTCACAATAAATAAACCACCCTATCATTGAATAGTGACAAGGTGGTTTTTATTATTTATATTGCTTATTTTTTTGAAAAGCAAAAAGAATAAAGCCAAACAGTTAAATAAAAAGATTAGAATAAAATTGTATGTGAATTGGTTATATAATCAAGAAACGCAAAAGTAAATTTTCAATTAAAATTACGTCTGTACAATACAAAAATGATAACACAAAAAATTATAATATCTGAAAAAACATATGATAACCACAATCCATTAATGTTAAATATTAATGGTAGCATAATGGCTAATGGTACTTGTAAAATAATTTGTCTTAAAACAACCATTATTGTTGATTTTTTGGATTCATTTATATATTGAAAATAGCTTGTACCAATATTAATGAACCCTTGTAATGGTAAAGATAGCATAATTATTTTTAACACTTTAGAGGTGTAAAAAATAAATGATATATTACTAGAATTAAATAATTGAGCTATTTGAAAAGAACATAGTTCAACTATTATAAATAGTACTATTGAAAATATAGTTCCTATATTAAAAGAACCAAACAATGCCTTTTTAACTCTTGAATAATTTTTAGCACCATAGTTATAGCTTATAACAGGTTGTGCGCCAGAAGTAATTGCATTCATTATAGATATAACATATCTATATATTGATGAAACTATAGACAAAGATGCAAGCCCGTAAGCTCCACCATAAATAATAGCAATTCTGTTATACAGTGAAAGAAGAACTACTGATATTATACTCGTTAAAGCAAATGGTAATCCCATAGATAAAATTTTTAAACTTAAATTTTTGTTTAAATAAATGTAATTTGAAAGTTTAAAATTATATTTATTTAAGTAATTAATATAGTAAATAAATGATAACAAGCAAGTTACAATGTTTGCAAATATTGTAGCCATGGCAGATCCTGTAAATCCTAAATTACATTTCATAATTAAAATATATCCCATTATAAAATTAGAAAAGAATGAAATAGTGTTAATTAATATTATTTTTTTTATGTTTCCTTGAGCTCTTATACTATACAATAAGGTATGAGCCACAAAATAAAATGGGGAGCCAATGAAAAATATTAATGAAAATTCCTTAATATAAGGATAATATTGAAAAGACGCCCCAAATAGAGACATTAAATTGGGCAAAAATACCCACATCATTATCCCTTGCAAAATAGAAATTAAAATAGATAATTCTATTCCCAAAAACAAAACTTTTATCATATTTAATGGTTCATCTTTACCTAAATAGATTGTTGTCAAAGATGAAGACCCTTGACTAACTAAGGCAGAAAAGCTATAAACTAATGCATATATCATAAATGTGTATGCATTGGCAGAGGTTCCATTTACCCCTAGTTTTTGTCCAATAAAAATACCATCAACTAAATTATAAGAACCACTTACTAAAACCGTAAAAAGAGATGGTAGTATAAGACTCAAAAGGAGTCTATGAACTGGTTTCGTAACTAATGAATTCATATTATTAACTCCCGGCTAAACGGTCCCTTTTATTTACTCCATATATTTTCCCTACAATATATCCTTTTAAGCAGCAAATATTATTTTGCCATATCGTAAATAAACAGAATCCCTCACTTTTTCTAGAATGAATAACAAATGTCTGTATATAGATTGGAAAATTAGAAGAAATAAATTTCCTGTAAATTTTTTCATCTTTTATAGGTATAAAGTATTCATGCTTGTTTAGTAAACTTTCTGAAGAAGCAATACATGCTTCCCTACATATCTCAGTTAATATTATAGATTCAACATGATCGGATGAAGAATGGTCAAGTTGTATTTCATTAAGTTTTTTATATCCTCTCATAAAGAACTGTCCATGAATACCTTCTGAATAGCAATTTGATATTAGAACATTTTTATCATAATTTTTATGTACTATACTTTTTTCTATAATGTCTTTCGTAGAGTTTAAATTAGATAATTTTTCTTGCATACTTTTAGGAATTTTTATTTTCTTAGAAACGTTTAACAATACTTCTGGGTTTAAGTTACTAATTTTTTCATCATTAATATGAAAATCAATAAACATATTTATCAATTCTAAGTTCTCATAAAAGTCAGGCAGATATATAGAAACCTTATCACGTAATAAATATGCTATAATACTTATCTCATCAATTTTATGAGATATTATGATATTACATCTTTTTAAATTATTTTTCTTTATATGACTAGTCTTCGAACATATTATGTATAAATTATCAAAATCATTTCTTAATATATTACTCATAGAAAACACTTTCTTTCTTAATTATTGTTTAGAAGATAAAATCTTTCTTTAAGCTATTTTCATATAGTTAATATTTATTACTATAAATTGTATTCTGGCATATTTATGGATAAATTAATGGTTACAAGTGGTGATAATGCCAACACAGACATCATAAAGATTCCTAATTTTGAAAATGTATTAAGCTTACGCATAAAAAATATACCCCTTTTAAATTTAATAAGATTAGTTGGGGCATAACAAGCTCACCAAAAATAATACTATACTAAAACAAATAATTTGCAATATTGTATAAAAATCATTTTAAAGGGGTTTTATAAAGCATTTAGTGTTGACATGCATAAACTAATATATTGATTTCTACACAATCATTGATAAATCAATAATACAGGGAAAACCATCAATGATGTAAATTAATGTTTAAGTTCATTTCACTTCAAAACATATGTATATGACTTAATGATCATAAAAAATAAACCACCCTACTCACGTAATTAATACTGAAGGGTGATTTTTTATTTTAATCATGTATAATTATAAAGTTATTAAAAATTAATATAAATGAGGAAAACAATTGAAAAACGATTTTGGTTTTAGACTTATACTTGCGTGTAATTTAAGACATATGACTATTGCGGAACTTCAAGAAAAATGCAATTATGCAGCACCACTTTTAGCTTACTGTGTTCAACTTGATTGTTCGACGCTACACTTAGTATATGATTTAGCAGAAATATTAGATGTATCAGTATTATGGTTAATAGGATTCAATGTTGATTATGAGAACAAATAAAGGAGTTACCGTATGGTAGCCACTTTTACTTATCCAAATAATTTTTCTTTGTATAAAAATACTTAACTGATTTGGTATTATTGCTTGAATCAGTATAGTAAAGAAATATTCTTTTGCCTTTTTTCTTTATTTTATATGTGTATTTACTATGAGTTAAATTTTCATGAGTTTTTATAAAATATATACTACCCTTTTTATAGACAGAGTCTACTAGACTACTATAACTATCTGATTGAGTTAAGCCCTGAATCACTACATGCTTGTTAAAGCGTATATAATAAACACCATTGAATTTTGGATTCTTAAAACTTTGTATCCATGTACTATCTAATAATTGATGTGGAATTGTTTTATTAACATGCTTAGCTTTAACAGATATATTACTTATATTAGTAAACAAGGTTAGTACAAATATAAATGAAAAAATAATACCCAGAATATTTTTCTTATGTAAAATAATAAGTACCCCCTAATATAACTATTCATTTTTCATACTAGTACTGATGATAATAAACATCAACATATAAAAAGAAAGGAGCTACCATGTGGTAGCTTCTTTTGTTGTAAGTTGACATTTTTATATAAAAATAAGATAATAAGTGAGATATGTTTTGTATTTTATAGGAGGTGTTATTATGTCATTTAATAAAATGTTCAATGGATATATTGAAGGATTGAATAAACAGATTAAGCATAATAAACAAGTCTCTAAAAAATCATCCACAAAAATTATTGAAGGACGAAAAAGGCAAAACAAGATGCATAATGAGAGTTTAAAAATGAAGCATAATAATGATAAATATTTTTCTATGTTTAACTAAAGTAGATGGCGATAGGTTTAATTAATCTATCGCCTTTTTTAATTTCTGATAGACTAGATAATAAAGTCATACTTAACATTGGAAATATTTTTCCAAAATTGCCGTTCACAAATGTATCTGAGTTAACCTCTAAATCATCTTCTTTTACTATAGATTCCACTTTACCAAATATTGTTATTTCTCTGCTAGTAAAGTTTAATAGTTGTAAAATGAACTCATATAAATAGAAAAATCATTGATAAAGCTTATTTACCAATGATTTTGACAGTTTATGAACATGTATGAATACTGCTTTAAGGAGAGTACAGGTATCGAGTATGTATTTAATTAATTCATTGCTACACCAGTAATATCACATATAATAGGAAGAGTTTTTCAAAAAGTGAATGCCCTTTTGAATGTCCTTTGATATAATTAACCGTGGGGGCTAATACATAATAAATCATAATATGTAAGTTAGATTAATGCGTTTTAGTTAAATTCTTTAAGGAGAAATTAAAAATGAATAAAGATACTAAAATTAAATTAAAAAAAGAAATATTTGATCTTTTGTATTATATAGATAAACATCAGAACAAAATATATGAAGATAATCCACTTAATATTTTTTCAGGTACCAAGGGTTACATGGACTATTCTGATGAAATTTTAGACAGAATTATTAAAGTTATTATCAAAGATAATGAATTAAAAAAAATATTTTCAAAAGATGATTTATCAAAAGAAATAATTAATTTGATATATAAAGATAGAATAGACAATAAAAGCAATGAAAGTATTGTTAATCACTTGATTGAATTAATAGGTTCGAAACCCAAATATTATTCATGCATAATACCAGTTCATGGTATTGATATTAATAAAAAGTTAGATCTGGGAATAGTAACAATTTATCCAATTATTAAAAAAGAAGAAGTATTTAAAAATAATTTTTCAATAAATGCCCAAAATCTTTTAAAAAATGCAGAAACTTTTGCTTTAATAAAAGTAAAAGCTGCTTTACCTAATAAAGCAATTGAAATAGCTTCCAAAGAAATTGATCATACATTAAATATATTAAAATTTGTTTCGAATAATGATACTAAAATGCTTTTCTCGATTGGAATTGGAGCTAATGCTGAAAACAATATCTCTAAAGAATTTATAATTATAGATGATAACAATAACGAATCAGTTAGTTATAAGTCTAATTATTATCCTATGAATTTAAATATTAATCAGTTAAAAGACTATAAAGATTATATTAGTAAGATGATAGATATACAAAAAAGGATATTTTATTCTCAAAGCCCTAAAAGAGATGTCCCCGCTATAGAAAGATATTTATTTCATGCAAATAATTTAGTAGCAGAAGGATTATATGAAAATACTTTTGAAAAACAGATGTCTAAATTTATTACAGCTGTAGAATCGCTGTTAGGGAAAAAAGGAGAAGGAATATCTGATAAAATCAGTGAGAAAGCTGCATTATTTTTAGGACATTCTATGGAAAATAGAATGTCTATATATAATACAATGCGTCATTTATATAATAAACGATCTATACTTACCCATGGAGATAGTACAGACTTAAACTATTATGATATTTACTATTTACTAAAAATATCTAAAGAATTATGTATGTTCTTCTTTGATAATATCGAAAAATTTATTGATATTAAAGAACCAAAAGAAAAAATAAGAACAGATGCTTTAGAAATTAAGTTTGGCAATAGTGGATTAAATGATGAATAGAAATAAAAAATAATTAACTTTTGTCTTTATTTTTATCTAAATGGAGGAATGTATGAAGTTATTTAACGAAAATATCAAAAAGCAAAAAGATATTTCTAAAGATGATTTAATAGATGTAAAGGATATATTTGATAAGAATAATGGTATAAATATAACAGTTATCTTTTCAATTGCAGTTCTAACTTTGTCTTTTATATTTTATTACAAAGATGGTGGTAATTTAGTAAATATATTGTTTATATCTTTCTTATTTTTGTATTTTTCTTTTAAGAATTTTATATCTTATTTAAAATTATATATTTCTAAAAGTATAAATTTTTGTTCTACTATAGATAAAAATGTTTCTTATATAGAGTTTAGATTTAATTTACTTATGTTTATATTTTTGTTAAGTGATTTTTTTATATTAAATTTATATAATCTTATCCTGAATTATTTCAACACTAATCATGGTATTGAATTTCATAATATTGATGATTTAATTAGCTATTTTAAGATTATTCCTATATTAGCTATGATTATATTATTAGAAATAATTATCTTAGAATCTAATAAATTGTTGCCTAAATATATATTAATATTTGTAAATAAATATATAATAAAAATTATAAAATGAAATTATTGAGAATTATAAAACTAGTATTACTGAAAAAGATAATATGACACTTGAAGAACACGAGGCTAGGAAAGCTGAATTAGAGGCTAAGTTAGCTATGTTTAGGGGGAAAATAGCTTAAATGTTGAAATGGAACATAAAAAGTTTTGAAAAGAAACAAAAACAAGTAATTTATGAAATAGGTATTTTAAAACAGCCTAATACCGAAACAATTTTAAATAAATCTTTTAAAAAAGCTGATAATTTATACAGTATTTTATCAGTTATTATTTTAGGAGTAATGTTTATATTATATAATTTTTACTCTAAAGATATAACTTCTGAATTGTTTTATTTAATATTGTTTACGTTTTTTGCTATTGTTTCTGGTTCAAATTATTATAATTCTATAATTAAAATGTCTGATAATATTGTTAAATCAAATAAACTAGAGGCAAACGAAATAATAAAAAAGAATTTAAACTATATATTCTTTAGATTTAACTGTTTGACAACTGTAATGTTTATTTTAATGCCTATTTACCAATTACTTGTTTCAAACATATTTCATCTTAAAATATTATCTAAATATATAGGTACTCAATTAGGTTTATCATTTGTTTTATTAATTGTTACTGCAATGTTTGCTATGAATTGTGCTGTAATGTTTTATAAATTAATAATACTTTTAATTAATAAAACTATTTATTCAATATGAACGGTCTTTAATTCATGTCACAAAAAGAAGTGAAAAAGCTAGTTGGCGGTATTAATACAATAATATATTCTATAAGTAAAATGATGAATAATATTATTGGTGCACATGCTTATAATGCTGAATATTATGATAAAAAAGCTGATGTATTTTTAATAATAACCCCTGCTATAAGGTATAGCTAGTTATTATTTAAATGTTTTAAAACGTCAGGAATAAAATTGGAGGAGTATAATATTATGAATTTTCTAGATAATTTAGCTGATAAATTTTTTATCACACCAACATTATCTTTTATGAAGAAAAGGAACAATATTTTTTATGTTATATTATTTCTTATTTCTATACCAATGTTAGCTGATATAAATAACATACCAGATTTTAGTTTATACTGCGATGGATGGTTTAATGAAATTATACAATTGCTATCAACTATATTTACTTCATTTAATAATCTTCTTATATATATATTGTCATATCCATTAATATTTATATTTATTTATTACCTTTTGTCAAATAAATTTCCCGATTATAAAAATTACTTAGCTATTTTGTTTTCAATCTTTTTTTATGTAATTTTTTCATTAGTATACATAATTCAGAACGTAAAAGTAAGTGATTTACTTAAATTATCTACATATGTTAATGAAATATTGCCCTTAGTTATTTTTATGGCTATGTTTTGTGGATATACTGTTTTAACGATCTTTATTGCAAGAGAAAAAAATATGGGTGATGCGTATACCATAATAAAAAATGTAGTATTAATTTTTACGTTGTTATATAGAAAGCTTTGGCTTACAACGTTAATTATAATTATTATATTTGGAAATAGGTCATTTATTACATTTCCTTTTGGTATAATTTTGTCTATTAATATTTTTATAAGTATGGGTATCTTGGCTATAGATCAAAAAGATAATGATAAAGTTTTTTCAATATCAGAGGAAAACTTCAAAGAAAACTTTTATATCTTATATAAAAATAGTGGGAACTATGAAACTGTATATATTTGTCAAAATAATAATAGAATCTTTATGAATAAAAGCAAAAATTGTTATATGATCAAACAAGGAAACTTTATTAACGGAGATAGAAATGTTTATGTTCTTAAAGAATTTAATAATAAATATGATGCCAAAGAATATGCCGATTCATACATTAAATACAATTAGATAGAAAAAGGCCTACCGACTAATAATATCCAGTAGGCCTTTACACTAATCTAAATTACTTCTTAAGTTTCTTAATAGCAAGATAGATTAAATCCTTAATTATTGCTGCAGTTAATGAAATTAATACTGCCTCAATAATGTGAAGTAAGGAGGGCATATTCACACCTCCTCTCTGATATAAATTGGTATTTGCATAAATCCAATTAGTAGCTGATAGACTACTGATCAGAAACAAATAGCCTATGTAATTATATCAGAGTTTGAATATATTAAAATACAAATTATTATAGTTGACTTTATATATAAGTATTAACTATAATATTAATTGTGAAGTAAGGAGATATTCATATCTTCTCTATGTTATGATTCTGATAGGTCATAGCATTCGAATGAAAACAAAAAAATACCTACTAGCTATTAATTTAGTTAGTAGGTATTTTTTTATATTATTATTTAATTTTTTCTGAGAAGTCAGTATTGGCACTCACATAGCCCAGATGAGTTTGTAGTCGTGTGATTTTTCCATGCTTAACTACTTTAGCGTAGAATCGTGATTTTGGTGCAAATCGTGGCTCACGTTTAGTTTTGAAGTCTAGGTCATGATAAACGTTCAACATGGAATCGGCTTCAAATAGTTCACCTTGTTGCCAGTATGTTGGTTTCTTTTTGGCAGGCTTTTCTTCTTTAACTCCGTTGGCTAGTTCGCCAACATAGTCCTGGTTTAAATCAAAACTAATTCCATTAGCATTAGCGGTAGAAGTGAATTGCCATGCATCAGCACCACCCGGTTTAATCGAGCCATATGATGCGATCCAAACTTTAGCATTCTTTAATTTACCAGTTTGAATACCATTATTAGCATAATCAAGCATGGAGCCCATTGAATATACATAAATGTTTTTATATCCATATTCATTTAAGGCTTTAATGAATTCATTCAGTTTATTAGTTAAATTTGCTAATCTAACTTCAGCATCAATCATGAGAACAGTTGATTTATCCGCTCCTACTTGTTTTAAAGCATTTAAGAAGTTATTTACTTCAGCTTCTACACTGCCACGGAAAAAGTGATAGCAAGAGAACGATCCGAATAATTTATAACTTGATGATACTTGGGACTTCATTACAGGATTGGTCCATGAATCGCCATCACTAAGTAAAATACAAGTTGATTTAATCTTGTATTTTGATTTGGCAGATTTCAAGAAGTTGACATAATGGTCATAATCAGAAGTCCATTGATAATTAGATACATCTGCAAAATATTCCATAATTTCACCTCCTAGTCTTTATGAATAGTGACAATTTGTTTATCAGCATCATCTAAAGTGTCATTAATGAATTTGTGAACGTCACCACCGCTATTTTTATAGTTTTGGTAGACTTTTTCGATAACTCCATTGATAGTTGATTCTGGTAAACTAATACCAATATTTGATAACTTCTTAGTCAATAATCTAATGGCCGATTGTAGCTTTTGATTATTAGTTAAATCAGCACGTTGAGCTAATGGCACTACAATAGCATATGCTAATTTTTCTGCAAATTGTAAATTTTGCATTCTATGTTTCCCTTTAATAATTGGTAAGGCCTTAACTAAAATTGTTGCTGCGGTTCCGCTTGTAATTAATCCTACTAACCAGTTTAATAATTGATCCATAATTATCTATTCTCCTTTTTGTTTTTCCAATCTTCTAGATCATGAATTCTAGTTTCATGATTTTCAATTTTTAAATCTCGTTTAAAAAACTCACTTTTTGAATCTGCATAATGTTTATTTAGGGCTTGTTTTAATCCATCTACACTTTCAGTAAAGTTCTTAAAAACTCCACTAAGTTTAGATACCACCCAAGCAACACCACCCATAACAGTTACTAAGCTGGCAATGTCGCTCCAATTATGAATAAAAAAATTCAATTTTAACCATTCCTTTCTAAATTTTTGCAAAATAAAAACGCCTAACTATTGTTGAGGCGTTGGTTGATTAAAAATAATATTGAAATCAGATTGTGGAATCATAAATGGTACATAATTTTGAATGGTGGGCTTATCCAAAACTCCTTGTTGATACTCATATTGTAGATACTTGCCCATATCAGTTAGTTCATTATTCATGTGTATTGCCTCCTACATTTTGTTTGTTAGCATCATCAGCAGTTTGTTGGCCATTTCCACCTAGTGAATTTACCTTTTCAACTAAAGCATTGATGGCGTTACCTTGCATCTTATTTTGCAGGGATAATTGTTGATTAGATTTATTCAAGTTAGTATTTTCGTCCTGCAAGTGTTTAATATTGGTTTGAAGTGTACCTAGTTGAGCAGACATATCATCTACAGCACCTTTATATTTCATTTCAATTTTTTGTTCGTCAGTAGCTGGATAATCTGGTGGGAATTGAAGTGCTTGTTTGGTTTCGTCCCAGAATATTTTATTGGTGATATATCCTAGTAGCTGCGCTTGATATCCACTTACTATAACTAGTTGGTAGCCTTCTTGTTGCGTATCTGATACGTTTTGAACATAATTATTTTTATCTAAAGTTACATATTTTTGCATTTGAAATCCTCCTTTTTAATATTCATCAATTTCATCAAAGATTAAATAATAATCATAAAAATAGTTTCCAATAAAGCTAGTAGGTTGTCCGTTCATATCATGAATGTATAGTGTATCTACACCATTAGTGCCTATATAAACAGAATAACTTGGTTTTTGTATCATTCCCATGTTATTTCTAAAGGGTCCAATTCCTAAACTAGTAGGATTGTTTTTAATCAAATCATCTTTAGATATTCTAAAAATATCATCGTAGTCTGGCATGATATTTAAAGAGTTATCAATTTTATTATTGTTACCATCATAGAAGTAGGCACATGTATCAAAATGGTCTTTTGGTTTAAAAATAAATTCTATTCCATTTTTTAATTTTGAAAATGGTTTATTTAGCTTAATGGTTCCACTATCATTGGTTGCTATATCCCTATGATTAAAGCGATTATAATATCCAGCAAATAATGTAGGAGTATTCCATAAAACATTAGGTTTTTGATTATTAATATCATAAATTTTAAGCCATTGGCCATTGTGCATAACTAAAGCATAGTCAGCGTTAGCAATTATCCCTTTTTCCATATAATTTCCTCTTTTTAGAATGTTAAATAAAAAGCACTTACTTTTTTGTAAGTGCTTGGATAAGTTAATTTATTTTCTTTAATTTACATTTTATATCTATAGGTATAGCAGTACCAAATTTAACATTTTTTCTATGCCCATAAACTTTTAAATCTCCATTTTTCTGTGACTTTGCACGAAAACCACTTGCTAATTGAGTAGATTTTTCGGATTTATGTGTTTCTAGAAAAAACAAATGGTCTTTCTTGGGCATAATATAGACAGCTCCTCTATTGTTTTTACCATCTGTATTTACTACACCTATCATTCTATTTTGATACTCATTATATAGAACAGTTCCCTTTCCATTTGTGAAAGAAAGAGGTTCCCAATCATTTTTTGCATCATATATTTTTAATAATTCATCTTTTCCTTTGTAATAAGCAGCTTTAGCATTCGCAATCTTAGCTTTTTCTACCATATAATATTATTCTCCCCTTTAAAATTATATACTTACTATTATTGTAGCCCATCATTAGTAACTATGGCAATGGTTCCTTCTGGGGCAGAAGTTTTAGTAACGTCATTTAAGTTACTAAAAAACTTTATTCCAGCTTCTACTTGCCAGCCACTCCACTTAACCACATCTTTAAACAGATGATTATGGGCAGAATTTTTAATATTATCTACATAACTTAAGTAAACATCATTAGCCACTGTATACTTATGAGCAATACCATATGAACTAAAATTACCCGGAATGTTGTAGACGTTTGAGCAGTTATAGTAACCATCAGGTTGACTGCCAATATTTAGTAAATCGCCACTCAAATTGCCTACTTTATGATAGCTTTGATTTATGGCATCAGTCTTTGCTGAACTAATATCACTAGATAATTGATCATGTGACTTATCAACTAAATTGCTGGCGTAATTGTTAGAATCTTGAATTCTACCATTAATCTGTGTTTGTAGATTATCTCGATTACTATCTGAATGACTAATGGAATCAGTTTTGGCTTGTGCGATATTTTTGCTGACTACGGAATCTGGTCCACTAATATTTTGTGCAATGTCTGCTTTTAAAGTTTCCAGTTCATCATGAGTTACATACACATCATTTTTAACTGTCAATTGAACATTTTCAGAGTTGCTAAATCCAATAGTGATTGATGGAACTAATGTAATTGGTGTATCTGCTTGCTTTTCAATTACAAAAGGTTCAGTGGCTTGAGCAACCGCAAATAATTTTCTATTATTGCTTGATTCATTTAAATAACCACTTAATCCAATTAATTGTGCAGTGTAATTTATATTAATTCCGCTATTGCTAATAACAGCACTGGCAGTAAAAGAATTAGCTGTTTGACTAACATTATTAACATCAAAAGATAAAGCGTTACTAAAGTCATTTAAGTTCAATGAATCAGGTGTTTTACCTTCTGGAACGTCAGTATTTAAAACTAGCATTTTATCAATAATCGGATTTTCTTTATTAGTAATTGAATCAGTCATAAGTGTAATTCCATCTTTTGTGACTAATTTATTATCATATTTCATATTAACCTCCTTATATACTAAAATATTTGTCTAAGCTAACAATTCCACCTGTATGGATATTGGCATCTATCTTAAGTGAAAAACTAATTTCAGCAATTTTTATTCCATATAAGACAGCACTTTGTAGCTGATCCAATAACCATGCTGTTTTTTGATTAGTATCTAGCTGATTAGCTGGAATTTTATCAATTACTACTTGATTAGGCTTGTCATTACCATGTATAAAGAACTGGTTAGGACTAATTCCTAATGTGCTAGAAACAAGCTTATATAGTGATTTTGAAGTTCCATCAGAATTTTTTTGATATCTTTTTGACTTAATCTTAAATCTGTAAAAATCATCGTCTGCTCCATTACGAGCAACTCCCAAATCATTTCCTAAATAATCTAGAGGCAAGCCTTTAGCATTGTCTACTGAACGCCATAAATCAATTTTATTAATTAGATTTTGAATGTTTATTAATTCTTTTCCCTCAATGTCAAAAAATAATTGCCAATTGGTAGAATCATCAGTCTTAAAAGCATCTGATAGAATATTTAAAATTGAGTTTATATCATACAATTGATTATTCATTTTGAACCACCACCACTAAATCAGTTTGTGGATTGGTAACAACACCACTATTAAAAGATTCCATTTGAACATCTTTTGCTTGTAAATTATTTGAATCACTACCAATTAAAATATCTGCATCATCAACACTATCAATGTTTAATGCTAGCTTTATAAATTGCTTGTACTTAATATGATTACCCATCGGTACATTTGCTACATAATCAGCAATTGATTTTTTTAAATCATCAACTGAATTAGTATCATCAAAATTAGCATTCACTTTTAAAGTAATCTTTGCATAAATGTTTATTGGCTTTGATTCGCTAAAATAAATAGATTGTTTATGGCCACCTTCATCAGTAGCCACATATTCAACGTTTCCAGAAGTGTGTACTCCAAATCCATAAGCATTGAAAAGCGCTTGTCCTATATCTTCCTTACGACCACCTTGCACAAAGAATTGAACTGATCCAGGAGCAGTCCCATTTTCATTAGTATTGTCTAAATCTTTGTTCCAATCAGAATCAACTAATTGAACTCCAGGAACTTTTAATAGTGCAGACGTAATTCCATTTTTAGTTCCACCACCAGGTGATTCATTTGATAAATGAATTCTATCTCTATAATCTTGGTCAGATTCCTGATCAGAACCGCCTGCTGCATTGGTAGGATTATTTACACTATCAATTCCATTAGGCTGATCAACTAAAACCGTAATTGTATTAGCAGAAACATTTGTATTAGAACTTTTTTCAGATGATTGAGCCATGCCCTTCCCAGTTCCTGTTGAATCAATGGTTACATCATCAACTACTTCAAATTCAACATCATCTTCTGTTGCAATTACTGATTCAGCTGGAACTACTGCATTAGGTGTACCAGTAAATTCAACATCAACAGTTGAAGAAGTTGCCGGTAGTCTTGAAACACTGTAATTTCCTTGTCCCAACATATCTAAGTTGACACTATCAGATGAATCAACATATTGATTAAAATAATTTGCTTCAATCAATTGATAAATATTGGCAAACATCCATGCATCTGTTCTAATCTTATGGCCAATTACTGAATTAGCATCAGTATTTACATCATCTCCATGCACTTTTTTAGCCTCTGCTGTGTATTGTTCAACTAGCTCTTCATAAGTTGGAATATGAATACCATTTTCGTCTAGCATTGCCATTTATACGCACCTCCTTATCCATCATTAGCTATGCTGTAATTTCTATTAATCTCACCAAAATCTTTAGTAGTAAATGTTATATTTACATATAAATTTCTAATATCGTTATTTTTATCAAATTCAATGGAATCTATTGATTGAACTTGGTCAACTTGTTCCAGAATAGCGTCTCTAATGTCTTGTTCCACAAAATCAAGAACAACATTTTTCCCTAATAAGTTTTCTTGATTTAATCCTAATTTTTTATCAGGTTCAAATTCATTTAACTTTGTTTGTAGAGTTATATACACTTGTTGAGCTACAACGTCGGCATCATATACATATTTATAATCACCATCTTCAAAAACTGGTTGCCCATTTTTAATAGCAATATCCTTCATTAATTGAACCTCCCAATTATTACGGCGTCATTAATTGAGTGCATTCTTTCAGAATCCTTAGTATATTTTCCACCGTGGAAATCATCTAAATTGCGATTAGAAAAAACGATAAAAACTACTTCACCTTTTTTTAAAGGATCATATACATAACAGTTTTTATTGTTTAATTTCATTAAAGCATTATTTAAAACAGGACATTGATTAATTTTTACAGATTCATCAATACCGCCTTTATCGTCAATCAGAGGTGTAACATCCGCTAATTTTTTACTATTATCAAACGAATTGACCTCCGCAAATTCCCCTACATTAATCCCAAAATTTATATTTTTTGTTTGTTGATTTAATAGTGTTTTTAATTGTTGGGCTACCTTATTTTGACTTAGCATTCTGATACACCTCGATTGTTGTTGAAAAATCACCATCACCACAATTAAATTCACCACTTTGTACCCTTCTAGTACCAGTAAAATATGGTGGATCTTTTATAGTTACTAATGATCCAGTACTAATTTGATTTCTTAAGTAAGTTTTAACCGAAATTGTTGCATGAGAATCAGTAGAATCATCAAAAGAAACGTGTTCCATTAAACCAGTTCCACCTGGTTTACCTTTAGTGGCCATAGAAATTAAGATATGTTCATTTTTACCGGATAAACTAGTCTCATCTTCAATCACTAATTGGCCACGTCTGTCATAAACTTGTGCACCAGATGTCTTGGCTAAGTCATGAATAATTTTGTATGGTTTCCCTTTAGCCACATAACCTTTTTTAAAAGTTTTAACTTTAGGTAACTTCAATTTACTAATTTTTATATTGGCATCTGCAGCAACTCGTCTAATAATCACATTAGAATTGGCTCCAGGTGCAAATGACATTGCAGTGTGCAACTTAACTTTGAACTTTTTAGCATCAGTTTTGCCTAAAACTTTTTCTCGTTTTTTAGCATTACTTTTTAATTTAGCGTTTTCTTTTTCCACAGTAGATTGTGCTTGTAATAATTGTTGACCTTCCACAAATGTAAATGAGAATTGTGTATCAGCACCACTAGCAGACAATGGATTAATTTTATCAATGGCACCTTCTGCAATTAGTTTCAATCCATTATCTTGTTTATATCCAGCAAATACTTGAACTTTTAATCCTTTTTTAAACATATCTCTATGTGCCTTGGACACATTCATAATGGTTACAGTACTAGTATGAGCAGTAGATGAATCGCCAAATGGAACAGTAAAATTAATTGAAAATGATTTTTGAGTATGAACAGCTAAAAATTCTATTTTCTTACCATTTTTTAAAAATAGTCGGATCATAACCATTCTTCCCCATAGAAATTTAGTCATAATCAATCATCTCCAATCTCATCAGAATCAATTGGAATTTGTTCCGATGGATCACTATCTGCATCAACTGTATCTTCATACAGAAAAACAGTATCACCAAAATTAGTAATACTGATTTTCTTTTCTTGTCCTGATTCGTCCATTGGGGTTAAATCAGTTGTTGGTAATCTAGAGTCCATTATATTGAAGAATAATGGTTGATTTAATATGATTTTCCAATCACGTACAAGCCAAGTACCATCATCTAAAGCAATACCAGCAGTAAAGAAGTCGCCTTGCTCGTTATACTTAATTTCAAAAATATAATCAACATCATCAATCTCATAATCAAATTGTTCTGGTAAATCATCGACATCAATTGGTATATAGTTACGAACAGACATTGAATCACTTCCTTGTTTTCTTAATATTTACCTTAGCATGGTGAGGTCTGGAATAATTTTTACTTTGTTTAGATTTAAACTTACCCTTAGTTACTTGTAATTTCTTTCCAGATAAATTGGTGTGAGAATTGTAATGACGACTAGAATTCATTTTAATCAGGTTTTTCACTGAAGTATGATATTTTTTTGCATAGTCATACATGGTCATACCTCTTTTACCTTTAATGGTTTTAGGTGCAACACACATTCCGGCAGGAACTTTTTTACCTTTGTTTTTCACCTTTTGTTTAGTGGTTGTAACTTCTGCTGCATAAACAAATTTTAAAGATAAAGTAAAAGCTATTTCATCTTCAAGTGGTTGTGATTGAGTCTTGTTTAATGATTGAATTCTAAAATGCTTATTATAGATTTTAGCCATGTTATGAGTGCCTTTAGAACCATTGGAACGATAAGTAAGCTCCACACCGTGATAACGCCAATCTAATATTTGATTGTACTGTTGAGTAGCAGACATCTTATTTCCTTTGGTATGGCCTTTTAATCTACCTTCAATCGAAACTGTTTTATCACCATTTATGGAATCATCGGCACTACTTTCCCCACGATCACTTGGATAGGTAGTTATTGTGTTTTCATTATCTTCTGTTTCAGACGTAGCAAAAATAAAAACTACCTTACCATTTTCACTATTAGTTTCGTATAAAGAAGCTTTAGGTGCTAAAAAGTCAGCATATTGTCTTTTAACAGATTTATTAATGGTTTTAACAGCATTTTTATGACGCCTTTTTTTAAACTTATCTAGATTTCTTTTTGATTTGGCCAATCTGTATTCTAGTTTTCTTCTATGACGCTTTGTTTGTTTAAAAGCACCACTACTTTTTAATTTATTTTGAGCTTTTTGAGCTTTACTTAAATCATGATTAAATTTGTTTAATTGATTAGACTGATTTGTAGTAGGTTTAGCGGGTATTTTTCTATGAATCCATACCTTCTTAGTTTTGGTAACAGTTCGCTTACCTTTTTTTACTTTATATTTATCTTTTTGCCAAAAATAAGATAAATCTCGATAGATATAATTTATAGATTGTTTTGAAGAATTTATAGTATTTCTATTATTAATTTCTTCTTGTACCATCTTTGCTTGGTGATTATTTAAAGTATTCAATGCTTTTTGATCATGCTTAACTTTATTTTCTAACCTTTGCCAAGTGCTTGTTTTTAATTTAGAAATATTTACATCTCCTAACAAAAAAGAGCTGCTTAATGCAACTCTTTAAAAACATATAACATATATCATATAGCACATAACATATACAATATATGTTATGTTGTTTTATCAAAACTTTAATGATTGAATGCTTGATCAATTTCTGCCTCCCCAAATATTTCAGATAACATTTTTAATAATTGCTGTTTTACATTATTAGCTGATTCTTTAGCATCTTCTTTAGATGCTGAACCATCAATTGTAATATTAATTTTAGGATTAATACTAATATTCTTACCATGATTCATCTTAGCTGCAATTGCTTTTGATGCATTGTGACTGTGAATTTGTGTTGGTGATTTGAATTCTGCAATTTCTGGTCCATTCTCACCAACTAGAACTGAATGATTAGTTAATGGAGTTCCACCAGTTGAATAACCATGTCCTTGACCTAAGAATGACAAATCAGTTCCATAACGATGCTTAGCATAATTTAAACCAGAAAAGATTGAAGCAAATCCATTACTCCAGCCACCTAAACCAGGCTTTGAATAAGCTGAAAAAGTACCAGGTTTAACTTGCATAAGTCCCATTGCTCTTCCATCAGCTAAACCATCAGTACCACCAATTGCATTTGGATTACCACCTGATTCGGTATTAATTTGAGTTAGCACTTTATTAATCATGCCACCACTAGTAGACAGATGAAGCATTCTTAATGCTTTAGTAACATCTGGCTTCCAACGTTGTACGCCAGCTCCACCAGGATTAGCGCTACCACCACCATTTTGCTTAAAGAAATCAACCGCCATAGTCTTAACTTTATCTAAAACACCAGTACCAAAATCAGTTAAGAAAGGTGGTAATTTAGGAAGTTTCCCAAAGGCATTCATGATGGTTCTAATAGGGTGTGCGATTGCACTTCCAACATCTTTAGCTTTATTCCAAGCCCAGCCAGCAGTACTCTTTGTTTTGTTCCATACAGAACTGCCTAAATGTTCGACTCCATGTAATGCTTTACCACCAATATTTTCGGCACCATGAATAGCATGACCAACACCACTAGCAACTGCATGAGTTGCACTACCTGCCATATTCTTGGCTCCATTTAACATGTTTCCAAAGAATCCAGTACCACCAGCAAAATGTTCAATGCCATTCATATTCATGATATTTTTAGTTTCTTTGGCATTCATTACTTCAGTACCGGCAGGCAATATACCTCTCCAATTGCGTTGCTTAGGCATAAAAGCATGTCCAGTTGGTAAAATAGCCATTTCCTTGTTACCAGTTTCTGGTGAATCATTTCCATCATTCAGCATTGAGTAAGTAGGACGATTAATTTTCTTACGTTTAGTTCCAGTAGCAAAATGAACTGGTTTTAACATACCTATGGTATGGCCAGAACCTCCTACATAACTTAATACCTTGTTTATTAGGCTGCTACCAGCGTTGATTATTCCAAACAGGTCATTGATTCCGCCTGCAACGATACCCTTAAGCCATTTGAACCCTTGAGAAAATTGATGCTTTATATCTACCCATAAGCTTCCAAAAAATCTTCCAATTCCAGCAAATGGCGATCGGATTATGTCCCAAATACCTGATCCAATGCTTTTCAAACTTTTACCAAGACCAGACCAATCACCAGTAATGATTGATGCACCTGCTTTAAAAAGTCCACCAACAACTTTGAATACACCCTTAAATAATGTGTAAAGAAATGATCCAATACCACGAGCAGTAGCTTTAATTGCACTCATTGAAACCTTGAAAGCTATTTTAATTCCATTAAACATTCCTTTTAAAGGCTTAATTTTATTAATAAAACTACCTATATTGGACTGCCCTTTTTTACTGCCTAGAGCTCTTTGAAATGAATTCCAGCCATCTGTAACTGGTCTAAAAAGTTTACCCATTCCGCTAAATAAAGATGTAAAAGGCTTTACTACTTGATGCACTGATTTTCCTATCCAACTTTGAAATTTGTTCCATTGCTTAACGATTGGATTGAAAGCACCTTTGGGTAATGACTTTTGAATAGTTTGGCCAATCTTTTTACCAATTGAGCTTCCACCAATTCCGCCAGCTGCACCACCGACTAGTCCGCCTATTGCAGTTCCAACGCCAGGTACAACTGAACCAATTGCAGCTCCTGCCGCAGCACCGCCAGTTGTTCCAGCTAGCATTCCACCAGCAGAACCAATTTTTCCACCGGCATTCTTCTTATTCATTCCAATTAGTTGAGTACCAGCCATTGCTACATCAAGATAAGGTATCTTAGATCCAATGGCTTTTGCCCCACCAAATAATTTAGAACCAACTTTAGAAATGACACCATTTTTTAATATTTGAGGAACGAATTTGCTACCAACAACTTTTTTGCCAATTGATTTAGTGCTGTTACCTATGGTCTTTATTCCATTTTTAGGATTAGGAATTTTACCCAACAAACTGGTAATACCTAATTTACTACTTAAAAATGAGATTCCACGACCCAAATGAGAAGCTGCAATGCCTCTACCAATAGAAGAAGGTCTTAGCTTGTTCCCAAAATTTCTTAAGGATGAATATTTACCAACTGCACCAATCTCGCTAGGTGTTATAAACATTCCATTAGATGGTTTAGACTTCATAGTTTCTAAACTAGACTTAGAAAAATTTGAACCAACGCCTGAACTTTTTAAATCAAAAGTAGTAGAAAAAGCTTTGTTTTTTTGTACCTTATTAGCTAATTTCCCAGTCACAGTTCCATTACCTAATATTCCATTTAGCAAACTAGTCCTATTATTTAATTTTTCAGCAGCAGTAACTAAACCAATGGATTTAGCAACAGATTTTAATGCACTAGCAAATCCTAGTGCTTTTTTAGTAACAAACATTCCAGCAAGTAACGGAACAATTATTTTTTGATGCTTAACAGCAAACTGCAAAAATGGAAGTGCAATCTTTGAAACATCTTTAATAGTTTCTGCGAGTAATTTAAAAGTAAGTACTCCAGAAGATTTAGTGAAGCTAAAGAAATCTTTAATTGCAGGGGCATTTCGAGCAATAGCGTTACTCATTTTGGTAATACCATTAGCAATAACATCTGTTGCGTGATCCATTGTATTGGCAACATTTTTCACATTATATGCTTTTGCAAATGCGTTACTAATCGTAATAATGCCTTGATTTGTAGCTTGCCCCATTTTGGTAAATTCTTTTTCAGTCTTTTTATCTGAAACCCATTTAGAGATTGCACCATAAATTGGATTCTTAGCAGTCATAAATGGTTTTTCAAATGCACCGATTAATACTGGGACACGAGCTTTAATTGTACGTTCCATCCCAAACATAGTTTTAAGCATGTTTTCCGCTGCTTTATTATATTTTCCAGAACCTAAACTGTTGAAAACTTTCTCAATATCACTAGCTGAAATCTGTCCTTTTTTGGACATTTCCATTAAATCAGAAACAGTCACTTTTTTACCATGATGAACTTGTGTTTCATACTGAGCTAATTGCTCTCGAAACATTGGAAAGTATTGAGAAATCTGATTAAGCATCCCCGCATTAGCTTTACCACGAGATAAACCATTGACCATGTCTTGTGACACAGCTTGAATTTGTGGTGTTCCTAAACCAACTGCATCGGCCATATTTAGCATAGATTTAGTTAATTCATCAGATTCAGTCTTGCTCGAATGTAAATGATAGAAACTTTGTTCCAGTTCATCAACAGTCCCAGCTGCTTGACCAGTTTTAACTGATAAGTCATTGACTGTTGAAACCATATTTTGAGCTTTACCAGCAGAACCGGTTAAAGTTGTCCAAGTGGCATTCATCTTTTGTTGTTCTTTATCGTACTGAATACCAGCTGCAAGACCCTCTTTAATTTTTCCAGTTAATGCTGAAAAAGTATTAGTTAAGGCATTACCAACAACAGTTCCTGCAGCAACTCCTCCGAATAAGTGCATCTTTGAACCGCTACCAATGGAACTCTTATCAATTTTAGGTGAAATATTAGGATGTACTGAGTCTAAGTCTTTAATCGATTGTCTCAACTGCTGCGTATTAACCACAGATTGATGTGTAGAATGATTAAATTTTTTAAAGCTATCATTAGAGTCATTGATTGATGATCTAAAAACTTTAGCATTATCATTCATGTTCTTAAATTGACCAATTGACTCTTTACTTTTATCAATAATGCCAGTAAATGAACTAGTTATACCTTTATTAGTATCAGCAACATTTTTTCCAATATCATTGACACGTTTGTATCTATCATGAATATTAGATAGTATTCCAAAAGTACTTTTTAGTTGAGAATTATTTCCTTTAAGAGGAGATTCTAAACTTTCAAAAGCACTTTTTAATGAATTAGTGGCAGATCTTGCTTTTTCAAGATTGGAAGTATCAAGTGACCATGATAAATTTATCGTTGATTGTTTTGTAGCCATAAATTACTTTCCTCCTTTAGAATCATCATCACCAAATAGTTCTCCAATCTGATTAGCATTAAAGATTGCTTGTTCTTTTGCTAATTTTGTTACAATTTCGTTAATATGAAGTAATTCTTTATAAGTCATTACTTCGATTTCTTTTTTAGTAGCCAGTCCATAGAAAACTGGCCTATAAAACATAAAATCCATATTAGCCTGTTTATCAAGCTTGTCAGGCTTATTTTTATATGGATTATTGAAACATTTTGTTTAAGAAATCCTTTACAGCATTCATTACAACCATAAATTCAGAGTTTTCTCTAATATCACTTGAGATTTTACTAATTGCAGTCATAATATCTGTATATCCCTTATGTTCATCAAAATAGTTAATCGAAATATCATTTTGAACTAAGTTTTTAATTGCATATTCACTCGCTAAATATTCGGAAAATTGTCTTTGACTATCAATTGATGAATCTCTAAAGTCATCAAATTGTTTAATATTTTTGAATCCAACTTTAAATGTAACTTTACTACCATCATCTTGTTCTACATCAATAGATTTTTGCTTATCAACACCATCATCTATATTATTAAAATAAGGATAATTAAAGTTTCCTTCTAATATTTTGTCCATAAACATTTGATGCATATCTGATTCACTTCCAGCTGCATCACTTTGTAGTTTTAATGCTTTTCTCATACCTGGGAAAGTCATTAAATATTGTCTTCCGCTTGGTGCGGTATAAGTTTCTTGTTTAAATTTTTTGCTTACAACTGGCTTATCTGTTTCTTTAACTTCTGTTGTTTTATTAGGCACTGGTTGTCCTCCTTGTTGTGAAATTACATTGTTTTGTCCATTTTCATTATTTTCCATAATTGAACACTCCTATTAAATTAATTTTTTGTATTAAATCAATACAAATACAGGTAGTGGAATCGAACCACTACCTGCAAATTTTGTGCATAAAAAAAGGCCTGCACCAGCAAGTCATAAACTAGTTACGATAGTTTCCATCGTAGTCGTAATCAAATACTTGAATATTCCATTGACGTACAGGAACACTTTTACCGAAGTTTGAAGTTGGTGCTTTTTGAATCATACAATGATCACCACCAAATTTTTCATGTCCATAGCGTACCCAAAGACTAAATACTTCATCTCCGTTATACATATCAGACATCAATTCATTAGAAGAGCTACCTTGTTGCAAGGTGGAATTCATTGTTCCCAAACGGTCTCCTGAAACTGAACCAGCTGATGAGCCTTGTGGATCAGAAAGTGATTCCAATTTATTATTGGTTTTATCTCCAGAAATCATATCACCGTCCTGGAAGTTACGAAGCACTACCGTTTGACCATTACCACGAACAACAGTAATTGATACCCCATCAGCATGATATAAATCTAATTCTTTACCGTTACCAATATCAATACGGTCAGCGCCATTAAAACTTTCAATTGCCATAAATCATTACCTCCTTTATGCTACTGCTGTTCCATTAACGTGAATTTCGTTAATAGCAGAAGAAGCAGTATATTTGAAATTAATATGGTCTAAAATCCTACGATCAATGTGAGTTTGTGGAATTTTATTAATATCTGGAACATTGTAACTATATTCATATTTATTGCTTGAATCGGTTGCAATAATTCCATTATTACCAGCTTCATTTAATGATGTTTCAAGATTAGTCTTAACAGCCCCTAAACCTTTAGCATCCAAAGTAAATGTCTTTTTACCATCAAGTGATAAAGCATCTTGTAAGTTGCTTTCAATGGTAGCTTTAACCCAATCCATGCCATGAATAAAGTCAATGTATAAGCCTCGTTTATTCTTATCATCAGTTTGATTAGAATGATTCCCCCTTAGTTACATAGCAAATTAATCCTTGATTTTCTAAATCCATGATTTGAGCTGCATTTAGTTCTTCAGGGGTTACATTATTTAAATCACTAACAAACTTCCATGATTGTTGCCCAACAATTGCTGAAGTTGCTTCAGAAGCTAAAGCAGCAACATAATACTCATCTTCCTTTGAATGATAGAATTGCCAAACACGATTATATTTGTCGAATTCAACATGATCAGAAGCATTAGATGGTCCAAATTGTTGCAACATAAAATGGAAACCCTTGCCATCATAACCACCATGTTCAATAACATCAGCTAATGCTAAAGCATCATTTTTGTTGTAATCAGACATGATTGCAATTTCCCAGTCATTATAAAAGTAGTCAAAAGCAGCACGACCAATGCCACTAGCTGGAGCACCAAACTTAGTCGCTACATCGTCATTAGCAACTTGTCCATTATTGGAGCTTACCATTGGAGCTGGAGCTTTATCTGAATAAGTAATGACTTGAATGGCTTCAGGAGCATCATCTTGGCTGAAGATGGTTTCTGCCATTTTATAAACTGAAGTATTAACATCAAAATCTGCCATTACATCTTCTAACATTAAATAAGTCTTGAATGATTCTTGATTGCCTTTAGTAAAAATAGCAATTTTCTTTAAATCTTTAGCCGCTTGTGGGTGTTCAATATCAATTGATACATACACATCGGTAATTTTTGGAATAATCAATTAAACTCCTCCTTATTTTTGAATATAATCTTTATTATCAACAAAGTTATCAATTGTTCTTAGCTTTACTTGAAAGCCAGCGGAACGCTCTACTTGTGCTGATAATAAGTTAGTAGTTTCATTGATATCTTCGGTTTCAATCACAACGAACCCGTTGGCCAAAGCCCATATATAAAACTCATGAGAATTAAATAGTTTATAAAGCTGATTGGCCAATTGAGTGGCACCAGTAATTCCTGCAATATCATTCATGGTTTTAGCAGCGTCTGCTACATGTGTATCAAATTCAATTACCATTTCAAACAATTCATGTTCTGTATTATCAGTAATGTGAATTCCTACATGTGGATTTATAAAATCATAACTAAAAAACGGATATTCTTGACCTTGTCGCTTAGAACCTTGCGAGATTGTCTCAATATCCGTTTCTTTTTTAATTTTTTCTATAATATTTTGCATAAAGTCTCGATAATTAAATGCTTCATTCATTAGCTATTCACCGCCTTTAGTCCATAAAATACTACAGTGGAATAATTAGTGTAATCAGTTTTATCAACGATGGTATATTTCTGATTATTACTATCATCAATTACTTCATCATCAATTTCGAATTCATTGTGATGTGAATACAAAGTTGCATCACATAGTTCAACTTGGCCACTATCGAAATAACTCAATTTAGATTGTTTATCATTAGGTATCAGCGGTTCTTTAATTTTAGTCTTATCGGTATTTCCATCAATCCAATCACCACCAACACGTTGTCCTTTTGTTTTATGCAAAACAGTAACTGTACTGTTGGCAAAATCATCAATGACAGTTCCAATATCTAAATCCATTTAAGCACCTCATTCCTAAAATCATTCATTATTCGTTAGTGTTTCCTTCTGAACCTTCTGAAATACTTACTCCACCATTTTCACCTGGCTTAACATTAATGTTATTAGGTGTTTCAGCTACATTTCTAGGCATTGTAAATCCTGGAATGTCAACTGCTGGTGAATCACTAACTGCACCAGTAGTATCGTGATTTAACGCAATATAATCACCAGTTTGAACATTAGTTCCTGGAGCAATGTCTTTTACAAAAGCAGAATATGGAATTGCTTCAGTTCCCTCTGCCAATGGTAAATCCTTTTCTACGTCTGCACCTTTTTTAAAAATTCTTAATACAATTGCCATAATATTGGCCTCCTAAATTTTTTCTTTAATTTCATATTTGATTGATTCCATTAATTTTCCTGTATCAATTAGTGGATCATCTTTACCCTTATTTGCAATAGTAATTGGAGCATTTCCTGGTTTACTCCAATTTTTCATAATATTTTGCATTCTTGCAACAACTTTGTTACCTAAACTATTCATAATACTGTCAGCTGTGACATCATGACCTTCAGTAATCTCAAAAACTTGGTTTAAAATAAAATCTTGCCATGCTGATTCACCATCAACGATAGTTTTTTCAAGATAACGCCTGGCTGGAATACGTACCGATTCTTTTTGAACAAATTCAATTCTTCCATCAGCCTGCCTAACTGGGATTTTCAAATATTTATAATTTTTAGCGTGAATAACAGTCCCATCGTTATTAACAATGGCTATCATCTGCAAAAATTGAGTTTCACTATTTAAAATCCCCACATTAAGTTGCATATGGTTTAATTTATTGAATTCCTTAATTGCTTTAGGAATATTATCTTTTTCTTCCATAATTAAAATCCAGATAAATAAACAGATTTGCCAGATTTTAAGTCATATTGATCACATAAGGAATTAAACTCGTCTAGAGCATCATCACTAGAATTACCAGATATTGTTTTAGTCATTGGTCCTAGTTTTTCAGTAATCGTATTATCTTGAATTTGCTGATTCATTAAATGTACTGTATACAATCTAACTAAAGTATTAATTAGATAATCTGGTGCATTTAAAGGTTTAACAAATAATAAGGCACGGTCAATATAATCAATTACTGCATTGTTATTTCCAATTTTATTAACGATATCTGAATTGTTTTGTTGTAGCTTTTGCATTACATATTGTTTATCCATCTTTATCATCAACTTCCGCAATGACTGGACTATTAAAATTATCATTTGGTCCAGTTGGATTTAATAATTGCGCTAAACGTTCTTGAGTTTTGGCACCATTATATGATTGTGGTAGAAAAGGGTAATCGTCACCTTTTCTATATACATGTAAATTACCATTGTCATCAGCTGAATTAGGATTGGAATCAGTAAAAGCTTGAATTACTTTATAACTCATTTTGTTGCCTCCTAGCTAAGCCTTTGGTGGAGTGACTTGTTTACCATCATCATTTTTTTGTTCTTGCTCACCATTGTTGTTACCAGGACTATCATTACCACCTTGTGATTGTTTGTCGGTATCGGCAACAGTTAAACGGAAGATGGTTTGAGAACCCTCTAATGATGGGAAAACATTCATAGAAGTTAAATCTTCTTCGCGTGCTAACCTTCTATCAATATATCGATGATAAGTAACACCAGTGTCTAAAGTAATAACATCGTTAGCACTATATTTTCCAGTCATAACACCAATTTGTTCAGGTGTTGGTGCGAAATTCATATGGCCTAACCATTGGCCTCCACTTAAGTCAGATACTTGGGAACTATTAGTACCAGGAACGATATAGCTTTGGTTAGGCATTGGTGCAAAAACAAATGCAACTTTACCATCTGGAACATAAGTTTTTAATTCAGCATTATTAGTTGCTGATAAATCACTTTCACGATATACATCATCACAACGAACAATTGCTAAATGAAATTCAGATTTGAAGTAATCCACAACCTGATTTTCACTTAAATTACCATTAGCAATATTTACATTCATACTTGGAATAGTATTTTTCATGCGGTCACTATTTTGGATCATTTCAAAAGTATTATCGTTCATAATTGCTTGATTAGGAATTAAACCAATTTGACGCATTGTTTTTAGCACTTTTTTAACATCACTATAAACATTTGCTTCTTTTGCATTACTCCAATCAGTAGTAGCTTCTTGTTGAAAGTCTGGTTTAACGTCAAATTTAAATGTTTGAATTTGGCCACCAACTTTTAATGGAATTTCAGCATCAACAATTGCCTTGGTCCCTAAGTAATTACGTCTAGCACGCATAGATAAAAGATCCTTGGTTTGATTATCAAAAATGTTTTTAACTACTGTTTGCAAATAAGGATCTGATTGGTTACCTGTTAAAGCGGTATTAATATCAACTGCATCGTGTTCAGTTAAAACTGAAGATTTTCTAAAGAACTGAGTTGACATTAACTTTTCTTGGAAGCCATCACGGTTAGATGGTTCAGGACTAGCATCATAACTAGATGCTGCAGCTAATGTTGGTGCTGATACTTGTGATACCAAATACTTTAATTTATCAGATGTAATTGATTGGTTTGGTAAATATGATTCAGCAAAATATGGTGGCAATGCTTGAACCTTTCGTTCATAATATGCTGCCATATTTTTTAAACTTCTTAATTGGGCAAAATTTGCCATTTATAACTCCTCCTTTATTCAGTTACGGTAATGCTTGGCAAAGCTTTAATAGTGTTTTCTTGATACATTGTTCTAACATCTGAGTCCATATTGGATAAAATGATGGCACCCTTTACAATTACAGTGCCTGTTTCAGGGCCATTAGTAACATCAACGTCTGCCATTAAAACTCCGCTAGGTGTATCAGATGTTGGAACAAGTGTTTGTTCCATTACAAATGGGAATGGTTTAGAACCTCCAACTGGAGTTCCGGCTTTAATAATTTTCTTACCTTCACTATTAGCTGCTACGTTTGGATAATCTACAGTAGCTGTTTTAGCTAATAAGTTAGTTAAGTCATAAGCAATTTCATTACGTGTTGTGTAATTGCGTGTTTCCATACTTTTCATATGTTTTCACTCCTTTTAATTATTTTTTAGCGGGACCAAATGAGTTATCTAACAGATTATCCATAAACGACTTTTCATCTGTTACGACATCACGATTAACTGCAATGCCTTTATCAGTTGGTTTTGTATTATTAGTAATTGTATCCGCTAAAGCTGTAACGTTAGATTTAGTAGTATCGTCATCAGATCCCAATAAGTTATCTACCATTGAATCAATTTTGATACCTTTTTCTTCAGCAACTGCTTTAGCAATGCCAATTTGATGGTTACGTGCATCTTGTTGTTCACGATCAGCCTTAAATTGTTTTAAATCTTCAATTTCTTTTTTAGTAGCATCATCAAGCGTTAAATTAGCTGGTTCTTTCTTAGGTTCTGGTTTAGGATCAGTTTTCTTATTGCTGTCCATAAATGCTTGGAATTGCTTGGTAAAACCACCTATACTGCTTTCAATCTTATCGATACGACCATTCAATTCATCAAAATCTTTACGACCAGGATTTAATGGTTCCTTTTTTGGATCCGTTTTATTCGGTTCTGTCATAAGCCTTCATCTCCTTTTTAATATTTTTCATATGCAGGGCTTGGAAAACAAATGCAACCCCAATGAGGTCTACTTGGATAGTCCGCTTTGCTGTACGGACTGCCCTGTGCTAGATCATCACATGCATCAGTATGATTATGTGTACTAGCTAAATTCCAATTTAATTTATTAACTGAGTATCTATCGAATACATCATTAGCAGCACTGATTCCAAAACGATTTTTTTCTTGATTTATCAGCTGATTTTTATAAAAGTTTTTTGTCTTATTAAAAATAGTTTCAACTGAATTAGGACTTGTGGTAAATGGCTTAAACAAATGATTATTAATATAATCAGTCGTAATCCCCACCATTAAACCTTTATTAACAGCATCAATAGTTTGATTTGCTAATTTATCATTTTTAACCCAAACTCGTTGGTCAACTGTTAGTCCATAATTCTTTTCATCTAATAAATTTTTGGCTTGATTATCAATATCATTGTTTGAATATTGAACGTTTGTTCGGTGATGTGTATTTCTGGCTTCACGTTCTTGCCAAGCCATTGCATACTGATATTCATTGATCAGTGAACTGCCTAAATATTTACTAACATCTTTTGATGTGGCAGCAATAACTATTGATGTAATTGCATTCAGTAAGTTTTGCTTATTCATACCAGCAATATGTTTAGCCTTTTCAAGCCTTAATACACCCTCATCATCATTAACCAACGGCTTAGAATATTGATTTAATACTCTTCTAAATAAATCATAGTCATTGGAATCAACATTTTTTCGTAAATCACTAGTTGATACAATGCCATCATTATTTTCGGCATAAAAAAAACGCATCAGATAATTTTTAAAATTACCTTGTGCGCTATCATATAAGCTATTAATAAATTGACGGTCGTTTAATATACCTGTAATTAATTGTGCTGAACGTGTACTCAATTATCATCACTTCCGGAAACTTTACTGTCATCTGGATAATCACCATCATTTGAATCATCGGCACCGGCTTTTTGGAATTGTTGCATGTTTGTTTGCTTTTCAGCATTAATCTGACTAATTTCTTGTTGAACATTATTAATATTGGATAAATAAGATAATAACGTTGGCAAAGAAACAATATTATTAAGATTTTTAACAATATTACTTTCATCCAACAATGAATGTGGAATATTTGGTGTAAATTTAACTTGTATATCAGCTACAACATCATCAATACTTTGTCCATTCAAGCAATCACATTGAGTTAACATAATAGTAATTATTTGTTTGAAAGCATTAGTCATTTTACGAGCTTTTGCTCCTGCTAGCATGACCATTGGCTGTAGTTTTTTGCCTAAGGCATCCCCACTAGCTGATGCACCTAAAGTTGGATCAGATAAATTAATAATTTGAGCATTTTGATAAATTTGTGATGAAATGTCATGAATGAAATTTTGTTGCTGTTGATCATTTTGAGGTTTAGACAAAAATTTAGCATCAATGTCACTAGCATCAATAGCCCTTCCATTCTTATCAACCGGTTGTAAAACATGAATTTTTTGAACAGTGTCTTGTTGTTTCTCGTCTAATGCATTAAAGCCCTTTAAGAATAGCAATGCATTACTAAAGTATTTAACATCATTAAACTTTAAAGAATAGACTTTGTCTAATTTATCAATAGCTGAGATAGCATCATCA
Organism: Apilactobacillus quenuiae; assembly: GCF_002994005.1. Lineage (GTDB taxonomy): Bacteria > Bacillota > Bacilli > Lactobacillales > Lactobacillaceae > Apilactobacillus > Apilactobacillus quenuiae. The sequence goes on from NZ_POSN01000001.1 coordinate 328,944, forward strand.
AATAATCCCATTCGTTCATCATTTTCTAACATTTCAACAACTGGAATCATCCCTAAATCATTCTTAACTTGTTTTTTGTCGAATTTATTAGAATCTGTTAATTCATCAACACCAAAGTCATACATAAATTCATCAGTATATAAGGTTCCCATAAAAACACCATTTATTTTAATAAAATAAATTGCAAATAATGGATTCTCGTTCATTGAATTATCATATACTATTAAGCAATTTTCAGGACTTAAATCTCTAAACTTAACTTTGTCATTTTTATCTAAGTAACTAATTGCATAACTATGGCCGTAAATATCAGCTTTTTTCGCCCATTCAAACAAAATATCAGAATAATTACTACGGTTAAGTACATTACTTAACCAATCATTAATCTTTTGACTTTTATCGTCTAATGGATCATTAGCTGAAGAACCATTAGGTACATAATTAACTTTAGCTGGAATCCCAGCAAAAAATCCGGCAAAAGTATTGACCATGTTTTTAGGAATATTAATACTCATATTCTTTTCAAATTCTTTTAGCAACGGACTATAAAATCCCTGATGCAAAGCACTATGGTCACCTTTATAGACACGCATTTTAGCATGATAAATACTTAATAAATCAGCATAACTATTTAATAATTCATTAACTTCATCTAAATTCTCAGTAATATCAAAATCAGGCATTGCGTGCAGCACATCATTATCATCCAAATAAATATGATCAGTAAAAAACGGAGTTGTAACACCATCTTGATTATTAAAACCACTGATGAATCGATAAGGATTGTCATTATCAAAAATAAAATCAATTAAGCTAGACATCATTTCACCTCCTAAAAAATACTAAATTTAGTGTAAGTAGCTACTGAAGCACCACGATGACTGGCCTCTTGTGATAAAGCTTGTGTCATGGAGTCTACTTCATCATCATGTTCTAAATTAGGAAAGCCCACCCATTCATCTAACATCTTACGAATTTCAGGTTTCCATTTAGGATGAGGAACATAAATATTTCCAGCTTCAAAATATGGTACTACAACATTAGCACGAGTAACTTTATCACCATGAGGGACTACTGGAATTACACCACTTACATAATTCTTTATCATATTAATCACAGCAGAACCATTAGCTTTGTCTTCAATATAAATTGCACTGGCTTCTGGTTGCCGTTCGTGCATACTAACAATGGATTTAATTTGCTCATCAAAAGTCATTCGGTCATGTACACGATCTAATAAATATTTATTGCTACCAGAACTTCCCCAGGTTTGTCCAGCTACATAATCAGAAGTATCACTAGCAGTAAAGGTTAAATCCCAACTGCTCCAACGTTTATCTAATTCTGGTAGAACCACTGTATTTTTATCATTTTGCAGCCCTAACTTCTCAGCAGTAATTGCATCTGGTAAATAATACTTAATGGTAGATAATTTAAAAATATTACCACCATCCTGCACTGGTCTCTGTTGATATAATGCTTCCCAAACACGACCACCTGCGTTAGCTCTCACTTGTTCTGCCCATTTTAGTCCTTTATTCATTGGTGGAAATGGACATAATGGCATTCCTGGTTTACGACCAAGAATATCATTCTTTTCAGCTATTTCTGGTAATCTAATTTCTTCCCATGGAAAAGCATTTTCCTTTAATAAGCGACCTGCTAAATCATCTGCATTCCATCTAGTCATAATAACAATAATTGATGCATCCGCAGACAAACGAGAAGTAAAACTGGCCTGCCACTCATCCCATATCTTTTGACGTTGATTAGGTGAGCTAGCTTCAGCCATATTTTTTAATGGATCATCAACAATTAATAAATCTGCATGTTTCCCAGTCGCTGAACCTAAAATGGTAGTTGCATGTAAAGCACCCTTATGCCCATCAATTTGCCATTCATTTTGAGTTCGTTTTCTAGGATCAACTGTTAACCCATACATTGGCTTACCAAATTGTGTAAATTTACCTAGATTAAAGCGGCCAAACTTTTGTACCAATGTATCAGAATAACTGGCAATCATCACTTCTTTTTCTGGATTATTCATTAAATAATAACTAGGAAAAGTTTCAGTTATGGTTGTTGATTTACCATGTTGTGGTGGCATTTCAACAATATAGCATTTACGTTCACCATTAATAATCTTTTGCAACTTATCACAAATTAATTTAGTATGCGGGAACATTTCAACATTATAGTCATGTGCTAACTTAAAATAATTACCATAAGAACGTTTAGCTAATGCCATTCGTGATACTTGCTGCAACATTTGTTCTTGCTTAGGACTCATGTTTGACCTCCTTTCTAGGCATCTGGATAGTCTTTGTTAACATCAAACTTATTGTCTGATTCATCATTATCAGCATATTTTTCTAAAGTATTATCAGAAACATCCTTTAATTGACTGAAATCAATAGAACCAGATAATTCTGTTTGTACTTTATCAGTAAACATTCCTCGAGTCTTACCTAATAACTTCAATGCTGATATCTGGTCTTTCACTGCAATAGGTGCATCATTATAAATCTTGCCACCTGTTGCAACTGTATCGGTTACTTCATTTCTAGCAATTGCAGTTAGGCGTTCATTAATTTCAGTCTGATCAGCAACCTTTTGTGAACTAATAAAATCATTGCGAGCATCAACATATTCACGAATCTTAGGTTTCTTAAGATTTTCACAGGCAATAGCATAAGCAGTGGCTTTACTATAACCAGCTGCTATGGCCGCTTTAGTACCATTTGAATATTCAATATAATAATCAGCAAACTTTAACTGACGAGCAGTTAATTTATGTGCTAAATTTCTAATATCAACTGGTAATCTTTTCTTTGGCTTAGTTTTAGGCCTTGCCATAGTTATTCCTCCTTTCTAATTACTATAAGTACTTTCGACACCACATTTAGTACGGTTCAGTGTACGCATATCTTGATAATTAATTGCATTATCAATAGCAATCATAGTTAAACGATTTTCTTTACAGGGATGCTGATCATTTAAAATAGATAAACGTTCTTTAGCAACTTTTAAAATATCATTAAGTGATGCACCATTAACACCATGCTTACTAATAACACCTTTTTGCCATTTAACTTTGAAATATTTATTATTCATTTATTAATTCACTCCTTCCATATAAAAAAGGATAGCTAGTTAGCTATCCTATGCTTGATTATTTGGTTGTCCAGGTTGCTCATAACTTGATTGTGAAACTCTAGTATTAGCACTTACATTAGTGCTACTTTTAATATTCATATAACTTGATTCAGCATATTTTAAAATATCTTCTAATTGATCATCGTTTAAACCAGTTAATTCAATTAAACTACCGTTAGAGCCTTTAAATGTTAGCATTTTATCTCACCACCTTTTGATTTTATGTATAAAAAAAAGAACTCGAAATGAGTTCTTAAAAATTATTTAATCTTATAATAATTTTTCTTATCAATTTTAATCGATACCTTGTACGCCGCATGGCAATAATTATTTTTACCATATCCGGTAATAAAAAAACGTGGATGATATGAAAATCCATTTGAGTTTGAAATGTTCCCAACAGCATCTGCTAATGCAGACAAATGAAAACTATTGTTTAATGCTTCGTCAATAATTTCTTCATAGTAAAGTGAATTAAAATTTTCAACTTTTCCAGTAGCTAATAATAATTCCGATTTTTTATTATTCTTAAATAAAGATTTTATAGTTGAAAAGTTCTTATTATTATTATAATTTTTCAATAGTCTTTTGCTGTCTAAACAATACTTTACACCTGAAGATGCTATGATAGCGAAAGTATTTATTATATAAATACTTTTATAATCTGAATGGAATAAATTAGATAGATAATTAACTGAAGGATCAGCATACATAGAATTGGCAATGCTAGGGTTTTCCATTAATATAAATAAAGACTTAAAACTATTTGCTTTAGTATCAGCCCGAAGATAGTATCTATATGAATACATACTATCTCCATCAAAATTGCAGCAGACACTGCTAATATATTTTTTATAAGAAAAAACCATTTTATCCCCCATATATTACATTTTAGTTACATTTTATAAAAGCCCTACGATTTAAGATGATCACAAGGCTTATTTTGTTATTTTGCAGCATTAAAATGCTTTTGCATCAATGTTTATAGCATATTGGTTTGCTCTACTTTACATAACTGTTTATTATCCGAAGTTGTTTTCAGAAACCTTGATTTAGCAGTACGCAAAACTCATTTTCATTTGTCAAATGCGCTTTTCACAAACATCTTTGTGAATTGGACGCTTGTGAAGCAGTTTCACAAAGTCTAAATTTAGCAAATATTACAAAATTATTTATAAAATAAATAGATTGCATAGCAAAATGACATTAATAAAATATCAAATAAAACAATGATTACATATTGAATTATCTTAAATGACTTTGTATTTTTATTAAATAAATCTAAATTAATTCCTATAAAATCATTATAGTTTTGCAAAAGACGTTTAGCAAATACTGTAACAAACTGAAAAACTAGCATTATAAAGAACAATATCCAACATGCAACGTATATTTTAAAACTATAAAAGAATTCAATTGCAAAAATAGAAATTGCAATACCTAAAAATGTTCCTAAGCTAAGATTAGAAATAGAGGCAATTTTTCTAGATTTTGTATAGAAGTCCCATCTTGATCTATCTTCAGATGATAAAGAGTCAGCTATTTGCTCAAGACTCTTTTTTCTTTTCATTGAAAGATAGATTATATAAATGAATGATCCAATTAGCATTAGGAAAAATATTAAAGCCATATATTATAAGCATCTCCATAATTAATAATTGGATATATTATAACATTACTCCTCAATATAGTCTGCCTTTACCAATCTCATAAGAAACATTTTAGTTTTCAAAGTCCAATCATGTTTTTTCAATTAAATTTTGCCCTTCTAACCATCATCAATTACTGTTATCAAGGCAATTAACCATAATAACATTAATTCACCTTAAAACTGTATTTTTACTTAATTTTAATTATAAAAGTTAAGGTAACTTAGTACATTGATTACCATTGAATAATAATTAATTCAATTAAGCGTTAATGATCAGGAATTTTGATTGAAAATATATTAATTATTTAAATTATTAACCATATAAAAAAGCAGCCACTTCTGACTGCCTGAATTACATATATATTGGATTCAATAGTTTTTAGTAAGGATTTTTATTAAGTAGTGTTAATTAATGTGTGTTGCTTTTTATAAAAGTCTCACTATACACATTATAACGGATAAGTACCCCCATGATTCCCAGTTTTTTCCCAGTTATAAATTTTTCTGTAAATAATAGTATAAATTAAGCTGTTTTAAGATATCTGCAAAAAATAAATCTCTTTCACGATAAATAACAGATCTACTTAAATGATATTGATTGGCTAAACTAACTAAAGTTCGATTTCTAACTTGACCATCGAAATAATATTTTTTAAAGACAGTAAACACATCTGGTGAAAGCTTAGTGATTGAATTAGTTATTGCATGTTTCTGCCTTTTTAAAGCATTTAAAGTTTTATCTTCATCAATACTGATCACTAAATTTTCAACTGCTAGTGTTGTTTTATTAGATTTACCTCCCCCTACATTTTCATCTTTAAATTCATCAAATGGATTCTTAATTTCTTCGACTCTTTGTTTTACGTACTCATCAATTTTAGGATAATCAAATAACATTTTTTCTACTATTTTTCTAACATGTCTTTGCATTATTAATCACCTTCAATAATTTTTATTGCATCATTTGCACTTCTAGCAACTCCATATAACACTGGATAATTAGCTGCAAATTTTCTAAATGTTTTTTGTTCAGGTCTTAATCTGCCAATTTCATTTTTGACTTCAATAAAGAATATTTTTCCGTCTGAATGTCGAAATCCAAATAAATCAGGGTAACCTTTAGGTAGTCCGGTATCGAAAAATTTTCCATTACTCATAAATACTTTTCCTACATTAGCTCGAAAACAGGTGCAATCATGTTGTGTTAATGCAACACGAATTTCATTTTGTATTTGATGTTCCGGTGTGATGTGCATTGTTTTTTACCTCCGATTTGTTAATTTGTATGCATGTCATGTTTACAAACGAAGCATGTAAAAATTATATTGTAAGCATGTATTATAATTGCGAAAAATATTGATATAACAACATTCTTAAGTGTTTGTAAGCATGTTAAGCATGTTTTCGTGTTACCCTATTTATTACTATGCACATAGTTATTTATACATCCTTTATATGTTGTCTAATTTACATGCTTAACATGCTTACATATATCTATAATTACTGACATACCAGTAATAAGCAGTGTAAACATGTACACAAAACACATGCTTACATCATGCTTATAGTTTTAACTACATGTTTACGTTTTTTCTCCAACCTCTTACTACTTTTTTATTTATTCGCATTGCTGAAACTTTTTTCCAACCGTTTAAACTATTCATCACTAATGCTATCTTTTTGCCATAACTACCACGGCTAGCCATCATCAAGTCATGACCATGGATATCTAAAATAACTTGTAATATCTCTTTAGTCGTGATTTTATTGATACTTACTAAACTTTCTGGATGTAAACTATTAGTTTCTTTGTCAGTTAATGAATCATTGTCCTTATAACGATTGTAGTAATTACGTTTTTGAAACATTGTATATTTTTCCCAATCTTCTGGGACTGGCATATCTAAATATTCTTTAATCGATTCTTCCAATGGATCCTCAACTATATTTTCCTTTTGAATATTAGCTAATTCATTGCTAGTATCTTCGTCTAAATATAATGGTTCATGGTTTTCGTATAACGTTCTAGCTTCAGCTAATAACTGTAAAATATACTCAGGACTAATTTTAAAAACATTTTTAGTTGGTTTATTGATTCCACATTGAATCGGTAGAAATCTACGGTTACCAGTTTTATCCTTTAAAAATTCAGATTCATTTGTGGTTCCAATAAATACACAACGACGAGCATGATCCTCGATTGTACTGGCATATGGTGCTTTATATTTATCGACTCGTGTTGAAATAAATGCTTTAGTGCCTTCAATAGCGGTTTTACTCATAGCAGATAGTTCAGCAACTTCCACAATCCAGTTATCCTTAATTAACATTAAATTGTCTTTATTAATTCCACTTAATGATGGTAAATTATCTAAAAAATACTCTGGACACAATGAATTACATAATGTCGATTTTCCTAATCCTTGTTGGCCAATTAATACTGGCATCAGTTCAAATTTAATTCCTGGTTGTAATGCTCGAGCAACCGCCCCAGTAAGCCATTTACGAGTAACTTGTTTTACATAATTACTATTTTCAGCACCTAAAAAGTCAATAAAAAAAGTATCCACACGTTTAACTTTGTCCCATTTTTCAGCATTGATACGATCAATAACTGGATTAAATATTTGTCTAACTGCAGCTTGCTTTAATCCACTAATAAAAATGTCTTTTTTAAAAATTATATGAAATTTATCCTCAATGTATCCTGATATCATGTCTTTATAAATATCTCGAAATGTACCCTTTTTGATTAGTAATTCTGGAATATCTTTCATAACTGTTATGGTCTGCGTAAAATCATTCCAACCAACAACATCTTTTAGTACATCATCATGTAATAGCAATTGACGGACATTTTTAGCTGAATTGGATTTTAATTTCCCATCATCGTTACGTTCATATCCATTTTTAGTATTTTCCATAGATATAACTTTTAAATAGTCAGATTCTTTTTTTAAGTCATCTGGCATTTTTCGCTTAGCCATTATTAACCTCCTCTCCGTCTAATCTCTTTCTTTTGTACGCTTGAAAAGGTGGTATTTAACTCTTTATCTGGTAATGGATCATTAGTATTGCTGTTGGCAATGCAAGCTAGATTGTAAGCATCTTCTGGTTCAACATTTCTAAATAATAATCCACCCACCAAACTAGTTAAGTTATTATTACGACTGCCATTATTACCCAGTCCATTGGAAATGGTTTCAAATAAAAGTGTTGTTTTGGTTTTTAAACCGCTGAATTTATCAAAGCTAATATCATCATCAGCATAATTATTATTTTTATTAATTAATTGAATCAATTGCTTAGGTGCCGTTACGATTGGATCATGATTTAACCATTCATATTTTTTACCATTACGTTCGCTGGGAGCAACGACTACATAATTATTTTTATGTGCCTTAATATCGACACCTGGAAGCCAGCCAATATTTTGATGAATGGTGGTGTCATCTCTTTTTAAATAAAATCGTTGTTGTCCACCACCAGCTGTGGCTTGGGTTAAAGTATGCGTTAATAAATCTGGATGTTTATTCTTAAATTCTTGAATTGACTTAAACCCATCTTGACCGCCATCGTGTTCATCAATATCAACAACAAAAAAGTTAGTAGTTCGTAATGCAATTGAAGCAAATGGATATTGTTTCCATAGTTTAGTAATTTCATTAGTAGTTAATGGCGGTTGATCAGCAAATTTAATTAGCGGCTGCTTATCATGCATGGGAAGTACTGAAAAACCTGCCTTAGCATAAGCGATTGCATAGTTGATTAGGTTTTTCATTGGTTTACCTCCTTTGATTATTCATTTTGTTATAATTATTTAGAGAAAGGATGATTAAAAATTATTTATTTATATTTACTATTTATTTTTATATTAATTTTCATTTTAAGAATTTTCTTAACAAAATCTGATTTAAAAGAAATTAAAAATATACAATCTCAGTTTGAAAAATGGGCATTTAATGATTCTAAACAGGCTCCTAATAATAGTTCATTTGTAAGATTGTATCGAAAAGAATATGGTGATCAGCAAAGAACAACTTATGCTACAACTGCGCTAAACAAAACAAGATTAGTAAAAGTTGACGTAATTGCTAGTTTTCCATCTCAAAATGCATTACTAATAGAACAACAAGTTCCTTTATTAAGTAATTTAGTTGATTTTTATACTTATAAATATAATCAAAATTTTAAAATAAATTTTTGGATTGAGACTATAATGTTTTTGCCTCAAAAATTATTGTTATATCTAGGTATTAAACAAGAATCTGTTGCAAGTAAGCTTTTAAATTTAATATATTGGATATTTGGATTAACGTATCCAATAATAAAAACATTAATTTATGAATATATTCATAAAACCATTTAAATATTATTTATATAATCCAAAATCTCTATAATTATTAATATCAATCCTGAGAATGTTGTTGCGGATAAAAATGCAAGTATTATTTGACCCCACCAATATGGAAATATAAACCAAAGATTAATTATTATAAATACTTGAAGAATAAAGTACATTATGTGCTTTATTTTTTTATTCATTTATCATCCCTCCTAATATTAATGGGCTTCTCACCCCATTTGAGTAGTTAGGCTACTGTCCTATTTAATTTATCAGAATGGTAAATCTTCATCATCAATATCAATGCTTTCTGGTTGTTTAGCTTCAGAAAATTCATATTCTTTATATGGATTGCTAGGATCTTTTTTGTTAGGACGTTCACTAATATTCATGTTTACTACTACACCCACTTTGTCATTAATTTTTTTATCAATAGCTACATGAATATCAGTTTCATTACCTAATAGAAACATATCCGATGTAACACCCGCATCCATTAATTCACTTAAAGTTAATATTGTTTTCATATTACGTTCTAGAACAAAATCTGGAATTGGATTACCTTTTTTACTAGTTTCAGCAAAGCTAACATTCATTAATTCACTTTCACCAGTGTGTTCACCTTCAATTACCTCAAACTTAAATTTCAAACAGTCATAGCCACTTTTATAAACAGTATGACCAGCTTCTGAAATACTTACTTTATAATCACCAGCTGGTAAACCATTACCACCACCGTTGATGTTGTCTTTCTTTGGATCAAAATCTTTTAAATTGTTATTTACTAAATCTGCTAAACTCATAATACTTTCTCCTTTTAAATTTAATTATTTTTTATTTGTTTTCAGTTGGGCGTTCACTAATAGCCCCTGGTACTGCTTTTAAAATTCTTAATATTTTAGGATCATCAATTTTATCCGCATAGTATTTTTTACGTTTGTCTTTGATAGTTCTTAAATAATTGTTACCTATTTTTTGTGTATGAATTACTAGGTCACAATTGCCGTTGACCACGTTATAATATTTAGTTTTTAAAGATGGAATTTCTTTAGCTTTGCTATTATCACCATCCTTAGTTTCATAACTAACTCTTGAAACATAAACAATGTTTAATGGTAAGGACTTTAAATTCATTACTAAATCCTGTAATACCGTGTTAAAAGTTGCATAGCCTTTTCCGTAACCAATATCAGCTAAAGATTTAACCCCTGCTTCTGTACATATTGCCTGTTCAATCAACTGGCAAATATCATCAATCACGTCCAATACAATGGTTTCATAACCAAACTCTTTCTTTTTATTCTGAGTTTGTAAATCAAACATAATTTCATCTAAATCTTTTAATACTGACTGCTTCAAATTACCATTCTCATTTTTTACATTTCTTAGTTGAATCGATGGAGCGGGATTGGCCAATGAATTACCATCAGTGTTTAAAAATAATGGTTTAGGAAACCTTTCTGCTAAATAACTTTTTCCGCTCATTGTTGCACCATAGATAAAATAATTTCTAGGTGTATCAATGGTGGGTTTAGGTTCATTAATTGGTAAAATACTCATTTCTTAATAATTCCTTTCCTCTTGCCTTGCATGTAAGACCAACCTTTTTTATAGCCGTGTAACTCTGCAAAAGCTTTTAATTGTTTCATGCTATGCAGTTCACCAATCGTCTTACCAGCAACTTCTTTATATAGATTGTTTTGCATAATTTTATCTATTCTTTGCACTCGTTTATTTTTGCGTTCCGTAATTTTTTTCAGTTCTGCTTTACTATCAACTGCGATTTCTGAATTACTATTATCAGTTAATATCGCATTACAGAATGGACAAAAATTATTCGTTCGATAGAATGTTGCAAAACAGTTATTACATACAGTGACCGGTTTAATTTGTTCACCAGTGGATGATTTACTTTTATTTTTACCCTTCAGCGACCAATGACGTTCATCTGTGGGTAAACCAAATTTTTCAACATTCCCAACATGGTCAATAATGATAGCCCGTTTACCTAAGCGATAATTCATAGATCGCATACTGAACTGTAAAAATAAGCTTAGTGATTTCGTTGGTCTCAACTGAATTACTGTATCTACTCCTGGTAAATCAAGTCCTTCAGTAAATAATTCAACATTAGTTAAAACCTTTATTTTGCCATTCTTAAATTTCTTAATAATTTCATCCCGTTTGGTCTGTTCAGTAGATCCATCAACTTCAACCGAACTAATTCCTACTTTATTGAAAGCTGCAGCTAGTTTTTTGGCACTTTGAACATTATGACAATAAGCAATTGCATTAGTTCCATTTGCTATTTTTTGATAATTTTTAACTGCATTACCATATATTTTGGGTTTCATTGCATCATCAATTGAATTATTGGTATATTCACCATGGTTAGTCTTTAGTTCATTTACATTAATAAATTTTGGTGCATAATAATCAACTGGTGATAAACGATTATGTTTGATTAGCCAACTTACTTGGCGACCTTCAATTAAATCATCTGCAACATTTTCAAATCCTTTACCACTTAGGCGATAAGGAGTTCCCGTAAACATTAATCTGATTGTTTTGGGGAAATGTGCGATAATGTTTAAATATGAACGAGCTAAAACATGATGAGCTTCATCAATTAAAATTAAATTAGGTAGTTTTAATTTATTCACCTTACGAGTTAATGTTTGCACCATCCCTACTGTACATAATTCAGGATCAACACCTTGCTCCTTAAATGTTGCTTTAACTTGTTGAATAATTTCTTTTCTGTGAACTATAAACAAAACCCGATTACCCTTTGCAGTGGTTCTACGAGCAATTTCAGCCATAATGACAGTTTTTCCAGATCGAGGTGGATACTGTACAATAATAGATTTATTACCCTTAACCAATGATTCTTGGATATTCTCAATGGTTTCATTTTGATAATCACGTAATTTAAACATTATTATTCAGTTCCTTTATTTAGCTTGAAACTTACGCTTTCAGTCTGTTCAAATTTAATTCCGTCAATAATTTGACCATTATCATCAATGGCTTTTCCATCAACAATTTGATAATGTTTTTTAAGTTCATTTTTGCTAAATTTATACTCAGTCTTAATCATTTTTGGTTGATTCATACGAACGTAATTTAGCAATTTATCATCGTTATATTTAGGCTTATGCAAATTTTTAACAATGGTCCTTCCAAATGGAACATCAATTTTGCCACCTGGTTTGGTAATCCGATAATCATTTAACTTAGATTGCATGTAATCACGTTGATCAATAATCTTGTTGGCTTTTCTCTCATACCAACTATTAACTTGATCCATGTATGCTTGTTTCTGCTTATCTAAATCAATTAATTTTTGTTTATCTTCAGCTAATTTACTAAAAGCCCAATTAGCCGTCATATCATCTTGAATAATAAATTCTGATTCACTCATTACAGATATTCTCCTTTAAACTTTCTTGTCTTGAAGCAATTATCAAATCAATATAATTACTGTAATCATGTAATTGTTGAACTTGTTCTTTAGTTAACTCAATCAAATTATTTACTTCTAAATTCAGCTAAGTAATCATCTAATGCATCATGTGCATCTGAATAGGAACAATTATTTGATACATCAATTAACATGCTTTCAGCAAAACTTTTCTCATGATGTGTACATGCATATAAAAAGCTATCTAATGCATCATCTGAAGATGTATATAAATTTTCCATAATGATTCACCACTTTTTGCTTTGAAATAATTGTCCATAACTATTAGAATTAAAGTGGATTAAATAATTACTAATGTATTTATCTCGGTCGTTGATGCTGGTGACATCAACGGCTTTTTCTTTTGCGTGAAATAATCTCGTTATAAATCTGAACATATTTAAATCCTCCATCCTACTTTGTACATATTTTGAATAGTTAGTTCTCTTGCTTTCACTTCTTCTTTGAGTGAATCGATTTTGTTGTCTTTATCGATAAGCATTTTTGATTGCTTACCTAATAAGCTATCTTTCAAATCTAATTGAGCTTGCTTTTCATGTAGCTTAGAATTAACAATGTCTAATTCTTGTTGTTTTTCCATTAAGTCGTCATATAAGTCTTTTAGCGGACGTCTAACGCCTGTTAAATACGCTGTTGGCATAGTTAAATTCTCCTTTTGTTATAATGTTTAATGAAAGGTGGTGAATAATAATGGATGAAAAAGAATTTGATGAAAAATATAATAAATATTTTAAAGAAGCTAGTGATGAAATAAGACCTAAGATTCAAGAAAAAACGCAAAAAATATTAGACAAGTTTAAAAAGCGTTCAAAAGATATTAGAAAAAATCAGAAAGATTTTGAGAAACGTATTTCTGATGATTTGGAAGAACGTGATGAATTGATGATTGAATTCATGAAAATAAATTCAATCAGAGATAATTCAGTAAATAAAAGAGTCTTAAAGAAGTTCTTTGTTAATAAATAAATTTTTATGCATTTTGTTTGTGATCTCATCTATCGTTTTATCAGCATATTCACTAATCTCTTGGCTATTCGCAGTAGCTGAGAGATTTTTTAGTATACTTTTAATTTCATCTGGCTTGCCTTCAATAGTTAGTTTCATTACATCCCCTCCTTACATAATTATGTCGAAACTGAGGCTTTTCTTTAAAAGTCCTTTGATGTATTGCTTATCATTGATAATTTCTGGATGATTTTTTAATTCTTCAAAGAAATCATCATCAATATCAATATTTAGTGGTAACTTAATTTTTCCTAAACTTTCATCCATTACATACACCTCCTAATAACATGTATGAAGAAAAATATGATCAATCTCTTCCATACTCATATTTAGTATTTTCTCAATTACAAGCATTTCACCAAAAGTAAAATCATCATTTCTTGATTTCCTGTAAAATGTTGACTTGGATATTTTTATTCCTTTTTCGTGCATTGCATCAACCACGTCGTTTACTGTTTTTCCTTTGTACTTAATTAAATTGATTAACATAATGAATTTCTCCCTTTAAACTTTGTTTCACTTTTAACAACACTAGCATCTAAAAAAATATCTTTTTTATCAACTTTAAGAAGTAATGAAATAAAATTTGCAACTGGAGCTGATAAATTACTTCTTTTGTGAATAACGGCCGAAAGATAAACCCGAGTAACACCTAAAGTACTAGCGAATTCGTTATTATTCATACCAGTTTGTCTAATTAATTTTTGAAAGTAATCTGAATTTTTAACTACGTAAGTGATCATTTATATCGATACCCCCCTTTCAACAATTTATATAATACAATACTGTTTCACTTAATGCAACACTTTTTAATCAAAAAGTGAAAAAATATTGTTCACTTTTGTAAACAGTGTGTTAAATTATTAATTAGAAAATACATATTTGGGAGAAAAGAAAATGGACAATAAAAAATTGGGTACAGAAATACATAAATTAAGAGACAGTCAAAAAATGAGTATAAGACAACTAAGTACATACGCAGATATTTCTGCTAGCTATTTATCTAGATTAGAAAATAATAAAGTTAGCAATAAGATAAAACCATCAACCATAGATAAGATCTCTAAAGCACTTCATATTTCTTCAAAGGAATTATATGAAGCAGCAGGATATGATGATTTAAACAATAATGAAGAAAAGGATATTGCACAAATGATTGATAATGGTGATTATATGACTTTTCAAGGTAAAGAGTTAACTGACGAAGATAAAGAGCTATTAAAAAGATTATTAAGGAAGTAATATATGTACAGTGATATTTTAAAGGATTTATTAAACTACGCATTTGATCATGGAATTGGTGTTGAAACAGTACACGCTAATATGGATACACCTTGCTTAGTACTTAATGATAAAAAATTAATAGTTTTAAATTTAAATTGGAACAATGCTCAAATTCCGTTTGCCCTATCTCATGAAATAGCTCATATTCTAAATGAAGATGAATTATCACTTTATAAATCTGATAGTTGTAATTATAAGTTATCATTTGAATATAACGCTAATATCAAAGCTCTAAATATACTGGTGCCTGCATATTTAAAAAAATGTGAATACACTATAAATAATATTTATCCTTTAATGAGACAATTGAATATACCTGGAAAATTGGTGAATGAAACAAAACATATAACATCTAAATATATACAAAAAGGCTGCTAGGATAACAAGCAGCCTATTTTTTATACATATAATTATGATATTATAGTTATATTACATAATTAAGGGAGAGATAATAAGTGTTCTTAGACATATTTAAAATTAACAAATTTAAAAGAAAAATTAAGGCTTTAGAAACAGAAAACAATAATATTAGTGAAGAAAACAACAGGCTTAACCAAAAGTTAAATGTTAAGTTATCACTACAGGCAATGTCAGCAAATGATTTAAATAATTTAATACATAAAAGAGAAAAAGAAAAAAATGATATTGAAACAGAAACAACATTAGAAAAGGATAAATTAAAAGCAATAATGGAAGAGATTGGTAAAAAACAAGAAGCCCTAGAAGATTTAAAAGCGGAAGTTGGAGATCTAAATTCTAATGTTGAAATTAGCAACTATGGGCTTTATGATTCTAATTATAAGTTTGAAAGTTCTTGGGAATACAAAGAAAAATTAAAGAAAATCAGGCAAAAGGAAAAGGACTCTATAAAAAATAAAACAGCTGTTCATTATGATCCTAATTGGAGATTAAACGGAAGCATTGCAATGGGTAAGAGTTTAATAAGAAAGAATATTAAAGCAATGATGAGAAGTTTTAATAACGAATGTACAGAAGCAATTAAAAAAGTAAATCATTCTAATTATTATAGAATTGAAAATAGAATAATTAAATCTTGTGAACAACATAATAAAATGTATAGTTTAAACGATCTAAGAATAGAACAATTTTATTTAGATTATAAAATAAACGAATTAGATTTAGCTTTTGGGTATGAGCTTAAAAAAGAAGAAGAAAAAGAACAACTTAAAGAGGAAAGAAGAAAAGAAAGAGAAGAAAAACAGCTTAAAAAAGATGTTGAAAAACAAAATAAAAGTATAGATAAAGATATAGATCACTACAGTAAGGCTATTGAAGAATTAGAAGCACGAGAAGACCAAACACAAGAACTTAAAGATGAGATTAAAAGTCTAAAACAAAAAATAAAAGACAACAATGACAAAAAAGATGGCCTAAATAGTACTTTATATAATGCACAAGCTGGATATGTTTATATAATTTCTAATATTGGATCATTAGGTAAAAATATTGTTAAGATAGGTGTAACTAGAAGATTAAAACCTGAGGATAGAGTTAGAGAGTTAAGTAGTGCTTCAGTACCTTTTAAGTTTGATATTCACGCTCTTATTTTTAGTACTGATGCTTTTGCGTTAGAAAATAAATTACACAAAAGATTTAGTAAAAATAGAGTAAATAAAATAAATGGTAGAAAAGAATTTTTTCATATAAGCATAGATGAAATAGAAAATGAACTAAAAAAATATGATAATGTTACGGTAGACTTCAACGAAATACCTGTAGCCGATGAATATAGAGAAACACTAAAAATTGATAATAAGGCAGCAGAAAAACAAAAGATTGATTGTTTATTGGAATAAAAAATGAAAAAAGTAATTTTAATATTTATGTTTTTTGTGGTTATTGTAGTTGGCCTTATAGTATATGACCAAGAAGGAGCATACTCAACTAGCCATCAATTCAATAAGGTTATCAGGTATCCCACCACCAGAATTAAAAAGTACTGTATCAATAGCTATACTTTTAATTATATTAAAAATCATGATAAACAAGAACTAAAAAATATAACAGACAATCAAGGTGGTGGAGATGTATTTTATTATGTTGCAACATACATCAATAAGAAGATAGGTATATATGGAAAAATAAACGAATCAGGATTTCACTTGTTAATGCCTTCATATAAGGTTAAGAAAATTATCATATATAAATGATTCTTTCACAATAAATAAGCCACCCTATTAATAATTAAGATAAGGTGGTTTTTAATGTATATTGCTTTTTGTTTGTATTACCTTTGCAAATTGCTATACAATAATCTTTAATAAAAATTAAGGAGTGTTTTTCATGATCGTAGTAAACGTAAGAATGACTGTTAATCCTAACAAAAAAGCTGAATATCTAAAATTTATTAATGATTTAGTAAATAAGTCATTGAAAGATAAGGGTAACTTGTCATATGCTCATTATCAAGATACTAACGACAAAAACAAATATTTAATCTTAGAACATTGGGATAACCAAGAAGACTTAGATGCTCATTTAAAAACTAAACATTTAATAAATTTCCAAGAACATATTGGAGAATTTGTTACCGAAAAGCCTGAACTATTGTTCTTAAATGAAAAATAGATTTAATATGAAAAACCACCCTATCACTAAATTTTGATAAGGTGGCTTTATTATTTATATTGCTTATTTTTCTTGAATAAGCGAAACATAGTTGGAATTATGATAATGGCAGTAAATATAAAGAATGCAGTCCAATGCCAGTCATTTATTGGTAAATTACGAGACATTAATTGGATAAATCCAATTATTATAATAACCGCAAGCATGATAGTAGATATTGTAGTTTTTCTCAAAGTAAATTCCTCCTTATTTCTTATATTTAAGGATAACATACTAATAAATATATGGAGCTAGGCCATCTAAAATAATTTGAAAATAAGTCTAAACGTGGTTATTAATTCTCATGATTCAAGTTATTATAAATATGAATCAATGACAACTAATAGTTCATTGGTATAAAAAATAAAATAGTACCCGATCTATCCGAATGTGGATAAGGTGACTATTTTTTAATTTTTATTGATTAATGAAAATAGTTTTGAAAGTAGTCCATTATTAAAAATAATTATAAATATAATAACTACATATGTAATATAAAATCTAATGCATTTTTTACTAAAATTAGTTCTTTCAGCAGTAATCCTTAGTGATTGAATTAAACAAACTACAATTAATGTTAAACTTATAATTCCATAAAGTACAAATCCAAAATTATTAAAACTTTTAAAGATGTGTAAAAGATTAGATATATTATCTGACATATTATTGCAAAAATTTTTTATTAAGCTTTTTTCAAATAAGTGTTTTGAATTATAGTTAATGTGTTTGAATATATTAGTCTTGTAAAAAAACATTTTAGCAAAATGTGAAGTGTTAAATCTCAATAAAATCAATATCAATAAATAAAATAATTGATTCAAATATAAATGAATGTTTATAGCCATCTTCTTAAAATATCTCATAACAAAGTAATACAATATAGATACTAAACAAGATAAAACAGCAAACCACCATATAATACCTGGCAAAATAAGTAAAAACGCAAGAAAAAACAAACCAAGAAGAAGACCCTCAAATATATCTGAAGTATCATTAAAGTTAAACATTTTATCAAGTACTTCTAGTATAGTATCAGCTAATTTTGCAGTCCAAGGTTTTTTCCCATTACCACCATTCCCATTACCACCATTACTGGGTACACCTGTATATAAATAATTCTTGGTAACATTGTGAACAGAATTATCATTTAAAGTACTGTTGTTAATATTATTGTGATCATGAAACTTCAAATAAACATCTCCTTATAATAATATACATTTTAAGTGACATCTATTAATTATACACAATATATGTATAATTTAAATATATTGTTCGCATATTTTGTGATAAAATGATAATAATTATTTTATAGGAGTACTAAAATGAAAGAAAAAGAATATGAACAAGTTGTTAATATTACAAAAATTAATGACGATACACAATACTGGTTTTTTAGAGCGGGAACTGGGGCAAGATATTTAACAGATTTTTATATAAATAATTATATAGGAATTGCAAATGATGGATTCACTTTGAAATATTTAAAAAAAATTAAAGCAGAAGTTATAGAAAACAATAAGAATATAAAAGAAAATATATATAATAAACAAAAAGAAATGTTAAAAAATGCAATTATAGAAAAAAATAAAAAAGTTCTAATAAAGCATGACATATCTGACAAAGAAATTGAATTTCTTCTTGAATTAAATGATTCAGAAATAGATAGTGAAGTTAATAAAATTTTACAAAATAAAAAAATAAAAAACAAAATACAAGTTCAATATCAAGAATTAATAAATTTAGAGTTAGAACAAAAATATAAATCAATATTTTTTAATAAAATGAAAAAAATAAAAGAAGACGATAAAAAGCTAATATATAAAGATGAAAAAGAAAAGCAAAGTCTTACAGATGAGGAAATGACTTCCATAAAAAGGTCTAGTTCTATTCAGGCTGTTAAAAGCTTAGACTTTATAAATAATATGAAAGTTGGAGATATTTTATTAATTCCAGAAAAGAGAACTAATGGTTTTCATATAGGTTATATAGATAGCGATATATTTGAGGATACAATAGAACATAGAGAAATTGGATCAGAATATATAACTTCTGATTTCAACAAAAAAAGAAAAATTCATTGGATTAAAAGAATAGATCTTAAAGACCTTCCTGACAAATTATATTGGATTAAAACCGCACATAAAGCTATATTCAATATAGATGAAAATGCGAAAAGTATAAATACAATAATAAGCAATCTTTATTTATACAAAGGAGAGATACATTCAATACTTAACATAAAAACCAATGATTCAATAACCTCTGATGAATGGTTAGAATTTCAACAAGCAATTAAAAGTATAACTAAAGAAGATAACAAGTATATAAATCAAAAACAAAAAGTTCAAAGTCCTGGTATTATAGAATTATTTACTAATTGGAATTATTCATTACCTCTAATAACATCTTCGATAATTTTAACCTCATTAGTTGCCGGAAAAATTAACGGAATTAAGATAGGAAAAGCAAAGTTTAATGTTAAATTAACCGGATTATTAAGAAAAGAAGGATTACTTGGTCATGTTATATACAAAGAAAATAGGCTAAAAACACAAATTAAAAATACAAAGCTTGAAAATGAGTTAGAATCCATAAAAAATAAAAAAGGAAATCAAGAAGAAAAAAATATAACGGTGGAAGATAAAATAAAAACACTATCTAAAAATGAAAAAGATAGTGTAGAAAATATATCTCACAAAATGAACATAACTAGTGATGGAATTGGAAACAAATATTCAGAGAAAAATCAAAAGGATAATTAGAATTTTTTAAAGGCTTAATTCTTACAAACATGACAATTAATATTATAGGTATAGTTATGCTTAAAACTTGAGGAGCCCTTATAATGAATAGTATCAAATAAATAACAGAAAATACATTAGAGTATCCAAAGATTTTTTGAATTTGTTTAATCACAATCACTACCCCCTCTTTCAAATGTATATAACTATTGTTACATTATACAATAGTTTTCAAAAAAATAAAGGAGCTACCATATAAACCGACTAAAAGAGTTAGACATAAGGTCCAATCTTTTAAGTCATAATTGGTAACTCCTTTTTATATACTACCATTCCCAACGGCAATTATTTTTTAATTTCTTTGATAGCTGATTTTCCACAATATTTTATTCCATTATAAAAATAACTTATTTATTATAGATGCTTTATAATTCCCGCCCCCACGGATAATTATTTTTCTAATAAATATTTAGTTATTTCTTGTTTGTTAAAAAAGCAAATGTCCATATCTTCTATGAAATGAACAGGTAATCCATACTTCATTAATTTATCTAAAGAATTCCGACTAACTCCTAACCATTTAGAAGCAGCTAACTTACCCTTAATCCAAGGGCTATCTATACCTGCTTCTTTTTTTGCATCGTCAATTGCTTTATTCAGGATACCGTTAATACTATGGTAAATTTCGGTTGCCTGATTTTTTGGTAATTGTACTAACATTCCAATCTCCCCTTCTTTTTATAACTTATAGCTATACTTTTCTTTACTTAAATTTAAAAATAAAGAAGAAATAATCATTTCTTCAAAAACAATGTTAATACATGTTCAAAACATTTTCAACATTTTTCTTTACTATACTTTACATATCATATATGTTCATTATAATAATATTAAGGAGATGAGTATATGAGTACAGGAAATAAAATTAAAAATATTAGATACCGTCTTGGATTAAGTCAACAAGGATTTGCAGATCTATTAAACAAAAAAATAAATGATAATTTTAGTAAAGGAACTGTAAATAACTGGGAAAAAGAAAGAAACTTACCTAACAATAAGCGTTTAAAAGCAATTGCAGAAATTGGTGATACAACTATTTTCGAATTACTAAATGATGGTGAAAAAGGTACCCATAAAGTAGGTCCATTAAACAAAAATATTGTAGAAGTTTTTGAGAATAGACGTAAAGAATTACACATTAAAAAGTCTACATGGGCAAATTATGTTGGTATTTCAACAATGCAGTTAAGCAGATATGAAAAAAGAAATTTCATAAATATTAAAGACTCTTTTTTAAACAAAAGTTTGGAAATATTAAATATATCTCCTCGAGTGGCTTTTGACAAAATTAATTTTTTTGAATCATATGATGACTATAAAATTTTTCTTTCAAGGAAAACATATATTGATGATAATATTAGCAAGTTTAACAATGAACAAATTAATAAAATATATAATGCTGTAAAAGATTTAAAGAATCTCTAAAAATACATACCGCCCCCACGGATGTACGGAGATGAAATAATTTGGCAAGTATTAAGAAATATAAAAACAAAGATAATAAAATAAGATATAGTTTCCAAGTTTATTTAGGATTAGATAAACAAACTGGGAAAAAGATGAGAACCACTAGAAGAGGTTTTAAGACAAAAAAAGAAGCCAATTTAGAAGCATCTAAATTAGAAATTCAAATTGCTCAAGGTGACTTAAAAAAACAAACTAATATTAAATTCTTGGATGTATATAAAGAATGGTTCCCATCATATAAAAATACTGTCCGTGTTTCTACATGGGCAAGATCTATTGGTATGTTTAAAAATCACATTTTGCCATCACTAGGTAATAAAAAGATAGAAACGATTAAACCTAATGATGTACAAATTGCAGTCAATAAATGGTTTAAATTTGCACCTAATAATAGTAAAAAATGGTATTACTATTCATCCATGGTATTTGACTATGCTATGAAACAAGAATATATATCAAAGAACCCCTGTAAAATGGTAACATTACCCAGACGTAAACCTGTTTCAGGAGATAAGCCTGCTAATTTTTGGACTAAAAATCAATTAATGGAATTTTTTAAATATATTGATAAAGACAAAAATACAGAAAAGTTTACACTATTTCGTGTCCTGGCATTCACTGGTATTAGACGTGGCGAATGTTTAGCTTTAACCTGGGGTGATATTAACTTCAACGAAAACACTTTAAGAGTAAATAAAACTCTAACGCAAGGTATTAAAGGTAAACAAATCGTACAGGCACCTAAGACACGTAAAGGTAGACGTACCATTATTTTAGATAAATTAACTATCAATTATTTAAAAGAATGGCATATGAAACAAAGAAAATTATTTTTAAAGTATGGATTTAATACCATCAATAAATCACAATTAGTATTTACAACTAATAACAACACGCATAAAAGTTTAAATACTCCTGGAAAATGGTTAAGTAAGATTATAAAGGATCATAATTTAAAGAAAATTACTGTGCATGGATTTAGACATACACATGCCTCTGCATTATTTGCAGCTGGAGCTTCAATAAAAGAGGTACAGGAGCGTTTAGGGCATGAAGATGTACAAACTACAATGAACATCTATACGCACGTTACTAACAACCAAAATAAAGATGCTGTCAAAAAGCTTACTAATTACCTTAATTTTTAGTTAAAAATTGAATGCCCTTTTGAATGCCCCACTGACTACCCTTTGATGTTAAAATAATGAACTCATATAAATAGAAAAATCATTGATAAAGTTGATTTACCAATGATTTTGACAGTTTATGAACATGTATGAATACTGCTTTAAGGAGAGTACAGGAGTCGAACCTGCCCGCCGGAAAAACCGGTTCGTCGGATTTCGAGTCCGATGCATTACCGCTCTGCCAACTCTCCATAATAACGATGTGAACAAGTCACATCATAAATAATTTTAATATTGTAAAAGACTTAAAAGATCATAGTCCTTAATCTTATCTCGACCTTTTAATTCAGAAATTTCAATGATAAAAGCTGTTCCAACAACAATACCACCTAATTTTTCAACTAATTCAATGGTAGCCTCGATAGTTCCACCAGTTGCTAATAAGTCATCGGTAATTAAAACTCTTTGACCTGGTTTAACAGCATCAGCATGAATGTATAAAGATGATTTTCCATATTCTAATCCATAAGACGCCCCTATAACCTTGCCTGGAAGTTTACCCTTTTTTCTTGCAGGCACAAATCCAATACCTAAATCATAAGCTACTGGACAACCAACAATAAAACCACGAGCTTCAGGACCAACAACTAAATCCACTTTCTTATCTCTTGCATATCTGACAATTTTATCTGTAGCCTCATGATATGCTTCACCATTTTCCATAAGTGGAGAAATATCTCTAAAAGTAACTCCTTTTTCTGGAAAATTGTCATAACTAGCAACATATTTATACAAATCAAGTGCCATTGGTTAAATAACTTCCTTTCATCCCATCAAAAGCAACTACGAATAACTTTATTCAAAGTTGTAGTATCAACATCTAACAATTTTTTCTTAACAGTTAACTGATGCTTTCTAAGAATATAACTTTTAGTTAAAGTTATATCGCTTGATTCAGGATTACGATTACCATTCATAATACCATTTTCAATTGAAATAAAATTTAATTCTTTGAATACATTAATCATAAAAGTTAAATTGCTCTTATTAATTTTCAAATAATTACTTAATAAATCAATATCATCATATATTTTAATATTTTTGTGACCTTCAACAAACCTAAACAAATCAGCATATTGTGATCTGGTAGGCATTTCACCTAAAATATTATTATAAAGATAAAAAATTAAATTATTATTTTTACTAATAGCATTCAAAGCTAAAATAAAGTTTTCAAAAGAATCTGGACAATCAACAAATATTATATTATCAAAATTATCCTCTAAAGACAAATTATTATATAAGCATGCCTCAGAATTATTTCCTATAAAGGGCAATATTTTATTATATACTTTTTCATGAAAGAAAACATATAATGAATTGCTATATTGAAACATCGACTTTTTTAATTGATTGGTTCTCAAATCAGTTATTTCAACATTATCACTATAGATATCATCATTCATAACTTGAATTGTAGTTCTGCCCTTCCAAGTATTCTTCTCTAAATGACCTGCAACGTGAACACAATCAAATAATGAATCTAAGTGACTAGCTAATTTACCATTTTTAAAAGCTAAAACATTAATTTTTGAATTATTATCAACCATTTGAAATTTTAAGTGTTCATTACTTTTTCCCATGGTTTTAACATTGGTAATAATTTGTGGTTCAAATTCAAAAATTGGATATTCATTATCAGTACCAAAAGGTGATAATAATTGTAAATTATCAAATAATTTTTGAGTAACATCGTTAACTTGTATTTTTTTAGCAATTGGTAATTTAGTTTTTTGCAATTTTTCAATACCATTATTAACAGCATAATTTTCAAAGTGATTAATTAATGCACTTAAATTATCACTTTCAATACTCAATCCAATTGCCATACTATGACCACCAAATGAAGCCATATTATCACGAATACCATTTATAGCTTCAAATAGATCAAAGCCCTCAACGCTCCTACCTGAGCCTTTATATATACCAGTTTCAGGATTATGACTTATAACGATAGTTGGTTTATTATATTTTTCAACCAAACGACTAGCAACAATTCCTACGACACCTTCATGCCAATTATCGCCATATACAACAATTGTATGTTTATCTATATTTTTTGCTGCCATTTCAGATGCCTGTAAGAAAATATCATCGACTAATTTTCTTCTTTTCTTATTTTCATTTTCAGTATTGTGACTTAATTCATCAGCCAAATCATCATCAAAGGTAGTCAATAGTTCTACCCCAGTTGTAGCATCGCTAATTCTACCTAACGCATTTAAACGGGGCGCTAAGCCAAAGCTAATACTTTGTTCATTAATATTATCAGCTTTCAAACCCGCTAATTTCTCAAGATGCATTAATCCTGGACGCTGGGTATCTGATAATTCTTGTAGACCATATTTTACTAAGATGCGATTTTCATCAGTCAAAGATACTAAGTCAGCCACTGTCCCAATTGCGGCTAAATCAAAATATTCTTCAGGTATTTCTTCTAATAATGCGGTTGCTACTTTAAAAGCTATTCCCACTCCAGAGAAATCTCCGAAAGGATATTCATCCCCTGGATATCTAGCATGTACAATGGCATATGCCTCCGGAATAACATCAGGAATTTTATGATGATCTGTAATGATAACATCACAGTTCATCTTATTTGCCAAGCTAACAGAGTCATTACCAGATATCCCATTATCAACGGTCACAATCAGGCTTGTTCCATCACTAATAATTTCTTTATATTTTTGCGGATTAGGTCCATATCCATCTTTAAATCGATTAGGAATAAAATATGTTACGTTAGCACCTAAATTAACTAAAGTTTCATACATAACAGAAGTGCTAGTAATTCCGTCAGCATCATAATCACCATAAACCGTAATTTTTTCATTATCTTCAATTGCCCTTTTTATTCGATCACATGCTTTTTGCATATCATGCATCATGTAAGGATCACGTAAATTATTAATTTGTGGTGTTAAAAACGACTTAATATCATCAATATTCTTATAACCACGACTAAATAAAATTGAAATTATTAATGTACTAATTCCTAATTCTTTAGCAATGTCTTTTTGTTCATCATTCACTATATTTTTATTTAATTGCCAATCGAATTTTGCAGGTATCATTATATTTCATCCTTTAATTGTTTTTTTCAAAGGGTACATCTATTACATCAAAATCCTTAACCACTCTAGTATTGTTAAAAATACTCTGCGCTTGTTTTTGTAATTCTCTAGCCATTTTCCCAGTGTACCTTGCTGAAATATGAGTTAAAAGCAATTTACCCACATTTGCTTTTTTAGCTAATTTAGCTGCTTGCATATTAGTTGAATGATAATAATTATGCGCTAATCTGCTTTCACCTTTACCAAAAGTACTCTCATGTACTAATACATCAGCATTCTCAGCTAATTTATAACTATTAGGATTACTTCTAGTATCACCGATAACAGTTATAATTCTTCCTTTTTGAGATTCACCAATAAACTCGTTTCCATCGATAGTTCTACCATCATCCAGAGTGACCGTTTCACCATTTTTCAACTTACCATAAACAGGTCCTGAAGGTATTTTAGCTGCTTTTAATTTATCAACTAATAGTTCTCCTTGATGATCTTTTTCTACTACACGATAGCCAAAAGATTCAATTTGATGATCTAAACGATCAGCATAAACTTCAAATTGTTTGTTATTTAATAAAACTCCTGGTTCATTAAACTCTTCATAATTAATTTTGTAAGATAATTTAGTTTGAGAAACTCTTAAACTAATTTCAACAAAATCTTTAACTCCCTTAGGGCCATAAATAGTAACAGGTGTATTTCCTCCCTGAAATGAACGAGAACTTAATAAGCCTGGTAGCCCAAAAATATGATCACCGTGTAAATGAGTAATAAATATTTTATTAATTTTACGTGGCTTCAAATTAGAACGTAAAATTTGTTGTTGAGTACCTTCACCACAGTCAAATAACCAAACTGAGTTACACTCATCGAGTAGTTTTAAGGCTGTTGCTGAAACGTTTCTAAATTTACCTGGTACACCAGAACCAGTTCCTAAAAATTCTAATTGCATAAAAATCTATTCCTTTTTATTTATTCGTATCTAAAAAAATCACTAATATAAATTGTAGCATATAAAGATATATTTCAATACATAAAAAAAGATGGGATTAATTCCCATCTTTAAATGCTAATCTACATAAGAAAATGTGAAATCAAGAATCGAAACTAAATCACCATTTTCAGCTCCAGCTTTTCTTAAGGCATCGTCAACACCCATACCACGAAGTTGTCTTGCAAATCGCAACATGCTTTGATCATGAGTAGTATCTGTCATCTTGAACAACTTTTCAATTTTCTTACCAGATAAGATCCAATTACCATCCTCATCTTTACTAATCTCAAATGGCTTTTCATCAGCATTGAATTTGTACTCTGATTCATCTTCAACTGGTTCTTCTGTATCAGTAATAGGGAATTTAGGAGTTTTATCTAATAATTCAGCTGTTTCACTTATTAATGTACTCAAACCACTATGAGTTATAGAAGAAATTGGAATTATTTCATAAGCATTATCATTTTTATTAGATAAAGCATCTTTAAATTCTTTTAAGTTTTCTTCAGAGTCTGGCATATCCATCTTAGTTGCAACAATAATTTGTGGTCTTTTTAAAAGATTACTATCATATTTAGATAATTCTTCATTAATTTTTTGGTAATCTTCAATCGGATTTCGACCTTCTTGCCCACTCATATCAACTAAATGTAAAATGACTCTAGTTCTTTCAACATGACGCAAAAATTGAAAACCTAAACCAACACCAGAAGATGCACCTTCAATTAAACCTGGTAAGTCAGCTACAGCAAAATCTCTACCATCGTCTAATTTAACCATTCCTAAGTTAGGAACTAATGTCGTAAAATGATATTGTGCAACCTTAGGTTTAGAACTAGTTATTGTAGATAATAATGTAGATTTACCGACAGAAGGAAATCCTACCAATCCTACATCAGCTAGAACTTTTAATTCTAATCTAACACTAAGTTCTTCACCAGGTTCACCATTTTCAGCAATTTCAGGGGCAGAATTTTTAGCTGAAGCAAAATGAGTATTACCACGACCACCACGGCCGCCAGCAGCAACAACATAGCTATCACCTTTATCAACTAAATCATAAAGAAGCTTATTAGTATCATTATCATAAATAGAGGTCCCTTCAGGTACATATACGACTAAGTCATCAGCACTACGACCAGTCATCTTTTTATTTCCACCATCAGCACCACGATCCGCAACAAATTTACGTTTGTAATGAAAATCCATTAATGTACTCATACCAGTTTCAACAGCAAAAATAACACTTCCACCATGTCCACCATCACCACCAGCAGGTCCACCGTTTGGAACAAACTTTTCTCTTCTAAAGGCAACGATTCCATTACCACCATTACCAGCTTTTACATTTATTTTAACTTGATCAACAAACATATTTTATATCAACTCTACTTTTTCTTTTATTTATTGAGTATAACGACATTTATATTTAACGTAAAGAACTCAATATAATTCGCAATTATTTTTTTACTTTGGTTAAGGTGAATTTAATATTCTGAGCAACCTTATGCGATATCCCTAAAGCTTCAATCTTTGAAATTGGTGAATCAGAAATGTTATTTAAAGATCCAAATTCTCTTAGTAATTTATTTCTAGTCTTAGGTCCTACACCATCAATATTATCTAGTTCCGAACTTAACGAATGCTTAGTATGAACTTTTCTATGAAAGTTAATGGCAAATCTATGAACCTCATCTTGAACCCTCTGAACTAAATAAAATGCTTGGCTTTTAGGATTCAAATAAACATGTTCATCTAATTGACCAAATAATAAATCAGCAGTCTTGTGCTTATCATTTTTGACCATCCCAGCTACTGGAATTTGTAAATTCAATTCATTTTCTAAAACATCCTTAACCGCATTCAATTGGATAACTCCACCATCCATCAATATTAAATCTGGTAATGGCAAATGAGCCTTTAAAAGATAACTATATCGTCTCCTAATAACTTCGCGTGTACTAGCAGCTTCATCAGCATGATCTTCATTTCTAAGTTTATACTTACGATATTCATTCTTATTGGGCTTACCATCATCAAAAACAACCATTGCAGACACTAAATCAGCACCTTGAATATGAGAATGGTCAAATGATTCAATTCGATGACCATGGGGAATATTTAATAAATTACACAAATCTTCCATTGCACCGACAGTTTTAATATTATCTAATTCCATTAGTCTGAATTTTTCATCTAAAACTAATTTAGCATTTTTATAAGCCATATCTAGTAAGTCTTTCTTCTGACCACGTTTTGGTACTCTAACTGGTGAATCCAAAGCTTCTGAAATCATATCTTTATCTAATTTTTTAGGAACAAGGATTTCACTGGGTAAAGGTTGATTTTCCTGGGAATAAAAGCTAGCAATAAAATTATCCATTTCTTCTTCTGGAGAATCAATAATTGGAAATGTCCTTTTAATGCGCTTAAGCAATCTAGCTTGTCGAATAAAGAATATTTGGATAGAAATCCAACCATCATTAACATAGTAATTAAAGATGTCTCGTGGAGTTGTATCGTTAGAAATGATTTTCTGCTTTTCAACAGTAATTTCAATATATTTTAATTGGTCTCTTATTTCAGCAGCCCTTTCATATTCCATATTTTCAGATGCTTTTAACATTTTAGAAGTAAGCATTTTTTTAGCAATTCCAACATTTCCATTCAAGAATGATTTAATATGCCTAATTTGTTCATCGTATACAGACTTAGGAACTTTTTTAAAACAAGCGCCTAAACATTGCCCCATATGATAATACAAACATGGCCTATTTTGATAACCATTACATCTTCTCAAAGGATATACTTTTTGTAGAAAATGTAAAGTTTCATCAGCAGCGTATACATTAGGATAAGGACCAAAGTAATAACCACCATCATGCTTAATGTGATTAACAATTTTAATTTGTGGATCTCTTTCTTTAGTAATTTTAATGTAAGGGTAACCACTATTACCTTGTTTTAATTGAATGTTAAAATGAGGACGATATTTATGAATTAGCGTTATTTCTAACAAAAAAGCTTCTTTATTGGTAGAGGTTATAATTGTTTCAAAATCACGAATATTAGCAACTAGTTTAGCTGTTTTCCCTTCATGACTACTTTTAAAATAAGATTTAACTCGATTTTTTAAATTTTTTGCTTTTCCAACATAGATGATTTTACCAAGTCTGTCTTTCATTAAGTAACATCCCGGTAAATCTGGCAATAATCTTAATTTATGTTCTATATGTGGAGTGGCCAAATTTCTCACCTCAATTAATAAATCCAATTAATATGACAAACAATCAATAATTTGATACTATATACGTATAAAAGCAAGGAGATGTATACTTATGAGTTTAAATATACAACGTAATAACGATTTAAATGCTATGTTTGATAAGATAGCAAAAGTCGACTCAAATGACAAGAAACGCGAAAAATTCCTCAAAAAAGGAAATAAAGATTCTAAAAATAAGAAAAAAGACAAATAATCTAATTAGGCTTCACAATAATATTATTGTGAAGCCTTTTTTAATCTTTTAACATTGCATCTTTTCTCTTATTTAATCGTTTAATGTTAAAATCGGCTACTTCTTCGAAAGGAACATTATTCCATTCAGCTATTTGTGATAGATACCACAAAACATCGCCCATTTCTTTAACTAATTGTTCACGATTTAACTCTTCACCATGAAAAGTATATTTTTTAACAAGATCAACAACTTGTCCAGTTTCACTACCTAATCCTAATGCACAGTTAGTTAAAACTTGTTCATTTCCACGAAGAGTTTTGTTAGCAGCTTTTTGATATTCATTAAAATTCAATTATTCTACCCCCGTGTGTTTTTCAATCCATTGCCAAACTTCATCCTTACCATATTTAGTTTGAGCAGAAAACAACATAATCTCATCGTCTTCATTTAGTTCGATGGTTTTATTTAGTAAACTAGTTTCTTTATTCCATTTACTTTTAGGAGTTTTATCCATTTTAGTTGCTAAAATTAATGTAGGAATGTCATAATATTTTAAAAATTCATACATTTGCAAATCGTCATCGCTTGGTTTTCTTCTACCATCAATTAATAAAATAACACCATCTAACTGGCGGCGAGTGGTCAAATATGTTTCAATCATTTGTCCCCATTTTTCACGTTCTTTTTTAGAAATTCTAGCATAACCATAACCAGGAATATCAACAAAAAACATTTTATCATCTACGTTATAAAAGTTTAAAGTTTGAGTTTTACCTGGAGTATTTGAAGTTCTTGCATAACTATTTCGATTAATTAAAACGTTAGTTAATGAAGATTTTCCTACGTTTGAGCGACCAACTAAAGCAATTTCAGGATACCCGTTTGAAGGATATTGTTTAGGCTCTACTGCACTAATATCAATATTCACATTGTTTACGTCCATTGGTAGTACTTCCCCTTATCATTTAAAGTTCTTAATGTATTTTAACACATTTTATCACCAATTATTTAAAAGAAATTAAAACGCCTCACCTAAATAATTAGGCAGGCGTTTTAATTTTAACTATTTATCATTATAAATTAAATCGGGTTCTTTTTCACCGTCAACTGCTTCTTTAGTAACAACAACTTCTTTAACATTATCATCACTTGGTACATTATACATAACATCTCTCATTGTATCTTCAACAATAGATCTTAATCCACGGGCACCAGTATTTCTAGCGATAGCTAATTTAGCCATTGCTTTTAAAGCTTCAGGCTTAAAAGTCAAATCTACCCCATCTAAGTTCATCAACTTAGTATACTGTTTTACCAAGGCATTTTTAGGCTCACTTAAAATTCTAACTAAATCATCTTCATTTAATTTTTTCAAAGCAGTTAAGATAGGCAAACGACCAATAAATTCAGGAATTAAACCAAACTGTAGTAAGTCACTTGGAATAACATGCTGCATAACATTATCATCAGTAATTTCAGTTGCCTCTGCAGAATCAGTTCCAAAACCAATAGTTTTATCACCTAAACGATGCTTAATGATACCTTGGATACCATCAAATGCACCACCAACAATAAACAAAATATTTTTAGTATCAATTTGAATATTTTCTTGTTGTGGATGCTTTCTACCACCCTGTGGAGGAACACTAGCGACAGTACCTTCAAGAATCTTTAATAATGATTGTTGAACCCCTTCACCAGAAACATCTCTAGTAATAGAAACGTTTTCTGACTTTTTGGCAATTTTATCAATTTCATCAATATAGATAATACCTTTTTCAGCACGTTCTACATCAAAATCTGCATTTTGTAGTAACTTCAATAGAATATTTTCTACATCATCACCCACATAACCAGCTTCAGTTAATGTGGTAGCGTCAGCGATTGCAAAAGGAACGTTAAGAATTTTAGCTAAAGATTGTGCCAAATATGTCTTACCAGAGCCAGTAGGTCCAATTACAGAAATATTACTCTTCTGTAAATCAGTTCCATCATCACTATCTAAATTATTTACTCGTTTATAGTGATTATAAACTGCAACAGCCAATGTTTTTTTAGCATCATCTTGACCAATTACATATTCATCAAGCTTTTCAACAATTTGTTTAGGACTTAATGCCTTAATATTTTTATCATTATTTTCTTGTGAAAGTTCCTCATCAACAATTTCTTTACACAAATCAATACATTCATTACAAATATAAACTCCTGGACCAGCAACAATTTTCTTTACTTGATCTTGTGATTTACCACAAAAAGAACAAGTTACTGGACCGTCTTTTTTATCATCTTCGAACAAATAACTCACCTCTTTAAGCTATAAAGCTAACTTAATAAATAATATCACACTTATAATTATGAATAAAATAAAGAGTCCAACTAACAATTAAGTTAATTGAACTCTTTTTAATCAAAAATTATTTTTTCATTTTTGATTTTGGTTCTTTCTTAGCATTGTCTGTAATCATCTTAACAGCATTTTGGATAGAAATATCATGTTTCAACATGTCATCAGTCAAAGCACCACGAACAGCTTCTTCTTTCATGCCATATTGAGTAGCTAAGTCTTTAACTTGTTGATCAATTTCTTCCTTAGTAGGTTCAATCTTAGCATCTTTAACAATTGCTTCTAGAACTAGATTAGTTTTTACTCGTTCTTCAGCACCTGAAGCAAATTGTTTCTTCAAGTCTTCTGGCTTTGTCCCAGTTAATTGGAAGTACATTTGTGAATTAATACCTTGTTGTTGCATATTTGCAAGATATTGATCCATTTGACGTTGAACATCTTCATCAATCATTGCTTGAGGAATGTCTTTAACAGTAGCATTAGCAACTACTGACTTAATAGCCTCATCTTCTAATTGATTTTCACCATCAGTTTTCTTTTGATCCTTAAGTTGAGCTTTTACCTTGTCTTTTAATTCATCTAAGCTATCGACATCTTCATCAACATCCTTAGCAAATTCATCATCTAACTTAGGTAATTGTTTTTCTTTAACTTCATGTAATTTAGTCTTAAAAGTTGCTTCCTTACCAGCTAGTTCTTTAGCTTGATAGTTTTCAGGGAATGTAACTTTAACATCAACATCATCGCCAGCCTTATGACCAATTAATTGATCTTCAAAGCCTGGGATAAATGAATTTGAGCCTAATTCAAGTGAATAGTTAGTTGATTTACCACCATCAAATGCTTTTCCGTCAACATATCCATCAAAATCGATGACTACAGTGTCACCTTTTTCAGCTGCTTTACCTTCTTTAAGAACTAATTCAGCTTGATTTTGACGTTTCTTTTCGATTTCAGCATCAATATCTTTTTGGTATACACGAGTGTTTGGTTTTTCAACTTCAACACCTTCATATTTACCAAGTTCAACATCTGGTTTTACAGTTACATTAGCTTTTAGAACCCATGGTTGTCCCTTTTCTAATGAATCAATATTAACTTCTGGTTGAGCAACTGGTTCAATATCAGCTTCTTTTACAGCATTACTGTAAGCTTCAGGTAGTAAAATATTTAAAGCATCTTGGTATAATGCTTCTTCACCATACATTTCGTTAAAAATTTGGCGAGAAACTTTACCCTTACGGAAACCAGGAATGCTAATATTTTTCTTGTTTTTGTTAAAGGCTTTATCTAAACCTTCTTTAATTTTGTCAGTACTAATTTCAAATGTTAATTCTCCATCATTAGTACCCTTTTTTTCCCATTTTGCAGACATTATTTTCCCTCCGACATGAAAATATAATTTAATACAATTTTCTTCTAATTGCGCACATAAGTATTTTAACGTATGAACAATAAAAAGTAAATATTTAAAGGGAATTTGACCCCTTAACAATAAAAAAAAGATTCGAAAAGAAGACTTTTCGAATCTTAATAAAAGAATAAATTCTTTTTATTCGTCAATACCAGAAACAACACCAGCACCAACAGTGTGTCCACCTTCACGAATAGTGAACTTAGTACCGTTTTCAATAGCAACAGGCTTAGTTAACTTAACGTTAAACTTAGCATTATCACCAGGCATAACCATTTCTACACCATCTTCAAGTGTAATAACACCTGTAACATCAGTTGTATGGAAATAGAATTGAGGACGGTAGTTTGAGAAGAATGGAGTATGACGTCCACCTTCTTCTTTACTTAAAGCATAAACTTGTGCTTCAAATTCAGTATGAGTCTTGATTGAACCAGGAGCAGCAACAACTTGTCCACGAACAACTTGATCACGGTTTACACCACGAAGTAACATACCAACGTTATCTCCAGCTTCACCTTCATCAAGAGTCTTACGGAACATTTCAAGACCAGTAACAGTAGTCTTAACAATGTCTTCTACAAGACCGATAACTTCAACGTCGTCTCCAACTTTAACAACACCACGATCGATACGACCAGAAGCAACAGTACCACGACCAGTGATAGTAAATACATCTTCAACTGGTAATAGTAAAGGTTTTGAATCATCACGTTGTGGAGTTGGAATATATTCATCAACGATGTCCATTAAGTGTAAGATAACATCTTTTTGTTCTTGATCGTCTTGTAATGCTTTAAGAGCTGAACCACGAACAACAGGAATATCATCACCTGGGTAATCGTATTCTGAAAGTAATTCACGTACTTCCATTTCAACTAAGTCAACTAATTCGTCATCATCAACTAAATCAGTCTTGTTCAAGAATACAACGATATTTTCAACACCAACTTGGCGAGCAAGTAGAATATGTTCACGAGTTTGTGGCATAGGACCATCAGTTGCAGCAACAACTAAAATAGCACCGTCCATTTGAGCAGCACCAGTAATCATATTCTTAACATAGTCAGCATGTCCTGGAGCATCAATATGAGCGTAATGACGTTTTTCAGTTGAGTATTCAACATGGGCAGTATTAATAGTAATACCACGTTCTTGTTCTTCTGGAGCAGCATCAATTTGTGCATAATCTTCAGCGCTAGCTAAACCTTTTTCTGATAGCACTTTAGTGATAGCTGCAGTTAAAGTAGTTTTACCATGATCAATATGGCCAATAGTACCAATATTTACATGGGGTTTTGTTCTTTCATAATGTTCTTTTGCCATTTATGAAAACCTCCTATAAATTCGAAAGATTTACATTGAATTAATACAATGTATCTTTATGAGTTATTATACTACATCTTCTCAAAAAGACAAAATAACATATCAATCTCAAGAAGAATTCTTTTAATATTATAGCTACTGTATTTTTATTTGTAAACACTTAAATAGCATTTTTACTGTAAGTTTAACAATAATCTAATTAATTTCATCAAATTTATTAATTATAAGAGATATTAACTTATAATAATTGTTTTTTTTAGTAAATTTATTATTTTTATTAGATAAAAATAAATCAATAGATAAATTATACCAATCATCTACATTTTTAATGATTTGTTCATTTAAAGGATATAAAGTAATGCTCTGATATTCAAAATAAGATTTAACTTTTAAATATAAAATTGGATTTTTATTAGAATAATCATCATCAAGTTTAGACATAATTTTATTGTATGAATCTAATTTAGATAACGGTTTTAATTCCTTCATATTAACTGAATATACATCATCGTCTATCCATCTAATACTAATAGTATCTTGATAATTAATTTTTCTTAAAGTATCTATCAACTCAGACTTAATATTTTCTTGAACAAAGGGATCCAATAATAAATACTTTGTATAATTAACAAATTTATTTATTGGTAATTTTTCACCTTTTAATAAAGTTTCTTTTTGTTCATATAAGTTTTTATTAAAACTCATATGATAAAAGTCATTAGATACATTTTTTAAATATGCGGGTTCATTTTCTAAAACTATTTTTTCTTCTTTATTAATAACATTTATAGAAATGTCATACCACTCTTTGGATAAATAGTGAATTTGTTCGACTATTTCTCTAGATTTTATAAACTCTTTATTCTTTACTAAAACTAATATTAATAATTTAAAGTCAGAAAATGAGCGCAAGAAATCATTAACATTATCGTAAGCAACTTTTTTAGCATCAATCAGTTGCTTATTAAAAAAATAACATTTTGTTAATAATGTTGTTACTGGAAACCCTTCTTTACCATCATAAAGGGGTATTAACTTATTAATTGCTTCTTGAAAATTATTTTGTTCAATATCTAATTTAGATTCATCGATAAGTTCTTTATTAGATGAATTATTTTCGTTCATTTAAAACACCTATTTTTTAATTTCACTATAACGCTTTTTGAAGCTGTGCTTATTTCTTCTATGATGTTGGTTAACTTCCATAATAACAGGTAGTATAACCGGTCTACGTTTTGTCTTATCAAACAAGAAGTGACTAATTTGTTCTCTAACAGCCTGTTTCAAATGGCTCCAATCAAATTCTTTATTATCTAAATTTAATTGAATTGTTTTAGAAACAATTTGAGAAGCTTCATTCATCAATTCCTTATTAGATTTAACATAAATAAATCCTCTGGAAGTAATTTTAGGCCTAGATATAATTAATTTTTTCTTACGATCAATTGTAACAACAATAATAAAAATTCCATCTTCAGAAAGAACTTTTCTATCTCTTAGAACAATATTTCCAATATCTCCTATACCAATACCATCAATCATAGTATTACCAGCTTCAACTGAACTACCACGATGAATTTTTACACCATCATACTCAGCAACGTCTCCCTTATTCATTAAAAGGATATGTTGGTCATCGATGCCTAGTTCGTTAGCTGTTTGTCTATGTGCTTCCATCATCATATATTCTCCATTAACTGGAATAACATACTCCGGATTTAATAAATCAATAAGCATTTGTAAATCTTCGTCACTAGCATGATTAGAAATATTCAAATCATCAGAAATTGTTTTAACTTCACCATCAGCTCGATAAACCATATCTCTAGTTTTAGCCATAGTATTATCTAAAGCAGGTGATGGTGTAGTAGTGATTAAAACAATGTCACCAGAAATTAAATTAACACTTTTTTCTTTTTGAGATGCCATTCTTTGAATTACTTTAATTGGCTCTCCAACCGGATTGGTTTCCAAAATAACAATTTCATTTTTAGATAACTCATTCATTTCTTTAACAGATTGAATAATCATATCTTCATCAGGTAATACAAGATATCCCATATCCAGTGCAGCAATCACAGTTTTAGATAAATCATGTCCAATATATATTTTTCGATCAGTTTTATAAGCAGCATCAAATACTTGTTGTAATCTTAAAATGTTAGCAGAATTAGCGGCTACAATGATTCTTTCATCATTGTCTTTAAATACATCAAAAATATATTTTTCAACTTTTAATTCACTGTCCATTGGATAAGGATTATCAGCATTTTCTGAGTCACTTAATAAAGCAATAACCTTTTTATCGCCTACTCTTGCAATGTCACCATATGAAGTTCTATATTCACCCTTAAGAGCAGGATCAAATTTAAAATCTCCAGTATATACAATTTGTCCCTCATCAACTGAAAGTACAATCCCCATAGAATCTGGAATTGAATAGCTAGTCTTAAAGAATGTAACAGTGACATCATCAAATATAATTTCACTTTTCGAATTAATAACATTAAAATCATCAAAATTCTTTGAGTTTGGATTATCCTTGATGGCATTTTTAGCCAATTCAATTGTTAATTTTGAGCCAAAGATAGGTACATTAAATTCACTTAAAAAATATGGTAAAGCACCAATAGAATCAGCTTGTCCATTAGATAAAAATATTCCTACTATCTTATCCTTATTATCTTCTAAGTATGAAAAATCAGGAATAACTACATCAATTCCTAACATTCCATTGTCAGGATACTTTAAGCCACAGTCTAAAATATAAATTCCATCATTAATTTCTACGGCATATAAATTTTTACCATCTTCCCTAACGCCACCTAAGGGAATAATTTTTATACTACTTTTCATAATTCACCTCATGATATAAACAAATTTCAACTTTTATTTTTGGAAATTAAAATATCCAAATACGAACAAAATATAACTTATTATAGTGTATCATATTTTATATTTTTTAATAACTGTTTTAATTTTATAAAATAATATGTATAAAAAAAGATGGAACTAAAAAATAGTTCCATCTTTCTTTTTTATTAACGACGTAAGCCTAAGCTCTTAATTAAATCACGGTAACGAATAACATCTTTATTACGTAAGTAACGTAATAAATTACGACGATGCCCAATTTTCTTCATCAAACCACGTTGTGAATGAAAATCTTTTTTGTTAGCCTTCATATGCTTATTAATTTCAGTAATATCTGCAGTTAATACAGCAATTTGTACTTCAGCAGAACCAGTATCACCATCATGACGAGCATATTTTTTGATAATATCATTTTTATTAGCTTGTGTAAGTGCCATATACATTTCCCACCTTTCAAATCATATAAAATATACCTTAAACTGAGTAATACGTAAAGTGAGATAACGTTAAGACTAAGTTTAGGTAATCATTTACATATGTAATATTACTATGTTATAAATAAATTATCAAGGAAAATATTAAATTTAAAGAAATGCAATTATGATAATACTATTGCATTTGTATACTGTATTTTGTATAATAAAAGTCGTTGAAATTTGAGGATTTTTGTTAAAATTCGATATTTTATGGAGGTGAATTTCATGCCTGTTATCAAATCTGCTATTGAACGTGTTAAAACAAACGAAAAAGCAAATAAACGTAACGCATCTCAATTAAGTAAAATGAGAACTGCTGTTAAGAAGTTTGAAAAAGCTGAAGATAAGGGTGCTGACAATCTTGAAGAATTATTCAACAATGCTGTTAGTGCTTTAGATCATGCAAGCTCAAAAGGTTTAATCAAGCCAAATAAGGCTGCACGTAACAAGTCTCGTTTAGCTGGAATGATGAAATAATAAAGAAAATATAATTTTATATTTTCAAAAAGGGTCAACTATATTAAATATAGTTGGCCCTTTTATTTTAATTAATTAATGAATTTAATCATAAACATCTCAAATAACAAATCAGCAGGTTTTTGGGTAGACTTCATTTGCTTTTCTATATCTACAAGCCCTAAATAAGCTCTCGATAATTTTTTATAATTATATTTTTTTACTGTTTGCAAAGCTAATTTAATTCTATAGGGATGAATCTTTAATTTACTAGCCAGTTTGCCTTGACTATATCCCTTTTTAGCCATAATTTTGACTTGAATTAACAATCTAAATTGACTTAGTAATATAGCATTTATTTGTAAAGGTTCGTTACTTCCATTAATTAATTCATGATATAAATTAATCGATTTATTAACATTATTATTTATTACATAATTGACTAAATCAAAAACATTCTGATCTAATGACTTAGTAACAACTTTATTTACATCGTTAATACTAATTAATTTATTATTATAACAGTATAAAAACAACTTTGATAGCTCACTCATTGCGTTAGAAAAATCATTAGAAGTCATTTGTAACAATTTATCTAACGCATTTTGCTCTATTTTATAACCCTTATCATTAACATTAGAACCCAAGTAATTTTTAATTTCAGTTTCAGAAATGTTACTTAAATCAATTATTTCAGAATTCTTTTTAATTGCTTTATTTATTTTTTTTCTAGAGTCTAACTTGTCATAAGGAGCAATGATTAGCAAAATAGTACTATCTTGAGGACTATCAACATAGCTAGTAAAGCTATCCACGTCTTGATCTATTTTATCTTTACCATGACTCCCTGTTAAAAAGTAAGGATTATTAATAATAACTAATCTTTTTTCGCCAAAAAAAGGTAATGACATTGCATCTTCAATAGCATTTGAAACATTAGTCGTTTCCATATCATAATTAGCATAATTCATTGTTCTTTCATCTTCAGGAATAAAAGAAAGAAATTTACCTATAAGTTTTTTTATTAAATAGCCCTGCTTTCCTTTAATTAAATATAAAGGCTTAGTATTTTCACTATTTAAAGATTGAAATAATTCATTAATTTGCAAAATCATTCTCCTTTTAAAACTGTTGACCAATAGTTTCCAAAAGCACCATATTTATATGATATCATACCTGAATCTTGCGTATTAAAATAAGATAAATTATATCTATGAAGTTTATCCAAAACATCTTTATTGGGATGATTATATCGATTATTTCTACCAGCAGATATTATAGATAACTTAGGATGAATGAACTGCAAAAATTCATCACTACTAGAATTTTTGCTTCCGTGATGCCCTAATTTCAAAACATCAGCTTTCAAATCAGGATATCTACGAATTATATCTTTCTCACCCTCTTGACCCAAATCACCCATAAACAAAAAGTTAATTCCTCCTTGTTTGGTGCCTAAAACAATAGAATCTTCATTATTACCTAATCCTGATTTAAAAGGATGATAAATATAAAATGGAAAATTAGATATATGCATATCATTTTTAATAAAGGTTACTTGAGTATTAATTATATTAGGTAATATTTTTCTCATAAAATTTTTATTATTGTTAGTTCCAATACCAATAAACAGCCTTTTAACTTTCAATTTACTAAGAATACTAGATACATCACCAGTATGATCTGCATCTTGATGTGTCAAAACTAAATTATCTATATAATTAATACCAATACTTTTCAAATAATTAATAGAGGTTCTTGGCGCCTGATATTTAAATTTATTAGATTTATTAAATTGTATTTTTCCTCCAGTATCAATCATAGTAATAGATTTATTAAATGGTTCTCTAATTAAAAAGCTATCACCCTGGCCTACATCAAAAGTTGTGACTTCACCATAAAATGGAAAATGTATAAAGACGTAAAAAGATACATAAATGAAAATTAACAGAAGTAGCTTTTTATGAGAATAATTGGCGATCAATAATAAAGTCATAAGAAATAAAATGAAACATATACATATATTTGGTTTACCAAATATAATGTTACCCGGTAATGTTCCTATAAAATTCACTAAGTTATCAAATAATTGTAAAAGCATTGCAGTAAATTTTCCAAAAATTGGCAAAATGGGGTGGAGAATCACAGATAAAGTAATAATAGGCATCACAAAAACAGAAAATATTGGTATAACAATAAAATTAGCTATCATTGTTAAAAGATGCCACTCAAATAACTTATAAATAATAATGGGCAAACTAATTAAATTCATCATTATTGTCTGTTTTATTGTAGAAAATTTATTAGTATAGATTAGACCAAAGGATAATAAATAGCTCAATTGACACCCAAACTGTAATAACATTTGCGGTTGCAAAAATAGATTTATTAGAATGGTTATACTCCATATATCTAAGGATCCCATTTTATTTTTAAACAAACCAAATATAAGTCCTATTTCAACTGATAATATAGATCTCATCAATCCAATTGACGCCCCTGCAATGATAAAAAACATAGGCAACATAAACATTAACAATAATAAATACCGTTCTCTACTAATTCTTAAATGAATAAATATCATAGTTAACACACTAACTATATAAAAAACATGTAATCCCGAAATACTAAATAAATGAATTAATCCTAAAGTCTTAACGCCGGAAAGTTCTTCAGCGAAAGAATCACTCATTTCTCCTAAAAACAAACTATTAAAATAAAGATTTAGTGGTTTAGGTAAAGACTCACCGTAACATAATAATTGTTTTCTAAAATCATGTAGAATGACAAATATATTTTTACTTTTTAATACATTAACTTTGAATATCTTTTTAATATATATAATCTTATATACATTATTTGATTGATAATATTCCTTAGCATTAAACTCGTTTAAATTAGTGGGTTCATTAATATTCTTAATTTCTCCTTGAATATTTAGATAAAAACTTTTATTAATAGATTTTAAATAATTATAATTATCATTACCATATAATAAATATTTACTATTAGAATATATATCTTTAAATACACCACTATATCCATTATATTTAAATTTAATTTGATCCGGATGGATCAAAAATTTAAAACTATTCGAAGTGTTATTATTTAAATATTCATCATTGTTAAATTGATTAATACATACAAAACAAAAAAACATTGATATTATTATGGAAAATAAACATACTTTTACATTTCTTAAACATAAAATACGTAATAACAATAATAATATCAATATAATTCCTAAAAATTTATTGCCAAAAAATAAAATACTTATACATATACAAACTAGCGCCGGAAATATATATAATTTTTTAATTTATTTTGGTAAATAAGAGCTAAATTTAATTTGATTAATAGTTTCAGAATTCAATTCCACTTTATGCAATTTAACATTTTTAAGTTTAATTAATTCTTTTGCATATTCATCATTATGATAATTTCTTAAATAATTAATCTTAACAATACCAGCCTGTAATAAAGTTTTAGTGCATTGCAAGCATGGAAAATCAGTCACATAAATTTCTGATCCATCAGTGGCTTCACCAAACTTTGCACATTGAGATATTGCATTCATTTCAGCATGAATAGTTCTAATACAGTGACCATCACGCATATAGCATCCAACATCTGTACAATGTTCAT
The DNA here is from genome assembly GCF_002994005.1 of Apilactobacillus quenuiae. Taxonomy (GTDB): domain Bacteria; phylum Bacillota; class Bacilli; order Lactobacillales; family Lactobacillaceae; genus Apilactobacillus; species Apilactobacillus quenuiae. Next base: position 372,016 of record NZ_POSN01000001.1, read on the forward strand.
CACCCGAAACGGACCCATTATAACCACCAGCAATAATTCTACGATCTCTAACTAAAGTAGCACCTACTGACAATCGATTACAAGTACTTCTAGTTGATAACAAAACTGCCTGTAACATAAAATATTGATCCCAAGGAATTCTTTTTTTACTCATTTTATGTCCACTCCTAAATAATTATTAAATACTATTATATCAAATAATTATACTTCTAAATAATCTTTTAATTTCTCAAAAATTTTATCACCAAAACCACTAATTTTCTTTAATTCGTCAATATTTCTAAAACCATTATGCTGATTACGATATTCTATAATTTTATCAGCTTTTTTTTCCCCAACACTATCCAATTCTTGCAATTGCTTATTATCAGAAGTATTTAAATTAATCTTTTTAGAATCCCCATTTGACAAATTATTATCTGAATTAGAAGTATTAGCATCTGCATTTATTTTATTTACAATAACAACTTGTTGATCATTTAATTTTTGAGATAGATTAACACTTCTTTGATCAGCAGATTTATTAAATCCACCAGCATATCTAATAATATTAGTGACTCTGTCATCAGATTTCACTCTGTAAACACCTGGATGTTTAACTTCTCCTTTTATATCTACATAAATTTCATTATTAATCGAGTCATTAACAGAAGAACTACTAATATAAGATTTACTATTTTGTAAATTTAATGATTCATTATATGAAACTTTTTTATGATTTTTCTGTACATATACTATAAATGATAATCCTAAAAAAATTAACAACAATAATAACGACATCATAATTTTATGAATGTTATTATTCAATATCTTTTTGATGGTACTAATTATGAATTCTAACCTCGTCTTATTCACCTTTTCCTCCCTTTCAAAATGTATATACGAAAAAAGAACACAAAAAATGTGTTCTTTAAATATGTTTTAGTTTATTTAATGCATCTTCAAAATTAGTTACGGGTATAATTTTCATATTAGGTGCATATTTTTTAGCAGTTTTCACTGCAGCTTGATAATTAGTCATATTATTCTCTTCCAACTTTAAAGCATCTTTAGTTGGCTTGATATAAGGAGCTAAGAAATATTTAGCTCCTGCGTTTTTAGCAGCAATTATTTTCTTATCAATGCCACCGATTTCTCCAACATTACCGTTTTTATCAATAGTTCCGGTACCAGCAATGTTTTCTCCATGTCTAATGTTTTTTCCAGTCAACTGTTCATATATTTGTAATGAAAACATTAATCCTCCTGAAGGACCACCAATGTCACCGGCATTAATTTTAATTGGAATTTCAGGCTTAACTGAATCATTATCAATCAGGATAATTCCGATTCCAGGATTCTTGGAACCCATTAAACTAATCAACGGTTCCTTAGCATTCATTATTTTTCCATCATGGTTAAATTGAATATTAACATACTGACCTATTTTTTTATTATTAATATATTTTCTAAATTTATAAGAACTATTAAAATTATGTCCATCTACACTAATAATAGTATCACCAACAGACAATTTATTCTTAAATTTAGATTTGTTATCTATATTCAAAACGTATATGCCATTATATTTCATCGTGACCTTTTGCTTAGCATAATGATAAGCATTATAGATAGCTTCATTAATAGAATTTGTCATATAAAATGTTTGGACTTTCATATAAGTTTGACTGCTTTCACCACTAGTTACATCATCAATACTCTCAATTGAATAATGCGGATTAATTTTAGCATATAAATAACTGGCTGGTGATGCTTTAGATTCTTTAACAGTTGTCAACATAAACTTTCCATCATTATTGTCACGGTGATTATCAATATTAACAATTTCCTTTAGACTTATTGCATCACCTGGGCCTTCTATATACTTAGGCAAAAATGGAACAAACATTATTAAAATAATTAATAATGTAGCAGATATTAATATATATTTAATTTTTCTATTTTTAAACAATTATTTCATTTTCTCCTTCAAACTTTTTTCAACATTGACAGGAACATAATTGGATATATCTCCATTAAAATAACAAATTTCTTTAATTAAGCTTGAGGAAACCGCTTGAAAATAAGGCTTGGAAATTAGAAACATTGTTTCAATAGAATTATCCAAATTGTAGTTCATATTTGAAATTGCATTTTCAGAATCAAAATCTTTTAAATTTCTCAAGCCACGAATAATTACATTTGCCGAAACACTTTTAGCAAAATCAACAATCAATCCATCAGCTATCATTACTTCAACATTGTTTATTTTATTAACGTTGTCTGTTACCATCTTCATTCTTTCATTTAGAGTAAACATTCCATTTTTACTAGTATTTTTACCCACTGTAACAATCAACTTATCAAAAATTTTACTAGCTCGATTAATTAAGTCTAAGTGACCATTAGTAATTGGATCAAAGCTTCCTGGAAAGATAGCAATTGTCATAAGCCTAATCACCCCTGTAATTTATAGATAGAAATAATGGTAATTCCATATTTTTTTTGTTGAGATAAATGATAATGATCAACATCGTCATTTAAATTGACATTATCATCAGTTTCACAAATAACAATTCCACTATCATTAAGTAAGTTCAACTTATATATTTCTTGTAGTTGTTCCACCATTTTTTGATTTTTATAAGGTGGATCAAGAAATATAATATCAAATTTTTTATTTTGATTTGATAAGAATTGCAGTGCATTTTCAGCATTCATTTTTAACACATCAAATGATTCTGTTTGTTTTGTAATACTGATATTTTCATTAATAGTTTTAATAGCAGCATATTGTTTATCAACTAAAGTGGCTTTATCAAAGCCTCTTGATACTGCTTCTATAGAAACAGCACCGGATCCTGCAAATAAATCCAAAAAGTTTCCACCATTAAAATAAGGACCTATCATATTGAACAATGATTCTTTCACTTTATCAGTAGTAGGTCTTGTCTTATTGCCAGGAACTGATTTTAAATTTCTGCTGCCAAAATTGCCAGATATAACACGCAATAAAAAAACTCCTTTATCTAATATTCTTCATCATCTTTTTGATCATCAATATCTTCTTTCTGAGACAATTGATTATATAAATTAATATATGGAGAATCTACAACCGATTTAACTATCCTTAATTTTTTCAATTTTTCTTTAATCATATTAAAATTTTCAGAGTTAACATACATTACTAAATAATGCATTTTATATGATACATAATAAATTAGACCATACTTTTTAAGTTGTCTAATTTGTTTTGTTGAATAAACATAAACAATTAATGATTTTCTTTCTTCTAAAATATTATCCAAGATAAAGTCACCACCAATTCAATATTTATAAATTAAACCTTTCTTTTCTCTGCTTAGAACTTATAACAAGAATCATTCCTATACAAAGTGCTAATGTAACCATACTAGATCCTCCATAACTAATGAATGGAAAAGTAACGCCGGTAATTGGTAACATTCCAGTTACACCACCAACATTAACAAAAGCCTGAACTGTTAAATATGAAGCGACTCCATAACATATCAATGAATCATATGTGTTATGAGATCTAATCCCTAATTGAAAACATCTAACTATAATAATCAACAGCAAGAAAAGAATAAATAATACACCCACTAGTCCTAGTTCTTCTGAAATTATCGACATAATAAAATCAGTATTAGGTTCCGGTAAATAACCAGTTTTTTGAATACTATTACCTAGCCCTACTCCGAAAATACCACCATTACTTAATGCATAATATGAATTAACAAGTTGAGCACCACTTCCTTGAGTAAATTTAAAAGGGTTAGTAAAAGTGATAATTCTTTGAATTTGATAATTATTAGTACCGTTCCTAAATACAAAAGCTAATATTCTAACAATAATATAAGAAAGTACAAAAGAGAGCGATAATAACAATGATGCTCCTTTCCAATTTATCCCACTGGAAAGTAATAATATAAGTAATATCGTAAAACTAATAATAGTTCCACCAAGGTCAGGTTGTATAACAACCAATAAAAGTAAAATTATAGTGGTAATTATCTGCCCTTTCATAATAGGCCACCAATGACTTTCCAAATATGGTTCCTTTTTAGTAATAAATGAAGAAAATCTTAATATTATATATATTTTTACAACTTCAGCAGGCTGAATATGTATAGGACCTAAATCAATCCAACCGGCAGCACCATTAATACTATGCCCAAAGAACTTTAAATAAATAAGCGATATAAAAAGGATGCATAAAAATATACCTAAGAATTTAGGATTCCTTACAGTTTTATTATTACCCATTAAACAAAAAAATATTAAAATTAGACTAACAATTACATACATACCTTGCTTAATTAAATATCCCGTAGGAGAACCTCCATTTTGGGCTGCAATATTTGAACTTGAAGAATACACCATAATAATTCCAATAAATGATAATAAAATATATGGAACAAAAATATAGTAATCCATAGTCGATAGACTAATTTTCAAGTTCGATATATGTCGTTTAAAAAACATAAATCCATCTCCAAAAAGTTTACTAATATTACTCATATTATAGCATAGTAACCATATTGCATTTAACAATAAACAAAAAAAGAGCGAGCCAATAAGCTCACTCTTAGAAATATCATTAACTGTTATGACGTTTACGTTTTGATTGTTTTTCACGTTCATTAGTATTTAAAATACTCTTTCTCAAACGAACATTTTCAGGTGTAACTTCACAAAGTTCATCTTCATTTAAGAATTCTAAAGATTCTTCTAAAGTTAAATGTTGTGGTTCATTAATCTTAGAAGTATCATCTGAACCAGCAGCACGAACGTTGGTTTGTTTCTTACCCTTAGTAATATTAACTGAAATATCATTGTCTCGGCTGTTCTTACCAACAATCATACCTTCATATACTTCAGTACCTGGATCAACAAAGATAGTACCACGATCTTCAATACCCATTGTAGCGTATGTTGTAGTCTTACCCTTATTAATTGAAACTAGAGCACCATTTCTTCTACCTGGATTCCAGTTCTTAACAACTGGTAAGTACTTTTCAAAGGTATGGTTCATAATTCCATATCCACGAGTAAGTGACAAGAATTCTGCTGAGTAACCAATCAATCCACGGGAAGGTGCTAGGAATGTCAAACGAGTTTGACCATTACCAACATTTTCCATATTTTGCATATTACCCTTTCTTTCAGATAATGTTTGAATAATTGAACCTGAATATTCTTCTGGAGTATCAATTTGAACTGATTCAAATGGTTCACACTTTTCTCCATCAATTTCACGGATAATAACTTGTGGACGTGAAACTTGTAATTCATATCCTTCACGACGTAAGTTTTCAATTAGAATTGATAAATGTAGTTCACCACGACCAGAAACTGTCCATGAACCAGGATCATCAGTTTCATCAACACGTAATGAAACGTCAGTATGCAATTCACGTTCAAGTCTATCAATTAATTGACGAGCGGTAACAAACTTACCTTCTTGTCCAGCAAATGGTGAAGTATTTGTACCAAAAGTCATCTGTAGAGTTGGTTTATCAATTCTTAAAATTGGTAATGCTTCTTTAGCAGAAGGATCCACAATAGTTTCACCAACATTAATGTCTTCCATACCAGAAATAGCAATTAAATCTCCAGCTTTTGCTTCATTAATGTCTAATTTCTTAAGACCAAAGAATCCCATAAGTTTTGTAACACGGAAATCTTGAGTTGAACCATCAAGTTTCATAACAGTAACACTGTCTCCTACTTTAATAGTTCCACGGAAAATACGACCAATACCAATACGACCAACGAAATCATCATAATCAAGCATTGCAACTTGGAATTGTAATGGTTCATCTGAATTATCAATAGGTGCTGGAATAGCATCAACAATAGTATCAAAAACTGGCTTCATAGTATGTTCTTGAGTTGATAAGTCATCATCATAACTAGAAGTTCCATTCATAGCTGAAGTATAAATAATAGGGAAATCTAGTTGTTCTTCATCCGCACCTAATTCAATAAATAAATCAAGAACTTCATCAACAACTTCACTAGGACGGGCACCTGGACGATCAACCTTATTAATAACTACAACTGGTGTTAAATGTTGTTCTAGAGCCTTTTTCAAAACAAAACGTGTTTGAGGCATAGTACCTTCAAAAGCATCAACAACTAATAATACACCATCAACCATGCGCATGATACGTTCAACTTCTCCACCGAAGTCAGCATGTCCTGGAGTATCCAAAATATTAATTTGTTTATCTCCATATCTAACTGCAGTATTCTTTGAAAGAATTGTAATACCACGTTCACGTTCAATGTCATTTGTATCCATGGCACGATCTTCAATTTGAACGTGTTCGTCTAAAGTATCTGATTGTTTTAGTAATTCGTTAACCAAAGTTGTTTTACCGTGGTCAACATGGGCAATAATAGCAATATTTCTAATATCGTCTCTTGTCTTCATATATTTACCTTCCTTTCGAAGTATCCTCTTATCTCTTACTTAGCAACTCGGACCAAGTTATTAATTTATATAAATTTACACATAAGGCACTACTTTACTAAATCAAGTATTTCCTTATGTGCAATCTTCGTCGCTATCAATACAGTTTCTGATGATACCATATCAAGCTCATTCCCGTCAATAGTGGTAACAGTGAGGCCTAAGCTTTCACACATTACTTTACCTGCTGCAATATCCCATGGCTTTAAATGAGAAATATAACCAACTAATTCGCCTTTTATAACAGATATTAACTGAATTCCTGCACTCCCATATATTCTAACGCCTTCACTTTGCTTAGCAATTTTTTGCATATTATATGAATCTTCAATTAAAAGTGGGGCACTCATACCCATCAATCCATAATCAAGTTTAATGTCATTGGGTTCATGTAATATTTCATTGTTTTTATAAACCTTACCAAATATACCATGATATAAGTCATTATTAATAACATCTAGAATATATCCAAGAATTCCTTTCCCATCTATATACAATGACACCATTATTGCAAAATAATTTCGTTCCTTAACAAAATTCATAGTTCCATCAATAGGATCTATTATCCAAATATGACCCTTCATTGAATCAACCTGATCACCAAAGCCCTCTTCTCCTAATATTTTAGAATTAGGATCATTTTCTCTGATTTTTTTTACAAAAAATTGTTCATTATCTTTATCAACATTCGTAACTAGATCTTTTCTACTAGTTTTAGTGTCAACTTTAAGATCTTTATTAACCGAATCTAAAGCATTATGTCTAGCAATTTGTAACCATGATTGAATTTTTTCATCCATTGTTTTAAGCCAAATTTTATTCAAAATAACATCCCCAATTATTATTAATTCATTCTGACATTTTTTGATTTGTTATTATTAGCAGCTTGCCAAGTCTTATATAAACTATATCCAGACATTTTATAGAAATCTCTATCTAACTGTTTTTGCTCCATTTTCGAAGGATTAATCGATTCAAACTCATCATAAAGCTTAATTATTAAATTTTTGGCAACACCATTTTTATCTTCATAAGCTTTTTCTACAGACGTATACAAATCCATCATCGTTAAAACCTCATGCCTATTCCAGCTCTCAAACATTGGATATGAGTAATTGTTATTCATTATTTTTTCCCCCATTAATTATTTCATTTATAACAACATTTGATTCATCAAATATTGAATTAAAAGTAGACTCTTCATTGTCAGACAATGAAACTTTTATGTATTGATATAACCCTTTATTATTAATAATAACTGGAGAACTTAATGATGATAATTTTCCATTGTTCACTCTTAGATTAGATAAATCCATAATATGCGGTGAATATAAATATAAAGAATCTAAAATAATCTTTATTGATTTAAATTGTAAGATTTCATCTTTTGATAATACTTGTAAATCTAACTGATGGTTAATGTCATCTAAGACATCATCTTTAAACAAATTGTTTTTATCTGATAAATAAGACAAAATTGGTGTTTGTCCAATATAAGATCTACTCCAAGATATAAAATTTTTAGTATTACTACCAAAAGTACTAATTGTTATATCTGATATTCCAACATTAAAATAATTTTTTAATATATTTTTTAAAATTAGAGTACTAGGCAATGTTCCAGTCCCTATCAAATTACTAGATGACTTACCAGTGAATTTACTGGCAAAATAATTTAATATATCATCTCTAAATCCATTAATAATAATTTTCCCATTAAATCCTTTTTCAATTATATCATTAACAGATAATCGAAAATTAGATATTTTTTCTTTTAAGAAATCAATATTATCATCATTGATATTTTCTGGAAAATCATACAAGTAAATAAATCCATTAATATTACTATAATCATCTTTATCAAAAACTGATGTCTCAAAATGATTACATAAATTTTTAGATTTTAAATTATCAATATTATTGTTTAAGTGGTTATTTAAAATATGTAAATTAATTGGATAATCAATGCTTATTAAGAATTTAACAAAACTTAAGATGCGCATCTCATCCCCACCTATTAGTAAATTATTCAAAATCAAATCACCTCTAATTATTATTATATATCAATGAAACAGTTGATAAAAATTATAAAGAACAAATATTAATTGCTTATGATATAATTTATCTAAATAAAAAGGAGGTAAACGATTTGTTTTTAATGAAAGATATTATTAGAGATGGAGATAAAGTGCTTAGACAACAAGCCAAAAAAGTTGATTTCCCTCTAAATGACGAAGACAAAAAATTAGCAAGTAACCTAATGGAATATCTTGAGGTCAGTCAAGATCCTAAATTATGTAAGAAATATGGGCTAAGAGCCGGAGTAGGTCTTGCAGCACCACAAGTTGGCGTCTCTAAAATGATGGCTTCTGTATTAGTTCCTGCAGAAAATGAAGATGATGATCCTATATTTAAGGATGTAATTATTAACCCGGTCATTCTATCAAATTCAGTTCAAAGATGTGCTTTAATTGAAGGTGAGGGCTGTCTATCAGTGGATAAGGATATTGAAGGATATATTCATAGATCTGCTAGAATTACTTTAAAATATCAAGATATTAATGGCAAAGAACATACAATTAGACTGAAAAATTATCCAGCAATTGTTTGCCAACATGAAATTGATCACTTACATGGCACATTATTTTATGATCATATCGATAAAGAAAATCCTTTTTCAAAAAGAGACAACGATTTGTTTGTTGAATAATAAAAAGCTTGGGAATTTAAATAATTCCCAAGCTTTTTATTTATCCAATCTTTTCATATCTAATACATACTCATAAGTTGCAGAATTTAAAAGGTAAGCTAAATCGAGATGAATTAATTCATCTCGAATAAAAAAGTCAGTCATAACAATGTCATGATTAAACTTTTTACTATTATTAAAGTTTGTTATTAAATCATTTATAAACTTTTTAAGATATTCTTCATCAAGATTATTATATTTTAAAACATATTCATAGTCATATATATTTCTTCCCCAAATAACAGAATTATTATGTTTTTCAATAATTATTAAATTATTATCCAAATTTTTATTTAATTTATCAATAAAATCATCCAAAACTTTTAAAGTTTCTTTATTTCCCATATCAATAGGTCTTGCAATAAAAAAATGATGAATAATATTATAAATAATTATTGCTATAATAAAACCAACTATCATTTCAAAAATTAACATTATTTTACCTCTTGATTTATTTTAATATAAATTAAATTTTAACATTCTTAACGCTTTTCTGCTTACTATACTTATTAAAATTTCTATGATAAAATTAACTTAATCATTTGTGCAGTCGCACAATCGTACGGTTAAAAAACAAAAAGGAGTTATTGAAATGATATTTAAAGTTTTATATCAAGAAAATACAAAGTCTAATCCAAAAAGAGAATTTACTAATGCTCTTTATCTAGAATGTGATACAGAAGTTGAAGCAAGAGAACTAGTAGATAAGAACACTGATCATAACATAGAATTTATTGAACCTTTAGAAGGAAACCATTTGGCTTATGAACAAAAAAGCCCAGATTTTAAAATTACGGAGTTTAAATAATTATGAATAAACTAAACGTCAGAAATAATGAAACTGCTATTTATGGCGTTGGTGGACTTGGCGAAATTGGTAAAAATACTTATGGAGTTCAATTTCAGGATGAAATTATTTTAATTGATGCTGGAATTAAGTTCCCAGAAGATGATTTGTTAGGAATTGATTATGTTATTCCTGACTACCAATATCTAGTTAAAAATAAAGATAAGATAAAAGCTTTAGTAATTACCCATGGTCACGAAGACCATATTGGTGGTGTACCTTATCTAATCAAAGACTTAAATGTTCCAATTTACGCTGGTCCATTAGCGCTAGCATTAATAAAAAGTAAGCTAGAAGAACACGGCTTATTAAGAACAACCGAATTACATGAAATTACACCTAAGAGTGTGCTCAAATTTAATAAAACTAAAGTTTCGTTTTTTAGAACAACACATTCAATTCCTGACACTATTGGAATTGCAGTTCATACACCTTCTGGTGTAATTGTTGAAACTGGTGATTATAAATTTGATTTGACCCCTGTTACGAGACAGCCACCTGACTTGCAGGAAATGGCTCGACTTGGACAAGAAGGTGTACTATGTTTAATGTCAGATAGTACAAATGCCGAAAGACCTATTTGGACTAAATCTGAAAGCTGGATTGGTCATGCTGTTAGACATATATTTGATGAAGAAACTGGTAGAATAATATTTGCTACCTTTGCATCAAATATTTCAAGAATTAAAACTGCATGCGATGTGGCAATTAAACATGGTAGGAAAATAGCCGTTTTTGGTCGTAGTATGGAGGCCGCAATTGTTAACGGAAAAGAATTAGGATATTTAGATGTTCCAGATGATACATTTGTTGATGCATCAGAATTACAATCTTTACCTGCTGAAAAAACATTAATTTTATGTACAGGTTCACAAGGTGAACAGATGGCTGCCCTTTCAAGAATAGCTAATGGAACTCATAGACAAATATCGATACAACCTAATGATACTGTTGTATTTTCTAGTAATCCGATTCCTGGAAATAAGATAAGTGTAAATAGAGTTATTAATGAATTAGAAGAAGCTGGAGCTAAGGTTATTCATGGCAAGATTAATAAAATTCATACATCTGGACATGGTGGCCAAGAAGAACAAAAACTAATGCTAAGATTAATGAAACCTAAGTTCTTTATGCCCATTCACGGTGAATATCGTATGCTAAAAATTCATACAAAATTAGCTGAACAATGTGGAGTACCATTAAAAAATAGCTTTATTATGCAAAATGGTGATGTTCTTGCATTAACTAAGGACTCAGCTAGAATCGCTGGACATTTTACTTCCGGAGATATTTACGTTGATGGGAATGGTATTGGTGATGTTGGTAACGTAGTACTTCGTGATCGTCAACTATTATCTGAAGAAGGTCTTGTAGTAGTTGTTGCAACTATTAACCTAAAAGATCAAGAAATTCAGTCAGGCCCTGATTTATTATCAAGAGGATTTGTTTATATGAGAGAATCCGGACAGTTATTAGATGAAGGTCGACGTTTAGTATTTAGAACTATAAGAAGAGCTATGCGAAACCGCAATGCAAACGAATCTAGTATTAGAAACGAAATTATCGAGGATTTACAAGAATTCTTATATAATAAGACTGAAAGACATCCATTAATTCTACCAATGCTTATAATGAATACAAAATAATTGTCTAATCTTATTTAAAGGGCGAATTCTTAAAGAATTCGTCCTTTTTAATTAAATAGAAAAAGGAGAAAATAAATTGTCTTCAGATTACCTAATAATTTTGAATCCCAAAGCTGATAATGGAAAAGCTAAAAAAAATTGGCCTAATATAAAAAATATATTAGAATCGAATAAAGTAAAATATAAGCTTAGAATTACAAGAAAAATAAATCATGCAAAATCCATTACAAATTATTATTTAAACAAATGGGAAAAACAAAATAAATTTCCTAAATGCATAATTATAGTTGGTGGAGATGGAACCATTAATGAAGTATTAAATGCAATACTCTCCGATAAAGCGGCTCCTAATATTCCAATAGGCTTTCTGCCATTCGGAAAAAATACCAAATTTGCTAAGGCTAATAAAATAAACAAATCGGAATGGAAAAAAATTCTTCTAAATATAATAAATAATGATAATTATAAAAACATCAGTATTGGTAATTTTAATGAAAAAATAAAACAAGAAAATGGAATATTTATAAACCAAATAGTTATAGGAATGGATATCAATCCTAAAAATGGTTCTAATAAATTTTATAAACTAAAACAACTAATTGCTTTAGTTCCATTGCTGTACAATGTAGACTGCTTTAATACAAAAGTAACAGTAGATTCTAAGGAATATAGTTTTAAAAAAGCAATAACTTGTTCAGTAACAAATGAAATTACAAATGATAATAAAGAAGAGCCTTTAAGATTATTAATAATAGAAAAAAGAAATATTTTTAAATTAATCTATACAATATTAGCAATACTAATGGGAAAAAGTTATAAACTAAAATCGCTTCATAAACTTTATGGAAAAAATATACACTTATCTGTACCCTCTCTAGAATATGGAAAAATAGATGGAAATAACTTTGGAAGCCGTTTTTACGATATTGAATATAGAATTATACAGTATCCTTTCATTATGTAGGTATAAATAAAAAAGCATCTTCGACAATAAAGTTGAAGATGCTTTTTTATTTATATATTTATTGAACCATTTAAAAGACAAATTATAGATACAATTGCTAAAATAAATAATAATAAAGCAATTAATCCTTCATATTTATTAAATACTAATTTTTCTTTATTATCAATCTTTTGTAAATAATAATAAACTGGAATTCCAGCCGCAAACATAATCGTAGCTAATAACATATAATTAGGTCCAGCAGCATATAGTAGCCAACAAGAATATATACTAGCAACAATCCCTAAAAAGATATTTTTATTTCTGTCATTACTTTGACGATCCAAATAAGAATATTTTAACTGATAAAATGCAGAGAAAGCATATGGTATAAGAACAGCAGCACTAGAAATCGAATAAAATAAATGATATACACTTGAAGATATTAAGAAAGAAACCATAAATAATTCAACTAAAACATTAGTAAAAATCAATGAATTCACGGGTGCTCCATTTTTGTTTGATTTGGCAAATAATTTAGGAAAAGAACCTGTCTTAGCAGCAGCATATGGTACTTCAGATGCAAACATAGTAAATGATAACCATGCTCCAACTACAGAAATAATTAATCCAATATTAACAACAACGGCACCCCATTTACCAACAATACTTTGTAATAGATATGCCATAGCCGGTTGATCTAGATTAGATAATTGTGCTTGTTTCATCACACCAAAAGATAATAATGTAACTAACATATATATTAATAAAACAATCAATATTCCTAAAACTGTGGCTCGACCAATATCATTTCTTTTTTTTGCATAACCAGAAAAGATAACTGCACCTTCAATTCCTGAAAAAACCCAAACAGTGACTAACATTGTGCTTTTAACTTGTTCTAAAACATCGCTAAAACTAAAAGGTTTATCACTCATTAACCAAAAATCACTAGTAAAAATATTTAGCTTAAAAGCAACAATCATAATAATAATAAATAAAAACAATGGTATTAATTTTGTAATTGTAATGACTGTGTTAATAAAAGATGCTGATTGAATACCTCTTAAAATTAAGAAATGACAAATCCATAGAAACATTGAGCCTACTAGAAAAGACAGCCAGTTATGTCCATTTTCAAAGATTGGAAAGAAGTAAGTCAAAGCACTCATAAGTAAAGTAGCATAGCTAATATTCCCTAACCATACTGATAACCAATATCCCCAAGCAGAATTGAAACCCATATATTTTCCAAATCCTGCTTCTGCATAACTATAAACTCCCGCTTGTAAATCAGGTCTTTTATTTGTAAGGTTTTGAAAGGTAAAAGCTAATGATAACATCCCTATTCCAGTTATAATCCAACCAATAATAACCGCCCCTGCTCCTGCATTGGCAGACATATCATTCATTAAATTAAAAACTCCTCCACCAATTATTGAGCCTATAACTAACCCTATCAATTCATAAAGATTTAGTTTTTTTGAGGAAGCCCCCATGTTATCTCTCCTTTAAAATTATATAAAAATCACATAGATTTAATTATAACGTAATGAATAATGATTTGTATATAAAAAAGTTATGTCTAAAAAGACATAACTAAAATTCAAGATTATTTTTTCAAAATATTGTTTATTTCATCTAACTCATCATTAGTAAAATGTAAATTATCTAAAGCTTTTAGATTAGAAGATAGATGTTCTGGTTTAGAAGCACCAGTAACAACACTAGTAACTACGGGATCATGTAATAACCAAGCTAAACTCATTTGGGCCAAGCTTTGATTACGATTTCTAGCTAAATTATTTAGTTTATTAAGTTTTTCAACTACATTTGCTTTATCATTTAACATAAAACTATTTGTGAAATGTAGTTTTAAATCTTCTGGCATTCCATTTAAATATTTATCGGTTAATACACCTTCTGCAAGTGGCCCATAAGCTACTAATCCATCATTATTTTCTTTCAATGCATCAATAGTTCCATCTTCTTCAACTTGCCTATTTAGTAAATTATATGACATTTGATTAACAACAAACGGTGTGTGCAATTCCCTAAAATATTTGATAATTTCTTTAGTTTGTTCACCATTATAATTAGAAATACCAGCATATAGAGCTTTCCCTGACTTTACAATTTCATCAAGTGCCTCAGCAGTTTCCTCTAAGCTAGTATTTGGATCAAATCTATGACTATAATATATATCAACATAATCTAGTCCCATACGTTTTAATGAGCGATCAATTGCAGCAACTAAAGTTTTCTTAGAAGAAAATGAGCCATATGGTCCAGGCCACATATGATAACCAGCTTTAGTAGTAATAACTAACTCATCACGATAAGGCTTTAAATCAGCACGATAAACTTGTCCAAACATTCTTTCAGCTGCACCAGAACCCGGACCATAATTATTAGCTAAATCAAAGCTAAAGATCCCTTTATCAAATGCGTCAAGCATTACTTTTTCACTATCTTTAAAATTAGCATCGTCTCCATAACTATGCCACATTCCAAAAGATAATGCTGGTAATTGTAATCCAGAATTACCTGCTCTGCGTACTTTAATATTATCATAACGTTTATCAGAAGCTTTATACATAATAATCCCCCTATTCTTTTTAAAGACTATAAATAGTTTAAAATGTTTTTTTATCTAAAGTCAAGAAAAGCCCCTAACAATAATATGTTAAGGACTTTTTTAGTCTACTTAATATTTATATTAATCCAGTTTCTACTCATACCTGCTGGATTCCAAATATATCCATCAATATGTGTATTCCATAATTCTGCAGTTGCAGGTTGATACAATGGAATAACACCTTGATTTTGCATTAATATTTTTTCAGCATTTACTAAATCATTGAAACGTTGTTCAGAGTTATTAGCATCACGATTATTAGACATATTTATATAATTATCGTAAGCAGGATTACTCCATTTAGAAAAGTTCATTGAGTTATTGGATTCAAATAATTGTAAAAAGTTAATTGGATCTGAGAAATCAGCTCCCCATTTATTAACCGCAATATCAAATTGACCGTTATCTTGACGACTCATCCTAGTCTTATCAGGAATTGCAGTAACATTAATTGATAATCCTGGTAATTTATTCAACTGAGTTTGTAAGAATTCAGCATTTGCTTTAGATTGATCATCATCTGCAGTCAATAATGATAATTTAACTGAAGACATTTTCTCTTCTTTCATGGCATTTTTCCAAAGAGTTTTAGCTTTGTCTAGATTGTATGAAACAGCATCTTTAACATAAGATTTATCGCCAAATGTCTTGTCTCTATTATTGCCCTTCATACTAGCAAGTTTAGATGGAACTAAACCTTTTGCTGGAATTGAACCATCACGTAGAACATTATTAGATAACTCATCTCTATTAATTGCCATTGATAAAGCTCTTCTAGCATTCTCGTTTCTTAAAATAGGATTCTTCTTTTGGTTTAACAACATATAAACTGTTGCTCCACCGGTGAATGATTTGAAGCCCTTAGAATTTTTATAATTAACTACTTGATCACCATTTAATGGAGTAACATCTAATTTACCTTGTTGGAACAAGTTTAATGAAGTACTTGGGTTCTTTACGACAGAAACGTTTATTTTTTGCAAATGAACATTTTTCGCATTCCAATACTTATTGTTTTTAACTAGTTGCCAATTTTCATTAGTACCATTCCATTTTTTTAGGATAAATGGTCCATCAGAATTAGTTTTTGAACTATTTTCACCATATGATTTTCCATACTTTTCAACTACTGATTGTTGTAATGGGAAAAATACTGGGAATGATAAAAGTCTTCTAAAATAAGAAACTGGTTTATTCAAATTAACCACTAATTTGTAATCACCATCAGCTTTAACTCCCAAACTATCAGGACTCATTTGTCCTTTTTGAATTGCATCATAATTTTTAATTTGAGCAAATAAGTACGCATATTGGGAAGCAGATTTAGGATTAGCTGCTCGACGCCATGAGTAAACGAAATCATTAGCAGTAACATTTTTACCATTTAACCATTTTGCATTTTTTCTTAAATTAAAAGTATACTGTTTACCATCCTTAGATACTTTATAGCTTTCAGCTAAAGCATTATCGATACTATCATTTTTACCTAGTCGATATAATCCCTCAGTTGTATGATATAACATCGTCAAACTAGAAGAATCAGAAGCCTTGGTATTATCCATTGAAGATATTTCAGTTGGATAACTTAAATTTAATTCTTTATTACTAATTTGCTTGTCTTGAGCATTTTGGCTACCACATGCTACTAAAACTAATGCTAAAGCAGCAGTTGCCATTCCTACAATTGATTTTTTCCATTTCACTCTTTATCACCTACCATAATTTATAACAAAAGATAGTATAGCAGAAAACTATATCTAATTAAAATAAAAAGCACCCGATTTAATCAGATACTTATAAAATCTATTTAAATAATTTACCTACCGATTTATTATCATGAATTCTAGTAATGGCCTTACCAATAAGATCAGCAACAGAAACAACATCTAACTTGTCAGTCTTTTTAGAATCATCAAGATATATAGAATCAGAAACAATAACTTTTTCAATTGGTGATTGTTCAATTCTTTCTAAAGCATCTTTAGCAAAAACTCCATGAGTACTAACAACATAAATTTTGGCAGCTCCATGTTTTTCTAAAACATTAGCGGCTTTAATTGCGCCGTTACCTGTGTCAATCATATCATCAGCAATAATTGCAACCTTATCTTTAACATCACCAATAACAAAGGTAGGAATATGTTTAACGTTTCCAGGATCACGATCATCAACAATTGCAATAGGTGAATCTATTAAGCCAGCAAATCCTCTAGCACGAGCAACTCCAGCATGATCTGGCGATACCACTACTGCATTTTCTAAATCATAATTTTGTATCATATGATTAGACATAATTTTATCCATTTTAAGATTATCAACCGGTTTATTAAAGAAACCTTGAATTTGTGGAGAGTGTAAATCTAAAGTTACAACACGATCAATACCATCATTTTCCAAAACAGATGCAATTAGCTTAGCAACAATTGGCTTACGTTCGCGCTTCTTAGCTGTATATCTAGCATATCCATAATAAGGAATAACAACATTAATGGACTTAGCACTAGTTCTACGAACGGCATCAATCATAATAAATAGTTCCATGACATTAGCATTAATGGGATCAGACATTGATTGAATAATATAAACAGAATCACCCCTGATACTTTCATCAATTTGAATTTTAATTTCGCCATCACTAAATCTTTTAATTGTAGCTTTTCCTAGTTCTACTCCGCATGTCTCAGCAATTTTTTTTGCTAAAGGCCTGTTAGAACTCAAAGAAAAAATCTTTATTCCTTTATTATCAGAATTTTCTGTCATGGAATTTTCCTCCTAATCGATCAAATAATTCAATATTTAATTTTAACATAAAATAACAACTAAAGCATGATTTTTTAAGGCTTAATACCTTCCATGCCAATCATCGGGTCAACTAATCCATCTCTAATCATACTACTAGTTAAACGATAATCATTATTTTGTTTACTATTATTAGTTTTTTCATCAGAATCAATATTATTATCAATAGCAGGTTTAATGCCACCACTTACTAATTTTTGAACTCTTTCTTTTAAACTAGTATTACGATTATCAGATTCACTCTTAGCACAACTTAAGAATGAATTATAATCACCAATCATGATTAAAGCATCTGTTGATCTAGTAATTGCAGTATACAAAAGATTCTTTTTTAACATTTTAGAAAATTGAGGAACTATCGGTAATATGACCATTTTAAACTCACTACCTTGAGCTTTATGAATAGTCGTACAATAAGCTAAAGTTATTTGTAACCAATCTTTTCTACTATAGGTTACTTCACTTTGATCAAAAACAATCTTAATTTTATCATTACTAGATTTTGCATCGTCCTTAGTAATTTCAATTATTTGTCCAATATCTCCATTAAAAACATTATCTTCAGGACTATTTACTAATTGTAATACTTTATCTCCTTCACGGTATACTATACCTCGGTAATCAACTTCAACTAATTCTTCAGATCTTGGATTCATAATAGATTGAATAACATCATTAAGTTTATTAACTCCAGCTGCTCCGCGATACATTGGGGCTAAAACTTGAATATCATTAGCGGTAAATCCCTTAATCTTAGCCTTTTTAACAATTTGTTCAATAACATTGCTCATTTGACTAGGAGTGCATGGTATAAAACTACGATCTGGCTTTTTATCTGTAAAATCATCAGGTAGCCTACCCTGTTGAATACTATGAGCTAAAGGAATAATGGTAGAATTACTATCTTGTCTATAAATAGTATTTAGATGCATTTTATTTATACAATTAGATCTTAATAAATCATTAAATATTTGGCCAGGTCCTACTGATGGTAACTGATCTTTGTCCCCAACAAGAATTACTTTCATATTATTTGGAATTGCACGAACTAATGATTGAAATAAAAAAGTATCAACCATTGACACTTCATCAATAATCAACAATCCACCATCTAAATCTTTTGTAGGCTCCTCATTATTACCTTCATGACCATTTAATCCTAGTAAGCGATGAATAGTACTAGCAGGAATTCCAGTAGCTTCGTTCATCCTTTTAGCAGCACGACCAGTTGGTGCAGCTAAAAGAATTGGAAACTCTTTGTCCTTATATGAATTTAAATCTAAAGAATAATCATTTAAATAAGCATAAAGATAAGTAATTCCCTTAATTATAGTAGTTTTACCAGTTCCTGGACCACCAGTTAATAAAAACATCTTGGAATTCACCGCATCTTTTAGTGCACCAGTTTGTGACTTATCATATTGAATATTAAGCTTTTTCTCTACTAACCTAATTTTCTTATTAATATTTTCATCATCATAGTTACTAGATTCAGAGTTTTTAATAATCCGATTAAGATGTTCAGCAATATTCCATTCATCATCATACAAAGATTTTAGATAAACTCGGTCATCTTCACCAACTATTTTTTGATTCCTAGCTAGTTCAATAAACTGGCTAGATAAATCTTCACCATTAATCATTTTATTAGCGCCATTATTTAATAATTTTAAAGTTTCATCAACAATTGGCCCCGTAAAAGTATAAGTATCGCCGTTTTTTATGGATAAATTTTGTAATGCAGAAATCAACCCCGCTCTTATTCTGGAAGGATTATTTGATGACATACCAATTTTTGAGGCAATTTCATCGGCCTTTTTAAAACCAATTCCATTGATATCTTCTACTAAACGATATGGATTTTTGTTAATAACTTCTAAAGTATCATTTTTATATTTATTATAAATTGTTGAAGATAAATCACTACCAAAGCCATAGCTATTCAATCCAATTATAACTTGTTCCATGCCATTATTTTTATTAATGGCACTAGTAATCGTAGCTTTTTGATTACTATTTAATCCAGCCTTATCTAAACTATTAGCATCATTTAGAACTTCTTGAATTAAGTTCGTTCCAAGTGAATCGACAACTTTTTTTGCCGTTTTTTTACCAATTCCAGAAAAATCATCTCCAGATAAATAAGATATAAGGCCTTCCCGAGATGTAGGAACATTACTTTCATAATTCAAAGCTTTAAATTGTTTGCCATATTTTGGATGCTCTATTACCTCACCATAAAAGCAATATTCATTATCCTCAACGACATCAGCAAAATTACCAGTAATAACAATTTCATCCTCATGCCAATCGTTGATATTAGTTTCCATAATTTTAACTAAAATTACTTTATAAAAACTATCTTTACTTTCAAAGAAGGTTGCCGCAACTTTTCCTTTAACATATAACTTATTATCATCAGAATTATCATTAATGTCTGAAAATAAACTTATAGATTCTGACACGGGCTTAATCCTCCTTATTTTTTACCTTGTTTTGCTTGAATAAACTTTTCAATATCAGCTAATCTTTTTTGTCCATTATCGAAATATTTTTTATCATATTTTTTTGCAGTTGAAAAATAATTATCAAAATTTTCTCCTAAAACCATTGCTACAATGCCACGATCAAAGTTTGCTTTTCCATTTTTAGGTTGAGCATATAAAGTAGTGTCCAAGAATTGTGCCGCTTCAGAAAAATTACCGAGAGCCATCAAACTACTCCCTAAAAGATAATTAACATCCGGATCTTGTTTTCTAAAGCCTTGTGCAGTTAAAGCAAATACTACTGCTTTTTTATAATCCTTTTTACCCATATAGCTTTGAGCCAACATAATGAAAGCATCAGCCTTCATATCACTGCTACTTAAAGCATTAAATTGTTCAATAGACTTATCAAAATCACCAGCTGCATAATAAACATTTCCTAAACCATAAGTAAGAATTTCTTTTGCTTTTTTATTTTTATCGGAAAAAAGGCCTAATGCTTTCATTATTAATTCTTCAGCTTGCGTAAAATTGTGAAGTTCAACTAAAAAAGCTCCTAAATCATAATAAGTACGATAGTCATTAGGATGTTCGTCAATATCTTTAACTAATTTGTGTAAAGTTTTATCTGCATTTTTTTGCTTTTCTTCATGTTCTTTTTGAATCTTTAATTGCGAATTTGTTAAATCTTCATTATTTTTTACCATGTTAATCACCTATATCAAATCAGTAGAATTTAAATGTTTGTTCAAGTATTCAGTATCATTCCATTTAACTAAATTGAAGCTTTTACCATCATCATTAGTTTCCAAAATAGTAGTACTAGTATTAGCAAGGCCACCACGCTTTTTAATGTCTTTAATGGGAGTGCCTAATAATGAATTAATTAAGGCTTTTAAAGCTGCACCGTGACTAAAAATAATTACGTTATCATTAGCATTGTTATTTGCAACTATATAATCAATAGCTGGTCTCATTCTAGCAATTACATCTTGAAAACTTTCTCCACCGATTTCTTTAGCATTATATTGTTCAGGATGATTTCTAAAATTATCAAACGATTGTGGATATTTAATCTTTACATCATCAAATTTTTGGCCTTCCATTTTGCCTAAGTTAAATTCTTCTAATCGACTCCACAATGTTAAATTAGGACGATGCTTTAATTGTGAAATAACTCTCTCAGCAGTAACTCTAGCTCTTTTAATTGGACTAGAATAGGCATGCGCAAAATCTACATCTTTTAGATAACTGCCTAATTGGTCCATTTCTTTATAACTCTGTGATAATAAATCAGAGTCGCCACCTGCACCTTGATATCTGCTTTCTAAATTCCATTTAGTTTTTCCATGTCTTATAAAATATAATTTCAATTTTATCCCTCGTTCAAAAATGATTATGTATATTATCTCAATTTATTGATATAAATTCAAAGTATTAAATAAAAAAAGTCTTTAAAAAAATTTAAAGACTTTTCCATTAAATATATTGTAATTCTCTGTTGTTTTGGAATGCAGCATCAATAATCCCAGAACCTAGGCATTCATCACCGTCATAGAAAACAACAGCTTGTCCTGGAGTAACTGCTCTTGCAGGGTCATCAAAATCAACTCTTAGTGATTTACCATCATCATTAAGGTGAACAGTCACAGCAACATCCTTTTGACGATAGCGGAACTTAGCAGTGCAACGGAAATCATTACCACGATTCGATATATCATTTATCCAAAAAATATCTGAAGCTTCTAAATAATCAGCATACAAATGTTCATTTTCGTACCCCTTACCTACATACAAAATATTTTTTGATAAATCCTTTCCAACAACAAACCAAGGAAGATTATCAGTTCCATCTCCGCCAATACCTAGTCCTCTGCGTTGACCAATTGTATAATACATTAGTCCGTCATGAGTTCCTTTAACTTCTCCATCAAAGGTCATCATTTTACCAGAAGTAGCAGGCAAATAGTTACTTAAGAAAGATTTAAAGTTTTTTTCACCAATAAAACAAATTCCCATAGAATCTTTTTTATCAGCAGTAGCTAAACCAGCCTTTTTAGCGATTTCTCTAACTTTAGGTTTTTCCATATCACCAATTGGGAAAATAACACGATCTAACTGTTCTTCTGAAAGTTGGCTTAAGAAATAAGTTTGATCTTTATTATCATCACTACCTCTAAGCAAATGATTATTTCCATCACTATCCCTTTCCAAACGAGAATAATGTCCAGTGGCAATATAATCAGCACCTAATTCTAATGCATAATCTAAAAAGGCTCTAAATTTAATTTCTTTATTACAAATTACGTCTGGATCTGGAGTTCTCCCCTTTTTATATTCATCTAAAAAGTAAGTAAAAACACGATCCCAGTATTCTTTTTCAAAGTTTACTGAATAATAAGGAATGCCAATTTCAGAAGCTACTTTTGCAACATCTTTATAATCTTCAGTTGCCGTACATACTCCATTTTCATCAGTATCATCCCAATTTTTCATAAAAACTCCAACAACATCATAACCCTGTTGTTTTAATAAGTAAGCTGAAACAGATGAATCAACTCCACCTGACATTCCAACAACAACACGAGTATTACTATTGTCTGTCATATAAAAATCACCATCATTTCTTCTAGATTCATAGAATCTACGATTTGAAGGTCGCATATCCCATATTTGCTATAATACATATTTTAATTATTAATTGCAATGAAATGATAAAAAAAGAAACGCTCCCGGCGTTTCTTTTTGCTTATTTTTGAACAAATACTTCTCTATCAATAAAATTATTCATTAAATAATGAAATTGTTCAATTAATCTATCCTTATTAATATTTTTAAAAATATTCACTTTATTTAATCCATTTCCACTTACAGTAGACATTTTGAATGATTTAAGATCTGATTTAAAAGTTATTTTTAACTTAACACCATTATAAGGGTCTTCAGTATCTAAAGATTGTTCAAAAGAAAAATTACCAGCATTAGTTTTATTAAAACCAGTATCACTTAAAGTATAACGTTTAATTGATGGATTAACAGAATAGATTTGACTATCACCATCAACTTTATTTTCTGTTGAAAAAGCCATTAAAAAATCCCCTTTGCCATTATTTTTTGATTCTTTTAATAATTTTAATTGCTGATTTAATAAATTTATCAATATCATCCATAGTAGTAAATTTACCAAAACTTACTCTAATCGATTGGTTAATTCTAGGACTATCTTTACCATACATTGCAATTAAAACATGGGAAGGCTCAATACTTCCAGCAGTACATGCTGAACCAGATGAAACTGCAATGTTATCTAAGTCTAGATTAGTTTGTAATAAATCAGTAGGAACTCCTTTGGTCCATATATTAAAAACATGTTGTAAATTATCTCTACTCATTGAACCATTTATTTCAAAATCAATCTTGTTTTCATTGAATTGATTAATAATGTGCTCTTTAAAAGAAATATAACGCTCATGTAATTCTTGTTTTAAATAAGGTGTTGCTAATGAAACTGCAGTAGCAAAACCAGAGATAGCTGGAATATTTTCGGTTCCTGCGCGTCTTTTATCTTCTTGATCTCCACCTTTTATAAAGCTTGGAAAGTTAACAGAATTATTTTTATATAAGAATCCCATCATTTTAGGACCATTAAGTTTATGAGCTGAGGTGGATAGCATATCTATATGGTCAGCTTTGACATCTATGTCAGATAATCCATAAGCTTGTACAGCATCAGTATGGAACCAAGCTTGATGATCTTTCAATAATTCACCTATTTCATGAATAGGTAAGTGAGAACCCACTTCATTATTACCAGTCATAATAGTAACCAAAATTGTTTCATCATCTAGCGCATTTTTAAAATCATTAATATTAATTTGACCAGCTTCATTAACTGGAAGATAGGTAATTTTAAATCCATGTTTTGACAAAAAGTCTAATGGTTTTAAAACTGCTTCATGTTCAATTGCAGTCGTAATTATATGATTACCTAAATTTTTTCTTGCTTCAGCAGTTTGCATAATTGCAGTATTATCACTTTCAGTACCACCACTGGTAAATATAATTTCATCAGATTGAGCATTAATACTTTTTGCAATGATATCTCTACTATTTTCTAAAATTGTATGAGCTTGTCTACCTATTCCATATAAGGTTGAAGCATTACCATATACATTTTTGAATTTATCATACATATCTGCTAAAACTTCATTATCAATCTGCGTTGTAGCAGCATTATCCAAATAAATTTCTTTCAAGTATAACTACCCCTATCTATTTTTGGTTATTAAATAAGTTTAATAGCATCTTAGCAGAACGTTTACCAGCCTCAAGAATGAATTCATCGAAACTATTATCAGCATCTTCATCTCCAACATCAGACATTGCTCTAACAACAACATAGGGAATGTTAAATTGATTAGCAATTTGTCCAACTGCGGCTCCTTCCATTTCGCATGATAATGCATCAGGAAATTCTTTTAATATATTGTTAGTAGCATCTTTTGATGCAACAAATTGATCACCAGTAACAATTAAACCGCTCTTAACATTCATCCCGATATTTTTGGATGCGTCAGTAATTTTCTTACCCCATTCTTCCGATGCTTTAAATCTAGCTGGTTGTCCCGGTAATTGGCCATAAACATATCCAGCTGGACGAGCATCTACATCATGATATGCAGTTTCACTAGAAATTACTACATCTCCAACAGATAAACCAGAGCCAATTCCACCAGCAGATCCTGAATTAATTACAACGTTAACATTAAAGTTGGTAATTAACATTGCAGTGGTTGAACCTGCTTCTACTTTACCAATACCAGATTTAACTAAAACAACTTCTTGTCCAAGAATATTCCCTTCATGAAAAATAACTCCATGTATATCAGTTCTACGATCATTATCTAATTTAGAAATTAAAGTTTTAATTTCTTCATCCATTGCACATAAAATTCCAAATTTCATAATTAGCACTCCATCCTAAGGATTAAAAAAGAACAATATTAAATAAACGATTATTATTCCAAGAATTAGTAAAAAAATTGTCCAATTTAATTTTCTTTTCAACCCATCATTTTTATATTCAACATTTTGTTTACTTTCTTTATTCTCATAATTGTTACGAGAATCTTGCATCTGTTTTTTATATGCTTCTCTAGTTAAGTTATCGGTATTATTTTTCATAAAACTAAACACCTACTTTTTTTGCAATAATTTCCAATAAAAAATTGCAGTAATGGTTTTAGCATCCTCGATTTTACCATCTTCGATTAACTGCATAGCTTCTTCCAAACTATATTCGTTAATGTTTAGGTATTCTCCTTGATCTCTAGGCAATTCATCACTAACAGGTTCCAAGTCTGTTGCCATATAAAGATCCATATATTCATCAGAAAAACCAACAGTTGAATAAAAACCAGTAATTCTCTTTAAGTTTTTGGCATGATATCTAGTTTCCTCATTAAGTTCCCTAATAGCAGCATGTTTAGAAGAAGCATCATCTCTGTCATCAACTTTACCAGCAGGAATTTCCAAAGTAGCCTTCGCAATTGGAGCACGCCATTGTTTTTCTATCAACATCTTATTATTCTTAGTTATAACAAGAATCCCAACTGCTTTAGAATGATGAACTACGTCTCTAGTTGCAGTTTCTCCATTAGGTAGTTTAACAGTTTGCTTTTCAACATTGATAATTGAGCCTTTATATTTAGGCTCTCTTTTAATAACTTTTTCTTCCAAATCCATAAAATAATCACCTTTATCCTAATAGTTTTATTCTATCGATATTTAAATATTTTTTCAATTATCAGATTCAATAAAAGTTATTTTAACGGCTTGAGGTCCTTTCTTACCCTCAGCAATTTGATATTCAACAAGATCCCCAATATTAATGTCATCAGCCTTTTTATTAATAACTGAGGAAGCATGGAAAAAAACTTTATTTTTATCTTGTCCTTTTAAAAATCCAAAATCATGTTCTGGGTTAAAATTATTAACTTTTCCTTTTATCATAAGTATTCTCCTTAAAATAAAAAATCTGGGATAAATCATCCCAGAACTTTTTTATTATTTTTCTTCAAATCCTTCAGTTGCAGTTTCTGGAAAATTTGTACGAACAATTTTGGCACAACGTCCACAGAAATTAGGATAATCAGTATCGATTCCTACATCTGTACTAATCAAACGACAACGTTCACACGTTTCACCATCAGCATGATCAACTTTAATTGCAATTTCATCTCTAAAGTTTTGAGCATCACTAGGAGCATGCTCAATAGTATCGATAGATAATTGAGATACCATTAATATTTGTTGAATATTGGCGTTTAATTCATCAATTAGTGTTTTATTATCATTATTTACATATAATGATAATTTTGCTTCTGATGGTTTACCAATTAATTTGTTATCACGAGCTTCTTCCAATGATTTTAAGACATCATCACGAAGGTTCATAAATTCTGACCATTGAGATAGAATTTGATCTTCATTTGAATAATTTTCTACTTCTGGCATTTCAGATAGTTGTGCGAAATCTTCAGCTTCTTTTAAGAATGGCCAAATTTCTTCAGCAGTATGTGGAAGAATTGGCGTAATCAATTTTGTAATTGATACAACCGCTTTATATAAAACTGTTTGCATTGATCTTCTAGTCAAACTATCTTTTGGATCAATATATAGAATATCTTTAGCAAAATCTAAATAAAATGCTGATAAATCAGAATTAATAAATGATTGTAACTTACGGTTTAAGCTTAAGAAATTATAGTTATCATAATCATTCTTAATTTCACCAACAAATTTGTTCAATTTAACTAACATGTATTTATCGACTGATGGCATATCATCAAAATTAACTGAATTTTCTTTAGGATCAAAGTCACTAGTATTAGCTAACATGTATCTAATAGTATTTCTAATCTTTTTATATGAATCAGAAACTTTGACAAAATTTTCCATTGATACACGAACATCAGCAGATGTATCAACTGATGTTACCCATAAACGAACAATTTCAGCACCCATCTTCTTAATTACATCGATAGGAGCAATGGTATTACCAAGTGATTTACTCATCTTATGACCATTACCATCAAGAGTAAATCCTTGAGATAATAATTGCTTGTATGGAGCCTTATTATCGTAAGCTACACTTGTAATTAAGCTTGAATTAAACCAACCACGATATTGGTCAGAACCTTCAAGATATAAATCAGCTGGATATGTTAAGTAATCACGTTCTGCACAAACACCTTGATGTGATGATCCTGAATCAAACCAAACATCCATAATGTCATTTTCTTTAGTAAACTTACCGTTAGGAGAATGTTCACTAGTGAAACCTTCAGGTAATAAATCATTGGCTTCTTTTTCAAACCAAATATCTGAACCATATTTAGCAAACAAATCAGCAACATGATTAGTAGTTTCCTTGGTAATAATTGCTTCACCATCTTCGCCATAGAAAATAGGTAAAGGAACTCCCCAAACACGTTGTCTAGAAATTACCCAATCTCCACGATCTTTAATCATATTGTGCAAACGTTTTTTACCCCAACTAGGCTTGAAATCAACGTCTTCAATTGCATCTAAAATATTATCTTTAATTTTATCCACAGAAGCAAACCATTGATCAGTAGCACGATAAATAACTGGTTTTTTAGTACGCCAATCAAATGGATAACTATGAACAATTGGTTCTTGTTTAAGTAACAAGTTCGATTCTTTTAGTTTATTTAAAGAAATTTCATTAGCATCATCATAAAAGACTCCTTCAAAGTCTTTACCAGCATCTTTAGTTAAATATCCTTGTGCGTCAACATCAACAAAAATATCTAGTCCATTAGCTTTACCAACATTATAATCATCTTCACCAAATCCAGGAGCAGTATGAACTAATCCAGTACCAGTATCAATAGTAACAAAATCGCCTAACATAGTAAGAATCTTACGATCCATAAATGGATGCTTTGCAAGTACACCTTCAAGATCTTGACCTTTAACAGTTTTAACAATCTTGTAATTTTTCCAACCAAATGCTTCAGCATCTTTTTCAACTAATTCAGTTGCCAAAACAAATTTACGATTATCATCTTCAGGTTGAACTACTGAATAATCAAATCCACCATCAATAGTAATACCTTCAG
Source organism: Apilactobacillus quenuiae (assembly GCF_002994005.1). Classification (GTDB taxonomy): domain Bacteria; phylum Bacillota; class Bacilli; order Lactobacillales; family Lactobacillaceae; genus Apilactobacillus; species Apilactobacillus quenuiae. The sequence continues at coordinate 400,749 of NZ_POSN01000001.1, forward strand.
ATGCCGGTATAGTCCAAGGAGTTGTGGTCCAAACTACCATGTAAGTATTATCTTCATCTAATACACCTTTGCCATCAATAACTTTTTCTGCATAGAAAGCAGTTTGTGAAGTAATATCATGATATTCAACTTCAGCTTCAGCTAATGCTGATTCAGAAGACCAAGACCAAATAACTGGCTTTTTACCACGATAAATTAAACCTTTTTCAGCCATTTTACCAAATACACGAATTTCAGCTGCTTCGAATTCAGGTTTTAATGTTAAATATGGATTATCCCATTCAGCAGAAACCCCTAATCTTTCAAATTCTTTACGCTGACGGTCAACTTGTTTCAATGCATAATCATGACATAGCTTTCTAAAAGCATTAGTGGACATTTTTTTACGATCATAACCTGCTTGAGTTAGCTTTTGTTCAATAGGCAATCCATGAGTATCCCAACCTGGAACATATGGTGATCTAAAGCCGTTCATCGATTTGTATCTAACGATAAAGTCCTTAGAAATTTTATTCATAGCATGTCCCATATGAATATCACCATTTGCATATGGAGGTCCATCATGAAGAATAAATGATGGTTTACCTTGGTTTAATTTTTGTCTTAATTCATAAACATGATTATCTTCCCATACTTTTTGACGTTCAGCTTCTTTAACCGGTAAATTCCCGCGCATCTTAAATTTAGTCTTTCCTAAATTTAAAGTATCCTTTACTCGCATTAACAAACAACTCCTTTTAATTTAATAAAAAAAGAAGATTTCATCACAAGGGACGAAATCTTCCGTGGTACCACCCAATTTTAGAATAATAATTCTATCTTAATTAATATTAAGTATAATAAAGAGATGATCTGTAATATATTGAATAACAACTAATCTCACACCATACATTAGCTCGCTTATGTTTCAATATAAACTTTCTGTTCTCTAACTTAATAAACTATTTAATTATTTTGAAAGAACCATCTGGATAAAAAATTTCAATATTTTTATCATTTGATTCATCTTTATTTAATGATTTTACGCCTGCAGATTTACTATTGTCAAGTTCATTTACCTTTTTCAAAACGTTATCATAATTATCATCTGAAGAATTGATTACTTGATCCCATTTATCATTATTTAATAAGTCCATTTGACTATTTAGCAAGGTTTGAATCTTTTCTTTAAATTCAGCAGTACTTTTATGCAAATCATCATTAACTGTTAATAAAGATTTTGCCCGATCTGAAGCATTTTTAATAATTAGGTCAGCCTTATCGCTAGCATCATCTAAAATTTTATCAGCTTTTTTATGAGAAGTTTGATATATTTCTTTTGAATCTTTTTCAGCATTACTCTTTAAGTTGTCAGCAGCATTTTGAGCAACGATAATAGATTGATTCAATGAGTCTTTCATACCATTGAAATGTTTCAATTGTTCATTAGCTGAAGATAGTTTTTTCTTTAATGATTCATTATCTTCTAAAGTTAATTGATAGTCTTTGATAATTCTATCTAGATAATCATTAACTTCATCAATGTTATAACCTCTCATCTTAACTGAAAATTCTTTATTATGAATATCTTGTGGGCTAAGTACCATTTTATTAATTCCTCCAAATCACTTTCTTAATATTGAAACAAGTGCTCTCTTTTTACCCTTCTTAGTCTCTCCATTTTGACTTTTCAATTTAATCCTACCATATCTTCTAACAGATATAATATCATTCACAGAAATTTCATTATCAGGATGATCATAAAGTGTCCAATTTAAATGAACTTTTTTATGACTAACAAGTGTTTTGGCGTCATTTCTCGAAATGTTAAAAGAACTAGCAATAACATTATCTATCCTAAAAGATGATAAAGTAAGCGACCTGTCTTTCCATTCATCTTCAGGAATGATAATATCGGAAAAATTAATTTCTTCAATAGAAACTTTAATTTTACCAATTTTATCAATAGTCATTTTTAAATAATCAGAAATTTCGTTTGTACATAAAAATTGCCAAGTTTTGCCATCTGTTAAAATGTCACCGATTGTAGATCGTTCAATTCCTGCGCCCATAAGTGTTCCCAAAATTTTACTATGTTTCAGTTTAGAAAACTTAATTGGATATATTATTTGATAGGCTGAAATATTAAAATCATCATCATTAGGCGAAAAATATTGAGGATATATAATTGCTCTCTTCATTTCAGAATTTATATGTCCACCAAAGGAATCAACATTTAAATCACTATAACTATTAACAATAGTAGTTAATATATATATTTCCCTTGGATTTAAAAATTTTGTCAAAATTGGTCGATACTGACTGATGGCCTCATTAGCTAAATCATCACATGATTCTACAAATGATAGTTCTTCTTTTCTAAAATGTTGTTTAACATTAGAGTTCATTTAATTAATCAAATCCCTCAATCAAATAACTTTAATTTAATCTGCGATTTATTTGCTTTTTAAATTCACCATCTATGGAATAACTATGTGGTGAGAATAAAAATACCATTTCAGAGATTCTTTCAATTCTACCATCGATAGTAAAAATAACACCATTTAAAAAATCTATAATTCTTTTAGTAGTTTTATCATCTGCACTATCAAAATTAATAATCACTGCAAAATTATCAATAAGTTTTTTAGCAATAGTTTTAACATCCGTATAGATTCGAGGTTCAAATACAGCAATTTTGCTATCGCCTTTTTTATTGTCACTGATTGAAACTATTTTTTGATTAGAATTTGTTTTCTGTTCATTAGGATTAGGTAATCCCTCGTCATCAGTGCCAAAAAATTTACTAAAACTAAATTTAGATGTCATTTAATTCATTCCTTTCAAGAAATGTACATATAATGATTAATCTTTCTTGTGACGGAATTTAAAGAATGGTGGTAAATCATCATCTGCTGAACTATCATCACTTTGATTATCTGAAGAATTATTGGCATCAAATGGATCAAATTCTTGTTTTTTAACATTAGCAAATCGATTATTAGGTTTTGAATTTACCGGTTCTCCGCCATCTTTATGATTAATATCATCATTATCAGCATTTTTGTGTCTTCTTGGACTAACAACTTTTCCAGGTTGGTCCATAACACGACCACTATTGGATGAAGATTGTCTTACATTACTTTTATCGCCCATTAATTCTTCAGGAGTAGTTTCGATACCAGTAGCAATAACAGTAACTCTGATTTCATCACCTAAATCTTCATCAATTGAAGTACCAAAAATAATATTAACATCACTAGTTGCAGCTTGAGATACAATATCAGAAGCATCTTGTGCTTCAAATAATGACATATCTGGTCCACCAGTAATATTTAATAATACTTGTTGTGCACCATCAATTGAAACTTCTAGCAGTGGTGAAGAAATAGCCTTTTTAGTTGCTTCAGCAGTTCTATTTTCACCATTAGCAGCACCGATTCCCATTAATGCAGAACCCTTATTTTGCATAACAGTTTTAACATCAGCGAAATCCAAGTTAACATATCCAGGACTAGTAATTAAATCTGAAATACCTTGTACACCTTGTCTTAAGACATTGTCTGCTTCTTGGAAAGCCTCCATCATAGGTGTCTTTTTATCCACGATTTCTAGTAAACGGTTGTTAGCAATAACAATTAAAGTATCAACATTTTCCTTTAATGCAGCTACACCTTCAGCTGCATATTTGGATCTTCTAGGTCCTTCGAATGTAAATGGTCTTGTAACAACTCCAACTGTTAAAGCACCTGAGTCTTTTGCGATTTTAGCAACAATAGGAGCAGCACCGTTACCAGTGCCCCCTCCCATTCCAGCAGTAACAAAAACCATATCTGATCCTTCAAGTGCTTGAGCAATTGCTTCTTCGCTTTCTTCCGCTGCTTTAGTCCCAACCTCTGGATCAGAACCTGCACCAAGACCTCTAGTTAATTTAGGTCCTAATTGAATTTTGGTTTCAGCTTGAGATGTACTTAAAGCCTGCACATCAGTATTAGCAACAATAAACTCTACACCTTTAACATCTTCAGCAATCATACGGTTAACGGCATTACTTCCACCGCCACCTACACCAATTACTTTTATTTTTGCTCCACGATCTTCTGTAGAATCCAATGAAAATTCCATGTAAAATTCCTCCGTTTAATCCTTTTTATTTATTCAAAAAAGTCTTTGTAAAAGCCATGCCATTTATTCTTAGCACCACTTTTGAATTTAGACATAATACCTTTTTTATTTTTACCATAAGTATTCTTATTTTTATCATAAACTTCATCAGATTGCATGTCATCATCTGAAACATCATTTTGAATAAAACTATCATCTGAAACATCATTACTATCTTCACTAACAATTTTTCCTTCTAGCGAAGAACGAACTAATACTTGTATTTCACTCATATTAGCACGATATGTCACTAAGGACAAAGGTAATGAAAAAGAAGGATGCCTTAATCCCATTTGGTTAGGAATATAAACTCTAACGTTAGAATCAAAACGATCAGCTGCTAATTCTGAAATACCGGGTAATGCAGCAACACCACCAGTTAAAACAATTCCTCCAGGTAAGTCTAGCGCAGAAATGCCACTTAAACTTTTAGCGATTCGGTTAAAGATTTGATCAATTCGAGCTTGTATAATTTCTGCCAAATATTTTTCAGAAAGTTTAACTGGCTGACTTTGACCAACAACTTCAATTGGAAATTCATTGCTTTCAGATGCTTCAAGTGCATCAGCAAATCCATAGTCTCTTTTAACCTTTTCTGAACTTTCAACTGAAGTATTAAGTACAACTGAAATATCTTTGGTAATGTATTCTCCACCTTCACTATCAACAGTTGTAAATTTCAGTTTATGATCATGAATAATAGAAGCCGTAGTTTGTCCACCACCCATGTCAATTAAGATTGTACCAAAATCTTGTTCTCCATCATCAAGAATCGTTTTGCCTTGAGCTAATGGACTATTAATAATCGAAGAAGGATTTAAACCAGCTTGAATAACTGATTTTCTAATATTATGGATAATAGTTTTAGGTCCTGTAATAATGCGGCCCTTCATTTCCAGTCTTACCCCTACCATTCCTCTTGGATCTTTAATACCATCAAATCCATCAACAACAAATTCGTCAGGCAAAGTATCAACAATTTCTCTTTCAGGTGGTAAGTTTTTAATCATAGCAGAAACTGTAACATTTTTTACATCTGCATTTGAGATTTCTCTAGATTGATCTGAAATAGCTACCATCCCACTGCATGGTTCAATCTTCAATTGATTTGCAGGAATACCAACTATTACATCATTAATTTGAATACCAGATTTTTCTTCTGCCTGGTCTACAGCTCTTCTAATAGATTCAGAAGCTTTATCAATATCAACAATTATTCCTCTGTCAATTCCATCAGAACGTTCATTTCCTAAACCCAATACGTTCATCTGTCCCTTAACATTTTCAGCAACAATTACTTTTATTGATGTAGTTCCGATGTCTAATCCAACATACATTTCCGAATTCATTGTATAAGGGAACCCCCATTAAAATTTTTATAAAAACGTTTTCTTAAAATTAATTATAAATTAATTTTAACACAATATTTTTTCACACTAAAGAACACAATTAACCTACTTTTTTATAGGATATGAATAAGCACCAACTTCCATATTGATAACACTTCTAGATTTTAATTTAGTTGCTATTGAACGATAAAACTGCATTTTATAACTAAAGTTGCTCAACAATAATATTATCCTATTGCCATCTCTCATATAAACATGCAATTCGTCTGGATAAATTTTTGTTGGTGAATAAGACACAACCCTTATATTATCGCGTATATCCTTAGGAAGATTTAAATAATTATTAATAATTATTTTTAAGTTTTCACGATTATTAAAGTTCACAATATAAGGATACTTATTACCATTAGGGTTGTTTACTGGCTTATTGGAAACATTTCCATTTTCTAAAATAAGATATTGACCTGATTTTTTAGTTTCATATCCAATTTTTTTATAAGGATTAACATTAACGACCAATCTATTAAAATAACTAAGAGAAAATGATATTGATTTTATTCTATGGTCTTCACTTAGGAGATTATTAGTTAGCTGTTTTCTGTGACCAATTACTTTAAAAACGCTATCGCCTTTTTCAATATTAATCTTCTTTGCTATATGAGATTTTGAAATATACCCATTACCATTAATTTTAATTGAGTCAATTTTGCTTAAAGGTGATATAAAATATGAAATAATTAATATAAAAAATAATAGTGGTGTAAATAATAATAAAGATTTTTTTATGTTTTTTTTGATTTTGTCAGTATCAAAATTATTAGAATTAATATTAAATTTATTGACCATATGTTTAGATGATTTATCAATATGACTCTTAAATGAACTATTTTTAAAAAAGTTTATAATAGAATTTTTTATTTTATTAAAGTAATTCTGCAAAAAGTCCTTCATAAAATTATTTCCTCTTATTTAATAATTGACTTAGCTAAACTAAATAGTCTACTTGATGAATCTCTGCATCCCATATTTCTAGAATTATTTGCCATTTCATCTCGTTTAATTTTATCATGCATAACAAAATCAATATTTTTCATTAGATTATCAGTTGATAGGTCATTTTCAGTGATAATTAAAGCTGCATCATTTTTAACTAAACTAAGCGCATTCTTTGTTTGATGGTCAGCTGTAACATAAGGACTAGGAATTAAAATTGCAGGAATTCCTAATGAAGTTATTTCAGCAAGGCTAGTAGCTCCTGCTCTACCAACTATTAAGTCAACTTTAGGTAACACCCTAGGCATGTCAGCTATATACTTTTTAATAATAATATTGCTAGAAAGATTTAGATTAGAAATTTTTTTCATTACATCATCATATCTTTTAGCTCCCGTAACAAATACAATCTGGTAACTACGTTTATTAAATTGACTGATTGAATCAGAAACGACTTGATTGATTTTTAAAGCTCCTTGGCTACCACCAAAGATTAATACTGTTGGAACGTCATCTTTTAGTCCATATTCAGACCACTTAAAATCACTTTTAATATTAGCAACTTGTTGTGCTCTTGGATTGCCTGTATATGTAGTTTTATTTTTAGGAAATTGTTTAATTGCATCTTTAAATCCCACTGCAATTTTATCAACATATTTACTCAAAAAACGGTTGGTTAAACCAACTACACTATTCTGTTCATGAATCATTGAAGGTACATGTAATTTAGCTGCCGCATATACAACAGCACCAGATACATATCCACCTGTCCCAATAACTACATCCGGCTTGAAATCTTTAATGATTCTTTTAGATTTATGAACACTTTTTAGGAAAAGTGCAACCGTTTTAAAATTATATAAAGATATTGATCTTTTAAATCCCTGAATTTCTAATTCTTTAAAATCAATTCTTTTTTTGGGAACAATGTCCTTTTCAAGACCTCTAGTGGATCCAACATAAAGTATTTTAGAATCTGGTTCTTTCTCAAGTACTTCTTCAATTAAAGCTAAAGCTGGATAAATATGACCACCAGTACCTCCACCAGAAACAATTAATCTCATCGTTCTTCCTTCTTCCCTGTTAATTTTTCGATATCCTTAATAAATTGATCACCGCGAACCTCAAAAGTAGAAAATTGATCCCAACTAGCATTAGCAGGTGAAAGCAAAATAATATCACCAGGATTACTAAAATTATATGCAACCGGAACAGCTTCATCTAAATTATCAACTAGTTTAATGTTTTTAATACCTGCTTTTTGGGCTGCATCTTCTAAAAGTTTTTTAGTTTCACCAAATAAAACAACCGCATGAACATGCTTTTTCAAGTCAGGAACTAATTTATCAAATTTGTATCCTCGATCTAATCCACCTGCTAGTAAAACAACTGGTTCATTAAAGCCACGTAATGCCATTTGTGTAGCTTCAATATCTGTAGCTTTAGAGTCATTATATACTTTTCTACCATCGGAAGTTAAAACATATTGAACACGATGTCTTACACCACCAAATGTTGTTAAAACATGTTTAATTGCAGCATTAGAACGATGTTTAATTTTAGCAACTGCAATTGCGGCTAAAGCATTCTCAACATTTTGTTCTCCTGGAATTTTAATTTCATTAGCATCCATAATATATTCATCTTTAAAATATAATTTGCCATTACTTTCATAAGCACCATCTTGTGAATTATTCTTTCTAGAGAATGGAATTACTTTAGCTTTGCTTCGTTCGCTTAACTTTCTCCATTCTTCACTGTCAAAATTAACTACAAAGAAATCATTATTATTTTGATTCATAGTAATACGCATTTTAGCTTCTACGTAATTTTTACGAGTTTTATGATAATCTAAATGATTAGAAAAAATATTAGTTAAGACTGCAATATGTGGATGCAGATCAGTGATACCTAAAAGCATGAAACTAGATAGCTCCATTACAACATCGTCATCTTGGGAAGCATTTTCAGTAACAGTACTAGCCGGGATTCCAATATTACCAGCAACGCTTGATTTACCATTGTCCCTTTCCATGTTTAACATCTTACTAATCATAGTAGTTGTAGTTGTTTTACCATTACTACCAGTTACACCAATTAGTTCTGCTGAATTAATCTCACTAGCTAATTCTACTTCTACAATAATTGGTATTCCTAGTTCTTCGGCCTTTTTAACTACCGGGGTGTCATATGGTATTCCTGGATTTTTAACAACTAAGTCAAAACTATTTTGTTTAAATAACTCTACAGATTGTTTACCACCAATTACATTAACGCCAATCTCTTCTAATTTATCTTTATCAGTAATTTGATCTAAGGGCTTTGAATCACTTAATAAAACTTTAGCACCTAATTTAACTAATAACTTTGCAGCGTTAGTTCCACTTTTACCAGCACCTAAAACCAATATATTCTTATTTTCATACTTGCTTATTTTTTTCATAACAAAAAGCCCTTTCAATCATTTATATTTTTAAATAATAAACATTATTCCAGTAATTGCTGTAAATAATGAAACTAGCCAAAAAATAGTATCAATCTTCCATTCGGACCACCCTAACATTTCGAAATGATGGTGAATTGGGGACATTAAGAATACTCTTTTACCAGTTAATTTGAATGAAGTTACTTGAATCATTACACTTAATGTTTCAATAACAAAAACTAATCCAATCCAAAGCAATGATAATTCATGATGCAAAAGAATTGATACAGCAGCTAAAGATCCACCTAAAGCTAATGAACCCATGTCACCCATAAATATTTTTGCTGGTTTGTGATTAAAAATCAAGAAGGCTAACAATCCCCCAACAACTGCAAAACAAAAAACGGCAACATCAATTTGACTTTGTACATATGCAATGACTCCATATGCTGCAAAAGAAATTATAGATAAACCTGCAACCAAACCATCTAAACCATCTGCTAAATTAACAGCATTGGAAAAACCAGTTAAGTAAAAAATAACAAAAATAACATAAAACCAACCCATATTAATATCGCCATAAAACGGAATTCTTAAAGCCATAGGAAAGTTTTGAGAATATACCCATGTAAATATAACGCCACCAACAATTTGACCTAACAATTTTTGCCAAGCTTTAAGGCCTTCATTTTGTCTTCTGAATAATTTTATACTATCATCCCACATTCCTAACAATCCATATAGGAATAATATAAATAGTAAAATTAAGATAGTTGGATTTAAATTATGCATAAGAATTCCATTAATAACACTTGCAATTATAATTGCAACAATGAAAAGTAATCCACCCATAGTAGGAGTCCCAGATTTTTTTTCATGCCATCTAGGTCCTTCTTCTCTAATCATTTGGCCTTCATGTTTTCTGCGAAAATAACCAATTAAACTTGGCATAAATATTAGCGTTATTAAAAAGCTTAAAATAGCTGGTAAAAAAATATTTATCATAATATACAATACATTCCATTTCTATTTAAATTTGACACTTAAGTTAGACATATCATCAATTGAACTTTTTGGTAAAATACTCTGTTGATATGCATAGCCATCACCATCTAAGTTAACTGATATGCCAGCCATCCTACAATAAGTTGCAACATCATATCTAGACCAACCTTTTAGATTAGTCATATTTTTCGATCCATTAGTCTGTAAAATAACAAGACGATTTTTACTTATTTTTTCATTTGAGTCCACAGATTGATCTAATATTTTATCTCCATCACCAATTAAAGTATACTTAACACCTGATTTTTCTAATTTGGACTTAGCTATTTTAGTGCTTACATTATGGAGATCTGGTACCTCAATATTATTTTCGTCATTTGAATTAACATTTTCTTCAAGTGCTAAACGCATAACTGGATTAAATATTTGTGCCATCAATTGAGAAGCTGTTTTCCCTGCTGGTAATTTAGGTTGCTTCATAGTTAGATATAAAATATATTTTGGATTATCAGCTGGAGCAATTCCTGCAACAGAATATAAGTAACTATCATCTCCAGAAGCGTATCCTGCTTTACCATCACTGACTTGGGCAGTACCAGTTTTAGCAGCAATCTTATATCCAGGAATTTTATAATCAGCACCAATTCCGTATGGTTTATAAACAACATCTTCCATATGTTTTATAACTTTTTTAGATGTAGAAGCTTTAATTGGATTCCCAACAATTTCTGGAGCAAATGACTTAATAGTTTTCTTGTTTTTAGGATTTACAATTTTAGATATAAACCTAGGCTGTAGCATCTTACCATCATTAGCAATTGATGTTAGTCCACGAACCATTTGTAAAGCATTTACTTGAATTCCTTGTCCAAAAGCAGTATTAGCTTGTTCAATTGGATATTGAAACTGCAAGCCACCATTTTCTTCCCCAGGAAAACCTGCGTTAGATGATTGAAAAAACTTAAATCTATCCATATATTTACGCCATGTCTTAGGTCCCATGTTTTGTTCAAGATGAGCCATTGCAACATTACTAGAAAGAGCAAATCCTTTATCAAAATTAATTACTCCCCAACCAGCAGTATTCCAATCAGGAACTAATTTACCATCAATAAAGTATTTCCCAGATGCATAAGTGGCATTTCCATTATAATTTCCACTATCAATAGCAGATGCCATTGTGAATACTTTCATAGTTGATCCTGGTTCATAAGAATCTTGAACCAAAGTATTTCTCCAAATCTTATCTAATCCTTGTTTTGTGGTGGCATTAAATGTAGGCCTTTGTGTTGCTGCTAATATATTACCTGTTTTAGCATTAGCAAGTACCGCATTCATAGTTGAAGGATGTGCTTGCTTATAAACAGTATTCATTTCAGTTTCTAGCAATGACTGAAGTCTATAGTCTAAAGTAGTATAGACGTCATCGCCATTTTTTACTTTTTTATTTTTATTATTCTTATTTGGAATCTCTACACCAGAATTACTTAATTGTTCTTGGCTAAAACCGTTTTTACCAGTTAAAAGATTGTTATATATTTTTTCAATACCCATTTGTCCAACAAGGCTAGTGTTTCCAACCTTATTAGTTTCAGAAGAAGCATACCCTATAATATGAGAAGCAAATTCACCATTAGGATATATTCTAGATGGCTGTTGAATAAAGCCCATTCCATTTAATTTATGAGATTCTAATTTTTGCTTAGTAATAAGCGATATATTAGAACCAGCACTTCCAAATTCTACTTGGAATGTATTTTTTTGGGGTGATAGAGCTTTGTATGCATTTTTATAAGAAATTGGTATAATTTTTGAAATAGTTTGTGCAAATTTCTTTTTATTGGTAACATACATAGGCTTATTATTATTTGCTGTATCAATTTGATGTCTATCTAAAACAGCGTACAAAGTATATGTACTAGTATCTTCAGCTAATGGTTGACCATTAGCATCATAAATAGTTCCACGTTTAGCAGGGATAACACTACTCTGAGTATAAAGATTCCTAGCTAATTGACTTAAATTAACACCTTGAACATTTTTAAAAATTGATATATAAGAGAATCTTAAACCAATACACAAAAAAACGCCCATACATAGCAATAATAAAAATTGTCCTATATGGCTACGATTTCTTTGGCGTTTTTTTAATTTAGGATTGTTATTCAATTTCTTACTCATTTGTTTACATTCCTTACATTTTTATTAGATAAAGAAAGATTGCCCTTTTTAGCAACAGATTGAAGTCTATTGACACTCTCTAGTTCTCCAATTTCTTGTTTTAAATAATTATTACTGTTATCTACCTTATTTAAAGAATTTTCTACTGACTGTAAACTAGTCGAATGGTTACCCAAGTTTATTTTTTCACCAACTAAACATAACGTCAATGTAAATATAATTACACTTCCGGTAACCAAAAGCACTTTTTCAAATTTAGACAAAGAAAGACTAATTTTTTCTGTGCTATTAATATTTTTCTTTTTATTGGTATTAACATTATAAGAATTATTATATTTCTTTCTCGCTAAATTATTTTGTGACATACCAATTGCTCTTTTCTATATTATTTACTTATTCTTTGTATTACTCTTAGTCTAGCACTGTGTGAACGATGATTTTCTTTAAGTTCTTCATCACTAGGTAAAATTGGTTTTCTACTAACTAACTTATAATCGGGTTTCATTTCAGGAGGAATAATGGGCAAATTATGCGGTAAATCCATGATACTAGTTTTTTCTTTGAACATATTTTTAACTAATCTATCTTCAAGTGATTGAAAAGTAATCACACTTATTCTTCCATTCACTCCAATTAGATCTATTGCATATTCTAATGATTTTTCTAATGCACCCAACTCATCATTAACAGCAATTCTTAAAGCTTGAAAAATTTTTTTTGCAGGATGTCCGCCATGTCTTCTAGCAGCAGCAGGAATACCTTGCTTAATCACTTCTACTAATTCTTCTGTAGTATCAATACTGTGCTTTTCACGATTGCTCTCAATAGCCCTAGCAACTTGTTTAGAAAATTTTTCTTCACCATATCTAAAGAAAATTTTAACTAATTTATTATATGGCCATTCATTAACTATTTTCCAAGCATCTAATGAATTTCTTTGATCCATTCGCATATCTAATCGGGCATTATGTTGATAGCTAAATCCACGACTTGCATCATCGAATTGAGGTGATGAAACACCTAAATCATAAACGATACCATCAACAGAATAGATTCCTAATTCATTTAAGTCCTTAGTAATATTTTTAAAATTATCTCTGATAAAAGATACTTTACCATCATCTATGTATTCTTTTAAATTATCTTTGTTATATTCAATGGCAACTTGATCTTGATCAAATGAATACAAATGGCCCTTATCTAATTTTTGCAATATTTTTCGACTATGTCCACCGCCACCTAATGTGCAATCAACATAAATACCGTTAGGATTAATATCTAAACTATCTACCGCTTCGTTGAGTAATACCGTTTCATGTTTAAATTTGACCATATATATCACCTCTTTATTTTTTAATCTAATTTTTATTGTTAATGTTTTAATTATATATAATATAAAGTTTACTTAATTAGATTTTAACACTGTAAAAGACTTTGTTCCACCACAATATCGTTATTAATTATAATAAAAAAGTCATCTTTTTAAGATGACTTTTATAATATTTGATATCCATAAGTAATGATTGTAATAATCCAAGCAATAAACATATATACAATACCCATTTTCCAAAATAATTTATAATATCTTAATATACTTTTTTCTTTAAATCTAAGTAAATAAATAATTCCAAATAAAATACCAAAAATTAACCAAAATAGTAAAACTTGTGGCAAAAAAGATATTGAATGCTTATCTAAAGAGATTTGGTATATATAAATTCCAAAAATAAATGGAAATAAATCACTAGAATTAAAATTAGTTGGAAAGTGTCTTCCAAAAGACTTTTTGATTGCATTAAAAATTGTAGATACTATAAAAGTAAAAATTGATTGGAATAATATTAATGCTAAAAATGAAAAAGGATTGATTATATCCAGCTCCTCTCATATTATTAATTGAATTTGCAATATAAAGATATCAAATGTAAACTTGATAATATATATTTTTTAAGAAAGCGGTGCAATTAATGGCTAAAAAGAAAAAATCTAGATTTCAGATCATTACAATGATTTTCGTTTGGATCATGATTATTTCCACTTTAGGTGGATTAGTTCTAGGTTCATTATACACAGTATTATCATAATCATTTATAGAAATAAGTAGAATATTTAACAAATCAAAAATAATAAAAAATGGGGCCATTATAATGGTCCCATTTTTTATTTAATCAGAATCATCATTTGATTGCTTATAAACTTGTCGTGGCTTACTACCTTCCTGAGGGCCAATATATCCACGTTGTTCTAAATCATCTATAATTCTGGCAGCTCTATTATAACCGATTCTAAAATTACGTTGTAACAAAGAAGTACTTGCTTTTTGCTCATGAATAACAAATTTTAAAGCATCTCCAAATAAATCATCTTGATCTTCAACTTCTTCTTCTTTTTTCATATCTTCATCAGAAACAATCATTGAATCATCATAATCTGCTGTCTGTTGTTCTTTTATATAGTCAACAACATTCTCTACATCGTCATCTGAAATAAAAGCACCTTGAATACGAATTGGTTTATTTTTATCGACAGGTAGATATAACATATCACCACGACCAAGTAATTTTTCAGCACCATTAGTATCAATAATAGTTCTTGAATCGACCCCACTAGAAACAGCAAAGGCTATTCTAGATGGTACATTGGACTTAATCAAACCAGTAATAACATCTACTGAAGGACGTTGAGTTGCTAATATCATATGAATTCCAGCAGCACGCCCCATTTGAGCCAATCTAATAATCGCACTTTCCACTTCATTAGAAACTGTCATCATTAAATCAGCTAACTCATCAACAACTACTACAATATAAGGTAATGTTTGACGATTTCCACCATCTTCATGATTTAATTGCTTAATATATTTATTATAACTACTTATTTTTCGTTGATTATTTTTAGCAAACAAATCATACCTATTTTCCATTTCAGTGACAACCTTATTCAATGATCTTGCTGCCTTCTTAGGCTCAGAAACAACCGGAGTCAATAAATGCGGAATCCCATTATAGACACCTAATTCAACCTTTTTAGGATCAATAAGCATCATTTTAACTTCACTAGGCTTAGCATTTAACAATATGCTAGTAATAATCCCATTAATGGCAACAGATTTTCCACTACCAGTAGATCCTGCGATTAGTAAATGCGGAAGTTTGGTTAAATCAGTAGATATAACATCACCATTAACATTTCTTCCCAATGGCACGCTAAGTAGACTATGATTCTTATCTTGGGAATCTACAACATCTTTAAAAGACACTGTCGAAACATTCTTATTAGGAACTTCAATGCCAATTAATGACTTACCAGGGATTGGTGCTTCAATTCTGATGTCTTTAGCAGCAAGTGCTAAGGCTAAATCATCAGCCAAATTAACAATTTTGCTAACTTTAACACCAATTGCAGGATGAAGCTCATATTCAGTTACTGAAGGTCCTAAACTAACATTCTTTATTTCTGCATCAACACCGAAGCTATTAAGTGTCTTTTTCAATATAACAGTATTTTTATCGATTGCTTTATATTCATCCGATTGATCGGTTTGTTTAATTTCAGATAATAAATTAGATGATGGCAAATCATAGTCTTCATCACTATTTTCATTAATGTTGTCTATAATTGGATCATTATTTTCATCTTTTTGTTTGCTAATTACATCTGAAACTTTTTCGGATCTTTTATTATCAGCATTATACTCACTAGCTAGTTTATAATCTTTATTATTATCTTTTGGATTTTCAACATTTTCTTTTTTAGATTCAGATTTTATATCGTTATTTGAAGAATCCATCCAACCAGATAATTTAGGCTTAGGATCAGCATTAACTGGTTTATTTGTTTTTTCTTCCTTATCATTAATATTTGCTGTCTCTGAATCTTTATTGCCTATATCATGAACCTTTTTACCTATTTTTTGCGAAGACGCACCTATTTTTGCTGATAGATTTTCTGAATGCTTTTGAAACTTATCAAATATTTGATTCATTGATATATTAAATGAAATTAAAAATCCAACAACGATCATTATTATAGAAATAATCTCAGAACCCAAAATAGAAACTAAAAAGTTAAAAATAGTCAATAAAAAAGCACCAATTATTCCCCCGCCAATTGAACTATTGGATTTCATGCTTATAAAATCATCAGAAATTATATTCAATGTTTGTCTGATAAAATCGTTTTTATTATATCCAGAAAAATAAATTGCAGATAAAAACATTAATAGCCCTAAATATGTAATGATTACACCTAATATAATTCTCTTGTTTAAGTTAAGCTTTTTACCTTTTATTAAAAATATGATTCCGGTAATTAAAGTAATTAAATAAAAAACAATAACACTATCTCCAACAAAAAAGCGAAACAGATTATTAATAGTAATACCTAAGAAGCCCAATTGTAAGTAGCTAAATAAACTAATAAATATCATAAATAAACCAAACAAATAATTATTATATTTTTTATCAATTGAAAATAAATTTTTATTTGATTTTTTTGTACGTAAACTATTTTTGTGTTTTCTAGCCAAATATATTACTCCTTTAAATTATTTTAGCTTATCATGTTCATATTCATGACTTTTTTCTAACTTTGGAAAGTCTTGTTGTCTAAGCGCTTCATAAATAACAATTGCACAAGTGTTTGATAAATTAAGCGCTCTAATATGAGTATCATCTTGTGGTATACGAATAGCTTTATCACTATTCTTTCTCATAAATGGTTCAGGTAGACCTGTAGTTTCTTTCCCAAACATAAAGTAATTATTATATTTATCATCTGAATAATCACAATCAGTATAATCTTTACTAGCAAATTTGGAAACTAGGTGTAATTTATCTTTACCTCCTAGAGTATCCATAAATGCAGGCAAGCTTTCGTGATAATTAATATTAACTTTATCCCAATAGTCTAATCCAGCTCTTTTCAAATGCTTATCATCAACAGAAAAGCCAAGTGGCTTAATTAAATCTAAAGTGGTGTCAGTGCCTGCACATGTTCTGGCAATATTACCTGTGTTAGCAGGCATTAGTGGTTCAAATAAAACAATATGGTTAGTCATTTATATTATCTCCTATATTAAAACTTATTATCTAATATCGTTACATCAACCGTAACTGAATTTAAATTTTTTAATTCTTCCGTTTGTAAATCAATGGCATTTTTACCCCAGTGCATAGGTGTCATTAATATCATATCCTGTCTAATGCTTTCCGGTAAAGAAAATCTATATTTAACATTATATCTGACAGCATTGGGATAGTGTTTCATAAATAAATCTAAAACTTTAGTATTATCATAATCTTGTTTCTTATGATCATCTTTGTATAATTTTCTTCTTAATTCAATTAAGTAATTAGTATTAGGGATTACCTTTATTAGGTGACCATCCTTATTTATAATACGGTTAAACTCTTCATAAGAAGATGGCGAAAACATATCTGTAACAACTGAAATACTTTTATCATTAAATGGTAGTTGAGCCAAATCAGCAACACAATAGAATAAGTTATTACTTAATTCACTAGTTGCTAAATTAACACCTGGTTTGGATATATCAAAACCAATCGCATGATCTTGATTACTTCTACTTTCTTCAATTTTTTTGATAGGTGTTCCTTCACCGCTACCAACATCTAAAATAGTCTGTTTCCCGTTAGGTATTAAATCTGATATTTTATTAATAATACCATCAAATAATCCTGCATTAATCAATTTTCTTCTTGAATTTAACATCTCTTTATCATATTCAGTGCTAACTTTATGATTGATAAAATATAAAGTACCTTTTTTAGATATATCCATTGAATGATTGTTAGGACAAATAATAGAAAAATCATTGACCTTTTTATAACTTTTTCCACATGTAGGGCATCTAAATAAACTAATATTGTCTGATAAAAATTGCCTAGCAATTTCTATTTTTTTCATGATCAAATCTCCTTCTATTCAATATTATAGTATATCATATAAGCAAAATTTTAATATAGACAACAATAAAAGCTCCTTTAATAAAGGAGCTTTTATTTAATAATTTTTTTCATATCTTCTGGTAAAGGCGCATTACATTCAATATATTTGTTAATGAAAGGATTATAAAAAATGGTTTTATAACAGTGTAAAGCTTGCCTATTCATAATATGATTATTAGGATTATATAGCCAATCACCAATTAAAGGGTGTCCGATTGCTTTACAGTGAACTCTAATTTGATGAGTCCTTCCTGTATGTAATTTAACTTTAAGCACACTTAAACCATTTATCCTTTTATTAACCCAAAATTCTGTTCTAGACATCTTTCCACTATCACTGATGGTTCGTTTAACAAATGAGTCATTTTGTCTACCAATAGGTAAATTAATATCAACATGTTTAGAGTGAATATTGCCTTGTACAATGGCAATATAATATTTTTGAATACTGTCATCTTTAAATTGCTTATCTAAAACTGAATGGGCAAAATGATGTTTTGCAAAAATAACAATTCCACTGGTATCCATATCTAATCGATTAACAATATGTATTTTTTGATTTTCATATTGTTTTCTTTGAAAATAACCCTTAACACGATTAACTAATGTATCATCAGTATAAATTCTCGAAGGAATTGATGGTACACCTGATGGCTTATTCACTACTAAAAAATGTTCATCTTCGTAAATAATATCTATAGGCAAATTAGACACATTAAAGTAATCACCGCTAATTTCAGGAGGTAAAATCAATTTAATTTTATCTTTATTTTTTAGCATGAAATTAGCATATCTTTTGGTGTTATTTACAAACATCATCCCACCATGAAATTTAACTTGCTTAAGTAAGGTTCTCGTAACACCCTTAGACCCAAGAAAAGTTCTTAGTCTTATTGGAACTTTATTATAATTAACCCAATTAAATTCAGTCATTTTCATGTACTCCAATGAATGAGTTACTTACCCTTTTCCAAAAATGAGTGTGTCGATATTGAGCAAAATAAATTCGATCATTAGAAATAGAATAAGTAATCGATTCAATTGGCCTATTTTGTACCACTAACTGATCACAAGTTAAAATATTATGGTATGGATTGTCAGGAATAATAGTTATCCATTCATCAGGCGGAATGATAATAGGAGATCCTAGGGTTCTAAAAACTCTATTATTTATTGAAGCCATTTCAGAAACTTGCACAGCATCAAACTCAGGACTAATAATTGCTCCACCTACTGACTTATTATAAGCAGTGGAACCTGTTGGAGTAGCAACACATAAACCATCGCCTCTAAATTTTTCAAAAAATTCATTTTTAATATTTATGTCAGTAACCATAGTGCCATTTATTCTTTTAAGCGTTGATTCATTTAAAGCAACCATACTATCAGATGGTCCACCATCTTTATAATTAATATTTATAGACAATAATGGATAACTAACACTTTGACCATTATCATTCTCTAAGCTATCTACTAATTGTTGGACCTCATAATCTCTCCAATCAGTATAAAATCCTAAATGGCCTGTATGAATACCAACAAACCTAACATTATTAATTGAATCATTATAATGATGAAATGCGGATAATAAAGTTCCATCTCCACCAACGGATATTACAATTTGGGGATTTAATCCATCATATTGTAATTTTGAGGAATTATCAATTTTCTCTTTTAGTTGGTTTGCAACTTCATTTGAAGTGGAACCGTCATTACTATATATTGAAACTTTCATTATTAATCATCCCTATTATTTTTGTGGCTTTCAGATTGCTTCTCAATTAACTCATCACGAATTTCTGACATTCCTTCATCTAATTTAAATGCAGTTTCAGCTGATTCTTGTAGTCGCTTTTTTAAATCTTCTGGGAAAACACCATTGTACTTATAATTTAAAGAATGTTCAACAGTTGCCCAAAAATTCATAGCTAAGGTCCTTACTTGAATCTCTGCTAGTATTTTATGTTCTCCTGTAGACATTTCAACTGGATATTCAAAGACAATATGATATGAACGATAACCACTGGACTTTTCCTTATTAACATAATCACGTTCTTCAAGAATATTTATATCTGTTCTTTTGCGTAAAATATCTACCACTTGATAAATATCCTCAACAAAAGGACACATTATCCTTAATCCAGCAATATCTTCCATATCTTTAGATAATCTTTCTTCAGATATATATCTACGATTCATTTTTTCTTTAATACTTGAAATAGGCTTAACACGACCAGTAACAAATTCAACTGGACTTCTTTCACCAAATTGCAGGAATTCTTTTCTTATTCCTCGTAATTTTATTTTAAGTTCCCCTACTGCTTGTTCATAAGGAAATAAAAAGTGTTTCCAATTTTCTATCACTAGGAAAACCTCCTCTATTTAAGCCATTCATTGGATTATTTTACCATAATTTAATATAAGTAAAAAATTTATATAATATGAAAGCAAAATTATTGTATTTAGTAAATAATTTGGTATGCTAAGTGTTGTATATATTCGTATGGTGTTTTGATTATTTGAGGGAGGTAAAATTTTGTTTGAAATATTTCTTTTTGTAGATCCTTTATGCAAAGAATGCGAAAAGTCAGAAAAAACTGTCTTAAAATTATCAAAAGATATTGATTCAAAATTTAAGATTCAATTTATTCCTATATATAACCTAAAAGTAATCCAAACTGATTTTTGTCATTCAAATAATAGAATAAAAAAGATATTATCTTCAAGTGAATTATATAGTTTATATCATAATGTAGTTCTAGACTATAAAGCAGCATTATTCCAAGGTATGAAAAATGGAAAATCATTTTTTATGGATATGCAAAATAAAATTTTGGACCAAGGTATAAAATACACAGATAGTTTATCATTAGAAACAGCGAAAGAAAATAACTTAGACATATCAATGTTCCAAGAAGATCGTAGATCTAACCTTGCTAAAAATACAGTAGAAGAAGATCAGAGAATTGTAAAAAATATGAAGGTAAAAAAACCAGCTTCTGCTGTCATATTTAATTGTAACAAGCCAAATAGCGGTGTTTTAACTAATAATGTTTGTTATTCTGGATTATTTAATGCTTGTTGCAATAATAATTTAACAAAAGATAGTTTAAATGATATGATCAAAAGTTCTAAAAACAAATCAATCAAAACTTCTGGGTTTCATATAGTTAAATAAAAGAGCACTTAAAATTATATTTTAAATGCTCTTTTATTTTGGTAAACTTCTCTAGATAAATAATCTTTAAACCACAAGGGAGTAGTTAATAAGTAAATTACATTGCTCTTAACTTTAATAACTTTTTCATTAATCAAAGTGTAAATAAAACTTTTAAATTCATTTTTATAAAAAAAGTTTACATTTTCTATTAATGGAAATTTAGAATGAAATTCTATAAAACTTAATGATATATTAAATAAATCATTTACATTAATACCATCAGCAATTATATTTAGGCAATTCACTTTCCATAAAAAGAAGTTTTGATTAAAAATGGGATAAGAGTAATATTTTTTATTGCATAATAATGGGGATCCATCAACATTATTACCTTTTTCATAACAAGCATTTTGAACCTTCAATACTAATTTATTACCTAATATTATATTTTTCCTTAGATTCTTTGATAAACTATTTAATTCTTTTAAACTATTATCATATTTTAATAAGCAATGTTTGTTTTTTATAAAATTTAAAAGTTCTATAAAAGAATATACAATTTTAGACTGATAATTAGTTGTTCCATTTACTTCTAAACAATTATATCTAATCTCAACACAACCACTATTAAATAAGAAGAGAATATAAAAACCAACATTAGTAGAATAATAAAAAAATTTGGTAGTTGATTTTTTACTAAAATTTTTTCTATAATTACTTCCTAATATCCATAAAGAATGTATCCCTAAGCTTTTATATCCATTTACCCTTTCAATAAGTCTTTTTTCAGTTATAGGACTACATTGAAATTCAAATGCAATCTTATTATTAATAAGATCTGGCTTTTGCTTAATTTTATTAATAAAATATTCAATTTTTGTATTACTATTATTAATAAATTTAAATAAGTTTAATTTTCCAGTTAAATGTTCATTAGTTTCATGTTCCCCAATATTAGGACAGTCATTATTTTTAGAATGGGCAAAATGACTTACCTTTTCACTACCTTTTTTAAAATAACTAATGATTTACATATTGGACAAAAATATTTTTTATTTTTAAATGCATTACTAGCTAAAATAAGTTTATTATTATAATTTGCAATTAATATTTTGATCGCCCTATTATTATAAATACGAAAAAAGCCAGTAAAAAAATCTACTGGCTTTTAATTATTAAAAGTATTTTTTTATTGTTTGTAATGCATTAATTGAAATCATACTTTTACCTTTATCTTCTAAATTAGATAAGGAAATATTACTCTTTGATGAATATTCTAAAGCTACTGCAACATCTCTTTGAAACATAAGAATATCGTCGTTATTATACCCTTCTGGTAATGACATATACAAATAATAATTATTCTCATATTTATAAAGGTAGGTTTCTGGTAAATTATTATTTAAAGCTTTAGACATACCTACTAAATCATCAAATGAACTCAATTTAAGAATGATATTATTAACCATATGATTAGATGTTTTTCTATCTCTATCCATATTTTTTGCAGCATTAACTAATTGAGAAATAGAACTATTTACCATATGATTTTCATTTTTGTCTTCTAAGCTATCAATCTTATTTTTAAGTTGTCTTAGATAATTCAAGATATTATTTTTATTTTCCATAGTTAATGGTAGCTCATTAAAATCATTAATTTTATCTTTAAGCTCATTACTTATATTTCCTAATGAATTAGATGCAAAATTATTATCTTTTCCATTATCAGTAAGCTCAGAAAGCTTTTCTTTACTTATCTTGCCACTAGATAAATTGTTCTTATCAATATCTTTTTCAGTCAAATGATTATTTTTAATAAACATTTCCAA
Organism: Apilactobacillus quenuiae; assembly: GCF_002994005.1. Taxonomy (GTDB): domain Bacteria; phylum Bacillota; class Bacilli; order Lactobacillales; family Lactobacillaceae; genus Apilactobacillus; species Apilactobacillus quenuiae. The sequence goes on from NZ_POSN01000001.1 coordinate 423,803, forward strand.
TCCAGATTTATTAGGAACTACCTGAAATGTAACAGCAGAAGTATCTTTAAACTCTTTATCAGCATCAATTTCTTCTAAAATCCCATACAAAAAAGATTCAATACGATCTTCATCGCCAAGTAAGGATAATACGTCAACTCCACGTTCAGATAATTCATCATTGCTTATCATAACTTTAATTGTATCTTCATTTATACGTTGCATTTCCATAATTATGCACACCTCTTCTACATATAAATTTTATATCATATTGTAACTATAAGTAAACAATATTAACTTAAATATTAATTTGTAATCCTAATTTAGCAATATTTACTTTTGCATTAGAACCAGCTTCATCTCTTGTTTCATTTAATAATTCATCAAGACTACCATATTGCGGTAGATGACTAATGATAACATTTTTAGCGTTAGATTGCTTGGCTAAATATCCAGATTCTTTGGAAGTCATATGCCATTTAGTCCCCTTTTTATTTTTATAAAAATTAGTGTCCGTGATCAATAAATCAGCATTTTTACAAAAATTAATTAAACCATCGAAATATCTTGTATCAGCAGTAAATACAAATGATTTATTAGTACTTTTTTCAATAATTTTAACTGCGTAAGCAGAAACTGGATGTTTAGTTTTCATGAATTTAATTAAGAATGGCCCTAAATTTAATATATCATTTTCATGATATGGTATACCTTTTGTATCATTATTCCAAGTAAGTCCATCAAAATTTATTTTATCATTTATATTTCCATAAATAGGAAGAGTAGGTTCTTTCCTATTCTCAGTATTCAGTTGCCAGTAATATTCGAGAACCCCAATATCAGCTGTATGATCATGATGATAATGTGACAACAAAACTGCATCTAATTGTAAAGGATTCAAGTATTTCTCTAATTCTAATAAAACACCACTTCCACAATCTAATAACAAATTAAAGTTATTGCTTTGAATCAAATAACCACTTGTTCCTATTCCATTATATGGATATCCGCCATAATAACCCAATATTCTAATTTTCATAATTTCTCTCCTCTTACTTGTCTATATATACTTTTAGTGTAAATATGTATATGTAGTTTGTAAAACATTTAATAATCAGGAGAAAAAATAATGACAAAAAAATTACAAATAACTTTATTTAATTATTTATCAAAAAAATGTTAATAACATCAACAATTTTATTAACTATCTTTATTTCAATTTAAATGAAGATAGTCAAAAAATTTTTGATTCAAAAATAAAAGAAATAATTGATAATATTATAAAATTAAATATTAACTCAATTAGCATATTAAAAGAAACTTCTGGTAAAAGACAATTAATATTAATGACTAAATGGAATAATATTTTAGACTTTAATAAATGGTTCGATAAAAATAATATAACTAGTTTAAGCAACATTTCATTGAACTATAAAAAAGAGTAGACATCATTTAAATGATGTCTACTCTTTTTTATTACTAAGGAGAATGAGAGATTCGAACTCTCGCGTGGTTTGACCCACCTAGCGGTTTTCAAGACCGCCCCCTTCAGCCACTTGGGTAATTCTCCATAAAATGACCCGTACGGGATTCGAACCCATGTTACTGCCGTGAAAGGGCAGTGTCTTAAACCACTTGACCAACGGGTCTAAAATATAAAACAAAAAAAGATTATCCGAAAGGATGATCTTTTATAAAGACGGTTCGTACGAGACTCGAACTCGTGACCTCCTGCGTGACAGGCAGGCGTCCTAAACCAACTAGACCAACGAACCATAATTGCGGGAGATGGATTTGAACCAACGACCTCCGGGTTATGAGCCCGACGAGCTACCAGACTGCTCTATCCCGCGATAATATAAATAATGACCCGTACGGGATTCGAACCCATGTTACTGCCGTGAAAGGGCAGTGTCTTAAACCACTTGACCAACGGGTCGCAACGGAGAAGGAGAGATTCGAACTCTCGCGCCGGAAAACCGACCTACACCCTTAGCAGGGGCGCCTCTTCAGCCACTTGAGTACTTCTCCAAAAATGGGCCTAAATGGACTCGAACCATCGACCTCACGCTTATCAGGCGTGCGCTCTCAACCAACTGAGCTATAGGCCCATTACAAAAGCGGGTAACGAGAATCGAACTCGCGACAATAGCTTGGAAGGCTATGGTTTTACCACTAAACTATACCCGCATAATATTTAATTAAATGGCGCGGGACAGAATCGAACTGCCGACACACGGAGCTTCAATCCGTTGCTCTACCAACTGAGCTACCGAGCCATATTAAAGCGGTTCGTACGAGACTCGAACTCGTGACCTCCTGCGTGACAGGCAGGCGTCCTAAACCAACTAGACCAACGAACCATAATTGCGGGAGATGGATTTGAACCAACGACCTCCGGGTTATGAGCCCGACGAGCTACCAGACTGCTCTATCCCGCGATAATAAGGAGAATGAGAGATTCGAACTCTCGCGTGGTTTGACCCACCTAGCGGTTTTCAAGACCGCCCCCTTCAGCCACTTGGGTAATTCTCCATGTATATAATAAAATCAAAGCCCCATTATATGGACCTTGTAGGACTCGAACCTACGACCGGACGGTTATGAGCCGTCTGCTCTAACCAACTGAGCTAAAGGTCCAAGCCCTAAATCGCGGCGGAGGGGATCGAACCCCCGACCTCCCGGGTATGAACCGGACGCTCTAGCCAGCTGAGCTACACCGCGAAACAATTAAAAACAAGAGCACTTTGACCCTAATCGGGAAGACAGGATTCGAACCTGCGACCCCCTGGTCCCAAACCAGGTGCTCTACCAAGCTGAGCTACTTCCCGAAATATGCACCCAGTAGGACTCGAACCTACAACCTTCTGATTCGTAGTCAGACACTCTATCCAGTTGCGCTATGGGTGCAAAATAAATGCCGAGGACCGGGATCGAACCGGTACGGTTATTACTAACCGCAGGATTTTAAGTCCTGTGCGTCTGCCAATTCCGCCACCCCGGCATACTTAATGAATTGACAAAGCGGAAGACGGGATTCGAACCCGCGACCCCCACCATGGCAAGGTGATGTTCTACCACTGAACTACTTCCGCATAAATGCCGACTAGAGGATTCGAACCTCCGACCCCCTGTTTACAAGACAGATGCTCTGCCAGCTGAGCTAAGTCGGCATAAATTAAAAAAATTATTTAATTTTTATGAGCCGTGGCAGGTTCGAACTGCCGACCCTCTGATTAAAAGTCAGATGCTCTACCGGCTGAGCTAACGGCTCAATATATGGAGGATACAGGGCTCGAACCTGTGACCTCCTGCTTGTAAGGCAGATGCTCTCCCAACTGAGCTAATCCTCCATAATGTATAGCGCGGCAACTTCCTACCCTTGCAAGAGGCGATCCTCTAACTACTCTCGGCGTTTAGAAGCTTAACTGCTGTGTTCGGCATGGGAACAGGTGTATCCTTCTAGCTATCGCCACCACACTATTCTTTTAAAAGAACTTCGTTCTTTCAAAACTAGATATTATTATTCCTTTAGAGAACCACCTTACTTGGTTAAGTCCTCGACCAATTAGTACTAGTCCGCTCCATACATTGCTGCACTTCCACTTCTAGCCTATCTACCTAATCATCTCTTAGGGGTCTTACTTCCATAAAGGAATG
>NZ_POSN01000002.1 GCF_002994005.1 Apilactobacillus quenuiae
GTGTTACTCACCAGTTCGCCACTCGTCCCGAATCCAAAAATCATTTATGCAAGCATAAAATCAAATTGGGAGGACTCGTTCGACTTGCATGTATTAGGCACGCCGCCAGCGTTCGTCCTGAGCCAGGATCAAACTCTCATCTTATAGATGAAAAGCTTTTAACTAGCTCATCAAATTAATTGTTTTTAAAAGCGAATTGACTTCGCTGTGTTTAATTTACTTACGATCTAAATCGTAAGTTCCTTACACATCATTGATTATCAATCTTGTTCAGTTTTCAAAGATCTACTTATCAGTTAACTGCTTGAAACAAGCAGCTTTTTAATTATATCATATTAACAATTCAATGTCAACAACTTTTTTATAATTAAATTTTTAATTGGTATGTTGCTGTTTGTCATATCAACAACGCAACATTAATTATTATGCCATCTTAACAACTAAAAGTCAATAACTTTTTGTAATTAATTTTTAAGTCCAAAAATTAACTAACTCTTTTTCAACAGCAATTAATATGTTATCAAAATAATATAATTAAGTCAATATAAATTATTAAATGATATAAATTATTTAATAATTCGACAACAAATATAATAATACCAACATAAAAATATATAGTCAATAAAAAAAGAATAATCAAGAAAATGAAGTTATAACAATGGGGATATTGTTCATAGTGATCAAGATTCAATCTACACTTTGAATTAGCACAAAAAAAGACGCTATCAGGATTATATCCTATAAAGTAACGTCAGCTGATAGCGCCATTAGTGAATCATTTCACTCCACTCTAAAATCTAAAATGATATACAAAATACCATCAAGTGCGTAGATAATTATATCAAATTTTGGAATAATAGACGAATATTAACAAAATTGGGTAACCAATCGCCTGTAGAATACAGGAAATCAGTTACCCAATTAAACCAAAAGAAAGCTGCTTTATTTATTTGTTTAAAATAATAGTTGCAGTTCCCACAATTAATAATGATTACTCTTTTTATTAAATTATTTTAATTCAGGAGCATCTGTTTTATACAAATTCTCGGTACTATTAGTATGAAGCTTACTAAGCAAATCAGAGTGACTCTTCTTATCTGCTTCTTTTAATTGCTTCATAGCAGAAGAATATTTATAATTGAAATCTTTTTTATTAACTTTATTAAATCCTTTTGATTTATAGAATCTCAAAAGATCTCCTAAAACAACCCTATCTGATAAAGAAAGTTCAGTTGTAACATGATCTTGCATACGTTTAATTTCATTTTTTTGAGTAGTATTAGGATTAATAACAGATCCATTCTTAGTATTATATACAGTTCCACCAACAATGGTATATTTAGGAGATACTAAGTCACCATTTCTAAACGAAACCACTTGAATTCTCTTCTTAGACAATAAATCATTTCCAAATTGAATAGTTTTATCATCCTTATAACCTAGTAAGTGTAATAAGGTAGGTAAAACATCAATTTCTCCACCATAGGTGTGATTAATACCACCCTTTAAGCCATTCATATGAATCATAAACGGAACTTTTTGAAATTGTGCTAAATCATAATTATTAATACTCTTCTTATGCAACAATTGAGCAATAGCAGGCCTATGATTATTAGAAATACCATAATGATCACCATAAAGTACGATCATACTATTTTTCATCAACCCGGTTTTATTAAGATAGTGTACAAATTCACCAAAAGCTTGATCTAAATAGTGAGCGGTTTGAACATATGGATCAACTGTATCATCTCCAGTTTTTGTTGCTGGGAATGATTGGTTTTGTTTATCAAGTTCATATGGATAATGATTAGTTAATGTAATTAACTTAGCGTAGAAAGGTTGTGGTAATTGTTGAATATACTTAGCAGAATCTTTTAAGAAAATTTTATCCTTAAGTCCATATCCAACACTATATGAAGGCTTTTCAGTATAGTAATCTGAATCAAAGAAATATTGATAACCCCAAGACTTATAAGTATTATCGCGATTCCAGAAGCTTGGTACATCTCCATGAAATGCAGCAGTACTATATCCATGCTGAGATAAAATAGCAGGTGCAGCTTGATAAGTATTTTGCGTACCATAGCTCACCATTGCTGATCCTTGAGGCAAACCAAATAAAGAGTTTTCTAGCATCATTTCAGCATCAGATGTTTTACCTTGAGATACTTGATGGTAAAAGTTATCAAAAGAAAGAGTACTTTTATTATTATAAAATTTGTTTAAATTAGGGGTAACTTCTTTACCATCAACTTTATAGTTCATTAAAAATTGTTGAAAACTTTCTAAATGTAGAATAAAAACATTCTTACCCTTAGCTTTACCAAAATATTCCATATTAGGTGCACTACGATTATTTTTTAAATATTTGAGAACATCATTCATATCTGATGGCTTAGCTTCAGAACGAGTTTTACTTTCTTTATATGTCTGATAACCATTAAATGCAGCATATTCATTTAGTCCTAAATACTTAACAATATAATTATTATCAAAAGTTCTAGTTAATAAACCAGACCGGTTAGCATTAGCAATCCCAAATTCAGCAAAAATTAAAACAATAGATAATATAGTTACCGCAAAAGCATTCTTCTTTTTAAAGGGAGAATGGTCAACTTTAATCACTTTAAATAATAATAAAATAATTAAAATTATTATATCAATAAATATAATAAAATCTGATGGATGAATAATTTCTGATAAACTTTTTCCAAGATTATTTTGTACATCCCCAGATCCCTTAATAACTCCAAAGGATAGGAAATCAGAAAATTCTCGATAATAAACAATATTGGCAAATAACCATATTGACTCTATTAAATTAATAATTAGCATTAACCAATATGCCAATTTACCCCTAAAATACAGTGCTATTCCAAAAATTAATAATGCAGCTGGTATAGGATTAATTGCTAATAGGAACTCTTGGATTCCACCCTTTGCACCTAAAGTAAAATCCATTCGATATGAAATATAAGTTTTTAACCAAAAAAGTAAGATCATTAATACAAAGAATCCAAACTTAGTATTAATAAACTTTCTGGTATTTTTAATGTTACTGGACATTATCAATGCCTCCGAAAATAAATTATTTTTTAGAAATTTTATCTGGTTTAATAAATAGTGCTATTACACCCAATATCATTCCTAAATAGTATGTCAACAAGCGCCAAATCATAAGAGCTAAAACTAATTTGGTACTATTAGTGATATAACTCTTGAATAAAGCTTCAAAACTATACTCTGCTCCACCTGCTCCACCAGGAATAGGAAACAAAGATATAATCATAAATATTAAAACATGGAGACTAACTACTACAATAATATTTACTTTATTAAACCCTAATGACAGCATTATAAAATAAGGAATAAGGTAATAAAATGATAATTGAAAAAATGTGATTAAAATTATCTTAAGCATAAGTCTCCATTGTTTAGCTATCTTGATACTTTCTTGGTGAAAATTATCCACCTTTTCATCAATCATACTCTTAAAATCACTAAATTTATCATTACTAATAAAAAAACGAACCGGTTTAATAATTACATCAATCATTTTTTTAGTAAATGAATACCAATACATAATTAATAGCAAAATCGCAATTACAAATAAATGAATAAAGAATCCGAAAATCACAAAGATAGCAAGGTAATGAAGTTTTTCTTCGATATATTGAAATCCAACAATGAGACTCAATATAAAGTTTAGTACAATCATACCTTGAAATATAATAAATTTCATTAGTAAAGCAGAACTAGCCTTACCAGCGTCAACTCCTGTTTGCACTAATACATATAGTTGTCCAGGTTGTCCACCAGAAGAAAATGGTGTAATACCATTAAATAGCTGTTCTACTAAAGGAACTCTTAAAGCATCCTTAAAAGTAAAATTTTTTGACTGAGTATTTACAATTATTTTAGTAATAACTGCCTCTAGTCCTAAATAAAGCGCCATACAAATTAAGGCTACTAAAATCCAACACCAATTAATGGTAAAAAAATCTTCAATTAAAACACTAATTTGAATGTCTCTAATAAAGTACCAAAATATAAATGCACCAAATAGAAACATAAGAACAAAAGTGACTGCATTTCTTTTTGACATTTTTAACCTTCTTTTGCTTGAGATATGTAAAAGTCATACCATATCGATGCTAAATGGTCTTCAGAATAATATGAAGAAGCTTTAATTGATCTATTAGATAAATTTTTTAAATCATTGCGACTATTTTTTAAATCTTTAAGATTAGCATCCATTTCAGCAAAATTATCAAATGGAACATAATATCCTTCAATAATCTTTTTATATAAATCTAGATGTCTTAACATCACTGGAGTTCCACAAGAAAAAGCTTCAAGCACAGACATTGGAAAAAGCTCATTGTATGAGGGTAATAAAAAAAGATCTGCAATATTATAATATTTAAATATTAAATCACGATCAACTATTCCCGGAAAATAAAGATTTTCAGGTGGGTTATCAACTAAAAATTTTAATTGCTTATAACCATCCGTAATTTTACCAAAAGAAAATCCACCAGCCCAAATAAATTTAACATCTGGGTTAGCTTGTGCAAGTTTAGCAAAATCTAATACGCCCTTTCTTGTTTGGACTTGACCAGTTCCCAAAACTATAAAATCTTCATCTTTAAACCCCATATTTTTTCTGATTTTAGATTTTTCTTCATTTGATAAAGGATAAAATTCATCTTTGCTAACAAAATTTGGAATGTAAGTAATATTATCCTTATCTATACCATATTTTTCTAGTTTTGGGATAAAAGTTGGATTTACAACAACAATATGATCCATTCTCTTATAAAAAGCAATTACATATTTATAAAAAATCCACTTAACTAGTTTAGGCAATTTTAAACTACCCTCTAATGTTTCCGGTAAAAAATGAACATATCCAATCTTTCTCCCACGTTTAGAAAAAAAAGTAGAGAAATAATAACTGAGATTAATTGTATGATAATGAGTGATTTCAGATTTGCCATGCTTATTGATTTCAACATTAAACTCTTTTGGAAAATGTTTATTGAGCATTGAAATCAATTCAAGATAAGCACTTCCCACTCCTTGTCCCTTAACTTTATCCGCAGTAGAAAGCATATTTATGTTTAACATAAGTCCTCCTAATCGTTTATTCTAGTCGAATTCCTAATTTGATTATTATATTCAATTTGAGCATTTTTATAGAAAGCTGTTACGCGATCAGCAAAATTCTTTGCAGAAATTTCATGAAGCTTTTTATCTCTAATTTTATTGGCATCATCTAGATTAAAATGCACCTTACCATCTAAATATCCTATTATATCAGATACAAATTCATCTTCATTTGAAAATGTCATTCCTAAGGCATTATTATCTAACAAATCATCAGTATATGGACCTGAAGTAACCACTACTTTTATTCCTGAAGCCATTGCTTCAATATAAGTAAGTCCCTGTGATTCAGAACTAGAACAAGAAACAAACAAATCAGCTAAGTGATAATAAGAGCTAATGCTATCATTGCTAATTTCACCGATAAATCTCACATTATTAGATAAATTCATATTTTGTACTTGTTGTTCTAAATCTTTTTTAGCTGGCCCATCACCAACAATCATTAACTGAGCTTTAGGCTTTTCATTAATAATTTTAGGCATTATATCAATTAAACCAGATATATTTTTTTCATATGCTAATCGACTAACCGATAATAGTATTTGAACATCTTCTTTATAACCTAATTTATGTTTAAGACCTTCTTCTGGATTAAAATCGAATTTATTAATGTTTACTCCAGTTGGAATAATTCTAATTGGGCTCTTTACTCCATATCTTACTAATGTATCTAATACGCGTTTACTAGGAGCAATCACCCCAGACATATTATGACAAAAAGCTAAAGTTGCCTCTTTAACGTGCACAGGCTTTAATAACTTTCCATTAGCCACATAATGTAGATAATCTTCATACATAGTATGATATGTATGCAAACAAGGTATCCTCAAAAATTTAGAAACAAATTTTCCTATCATTCCCATAGAGAATTCGGTTTGTGTGTGAATTATATCCAAATTTAATTTCTTAGCTATTTGATAGGCTTGAAACATTCCCCTAACAGCTATTCTGCGATCTGTAAAAGAAACAAATGGAATACTGGAGAATCTAAATATATTTTCTTCATAAGTATTTTTAGATACATGTGGATCAGTAGTAGTAAAAATATAAACTTGATGGCCATTATTCTCTAATTGCTCTTTTAAAGTTTTTATTGATGTAGCAACACCACTGACTTGCGGAAAATAAGTATCAGTAAATATTCCAATGTTCAAAATACCACCACCTCCTTTTAGTTATCAATTTATTGTAATTATATGTTTTTGAACTTTTCTTTGCAAACAGTCAAATAAAAAAAGAGCTAAAGAATTACAATTAAAAAGCATTCTTTAGTCCAAAAAAGTGATTAAATTTTTATAAATCGTTGTTCTATTTTAATAACATCTTTAACTGTACATGCACTTTTAATAATTTCTTCAGACATTTTTTGCATTAGATCGTAATCTAATAAACTAAGCAATGCTTTAACATCTAAAGTAGAGTTAATATTCATAGATAAGTTTTTAAAACCCATACCTATTAAAATAGGAAGCGCATATCGATTACAGGCCATTTCACCACAAATAGAAATATCTATACTATACGCATTAGCAACATTAAATACTCTCTCTAACATTCTTAATAATGCTGGGTTTAAAGGATTATCTAAAGCTGCAACAGTTGGATTACCACGATCAGCAGCCATTATATATTGAATTAAATCATTAGTTCCAATACTCATAAAATCAACATTTTTAGCAAATTGATCCGCCATTATAGCAACTGAGGGCACTTCAACCATAATACCCAGCTTAGGATTATTATATGGAATACCGTCATCATCCATTTTTTTCTTTTCTTCATTAATTATTTTTTTTACTTTATACCACTCATTTAATTCTGAAATCATTGGAAACATAATATAAAGATTCCCATAAATAGATGCACGAAGTAAAGCTCTAATTTGAGTTCTAAAAATGGTCGTTTTAGATAAACTGAAACGAATTGATCGATTTCCCAAAAAAGGATTTCGTTCGCTATTAGAATTATTATCTAAGTATGGAACTTGTTTATCTCCACCAATATCTAAAGTCCTAATGACTACCGGTTTATTACTCATTGAAGAAAGGATATCCTTGTAAACATTAAATTGCTCTTCTTCAGTGGGCAAAGAATAAGAATCAATGTATAGATACTCAGTTCGATATAGTCCAATTCCATCAATCATATAATTCTTTATTAAATTAACTTCTTTAGGACTAGAAATATTAGCATTAATACTTATTTGTTTTCCATCATTAGTAAATGCATTTCTTTTCTTTAATTTATCTAACGGTTTTTCAGTCTGATTATACTTGGTGATTTTAAGACTATAATTTTTCACCAATTCATTACTAGGGTTAACAATAACCTCTCCAGACATTCCATTAACAATAATTAAATCATTATTGGAAATATTTTTGCTAATATTATTTAAGCCAAATATAGACGGAATATTTAACGATTTGGTTAATATTGCGGAATGAGAGGTATTTGTACCTAAATCAGCGATAACTCCCTTAACATTTTTATTGCTAAGCTGAATAATATCATTAGGTGTTAAATCCTCTGAAACCACAATCACAGGAGTCTGAATTAAAGCTAAGTCAGACATCTTCTTATTTAACAAATATGCAAGCAATCTTTTCTTAATATCATCTATATCCTTAATCTTATCTAAAACAAATTTATCATTTCCGGAATTCTTAAGTTTACTAATTCTGCAGTCTAATATTTCACTTATAGCTGTTTCAGCGTTAACTTTACTACTATTAATCACATTAGCAGCCTCATTAATAAAATTAGGACTAGAAATAAATGTAGCTTGCAATTTAAATATTTCTGAAGAAGCTGACCCCATATTAGTAATAACAACTTCTTCAATATTATTTAAATCTTTAACAGCTCTATTAATAGAATTCTTCAAACGTTTAACTTGTTTACTAGGATTTCCAATTTTCATTTTAGAAAAAGACAAATTAGGATGAACTAATTTATATGCATTAGCAATTGCATATCCTTTACTGGCTGCAATTCCCTCATAATTAAACATTCTTAATCAATTAAGCCTTCTTTTTTAAATGATTCTGAAATTGCATTAATTGCTTCTTTTTCATCTTCACCTTCTGCTGAAATAGTTATATCAGCATTTTGGCCTACTCCTAGTGACATAACACCCATGATTGACTTTAAATCAACTGACTTATTTTGATAAGTCAAATTTAATTCAGATTTGAACTTACTTGCAGTTTGAACCAACAATGTTGCTGGACGTGCATGAATACCTGTTGCAGAAACTATTTTAAATTGATTTTTTTCCATTTTAAAATCTCCTCTTATTTACATAATAATTTTAGAATATCAATTAATTTTATAAAATACAAGATTTGTTAATTATTAGAATTATTATCAGACAAGTAAGTATAAGTGATTATTCCATTTTCACTTGCTTTACCAGAGACTCTTTTTCTAGTATCAAAATTCATAAAAGCAACCTGAAAATCAAGAAATTCATTTGGTTTTATCACTAATTTACTAATTTCATTATTTTTTAATTGATTTAATAATTCAGTATATTTTTGCTCATTGATAATAATATTCCCTCTTTCATATCTATTATATATTATTGTCTAGTAATAAAAAATATTAATGCAAGAAATTTATATATTAATTAACTATTATGGACAAACGAAAAGCAAAAATTAAGCTTTCATATGTTATTATGATGTATGGGAGGGATGTGAATTGTTTAAAATATTTAGAAAAATAATAAAAAATAATTTCAAAAAAAATAACAATAAACAACATTTAAATAATCAAGCAGAGATTCGCAAAAACACTCTCCCATTAAATTCAATGAAAATACATTATATAGATGAAAATGGTAAGAAGCTAGCAAAAGATGAAATTCTTTTTGGACCCAAAAATACAAGAAATAACTATATAATTCCTAGTTTTAAAAACTATGTTATATATAACATAACTGGTAATTTAAAATACTTCATAGATAATAATGATGTTTTTATTGAATACCAAAAATTATATGGAAAACCAATTAATATATTTTTTATAAATTTTGAAAATTATTTATTGGTTAAATCACCTGAAATTAAAATTGGTAAAATAAATAGTTTGTATCAAATTACTCCACCAAAAATAAATGGCTATACAAACATATCTCACAGTGGAAATTTGAATGGATCATTTAGTAATAATGTACAATCTATCATATTTTATTACAAAAAACGTGACTGGTTAAAATTGTCCCATGAAAATTTCTATATTAAAACCAATCAGATTACTACAGTCTTTGATAAAGCTGAAACATCAAAAACAATAGGAACCATTCCGCAAAATAGTATTTGGAAAATATTCGCTCAATTACAAAAGCATGATTCCATTTGGTTAAATATTGGAAGTGATCAATGGATTATGGATAAAAATTTTAAAAAAGTTTATTATCCTTTCGGTAAAAGACTAAATAATACAAAAAATTGGCAAATCAAAAAAGTTCATTCAACAGCCCTTTTAAAAAGAACAAGAATACAAGTATTCAATTATCCTGGTGGAGAAATAATCGATTACAATATAAAGAATAAAAAAGTAACAATAACTAGTTCTATATTAGATGATCAAAAAATACTTTGGTACGAAATCAATAACTTATACTATATAAAGTCAAGTGACATAAAAAGAGCCTAATCGTCTTGATTAGGCTCTTTATCTATAGTTTTGAAGTTAATTTAACATCTGGATATTTATCTTTGAACCAACGTTCAGCGAACTTATTTTCAAATAAGAATAATGGTTCATCATTAGTATCTTTAACCAAAATATTTCTAGAGGAAGACATTTTCTCATCTAACTGTGATGGATCAATCCAGCGAGCCGTTTTATTACCCATGGGTTCCATTACTACTTCAGAATTATATTCGTTTTTCATTCTAAATTGGAACACTTCAAATTGTAACTGACCAACAGCTCCAAGAATATAATCTCCAGTAGTATAAGCAGTATAGAGTTGGACTGCACCTTCTTGAACTAATTGCTTAATACCTTTATGGAATGATTTTTGTTTCATAACATTTTTAGCAGATACTTTCATAAACATTTCAGGAGTAAATTGTGGTAATTTAGTAAATTCGATTTTTCGTTTATCAGAATAAATAGTATCACCAATTTGAAAATTACCAGTGTCATACAAACCAATGATATCACCGGCAACCGCATTCTCTACATTTTCACGAGTATTCGCCATGAATTCAGTAACGTTAGATAAACGTAACTTCTTTTGATTTCTATCTAAAGTAACATCCATGCCTCGTTCAAACATTCCTGAACAAACACGCACGAAAGCAATACGATCACGATGTCTAGGATTCATATTAGCTTGAATTTTAAATACAAAACCAGAAAATTGTTCATCATCTGGTTTAACATCAACATCATTCTTAGTTTCATGTTCACTTGGTTTAGGAGCAAACTTTAAATATGCATCTAAAAATGTTTTAACACCAAAATTAGCTAAAGCTGAACCAAAGAATACAGGTGTCTGTTCACCATTTTTTATTTTATTTTTATCAAACGGATTACCAGCTTCAGTAATTAAGTCCATACTTTCTTTAGCATCTTGATAAATAGTGTCATCAGTTATTGGGTCAGGTGATAATAAATTTCCATCATCATCTAATGGTAAATAAGGCTTATTTTCATCATTTGGACGATATAATTCAATTCTCTTATTATAACGATCATATAGCCCTTTCAATATTTTACCTGAACCAATAGGCCAATTCATTGGATAACCTTCAATCCCAAGTACATCTTCTAATTGGCTAATCAATTCCATTGGATCTCTACTATCACGATCCATTTTATTCATAAATGTAAAAATGGGAATTCCACGCATTTTACAAATTTGGAATAGTTTTTTAGTTTGTGGTTCAATTCCCTTGGCAGCATCAATAACCATAACAGCCGAATCCACTGCCATCAAGGTACGATAAGTATCTTCTGAGAAATCTTGATGTCCAGGAGTATCCAAAATATTAATTCTTTTACCCGCGTAATCGAACTGCATAACTGAACTCGTTACAGAAATACCACGTTTCTTTTCAATTTCCATCCAATCTGATTTGGCGAAGTTACCAGACTTCTTAGCCTTAACTGTCCCAGCTTCTCTAACAATTCCACCAAACAAAAGTAATTGTTCAGTAATTGTAGTCTTACCAGCATCCGGATGAGAAATAATCGCAAAAGTTCGTCTCTTATCTACACTTTTGTCTAAGCTTTTATTACTACTCATTTTTTGAATCCTTCCGTGTTTAAAATAATATATAATTTTAATTGTAACATATAAAAAACATCCCTAGAATATAATATCCAAAGGATGTCTCACATTATTTATTTAGATTCCCACTTTTTATCATCATTAAGGCCCAAATCATGCTTAATCTTAGTAGTTGAGATACCTTCAGTTCTTGGTAAATAAACTACTTCACAATAATCTTTTAAAAAGTCAAATTGGCCTTTCCAATCGTCACCCATGACAAAGATGTCTATATCATTATCCTTAACATCTTTAATCTTTTGATCCCATCCTTTTTCAGGAATAACATGATCAACATATCTAATTGCTTCTAATACATATTTACGATCTTCATAGGAAGTGTATGCTTTTTTACCTTTTTCAGCATTAAATTCATCAGTTGAAACACATACGGTTAGATCATCACCTAATGCTTTTGCTCTTTTTAATAATCTTACATGACCCTTATGTAATAGGTCAAAAGTTCCATAAGTAATTACTTTTTTCATAAAATCTCCTGTTTCTTAGCACGTAAGCTACTCTTTTTCTCGTTGTAATAACCATATTGAATATACGTATTGTACAATTACTTTAACAACCGCATATAGTGGAATGGCTAAAATCATCCCTAACAAGCCAGAAATATTACCAGCTGCTAATAAAATAATTATAATGGTTAGCGGATGAATATTCAAAGATTTTCCAATAACATTTGGATAAACCAAATTACCGTCAATTTGTTGAACAATTAAAACTACTATAACCACGGCAATGACTTTAGTAATATCCTCTGATAAAGAAACGAATAGTGAAGGCATAATTCCGATGTATGGACCAACATATGGAATTATATTGCATATTCCAGCAAAGCATCCTAATAATAAAGCATATTTTTGTCCTACTAATATATAACCAATCGATGTGAACACTCCAACAAAGAGGCACTCAATCATTTGGCCACCAATATAATTGGAAATAGTATTGCTCATTTTTGTCAATAAAGCAACTGTATTATCACGACGCTTTGGCGGTAATATCTTTGTAATTCCAGGTAATAGTTTATGCCCATCTTTTAACATATAAAATAACATTACTGGTACTGTAATAAGCACAATAACTGTTGATGTAGCCATGGATATAATAGAACCGATACTGCTAGTTAAGCCACTTAAAAATTTCTGAGCATAAGAATATATGTAGCTTTGAAATTTATTTACATAATCACTTAGATAAACATTCTTCATGAATCCTTTATGCGAATACCCTTTTAAATAGCTAGTTGTATCATTAGCTAATGATGGCAAATTATTAAATAAATTAGTAACCTGCGTAATAATTCTGGGCATAAGAGAATATGTAGTATAAAAGATTAGTAATCCTAGTAATAAAAAGACCAATATTACAGCCATTAATCTAGACATATTTCTTTTGCCAATGTGAATTTTCATTAATAAGTTAACTACAGGATTAAGCATATAAAATAAAACTCCAGCAATTAATACTGGTATAAATACTGCTGAAAAGAATGTTCCAATTGGTGAGAAAATAAAATCCAATTTAGTACATATAAAAATAATACTAACCACCAATAATAGTTCAATAGTCCACAAAATTAATGATGAACTTTTTATTTTATTAACCATACATAAATTAGCTCCTTCTTTAGAATAAATTATAACATTTTAGAAGTTATTAAGCTTAGAATCTATAAAGTGATTAATATCATCAATATTAAAACCTTTTCGATAGAGTGATTGCTTAGTTTTTAAGCTTCTTTTTTTACTATCATAATTTCTATTACGTAACCAAAACTTTTCACCTTGTTCTTCTAACAAATGTTCTTGTTGTACATTATCTGGTTCTAAATTTAAAGAATCAACAGCAGATATTACGATATCATTATTATATCCTTTTTTGATCAAACTAACTTTGGTTTTCTGAATTCTATTTTTAAATGCATCACGTTTATGTTTATTAAATATTTTTTTGGCTTGGACAATACAATTTTTAATTGCATCTTCATCACTATAAAAATTTTCAACCGCATTTTGAATTTTATCTTCGCTAATTGACTTAGATTTTAACTTAAAGTATACATTGGAAGGACCCTTATCTTGTTTTTTTACTTCAGTTCTAACATAACTATCAGCATAATTTTGATCATTAATTAAATGTTGATCCTTTAATTGCTTAATTACTGTTTCGATTGATGAATCATCCTCAGTAAAATTACTTAATTTTTTGACAATTTCACTCTCAGTTCTTAATTGATGAGACAAAAAATCAATAGCCTTACTATATAACTTAGAAATGTTATCAGCATTAATTAATTGATGCTTAAGCTTTTCGTCTACTTCCATCCCTTTAAAGACCCGATATTTAATCATTACATTTTCACTAATCGGAAAAGCATAATGATCATCGATGTATACATTAAAACGACCTTTACGTTTTTGCGCAGAAATTTTAGTTATCTTTGGGTTCATAGTTTTTCACTTTCCTAGTATAATTATTGTATGAATGTTTAAAATATTAGATTAATATTTAAAAAAGGAGCGATTAAAATATTGAAAGCACATGTTGTATTTGCAACTATCACTGGCAATAATGAGGATTTGGCAGATATTGTTACTGAAGGCCTAGAAGATTTAGGTGCTGAAGTAACTGAAACTGAAATTTCACAAACTGATACAGAAGAATTATTAAATTCTGATATTTGTGTTGTTTGTGCATATACTTACGATGAAGGCCATCTTCCCGAAGAAGGCCTAGATTTTTTTGACGATTTAGCAGATATGAATCTTTCAAACAAAATCTTTGGTGTTGCTGGATCTGGCGATGATTTCTATGAAGATTCATATAATACATCTGTTGATAAGTTCATTAATCAATTCAAAAAAGCAAATGCTATTCAAGGATCAGAAGGTATAAAAATAAATTTAGAACCTGATGAAAATGATATTAAAACACTTGATAAAATGGCTAAAGATTTAGTAGATAAATATAATAATCTTAAAAAATAATCGTTGACTATTAATCAACGATTTTTTTATTTATTTTTTCTTTGGATTAAAGATTTTAATTTAAATCCCTGATTTTCAATCTTATCATTAAAACTATTTTGAAATGAAGCGTTGATAACAGCACCAATTATTAAAATGTTACCTATCATGTAAAGCCAGAGCATTAAGATCACAAAAGCTCCTAAAGTTTTATAAGCATCCATACTCTTAGCAAAATAATGAAGATAAATTGAAAAGCCCTTAGAAAGAACAATCATTCCAATCGTTACAACGATTGATCCTAACCATACATATCGCCATTTGGTATTAACACTTGGTACAAAATAGTAAAGAATCAATATTAATAAGAATATACCTAGTATAGTTAATGGTGTTCTTAACATTATAAACAAATTTGTTACTACATGCGATAAACCAATAAAATTAGCTGAATATGTAATAATAACTTTACCAAAACCTAAGAATATTAAAAAGATACTTAAAGAAATAATTAACAATAGCATCCAAACAAACGAAATAATTCTATTCATAATTCCACTAGTCTCATAAATACCATAAGCATGATTTACAGTTCTTTGAAATGCAGCTAATGCACGACTCGCAGACCAAATGGTCAAAATTAATCCAATAGATAAATTATTACCACTAGCACCATTTAAAGCAGATGAAATAATTGGCGTTATTGTATTTAAAATCGTTTCTGGCAAAAGTGGTGATAGATAGTCAACTATTTCATATTGATTAATATTAAATAGTTTCAACAAATTACCAGCAATGATCGTAATTGGAAATAATGATAACAAAGCATAAAAGGCAATTACAATAGCAGAATCTCCAGCATTAGATTTCTTATATCGATTCGTCACTATTGATACTAAACGTTTTAAATAATTTTTATATTTATTAAATCTCATTACTTTCAACACCCGATTCATCGTTAATAAATGTGTCTAGTGCTTTTAAAATTCGCTCTGAGGCTTTGCCATCACCGTATGGATTTTTCGCATGCGACATTTTTTTGTAAACATCTTCATTGTCTAGTAGTTGCTCCATACTTTCTTTAATTTTTGTTGAACTAGTACCAATTAATTTGAGTGTTCCTGCTTTGACCCCTTCAGGCCTTTCAGTATGTTCTCTCAACACTAATACTGGCTTTCCTAGAGAAGGTGCTTCTTCTTGTACACCACCAGAATCAGTCATTATAAAATAACTTCTGGCAGCCATATTATGAAAATCAACTACATCTAAAGGATCAACAAGATGAATTCTTGAACAGCCATCAAAAACTTCATGAGCGATTTTTTGTACTGCTGGACTAAGATGAACTGGATATACAACCTCAATATCTGGATGTTTCATCACTTCTTCCTTAATTGCAGTAAATGCACGATGCATAGGTTCACCTTGATTTTCTCGACGATGCATTGTTAGCAAAATAATACGATGAGTATTATCAATATCATCTAAAACATCATGATGATAGTTCTGATCAACTGTTTGTTTTAACGCATCAATCGCTGTATTTCCAGTGATATAAATCCTATTGCCATTAAAATTTTGTTTTAACAAGTTACTTCGGCTTAATTTAGTAGGCGCAAAATAAATATCTGACAATGTATCCGTCATTTGACGATTCATTTCCTCAGGATATGGAGAATATTTATCCCACGTTCTTAATCCTGCTTCAACGTGACCTAAAGGTATCTTATGGTAAAAAGCACTTACTGAAGCTGCAAAAGTAGTTGTCGTATCACCATGGACCAAGATAATGTCTGGATTAGTTTCATTAATAATTCCATCCAACTTGTTTATCACCAGAGTAGTAATCGAACTTAAAGTTTGTGTTTCTTTCATCACATGTAGATTATAATCAGGTACAATATGAAAAATATCCATAACTTGATTTAACATTTCTTTATGTTGACCTGTTAAAACAGTAATTGGTGCAAAACTTTCTTTTTCTTCCTGCATCTTTAAAATAATTGGTGCCATTTTAATAGCTTCAGGACGCGTACCAAAAACCGTCATTACTTTAATTGGTTTTTTCAATTTCAATCCCCCGACAAACTTATATTCGTTAATTTAATTATAACAAAATAATTTTAAAATGACGATTTTATGTTTATTTACAAAAGTTTTATAAATATATTATTTTTTATATACAAACATAAAAACATTACTCATTATGGTAAAATAAAATTAAATTGTTTATGGAGGTTTATAAAGTGGAAACTATTGGTTTAATTGTTCCTTGTTATAATGAGGAACCTTCGATTGAATTATTTTATAAAGAAGTAGAACGCGTTTTCAATGAAATGAAAAAGAATAATTTAAATTATAATCACGAATATTGGTTTATTAATGATGGTTCATCAGATGAAACATTGAATATCATAAAAGAACTAAATGAAAAAGATGAAGATGTCCATTACGTATCTTTTTCTAGAAATTTCGGTAAAGAATCTGCAATGGCTGCTGGCTTAGATAATGTCGGTGGTGACTACGTTGCTGTAATGGATGTTGATCTGCAAGATCCACCTGCACTTCTTCCTAAAATGATCAAGTACATAAAAGAAGATGACTATGATGTTGTTGGTTGTGTTCAAAAAACAAGAAAACAAAATCCTATAAGAGCCTTTCTTTCATCAACATTCTATAAAGTAATTAATAAAATGTCAGATGTAGAAATTAAGCAAAATGTTCGTGACTATCGTTTAATGACTAGACAATATGTTGATAATGTATTAAAGCTAAAAGAATATAATCGATTCACCAAGGGAATCTTTAGTTGGGTAGGCTTTAAAACTAAATATATTGAATATAACGGTGTCGAAAGAGCAGCTGGTACTTCACATTGGTCTTTGTATCAGCTATTAGAATACTCTTTGGAAGGTATCGTAGATTTCTCAGACGTTCCTTTAAAAATTGCTACTTGGGTTGGTGGAACATCATTTTTCTTATCAATTTTAGGATTGATTTTAGTTATATTTAGAGCAATCATATTTGGTGGATCTGTTGCTGGATGGCCTTCTTTGGTGTCAATTATTTTATTAATTAATGGAATTCAATTGTTCTGTTTAGGAATTGTTGGTAACTATATTGGTAAAATTTATCTAGAAACTAAACACCGTCCAAAATATATTGTAAAAGAGAAGAAGTAAATTGAATAATTTAGTCGAATTATATAAAAAAAATAAAGAAGTCGTCTTATATCTCTTTTGGGGAGTTCTAACAACCTTTGTTGATTTATTGGTTGCATTTCTATTAAAACAATATACTAATATTGATACTTTTTGGAACACTGCAATCGCTTGGTTAGCTAGTGTAATATTTGCTTTCTTTACTAATCGTAAGTGGGTATTTAAATCTAGTGCCAAAAATATTAAAGAAATTTTTATTGAATTGAAATCATTTACTTTCGGTAGATTTGCATCATGGATAATGGAAGAAATTGTTATCTGGGTTGGACAAACATTAATGCATGGGAGTTTCAATATAGTTAAAATATTAGCTCAAATAATTGTAATTATTTTCAACTACTTTTGGTCTAAGTTTGTTGTTTTTATAAATCATAATAAATAAATAAAGATACCAATCATTTAAGATGATTGGTATCTTTATTTTTAATATTAATGGATAAATATACTTAAAAGTAATACCATCAATAGTCCAATTATAGAAATTAAAGTTTCTAAAGTTGTCCATATCTTTAAAGTTTGTTTTACATCCAAATCAAAGTATTCTTTAAACATCCAAAAACCAGCATCATTAACATGCGAAGCAGCTAATGAACCAGCTCCAATAGCTAGTGCCATTAAAACAGGATTGACACTTAAAGAATGCATCAATGGAGTTACTAAACCTGCTGCAGTCATGCCTGCAACGGTTGCTGAGCCCAGTGAAATACGTAAGATAACTGCAATTAACCATCCTAAAATAATAGGAGACAAGTTAGCATGTGACATCATATCTTGTACTGCTTTACCTACACCACCATCAATTAAAATTTGTTTGAAAGCAGAGCCACCACCAATAACCATTAGTAACATTGCAATAGACTTAATGGCTTCAGTTACGGTAACAGTAATATCTTCCATTTTTTTACCACGATGAAAGCCCATTGACCAAATAGCAAATAATAAAGTAATTATCATTGCAATCACTGGGTTTCCAATCATCGTAATAAAGGCATCAATTCCATGAGGGTTAGGCTGCGCCTTACCACCGTTAAATACCATGTCATAAATGGTTGCTATTGCCATTAAGATAACTGGTAATAAGGAAGTAAATGCTGCAATT
This sequence comes from Apilactobacillus quenuiae, assembly GCF_002994005.1. GTDB lineage: Bacteria > Bacillota > Bacilli > Lactobacillales > Lactobacillaceae > Apilactobacillus > Apilactobacillus quenuiae. The sequence goes on from NZ_POSN01000002.1 coordinate 18,763, forward strand.
CCAAAACTAGGTGTATCTTTTAAATTATATTCTTTAATTTCACCAAAAGCTGGTAAAGATTTTTTTACAACAAAGGTTTCTGGCGCAAATTTTTTAGCTAGTTTCGTAAATATAGGACCAGCAACAATTACTCCAGGTATAGCAACAATCACACCTAATAATAACATTTGTCCAATGTTAGCCCCTAATGCCGATGCAACTGCAGTTGGAGCAGGTTGTGGTGGTAAAAAACCTTGAGTTGCTGATAATGCAGCAGCCATTGGAATTCCCAAATAAACAAATGGTACGTCTGCTTCTAAAGCTACTGCAAATACAATTGGAGTTAGTAAGACTAGACCAACTTCAAAGAATAAAGACATCCCGATGATAAATGAAGCCACTACAATTGCAAATTGCAATTTTCTTTTACCAAACCAACTTATTAGAGTTCTGGCAATTCTATATGATCCCCCTGCATCTGACACCAAACGGCCAATCATTGCACCAAAGCCAAATACAATAACTAATTCGCCAAGCGAACCCCCAATTCCATTTTTTATGGACGTAGCAATATTAGCAGGATTCATTCCTAATCCCAAAGCCACTAATACTGATGTAACTATCAAAGAAATAAATGTATTTAGCTTACACTTAATAATCAAAAATAATAATAATAATATTCCTAATACTAAGACTACAAATGGCATTTTGCATTACCTTCCCTTTATGATTTATTTTTTATGAAAGCGTTTTATAATTATTAAGAATAATAATATCATATTATAATAAGTAATGAAACCGATTTCATTGCTTATTTTACAATTTAAATTTATTATGTGTTATATTGTTATGAGGAGCATTATCATTGTACGAATAATATTTTAATTAAATTCTATATATAATAATTTTAATTTATGATATTATTTTTAAATATCTTTGAATGATAAAAATATATTTATATAGAGGAGGAACAAGTTTTGAGCGCTATCGCTTTATTAGTTGGTCTAGGACCACTATTAGGTTGGGGACTATTCCCTACTGTATCTGCCAAATTTGGTGGTAAACCTACAAACCAAATTGTTGGAGCCACATTTGGTACTCTTATTTTTGCTTTTGTTTATTTATTAATTTCTGGTAATTCTATTCCAATGGGTTCTAAATTTGTTTTATCATTAATTTCTGGTGCTGGATGGTCATTTGGACAAATTATGTCTTTTAAATCATTTAAGTTAATTGGATCATCTCGTGTAATGCCAATTACAACCGCTTTGCAATTAATTGCTACTGCATTGTGGGGCGTGTTTGCTTTAGGTAATTGGGACGGTACTAAAAGTAGAATAATAGGCTTTATTGCTTTAATAGTAATTATTATTGGTGCTACTATGACTGCTTGGCAAGAACACCCTGATAAACAAGGAGCTCAAGATCTAAGAAAAGCCGTCGTATTATTATTAATTGGTGTAATTGGGTATTGGTTATATTCTGCTGCACCACAAGCTGCTCAAATAAATGGTAAAGAGGCATTCTTGCCACAAGCTCTTGGAATGTTTATAACAGCTGTTATCTACTGTTTAATGAATATTAAAAAAGATAATGTATTTAAACAAAAAGAATCATATTTACAAATTATTTCAGGATTCTTCTTTGCATTTGCTGCATTAACTTATTTAATTTCTGCTCAACCAAACATGAACGGTTTAGCTACTGGGTTTGTTCTTTCACAAACTTCAGTTGTATTAGCAACCCTAACTGGTGTTTACTTTTTACATGAAAGTAAAACTAAAAAAGAAACCATTATTACTATATTAGGATTAATATTAATTATAGCTGCTGCTACAACTACAGCATTCCTATAATGATGAAAATAAAAAGGGACACTATTAGGTGTCCTTTTTTATTTTTGTTAATTTAAAATATATCCAAAGCCCCTAACTGTTTTTATAAATACTTTATTTCCAGGTAGTGACTTTAATTTATCTCTTAAATGACTAACATGCATATCAACAATCCTAGATGATATAAACAAATCAGCATCATTGCTGTCCTCTCGCCAAACGCCTCTAAAAATTTGTTCTCGACTTAAGACTTGATCATGATGACGAACCATATAGTAAAAAATGTTAAATTCTTTTGGTGTTAGATCAATTTTTTCTCCAAGGTATTTAACTTGAAAATGTTTTAGACTAATTTCAAAATCTTTATAAATGTATTTTTTAAAATTATTAGACCCCTCTGAGACTAATCTTTTATATAGTTCAATTAAGTTAATTGTTCTTAATAGAATTCTTTGTGCGTTCAAAACATTAGATATATAATCATCAACTTTTAAATCAAAAAGTTTCTGTTCGTTTTCTTCAACATAATCATAAGAAATAATAATAATCGGTTTTGAAAAGCCATCCCTAATCTTTCTAATAAATTCTAAATTGGTTTTAAAATTATTTTTAACTGACAAATCATAAATAACCGCAGAATCTTTATCTTTTTTTAAAAATAAATCTAAGTAATCTACATCTGGATTGCTTAGATTGTTAATAAAGAATCCCTTATTTGCAGCTAACTGACCAATTTCAGAAGACCATTTTAAATTATTAGTGATTAATAGAATGCTATTCATAGTGGTGCTTCACTTCCCGTTTATTTAATATCTTTTTTTATTTCCTCAGCAATAAGATCTGGTTCTATTTTACCAGGATTTAATTCAACTATCTTACCAGTTGAATTATAAACAATCCATTCTGATAAATTTACGATATGGTCACCAATTCTCTCTAATAGCCTAACAACCATTAAGTAGCTGCTAACTAATTCAATTTTATTAGTGTCCTTTTCAATGTCCTTAATAATTATATCTTTAGCCAAAACAAATTTTTTATCAATTAATAAATCTTCTTCTGCGATTAAACGGGCAGCTTGTTCATCTTCATGAACATAAGCATCTAATGATGATTCCAACATGCCTCTAATCTTTAAAGACATTTGAGAAATTGCATCATTAACATCAGGCATTCTATTTTCAGTTTTTAATCTTAACGTTTCTCTAGCAATTGTAGACGCATGATCACCAATTCTTTCTAAATCAGAACTAGCCTTTAGTAAAGAAATAATAGCTCTAAAATTATTGGCAACTGGTTGCTTTAAAGCAATCAAATTCAATGACTCTTTTTCTAAGTCAACTTCTTCATCATTGACCTTAGTATCTTTTTCAACAATCTTCCTAGCTAATTTTTTATCATTGTCTATAAAAGATTTAATTGATTGATATATTTGATCACTAACTGTGATTCCCATTTTCATATAGGTACGTTGCAATTTTTTTAATTCTTTTAAAAATGAATCATTCATAATGATCCTCCTAACCAAATTCACCATTTAAGTAGTCACTTGTTTTTTTGTTTGAGGGATTTACAAACATCTTTTGAGTGGAATCATATTCAATCAAATCTCCATTCAATAAGAATGCTGTTTTATCAGAAATACGGGAAGCTTGCTGCATATTATGAGTAACCATAATGATTGTAAAATCTTTTTTAAGTCTAACCAATGTATCTTCAATTTTAGAACTAGATATCGGATCAAGAGCACTTGTGGGTTCGTCCATTAAAATAATTTTAGGTTTCACCGCTAATACACGAGCAATACAAATTCTTTGTTGCTGCCCGCCTGAAAAAGACAAAGCACTTTTATTGAGGCTATCTTTTACTTCATCCCATACTGCTGCTTCTTTTAAACTTTCTTCTACAATTTTATCAATTTTATGTTTATTCTTCATACCAGCAAGTTTTAATCCATATGCCACATTATCATAAACAGAAAATGGAAACGGATTGGGTTGCTGAAATACCATACCAATAGTTTTACGAAGCTCTGTTAAATCAATTGATGGTGAATAAATATCTTTGCCATTAAATTTAAAACTACCAGTAATAGTTACATTAGTTCTTAAATCGTTCATTCGGTTTAAACATCTAAGAAATGTCGACTTTCCACAACCAGAAGGTCCAATTAAAGCAGTAATTTCATTTTTATTAAAGTTTAAATCAAATCCATGCAAAGCTTCATTTTCACCATAGTATAAATGTACATTTTCAGTTTGCAAAATACCAGTCATATTATCACCTTATCCAAAATTACCAGAAATATAATCTTCAGTTGCCTGAATTTTAGGCGTAGTAAAGATCTTAGCGGTTTTATCGAACTCTAATACATGTCCTGAATGAAAAAAAGCAGTATAATCACTTACCCGAGAAGCTTGTTGCATATTGTGAGTAACTATAATGATTGTATACTTAGATTTTAAATTTTTTAAAGTCTCTTCAATTTTAGCAGTTGAAATTGGATCTAAAGCACTAGCAGGTTCATCTAATAATAATATATCAGGTTTCATGGCAATCGTCCTTGCTATACATAATCTTTGTGCTTGTCCCCCAGATAAAGAAAGTGCACTCTTATCTAACTTATCTTTAACCTCATCCCATAATGCAGCTTCTTTTAAACTACTTTCAACTCTTTCGTTTAATTCTTCTTTATCTTTAATACCATGTTTTTTTAGCGCAAAAGTAATATTATCGCGAATAGTTTTAGCAAATGGATTAGGCCTTTGAAAAACCATTCCAATTTGTTTTCTAACTTCATAAACATTGACTTTTTTGTCATTAATGTCAACGTCACGATACATAATATTTCCATCAACATTAGCAATAGAATCATTCATTCGATTCAAACTTCTCAAGAAAGTTGATTTACCAGAACCAGACGAACCAATTAATGCTGTAATACTAAATCTAGGAAAAGCTAAGTTAACATTAAAGATAGATTGATGATCACCATAAAACACGTTAACGCTCTTAGTAACAATCGCCTTTTCATTATCAAATTTGTAAATAAAGCTTTCATCTAAATTATATTTTTTCATTATTAACCCTCATTTAAAAATTAGAAGTCATCTTTCTATATAAACGATTACCTATCCAATGTGCCAATAAATTAAATAACAATATTAAAATAATTAAAACTGCTGAGGACCCACTAGAAACTAAATTAGCATCTGGGGTTATCCCCTCCGAATTAACTTTCCAAATATGAACAGCCAACGTTTCAGCAGGTCTCATTGGGTTTAAAAAACTTGAAGATGAGAAAATGTTCCAATTAGTATAATCAATAATTGAAGCGCTTTGACCAGCAGTATAGATCAATGCTGCTGCTTCTCCAAAAACCCTTCCAGCACTTAAAATAATTCCCGTAATAATTCCAGGAACAGCTGCTGGCAAAATTATACCTGTAATTGTTTTCCATTGTGATAATCCCAACGATAAACCAGCTTCTCTTTGTAAGTGTGATACTGATCTTAATGAATTTTCAATATTTCTAGTTAATAAAGGTAAATTGAAAAAAGTTAAGGCAATCGCTCCTGATAAAATAGAAAAGCCAATGTGCATTTGAACTACAAATAATAAGTAACAAAATAGTCCAACAACAACTGAAGGTAGTGAACTTAAAACTTCAATTGTTGTTCTAATAACTTCTGTAATCCAATTCTTTGGTGCATATTCAGCCAAATATATTCCTGATCCCAAAGCAATAGGAAAAGAAAGACATAATGTTAAAAATAACAAATAAATAGAATTAAATAATTGATCTCTAATTCCACCACCAGATAAAAAGGACTGCGATTTAGAAGTTAAAAAATGCCATGAAATATGTGGCACACCTGTTACTAAAATGTAGCCAATTAATGATATTAAAATTGCAACTACAATTGCTACGAATGTATAAATTAATCCAATTGCAATTTTATTTGTTGTTTTTGGATTCATTACTTAATGCTACCTCTCTTTCCAATAATCTTTACAATAATATTGAAAACTAATGACATTAGAAGTAATACTAATGCTAAGGACCAAAGAGCATTATTCCCTAAAGTTCCCATAACAGTATTACCAATCCCAGTTGTTAATTGACTGGTCAAAGTAGATGCTGGGGTAATCAAGTTTTTAGGCATTAAAGTAGCATTCCCAATAACCATTTGAACTGCTAATGCTTCTCCAAATGCCCTTGCCATCCCAAAGATAATTGCTGTCAATATACCAGGAATTGCAGCCCTCAGTATAACTTTATAGATTGTTTGCCAACGAGTTGCTCCTAATGCTAAAGAAGCATCTGATAAATATTTAGGTACTGAATTTAGACTATCAACAGTTAAGGAAGTAATCGTAGGCAATACCATAACAAACAATACTAATGTGGCTGATAAAATTCCAAATCCAGTTCCACCAAATAAATGACGATTCATTGGAACAATGATAGTCAGACCTAAGAATCCGTAAACTACTGATGGAATTCCTACTAGCATTTCAATAATTATCTGCAAAAATTTGCGTCCCTTTTTAGGAGCAATCACTGACATATATATTCCAATAGCAATGGCAAATGGTGTCGCCAAAATTGCTGATAAAATAGTTACTCCAAATGAAGTAATTATCATTGGTAAGGCCCCAACTTCAGGTTTACCATCCTTTCCAATTGAAGATGGTGACCAATCTTGTTTGGTTAAGAAGTCCCAAACATTAACGTTATTTTGTGTAAAGGTAGATAATCCCTTTGAAATAATAAAATATAGGATCAAAGAGACTAGTAAGATAATAAATCCAATACTAAGATAACTGATACTCTTCCCAAATTTATCTTGTCTAGTTTCCTTGGATGACATTAATAATTTTTTCTTTATTTCCATGTTTTATCCTCCATAAATGAAAATGAAGGATAAAAATCATCCAACATTTTCATTTAAAGTTTATTTAACTATTTGGTTATTAGCATCTTTGGTAACTTTCATATTATGAATACTAATGTAGCCTAATTTCTTAACTAAGTTATTTTGAATTTCTTTTGAATTCATATATTCTATAAATAATTTTGTTGCTTTATCAATATTTTTGTTAGTGTACATATGTTCATATGACCAAATTTTCCAAGAATTATCTTCAACATTCTTATCATTTGGTTTTACATTATCAATCGAAATTGGTTGAAGTGTATTATCACCCATGAATGAAAATGCTAGGTAGCTAATGGCTCCTGGAGTACTTGCGACAATTTTCTTTACAGTCCCATTGGAATCTTGTTCTTGTGATTTAATTGCAGATTTTCCTTTTAAAACATCGGCTTCAAATGTTTTTCTAGTTCCACTTCCTTTAACTCTATTAATTACTTCGATAGTTTGATTTTTACCACCAACTTGTTTCCAATTGGTTATTTTTCCAGTAAAAATATCACTTAACTGTTTCATGGATAGGTTTTTAACACCCACCGATTTATTTACAACTGGTGCCATTCCTACAACAGCAACTTTGTGATCAATCATCTTTTTGGCATCAATTCCATTTTGCTTTTCAGCAAATACGTCAGAATTTCCAATCGTTACTGCTTTTGATTGTAATTGGCTCAATCCAGTACCTGAACCACCACCCTGCACAGTAATTGATACGTTATTATTATTTTGTTGATATTCATTAGCAGCTTCTTCAACTAAAGGTTGTAAAGCTGTTGAACCTACCGCGGTGATCTTTGACTTAGAACTATCGTTGCTATTGCCGCAGGCTGTTAAAACAAGACCAGATATAATCATAATAGAAATAATGGATATAAACTTTTTAGCATTTAACATAATGAAGCCTCCCATAGGAATTAATCTAAATTACAAATAAAGTATAGCAATGCTTTGTAAATATAATATGGTTTTTATGTAAAATTATTGTAAATTTATTTACAATAAAAAAGAGCTGTTCATTATTAAATGAACAGCTCTAAAAGTTAAGTTTAAAATGACCTCACTCGGACTTGAACCGAGATCAGCCGCTTAGGAGGCGGTCGCCCTATCCAGTTGTGCTATGAGGCCATTTGCAACATTTATAATTGTCGCATTTAATAAACATAAAGTAAAGACACTACTTAGAATTTTTATTATCTAAGTTACGCCATTTTTTACGCATCCCTTTATTCTTTGTATGTTTATTTTTTTTCTTCTTTTTATTCTTTGAGCTCGATTGATTTGATGATTTAAAAGGTTGTTTAATATTTTTAGCGTTTCTATTGGAAAGCTGTTTGATATTAGATTGCTTACTCGACTGATTCTTCTCAGCAACTTTTTTTATTTTTTCAGCTTTAATTACCGAATCCGGAATTTCATCGACCAGTTTGTTCTTCAAGAAGTAAATTGGTTTCAAATCATACTGATAATTTTTAAGTAATTTCTTCAAATCTCTTAAATCATGATCATCACCAAAATTAATTACCAAACCATTCTCTCCCATACGGCCAGTACGTCCAACACGATGAATGTATTCATTTTCCTGATCAGGTAAATCATAATTAATAACAGCAGGCAATTTAGGAATATCCAGTCCACGTGCTGCAACGTCAGTAGTAAATAATAATTTTAATCGACCTAACCTAAAACCATTCATTGCTTTTTCGCGTTTATTTTGGTTCTGATCACTAGTTAATTTTGCTACCCCAGTGTAATGATTATGTACAAAATAACTATATGTTTTATTTAAATCAACAGTTTGGTTGAAAAAAACTAAAGCTTTAAAGTTTGGTACATGTTGTAATCTGGCAAGCATCTTATTACGATTTTTTCGTAAAACCTGCATTAAACCATGTTTAACAATTCCTTGTGTTTCATCTTCATTTCTAACATCGACTTTTTCAATATTACGATTGCCAAACCAATGGTCCAATTCTTCTAAAATTTCAGTTTCAGTTGCAGAGAAAAACTCTAATTGAATATCAGACATCATACTATCAACAATTTCACGAACAGTAGTTAAGGTTTCACCTTGTAATAAATCATCAGCTTCATCAATAATAACCGTTTTAAACAAATGCGTCTTTAATTTTTTATCATCAATTAAGTTTTTTAATCTACCAGCTGTACCCACGATAACTTCAGGATGCTTTTTTAAGCGCTCTGTTTGACGTTTTATATTAGCACCACCGGTAAGTGCTAACACTTTTAAGCCTAATAAATTGGCCCAATTTCGAGCAACTCGTGCAGTTTGAATTGCAAGTTCTTGGGAAGGCTCAATAATAATTAATTGGCTCCCTTCACCTAATTTCAAATTTAATAAACTTGGCATCAAAAATGCAACAGTTTTACCTGAACCAGTTGGAGATAAGCCCAACACACTTTTATTTTGCTGAATCAATGGATAAACTTTTGACTGAATTAAAGTTGGCTTATCATAACCTAACTTTTTAAAATATTTTTCAAATTTTTCTAACATTTAATTCACCTATATTTTTTTATTAACATCTAATTTTATCAAAGATTAAAAACTATTGCATAAAATTTTAGCGATTACGACTTTTTAATAGATAGCGTTCCCAATCTGTATTTTTACCATTAAAGGCTACCTGATTCAAGGAAACATTCGAACCATCAAGATTCATAGAATGATCATCAATTGAAATAAAGGTTGCTTTAGAATTATTTAAATCACTACTTAATAAGCTAATATATGGATTTCTTTTATGCAAGTCACTAAATATCTTATTGTTACAGCTAATGACCAAATCAGTATTATAGTAACGATGAACCATATAAACAAAATCAGATAATTGTTTTATTTGTGAACCATTAAGCCTTGAATTTACAACTATCATTGGTGGAATCGAACCATAATTAGCACCCACTTCCTTAGTGAAATTAGCTAATTGACTTTTAATTTTACTTTGGACACTAAAAATATGATAAACCCCAATTTGCATACCTGAGCCTTGGCTTCGATTAAAATTGTTCGAAAAGTTGTCATCAGTATATGTTGATCCTTGGCTAGCCTTAATATAAACAAATTTTTGATTATTATTTGCTAATGAAACAAAATCAATGTAACCATCTGATTGGTTAACTAAAACACCACGAACACTATACTTATTAATTAAGTAATTATTATATTGTTTAATGCCAAAGAATATAAATAAAAAGATAAACAGTACTGCAAAAATAACAATGTATATTTTATAATTTTTAGATTTATTTTTATTATTATATAATTCAACTCTACTTTTAATAGATAATCACCTTACTTTATAAACAAGATTACTACATATTTTCTTATAAAACTAGATAAATAGCTTGAATAGAGCCTCTTTTTTCAATATAATGAGAGCGGTAAATAATAACTTAATAATGAATTTTATTTAAAACTTCACTGTATAAATGTTACATTTATTTTATATTAGTTAGTAAATAAATGATTCTATTCTGTTAATACTGAAAGGAAGTTTAGAAAATGAACTACATCATTGGTGTAGATATTGGTACTACTAGTGTTAAGACCCTTTTATATAATACTAGTGGACAAGTTGAAGGATACGCAAATAATGGCTATCCTTTATATCAAGATACTCCAGATATGGCTGAAGAAGACCCAGAAGAAATTTTTTCTGCAATGACTTCTGGTATTACCTCAGTGCTTAGAAAAGCCGATTTAAAAAATGGTACATTAAAAGGTGTTTCTTTTTCATGTGCTATGCATAGTTTAATATTATTAGATAAGAATCATAAACCACTTACACGTGCTATTACTTGGGCAGATAATCGTTCAGTTGATTATGCAGATCAGTTAAAAGCATCTGGTAAAGCTAAAGAACTATATGGAAGAACTGGTACTCCAATTCATCCAATGACTCCTTTAACTAAAATTATGTGGTTAAAAGATAATAAAAAAGATTTATATGATAAAACTAGATGGTTTGTCGGCATAAAGGAATATATTTTATATAAATTATTTGGCGAATTAAAAGAAGATTACTCAATTGCTAACGCTACTGGTATGTTCAACATATTTAATATGGATTGGGATGAAGAAGCTCTAAAACTAACTGGAGTTTCTCGTGATCAGTTGCCAGAACTAGTAGATACTACCTATCAGTTAACGGGTATGAATAAAGCATATGCTAAAGTAATTGGTATTGATGAAAATGTTCCATTTGTAATTGGAGCTTCTGATGGTCCTTTAGCTAACCTAGGTGTTAATGCTATCCAACCAGGTGTAGTAGCTGTCACTATTGGTACATCCGGTGCTGTCCGTGTTGTAACTGACAAACCTAAGATTGACCCTAAAGGCCGTGTATTTTGTTATTACCTATCACCTGGCAAATGGGTTGTAGGTGGACCGGTTAATAATGGTGGAATTGTTTTTCGCTGGGTAAAAGATCAATTATGTGCTCCTGAAAAAGTTACTGCTGAGCAAATGCATATGGATCCATATGACTTATTAACTAAGATTGCTGCTCAAGTACCTGCTGGATCAGATGGATTAATTTTCCATCCCTACTTAGGTGGAGAAAGAGCTCCTATTTGGGATGCTAATGCTCGCGGTTCTTTCTTTGGGCTAACTAGAATTCATACAAGAGCTCATATGATTCGTGCAGCACTAGAAGGAATTGTATATAATTTATATACTGTAAGTTTAGCTTTAGAAGAAGTTGTTGGTAAACCAACAAATATTCAAGCTACTGGTGGTTTTGCGCGTTCAGAGTTATGGCGTCAAATGTTAGCAGATATTTTTGAACAAAATGTTAACATTCCTGAAAGCTTTGAAGGAACTGCATTGGGTGCTGCAACTCTTGGTATGTATAGCTTAGGAATTATTGATGACCTATCCAAGGTTAAAGATTTCGTTGGTGTAACCAACGCTCACAAACCAAATCCTGATAATTATGAAGCATATCGTGAATTAGTTCCAATCTATATTCGTTTAAGTCGTCAATTACAAAGTGAATATAAAAACATTGCTGAATTCCAACGAAAGCATGATATTGCAAAAGATAAATAATAAAAATTGGTTAGGCTAATTAATGCCTGACCTTTTTTATAGAAAGTTATTGGAGGAATAAAATTGCAGGAAAATGAATTAAAACGTGGTATTGGAATGATGGCATCCCTTGCCACGGTTATGGGAACTGTTATTGGTGGTGGTGTATTCTTTAAAACTGCCAGTGTCGTACAAAGTACGCATTCATTTACACTAACCATATTAGCGTGGATTATTGGTGGATTATTAACCATCTGTGCCGGTCTAACTGTTTCTGAACTGGCAGCAGCAATTCCTAAAACTGGTGGTGCAATTAAATATTTAGATTATACCTATGGACCTCTAACCGGTTTTTCAATGGGATGGGCTCAAATATTGGTTTATTATCCTGCCAATATTGCTGCTGAATCAATTGTCTTTTCAACACAAATTATCAATTTATTTCACCTAAATGGTGAATTGCTCAATCCAATTGCTATTGGATGTGCATTAAGTATACTTATCATTAACTTACTAGGATCTAAAGTAAGTGGAAATGTTCAAACAATCGCACTAATTTTTAAATTAATTCCTATTTTTATTATTGCTATTATTGGATTGTTTATTCCAGGCGAAGTTAACGTATCATTATTCCCAATATCCCCTACTAATCATGATGGTCTATGGTCAGCATTTGGTGCCGGATTATTAGCTACTATGTTTGCTTATGATGGATGGATTGGTGTTTGTGACGTTGCTGGAGAAATAAAAAATCCAAAAAAGAATTTACCAAAGGCTATCATATTGGGTCTAAGTTTTATTACAATTATTTATACATTAATCAATGTGGTATTTCTTAAAACCTTGCCAATTGACCAAATTGCAGGTAATCAAAATACTGCATCAGAAGCAGCTATCAAACTGTTTGGTGAATTAGGTGGAAAATTAGTTACTATTGGTATTTTAGTCTCTGTTTATGGATCATTAAATGGATATACATTAAGTGGTATGAGAATTCCATATGCAATGGGTAAAAGCAAATCATTACCTTTTAGTAATGCATTTACCAAGTTAACTAAGAAAACATTAGTTCCATATGTATCTGGCCTTTTCCAACTAGTTATTGCTATTTTAATGATATTTGCAGGTAGTTTTGACTTATTAACTGATATGTTAGTATTTGTTATGTGGATATTTAATTGTTTACTATTTATTGCCGTATTTAAATTACGTCGCAAAGAACCAGAGATGATTAGGCCATATAAGGTTCCTTGGTATCCAGTTATCCCAATTATTGCACTGTTTGGTGGAGTCTTCTTATTATTTGAAACTATTATATCTCAAACTGGCTTAGCATTAGTTGGAATATTATTAACATTGCTAGGAATTCCTGTTTATTATTTACAACAAAAACATTTAAAAAAATAATTGGTAAAATAAAAAGCTTGAAGATTTTTTTTCAAGCTTTTTTATATTATTATTTTTCAAAAACAGTTACAGATTCAATATGAACTGTTTGTGGGAATTGATCAACTGGTTGAATAGGTTGATTAATTTCATATCCATATTCAGCAAGTCTTCTAGCATCACGCACCAATGTTGATGGATTACATGATACATAAACAATTCTTTTTGGTGAAACTTTAACTGCACTTTCTATGAATGATGATGCAAGTCCTTTACGTGGCGGATCAACAACAATAACATCTGATTTTAAGCCTTGTGATTGCCATTTCTCCATTTGATCTTCAGCTTTACCAGTAACAAATTTAACATTATTTATATGATTCTTTTGGGCATTAATTTTAGCATCTTCAATTGCATCTTTAACAATTTCAACACCATATACTTTCTTAGCTTTTTTGGCCATTGCTAAAGAAATAGTACCAATTCCACAATAAGCATCAATAACATTTTGATTTCCATCCAATTGTGCCTTATCTACTGCCAATGAGTATAATTTTTCAGTTTGAATTGGATTAACCTGATAGAAAGAAGTCAACGAAATATAAAATTTCAATCCTAGTAATTGATCTTCAATATGTGAACTACCATATAAACAAATAGTTTTCTTTCCCATCAAAGCATTTCCATCCGTTAAGTTAATATTTTGCATAATACTTTTTACTTCTGGTAATGCTTTTGCAATTTCACTACTAATCATATCTGACATTGGGAGCTTTTTAGTACGAGTAATTAAACCAATCATCATTTCATGGCTGTAGTGTCCACGTCTGACCATAATATTTCTAATAACACCACTATGATTAATTTCATCATAAGGAGCAATATGATACTTTCTTAATATATCTCTTACCACAACAATGGCTTTATCAATTTCTGGATCTTGAATATAAAAATCTTCAATAGGAACTAAATCATGTGAATGTTTACGATAAAATCCTGTTTCTAATTTACCATTAATTTTTTTAACAGGAATTTGAGCCTTATTACGGTAATGACTAGGCTCTTGCATTCCAATTGTAGGTAAAACTTCAATCTGCATCTTAGCCTTATTAAAAAGTTCTTGAATTTGATTTTGCTTAAATTTTAATTGAGCATCATACTTTAAGTGCTGTAAAGGTGCAATACCTGTACGAGTATAATCCTTATCTACACTTTCAACACGATTTTTTGATTTAGTAGTTAATTTCAATAATTTACCGAATCCGAAATTTTTGTTGATTTTAATAACTTTAATGGTGGCTTCTTCACCTGGTAATGTATCTTCAATAAAAATTGAAAAATCATTAATCTTAGCCACACCCATGCCTTGATAAGTAAGATCAATAATTTTAACATCATAAATTTCATTTTTTTCAACTGGTGCTTTAATTTTCATATTTTCCCCTTAATAAATAAAAAAGTTCTGTTGTACCTTTACAATATAATACAACAAAACTTTTGATTTTTAAAATTACTTAAGATAATTTATCAACTTTATCAACGAATTGCTTTTCAGCTTTAACTTCATCATAACTAATTGATTTCGTAGGCATTTCATCCATATTAGCATAAAATTCAATGTGCTGCTTTAAATTTTTAAAAGTCATCGGAGCATCTCCGCCATATTCACCATCTAAATTAATTTGCATCTTATCTTTAATCGGATTAGCAATTAATTTACTTGTCTTTTTATAAATTATTCTTGGATCATTTATATGACGACCACCACTAATAACTTTTGCTAATAATTGAACAATTTCTACAATATTACTAGTTTTGACAATAATCATTGTAAAATTACCATCGTCTAACCTAGCATCAGGAACAATTTGTTCTAAACCGCCAATTGAATTAGTCATAGCCAATAAAAACATTGATGCTTTTCCTTTGAAATGTCCCCCATCATACTCTAAATCCATATCAATAGGTTTAATGCGGGGTAGTAATTCAGCTCCTCTGACCAAATAAGCTAAGTAACCAAAGATAGTTTTTAATTCAGATGGAACATCATAAGTTAATTCAGTTAATAAACCGCCACCTGCAATATTTATAAAATATTTGTTAGCAGCTTTACCAATATCCATCTTAAAACTTTGGTGTTTTAAAACAACTTTAGCAGCAGCAACCGGATTTTCTCTAGGAATATGCAATGCTCTGGCAAAGTCATTAGTTGTTCCCGCAGGAATAATTGCTAATTTAGGTCGTCTTTCAAGTGGTGCAATTCCATTAATTACCTCATTAATAGTTCCATCACCACCCGCCGCAACTATCAGATCAAAACCATCTAAACTAGCTCTCTTGGCTTCTTCTCTGGCTGAAAAAGGTTTAGGAGTTGTTGCGTATGCACTAGTTTCAAAACCAGCTTTTTCAAAAACACCGAGAATATCAATCATATTCTGTTTTAAAGCTTCACGCCCAGATGTTGGATTGTATATTACACGTGCTCGCTTTCGCATTATAATTCCCCTAATCTTATTTATTCATTGAAGCCATTAATAATTTATTTACAACTTGTGGATTGGCTTTACCACGAGTTTGTTTCATAATTTGACCTACTAAGAAACCAATTGCACGATCTTTTCCATTATGGAAATCTTCAATTGATTGAGGATTATTTGATAATACTTCATCAATAATTGGTTGTAATTTCTTTGGATCAGATAGTTGAACCATACCGTTATCATTTACAAACTTTTCAGGTTCTTTACCTTCAGTGATTGCTTTAAATACTTTTTTGGCCATCTTACTAGAAATAGTACTATCTTCAATCAACTTAATCATAGTAGTCAAGTTTTCTGGAGTAATTTCAGTTTGAGATAAATCTACTTGTTTATCATTCAAATAAGCATTTACATTTCCTTGTAAATAATTAGAAGCCATTTTAACATCAGCTCCTAATTCTATCATTTTGTCAAAGAAATCAGACATTTCTTTTGTTTGTGTTAGAACCATTGCATCATATTCAGTTAATCCTAGTTCGTTAACATAACGATTACGACGACTGTTTGGCATTTCAGGCATCTTAGAATTAATATCATCAATCCATTTGTTTGAAATATTTAATGATGGTAAATCTGGTTCTGGGAAGTATCTGTAGTCATCAGATCCTTCTTTAACACGCATCAAAATGGTGGTACCATTATTTTCATCAAAACGTCTAGTTTGTTGTTGAATCTTACCACCAGACATTAAGATTTGACGTTGACGCTTTTCTTCATATGCTAAACCTTTTCTTACATAGTTAAATGAATTAAGGTTTTTTAGTTCAACTTTGGTACCAAATTCTTTTTGTCCATATGGTCTAATTGAAATATTAACATCAACACGCATGGAACCTTCTTCCATCTTGACATCAGAAATTCCAGTAAATAGAATTCTTTGTCTTAATGCTTCAAGATATGCATAAGCTTCATCAGGTGAAGCGATGTCTGGCTTAGAAACAATTTCAATTAAAGGAGTTCCTTGACGATTTAAATCAACATAAGAATAATTCTTACCATGACTATTTTTACCAGCATCTTCTTCAATATGCATTTCTTCGATACCAATTTTTTTCTTTTTACCATCAACATCGATTTCTATCCAACCATCTGTAGCATCTGGTGTATCTTGTTGGGTAATTTGATAAGCTTTAGGATTATCAGGATAGAAATAATTTTTACGGTCAAAATGAGGATGTTGATTAACATTAGCATGTAAAGCTAGAGCAGCAACAATTCCATCTTTAACAACACCCTTGTTTGTTGTTGGTAATACCCCTGGATATCCCCAATCAATAACATTAGTGTTTAAATTAGCTTCTGCACCATAACCAACAGGAGAAGGACTAAAGATTTTAGAATTTGTTTTTAATTCAACGTGAACTTCTAGTCCAATAGTAGTTTCAAAATTCATTATTTGTCTCCTCCAATCTTAGGGGTTTGTTTATGAAAATCTGTGTTTTTTTCAAAAGCATATGCAGCTTTATACATAGTAGTTTCATCAAATGGTTTCCCAATTAACTGCATCCCAATAGGAAGACCATCAGAAAATCCAGCTGGCAATGACATTCCTGGTAATCCAGCCATATTAACTGGGATAGTCAATACATCATTCATATACATAGTTAATGGATCTTTGTTTTCATCTAATCCAAATGCAGGAGTTGGAGCTGTTGGTGTAAGGATTAAATCATAATTTTGAAATACATTTTGAAAGTCTTTAGTAATTAATGTTCTAACTTCGGCAGCTTTCTTAAAGTAAGCATCAAAGAAACCAGCAGATAATGAATAAGTTCCTAACATAATACGACGCTTTACTTCGTCTCCAAAACCTTCAGATCTACTTTTAACATATAATTGATCAAGGTTTTTAGCATTTTCTGAACGATATCCATAACGAATACCATCAAATCTTTGTAAGTTAGATGATGCTTCAGAAGGAGCAATAATGTAGTAAGCAGTCACGCCATATTTACTATGTGGTAATGATACTTCTTCTACGTCAGCACCCATTTCACGATATTTATCAGCAGCTGATTTAATAGCTTCACGTACATCATCACTGACACCTTCACCTAGATATTCTTTAGGTAAACCAATTTTCATTCCCTTAACACCAGAATCAATATTACTGGTAAAATCAGGGACCTCTTTATCGGAACTAGTTAAATCATGTTCATCATGACCAGCAATATGATTTAAAACAAGTGCATTATCATAAACATTGTTAGTTAAGGGCCCAATTTGATCGAAACTAGATGCAAAAGCGATTAATCCCCATCTAGATACACGACCATATGTAGGTTTCATCCCCACAATCCCATTAAAGGCAGCTGGTTGTCTAATTGAACCACCAGTATCAGATCCTAAAGCAGCTAATACATCACCTGCTGCAACTGAAGCGGCAGAACCACCAGATGATCCACCTGGAACTTTGTCTAAATTCCATGGATTATGAGTTTTACCATAATATGATGTTTCTGTAGAGCTTCCCATTGCGAATTCATCCATATTAGTTTTACCAATACTAACAGTATCAGCATCTAACATTTTATTAACAGCAGTTCCACTAATGATTGGTTTAAAGTTAGATAACATTTTAGATCCAGCAGATGTTAAAACATCTTTGGTTAACATATTATCTTTCATTGCAACTGGAATTCCAGATAATAAATTATCAGGATTAATTCCTCGTTTATCAATTTCTTGAGCTCGTTTAATTGCATTTTCTTCATCAATTGTAATAAATGCATTAATATTTTTTTCATTATTCTTAGAATTTTCAATTGCTTCTTTTGTTAGTTGTTCAACAGTAATGTCACCATTAACTAAACTTTGATGAATGCTAGTGATATCTTTATTCAAAAAATTCATTTAATTAATCCCCACTTTCATCAATAATTGTTGGTGTTCTAATTAAACCATCAGCAACATCAGGAGCATTTTGTAACAATTGATCTCTTTCTCCCCAATTATCAGCAATATCTTCTCTCATAACATTAATTTGATCAGTTACGCTAAATGTTGGTTCAACATCAGTAGTATCAACTTCATTCAAAGAATCAAATATCCCCATAATATTTCCTAATTGATCAGTAAAATAAGGCAATTGTTTATCAGTTAATTCTAGCTTAGCTAATGAAGCAACATGACTTACTGTATTTTTACTTATTTTTTCAGACATTGACTAGCTCCTTCTTTCTTTACTAAATATATTTTACTATTACTTATAAAATATTTTAACACAATAATTTAATTAGTTTTAATAACTAGTAAAAACATGTGTATAGAAATTTTTTTCTCCTGTTTTCCTAGATAAAAAGCTTTGCATACCTTCAGTTGAGCTTACTTGAATATCAATTGGAATATTATTTGGTAAGTACTTTTCAGCCATATTTTCTACATATTGAGTAAAGCTAATAATCTCGCTTTGTCCATAAAATTGAGTAGTAATATTAATATGCATCCCTCTTAAACTGTTATCAACATAATGTGCTTGAGCAGTAACTCCACTTAAATTAGGGAAGAATTTTTGAATTTGATTTTTAAAGTTTTCAAATGAGTCTTCATCATTATTATTTACACCTTTAGTAGATTCAGCTGGTAAAACATAGTTCTTTATGTTTAAAGACTTCCAATCTGAACTCTTAATAGAATTACCGTTATTAACAGAAGATGAGAAGAAATTACCTCCAACTAAACTATCATTAGGTGCTTGTTTATATAGTGCAAAAACAATTGGAATATTTTTTAACTTTTTATTTTTTCTTAACCTTTGAAGAATCTTATTTGCAATTTCTTTTCCTTGTTGAATAATATCTGAATCATTTAATTTCTTTTGATAAACTGCACCATAAGCTTCTTTACGATAATAGTAAATAGAATTAATGCCTAATCCCACTGTCATTCCCTTAATTTTAAGTGAATTATGATCTTCGGTCATAAAATCCTGTTCATCCATTTGTTGAAGATATAATGGTTCTTTAGTATCTTTTCCTGCAGGATTTAATCCATCCGGATTATTTTTACTTTTACGTCCTAACCAGTTTTCTACAGTATCAGTATTAATATATTGACCTTCTTGTAGAATATAGTCATCGGTTGGAAAATGTTGCTTAGATATTCCTAACAAACCATTTTCAAACCCCTTTAGATTAAGTTGGTTATCATTTTGTTGAACAGAAACACCACGTGACTTACTAGTCAAATAATGACCATCTTTGATTACTCCTTGATAATAATTACTGTTTGTTTGTGAAATAACTTGAGTTCCAGAAGAACTTCCTGATTTATTATCATTATTATTTCCACAAGCAACTAATAAAACTGTACTAACCATTACCAAGAATAAAACTTTTAATTTATTCAATTTGCCTGCCTCCACAAATCACTCATTATTGTTCATTTCATCAATGAACTGATCTTCATTCCAAATTGATACATCATATTTTTCAGCTTTCGATAATTTACTTCCAGCATCTGCACCAGCAATTAAAATATCTGTACTTTTAGAAACACTTCCAGTAACTTTAGCCCCATGATTTTCTAGCCATTCTGAAGCTTTAGGACGACTCATTCTAGATAGTTTTCCAGTTAAAACAATTGTTTTGTTATTGAATATAGAATTTTGCAAAACATTAGGTTCAATATCGTTACCATTGTAATTCATATTAATACCTAATGATTTAAACTCATCAATAAGTTTCCTAGCTTCTGAATTATTAAAATAGGTAACTATACTTTGCGCAATAGTATTACCGATTGAATCAATAGATGAAATATCATCAATATTAGAGGACATTAATGAATCCATATTTTTAAAATGCTCAGATATTAATTTAGCGGCTTTTGAACCAACATGACGAATGCCTAGTCCAAATAGTAATCTTTCCATTGAATTGGTCCGACTATTGTCTATAGCTGTTAATAAATTAGTAGCAGATTTAGTACCAAATTTGTCCAAAGTTTCTAACTCTTCACGATTCAAATTATATAAACTAGCAGTATCATTAAGCAACCCCTTATCGAACAATTGTTGAACTATTTTAGGTCCCAATCCGTCAATATTCATAGCGTTTCTTGATGCAAAATGATTAATTTGTTCAGTTAACTGTGCTGGACATTTTGGATTAATACAACGCAAGGCTACCTCGTCATCTAGATGTACTAGCTTATCCCCACATGATGGACATTTATTTGGTATCTCATATGGTTTGCTATTACTTGGACGTTTACTTGCAATATATTCAGAAATTTCCGGAATAATATCACCAGCTTTGTGTAATTTAACAGTATCACCAATTCTTATTGCCTTTTCATTTAAATAGTCAGGGTTATGAAGTGATGCTTTAGAAACTGTTGTTCCCGCTAATTTAACAGTATCCATAATAGCAGTTGGAGTAACTACTCCCGTTCGACCAACAGTCCACTCAATGTCATTAAGCTTAGTTTCAACTTCTTCTGGCGGAAATTTAAACGCAATTGCCCATTTAGGAACCTTTACTGTATTGCCAATATCTTTTTGCAATGATAAATTATTTTCCTTAATTACTATTCCGTCTATCCCATAACTTAATTCATCACGTTCATCAGTATACTTATCAATATAATGATCAACATCAGACATATTTTTAACAACTTCGTAAGTGGGGTTAATTTTAAAGCCTAGATTATTCAGTTCATTTAATAAACCAGACTGAGTATTAGTTTTTAAATCATTATAATCAGCAACATTATACATAAAAGTGCTTAGATTACGACTAGCTGTAACACTTGAATCCAATTGTCTTAAACTACCAGCAGCAGCATTCCTAGGGTTAGCAAAAGTCGATTTACCATCATGTTCACGTCTTTTGTTCAGATTGACAAAAGATGCTTTAGGCATATAGCATTCTCCTCTTACTTCAATATCAATAGAACGATTTAATTTGTGAGGGATACTTTTAATGGTTTTTAAGTTCTCAGTAATATCTTCACCCATAAAACCATTACCTCTGGTAGATCCTTGAACTAAATTACCATTCTTATAAAGTAAAGAAATAGCAAGTCCATCAATTTTTAGTTCACAATTGTATTCACTAATTGATGGATAATTATTATTCAAGTTATCCATGAAATTTGATAACTCTTCCTTAGAAAATACATCCCCCAATGATAACATTGGAACATCATGTCTAACCTTATCAAAACCAGGTAAAGTTCTAGAACCAACATTTTGAGTTGGTGAATCAGAAGTAATTAAATTAGGATATTTATATTCAAGGTCTTGTAATGATCTATAATTTTGGTCATATACAGAATCTTCAACACTAGGTTGATCTTCATAGTAATATTGGCGACTCCATAATTTTAATTGATTTTTTAGTTTTTCATATTCTTGCTTAATTTTTGATTCATCTATAGTTTTATCTGACATTTATTTCACCTCAATTTTCAATAAATTATTTTTCAATTTTTTGAATTGGTGCAAATGCAGCGAGTAATCTTTTTAGTCCTTGATCTGGAAAAGCAATATCTAATTCTGTATCTTCACCATTGCCATTAACCTTAACAACAGTTCCCGTTCCCCAAGCTTTATGTTGAACTTTATCACCCACATTCCATGACTTCTTATCAGCACCACTACCCTTGGGTTTTTGAACTTTTTGAGCCGGTTGATGGTATAATTTTTGATTAGCAAAGCTTTGAGATCTATGATTGCGAGCAGAATCAAATGGTGTTCTTAATGAACTATTCTTAGAAAAATCATTTTCAGAATGTATTAAGTTATCTGATATTTCATCAATAAAACGTGATTCTGGATTTGTTTGTCTTCTACCATAAAGCATTCTTGAAAATGCATTAGTGATATATAATTTTTTTTGCGCTCTAGTAATACCTACATATGCTAGTCTACGTTCTTCTTCCAATTCATCTTCTTTTTCTAAAGAACGACTTAATGGAAAAATTCCTTCTTCCATTCCCATTAAAAATATTACGGGGAATTCTAATCCCTTAGCAGCATGTAATGTCATTAATGTAACTTGTGGTGTTTGTTCATCAACATCATCTTGAGCAGAAACTAGTGCTAAGTCTGCAAGAAAGTCAGTTAATGGCTCATCTCCATCATTATCATCATGATTATTATCAAATTGTTGGGTAACAGAAATAAATTCTTCGATATTCTCAATTCTAGCTTTAGATTCCAAAGACTTAGATTGTTTTAAATTATCTAAATATCCACTGTCATCTAGGATATGTTGGGTAACATCAGTTACTTTATTTTCCACAGCAATTTTTTGTAGTCCAGTCATTAATCGACCAAATTTATCAATAGCATTTCTAGCACGGTTAGATAATGTATTATTAAGTTCAATATTCTTTGTAGCTTCTAGCATGCTCCAATTATTTTCTTGAGCGAATACTCTTAATTTTTCAATGCTAGATGCACCAATACCACGTTTAGGTTCATTAATAATTCTTTCCAAGCTCATAGAATCACTAGGATTAGCAATCAAAGTTAGATAGGCTAAAACATCTTGAATTTCTTTACGATCATAGAACTTATGTCCACCAACAATGGAATATGGAATATTAGATTTCAAAAAAGTTTCTTCAATAACACGTGATTGAGCATTTGTACGATAAAGAATAGCAAAATCATTATATGAATAATTTTTTTCTTCAATAATTTTCTTAATTTGAGTAACCACAAAATGAGCTTCATCGACTTCACTTTGACCACGATAATATGAAATTTTATCGCCTTCAGCATTATCAGTCCAAAGATTCTTTTCTTTTCTAGTAACATTATTCTTAATTACGTCATTAGCAGCGCTTAGAATATTTTTAGTAGAACGATAATTTTGTTCAAGCATTACGGTATTGGCATTTTTATAATCATTTTGAAAATTCAAAATATTATTCATGTTAGCACCACGCCAACCATAAATACTTTGGTCAGCATCACCTACAACACAAATATTTTTATACTTCTTAGCTAACATTCTTACTAATTTATATTGTGCTTCGTTAGTATCTTGATATTCATCAACATGAATATAATGAAACTTATTTTGATAATAATCTAAGACTTCTGGAACTTCTTCAAATAATTGAATGGTCATCATAATTAAATCGTCAAAGTCCAATGCTTGATTGTTATGTAACCGTTTTTGATATTCAGTATAAACTCGTCCAACTACTTCTTCAAAAGGACTGGTATGATTTAAATTTTCATTAAATTCATAAGGAGTTTTTAAATCATTTTTAGCATTTGAAATAACTGATAAAATTGCTCTAGGATCATTTTTTTTAGGATCAATATTTAAATCCTTTAAGATTCGCTTAACGAGCGTTCTTTGTTCACTACTTCCTGCAATTGTAAAAGCTCGATTATAACCAATTTTATCAATATGGCTTCTCAAAATTCTTACACACAATGCATGGAAAGTTGAAACCCACACTTCGTTTCCACCATAGTCTAATAGGCTAGCTACACGTTCTTTCATTTCTTTAGCTGCTTTATTAGTAAAAGTAATTGCTAAAATATTCCAAGGAAGAACTTGCTTTTCTTCAATTAAATATGCGATTCTATGGGTTAAAACACGTGTTTTACCACTACCAGCACCGGCCATAATTAATAGAGGACCTTCAGTGCATAATACTGCTTCTTTTTGTTTATTATTCATTCCGGAAATTACATCATTTACTGGCAAAATAACACAATCCTCTCAATTTATTTATAAGTCAATTATATCATAGCTACACTTATTTTCATTTCATTGAAAAATAAAAGTCGGTAAAATTACCGACTAAATATTATTTATTCAAAATTAACTTTCCCATCATTTAAAGATGCGATTCTGGCAAGTGATTCTAATTTTATTCCTTTTTGTGTAATAATTTCATGACCTTTTTGAAAACTTTTCTCAATAACAATTCCAACGTTTTTAGCATTAGCACCAGCTTGATTGGCAATATCTAAAAGTCCAAGTACGGCTTGTCCATTAGCTAAAAAATCATCAATAATTAATACATTGTCCTTTTCATTAATATATCTTTTATTAATACTAATTTTATTATTAGTTTGTTTGGTATATGAATAAACATCACTAGAATATATGTTATCGTTAAGTGTTAAACTTTTATGTTTTCTAGCAAAAACAACTGGTACATTCATTTGTAAGCCTGTAAGTACAGCCGGTGCGATACCAGAAGATTCAACCGTTAAAATTTTAGTAATGTTTTCTTCTTTAAAAAGTCTTGAAAATTCTTTACCTATTTTATTCATAAACATTGGGTCAATTTGATGATTCAAAAAACTGTCTACTTTTAAAATATTCTCTGATAAAACTCGACCTTCATCGTTAATCTTTTCCTCTAATGCTTTCATAATAATTCTCCTTATTTATTTACTTTATCATATTGATTTAAATGATATTTTTTTATTATTTCAATTATTTTGTTAGTGTATTTAGGATCAGTTGCATATCCATCAATCTGTAAATTATGTGCTGCTTCTACATAGTTATCTGAATTTATAACATCTTGATATTGGTATCGATTCCAACTAGTCCCATTAAACAATAGTTTAGCATGACTTTGTACAGAATCATCCCAATTTTTGTATACTCTAAAGTAACCTTTAACATTTATAAACTTACCATTTACAAATTCATCTGTAGATAATTTAACATGAGGTTGCCCATTATAAGCCTTCACACCAAACAAATTATTATAGTTAGTAGACAATTTACTAATACCCCAGTTAGATTCAAGGATTGCCTGAGACAGGCTTATGCTTGCCAAAATATTATATTTTCTTTGTGCATAAGTAACTGATGGCAACAACTTATTAATAAAATTACGATGCTTTTTTATTACATTTTTTTGATTATAAATATTATACATATAATTCTTTTCGTAATAATAGTAACCTGCCGAGAAAATAATAAATACTAAAGTTAAAATCAAAATTAACCAACCTATATTAATGGTAAATTTACTTTTCCTTTTTTTAATCATTATCATCTCTATTCATATTTATTTATAATTTTAAACTATTTAACATAAAAATAGCAATATCATAACTAAAAATTGACAAATCAATTTTTTTTAGTTACTTTTAAGATATAGGTTAGGAGATGTATATCTTTGGTAAAGGATAAATTAACAAGTAATGATAAGTCACCATTTGATATTGGAGATAAGGTATCGTTTAAATTAGAAAAAAATACTTTTAAAGGAACAATAGAAAAAGCTTATAATAATGCTTATCTAATCGCATTTAAATCAAATGATCCTGTATTGGAAGATAAGTATCATGATAAAGTTGTAATTAGCAATAAAAAACTAAAGATGGTTAAGATGAGTAATCATAATAGTAAAGAATCTAAGCAAAAAGAAGAAAATACAGATGAAAAAAAGTAGTGATGTAAAATCACTACTTTTTTATTTTTTGTAATGGAATAGTAATAATTGGAACAAATATTCCTGACAAAATTGCTTCTGTTAATCCGTTAGTACCCGCAATCCCTAATAGATATGGTAAAAGATCATTAGTATTAATATGATAAATATTAAATGAATTATTCTTATAAAAAAGATAAATTAAAAATAGAACAAGGATTGTATTAATCAAAGATCCAACCATTCCAGATAATGACATTAATAGTTTATCGCTAATTTTATATTTAACTAGTTTATGATAAAACCATCCAGATACCAGACCAACAAGGACTCTAGGTAATACAGAAATTAAAGGATTAACTAAAACAAAAACAGCAAGTGGACTAGTAGGCCAAAAAAAAGCCCTAACAAATGTTATTAATCCCCATACACCTCCAAGAATTGCACCATTCTTACTACCCAACAAAATTGAAGCAACAATGATAGTAATTGGAATAATAGTAATGCTTAAAGGTCCAATTGGAATATTACCAATTCCTGGTATAGTAGTTTGAATTAAAATAATTGCTATAAACATCGTTAAAATATTTATATTATAATTTTTATTATTAATAATTACACTTCCTTTTTAAAATCAACTTTATTACTTATTATACGAAAATGATATATAAATGTGTAATAATATTATTTTAATAAAAAAGGTACTTTTCAATAAATGAAAAGTACCTTTAAATATTAATATTGAAATAATATTAACGTTTTGAGAATTGACCAGCTTTACGAGCTTTCTTAAGACCTGGTTTCTTACGTTCTTTCATACGAGCATCACGAGTTAGTAAACCGGCACTCTTTAATGGAGCACGGAAATCAGGATCAACTTCTAGTAATGCACGAGCAACCCCATGACGAGCTGCACCAGCTTGTCCTGAGAATCCTCCACCATTAACATTGATTAAAGCATCATAGTTACCTAAAGTTTCAGTAACATTGAATGGTTGCATAACCACTGCTCTTAGGTTAGGGAATGGAATGTAATCTTCAATAGCTTTTTTGTTCATAACTACTTTACCAGTTCCTGGTACTAAAAGTACTCTAGCAACTGAATCTTTACGACGGCCTGTGCCGCGATATTGTACTTGAGCCAATTAAGTTTCCTCCTTAAATTAGGTTATTAATGTCTAATACTTCAGGGTTTTGAGCTTCATGACCATGACTGCCATCAGCATGTACATGTAAATGTAATAATTGCTTATGAGCTAATGATCCATCAGGCATCATACCTTTAACTGATGTTTCAATTAATTTTTCTGGAGTATCTTCTAACATTTGACCAGCAGTTTTTTGTTTAAGACCACCTAAATAACCTGTGTGGTGGGAGTATACTTTACGACTAGCTTTACGACCTGTTAATGCAACCTTAGAAGCATTAATAACAATAACGTGATCACCAGTATCTACATTAGGTGTAAATGTTGGTTTATTTTTTCCTCGTAAAATAGAAGCAACTGTAGAAGTTAAACGACCCAAACTGATATCAGTTGCATCGATAATGTACCACTTGCGTTCTACTTCACCTGGTTTTGCCATATATGTTGTACGCACTTTAATATTCCTCCATGTTTCTGTGTTTGTTCGACACCAATATAAGTTTCCGGGGCTTATCGTGGGGCAAACAATACCATAACTAATGATACAAAGTTCGCTTCCAAAAGTCAACCATAAAAATTATCTTTGATGATGCGGTAATTTAGTTGGATGTTCGGGATCATCACCTTCATAGTAAACATGCTTTAAATATAATCCACTTGCTGGTACAGTTCTTCGAGCTTCAGTTCTATCTTTTATTTTATATAGTCTTAAAATATCATGTTCATTTCGCTTACCAGATCCAATTTCTAAAACAACTCCAACTAAGATTCTGACCATATTATATAAAAATCCATTTCCGTAAAATTCAAAAATTAATTCATTTTTATTATGTTCAAAATTACATTTTGCTTCATAAATTGTACGAATGTTGGTTTTTGCACTTGATCCTGAAGCAACAAAACTAGTAAAGTCGTGTTCCCCTATCAAATCATTCAAAGCAATTCTAATTTTATCAATGTTAACTGGCAGTTTCCATTGAGCAGTATATAATCTTTTAAAAGGATCCCTGAATTCTCCAAGATCCATACGATACATGTATTTTTTACCAGAAACATCATATCTAGCATGAAAATCAGAGCTAACTATCTTAACATCAATAATTTTAATATCTAAAGGCAACATACTATTAAGTCCCTTTAACATATTGATCTCTTTTAAGTCATAAGGGAAATCAAAATGAGCTACTTGACCTATAGCATGAACTCCAGCATCAGTTCTTCCAGATCCATAAACTGATATATGTTTTTTGGGATTCTTAGCCATTTTATTAACTACCTTAGTTAAAGTTCCTTCTACAGTTCTTTCATTAGGTTGACGTTGAAATCCAGAAAATTTAGTACCATCATATGACATTATTATTTTATAGCGTTGACTCAATATTTTACCTCCCCCCTAATTTCTTAACATAAAAATAATTATAGATAGCAAAATTGCTACAAAAAAAGATATTGTATCAAAATTAGACCATTTATAATTTTGATAATGAGTTCTTTTACTATTTATTTTATAACCTCTAGATTCCATGGCTATGCTTAAACTATCAGCGTGTTTAAAAGCACTAACGAATAATGGAATTAACAATGGAATAAAGGACTTAATTCTTTTGATTAACCCGCCACTTCCAAAGTCCACGCCTCTGGATCTTTGAGCATCCATAATAGTTTTGGTTTCGTCAGTTAATGTAGGAACAAATCTTAATGCAATAGAGATCATAAGAGAGAATGTTTCAACTGGAAATTTAATTTTTTTCAATGGATTTAGTAATATACTAATACCACTAGATATTTCTAACGGATCTGTAGTAATGGTTAAAATTGTAGAAATAGAAATAATTAATATAAACCTCATAAAAAGGAACATTGCATTTTTAATCCCTAATGTAGTTATATTAATTATCCAAATTTTATATATAATATCTCCACCTGAGCTAAATAATATTTGTATAAGAATTGTAAATAATATTATCCATATTAAAGGCATTATACCCTTAAAAAACATTTTAATAGGACTCTTAGATAAAAATATTAATATAATTACAAATAAGCTCATTGCAAAATAACTAAAAAAACTGTTTGCAAAAAACACTAATATAACAAAATAAAAACATAAAAATATTTTAGCCGCTGGATTCATTTTATGAATAATAGAACCCATTGGTAAATACCTACCAAATATAAAATTATCCATAAAACACTAACATTCCTTTAATTTATTTATAATAGCATCAATCAATTCATCTTCATCTAAATGCAAGTCATTTAATTTAAAGTCTTTTTCATTGAGCATTAAATTAATTTTAACACTAATAGGCATTTGTAAATCATACTTTTTTAATAAATTAACATTAGTAAATAATTCATCTGGATAACATTGTTGAACTAATTTTCCATCTTGCATAACAATAACTTCATCTGAATATTTTGCAACGTCATCCATTTGATGACTGACTAAAATAATTGTAATATTTTGATTTTCATTAAGCTGTTTAAGCAAAGTCATGATAAATTTTTTACCCTCAGGATCTAATCCAGCAGTTGGTTCATCCAATATCAAAATTTCTGGATTAGTAGCTAAAACATCTGCAATTGCGACTCTACGTTGTTGACCACCTGATAATTCAAAAGGAGATTTATTAAGCAAACTATCATCAATTCCAACAAGATTAGAAACTTTATTTATAATATTGGAAATTTTTTCCTTATTAAATCCAAAATTTAATGGACCAAAAGAAATGTCTTCTTTAACTGTATTAGCAAATAATTGCTGTTCTGGAAATTGAAAAACCATGCCAACTTTTCTTCTTAGTTTCTTTAAATTTTTATTATTAGTATTAGGCTTAATGGTAAATTCACCAACATTAATTGTTCCTGAGTTAGGTTTTAATAAAGCATTAATATGCTTAATCAACGTTGATTTTCCACTTCCAGTTTTACCTACAATTGAAACAAATGAACCTGGTTTGATTTTTAAATTTATATTATCAAGCGCAGTATGCTGAAAAGGAGTATTAGTTTGATATTTATAAGTTACATTTTTGAATAATATTGAGTTATCCATTTTACAATCTCCTCATTGTTAATATAATCGTTAGATATGTTGAATCCGTTTTCTTGCAACTTTAATCTCAATTTTTCTGCAAATGGGACTTCTAATCCATAATTTTCCACATTATCTAATTCATTAAATAATCTTAATGGAGAAACATTTTTTATCATAGTACCATCTTTTAATAAAATAACTCTATCAGAATACTGTATCTCATTCATATCATGAGTTATAGATAATACTGTTAAATTATTTTTTATTCTTAATTTGTTAATTAAATTTATTATCATTTTTTTTGCCTTTGGGTCTAACATACTAGTAGATTCATCCAATATTATTATTTTTGGTAGTATAGCTATTACTCCTGCTAGCGCAACTCTTTGCTGCTGACCTCCAGAAAGTTTAGATGGATTGTTATCTTTGTATTTAAACATATCAACTTCCATTAGAGATCTATCAACTATTTTATGCATTTTTGAAGTTTCATATTGTCTATTTTCTAATCCAAATGCAACATCTTCTTTTACTGTGGAAGAAACAAATTGATTTAATGGATTTTGAAAAACGATTCCTATTTTATCCCTAATTTCATCTAAATTTTTATTATTTATTTCTAAACTGTCTACTATGATTTTACCTTTATTAGATTTAATTAACCCATCAAGTAGATTGATTAAAGTAGTCTTCCCACTACCATTTTTACCAATTATGGATACCCATTCACCTTTATTAATAGAAAAGGATAAATCATTAATAGCATTTTTATTCGAATCATCATATTTAAAATTTAAGTTTTTTACATCAATAATTTTATCTGCCATAAATATCCCTCTAAATCAATAATTTTATGTATAAAAAAATCACTATAAGTACATTAGTGCAAAGTATTTTATACTCCATTCAAGCTAGACTTGGAAAAACCATCATCATAACGCTCTATACTAATATACCTAGTGATTTATTGTTGCTATTTAAATGTTTATTTTATTAATTAATGATTAATCAACTAATTGTAAAATAACCATTGATGCACCGTCACCACGACGAGGCATTGTTTTCATGATACGTGTGTAACCACCGTTACGTTCTGCATATTTAGGAGCAATTTCATCAAAAAGCTTTTGTAATGCAGTAGTAACAGTTACATCATCACCATCTTCTTTTGCATCAGCAACAACATTTTGTAAAAATGCAGCGGCTTGACGACGAGCATGAAGATCGCCACGTTTACCAAGAGTGATCATTTTTTCAGCAGTAGAACGTACTTCTTTAGCACGAGCTTCTGTAGTCTTAATTTCACCATTAACTAATAAGTCAGTAGTTAGGTTACGTAATAATGAACGACGATGTGCACTGGTACGTTGTAATTTACGGTAACTCATAAATGGATATCCTCCTTTATACTAATCTTCTTTACGCAATGATAATCCAAGGTCTTCTAACTTATGTTTTACTTCAACAAGAGACTTGCGTCCTAAGTTTCTGACCTTCATCATATCAGCTTCACTTTTGTCAGTTAATTCTTGAACAGTGTTGATTCCAGCACGCTTCAAACAATTGTAAGAACGAACAGATAAGTCTAATTCTTCAATTGTCATTTCTAACATTTTTTCCTTGTGTGTTTCTTCTTTTTCAACCATAACTTCAGCATTTTTAGCTTCATCGGTTAAATCAACAAACATTTCAAGGTGTTCGGTTAAAATCTTGGCGGCTAAACTTACAGCTTCACTTGGAGTGATAGAACCATCAGTCCAAACGTCTAAAGTAAGTTTATCGTAATCAGATATTTGACCAACACGTGCATTTTCAACTTGATAATTAACACGTTCGATTGGGGTATAAATGGAATCAACTGGTAAGACACCGATTGGCATTCCATCATTACGAGCCTTATTCTCATCTGCAGAAACATATCCACGACCTTTATTTGCAGTCATTCTCATATGGAATGTAGCACCATCGGCAACAGTGGCAATGTGTAATTCTGGATTTAATACAGTAACATCACTATCAGCTTGGATATCTCCAGCAGTTACTTGTGCGGGTCCAGTAACATTTATTTCCATTGATTTTTCTTCATCGTCAGATGATTCGAGTTTCAATGAAAGCTTTTTAATATTTAAAATGATTTGTGTTACATCTTCCACTACACCAGGTACAGTAGAAAATTCATGTAAAACATTATCAATTTGAATACTTGTTACCGCAGCACCAGGTAAAGATGAAAGTAAAATTCTACGCAACGAGTTTCCAAGAGTTGTTCCATATCCACGTTCTAATGGTTCAACAACAACTTCTCCATAATTATCAGTTTCATCAATCTTATGAATATTAGGTTTTTCAAATTCAATCATTCTTATCTTCTACCCCTTTCAAAACGCTATGAGTTAATATTAATTATTTCCATCTAAAATGATGAACATAAATTAAACTCTACGACGCTTTGGAGGACGAGATCCATTATGTGGAACTGGAGTAACATCACGAATAGCAGCAACTTCTAAACCAGTTGATTGAAGAGCACGAATAGCTGATTCACGACCTGAACCAGGACCTTTAACTGCAACTTCTACAGATTTCATACCATGTTCCATTGATGATTTAGCAGCAGCTTCTGCAGCCATTTGAGCAGCAAATGGAGTAGATTTACGACTACCACGGAATCCCAAAGAACCAGCTGATGACCATGCAATAGCATTCCCTTGCATATCAGTAATCATAACTAATGTGTTATTAAAAGTAGAATGAATATGAGCAACACCAGCTTCGATATTCTTCTTTGCTCTACGTTTACGTGAACCTTTCTTTTGAACCATGATTTACTAACCTCCTTTATTAATTATTTTTTACCAGCGATGGTAGCTGTCTTTTTACCCTTACGAGTACGAGCATTATTTTTAGTATGTTGGCCTCTAAGTGGTAAGCCACGACGATGACGCATTCCACGGTAAGAACCAATTTCTTGAAGTTTCTTAATATTCATTCTTACTTCACGACGTAAGTCACCTTCAATTTTGTAACTGTCAACAACTTCACGAATTTTTTCTTCTTGTTCAGAACTTAAATCACGAACACGAATATCTTCAGAAACGCCAGCTTTTGAAAGAATTTCAGCAGCTCTACTTTGACCAATTCCAAAGATACTAGTTAAACCAATAACAATACGCTTGTCACGTGGTAAATCAATTCCGGCGATACGAGCCATTAAAATACACCTCCTGTAATATTAAATAAATTACTTGCCTTGTCTTTGTTTATGTTTAGGATTAGAACAAATAACCATAACACGGCCTTTTCTTCTAATAACTTTACAGTTTTCACACATTGGTTTTACTGATGGTCTTACCTTCATTATAATAACCCTCCTATATTAAAAGACAGTACTACTTATTTATAACGGTAAGTAATACGTCCCTTGCTTAAATCATATGGTGACATTTCAACAGTGACACGATCTCCAGGTAATATTCTAATGTAATGCATTCTAATTTTACCTGATACGTGAGCTAAAATTTCATGTCCATTTTCTAACTCAACACGAAACATAGCATTAGGTAAAGTTTCAGTTACTTTACCTTCAATTTCAATAACATTATCTTTAGACAAAGAATTTCCTCCTCGAAACTACGATTCTTTATAAACTTTGGGTACACATTAAAATATTAAATTAAGTAGTATTAATCCCGAAATCATTAATAAAACCGCAAATACACATGAGTTAGTTTATCATACAAACCAACTTACGGCAACATTCTAAAATTTTTATAAATTATAGGTTCTTGAGTATTTTGTCAATGTCTTCAGTAACATTATCAATATTTTGACTACCATCAACGGTATACAATAAGTCAAGACCTTTGTAAAAATCAATTAATGGTGTATTCATTTTAATGTTTACATCTAAACGATTTTTAACAGTTTCAGGTTTGTCATCACTACGTTGATAAAATTCATGACCACCACAAATATCACAAGTATTATC
The DNA here is from genome assembly GCF_002994005.1 of Apilactobacillus quenuiae. Classification (GTDB taxonomy): domain Bacteria; phylum Bacillota; class Bacilli; order Lactobacillales; family Lactobacillaceae; genus Apilactobacillus; species Apilactobacillus quenuiae. The sequence goes on from NZ_POSN01000002.1 coordinate 53,034, forward strand.
AACCTTAGGTTTTTTATATAGTTTATGGTAAGTTGCTCCACAATTTTTACATATAAATCTACCAGAAAGTCGATCAATAAGAATTTTAGGGTCAACATCAATATTTATAACAGCATCCAATTGACGATCTAAATCTTTACTAATCTTTTGTAACGATTTAGCTTGATCTAGAGTTCTAGGAAAACCATCTAACATATATCCTTTTTTAGTATCATCTTTTGAAAGACGATCTTTGACAATTCCACATGTTACATCATCAGGAACCAAATTTCCTTTGTCAATATATTGTTTAGCCTTTATTCCCATTTCAGTCTGATTTTTTATAGCGGCCCTAAAAATATCTCCAGTAGAAATATGTGGGATCCCATAATTTTTAATAATGGTTTCAGCCTGGGTACCTTTACCAGCACCAGGTAAACCCATTAAAATCAAATTCATTGTCATTTTGTTTTCCCTCCTTACACAAAATTTTATAAATCTTTAGGTCTAGTACCTTGAATGAATCCAACATATTCTTGTTTCATCATTAAACCACGAATTTGACTAATTGTTTGAATAGCAACACCAACAACAATTAGTAAACTTGTACCTCCAAGTCCAATTGACTCATCAAGATTCCATAAATTCTGTGCAATTAAAGGAATAAGAGCAACAATTCCTAAGAATAAGGCACCAACAACACTAAGCCTCATAAGTAATTTAGAAACATAGGTTTGTGTACCATTACCTGGCCAAACACCAGAAATGTAACTACCTTGTTTTTGTAAATTCTTAGATAACTTTTCAGGGTTAACCTGAACGAACGCATAAAAGAATGTAAATAAAATAATTAAGAATGTATATAAAGTAGCACCAGATAGAGTTTGCATATTAAAAATATCACTCAAAATCTTGTACCAACCATCACCAGAATGTTTACTTGCAAAGAACATCAAAATAGCTTGAGGTGTTGAAATAAACGAACTGGCAAAAATTACAGGAATAACACCAGCAACATTAACTTTTAAAGGTAAGTAACTATTATCCGATGCCCCAGTTTCTCTTCTTGTATATTGAATTGGAATTCTACGTTCAGCTTGTTGAACCCAAGTAACAAATGTAACAATTATTAGAACTATTATGAACAATAAAATTATAAATATAATTGATTGCCATAATTGAGAAGAAGTATCCCCAACAATATATTCTTTATATAATTGTTGAATTCCAACAGGAATTCTAGCGATAATCCCAGCAAAGATTATCATTGAAACACCTTGACCGATTCCTCGATCAGTAATCATGTCACCCATCCAAGTAGTTAACATTGATCCACCGGTTAAAATTAAACCAATACTTATATAAGTAGAAGGACCTGGATGTTGAACAAGGTTCAAACTACTTAAAGTATTAAATCCGGCTGTAATTCCAATAGACTGTACAAATGCAAGAACTACTGTTAAAACTCTAGTAACTTGATTTAATTTTTTACGTCCAACTTCACCTTGTTTACTCCATTCAACAAAGCGAGGAACAATGTCCATTTGTAAAAGCTGAACAATAATTTGTGCAGTAATATATGGTGAAACACCCATAGCGAATAGTGAATAATTAGTTAATCCACCACCACTAAAGGTGTTTAAAATGCTAACCAAACCAGATGAAGCAACGCTTTGGAGTGCTTTGGCGTTTATTCCAGGAACAGTAATATATGCTCCAAGTCTAAATACAATCAAAACCCCTAAAGTGAAAAGAATCTTATTTCTAATACTCTTTACTTTAAAAGCGTTTTTCAAGGTTGATAGCATTTAGATCACCTCAATCTTACCGCCAGCGTTTTCAATTGCTGATTTAGCAGCATTTGAAAATTTACTTGCTTTTACAGTTAACTTTTTGCTGATTTCGCCATTACCAAGAACCTTAACGCTGCTCTTAGCATTTTTAATAGCACCAGATTCCTTAAGAGTTTCTGGAGTAACTTCAGCACCATCATCAAATTGATCTAAAACAGATAAGTTAACAATAGCATATTCTTTACGGTTAATATTAGTGAAACCACGTTTTGGCATTCTACGGTAGAAAGGCATTTGACCACCTTCGAAGCCTAGACGGGTCTTACTACGAGCTTTTTGACCTTTTTGTCCACGACCAGAAGTCTTACCTTTACTTCCTAATCCACGACCAAGACGTTGTCTTGATGAACGTGAACCTTCAGCAGCTTTTAATTCATGTAATTTCATTATAAAAGTGCACCTCCTTGTTATTTATTAATCAACTTGTTCAACTTTAACTAAGTGTGCAATATGGAATAGAGCTCCACGAGTTGCTTCGTTATCAGGCTTAACAACGGTACTATTAATGCGACCTAATCCTAGTGCACTAACAATTTTGCGTTGTTTGGGGAGACGGTGAGTTGCACTATGAGTTAAAGTAATCTTTAATTGAGCCATCTTATAAACCCCTCCTTATTCTGCTAAATGTTGAGCAGAAACGCCACGTAATGTAGCAACTTTTTCTGCACTCTTCAATGATTTTAATCCGGCAAAAGTTGCACGAATTGCATTGATTGGAGTATCTGAACCTAAACGTTTACTTGTAACATCGCCGATACCAGCTAATTCCATAACTGAACGAACAGCTCCACCTGCAGCGACTCCAGAACCTTCTTCAGCAGGCTTTAACATGATCTTACCGCCACCGAAAGTACCGATAATTTCATGAGGAATAGTTGTACCAACTCTTGAAACAGTAATTAAGTTCTTACGACCATCATCAACAGCCTTACGAATTGCATCTGGAACTTCTTGAGCTTTACCAGTTCCAAATCCAACATGTCCGTTTCTATCACCAACAACAACTAAAGCTGCAAAACGTAAACGACGTCCACCTTTAACTACCTTAGTAATACGGTTAATTGAAACGACAGTATCTTCAAGTTCTAACTTATTTGGATCAATAAATTCTGCCATTTGTGGTTATTCCTCCTTTTTTAAAATTCTAATCCGTTTTCACGTGCAGCATCAGCTAATGCTTGAACACGTCCATGGTATAAGTATCCACCACGATCGAAAACAACATTTTTAATATTTTTTTCAACAGCGCGTTTGGCAATCAAAGCACCAACAGAACTTGCTTGTTCTGTTTTGTTTGCACCATTTACGTCTTTACTTAAAGTTGAGGCACTAGCAAGCGTAACACCCTCTACATCATCAATAACTTGAGCGTAGATGTTTTGGTTAGAACGATATACGTTCAAACGTGGGCACACAGCAGTACCAGAGATCTTATTACGGACACGCAAGTGACGACGTTGACGTGTCTTATTTTTGTCTGGTTTGTTAATCAAAATAGTCACCTCTTAATTGAATTTGTAAAATTAAATAAATAAAGAGCAAAAGCCTATTATTTACCAGTCTTACCTTCCTTACGACGAACAACTTCGCCTTCATAACGAATACCCTTACCTTTATATGGTTCAGGTGAACGTACAGCACGAACTTTAGCAGCAAAGTCACCAACATGTTCTTTGTTGATACCACTAACATTAATAGTCAAACTATCTGGGGTTTCAACTTTTAGATCATCATTGATTTGAATTTCAACAGGGTTGGAGTATCCAACATTTACTTCCAATACTGAACCCTTAGCTTGAGCACGGTAACCAACACCGACTAGTTTAAGAGTTTTCTTGAAACCATTAGTTACACCTTCAACCATATTGTTTAAGTTAGCACGCATTGTTCCATGCATAGCACGGACCTTATTGCTATATCTAACGGCAGGTTCAAATGTTACGATGTTATCTTTAACATTCATTTTAATGTTTGGTGAGAATTCACGAGTTAAAGAACCCTTTTCACCCTTTACGGTTACATTATTACCTTCAGTAGTTAATTCAACACTTTCTGGTAAGACAATTTTTCTATAACCAATACGACTCATTATTACACCTCCAGTTCAAGAGAAAAATATTACCAAATATATGCTAATACTTCTCCACCAATTTTTTTAGCACGAGCTTCTTTATCAGTGATAACACCTTCAGAAGTTGAAATAACTGCAACACCTAAACCATTTAATACTTTAGGAATTGAATCAGATTTTACATATGAACGTAAACCTGGCTTTGAAATACGTTTTAAACCAGAAATAACATGTTCATTATTTTTACCATATTTAAGGAATACACGAATAACACCTTGTTTGTCATCATCCATATATTCAACATCGCGAATGAAACCTTCACGTTTTAAAATTTCAGCAATGCTCTTTTTCATTTTTGAAGCTGGAACTTCAACAGATTCGTGACGAGCCATATTGGCGTTACGAACTCTTGTTAAAAAGTCAGCGATTGGATCTGTCATGGACATTAACGTAACCTCCTTTTTACTAAGTTAATTTTACCAACTTGCCTTCTTCATACCAGGAATTTGGCCCTTATGAGCAAGATCTCTGATACATAGACGGCATAAATGAAATTTTTTGTAAACTGAATGAGGTCTTCCACAACGTTCACAACGAGTGTAATTTCTAGTTGAAAACTTAGCAGGACGTTCACTCTTTACAATAAGTGCTTTTCTAGCCATATTTATACCCTCCTATTATTTTGCAAATGGCATACCGAATTGAGTCAATAATTCTTTTGATTCTTCATCAGTATTTGCAGTAGTTACCACAACGATATCTAAACCACGAACGCGATTAACGTTATCATAATTAATTTCAGGGAAAATTAATTGTTCACGAACACCTAGTGTATAGTTACCACGACCATCGAATGAACGATTATTAACACCATGGAAATCACGAACACGAGGTAGTGAAACATTAACTAATTTATCTAAGAAATCATACATACGTTCACCACGTAAAGTAACTTTAGCACCAATTGACATACCTTCACGTAAACGGAAACCAGCAATTGATTTTTTAGCCTTAGTTACTAAAGGCTTTTGTCCAGAAATTTGAGTTAGTTCTGAAACAGCTTCATCTAAATTTTTAGCATTAGTAACAGCATCACCAACACCCATATTTAGAACAATTTTATCAAGCTTAGGTGCTTGCATAATTGATGAGTAGTTAAACTTATCAACTAATGATTTTGAAATTTCATCTTTGTATTTGTCTTGTAAACGGTTTGACATGGAAAGGTATCCTCCTTTCAATTAAAATTAATCGATTGATTTGTTAGATTTTTTGGAAATACGAACTTTCTTACCATTTTCAATTTTGAAACCAACCTTTGTTGGTTCGTTAGTTGATGGGTCAATTAACATTACGTTAGAAACATGAATAGGTGCTTCAATATCATTGATTCCACCTTGTGGATTTGATTGAGAAGCTTTTTGATGTTTTTTAACAATGTTAATACCTTCAACAATTACGCGATCTTGTGATGAGATAGTTTTAGTAACAGTTCCTTCTTTACCTTTATCTTTACCACTAATTACGCGAACTTTGTCACCAGTTTTAATAAACATTTATTGGCACCTCCTTGGTTAACAGTAGTTAATTAAAGTACTTCAGGCGCTAAAGAAACAATCTTCATGAATTTGTTGTCACGTAGTTCACGTGCAACAGGTCCAAAAATACGTGTTCCTTTTGGACTTTTATCGTCTTGAACTAGCACAGCAGCATTTTCATCGAAACGGATGTATGAACCATCTGAACGACGTGAAACAGCCTTAGTTCTAACAATAACAGCTTTAACAACGTCACCTTTTTTGACAACGCCACCTGGTGTTGCTTGTTTTACAGTAGCAACAACAATATCACCGATACCTGCATATCTTCTGCTTGATCCACCTAAAACTTTAATAGTTAAAAGTTCACGAGCACCTGAGTTATCAGCAACTTTCAAACGACTTTCTTGTTGAATCATAGCTAATACCCTCCTTCCGGTATTTACTCAGAATACGATAAATTAAAACATTCTAAAATATTAAATAGTAACATCTTTTTTAACGATATTAACTAAGCGGAAATGTTTTGTAGCTGACAATGGTCGTGTTTCCATAACTTCAACGATATCACCAGTTTTAGCTTCATTGTTTTCATCATGAGCTTTGTACTTCTTTGAGTACTTAACACGTTTTCCGTAAGTAGAATGTGTCTTATAAGTTTCAACAACAACAGAAATTGTCTTGTCCATTTTGTCTGAAACAACACGGCCTCTGTAGACCTTACGCATATTACGTTCCATTAACATTAACCTCCTTTATCGTATTCTTATTTGTTTAATTCTTGTTGACGCAATGCAGTTTTAATACGTGCAATGTTTTTGCGAACTTTCTTCAATCTTGCAGTGTTTTCCAATTGACCAGTAGCTAATTGAAAACGAAGGTTGAATAATTCTTCTTTATAACTTTGTTCTTTTTCATGCATTTGAGCAGTGGTTAGTTCATTAATTTCTTTAGCCTTCATTTGATTCGCCACCTACTTCCTCACGTTTAATAATCTTTGTTCGAACAGGAAGTTTAGCAGAAGCTAAACGCAAAGCTTCTTTAGCAACTTCATCAGAAACTTCTCCAATTTCAAATAGGATTTTTCCACGCTTAACTGGAGCAACCCAACCAGCAGGAGAACCTTTTCCGTTACCCATACGAACCCCTACACCTTTTTCAGTGTAAGATTTATGAGGGAAAATCTTAATCCAAACTTTCCCACCACGCTTCATATATCTTGTAATAGCAATACGACAAGCTTCAATTTGACGATTGGTAATCCAATGTGAATCTAAAGCTTGTAAACCATAACTACCAAAAGCAACAGTGTTTCCACCTTTTGAATGTCCACGTAGTTTTCCACGGTGTTCACGACGGAACTTAACACGTTTTGGTACTAGCATGTTTATTTCCCTCCTTTATTATTGTCTTTCTTATCATCAGCTACTTGTGGTAAAACTTCACCACGGTAGATCCAAGTTTTAACACCAATTGAACCATAAGTAGTGTGTGCTTCTTCCCATGAGTAGTCAATGTCTGCTCTTAATGTATGCAATGGAACAGTACCTTCAGCATATGATTCAACACGTGACATGTCAGCACCATTTAAACGACCAGATACTTGAGTTTTAACACCCTTAGCACCTGCTCTACTTGCACGTTGCATACCTTGGCGCATTGCACGACGGAAAGCTACACGGCCTTCTAATTGACGAGCAATGTTTTCACCAACTAATTTAGCATCTAAATCAGGCTTTTTAATTTCAATAATATTAATATGAACTCTCTTACCTGTTAATGCATTTAATTCTTTACGAAGATTTTCGACTTCTGATCCGCCTTTACCGATAACCATTCCTGGTTTTGCAGTGTTGATTGAAATGTTAACACGCTTTGCAGCACGTTCAATTACAACTCTTGATACGGAAGCGTCAGCGAGTCTCTTGCTAATATATTCACGGATTTTCAAGTCTTCATTCAAATCGCTAGCAAAATCAGCTCTTTCAGCATACCATTTTGCGTCCCAATCACGAATAACTCCGACACGTAATCCGGTAGGATTTATCTTTTGACCCACGGCTAATCCCTCCTTATTTTTCTGAAACTACCACAGTAATGTGACTTGTACGTTTGTTGATTGGAGAAGCAGAACCTTTAGCACGAGGACGGAAACGTTTTAAAGTTGGTCCTTCGTTAACAAAAACTTCGCTTACTACCAAGTCTTCACGATCTAAATCAAAATTATTTTCTGCATTAGCTACAGCTGACATTAAAACTTTTGAAACAACTGGTGAAGCACTTCTTGGAGTGAACTTCAAAATACCAGCAGCTTCAGAAACGCTTTTACCTCTAATAAGATCAACTACAAGGCGGACCTTACGAGCGGCAATACGAACAGTTCTAGCAGTAGCTTGTGCTGATGTAACTTGTTCAGCCATTTGTTATCCTCCTTGCTTAGACAGTTTTCTTATCATCGCTGTTTCCATGTCCATGGAAAGTACGAGTTGGTACGAATTCACCTAGTTTATGTCCTACCATGTCTTCTTGTACATATACAGGAACATTCTTTCTTCCATCGTATACAGCGATAGTGTATCCGATAAAGCTAGGGAAAATTGTTGAACGACGTGACCATGTTTTGATTACGTCTTTTTTATCTTGGTCTTTTTGAGCATCGATTTTCTTTAAAAGATGCTTATCGGCAAAAGGTCCCTTTTTTAAACTACGACCCATTATGAAACCTCCTCTTCAATAACATTATAGAGAAATATATACTTAAAAGTATATATTAGTTTATTACATCTTTGATCCTTTACGACGACGTACGATAAACTTGTTGGAACGAGCTTGTCTTTTACGAGTTTTCTTACCATTAGTTTTCTTATGCCATGGTGATAATGGTGATGGGTAACCAACTGGAGCTTTACCTTCACCACCACCATGAGGGTGATCGTTAGGGTTCATTACAGAACCACGAACATGTGGACGTTGACCTTTGTAACGATTACGACCAGCTTTACCAACGTTTACTAATGAATGTTCTTCATTACCCATACTTCCGATAGTTGCACGGTTAACTGAAAGAATCATACGAACTTCACCAGAAGCTAATCTAACTAATGCGTATTTTCCTTCTTTACCTAACAATTGAGCAGAAGCACCGGCAGAACGAACTAATTGTCCACCCTTACCTGGTTTTAATTCAATGTTATGAATAGTTGTACCAACTGGAATGTTGTTAAGTGGTAATGAATTACCAACTTTAATATCAGCATTTTCTCCAGATTGAACTTTATCGCCAACCTTTAATCCTTTTGGTGCAAGAATGTATTTCTTGATACCATCAGAATATACAACTAATGCAATATTAGCAGTACGGTTTGGATCGTATTCAATAGTCTTTACAGTACCATCAATATCATCATGATTACGTTTAAAATCAATGATACGGTATTGGTTTTTATTACCACCACCACGATGACGAACTGTCATATGACCATAATTATTACGACCAGCAGTATGTGACTTGGAAGCTAATAATGACTTTTCTGGTTTTGAAGTTGTAATAACATCATAATCAAGACCAGTCATATTACGACGACCATTAGTGGTTGCTTTATATGTTTTAATAGCCACGGTATTTCCCTCCTATAGTTATATTTTATTTATCGCTAAATAATTTAATTTCTTTTGAATCATTTGATAAGGTAGCAATGGCTTTACGACGTTTCTTAGTGTATCCTTCATAACGTCCTTGACGCTTTAGCTTACCTTTAAGATTCATAATATTAACTTTAACAACTTTAACATCAAAGATGTCTTCAATTGCATTTTTCACTTGTGTTTTAGTTGCTCGTACGTCAACGTCAAAAGTGTATTTCTTGTCGTCCATCATTGCTGTTGATTGTTCAGTAATAACTGGGCGTAAAATAATCTCACGTGATTCCATTATGCGAGCACCTCCTCTACTTGAGAAAGAGCAGCCTTTGTGATGACAATCTTGCTACTATTAACAACAGCTAAAGTATTTAAGCTATTTACACTAATTACTTCAACATTATCGATATTACGAGCTGATAAAGCAGCGTTCTTATTGTCTTCTTCCAAGACTACTAATGTCTTAGCTGAAGCGTTTAATTTGTCTAATGATTCTGAGAAATCCTTAGTTTTAGGAGTATCAAAGTTTAATGAATCAACAACAACAAAGTCATCATTAGCAACTTTTTCTGATAAAACAGATTTAATAGCTAAACGACTAACTTTCTTTGGTAAGTGGTAACCGTATGAACGTGTAGTAGGTCCAAAAACGATTCCACCTCCACGAAATTGTGGTGAACGGATTGAACCTTGACGAGCACGTCCAGTACCCTTTTGACGCCATGGTTTTTTACCACCACCACTAACGGCATGTCTATTTTTAACAGCATGTGTACCTTGACGTAAAGATGCTCTTTGCATAGTTACAACGTCAAACACAACGCTATCATTTTGTTCAATAGCAAAAATTTCATCGTTTAGATCAACGTTACCGTTTTTGCTACCGTCTTGTTTATATAATGCTACGCTTGTCATTTATGGTTCCTCCTTTCTTATTTTTGTGATCCGCGAGCAGCAGATTTAATTGTTAAGAATGATTTGTTAGCACCAGGAACGTTACCTTTAATTAAGATTACGTTGTTGTCAACATCAGCCTTAACAACTTCAAGATTTTGAATAGTAACTTGCTTGTTACCCATTCTACCAGGTAATTTCATACCTTTTGTAACTCGGTTAATAATAACACCAAGTGAACCAGGACGACGATGGTATCTTGAACCGTGAGTTTCAGGTCCCCTACCTTGTCCATCTTTATGAACGTTACCTTGGTAACCATGACCTTTTGTAATTCCTGTTACATCTACGATGTCACCGGCTTCAAAAATGTCTGCCTTAACTTCGTCTGCTACATTGTAATCGCTAAGCTCAACATTTCTGATTTCTTTAATGAAGCGCTTAGGATTTGTATTTGCTTTTGCTACATGACCTTTTTCTGGTTTGTTACTTAAAACATCACGTTTGTCATCGTAACCCAATTGGATAGCATTATAACCATCACTTTCAGTTGACTTTGTTTGTAGCACAACGTTTGGTGTTACATCAACAGCAGTAACTGGAATTAATTCACCATTTTCAGTGAAAACTTGAGTCATTCCAACTTTTTTACCTAAGATTCCTTTTTTGGTCATGAGTACACCTCCGATATATTGTAATATTTAATTATAGTTTGATTTCGATATCAACACCACTTGGTAAATCAAGTTTCATTAATGAATCAACAGTTTTTGGTGTTGGGTTTAAGATGTCAATTAAACGTTTGTGAGTTAACATTTCAAATTGTTCACGTGACTTCTTAAATTTATGTGGTGAAGCTAGAACAGTATAAACAGTTCTATCTGTTGGCAATGGAATTGGACCAGAAATGTTGGCACCAGTTCTTTGCGCAGTAGCCACAATTTTTTCAGCTGATTGGTCTAAAGTACGATGTTCATATGCCTTTAAACGAATACGAATTTTTTGTTTTGCCATTGTTTTCCCTCCTCGCCTTTATTTAAAAATAAGACTAGCTCCGTGGAAATTACCGCCACGCCCTATCATGGCAAAGCGGCCGGGTGTGTCGCAACCTCCCACATCAAAGCCTGAATTAAATAACTGTACAGGAACATAGTTGTCCCTCAAACAGGTACCTCTATATAATACAAAAAATATGCAAATAACGCAAGGGCATTTGCATATTTATTTATAAAAAAAGCGTTGAATAAAAATTCAACGCTTTTTTTAATTATTCTTTTCCACCATTTTTTTCAATGATATCTTCTTGAATAGCCTTAGGAACAGCTGAGTAATGATCAAATGTCATTGTGAAAGTACCTCTACCTTGTGAAGCAGAACGTAAGGTAGTAGCATAACCAAACATTTCTGATAGTGGAACAAATGCATGGATAAGTTGAGCTTTGTTTCTAACTTCCATACCTTCAACACTACCACGACGTGAAGTAACTTGTCCCATAACATCACCCATATATTCTTCAGGAACAACAATATCAACTTTCATAATTGGTTCCAAAATAACTGGGCCAGCAGTTTTAGCAGCATTCTTCAATGCAATTGATGCAGCAACCTTAAATGCAGCTTCAGATGAATCGACATCATGGTAACTACCATCATATAGCTTAGCTTTAACATCAATTAATGGGTATCCAGCAAGAACACCATTAGCCATTGATTCTTTTAGACCTTGTTCAACTGATGGGATGAATTCACGAGGAACAACACCACCGACGATAGCGTCTTCGAATTCAAAACCTTTACCAGTTTCGTTTGGAGTAAATTCAATAGAAACATCACCATATTGACCTTTACCACCAGATTGACGAATAAATTTACCTTGAGCCTTAGTTGGCTTAGTAAATGCTTCTCTATAAGCAACTTGTGGAGCACCAATTTTAGCTTCAACATTAAATTCACGTTTCAAACGATCAATAATGATGTTCAAGTGAAGTTCACCCATACCAGCAATGATAGTTTCACCAGTTTCATTGTTAGTTTCAGCCTTGAATGTTGGATCTTCTTCAGCTAATTTTTGTAAAGCAATATCCATTTTATCTTGGTCAGCTTTAGTCTTAGGTTCAACAGAAACACTAATAACTGGGTCTGGGAAGACCATTGATTCAAGATGTAAAGGATGTTTTTGATCAGTTAAAGAATCACCAGTAGTAGTATTCTTCAAACCAATAGCAGCAGCAATATCACCAGAGAATACTTCAGGAATTTCTTTTCTATGATTTGAATGCATTTGTAGTAAACGACCAACACGTTCACGTTTGTCCTTAGTAGCATTTAAAACATATGAACCGGCTTCAAGAGTACCTTGATATACACGAATATAAGTTAAACGACCAACATATGGATCAGTTGCAACCTTAAATGCTAATGAAGCAAATGGTTTACTGTCATCAGCTTTTAGTTCAACATCATCACCAGTTTCTGGATCAGTTGCCTTGTAAGGACGAACATCTAATGGTGATGGTAAGTATTCAAGAACAGCATCCATTAGCATTTGAATACCTTTGTTCTTAAATGCTGAACCAGCTAGAACAGGGAAGAATTCAAGATTTAATGTACCCTTACGAATAGCAGCCTTGATTTCATCATTTGAAATTTCTTCACCTTCAAGATATTTATCCATAACATCATCATCAATATCAGCAACAGCTTCAATCAATGATTGACGAGCTTTTTCGGCTTCCTCTTTGTATTCTTCAGGGACATCAACAGTATCCCATTTTGCACCTAATTTATCTTCATCATAAATATCAGCTTTCATATCGATTAAATCGATAACACCTTCGAATGTATCCYCTTTACCAATAGGAATTTGAATAGCATGTGCATTAGCATCTAGACGATCATGTAATGATTGAACTGATGCAGCAAAATCAGCACCTAATTTATCCATCTTATTAGCAAAAACAATACGAGGAACATTATATTCTGAAGCTTGACGCCAAACAGTTTCTGTTTGTGGTTCAACACCAGCAGCAGCATCAAGAATAGTAATAGAACCATCTAGAACACGTAATGAACGTTCAACTTCGGCAGTAAAGTCAACGTGTCCTGGGGTATCAATAATATTGATACGGTAGTCTTTCCATTGAGCAGTAGTAGCGGCAGAAGTGATAGTAATACCACGTTCTTGTTCTTGTACCATCCAATCCATTTGTGAAGCACCATCATGAGTTTCACCAATTTTGTGGATTCTACCAGTATAGTACAAAATACGTTCAGTAGCAGTTGTCTTACCAGCATCAATATGCGCAGTAATACCAATGTTACGTGTTTTTTCTAATGGAAATTCACGTTTGTTGTTAGCCATTAAAATGTTTCTCCTCTCAATAATTCACTTTTTTAAAAAAGTGGCTAATACCATTAGCCACTAATCCAATTGCACAAAATTGTACAAGTTTATATTACCAACGGTAGTGAGCAAATGCACGGTTAGCTTCTGCCATCTTATGAGTGTCTTCACGTTTTTTAACTGAAGCACCTGTGTTATTAGCAGCGTCCATGATTTCACGTCCTAGACGTTCAACCATAGTATGTTCACCACGTAAACGTGCATAGTTTACGATCCAACGTAAACCTAAAGTAACACGACGATCAGGACGTACTTCGATAGGAACTTGGTAGTTTGATCCACCAACACGACGTGCCTTAACTTCTAGTACAGGCATAACGTTTTTCATAGCTTCTTCGAATACATCAACTGCTTCATTTCCAGTTTCTTTCTTAATAAGGTCAAATGCACCATATAAAATTTCTGTAGCAGTTCCCTTTTTACCATCTAACATCAAACGGTTGATTAAACTAGCAACCATTTTTGAGTTATAAATTGGATCAGGAAGAACTTCACGTTGTTGAACATTTCCTTTTCTTGGCATTAAAAAATCCTCCTTGTTATTATAGCTTTAATTAAAATTATTCTTTAGGTTTCTTAGTACCGTATTTTGAACGACCTTGGCGACGATCAGTAACACCAGCAGTATCTAATGCACCACGAACGATATGGTAACGGACACCAGGTAAATCCTTAACACGACCACCACGAATTAAAACAACACTATGTTCTTGAAGATTATGACCAATACCAGGAATGTAGGCAGTAACTTCAATTAAGTTTGATAATCTAACACGAGCATACTTACGTAAAGCTGAGTTAGGTTTCTTTGGAGTCATAGTACCAACACGAGTAGCTACCCCACGTTTTTGAGGAGCAGGGTTGTTAGTTTGCTTCTTCTTGTAACTGTTATACCCATGGTTTAAAGCTGGGGCTTTTGATTTAGAACTTCTAGAATGACGACCTTTACGTACTAATTGGTTAATAGTAGGCATCTAAAAATTCCTCCTTCCGAAAATTTTTTATATTTATAAGTCCACACATCCAGGTGGTTCTTTTTTTAATAAAACTCACCGAATGAATAAGTACTTGATAATATTAACATGACCACAAAATCTCGTCAATGTAATTTCAAATAATTATTTATTATTTTCGTAAATAACACATAGAGGTGATTTTAATCTTAAAATATGAATATTTAATAATCATAATAGTTAGTGGCGTTATTGGTTCTTTTATTGCACTAGTAGAATATAGGTTGAGCAATCATCAATCAATAGTATCACCTAGATCACATTGTGATAACTGTAATTACTCTTTAAAATGGTTTGATCTAATTCCAGTAATAAGCTATATATTGCTTTCAGGAAAATGCAGAAAATGCAATTATTCTATAAATATTTCCTTTTTATTAACAGAAATATTCACAATTATTTCCATAACAATGGTTTATAGTTTTACATTAAACATTAGATATATTCCTTTTTTGTTTATTTTAATATTTTTATCAGTTCAGGATTTCAAAAATAAATTTGTATCTCTGTACTCAATAATAATACTATTAGCGGCATCTTTATTGATTCATTTTAGCATAATCAATTTGTTTACAGTTTTATTGATATATGTTTTTATTCATTTATTAAATAAGAAATTTCATTTTATAGGCATGGCTGATATTGATGTATTAAGTATCTGTGCATTAGCATTTAATGTAAATCAACTAATTTATATTATGTTTTTATCATCATCAATATGTTTAATATATTTTGTCTTAATAAAAAGAAAATCAAAAACTATTCCATTCATTCCATTTATATTCATTGGTACAGTAATATCTCTATGTATACAAAAATAGCAATTGCTTTTTAGCAATTGCTATTTTTTATTTGCTATTTATTGTCAACGTTTTCTTCATTCATACGCTTATCAATTTCATCAATTGAGTAAACATCTTTTGATTTATCGTTGTTTTCCTTTTCATCGGTCTTTGGTTCGATACGACCATAAGTCTTCATACCAGTACCTGCAGGAATTAACTTACCAATAATAACATTTTCTTTAAGTCCAACTAATGGATCATTTTTACCACGAATAGCGGCATCAGTTAATACACGAGTAGTTTCTTGGAATGATGCAGCTGATAAGAAACTGTTTGTTTCTAAGGCAGCCTTAGTAATTCCTAAGATAACTGGACGAGCAGTTGCTGGGATTTTCCCAGAAATAATTGCATTAGCATTAGCTTTCTTGAAAGCATCAATGTCCATTAATGTACCTGGAAGAACGTCAGTGTCACCTGCATCCATGATTCTTACTTTACGTAACATTTGACGAACCATGATTTCAGCATGCTTATCACTAACTTCAACCCCTTGCATACGGTAAGTCTTTTGAACTTCACTTAGCAAGTAAACTTCTGTTGATAATGAGTCACGAACTTTAATAAGTTCTTTAGGATCTACAGAACCCTCATTAATAGCTCCACCACGACGGATTACGTCACCTTCAGCAACATTCATACGTGCATTGATTGGAACCTTGTAAGTTCTAGTATCAGCGTCACCTTTAATTGTAACTTCCTTAACTCTTTCAGCAGGATTTTCTTCAATTAGGTCAACAGTACCAGTAACTTCTGAAATTTCTGCTTTACCTTTAGGATTTCTAGCTTCAAAAATTTCTTGAACACGAGGAAGTCCTTGGGTAATATCAGCATTACCAGCAACACCACCAGTATGGAAGTTTCTCATAGTTAATTGAGTACCAGGTTCACCAATTGATTGAGCAGCGACAGTTCCAACTGCTTCACCGACTTCAACAGGAGAGCCAGTAGCTAAGTTACGGCCATAACATTTTTCACAAACACCATGTACAGTGTTACAAGTAAATGCTGAACGAATTTCAACTTCTTTAATACCTGCATCATTAATTGCTTGCGCTTCTGGTTCATTGATAATTTGATTATGCTTAACAATTACTTTACCAGTAGCAGGATTCTTAACTGTCTTCATAGCATAACGGCCAAGGATTCTGTCATAAAGTGGTTCGATCATTTCATTACCTTGTTTCAAAGCAGTAACAATAACACCACGATCAGTACCACAATCTTCTTCACGAATAATAACATCTTGAGCAACATCAACTAAACGACGAGTTAAGTAACCAGAGTTAGCAGTCTTCAAGGCTGTATCAGTCATACCTTTACGAGCACCGTGGGTAGAAATGAACATTTCCAAAACAGATAATCCTTCACGGAAATTGGCAGTAATAGGTAATTCCATGATTTCACCATTAGGAGCAGCCATTAATCCACGCATACCAGCAAGTTGAGTAAAGTTAGAAATATTACCACGAGCACCAGAATCACTCATCATAAAGATAGGGTTTTGAGGATCAAAACTTTCCATCAATTTATTTTGAATTTCATCCTTGGCGTCACTCCAAACACCAATAACTCTTTCATAACGTTCATGATCAGTAATCAAACCACGACGGAATTGTTTAGTAATGTTTTCAACTTTTTTATGAGATTCAGTAATAATTTCAGGTTTTTCTTTTAAGTCAGTAACATCGGTAATACCAACAGTTAAACCAGATTTAGTAGATTCGTTGTAACCTAAATCTTTAATTTTATCCAATAAGTGTGAAGTTTCAGTAACCTTGTATTGTTTGTAAACTGCGGCAATTATATCAGATAAGAAGCCCTTCTTAAATGAACCATTAATTGGAGCATCCTTTAAATGTTCATGAATATCTTCACCAGGTTCTAAGAAGAATTTATCAGATAAATGACCGTTTAAGTTAGTATCAGTTGGTTCATTCAAGTATGTGAATGAATCAGGAAGAATACCATTAAAAATAATCTTACCAATTGTAGTTACTAAAATTTTATTTCTTTGTTCATCAGTAAATGGTTTTTCAGGCATTGAACTAGCAGCAATTCCAACACGACTGTGCCAATGAGTCAAACCATTTTGGTATGATAATTTAGCTTCTTCAGGATTATTGAAGATCATACCTTCACCTTCACGTCCAGCTTCTTCCATAGTTAAGTAGTAGTTACCAATAACCATATCTTGAGAAGGAGTAACGATAGGATTACCATCACGAGGTGCCAAAATATGAGTAGCAGCTAACATCAATAGTCTTGATTCAGCTTGAGCTTCATCAGATAAAGGAACGTGAATAGCCATTTGGTCACCATCAAAATCGGCATTATAAGCTTCACAAGCTAATGGATGAAGACGCATTGATTTACCAGAAACCAATACCGGTTCAAATGCTTGGATACCTAATCTATGAAGTGTAGGTGCACGATTCAATAGAACAGGATGTTCTTTAATAACATCTTCTAAGACATCGAAAACTTCTTCGTCTTTACGTTCAATTTGACGTTTAGCTGATTTAATATTAGAAGCAATTTCACGGTTAACTAATTCCTTCATAATGAAAGGCTTAAATAATTCAAGTGCCATTGGAACAGGTAGTCCCATTTGGTTGAATTTTAAGAATGGTCCAACATCAATAACTGAACGACCAGAATAGTCAACACGCTTACCAAGTAAGTTTTGTCTGAAACGGCCTTGTTTACCTTTAAGCATATGTGAAAGTGACTTCAATGGCCTGTTACCCGGTCCAGCAACTGGACGTCCACGACGACCATTATCAATTAAAGCGTCAACCGCTTCTTGTAACATACGTTTTTCATTTTGAACGATAATACCAGGAGCATGCAAATCTAATAATCTCTTCAAACGATTATTACGGTTAATAACACGACGATATAAATCATTCAAATCAGAAGTAGCAAAACGACCACCTTCAAGTTGAACCATTGGTCTTAAATCAGGTGGAACGACTGGAATAGCTTCCATAATCATCCATGTTAAATCATTTCCAGACTTAACAAATGATTCTAGAATATCTAGTCTTCTAACTGCACGCACACGTTTTTGACCAGTAGCTTTCTTTAATTGATCTTTTAATTCAGCAACTTCTTTTTTAACGTCAACGTTTTTAAGTAAAGTTTTGATAGCTTCAGCACCGATTTTACCTTCAAAACGATTACCGTATTCTTGTTTCTTTTGACGATAGTCTTGTTCTGACATAAGTTGTTTATTTTCTAGTGGTGTATCACCAGGATCAGTAACAACATATGATGCAAAGTAAATAATTTCTTCCAATGCACGTGGACTCATGTCTAAGATAAGTCCCATACGACTTGGAATACCCTTAAAGTACCAAATATGAGTAACTGGGGCAGCTAATTCAATGTGTCCCATACGTTCACGACGTACTTTTGAACGAGTAACTTCCACTCCACAGCGATCACAAACGATACCTTTGTATCTAATACGTTTATATTTACCACAAGCACATTCCCAATCCTTTGTAGGACCGAAAATTCTTTCATCGAATAAACCATCTTTTTCTGGTTTTAGAGTTCTATAGTTAATAGTTTCTGGTTTTTTAACTTCACCAAATGACCAACTACGAATCTTGTCAGAAGATGCTAAACCGATTTGCATGCTTGAAAATTTATTTACATCGACCAATGGATAGTCCCCTTTCTTTATTCCTTAGTGTTGGTATTTGTTTTATCAGACTTAGCGTTTTTTTGTTCTTCTTTTTCAGCTTTTTGTTTTTCAGCTAGCTTACTCAATGCATCAACATTAACAACTTCATCATCTTCGCCATCTAAATCACGAAGTTCAATTTCTTGATTGTCTGAATCAAGAACCTTCATATCAAGTCCTAATGCTTGTAGTTCTTTAACTAAAACACGGAATGATTCAGGAACACCAGGCTTAGGAATTGGTTCACCCTTAACAATTGCTTCATATGTTTTAACACGTCCAACAACATCGTCAGATTTGTAAGTTAAAATTTCTTGCAATGTATAAGCAGCACCATAAGCTTCAAGTGCCCAAACTTCCATTTCACCAAAACGTTGTCCACCAAATTGTGCTTTACCACCAAGTGGTTGTTGAGTAACAAGTGAGTATGGTCCAATAGCACGAGCATGAATCTTATCATCAACCATGTGAGCAAGTTTCAAGTAGTGCATTACACCAACGGCAACACGTTTATCAAATGGTTCACCTGTACGTCCATCGTAAACAATAGACTTACCATCTGATGCCATTCCGGCTTCTTTAACTGTACCCCAAATATCTTGATCACGAGCACCATCAAATACAGGTGTACTTACATGAATACCAAGTTTTCTTGCAGCCATACCTAAATGAAGTTCAAGAACTTGACCAATATTCATACGAGAAGGAACACCCATTGGGCTCAATAGAATATCAATTGGAGTACCATCTGGTAAGTAAGGCATATCTTCTTCGGGAATAACAATGGAAACAGTACCTTTGTTACCATGACGACCAGACATTTTGTCTCCTACTTGAATTTTACGTTTTTGAGCAATGTATACGCGGACCATCTTGTTTACACCGGGAGATAGTTCATCACCATTTTTTCTAGTAAAGACTTTTACATCTTGGACGATACCGCCACCACCATGAGGTACACGTAGAGATGTATCTCGAACTTCACGTGATTTTTCACCAAAAATTGCATGTAGTAGTCTTTCTTCAGCTGATAATTCAGTAACACCCTTAGGAGTAACTTTACCAACTAAAATATCACCATCATGAACTTCAGCACCAATACGAATAGTTCCTTCTTCGTTAAGGTCTTTTAATGCGTCTTCCCCAACGTTAGGAATTTCTCTAGTCATTTCTTCAGGTCCAAGTTTAGTATCTCTAGTTTCTGATTCGTATTCTTCAATATGAATAGAAGTATATACATCATCACGAACTAATCTTTCTGAAATACCAATAGCATCTTCGAAGTTATAACCTTGCCAAGTCATAAATGCTACAACTGGGTTTTGTCCTAATGCTAATTCACCATTTTCCATTGAAGGACCATCAGCTAGAATTTCATCAGCATCAACATGGTCATTAGAACGAACAATTGGACGTTGATTATAGTTCTTACCACCATTTGAACGTTGGAATTTCATTAGTTTGTAAGTATCTAATGATCCATCGTCACGACGAACACGAACTTCATCAGCATCAACATATTCAACAGTTCCTGGATGTTTACAAATTAAAGCAACACCAGAATCATGGGCTGCTTTATATTCAATACCAGTTCCAACTAATGGAGCATGTGGATTAACCAAAGGAACAGCTTGACGTTGCATATTAGCACCCATTAGTGCACGGTTGGAATCATCATTTTCTAAGAAAGGAATACATGCAGTTGCAACAGAAACTACTTGCTTAGGTGAAACGTCCATGTAGTCGA
This sequence comes from Apilactobacillus quenuiae, assembly GCF_002994005.1. Lineage (GTDB taxonomy): Bacteria > Bacillota > Bacilli > Lactobacillales > Lactobacillaceae > Apilactobacillus > Apilactobacillus quenuiae. Next base: position 73,707 of record NZ_POSN01000002.1, read on the forward strand.
CATTTTCAATTTTAGTTTCAATGTTTTTAGACTTATATCTAGCCATAACGATGTCATTAGCAAATGAACCATCTTCATTTAAAGGAGAGTTGGCTTGCGCTACAACAAAGTTATCTTCTTCATCAGCTGACAAGTAGTCAATCTTATCAGTAACTTTATGATTAGCCCATGAAACACGACGATATGGTGTTTCAATGAATCCATATTTATTTATTTTAGCATAACTTGAAAGTGAACTGATCAAACCAATGTTAGGACCTTCAGGCGTTTCAATTGGACAAATACGACCATAATGAGTGTAGTGAACATCACGAACTTCATAACCAGCACGATCTCTAGTTAAACCACCAGGTCCTAATGCTGATAAACGACGTTTATGAGTTAATTCACCCAATGGATTAGTTTGATCCATGAATTGTGATAGTTGTGATGAACCAAAGAATTCTTTGATTGATGCAACAACTGGACGAATGTTAATTAGTTGTTGTGGAGTAACAGTACTTGTGTCTTGAATTGACATACGTTCGCGCACAACACGTTCCATTCTTGCTAAACCAATTCTAAATTGATTTTGTAGTAATTCACCAACTGAACGAATACGACGATTACCCAAGTGATCAATATCATCTGGTTCACCAATTCCTTCTTGTAGATTGAAGAAGTAATTAATTGAAGAAATAATATCAGCAGGAGTAATGTGTTGGTAATCTAATGGAATATTATCGTTACCAATAACATTAACAACATGGTCTGGATCATTTTCGGATTGCACTTTAATAATTTGCACAGTCATTGGTTCAGGAACAACTGATTGTTCTGAAGGATTAAATGTGTAAGCTTTAAAGTCATCACGATCTAAGTATGGTGCCAATGTTTTCATAACGTTCTTATCAACGACAGTGCCCTTATTGGCAATAATTTCACCAGTGTCAGGATCTGCTAATGTTTCAGCAAGAGTTAGTCCTAGTAAACGGGTCTTCAAGCTTAACTTGTTGTTAGTCTTGTAACGACCTACTGGTGCCATATCATAACGCTTAGGATCAAAAAATCTAGTTGTCAATAAACTACGTGAAGAATCTGCTGTCTTAGGTTCACCTGGACGTAGACGTTCGTAAATATCTTTTAATGATTCTTCAACACGTGAATCTTCAGTATCTTTATGAACATCTTTTTCCAAAGTAAGTGAAAGACTATCGTTACTACCTAAAATTTGAGTAATTTCATCATCAGAACCGAAACCTAATGCACGTACTAATTCAGTAATAGGTAACTTTCTAGTTCTATCGATTCGTACATATGAAAGATTTTTAGCATCTGTTTCAAATTCCATCCATGCACCACGGTTAGGAATAACAGTTGTTCCATATGATAAACGGCCATTTTTAGCTCTATCTTCATGGAAGAACACACCTGGTGAACGTACTAATTGTGAAACAATAACACGTTCTGCACCATTAATGATGAATGTTCCTTGATCAGTCATAAGTGGGAAATCACCAAAGAATACATCTTGAGTTTTAATTTCACCAGTTTCATGATTGGTCAATTTTAAAGTAATATGAAGCGGAGCAGAATAATTTGCTTCGTGATCTCTCGCTTCATCAACAGTATACTTAGGTTCTAATAGTTGATAATCAACGAATTCTAATGAAAGTTTTCCTTGAAAATCATCGATTGGCATGATGCCATTAAACATTTCACGCAAACCTTCATCTAAAAACCATTTGTATGAGTCAGTTTGAATTTCAATTAAATTAGGTAAATCAAGAACTTCCTTGATTTGAGAGTAACTTCTTCTGATACGGTGTTTACCATATTTAACTAAATGTCCTGCCAAGTTCTTCACCTCTCCAAAATATTCTACGAAGGATTATATTACATTTTTATTACAATTAACTTTTTTTGCCTATTTTTACTAAAAATGAGCAAAAAAAAACCAAAATAAGTAAAATAAATAAACTTATTTTTGGTTAATTATAAGCATGCTTGACGGACAATAGATCGCCAGCACACATTTATCTTCGTAGTTACATATTCATTATAATACACGTATAAAAAAGCAAAGTCAATAATTATACAAAAAAAGAGGAACAAAGTTCCTCTTTTTTAATTCTATATTTTTACAGTTTCTTTTTTATTATTTTCTTTTTTTACAATATTAATTTTTCCTTTTGAAGCACCAACACTCACATTGTCACCAGGTTTAATTTCACCAGATAACATTACCTCTGAAAGTTTATCTTCAACTTCAGTTTGAATAGTTCTTCTAATAGGACGAGCACCAAATTCAGGATTAAATCCTTTTTCAGCAATTAAATCAACAGCACTAGGAGTTACTTTAATATTAATCCCTTGTTCTTTTACACGAGCAAGTAAATCATTGGCCATCAATTTAACAATTTGTTGAACTTGCTTCTTATTAAGTTCATGGAAAATAATAGTTTCATCAATACGGTTCAAGAATTCTGGTTTAAAGAATCTTCTCATTTGTTCCTTAATGGTAGCTGACATTTCTTTGTATTGATTTTCTTCTTGATCTTCAGACTCTGCTCCAAAGCCTACAGTCTTCTTATCACGTAAAGTTGTAGCACCTAAGTTTGAAGTCATAATCAAAACTGTATTTCTAAAGTCAACACGACGCCCCTTAGCGTCAGTCAAGTAGCCATCATCTAGCACTTGCAATAATAGATTGAATACATCTGGATGAGCTTTTTCAACTTCATCAAACAAAACAACCGAATAAGGATGTCTTCTAACTTTTTCAGTTAATTGGCCACCTTCATCATATCCAACATATCCAGGAGCTGAACCTACCATACGACTAGTAGATGTTTTTTCCATATATTCAGACATATCAATTCTGATAATATCATCCTTGGAACCAAACATTTCTTCAGCTAAATCCTTAGCTAATTCAGTCTTACCTACCCCAGTAGGTCCTAAGAAGATAAAGGATCCAATTGGGCGATTTGGATTTTTTAATCCACTACGAGCTCTTCTAATAGCACGTGAAACTGCAGATACAGCTTCATCTTGACCAATAATCTTTTTGTGTAAAATACTTTCTAAATTAACTAAACGGTTAGCGTCTGATTGTTTCATCTTAGTAACTGGGATCCCAGTCCATTCAGAAACAATCTGAGCAACATCCTCACCTGTATCCTTTAGACTATAGTTGCGTTCTTGTTTAGCTTGTGCTTTTTTGTCTTCTAATTTAGATTCTTCAGCTTCAATTTCTAAGCGAAGGCTTTGTTCTTGTTCACGAATTTTAACAGCATCTTCAAATCTTTGACTTTCAATGGCTTCTTCCATTTTATTTTTGTATTCGTCTAGTTTAGCTTCTTTTTCAGATAATTTGTCTGAATCATCTAAATTATTAATTCTAACCATTGCGGCAGATTCATCAATTAAATCAATTGCCTTATCTGGTAAGAAACGATCACTGATATATCTAGTTGATAATTCAACCGCTTTATCAATAGCATCATTAGTAATCTTTACTTGATGATGGTCTTCATATTTAGGACGAATACCTTGCAAAATCTGTTTAGTTTCTTCTTTAGTAGGTTCTGGAACATCAACAGTTTCAAAACGTCTTGCTAAAGCACCATCTTTTTCAATGTGTTTTTGGTATTCATTTAATGTTGTGGCACCAATAGTTTGAATTTCACCACGAGCTAATGCAGGCTTTAAAATATTAGATGCATCAATTGCACCTTCAGCACCACCAGCACCCATTAAAGTATGCAATTCATCAATAAATAAAATTACATGCCCGTCGGTTTTAATTTCTTGAATAATCTTCATTAAACGTTTTTCAAATTCACCACGGTATTTAGTTCCTGCAACTAAAGTACCCATTTCAAGCATCATTAAACGCTTACCCGAAATATCTTCTGGAACTTCTTTTTTAACCATTTTACGAGCTAAACCTTCAACAACAGCTGTTTTACCAACTCCTGCTTCACCTAGTAAAACTGGATTATTTTTAGTACGACGACTTAAAACTTGAACTACTCGTCTGATAACACCATCACGACCGATGGTAGGATCAATCAATCCATCACGAGCCTGTTGAGTTAAATCAGTAGCTAAAGAATCTAAAGTAGGAGTGCCTGCTTTATTTCTAGATTCTCTAGATCCAGGAAATGGAATGTGTTTAGTATTGTCATTAGCAGAAACACCCATCTTACGTAATAGAACCGTTTTTACATTTGGAACCGAAGTTTCATTAGTACCTAAATTATTTAACAATCTATTAGATAAAATATCAGGGGTATCTAGCAAAGCTAATAACAAGTGTTCAGTTCCAATCTTGATAGAACCATACCGCTTAGCTAATTGTCCAGAAAGTGTAAGTACACCTTGAGATTTAGGAGAATAAGGTAAGTAGGTGTTCTTATCGGAATCTTTAAAGTTCCCATATCCAATTACAAGTTCAATCTCACCTTTAACGTCATCTTCATAGACACCGCTTTGTTTTAATGCTGAATAAGCAATACCATTTTTTTCAATTGTTAAAGCTAATAATAAATGTTCAGTACCAACAGCTTGGTGTCCAAAAATTTTCGCTTGTTCTTGTGCTAAAATTAAAACGTTTTTTGCGCTTGGAGTAAAAATATTATCCATAAAGTAGCCCCACTTTCTAGCTTTTGTATCTCAAATGATTCAATATTGAGACCATAATCTTAGCTCTAATTTCGTTTTCTAATCCTTTATTGCCAATGGATAAAGTTTGCTTATTAGTAGCAGCTGATAATAAATCAGCCTCATTAACAGTAACTAACTCATTTGCTAACAATGTTCCAATTACTGCCTTACCTTCACGTTGAGATATTTCATCACCGATCGCATTAATTAGTGTATCCAAAATCTCTAAGTTATCAAGCAACTTAACCTTTTCAATTCTTATATATCCACCACCGCCACGTTTACTTTCAACAGTGTAACCATTTTGAATGGTAAATCTTGTTTTTATCACATAGTTAATTTGAGATGGAACTACATCAAAAAGGTTGGCAATGTCAGAACGACTAATTTCTACTTTTTCGTCATCAGCCAATATTTTCTTTAAATAAGCTTCAATAATATCAGACAGATTTTTACCTTGCATATAAATAACCGTCCCATCTTTGACTAATATTGACTTTTATTATACGGAGTTATTAATAAAAATAAAAGTATTTTGAATTATTTATATACAAAAAATGAGAAAACAACTTTCCTACGCCATTACTTTCTTACAAAAGTAATTAATAGTCAAATCATTTTCTCAAAATATAATTATTATCGGGAAGACAGGATTCGAACCTGCGACCCCCTGGTCCCAAACCAGGTGCTCTACCAAGCTGAGCTACTTCCCGAGGAAATAAAAAATGCACCCAGTAGGACTCGAACCTACAACCTTCTGATTCGTAGTCAGACACTCTATCCAGTTGCGCTATGGGTGCAAAATAAAATATATTCAGTTAAATGCCGAGGACCGGGATCGAACCGGTACGGTTATTACTAACCGCAGGATTTTAAGTCCTGTGCGTCTGCCAATTCCGCCACCCCGGCAGGCATATTACAATATAAAAAGCGGAAGACGAGATTCGAACTCGCGACCCCCACCATGGCAAGGTGATGTTCTACCACTGAACTACTTCCGCATATGCCGACTAGATGATTCGAACACCCGACCTCTTCATTACTAGTGAAGCGCTCTAGCCAACTGAGCTAAGTCGGCAACATATGCTATGCATAATGCGGGCGAAGGGATTCGAACCCCCACTTCCATATAGAAACTAGAACCTAAATCTAGCGCGTCTGCCAATTCCGCCACGCCCGCAAATTGCTTTTTTTCAATTGTAATGAGCCGTGGCAGGTTCGAACTGCCGACCCTCTGATTAAAAGTCAGATGCTCTACCGGCTGAGCTAACGGCTCAATGGAGGATACAGGGCTCGAACCTGTGACCTCCTGCTTGTAAGGCAGATGCTCTCCCAACTGAGCTAATCCTCCATGAGATCATTCCGATAAGTTATCTCAAAAAGACAACTATTTAATAGTATCACTTGTTTTTTATAAAGTCAATAACTTTTTTAACGATTAATTAAAAGTTTATACCTAAAAAACTCAACAAAAAACATTATATCTAATATATAATAAATTGTCTACCCTTATTTTAAATTTTGTATAAAAAAAGAACAATCAATGATTGTTCTCATTTGTATATTATTTAATTAGTCTTCTTTAATAATTTTCTTCATCCCATGCATATATGGTTGTAATACTTCTGGAATATCAACAGTACCATCTTCATTTTGATAATTTTCCAAAATAGCTGCAACTGTTCTACCAACAGCAAGACCTGAACCATTTAATGTATGCACATATTGTAATTTACCATTTTCATCACGGTATTGGATATGAGATCTTCTTGCTTGAAAATCAGTTGTATTTGAACAACTTGAAATTTCACGATAACGACCTTGAGCAGGCATCCAAACTTCAAGATCATGCGTCATTGCAGCAGTAAAGCTCATATCACTAGTAGTTAAAGTAATAACATGATATGGAATTTTCAATAGTTTAAGTAGTGATTCAGCATGTTCAGTAATGCTTTCTAATGCATCCCATGAATCTTCAGGTTTAGTAAATTGTACCATTTCAACCTTGTTGAATTGATGCAAACGAATCAAACCACGAGTATCACGACCAGCACTACCAGCTTCTGATCTAAATGCAGGAGTTAAAGCAGTAAACTTAACTGGTAACTTTTCAGTTGGAATAACATCATCACGATAGTAGTTAACTAATGGAACTTCCGCAGTTGGAATCATAGTTAAATCACTATCAGCTATTTCAAAACCGGCTTTATTTTCTAAAAATTTAGGAAATTGTCCAGTTCCATACATTGAAGCTGAATTTACCATGTATGGTGGTAAAACTTCAGTGTAACCAGCTTTATCGTTTTGATCTAAGTAAAAATTATATACAGCACGTTCTAACTTGGCACCTGCACCCATGTAGTATACAAAACGACTACCAGCAACTTTAGCACTAGCATCAAAGTTTAAAATGCCTAATTTTTCACCAATATCCCAATGATGTTTTGGTTCAAATTTGAAATCACGTGGTTTACCAATTTTGCGTAATTCTACAGCTCCTTCTTCAGTCAAGCTTTCGGGAACTCCATCTGCAGGAATATTTGGCAAATGTGCAGCTAAATCATGTTGGTCTTTTTCAGTTTTTTCTAAATCAGCATCCAATTGCTTGATGTCAGCACCAACTTGTTTCATTTCATTGATAGCATCGGTAGCATCTTCTTTATTACGTTTAGCTTCAGCAATTTTCTTAGATGCTTTATTCTTATTAGCTTTTAAAGTTTCACTCTTAAGAATTAATTCACGACGCTTTTCATCATATCCAATTAATTCATCAATAGTTTCAGCTTTAATGCCTCTTGTTGCCAATCTGGCCTTAATAAAATCAGGGTTTTGTCTAATCATTTTCATGTCTAACATAAGTAATACCTCCTATTAATATATAATAAAAAAGAAGGCCTCATCCAATTGGGACGAAGGCCTTCTTTTCGCGGTACCACCCAAGTTCTTAGTTATAACTAAACACTCGTATCGTGATAACGGTCACCTTCCGTGTAGCATTACCTACCCGCTTTTCGTATGCCGGAAATTTCGACTTGTGATTTCCACCAACCATCACATCTCTTGATATCTACTAATAAACATACATCGCGTTTACATCTATAATCAATAATATTACATCTAATTTAGATAATCAACTATTTTAGATTCAATTCTTTTAGTTTATCATCAATCTGTTTTAAAACAATTTCACGATCAGCATCATTTTCAATGAAATCATATTTATCACCATCAATTTGAATTTTTGGTGATTGATCATAATTTTCATAAAAATTATTATAACGATTATTTAAATCTTGGTAATAGTCATACAATCCAGGGTCATTATCAACTTGTTCAAAGCTGCGACCCCGTTTTTTAATACGGCTTAACATTGTATCAAATGAAATACTAATATGAATCAACAAATCTGGATTCTTTTGCAATGATGAATTAGGAATTTCTTCCATCATATTTTCGAGTAACGAATCATAAATATCAGCTTCAGTTTCAGTGGCACGATTCATATCTGCATTCAGTCTAAACATTAATGAATCTTCATAGATTGAACGATCCATCACACTTAATTTTTCATTCTGAGCTTTTTCAAGATTTTCAAATCTAGTATTTAAAAAATAAATTTGTAATAAAAATGCATATTTCTTAGGATTTTTATAAAATAATGGCAAGATTTCATTATCATCAACTGATTCATAATAACCAGTTGAATTTAAATTTTTAGATAATAATCTAGTTAGTGAAGTTTTGCCCGCTCCGATAGTTCCTGCTAATACAAGCATGTAATTCTCCTTAAATAAATCAATAATATTTATATTTTAATACATAATTAAAAAACTTACATTAAATATTTAAAAACAATAAAAAAGATGCCCGATTCAAAACGAGAGGCATCTTTTAATTTTTATTCTTTATCCCTTAAATCAGTAGGTGAAACGTCTACTTTATCTAATGGAATAATTTTAGTATGATTTTTAAATTTATATGCAAAATATAAAATAAATACTAATGGTACTGAAATATAAGTAATTCCAATTTGTTCCCAATTAAAGTTAACAAATGAAGAAATATCCTGACCACAAATAACCAAAATACAAATAATCAAGGTAATAATTGGACCAGTTGGGAACCATGTAGCATGATATTTTAATTCATTTAAACTATGGCCTTGTTTGACAAATGCACGTCTAAATCTAAAGTGTGACAGTGCAATTCCAACCCAAGCAATAAATCCAGTTAACCCTGAAGCAGCAACTAACCAAACATAAATTTGTGGACCAGCAATACTACTGATAAATGTAGCTAGTGAAACTAATGTAGTGGCACCTAAAGCAAGATAAGGAATTCCACGTTTATTAGTCCGTCCCATAATTTTAGGTGCATATCCTTCATGTGACATTGAATATAACATTCTAGTCGAAGCATACATCCCTGAATTAGCTGATGAAATAACTGAAGTTAAAATTACTGCATTCATAATTGAAGCTGCTGCAGCTAGCCCAGCCCTTTTAAATACAATCGTGAATGGACTGATTGCAACATCACTAGCACTTGATCCTAGTAAATCAGGACTGGTATATGGAATAATTGCTCCGATTACAAAAATGGCTAAAATATAGAATAAAATAATGCGCCAAAATACATCTTTGATTGCACGAGGAACAGCTTTACTTGGATTGTTAGCTTCACCAGCAGTAATCCCAACTAATTCAGTTCCTTGAAATGAAAATCCAGCAACCACAAAAACTGCTAAGATCATTGGAATTCCACCAACAAATGGTGCTTGTTTATAGTGGAAATTAGATAAGCCAATTGTATGACCACCCATAATGCCAAAGATAGTTAGGATTCCAACACCTAAAAAGACAAAAATGGTAATAACTTTAATCAATGACATCCAAAATTCAGTTTCACCAAATGCTTTAACTGACAAGGCATTGATTAATAGGATTAATACTAACGTAATCGCACTGAATATCCAGCTAGGCATATTAGGTAACCAGAATTTCATTACTAAGGCAGCTGTACTAATATCAACCGCCACTGTAATGGCCCAGTTAAACCAATAGTTCCATCCCATCGCAAATCCCAAAGCTGGATCTACATATTTAGAAGCATATACAGAAAATGAACCAGAAACAGGTGTGTTAGTAGCCATTTCTCCTAAACTAGTCATTAAAAAGTAAACCATTAGTCCCATTAAGAAATAGGCAACTAATGCTCCACCTGGCCCGGCTTGACTAATAACTGAACCTGAAGCAACAAATAATCCGGTTCCAATTGAACCTCCTAGGGCAATCATTGAAACGTGTCTTGTCTTAAGTCGTCTCTTTACCCCTCTATCTTGTGAGTTTTCACTCATAATATGTCATCCTCTCTTATGATTCTAAGAGGTGCCATCAGAAAAATAACTAAAAAAGATCTCCCCATATAAAAAGAAGAGATCCGTAATCAATCAATTTTTAATTATTGATTCTAGAAAGCACTCCGTAGAAAAACTACGACAGTCCTCAGCTTATTCAACTGAGCCCCAACTAATGGTTGATAAAGCAGCTATTAGTTTCGGCAAAATCCCCTTTCACCAATCTATATACATCACTTTATTGAAAAAGATTGGTTATTAATGTCATTTGCGCCTCTTCTTAGATTTACTTAGTTATTATATAACATATAAATTAATTAAACAATAACTATGATAATTTTAATTCAAACGTTTTATAACCATCATATTTATCAATTGAATGAAAACCTAATTTGTTTAGAACCTTCATTGAAGGCTTATTATTTTGATCTACTGTGGCCTCGATTAAAGATGATTCATCAAAATTGTTAATTATTGCTAGTAAAGCTTTGGTCATATAACCTCTTTTTTGATAATCATTATTCATAAAATAGCCTAATTCTAAATTAGAATAAACTGGTTCAAAGTTTTCACCAATTTCAGGAAATAAATTAATTAAACCGATGACCTTGCCAGAATCAATTAATCTAATGGCAAAAGTTATATGATCTTCATTTTCTGATTGAAAAAGCATTCTAGCTTTAATTTCATCTTTAACTGGTTCAAAACCAGTTTTTTTAGCTACATCATCATTTGAAATCATTTCCCAGTAATCTTTAAAGTCATTATGATTCAATTTATCTATCTTAATGGCCCCTAGATTAATATTTATGTTTTTCAACAGACATTGCCGCCTTTCTTGCGTTAGAATAATTACAGACATTATATATTTGAGGTGCAAATATGAAAATAATAAAAGAATCAATTCGTAAAAATTCAAACGCTTTTATTAAAGGATACCTTAGACCAGCTGATGTTGAAACTAATAATTTCAAACACCCAGCGATAATAATTCTACCTGGTGGTTCATATAACCATATTCCAATGGTACAAGCTGAAAGTATTGCCTTAAATTATTCAGCTAAAGGCTACCAAAGCTTCTTTATTAGATATACTTTTGAACAAGAAGCACGTCCATTACTACCTAATCCACTAATAGAATTAGCAAATGCAATCAAAATGATTCGTAAAAACGCTAGTAAATGGAATATTGATCCTAATAAAATTGTGATTTCTGGCTTCTCAATCGGTGGTCATATCACTAGTTTATATAACGATTTTTATGACAGTAAATGGCTAATGGACAAAGTTTCAACATATGATGCTAAAATGTTAAAACCCAACGCTGTTATTTTAAATTATCCAGTTACAGATTTAACACTTGGTTTCCCAGGTGATAAAGAAACTATTGATAATTGGGCTGGTGAACAAAAAGAATTAGCTGCTGAAGAACATGTAACTGATACTAATGCTCCTACTTTTATTTGGCATACCGCCGATGATCCATTTGTTCCAGTTACCAATTCTTTAAAATATTCAATGAGTTTAAATAAACATAAAATCGACAATGAACTACACATTTTCCACCATGGCCCTCATGGAATGGCATTAGCCAATGAAGTAACTGCTTGGAATGAAGATTCAAATAATCCGCATGTTGCTAAATGGTTTGAATTATCCAATGATTGGCTAAAACAAATTCTATAAAAAAGCTGATATCAAAATGATATCAGCTTTTTAATTTATAAATATGAATGACGTACTGGATGCCAATGCTCTTTCAAACGCGGAGCATATCTAACATAAAATATTTCAGAAATTTGTACCCAAGTATAGGCAATAAATGCAGCACCCAAAGTATCAGTGGGAAAATGAGCATTCAAATAAATACGTGATGCCATGACTAACAATAAGAAAATGAAAGTTATAATTTGTATAAATAATTGCTTCTTTAAGCTCTTAATCATTGGTACTAAGACAATCCATACGATACTAATAACAATAAAGATTCCAAAAACATGTCCACTAGGGAAACTAAATCCAGTATCAGCTGCACTATGTAATGATGGACGTGGTCTTCTAACAATATTTTTAATAATAAAGGCAACTGCGTCCCCACCAACAATGGTAAAAATTGACCATAGTGCTACAATTTTATTTCTAAATCCCCAGAGAAAAAATGCAATAATTAATATCCAGACAATATCCATTTTAGGACTAGCTAATGTTGTCGATAAATGCATCAAATGTTCTTTCAAACCACCTTGAGATTTTTGAATTGATCCAATAATAATTGAATCAATAAATTTTAAATAACCAGAATTCATACTCACTGAAATTGAAATAAATAATGATAATATTAATCCCAAAGTAATTTTAAAAACTCTTTTATTATCTTTATCAATTATCATGAAATTTTGATCCTCCTCGAAAAGTTTTAAATTTAGTATAACATAGCTAATATACATGCATTCATATTTTAATTAAAATTATAAAAATCACTTTTAAAGGTATATAATTCAATCATTGTTATAATAAAAATAATTAAATATCTTAGGAGGAAAAATAATGATTGGAACAGTGATACTTATGATAGTTATTGGCCTATTCGCTGGAATTGCTGGTGCTATCTTAGGATTAGGTGGCGGAATTATAGTCACTCCAATTTTGACGCTAGCATGTCACTTAGATATTAAGTATGCAATTGGGGCCAGTGTAATTGTAGTAATTGCTACGAGTTCTGGATCAACGATCGCATATTTAAAAGACGAAGTTTTGAATCTCAGAGTTGCAATGTTTCTAGAAATAGCAACTACTATCGGGGCCGTTTCGGGAGCATTATTAACTGGAATTTTAGAGACAAAATATCTTTACATACTATTTGGACTATTATTATTATTTTCATCATTTAATATGGCGCGCAAGTTAATGAATAAAAATAAGTCTAACCTTAGTAATAAAGATGACAAAATTGCAAAAAGAATTCGCCTAAATGGTAGTTATTATGACAAAGCAGAACACAAACAAATTGATTATAAAGTTGAAAATATTCCTGGTGGTTTATCAGTAATGTTTGGTGCCGGATTGGCTTCTGGATTATTAGGAATCGGTTCAGGTGCGTTCAAAGTTATTGCAATGGATACATTTATGAAAATGCCACTAAAGCCTTCCAGTGCCACTAGTAATTTAATGATGGGTGTGACTGCAGCTGCTTCAGCTACTGTTTATTTCTTTAATGGATCAATTTTGCCATATATTGCAGTTCCATTAGCATTAGGGATTTTAGTTGGTGCTACAATTGGATCAAGAATTATGCAAATCTTACCGGCAAGATGGATTCGCATCGGTTTTGTACCAATCTTATTATATATTGGTATTAGCATGGTTATTAAAGGCTTCTAGGAGGTTAAAAATGAATAATTCTAAGCAAACCACTAAAGCAGAAATGAATGAAATTGAATTAGTAATTGGTAAAATTTTAAGAATTGGAGTTATCATATCAGCTGCGATTATGATAATCGGCCTATTGATGTTTCTTATTACTGGTAATTCTGGATATGCTGGAAATTATCACCCCTCTTCATTTAATGAAATTTTTAGCGGCATCATAAATTTAAAACCATATGCAATCATGATGTTAGGAATCTTTTGTTTAATCTTAACGCCAGTTTTACGAGTAGTTGTTTCAATATATTCATTTTATAAAGAACATGATATGTTATATGTTTATATCACAACATTCGTATTATTAGTCTTAATTTTTAGTTTCTTCTTAGGGCAATAATAAAAAGAGTAGTGAAAAAGTTATTTTTTCACTACTCTTTTTTGTTTGCTAAATTAACTCGCAAACGAATATATAATTGATTTAAAAATTCAGAGAATAAGAAACCAGAAGCAATGGCTCCAGCAATAAAAACAACTTGAATTAAATTAGTTTTTGCTAAAATAAAGTTACCAGTTGCCAATGATTTCATAACTTGATATGCCTGCCCCCCAGGAACAAGTGGTACTAAGGCTGGAATATTAAAAATAATGACTGGCATTTTTTTATAACGTGAAGCAAAAATGCTCAAAATACCTACTGTAAAGGTTCCAAATAAATTGGCAAAAATATATCCACTTATATATGTATTAATATAAAAATAAACTAACCAGCCGGACACACTTACAATTCCACTCATATTAAGTGCTCTTTTAGGCACATTAACCAATAGTCCAAAACCAATTGTTGCTAGATAAACACAAACAATATTAATAACTAGTCCCAAACAAACACCTCATCCCATGATTTTAATTGCCATTGCAACACCAAATCCCAAAGCACAAGCACTCATAATTGCCTCAACTCCACGAGAAGGTCCCGAAATTAAGTTTCCCGATAAAACATCACGAACTGCATTGGTAATTGGAACTCCGGGTACTAATGGCATAAGTCCTCCTGTAATTAAGTCATCAGCACTATTAGCTAAATGCATTCTAATCATAATAATAGAAGCAAAACCAATTGCCAAAGCAGATATGAACTCATTTAAAAATTTAATTGAAGTATATTTATCAATAATATTATAGACAAACCAACCTAGAACACCGATAAAGGAAGCTGCCCAAAAATCAAAAGTATTATGTCTAAAAACGATTTCCAAAGTTCCACTGACAACTGCAGCTCCTAGTAACTCGACCCAGAAAGGATATCTAGTTACATGCTTATCAATGTGTTTTAGTGAATGATAAAACTGGCCTAAAGTAATTAATCCCGCCTGAAATTGCCTAGAATAATCATTAACAACCGAGACCTTTTCTAAATCAAAACTACGCTTATCAATTGAGATCACTTGTGAACCCATATCAGGGCTGACGGTCATTATGATACCAGTTAAAGTAACATATGATCGGCTATCAGAAAATCCAGCATTATGACAAATTCGATCAATTGTATCATTTACTCTAACCATTTCGGAACCATTTTCAATCATGATTTTACCTGCTAGCAAACATGTTTCCACCACTAATTTACTTTTTCTTTTTTCATTCAAAAAATTCACCTACATTCTGCATAACAATAATATTATTTCAAATTATAACATGAATTATTTTGAGTGAAATAAAAAAAACGAGTTTTCAGTGTTGTCCACTTATCCTCGTTTTATTCGTTAGAATTCTTAATAAAAATATAATGTGAAGCTTTATAACTAATTGCGTTTTCTTGTTTATCAGTCAAATTTTGCACCGTGACTGGTCCTTCAAATGGAGAATGCTTAATCACCTTTAGCTTATCACCAATATCCAGTTGAATATCACCTAAATAAGTTAATAAGTCATGATTATCAATGAAACGGTCAACAACTACCGTGTCACCATCCTTAGCATCATTAAGTAATAAATGACTATCTTCTTTATAATGACCATCAATGCTAGGAATAACCCCACCATGTGGGCAATGAGTAGGATGACCAAGTTTATCATACATTGCTTTTAATAAACGATCACTTGTAACATGCTCTAATACCTCAGCTTCATTATCTAAATCAGGAAGTGGATAACTTAATTCATTAACTAAGAAGCTTTCCCAAATACGATGTTTTCTAACTAATACTTCAGCTAACTTAATCCCTTTTTCTGTTAAATATACACCAGAATAAGGCTCATGATAAACTAATCCTTCTTCAAGCAATTTATTTACCATTTCAGTTACAGATGCTGCAGCTATATCTAAACTAATTGCAATCCTTTTATTGGAAACCTTATCTTTAGTTCCACCTAGTTCAAATATAATTTTTAAATAGTCCTCTTTTTTTGGGGTCATTCTTATCAGCGTCTCCTAAATTAAAATCTAAATGCATTTGGTTTTAATATTTAATATTACAGCATTTAATGTAATTTTACCATTTTTATTTAACTTTTTTTAATAAAAAATATATAATTAAATTGTAACTTATACAACTAATAAGAAACTGGAGATGGAAATATGAGTGAAAAATCATTTAAGTTCGACCAACTCAGCGAACAATCTCAAGAAAATAGTGTCAAAGGTTTCAGTAAATTCTTTGTCAAAATGTACAGGGATCAAAACATGGAATTAATTAGTCAAGATATTAATAATTCCTTCTTATGGGATATTGATCGAGAAGTATATCGTAATCGTTTTGAATCGATTGAACATGCTGCAAAAGATACAGTTAAATATTGTAGAAAAAATTACCACGAACTATTAAAAGATTTAGATATTAAATTTTTAGCAAATGGTACTCCTGAAATACCTTGGGAAGATTGGTACCAAGCAAAATACGATAAAGTACCAGCCGGACTATAAAGTAAAAAGCTCAGCCTCAAATTGAGGTTGAGCTTTTTATTAATTTATTTAATATCGGTGCCATTATCATAAAACAAGTCTTCTTTTTTACCACGTTCAACTTCGGCTTGTAATGTTACATGTTCAACATTATATTTATCATGCAGTAATTTAGTAATCGGATCATATATTTTTTCAGCATCACTAATCATCATATCTTTCATATTGACATGGGCAGAAAACATAATACTATTTTCATCAACTGACCAGATATGAACATGATGAATTCCAGTAACTCCATCGATGTTCAATAAATCTTTTTGAATTGCATAACAATCAACATGAGGTGCACCTTGCATCAAGATTTTAATGGTTTTACTAATAATTGGGAATGTTTCAGACATAATATATAGTGCCACAATAATGGTTACTAAGGGATCAATAATATTCCAACCAAATAATCTAATTAAAATTCCGCCAATGATAATACCAATTGAAGCTAAAGTATCACTTAATAGGTGTAGATATGTAGCTTTAACATTCAAATTATTTTTCGAACCATGATTCAACATAATAGTTGAAACTAAATTAGCAACTGTTGAAACCACAGCAACAATTAACATCAAGTTTCCATTAATTTGTTCTGGTTTAAACAGTTTTGGAATTGCTTCAAAAATTAATACCGCCGAAATCATTAACAAGAAAATTGAATTTAGAAATGCTGAAATAATTTGTGCACGCTTATAACCAAACGTATTAAATTTATTTTGTGGACGTTCACTAATACGATGAGCATAATAACTTCCCACCACTGAAGCGGAATCTCCTAAGTTATGAAAAGCATCAGATAATAATGATAAACTACCAGATATAATTCCCCCTAAAAATTCCACTAAAGTAATTAATGAATTTAAAATGGTCACAAATAAAAAGCGACTACCGGTCATTTGGTTTTGTTCTTCATCATGTGAATGCATTTAAACTCCCTCCTATCTATATTTTAATTATACAATAAATACATATAACAAAAAAAGGTCGCTTTTCTAAAAGAAAGCGACCTTTTTGATATTTTAAACCAATAATGGTTGTTTAATTAAACGTTCATAAGCAAAATTTTTAACATCGGTGTTGGCAGTTGCAGAAATTGGAACCACCTTACCAGTTTCTATAAAGCCAGATTTTTTAATTACATGTTGCATTCCTAAATTACCAGGATTAGTGTCAACTCGAATACTATTAATGCCATTTACATTTTTTACAATATCATAAATGGCTTCAAATAATTTTTGTGATAAGCCACGACCATGATGATGGCTTGAAACAGCCACCCGATGAATTGATACATAGGGGCCATTTGATAACCACTTACCATCTAAATGTTCATAACTGTTATCTTTGCCAGGAATGACGGCAGCGGTGCCTAAGATTTCTCCATCTTCTTCTAATACAACAGTCCATTGATTAAGAATATCATTCATTAATGAATCAGCATTAGGATAACCATCTTGCCATTGGTTAACACCTTGTTTGGCAAGTAGGTCCTTTCCTTCGAAAACAATTTGTTTGATTGCTGCAAAATCTTCGATGCGTGCTCTTCTCATTAACATGATTAAGCCCCCTATCAATTTAATTATTTAAAACTAGATTTAAATATAATATCACCATTTTAAATAAATGCAAATAATTTTATACTTTTTTATAAATAAAAAACATTCCATCAAAATGGAATGTTAATTTGATTAATCTTCAAGCATCCGCCAACTTCCTTCAGCAGCTTTTGAAATTTGATTAATGAAATGAAGAACTGAACTAGCTCGTTTTTCATCATGTTCATTTAATTTATTTAAACCTTTTCCTGATGACATTGGTTGACCTAATGAGAAATCATTTTCTTGTAAATGTCCTTCAGCAAAGGCAATCACGGTTTCACCAGATTCAATTTTAGTAAGAATAAAGAACATTGAAAAGTCATCATTTTCCTTCATATAGGCAGGCATTGCCCAAATATCTTCAGCAATTTGTTGCATTTCTTCGTTCATGAAACGATAGTATTTATGATTTGCTTCTGTAACCGGTGTATTTAATACAAACATCATCTTGCTAAAAGCAGGTGCTCCCATTTTAATATTATCTTCCATCATTTATCACCTCTAATGTTATTTTTGTTGCTTTAATTGTGTCTTTAATTTTATATTTTCGTTTCTTAAATTAGTTAGTTCAGAACGAACTTCGCCTAAAATTTGTAGTTGTAGTTTTTCAATCTCTAAATCATGGGGCATTTGATTTTGTGTTAAATGGTCTAACTTCGCATGCAAAATACGTAATTCATGTTCTGATTTTAAATTAACATGGAAATCATTTTCGGCATCTAAACGATCACGTTGAGCAGAACGATTTTGGCTCATCATAATAATTGGTGCTTGAATTGCTGAAAAACAACTTAAAAACAGATTCAATAATATATAGGGGTATGGATCAAAGTGAATACCAAAAATTGCTAAACCATTCATAAGCATCCATACTAACAGAATCGCTACAAAAATGAAAATAAAAGTCCAACTACCACCAAATTTAGCAACTGCATCTGACACTTTTTGCCCAAAAGTAGTACTTTTACTAAGTGAAACGTTAACGTCGGTGATTTCATAATTATCATCTTTTAAAGCTTTAGTTAATTTACGGTTAATTTTTTGGCTTTGTCTTAAATCTGAATTAATCAATGAGTCTACACGATTCATCCGATATTTCAATAAGTGATTAGCACAAATAAAACTACTCATTTTAGCCTTAGGGAAATCTTGTTTAATTGCATTTGAAATTGGTTGTGCTAACTCCTTTAAGATTACTCCTTCATCTCTTAAATATGTTTTACCATCAACTAAACATTTTACTTGTTCTTGTGAATCTTTATTCATTTTTCCATCCTCCACTATAAAATTACTTTCATATCGGCTGGTAATTCTAATTTAAATTCACGGTCGACATTTGATAAGTCATCATGGAATTTTAAATAATAAGCATGTAATGCTTGGCGTTTTATTCCTCTATCTAAAGGTCCATTATATAATTGATCACCTAACAGCGGATGCCCCAATGCAGTCATGTGTACTCTAATTTGATGAGTTCTACCTGTATGCAATTTAATTTTTACCAAAGTATTATTGGAAGCAATTTTTTCAATCCAATATTCAGTCATCGCATTTTTACCATCAGCAATCACTTCGCGACGAAAATTATCACCTACTCTGCCAATTGGTTTATCAATAATCGCATGGGACTTAGATAATACTCCATCAACAATCGCATAATAATATTTTTCAATCTGATGATTGGCTACTTGTTGGTTTGCCAAACTATTAGCTAACCGATTTTTAGCAACTAAAACTAAACCAGAAGTAAAACGATCTAAGCGTGTGATTAAATGTGGCTTTAAATCGTGACTGTCTATTTTTCTTAAATAACCTTTAATGCGATTCACTAATGTATCTTCACGATTTGAGGGACCTGGAACACTAGTTAACCCTGCTGGCTTATTCACAACTAACCAATTATCATCTTCATATATAATATTAATTGGATGATCACTAAAAGCAACCTCGTCATCACTTTTTTCATCAGGAAAAATAACTGTTAATTCATCGCCAGGTTTAACTTGAGCATCAAATTTAGTATTATCATGATTCAGTAATATATTTCCGTTAGCTTTTAAGTCGTTATACATTCGATGACTAACACCTTTTTTTACTAAAAACTGCTTAATTCCATATTCAATTTTATCATTATTTGCCCAAGTGAATTCCAAAGTTATTTTCCTCCATTTTATTTATTATGTATGTTATATTAACATATTAATTGGATAGACTGCTAAATTTCAAAATTATAGAAAGAAGACATAAGATGTTAAATTATAATGATCAAGAAAATTGGCCAAATAATTTTGGTAAAATGCAATCACCGATTAATTTATCAATCGATAATCAAAATAAATATAAAGAATTTTTACCAATCAGTGTAGATGAATTCTACCAGTTAAATAATGAGATTGATGATGGAACTACGATTAGATTAAATGGGATGGGTAACGCTACTGTTTTTAATCGTGAATTTAGCTTTCAACAAATTCACTTTCATACTCCCGCTGAACACACTATAAATGGTAAAGTTGCTCCTTTTGAAATTCATTTAGTTCACAAAAATAATATTGGACAAACTGTAGTTGTCGCATTATTAGTACAAATAGGTAATGCTAATGCATCAATCCAAGAAATTATTAATAACTTTGTCCCTAATGAAGAAATTGATGTTTCAATTAATCTCACGGAATGGATTCCTAACTTAGCTAATGGATTTCATTATTCTGGATCACTTACTACTCCACCATTAACAGAAAATGTAGAGTGGGTAATTATAACCAATAGTCAAATAACAGTTAGTCAAAATCAAGTTGATTGGTTTGCTAAACAATTTGGTAATAATAATCGTAAATGTCAATCAATCAATAATCGTAATATTGAGTACTATGAAAACAAATAAAAAATACATCCCTAAGTCAAATAATTAGGGATGTATTTTTTTATAAATTAAACTTTTTAAAATGATTATTTAAATATCTCAAAGTCAGACTATTAGGACTCTTAATTAATTCGTTAGGTCTTCCAGTAGCCATGATTTCACCACCAAAGTTACCGCCCTTAGGTCCTAAATCAATCATATAATCAGCATTAGTCATTAAATCTAAATCATGGGTAATTAAAACAATCGTCGCACCCTTTTGTTTCAATTGATTAATAACACCGATTAACGTTTGGACATCGATTGGATGTAGACCAACTGAGGGTTCATCAAATACAAACATCGTATCACTTTGATTATTGCTCAAATGTTTAACTAACTTTAAACGTTGCGCTTCCCCACCAGATAAACTGGGTGTACTTTCTCCTAAATGTAAATAATTCAGCCCAATTTCATCAAGAATTTGTAATTGACCTTCAATTGATGGGACATTTTTGAAAATTGGTAACGCATCTTTTACTGATAATTTTAATAAATCAACAATACTATATCCATGCCATTTTATTTCTTGAATATTAGAATTAAAACGATCACCATGACAAGTGGGACAAACTTCTTCAATGTCTGGTAAATATTGAACATCTAAATGAATATTACCTAAACCACCACAAGTAGGACAAGCCCCCTGCTTATTATTATAAGAAAACGCACCAATGCCATAATGCTTATCTTTAGCAGCTGGTAACCGGGCAAACATATGGCGTAAGTGATCCATGATAGTCGTGTAAGTAGCTAAAGTTGAACGTTCATTTTTACCAACAGGTTTAGCATCAACACTCACAATATTTTTAATTCCGGTCGTTAAACTAGCTACTTGTTTAGGTAACTTACCATGCTGATATTCGCGAATAGCTGGCACTAGACTATTTAAAATTAGACTAGTTTTCCCAGCACCAGAAAATCCAGTAACTGCGGTAATTTGACCACTAGGAATAGTTGCTTGCACATTATGCAAATTATAATAATTATTTATTTTGATGTTGGTATCAGAACAATTAGCATTTGATGGTACTTTAACATGCATAATATCAGCTTTACCATCGATAAATGGACCAATTAATGATTTTTGGTTATGTGTTAACTGTTTAGGTGTACCTTGTGCAATCACATTACCACCTTCATCACCGGAACCAGGTCCAATTTCAATTACCCAATCAGCTGCACTAATAATATTCACTTCATGGTCAACCACTACTAATGAATTTCCTTGGGCAATTAATGCCCGAAAAATATGAATCAGGCCTTTAATATTATCAGGATGTAATCCGACTGAAGGTTCGTCTAATACATATAAAACGCCCGTTGTTTCTGTTCGCAAAGTTTTGGCCAATTGAATTCTTTGTAATTCACCAGTTGATAAAGTATTACCACTTCTAGAAAGGGTTAAGTAATCTAAGCCTAGTTCTAGTAATGGATTCAAATTATCATCTAAACTTTCAAATAAGATATCAGCCATATGTTGCATATTATCCGGTAATGATTGCTTAGTTGATTTTTGCCAATGCTCTAATTCACCCAATGTTAAATCAGAAACTTCGGCAATGTTTTTATCAGCAACTAATTGATTTAACAATTCTGGATTCAAACGTGAACCATGACAAATTGGACAAGTTGAAAAATGAAAAAATTTACTAATGCGATTGATTGCTCTTGAACTTTTAGCATTGTTCATTGAATCATATACTGATGCATATGCATTTTCATATACAGCATTATCGGAATGAAATACCCTGCCAGTTGAAGTATGAAAATCGACAGGATATTTTTTCTTTTCACCATGTAAAACAATCTGTTTTTCTTTATCAGTTAAATCTTTGTATGGTACATCAAGTCGAACCCCCAATGATTGGGCAATTGAGGACATAAAATTACGACCGGGTAAATGCCATGGTGCAATCGCACCATCTTCAATCGATTCATTTTCGTCTTCTATAATTGTATCTGGATCTAGTGAACTAACTTGACCTGTACCTTCACATTTGGGGCATGCCCCACCAGAGTTAAATGCAAAATTTTCTGCAGACTTTGCCATAAATTGAACTCCACAAGTTGGGCATTTAATCATCCCCATCCCACTTTGACCATCATTGGGTAAATCCATTGACTGAGCAATTTTTAAACTGGGAGCAACTCGATGTCCATTGGGACAAACAGGTGATCCTAAACGTGAAAAAATCAATCTTACTATATTAAATATTTCGCTCATTGACCCGACTGTTGAACGTTCAGAAGGTACATTAGGCCGTTGTTTTAAAGCAATCGCTGATGGAATATGCCGAACTTCACGGACATTAGTATGAGCACTTTGCCCAATTCGACGCCTAGTATATGTAGATAATGCTTCTAAATATCTTCTCGAACCTTCAGCGTACAAAATCCCCATTGCAAGTGAACTTTTCCCAGAACCAGATGGGCCTGAAATAGCGACAAATTGGTTTAATGGAATATCCACATCAATATTTTTTAAGTTATGCACATTTCCACCACGAACCTCAATTTGGGTAGGTAAAACATTTTTATTCTCCATTAAAATTTTTCCTTTCATAAATTTATGCTAAAAAAGTGCCGATTATGTCTCAGCACTTTAATTATTTTTTATCGATTTGGTTTAATAAATCCTTGATTCTTTGAATTTCATCTTTTGTGGGATGATCATTATTATTCAATATTTCATAAATTTGTTGACCAGAATCAATAATATCCTCTAGCCGGGAATCTAAATTATTAAAGAATAAGTTAGTTAACATTGAACGTAGATGTTCAACTCCATCTTTATCACCTTGAATGGCTCTTTCAGTCATTTTCTTAATAACAATTTTTACATTACGACGTTTTAATTTCTTTTCTTTATGACTATTATAGTATGGTAAGAATAGTGCTACTACAACTGATAATGACTCAGCTACAGCAGCTACCCATTCAGCTAATTCTCCGCTATGCATATGTAATTCATCTCCTAAAATTATTGTAGCAGACAAAAAGCATTGCCCAAAAGACAATGCTTTTTGTTAAATATTCTTTTAAAATTTTCTTATTTTAGTTATAGATGATAAATTCCAAAAAGAAAAAAATGCTGTCACAATTGGAATAATTAAAATACCCATAAGAACTATTGGTAAATATGTTTCCATTCTAAACATTAACATTAGTCCATAAATTCCAGGAATAAGATTAACTAACATTTCCCAATAAGCACCTTTTAATCGATAACCATTGTGTTTTCCTTGATTAAATAATAAATAGTGAATTAAGGAACCAATTAGACCAACTAAAAACACCAAGTTTCTGAGTAATATAACCGCATCAGGAATTGGTTTATTCATAAAAGAAAATAATGAAAAGTAACTTACTGGAAGAAATAAAGCCATTACCAGTCCATATAAAGAATTCCAAATGATACAGATAATTCGTAAAAAACTAATTCTAGATTGAATAAAAGAAATCCTCCTGTAATTAATATCCATCAATTTGCCAATCAAACTGATCTTTTTTACTAATAGAATGATATCTATTTCCATAATCCTTATATCCTAATGCTCCAACCCAATATAATATTTTATTTTTAGGAAATTTAGCATTATTGTTTATTATAATTTTTTTACCTAAGTTATTTTCAGAAGCAGAATATAATGAAAGAATATTGCCCTTATTATCTACATGCGTATTATACTTCTCAAAAACTGTACGCTTAAAAAATAAAACTTTTACCTTCTTAGGAACATAATAAACATGATTATTAATCTTTATCATAAAAATATTTGAATTATATTTTTTAATTTTAAGTTTACTGGTATTAATAAATCCTAAGCTCTTTTTATTTTTAGTCTGAGTTGCATAAATATAATTATCTGCATGTTTATAATGAGCATCATCATGATTTAATTTGTATATACTTTTATAAATAGGAATATTCATATTATACCAATCATAATCACCATCATCATAGGCTTCAACATGCAATGACTTATATGCAAAATCTGGATTAACATATCCAGTTTCCCATTTTTTGGCTGAAAATTGATAAGATGAAACTTTTTTTAATGGCTTTAACTGCACTGATGAAGGATCGATTAAGTCCTTTCTAACAAGGTTAATTAAATCTTCATAACTATTTACTTTTTGTTTAACAACATCAGAATGATTAAAAACAATTTCATTTAAAATAGATTGAGCCCGACTTTGTGTAAATTGGAAATGATTCAGATAATTTAAAACTTCATCTAGTTTTTTATTAGCGACCTGTTTTTCCTGATCATAACTACTCTTGTTCTTAACATAAAAGAAATCATAGAGATCATTAATATTAGATGCTGGATTTTTATAAGTTTTAACATCCTGATTAATAGATACACTATTTAAATACGATGACTGATCAGCATTAATATGTGTAACGTTAAATAAAGGTATCATTAATCCAATTAATATAAGTAATTTAGCAATATTATTTTTCAAAATAAGCTCCTTTTATTTATCTTCAATATATTTAAACACTTGTTGACCAGCTTGACGACCAAAGATAACAGTTTCAGCAATGGAATTACCACCAATTCGATTATCACCATGTAGACCACCAGCAACTTCACCACCAGCAAATAATCCATGCACTGGTTGATTATTTGCATTCAGGACTTGAGTTTTAGCATTCACTTTAATGCCACCCATTGTGTAATGAACTGCTGGTGCAATATGAATAGCAAAATAGGGCCCTGCACTGATATCGCGATTCATTCCAGTTGTACGATTAAATTCAGCATCATGTTTAACGTTCACTGATTGATTCCATTTATCCAAAGTAGCTTTTAATTCATCAGCATCTACTTTAATATTTTTAGCTAAATCACTAATAGAATCTCCATGAATAACTAAACCAATAGAATCATAAAAATTAATTGCTCCAACATGGTCACGAATGCCCTGATTTAAAATTAAATCTGCTGATTTTTCAGGTAATTGATTAATTGCAGCTGTAACATTCTTACGAGTATCTAATTCATTTACAAAACGATGCCCCTTTTGATCAATTAAAATTGCACCTTCACCACGCACGGCTTCACCAATCAAGAAAGCATGATCATTATCTTGTTGGACGGTCGGATGAACTTGAATTTTATCCATATCCACTAATCCGGCTCCAGCATCAGTAGCTAACTTCAATCCATCGCCAGTTGCTCCGGGTTGATTAGTAGTTCGATAATGGGTTAAATCACTGCGATATTTACCAATGATTCTTTTACTAGCACCAAAGCCGCCAGTTGCTAAGACAACTGCCTTAGCATGAATATCTTTCCTAGCGCCATCTGATAACTTAACGTGAACGCCAGTTACTTCATTATCATTCTTTAAAATTGCATCTACATCAATATTATTGAAAACTGGAATCTCATCTTTTTCAACAATTTTCAAAAAATTAGTAACTAGAAATGCCCCAATGGGTGCTCCAGAGCTAGGGCGATGAGTTCTTCTAGTATGCATACCACCAGTAATCGTTAAATCATCTAAATCAATTCCATGATCAGCTAACCAATCGACAGACAATGCTGAATGACTAGTAAAATAATCTAACATCTCAGGATTGTTCTGCTTATCACCGCCAATAAAGGTGTCATTATAAAACGCTTTAAAACTATCAATAATATGATGTTTTAATTGTGTTTCTGTTTCAGCAGCATTCATCCCAGAAGATGCACGTGTTGAATTACCACCTAGTTTATCCATTTTTTCTAAAATAACTGGTTTTAAGCCTAATTCATAGGCTTGAATCGCAGTAACTAATCCAGTTGAACCCGAACCAACAATTACTACATCATAGTTAGCTTTTAATTGATCTATTGAAGTTGGTTGAAATACATACTTTTCCATTTTTCACACCCCTAAATATTTAATTAAAATAAAAGTATTATTTATACATAATATAGATAGAATAGCATGTCGATATCAAATAAGCATGAAATATTATCCATGCGAGATATGGATACAAATTATATATTTTATTTCTTTTATACATTTTATCCAAATGGATGCCCATAAATTTATTATGATTTTTAAAATGAATACTTAGTATTATTAAAATTACATCTAAAACTAATATAAAAAATACCAAGATAATACAGATAAAATATACGGGTAACTTATCAGAACTAGAAAAAGTAATAATAGCTATATATATACCAATAATCATTCCAACAGTCATTCCTAAAATAGATGAACGCCTTTGTGAACTAAGATATTCTAACAATCTTTTTCTATCTTCCTCTTGAAAAGAATTAATTATTTGATTCATTCTTTTTTTTCTTATTTTTTCGTTTTTTCTAGAGTACAATGCAAAACAAATAAGAAGAATAAAAAACATAAATCCTAATATATGAAAAAACAATAATATCACTCCAAATTATATGTAATTGGATTAATGATAACATCTATATATCTTCTAGTTATAACACTCATACATTACTTTAATAAAATAACTATTTTATAACTTTTTGATTAGTAAATAATAAAACAATTAAAACAATAATTACATTCATGAAAATAGCATATTCGTCCAAAATATTAGTTAATAATCCCATCATTAATGATCCCAATATAAAACAAAATAAAATTAAAAATGTATCAATTGATATGCTCCTTGATTTAACATTTTTAAATCGTAAAAATGAATAAAAGTTATCCAACAATTTTCTTAAATTGCCGGTCATCATTAATGGATTAAATGGATTGCCATTCATCAATTTAAATTCTTGAAATTGAGCTGCAGCTGCAATTGCTAGTAAACCTACAATAACAATGTCAGAAAGTATATTTGCTAAAATCCCTACGATAACTAATAAAATTACATCAATGATTAAAATAATTCTTTTAATATTATGTTCTTTATATCGACTAGCCTGTAAATGCTTAATAAAAACTACTCCTAAAGCAAACATTAAAATTGAAAATAAGTAACGAAGCGATTGCCACCATGCTAGCTTACTTAAACTAATGCCAAACAAAATAAAATTTCCAGTTTGTAAGCCAACAAAGACTTCCCCATGTTGCAAAAAAGTATATGCATCAATGGCACCTGAATTCATCGCTAACAATAAACCTACAATTGGGGTTTCGTAAATATTCTTATTAATATTTAAATGCTCCTTTTTAAATCAAATTATATTTATAATCATAATATATAAATATTAATAAAAATACTATTTAATATTTTCAATAAGGTAAATCAGTAATCTTAACTTTAGTTTTTGAAAAACCATTTTCATTTAATACATCTTTGACCTCTTTTTTACGATATTCAGATTGACGACTTAGCACGACTTCACGTAAGATGTTGGGATTAATTCTCGCTAGTGAAATAGGTCGATTACTAATGAGGGTTGATGAATCAACATTATCACGCTTAGGTTTAACAATTACGTACCTTAACTCTTCTTCTTGCCATAAAATTTGGCGTTTAAAACATAATGATAGTAAGAATAATGAACTTAAACATTTTTTGCGAATATCAATAGCTACCGAATTCCATACTCCTCTTAAGCCACGATAGGCATCGAGCCATTCTTTGATAATGGGCATAATAAATTCTTTATGTGTTTTTCGATTATATTCAACTTTTAGCGGAAATACATAGCCATATCCCTCACCCATGTGTTTAAAATCAGGTGAAGTATATTGATCAGATAATTTTTGTTGAATTTTTTGACTATCAAAACCTAATGCTACATCCCCATAATTACCTAATGCTTGTGAATTACGATTAGGCGAAAAGCTCCAAACATAACTATCAAAATTATTATGCTGATAATCATTAACAAACGCAACAATTTCATTTTTAGTTGCATTTAATTGTTTTAAATATTCAATCGCAACCCGATACGTATAACGCACTTCCAATGGATCATTCATTGAATGAATATATCCAACATAAAAT
Source organism: Apilactobacillus quenuiae (assembly GCF_002994005.1). Lineage (GTDB taxonomy): Bacteria > Bacillota > Bacilli > Lactobacillales > Lactobacillaceae > Apilactobacillus > Apilactobacillus quenuiae. Next base: position 102,471 of record NZ_POSN01000002.1, read on the forward strand.
AATTTAGTTTTAACAATATTTTTTAATGCCCCAATACTAGTGTAATGGTAAATCTCTCCAATATCGTGAGCATTAATATAGAAACGTTTATAAATAATATCATGTGAATGGGTTCGATAATCGGACTTTTCATCAGTGATAGAATTTAATGCTGACTTGCCATATTGATTTAATGAATCATAAATCTTGTGGAATTCTGTTGGCGTCATGCTTAAATTCATCTCCTCATATCAAAGATTTACATTAATTATATAACAACAAAAAAGCATCGTCTAAAGAGACAATGCTTGATTTAAAAATTAAATAATGAAATTGGCATAATGTTAAAAAAAATAACCATAAAATAGTGGTTGGAATTAACCAAAGCAGATAAAAAATAAAGTAGCATTTATCATATGTAGATATACTACGCCAGCCATAACTAATAATTTTCACGACAGATAGTAAAACGCTAATTAAACTAATAACACCCATGATTAGCAACCCAAATAATACAAATGTATCGGGATGATAAATATCATCTTTTGCCATTTCAATCATTCCATCAATAATCATAAATAATGGAATAAATAAAATTAATCCTTGTATCCATAATTTGTCTTTATAATTCATATAAGCTCTCCATTGAATTAGTTATAGAACATATTATATACAATTAAGTACATTCTAAACATGAACCAAATAATAAATGAAGTTTTCAAAATTAAATGGAACAATTTCAAAGAATGACAACCAAACAATAAAACTAGGTATAAACAAAATTAAATGAAATACAAACATTATTTTGTAATATATTGGCATATTATGCCATCCTAATGAGATTAATTTATTAATAAAAATAATGATATTTATTAAGCTAATAATTCCAATTACTAATACTCCAAATAAAACTACCACGTCAGGATGAAATAAACTATCATGTGCTAATTCAATTAAACCATCAATGATTGAGTATAATGGTAAAAATAAAATAAAGAATTGAATTATTAATTTCTTTGTATATTGCATAAAGCTCCTTAATTTAAAAATGTTGCAATCTGATATTACCATAAATAAACATTAATATAAAAAGTAATAAAAAGCAGCCCTTATTAAAAAAAGGACTGCTTTTACTATTTAAAATAGATGATGGCGTCTATGATATCCATAAAAATGACGATGATATGGATGATAATAATGGCGTTCATATTTTCTTTGATAGTGACGTTTAATATAGTGATGAGCTGCTCCAGCAATCACAGCATCCCTAACATAATGATGGCGATGATAGTGTTCACCATTATAATTACGATGTTCACTAAAACTAGGTGCACCTGATGGAGTTGGTACATTCATATTATGATCAATCTTAGAAGTTCCATCCGCGTAGTTAAATTGAATTCCTGGTTGCACATTATATAAATATACATTTAAATTCAAAGTCTTATCCGTAGACAAAGCTTGCAGATGAACACCACGTGCCATTAGTTCATTATCTTTAAAAATGGGTTTAACTTGATAAATAACTTTTTTACCGGCACGTAAAGCATCACGAACTTTACTCTCATAAATGGTTTGTACTTTTTGATTACTAAAAGCAGTTTGAGTAAATAAATTCTTTAAATTATTTTGATCCCCAGATTGTACACTAGGTTCATAATTACCATTTACACTAATGCCTTTAGATAAACTATAAGCAATCTCATGACCACGATTAATGATGGCTTCACTATTAATAAATTTTTGATGCCAACCCGTTGGTTTAACATCTTGAGTGGAACGTAAACTATCATTAGCAACATTTCGTGATTCTAAGTAAGCAGTATTCCCTGCTGAAGTACGATTTAAATTATCTAAATTACTGTAAATAACATGATTGTACTTCCAATCAGTAGTCTTTAAATTAGCATGATCATCATTTACATAAGTAAAGGCTTGATTTCCAGAAGTATAATTTAAATCAGCTAGTTCATTATCACTTTGAACATGTTGTTTAGTAGCCTTAGCTTGCTTTTTAGCAACATGTTTATCACTATGCGGTGAACTATGATCACTACTTTGTAAACTAGAACTTGTTTCCGAACCTGAATTACTATTCTTTTTTGAGGAATCTTTGCCACCCATACAACTGCCTAATAAGGCTAGTAGTAATAAAGTAACAATTCCTCCAGTTAATATTTTTTTCATGTTATCTCCTATGAGTTATGTAATTTTTACACCTTTAATCATAATTCTAAGAGATATTTTTGGCAAATTAAAAAACGCTATCCAAAATGGATAACGCCTTTTAACTAGGAATAAAGCATTATTCCCATTCAATTGTCGAAGGTGGCTTACTAGTAATGTCATACACTACTCGGTTAATGCCATCAACTTCGTTTGCAATCTTAGTTGAAATGTTTGATAAAACATCCCATGGAATTTGTGCAAAGTCAGCAGTCATTCCATCGATTGAGTTCACGGCACGAATTGCGATAGTATAGTCATAAGTTCTTTCATCACCCATGACCCCCACACTCTTGAATCCTGGTAATACTGTGAAGTATTGCCAAATTTCAGTATCTAATCCTGCTTTAGCAATTTCTTTACGTAAAATAAAGTCACTGTCGCGCACGATACGTAGTTTTTCTTGAGTGATTTCACCAATCACACGAATACCTAGACCAGGACCTGGGAATGGTTGACGCCATACCAAGTTAGCTGGCATCCCCATTTCTTCACCTAAGTGTCTAGTTTCATCCTTGAATAAGGAACGCACTGGTTCAATTAATTCAAAATGCATGTCTTCAGGAAGTCCACCCACATTATGATGAGATTTAATGGTTTGAGCAGTATCAGTACCACTTTCAATTACATCAGTATATAGAGTTCCTTGTGCTAAGAAATCAATATCTTTTAGCTTACGAGCTTCATCATTGAACACTTCAATAAATTCGTTACCGATAATCTTACGCTTTTGCTCAGGATCAGAAACCCCCTTCAACTTACCCAAGAAACGATCACTTGCATCCACTTGGATAATATTCAAGCCAAATTTACCTTTTAAACTATCCATAACTTCTTCAACTTCGTTCTTACGTAGTAACCCATGGTCTACAAAGATACAAGTTAATTGGTCACCAATCGCTTTGTGTAATAAGACACCAGTTACACTTGAATCTACCCCACCGGATAAACCAAGGATAACTTTCTTGTCGCCAACTTCTTCTCTGATTTGTTTAATCTTTAAGTCAATAAAATCATTCATTGACCAGTTTGCTTCTGCGCCACAAACGTTAAACACGAAGTTCTTTAAGATGTCAGTACCGTATTTGGTATTTCTAACTTCAGCATGGAATTGAATTCCATAGAACTTTCTAGCGGTATCTTGCATTGCAGTAATGGGACAATCTTTTGCGGAAGCCACATTTTCGAAGCCATCTGGAGCCTTTCTAACAAGGTCCCCATGACTCATCCAAACTGGTTGATTTTTAGGTAAGCCCTTAAATAAATCAGCATTATCAGAAGTAATGTCGATATCAGCATGTCCATACTGACCATGATCTTCACCGTCAACTTTTCCTCCACCTAGGTCATATGCCATTAATTGCATTCCATAGCAAATTCCTAGAATTGGAATATTCATTTCAAAAATTTTAGGATCAACTTTCAAGGCATCATCAGCATAAACACTGTTAGGCCCACCAGAGAAGATAATTCCCTTAGGGTTAAAAGCTTTAATCTCTTCAATTGACATATTGTGAGACTTAAGTTCGGAATATACACCAAAATCACGAATACGACGAGTAATTAGTTGGTTGTATTGACTACCGAAATCAAGCACCAAAATTTTATCAAATGAAGATAGGTCCATTTCAGCCAAACCATCCACGCTCCTTTTCTAAATTGCTTTTAATCATACCGAGAAGATAAGATTGTGTCAAATTTTGCTGCTTAGTATTTTCTTAGTAAAATATTGTCAATCCGGTGTTCTTCACCTTTATGAATAATTAAATCAGCCCTCGTTCTAGTGGGCTTAATATTTTCTTCTAGGTTCGGTAAATTAATTGATTGCCAAACATCTTTAGCCATTTGGACCGCTTTTTCACGATTAGAGTGCGCCAATTCATAATAATGGTTTGAAGGGTTTTGAAAAGCCGTATCCATCAACTTCTTAAAGCGATCTAAATACCATTTTTCAATTAAATTATCAGCAGCATCAATATAAATTGAGAAATCAGTGAAATCACTAACATAAATTTGTTGATTACTTGGTAATTGGAGGGTATTAATTCCCTCAATAATCAAAATATCTGGACGGTCAATAATATCATAACGATTAGGAATAATATCATAGACTTCATGCGAATAAACTGGTGATTTAACATTAGGTTGCCCTGACTTAACCTCATTTAAAAAGTTAATTAAGGCTTTCATATCGTAACTTTCTGGAAAACCCTTTTGTTGCATAATCCCACGACGTTCTAATTCTTTCGTATTATATAAGAAACCATCAGTCGTAATTAACTGTACTTTCTTTTTAGGAAAGAAATGGCTTAGTAAAACTTCCAATAAACGAGCCGTGGTCGACTTACCAACAGCCACACTTCCAGAAATTCCGATAATAAATGGTACTTTGCGATTTTCTTTATCTAAAAATTGGGTTTTAATTTTTTGCCAATCATTAAAGTTCTTTGTACATAAATCTAATAAATGAACAATTGGAATATAAACATCTTTAACATCTTGCAATGAAATTTGATCATTAAAAGCTTTGATTTGTTTTAAACTTTCTTTAGTTAATGGTACTGATTGAGTGTGATAAAAATTTTTCCACTCATCTTTTTTAAATGTGTAATAGTTAATTGGATTTGCCAAAGCAATCCCTCCAATAAAATAAATAATTGCTTTTAATCATAACATTTCTATATTTATGTGTATTAAAAAAGAGCCTAACTTGCTTAGTTAAGCTCTTTTTGCTTGTTACTAATCCGGATTATTGTAAATCATAAAGTTCTTTAGGTACGTTATCAAAAATTGGTGATAATTGTTTTTCAGCAATAATCGTTAATTCATGCATTGCACGCGTACAGATTGTATAAACTAATTGACGATCAGCTTCATCACCATATTGTTCAGCACTAGCATCCCACATCACTACAGAATCAAATTCTAGCCCTTTTGCAAGGTATGAAGGAATAATTAATGTCCCAGTAGCCAAGCGTTGGTTTTCAGTTCTAATAAGCGCATTTTTTACGTCTATTTGGTTTAATCGTTCGGATAATGATTCCGCATCCGCTAATGTTTTCACAATAATAGCGGTGGTATCATGTTTTTGCTTATCAGCGTTGATTTTATCATTTAATTTATTAAGGGCAGCTTTTTGATCATTAACTACATTAATCATCGGTTTATCACCTTCACGCGCGAAGGATTCAATTTCGACACCATTACCTAACAGATGTTTAGTAAAGTCAGTGATTTGTTCAGTTGAACGATATGATTTAGTCAGTTGCACAACATTGGTCTTTTCAGGATCAAACATTGTTCCCAACTCTTTTAATAATTTATGACTATTTTCATGAGTAAAGATAGCTTGATTCAAATCCCCTAATAATGTGAAACGAGCACGTGGAAATGTGAATTTCAAGAAAGCCATTTGAAAGGCCGTGTAGTCTTGCACTTCGTCAATGAATAGATATCTAATGTCAGTTTTGGCACGTTTACCAGAAATCTTATCAAATAGATACAAGTAAGCTGATACATCTGAGATTGAAATATCACCAGACTTCATTTGTTCAATGGAATGATCAACACTCTTTTCCCAATCATCTTTAGTTAAATCATAATCATTCAAATTAACTAAATTAGGAATGTTTCTTAGCATGTGGACAAATTGATTATTAATTCTTAAGAAACGTGCATGGACAATTTGTTTGCGAATTTTTCTAAAGGCCCCAATGACAATATGTTTAGCTAAGAAATTAAATTCTTTATCCGCATTTTCAAATTCATCTGGATGGGTTCTTTGCACTGCTTCAATTTGTTCACGCGTTAAGTCTTGAACTGCTTGTTCGACCCAATCAGTTTTCATTTCGGCTTTAACACGACGATTTAACATCTTAATAAGTTTTTCTTTAGTTGCGGAAAGGCGATTTCTCAAATTATAATTTTCATTAAAACTATAGTAGATTTCAGCAATCTTCTCACGAGAAATAAAGATTTCACCATTAAACTTCAAGTTCTTGAATTTCATATCTTCGGTATTTAAATGATTAGCATAAGCTGTGACTGCTTTAAAGTAATCTAAACTGTTCTTAAGATTATTAATTTTGCGAACTTGACCATCTTCAGAATTATCTTCTTCAAATCGTTCAGATAGTGTTTCAACATTCATATGTGGAACACGCAAACTACTGTATTGATAATAGGTCATTTGCACCATATTTTGTTCCCCTAATTCAGGTAACACTTGATTAATGTAATCATTAAACAATTGGTTCGGTGAAAATAGGATTACTTGACCAGAATGTAACTTACCACGATATTGATATAGCAAGAAAGCAATTCTTTGTAAAACAGCGGCTGTTTTACCAGAACCAGCAGCTCCTTGGACAAATAATAAGTCTGAATCAGTATCACGGATAATCTTATTTTGTTCTGCTTGAATGGTAGTAACAATACTCTTCATCTTAGTACTAGATTTACCATTTAAATTATCTAGTAACATTTGATCTCCAACTACTTGGTCAGTATCAAAAATAGTATCAATCTTACCATCTTTAATTTGAAATTGACGTTTCAACGTTACATTAACTTCTTGGGGACCCATTGGGGTATTATAAGTTAATTTACCAATCTTACTATCATAATAAATACTTGAAATTGGTGCACGCCAATCATAAATCAAATAATGATCAGGACTATCGGCAAAAGAACCTAATCCAATATAAATAGTTTCTGGTTGGTCTTCTCCAGCCTCTTCAAAGTCCAAACGTGCAAAGTATGGACGTCGTTCCATTTTATTTAACTTATCATATTCTTTGGTCGCATGTTTCCAACTATTCTCACGTTCTTCAAGCATTTGTTGTTGTTGACGAATCGAAACTGAAGTTTCCATCATCCCACTATAAGTATTTGTTTTTAAACGAACATCATTATAAAAGTTTTTATTAATTGCACTTTCATCTTTTTCAGCACGATTAATTTTTTGTGCCGCTTCGGTTTTAGCAACGCCTATTTTTCCTAAGACGTTTTTTAAATGTTTAGTTTCATATTTTCTAATTGAGTCAGTCATCTAGACATTTCCTCCATTCAAAAGTTGATTAATAATTTTAGCACAAATAAGAAACAAAACAAAGTTTTTACACTGAGGGTCATCTTTTTATTAGTATGAATTTATATGATAAAATCAGTGTTGATAGAGACTTATGAAAAAATAGGAGGTTTTTTTATGATCAATATTTATCTAGTACGTCATGGACAAACTTATTTAAACAAATACTTCCGTATTCAAGGATCAGCTAATGCTCCACTAACTGTTAAAGGAGTTGCTGACGCTGTAGATGCTGGTAAAAGATTAAGTAAAATTAAATTTGACCATGCTTACTCAAGTGATATGCCACGTGCATATGACACTGGTAAATATATTTTGAAACAAAATCCTTCATCACTTGAAGAACCGATTATGGACACTGCATTTCGTGAAGAAAACTTTGGTTATTTTGAAGGAAATGATAGTGAACAAGCTTGGCACCAAATTGGTGGCCCTAAAGGTATGGGTAGCTATGGTGAAATGATTGATAAACTAGGTATGGGTGGCACTGCTGACTTAATTGCTGAAGCTGATCCTTATGGTGATGCTGAAACTGATAGTGATATTCGTGCTCGTTTTATGCCTGGATTAAAGAATGCTATTCAAAATGCTAAAGATGGCGAAAATGTTTTAATTGCTGCTCATGGTACTATCATTAGATGGGCAATTGACCAATTTGCTGATAGTAGCATTGATGTTTCTGAATCAATTTTAAATGGTAGTGTTTCTAAATTAACTGCTGAACCAGATGGCACAAACATCAAAGTACAATATTATAATCGTACTGATGAAAATGTATAATAAATAAATCAATAAAAAAGACCCGTTATCAAAATGATAACGGGTCTTTTTTATGATACTAACTATTTTTTCAAGCGTTTTTTATACATATCAATTTCATCATCAGATGCACGAACATAATGACGAGGTGCAATTTCAACTAACTTGCGATCCTTGCCATCATCTTCTTTACTTGCATCGTAATCAACAGTTTGACGAGTACGTTCATATTCTGGGTCTGGAACTGGAACTGCTGATAATAAACTTCTTGTATAATCATGTAATGGATTTGCATAAAGTTCATCAGCATCTGCAATTTCTAACATCCGACCATAGTGCATAACACCAATTCGATCACTAATATACTTAACCATTGATAAATCATGGGCAATGAATAAGTAAGTTAATTTACGTTCTTTTTGTAAATCCTTCAATAAATTAACTACTTGTGCTTGAATTGAAACATCCAATGCAGAAATTGGTTCATCAGCAATAATGAATTTAGGTTTTACTGCCAAGGCACGAGCAATCCCAATCCGTTGTCTTTGTCCACCTGAGAATTCATGAGGATAACGGTTAGCATGTTCCTTGTTTAATCCAACAGTTTCCAATAAATCTTCAACTTGACGTTTACGATCTTCTTTATCCTTAGCTAAATGATTAATATCAATTCCTTCAGCAATGATATCTTCAACCTTCATACGAGGGTTTAAAGAAGCATATGGATCTTGGAAGATAGTTTGAATATCGCTTCTAAATTGTTGCTTTTGTGCTTTATGTCTTAATTTAGAAACATCTTTACCATCAAAAATAATTTTTCCAGCTGTTGGTTCGTACAAATGGCTAATTGCACGACCAGTAGTGGTTTTACCAGAACCAGATTCACCAACTAAGCCAAAAGTTTCACCCTTATAAACATTGAATGAAATATTGTCAACAGCCTTTACTTCATCTGCTTTACCAACATTAAAATATTGTTTTAGTCCCTCAACTTCTAGAATCTTGGGAGCATTTTCTTCTAACATGATTTCACCACCTAATTATTAATTATTATGTGTTGCTTTAAAGTGTTCTTGTCTCTTAACAATGTCAGCTGGTGGGGTGACCTTTGGTGCACGATCATCTAATAACCAAGTTGCTGCATAGTGAGTATTTGAAACTTTAAAGAATGGTGGTTGTTTTAATGTATCAATCTTAAGTGCATATTTATTTCTAGCAGCAAAAGCATCCCCAACTGGTGGATCCAACAAATCAGGTGGTGTTCCTGGAATTGATGGTAATACATCAACATCAGTATCAAGGGTAGGCATTGAACCTAGTAATCCCCATGTATATGGATGCTTAGCATTGTAGAAGATTTCATCAACAGTACCATATTCAACAATTTTTCCAGCGTACATAACTGCAACCCGATCAGCCATCCCTGCAACTACACCCAAATCATGAGTGATAAAGATAATGGAAGTATTAATCTTGGTTTGCAGTTCCTTCATTAAATGAAGAATCTTAGCTTGAATGGTAACATCCAAGGCAGTGGTTGGTTCATCAGCAATTAATACTTGTGGATAATTAACTAAAGCAATTGCGATTACAATTCTTTGTCTCATCCCACCAGAAAATTGATATGGATAATCATTGATTCTTTCTTTAGCATTAGTAATTCCAACTAATTGCATAATTTCTAATGCTTTTTCCATGGCTTTTTCTTTACTCATTCCTTGATGAATACGTAAAGGTTCAGCAACTTGCTTACCAACTTTCATAGTTGGATCCAATGAAGTCATTGGATCTTGGAAAATTTCAGCAATGCTTTTACCACGAATTTTACTTAATTGTTTTTCATTTTTATCTAAAATTTCTTCATCTTTAAACTTAATGCTACCGCCAGCAATTTCAGCGTTAGGTGCATTCAAACCCATAATACTACGAGTAGTAACTGATTTACCAGAACCGGATTCACCAACAATTGCTAAGGTTTCACCTTTCTTTAAATCAAAACTAATGTCACGAATGGCTTGAACTTTACCTGCATAAGTTTTGAAATTAATAGTTAAATTTCTAACTTCTAGGATATCATCTTTGTTTTCCATTCTATGTCACCTACTCTCTTGATTTTGGATCAAATGCATCACGCAATCCATCACCTAAAATGTTAAATGCAATCATTAATACTGATAGCACAACTGCGGGAACCCACATTTGATATGGTAAGAATTGGAATGATTTTTGACCATTACTAATTAAAGTACCTAATGAAGCAGCTGGAGCTGGAACTCCAATTCCGATAAATGATAGGAATGCTTCGAAGAAAATAGCGCTTGGAATTGTGAACATAGTATTAATGATAATAACACTAGTTAAGTTAGGTAATAGATGCTTAAATGAAATCTTAACTGAACTTTCACCTAATGATCTAGCAGCTAACACAAATTCTTGATTTTTTAATTCCAATGTTTGAGCACGAACTAAACGTGCCATGTTAATCCAACTAGTAAAGGCAATTGCAATAATAATAGCAGGAATTCCTGGATGTAAGATTAGTAGTAACAAAATCATAACAACCAAGTTTGGAATTGATAGCATAATTTCAATAATTCTTTGCATTATAGTATCAACTTTTCCGCCCATCCAGCCGGAAATGATTCCATAAGCAACCCCAATGGTTAAATCAAAGAAAGTTGCTACAACTGCAATGATTAATGAAATTCTAGTACCATACAATGTTCTAGCTAATAAGTCACGACCTAAATAGTCACTACCAAACCAGAAATAATGATTAGCAGCAGCACCTGTATAAGCATTAACTCTTTGCCCACCTTGAACTAAAATTCCATTAAATCCAGGAATATCAATTCCGGGAATACGTGGTGGTAAATTATTAAGATTTGGATTAGTAGAAACGTTATTCATTGATGGTACCAATGCTGATCCAAAGGCAACTACAAATAATAAAACTAAAATAATCAATGAAACCATTGCCGCTTTATTTTTCTTCAAACGACGCCAAGAATCTCTTAAGAAAGTTAACGAAGGAGCAGCAATTTTTTCATTATCTAGATGAGAACCATCTGATAAAGGTTCAAAAGCATCTTTTGGTAATTCTTGTTCTTTATCTGCCATGTTTTAACCCCTCTTTCCTGTAATTCTGATTCTTGGATCAATTAATCCATAAATAATATCGGTTATTAGTAGTACCACACATAACATAAAGCAGTACATAATTGTTAGTCCCATAATAGTTGGGTAGTCATTAGTTACAACTGAGTTAACGAATTGTTCACCAATTCCAGGAATGGCAAAAATATTTTCAACAACAAGTGAACCTGTCATGATATTAACAGCTAGTGGTCCAACGATTGTTACCAATGGGATCAAACTATTTCTTAAAGCATGATGGTAAATAATACCAAATTTACTTAAACCTTTAGCACGAGCTAATTCAATGTAATCAGCACTTAAAACATCAACCATTTCAGTCCTAACGAATCGAGCTGATTCAGCAAATGGCATTGCTGCTAACGCCAGCGTTGGCAGAATCGTATAAGCAAATCCGCTCCAACCAGCAATTGGTAGCCAACCCCATTTCAATGCAACAAAGTATTGTAATAAGATTGAAAGAACGAATGAAGGAATTGAAATTCCTAGAATTGAAACAATAGTAGTTGTTGTGTCTATCCATGTTCCCTTTTTAATGGCTCCTAATGATCCAACCACAATTCCTGCCAAAACTCCTACAATAATTGCTTGTAGACCTAGTAATAATGATGGTCCAACACGACTAGAAATTAAGTAAGAAACCTGTTGGTCACTAAATTGGAATGATGTTCCAAAATTACCATGTACAGCATTCACAATATAACTAATATATTGTTGCCATACCGGTTTATTTAAACCATATTGTTGTAAAACCATATTTCTTTCTGAAGGCGATAGCTTCGCTTCATTAGTTAATGGTGTCCCTGGCATTATCTTCATAAGGAAGAAAGTAACTGTCGTTACAATAAATAATGTCAAGATTAAATAAAATATTCGTTTTGCCAGATATCTTACCATAATGACTCCTCACAATCTTTTTAGTTTTTATACTAAACTATGTTTAATATGTACGGAAAAAAGTTAAACACCTGCTATAAAATACAGTAAGCATTTAACTTATCTCCTATTATAGTCTATCTATTGATAATATCTCAAATAACTTGTGTACTATTTATTTGATAAAGTTATATCTCTAAGATTATATGGTGAACCTGTTGGGAAGAATTGAATTCCTTGAACTCTTGGTTTAATAACTCTTGGGGTTACTTGATGATAGATAGGAATAATTCCTTGGTCTGACATCAATACCTTTTCAGCTTTGACAAGATCATCCCAACGCTTACCAGCATTATTAGCATCTTTACCTTCAGCATTTTGTACTAAAGTGTCATATTCTTTATTGCTCCATTTTCCATTATTATATGAACCATCACTTGTAAATAATGATAAGAATGAAATTGGGTCTGGAAAATCAGCGCCCCATGCACTTACTACCATATCAAATTGACCATTTTGTGAACGGCTTAATCTTGATTTAAATGGAATATTTTGTGCAGTAACCTTTAAATTAGGTATCTTTTCTAATGCAGTTTGTAAATATTCTGTTGTGTTTTTACCAGCAGAAGTATCATCAGATAGCATTGAAACATTTACAGATTTTTTGCCAGTTTCTTTTAAACCTTTAGCGAATAGCTTCTTAGCTTCTGCCAAATTGTAGCTAACGCCTTCTTTAGTTCCAGCATCATCTGTAAAGTCTTTACCATTATGTTTAGACATTCCTGGAGCAACGTATCCAACCGCTGGAGTTGAACCATCACCTAAAACATCTTGGGTAAATTGTTTACGATCGATAGCTAATGAAATAGCTTTTCTAATGTCAGCATTCTTAAATACTGGATTGTTTTTTTCATTCATTTCAATGTAAAAAGTGGTTGCACCTTTAGCACTGTGTAATTCTTTACTATTTTTAAATTCATTCACCTGTTGTTTACCAGAAAGTGTATCGATATCTAAACCACCAGTTTGATATTGATTCAAAGCAGTGTTTGGATCTTTTTGAACATTAAACTTAACACCATCAAATTTAATATTCTTAGCATTCCAGTAATCATTGTTCTTAACTAACTTCCAACTATCATTTGTACCAGTCCAACCAGTTACCTTGAATGGACCATTATAAATCATATTATTGCTGTTAGTTCCATATGAATTACCATATTTATTAACCACTGCTTCACTTTGTGGATAAAATGGTGCCATTGCAACTAAGTATTTAAAGTATGTTTGAGGTTTGGTCAAACTTACAACTAATTTATAATCACCATCTGCTTTAACACCTAAAGAAGAAAGTGGTGCTTTGTTTTTACCAATTTCGGTTGCATTTTTAACATGATCGAATAAGTATGAGTATTGAGAAGCGGTTTTTGGATTTACTGTGCGTTGCCAACCATAAACAAAATCTTTGGCAGTAACTGGTTCCCCATTACTCCACTTAGAGTGTCTCAAATTAAATGTATATGTTTTCCCATCTTTTGAAACCTTATAGCTTTCAGCAACACCTGGTTTAACTGTATTATTTTCACCAGACATTAATAATCCTTCATTACTATTGTTCAATGTACCAAAAGCTGTATTATCTGTAACCTTTGATGCATCCAGAGTAGTTAAGTTAGCTGATTGTTGCCATTGTATTAACTTACTACTTGATTCTTTGCCGCTGTTATTACCACAAGCGACCAATAAGAATGCTGATGCTGCTCCAACAGCACCAACTTCTAACATAGATCTTAACTTCATAATATCCTTACCCCCAATTACATACACCTATTCGCGAAATAGATTAAACTTCTTTTAAAAGGATTAATAAAATATTAACATTACTTTATAATTAAAAGCAAGACATTTTCTAATTTAATTTTAATTTTACGTATTTTTATCGTTTTTATGTTACTTAACCTAACATAAGATTGATTATATTTTATATTAGTTGCTTTAAGATTACATAATAAAAATCATCATAAATTAAACATTTATATGCTATACATTTTAATTACAGTTAATCTATTGAAATTATTAAAGTTAACATAAAAAATATGTTTATAATTTTATTTTAATTTTTCAATGAAGGCTTATTTCCATGTAACTTTTAGTGACAATCAATTGATCTATTAGTAACTATATATTTACATAATATTTTGTAAATTTATCATAACCAAATTAATTAGTGTATAAAAATGTTATAATATAGCAAATCAAGGAGGATGATCGAGTGGATAAAAAGCAAACAACTGCAATTACAATCGGATTAAATTTAGACAATGAAGAGTTCGATTATTCAATGGATGAACTAACAGCCTTAGCAAACGCTAACAATATCGAAGTAACTACTACATTAGTACAAAAGTTAGATCATCCCGACTCAGCGACCTACTTTGGTAAAGGCAAAGTCGAAGAATTAGCAACCGATATCATTGATTACAATGCTGATATGATTATCGTGAATGATGAACTATCACCTAGTCAATTAAGAAACTTAGAGAAAAAAACTAATACTAAAGTTATCGACCGTACAGGATTAATTTTAGAAATTTTTGGCGATCGTGCACAAACTCATGAAGCTAAATTGCAGGTACAATTAGCTAAATTAGAATATCAATTACCTAGATTGCATACCAGTGCCAGTCAGAGATTAGACCAACAAGGTGGCGGTGGATTTACCAATCGTGGTTCTGGTGAATCTCAAATCGAATTAAATCGTCGTGCAATTGAAAGAGACGTCACTCATATTAAAAATGAATTAAAAGCAATTCAAAAATCAGATAAGACTCAACGTAAGCAACGTGATTCAACTAATATTCCAACGGTTGCTTTAGTTGGATACACTAACGCTGGCAAATCAACTATTATGAACAAACTAGTAAGTCGCTATGGTGAAAATGTAGAAAAACAAGTAATGGTTAAAAATATGTTATTCGCTACGTTAAATACTAGCGTCAGAAAAATAACCTTCCCCGATAATAAAAATATGTTACTTTCTGATACGGTCGGCTTTGTTAGCAAATTGCCCCATCAATTGGTACAGGCCTTTCGTTCAACTTTATCAGAAGCTGCTAATGCTAATTTATTAATACAAGTAGTTGATGAATCTGATGAAAATAAAACATTAATGATGGAAACTACTAAAAAGACTTTAAAAGAAATTGGCGTCGAAAATGTCCCAATGATTACAGTATTCAATAAAGCAGATCTCGCTAATGAAAAACGCCCTGAACGTGTGGGGGATGATCTAATTATTTCATCTAATGAAGATGACTCTATTGATGAATTAGTTAAAGTAATTAAAGATAATAGTTATTCTAATTACACTACTGCTGAATTCATGATTCCATTTGATAAAGGTGAAATTATAAATTACTTAAATAATAGTGCGAATGTATTAGCGACTGACTATCTTGCTGAAGGAACTAAGATAAAAGCCGAAATGCCTGCTTCACAAATGAACCGCTTTAAAAATTATATTATTAAAAATGAAGATTAAAAAATGCCGCTATAACTAGCGACATTTTTTGTTTACTATGTTAAAAGAATAATTTACTAACAATAATTACAAATACTAATAAGATAACGGAACTTGTAAACGAAGCAATTAATGGCTTAATTCCGCGATTAAGTAGCACTTTGAAGTTAACAGTCATCCCTAATGCTGCCATTGCCATTCCTAAGAAAATGTAAGCAGCATTTACTAAAATTGATAATAATCCAGCACTAAAATGAGCATATGTTCCAATAACACTAGTTAAAATAAAGCCAGCCATAAACCATGGAATTGGTAGCTTACGTTTACCACTAACTTCACCATTAGTAGTTGTCTTTTGATACCAGATTCCAATAATTAAGGCAGCTGGAGCTAGCATCAATACTCGAGACAACTTAGTAATAATTGCAATATTTAACGCAATTGGACCATCGGAACTACCAGTAGCAACTGCATGAGCAATTTCATGTAAAGAACCACCTGCCATAACACCAAATTGATCAGGTGCCATGTGTAATAAGGGCTTAATTGCAATTTCAATCAAAGTAAAAACAGTTCCCATAATAGCAACAATTGCGACTGACAGTACTTGGTCCTCTTCTTTTTGTGCTTGTTTATCTGAACTAACTTTAATCTGTGGTGAAATCCCCATTACAGCTGCCGCACCACAAATACCAGTTCCACTAGCAGTTAGAATTGATAATTCCTTATTAACCCCTAGTTTACGGTTAAGTAAATAAGTTCCTGTAATTGTTCCTAAAACTACTAAAATAGCCAGTAAAATGGTTTTAATTCCTGAAGACATTAAGGTATTAAGATTTAACTTAAATCCTAATAGAATAATTCCTAAACGCAAAAATTTATTAGAAATAAATCCCGCTTCAGACTTTAATCCATTAGTTATTTTAGGTTGAACTTGCAATAACATTCCAAAAATAAGTGCTAAAACTAATGAACCAATAATATTTAAATATGGCATTCCTGCTAAATATGTACCAATCATTGTACAAACAAAGGTAACAACAATCGTTAGCCAAAATTTAGGTGTAAATATAATTTTCAATCTGATTTCCCCCTATTAATTTATGCCTTCAGTATATCTGTATGTTAATATAAAATAAAATTATCATTTTTAATTATGGTATTAATAAAACTTATAAGGAAGTATTATGTTAGATCAAAGATATATCACTTTTCAAATTTTATCCAAAACTAAATCATATACCAAAACTGCTAAAAAATTGTTTGTTACACAACCAGCCGTTACTCAACAAATTAAGAGTTTAGAAAATGAATTAAAATTAAAACTAGTCAAATACAAACAACCAAAATTAGAAATTACTGAAGATGGTCAAAAATTAGCTGAATTTATTAGTAATATTGATGTACAGAGCAATAAATTCATCCATAAATTAAAAGAAACACCTAAAAAGCGCAAACTAGTTTTTGGTTCTACGAGATCAGTTGCAATTTTTATGACTCCAAATATCATTAAAAAACTAGAACCCCAATTTCATAACGTTGAATGTATCGTTACTAATACTGATGAAATACTTAAAATGATTGATAATGGTAAAATTGACTTTGCTATTTTAGAGGGAAATTTTGATAAACAAAAATATAGTTACCATATTATTAAAAATGAGCAATTCATTTGTGTTGCTGGAAAAGATAATCCATTGTCTGGCCATAAACAATTTGCCATTCAAGAAATATTAAATCAAAATTTATTATTAAGAGAAGTCGGTTCTGGGACCCGTTTCATTTTTGCGAACTGGTTAGAATCTTTAAATATTACTGAAAATGATTTTAATAAAGTAATTAATGTAAATGAACCTACTGTCATTAATTACTTACTGCAAAATGGTTTAGGCATTTCATTTATGTATAAATCATTAGCTGAAAAAGAAATCAAAGCTGAGCATTTAAAAGAAATAAAAATTAAAGGGTTAGATATTGTTAGGCCTATTAATTTAGTAGCACTCAAAAGTAACTACTTTAATGAAATAATTAATTCATTAAAATAAAAAGAGTTATGTTTTAAACATAACTCTTTTTAAAATAGCTGATGCATTAATTTATCAATAGTAATTTGAGCAGTTTGCCAGTTACTGTTATCGATAATATGGGCTGCTGATCGTAACTCAATTGGAATGTTTAAGTCACGTTCATATTCAGCACTACATAACCTTTGTTTAATCTTTTCTTTACTATCGCCACGTTCAATCATACGTTTTTTTAAGCTGTTATGATCATTAACCTGAATAAAGAAAATAATTGCTTGATCCCCTAACTTATTTAGATAAGTAATCGCTCCTTGAGTATCCAAAACAATTGCAGCAACTGGATTATTATGCCAAGCTTTTTTTAAGCCTTCATATGAAGAACCATATTTCGCATTAGAATATTCAACTTGTTCTAAAAAGTGTTTTTTAGCAAAGCTGGCATCATCTTCAAAATAATAGTCAATGTCGTTTTTTTCATTTCTACGTGGATATCTAGTAGTATGAGTGATCACCTTAGCAATATGATATTGATTAACTAAGTAGTTGCGGATTGTCGTTTTACCGCTACCAGTTGCACCGGTAATTACGATTAATTTTTCTTTTTCTTCCATAATTAGGACCACTTATTTACTACATAATCATTTGCTTTATCTAAAATGTTTTTCAAATTATCATAAGTAAGTGTTTTACGAGCATCTGCATAGTTTTGCCAAACATAATCACTAATTTCTTCTTTTTGTAAAGTAACTTTAGGTGCATCTACATTAGATGTATAAAAAGTAACCACCTTATGATGTCCGTTCTTCATATCATATTCAGCATCAACACTAAAATTAGTATCAATTTTCGCATCGATATTAGTTTCCTCTTTAATTTCTCTAATTGCGGCTTGTTCTAATGTTTCTTTACCTTCAACATGGCCTTTAGGGAATCCCCAAAAGTCACTAGTTGCACTTTTTTCTAATAAGTATTGTGGCTTATTATTTACCATTTTATAAACAATGGCCCCTCCATCAACTTCAGTAATCATATTTATTCCTCCATCAGAATTTATAAATTATTGTCATTATATCATTTTAGAAATTAAGTCCTAAATAATTAACTATCAATTTTATCATCATTTCCCTATAATTTACGATATAATGTGAAATATATACAATTTTAGGAGGACTTTCATGAAAAATCATCAATATGCAATTGCCGACTACAATTTGAAAATTGTAAAGAAAGAACTAAGAGATGTTAATTTTTTAGATGATTCAACTGATAAAATAGATAATCCAGCTGAATTATTAAAAACTTTCTTATTAAAATCATTTTTAGATCAACAAAGTTTGGCGATTAGAGGACAAAAGATTGCAGGAATGATGGCCAGTTTTGAAGAAAATGCATTAACATTTCTAGATAAGAATGCCCCTATTTCAAAAATTGGTTTTTACAATATCGCGCTACAACTATTACATTTTGAAGTTGGCGAAGATTTTTTAATTGATAATCCAATCACTAAAATGAAGACACTTAATTTACCGGTAGCTAATGTTCATGAAAATATGAATTTATATGACACAATGACTGCATGGTATTTATTATTAAATACACACAATAAGTATGGAACTACTTTCATTGATGATTTGGCATCTAAAGGCTATTTTGCACAAAACTTAAATAGCTTTAAAAGGCCATTAATTTTTAATGGTAAAACTATGCCTGTCTACGATACTAATAATTTAATTCGTGAAGTAGTATATGTAGAAGCATCACAAGATACTGATCATGATGGTAAGTTAGACCTATTAAAAACAGAGATTATCAGACCTAAGGAAAGTAATAAAAATAAGGTTCCAGTTATCTTTACTGCTAGTCCTTATAATCAAGGAACTAATGATAAAGATGGCAACAAATTAACTCATAATGTTAATTTAAGTTTAAAACATAAGGAACCTAATAACTTTTCATATTCTGATGTGGAACATCGTTCTAAAAAAGCTAAATTACCAGAACCGCGTCCAATTGAAGGCAAAACTAGAAAAGCAGAACAAACGCTGGATCGCGAACAATCTTATACTTTAAACGATTACTTTTTAGCACGTGGATTTGCAGTAGTTTATTCTGCTGGAATTGGGACTTATGAATCAGATGGATTTAGAACCACTGGTGATTATGATGAAACCTTATCAGCCACTGCTGTGATTGAGTGGCTAAATGGTAAACGTACTGCCTTCACTAATAAGACTGATAATAATCAAATTGAAGCTTATTGGTCAAATGGCAATATTGCTATGTCTGGTCGCTCTTATTTAGGTACACTTCAAATTGCTGCTGCTACTACTGGAGTTGATGGATTAAAAACTTGTATTGCTGAAGCTGCTATTTCCAATTGGTATGACTACTACCGTGAAAATGGATTAGTATTAGCTCCTGGCGGTTTTCAAGGTGAAGATGCTGATGTCTTAGCTGCTGAAACTTACAGTCGTAAACAGCAAGCTACCGAATTTTACAAAAATAAAGATGCTTGGGAAAAACAATTAACCTCCATTACAGATGGTCAAGAACGTGATACTGGTAATTATAATGAATTTTGGGACGCTCGTAATTACTTAAAAGACGCCAAAAACATTAAATCCGATATGTTCTTAATCCATGGTTTAAATGATGATAACGTTAAACCTAAAAATGTGGAGCAAATTTGGAATGCCATTAAGCCTTTGAATATTAATAAAAAATTAATTTTGCATCAAGGAAAACACATTTATATCAATGCATTTCAATCAATTGATTTCACCGATATGATTAATTTATGGTTAACTTATAAATTACTAGATGTTGATAATAATGCTGATGAACTTATTCCAAACGTGCTGATCCAAGATAATGTTAAAGCGGAAACTTGGAATTCATTTGATGAATGGGAGAATCCTGATGATGTCAAAACGCTCCACCCTTCAAATAATAATGAATTAACCGAAGATTTCGATCATGGACGCAAAGAATTTCACGATCAATTATCAATTAATAATTTTGAAAAATATTGTCTTGATTACAAGCAATGGCGTAATGATTTAGTATTAGACTATGAAAATAATCCCTTAGAAAACAATCGTGTTATATTTAAAACTATTCCTGCAAAGGAAGAATTCACAATTGATGGTAAAGTAAAAGTTTCCTTAAATGCATCATCAACACAAAATTATGGAATGTTAAGTTGTATGCTGGTTGACTATGGTGAAGCATATCGATTAACTGAATCACCAAAGAGCCTAGGTCATCGTATTAATGAAGGCTTTCTATGGCGTGAAGATTCATTACGTGAATTTAAAATGCAAAATAGGAAAACACCTTATAAAGAAATTGCAGAAGGTCACATTAATATGCAAAATCGTAAAAATAGCTATCGTGTAGATGATATGGAAGCCAATGAATTTTATGATATGGAATTAGAATTGCAACCAACCTTCTATCATGTACCTGCTGGTCATCAATTAGGATTAGTTATTTTTGCAACTGACTTTGAAAACACCATTCGTGGCAATCAAAATATTAAATATAGAATCAGTTTAGCTGAAAGTGACATTAAATTGCCTATTCGTAAACAATAGTGTTAGGATAATAATTAAAAGAAATGAGGGATTATCATGAAACAAAAGACAAAAATCATTACTTTAGATAGTGGATATCATTTATGGACCCATACCTCAGGTGAAGGTAAAATTAATTTACTTGCTCTCCATGGTGGCCCTGGAGGAACTCATGAATATTGGGAAAATACTGCTGACGAACTAAAGAAACAAGGATTAGATGTTTCAGTAACTTATTATGATCAATTAGGATCATGGTATTCCGATACTCCTGACTTTTCCAATCCTGAAGTAGCCAAAAAAGTTTTAACTTATGATTACTTTTTAGACGAAATTGAAGAAGTTAGACAAAAACTTGGTTTAGACAATTTCTATTTAATTGGTCAATCTTGGGGTGGACTATTAGTTCAACTATATGCACAAAAATATGGCAAACATCTAAAAGGTGCAATTATTTCATCCATGGTTGATGAAATTGACGATTACACAGATCATTTAGATGAAATTCGTGAAAAAGAATTTGCACCTGATGAATTAGCATTCATGAAAAATTGTGAAGCTAATAACGATTACGATAATGCTCGTTACCAAAAAGATGTCGATAAATTAAATAAAGATTATATTGATCGTAAACAACCTTCTAAATTGGATCATCTTATTAGTCTTTCAAACACTGACATTTACAATGCATTCCAAGGTGATAATGAATTTGTTATCACTGGTAAATTAGGTGAATGGCACAATACTAAAAACTTGAAAGATAATCATGTTCCTACCCTAGTTACTTTTGGTGAACATGAGTCGATGCCAGTTGATACTGGTAAACGAATGGCTAAGATGATTCCAAACGCTAAATTTGTTTCTACTCCAAACGCTGGACATCATCATATGATTGATAATGCATCTGTTTATTATGATCATTTAGCAACTTTTATCCGTGAAATTGAAAATAATACTTTTAATAAATAAAAAATTAAAGCATAACTACTAATTGTGGTTATGCTTTTTAATTATTTTATGTTTATTTTAATCATTTAGTGGTATAACTAAATCTAGATATTTAAGGAGTTTATGCATATGAATAATCTTTATAATTTAGTTATTAATCGCACTAATAGTAATAGTTCAGAAAAGTTTATCAATTTGATTCGTGAAGGTGCTATTTTATTAGTTGCATTAGAAGTATTAGGATATCGAATTCCAACATTTTTATCCGCATCTATGAATACTTTTTTGCTAAACATTTTCTATTTATTAACTGACTATAAGGTCCCTTTTCTTTTAGTTATTGTTTGGCTTTTTTCAATTGTTATTTCAAAAATTGCCACTAAAAATCATTACTTTGAAAATCTACACTATAACTTTTTGCATCAAGTTACTAAAGTTTATAAATTCTATTGGATTATTATTTTTATTATTTGTTTGTTAGCTACTAATTTACAAAGTATGATTGATTTCAGATTTTTATTAACACTAACTAAGAACACTAATCTTATAACCCAATTTTTCCCAATATTATTTCGAAATTTATTTTCTTTATTTTTATTAATTGCAAATATATATTGGTGCATAATGTACTTCTGTAAAACTGATAATATCATTTCAGAAAAGCATCCCCGCGAAAGTCATTTAAATTCAAAAGAATACATTAATTTAGCAAAACGTAAATTTACAGTTAATGATAAACAAATATTTTTACAAATATTCGTTAAAAACAATGAGTTAAAACCACTAGATGATATTAAAGAGTACTTTCTAATTAAAAAAGTAACCAATTTAAAGTTAAAAAGGCATCATTCTAAGATTACAATTATTAGTCAGTTTCCTTCCTACAGTGATGCTAAAAACTTTATGAATGATTATGCGGATGAACCTAATAATTTCAAATAAAAAATGCACTTCAAATGAAGTGCATTTTTGTAATTTAATTGCTTTGACCATTTGCTTTTTCAATTTCATCTTTATCACGTAAACTAAGCTTTTCAACATCTAATACCTTATCAACTAAGCCATTATAAAAACTAGTTTCATGAGATACGATAATTGCATTCCCAGGGAAATTATTAATTGCTTGTTTTAATGATTCCTTAGTTTCATCGTCTAAATGATTAGTAGGTTCATCCATGATTAAGAAATTACTTGGTGTAAATTCTAGCATTGCTAATTTAACCTTAGTCTGTTCTCCACCAGATAATTCACCAATTGGTTTCATTGCATTGGCAGCGTCTAAACCACATTTAGCTAATTTAGTCCGAATTGGTTTTTGTTCTAATTTAGGAAATTTGTTTTGGATAATTTGTAATGGTGTTTCTTTATCATTAGACCAAATCAAATCTTGACTAAAGTAACTGACTTTAGCAGACGGTGAAAAGTCTGCTTTACCACCCATCGGTTTTAATAATCCTAAAATTGATTTAATTAACGTTGATTTACCAACTCCATTAAAACCTTCAAAACCAACTTTTTCATCAGTATTCACTGAGAAACTAACGGGTTTTAATAATGGCTTATCATATCCGACTGATAATTCATCAACAACTAAAGCATTTTGAGACCCAGTATCTTCATATGGAAAGTTAAACGAAGCATGAATATTAGTTGATGGTGGATCAACAACCTCCATATGTGATAGCATCTTTTCACGTGATTTAGCCATTGTTGATCTAGAACCAGCTTTATTTTTACGAATAAAAGCTTTAGCTTTTTCAATTTCAACTTGTTGTTTATCATATTCTCTTTGTTGAACTTTTTCACGTTCATCACGTTGACGCATTGCAGATTTAAAATCACCACGATACTTAGTAATTTTACCAAAAGCAATATTTACGATACAGTTAGTAACTTTTTCCAAGAATTCATAATCATGAGAAATTACCATAACTGCACCATCAAAATTATTTAGATAATCTTCCAACCATGAAATGTGAGCAGTATCCAAATAATTGGTTGGTTCATCAAGTAAGATAACATCAGGATCTTCTAAGATTAATTTAGCTAAGATAATCTTTGAACGTTGTCCCCCTGACATATGAGCGATCTGTTGATCACGTTTAACATCATCTAAACCTAAACCAGTGATTACTTGTTCAATTTCAGTTTCAATATCATAAAAGTTATTAGCTTCTAGATTTTCTTGAATTCGACCTGCTTGTTCTAATAATTTATCATCAAAATTTTCAGCATACTTTTCATATAATGTTTGCATATGATTTGATTGATCATATAAATCTTTATAGGCAGTGTGTAAGAAATCAATTAATGTCATGCCATCTTCAATATCAGCATATTGGTCTAAATACCCTACACTAACATTATTCTGCCACTTAATTGATCCAGAAATTGGTAATTCTACTCCAGTAATAATTTTGATAAGTGTACTTTTACCAACTCCATTTTGCCCGACGATTCCCATATGCTCGCCCTTGTTTAAGGTGAAACTTGCTTCATCATATAGTTTTTTATCAGCAAAGCCCATACTTATATCTTTAACATCAAGTAAAGCCACTATTTTCACTCCTTATCATTTTTATAATCGTAATTATACATACTCTTAAAAGTACCACACTAAAAAACGTTTAGTCAATTTCAATTTAAGTCGAATTTGTTTATAATATTATAGTTAGACTTAATATTAGAGAGGATTTTTTTAATGAAAGTAAAAGATATTGATCATATTACTATTTTTGTAAATGATTTAGAAAAATGCATGCGTTTTTATCATGAAGTGTTCGATCTACCTATTCTAAAATTTGATGATCAACAATTAGAATTTCAATTAGGTAAACAAAAATTAATTTTTCTACCTATTATTTCAGGTACAAAAAATAATCCTAAAAATCCAACTGCTGGTTCAGGCAAATTTTGCATAATTGCGAAAGATTCACTATCAGATATCACATCTCACTTAGCAAATTATGGTATAGATATTATCGATGGCCCTAAAAAAGTACGTGGTGCTAATGGCGAAATGAATTCTATTTATGTCAATGATCCTGAAAATAATGTAATCGAAATTTGTGAATATAAAGATTAATAATATTACATTTTTTTAATGGTATTTATTATTAATTTAATTATTTGTAAATGCTTGTAAATGCTATTATTATAGTAAATGGGAGCTTAAAAGCTTATCATGCTGGTCTTTTATTAGTTTACACTGATAATTATTTTTGATAATATACTTAGAGACCATGAAAGGAGTATTATGAAAAAAAATAATAATTCAGGAAAGATAGGTTTATTTCAGATTGTAATGTTGGGACTTAGTTCCATTATTGGTTCAGGTTGGTTATTTGGATCTTGGGAGGCTTCCAAGGTTGCAGGACCAGCTGCTATTCTATCTTGGATCATTGGTGCTATTGTTATTGGTGCTATTGCATTCAACTATATTGAACTTGGTTCTATGTTCCCAGAAAGTGGTGGAATGAGTAAATATGCTCAATACACCCACGGTTCTTTACTAGGATTTATAGCTGCTTGGGCTAACTGGGTATCATTGGTTACTTTGATTCCAATCGAAGCAGTTGCAGCGGTACAATACATGGGTTCTTGGCCTTGGAAATGGGCACACTGGACACATGGATTCTTGGTAAATGGTGAAATATCCAATACCGGTTTATTTGTCGTTTTTCTTTTCATATTAGTCTTTACATTATTAAACTATTGGTCTGTTAATTTATTAGCTAGATTCACTAGTTTTATTTCAATTTTTAAACTAGGAATTCCATTATTAACAATAATCATGTTATTAATGTCTGGTTTCCACTCAGGAAACTTTAATTCTCAAGGATTTATGCCTTATGGTAGTGCTGCTATTTTCTCAGCTACAACTGCTTCTGGTATTATTTTCTCTTATAATGCATTCCAAGTTGTTATCAACATGGGGAAAGAAATTAAAAATCCTAAGAGAAATATTGCATTAGGAATTACAATTTCACTTGCAATTAGTATTGTAATTTATGTTCTATTACAATTTACATTTATTGGTACAATTGTACCTCAAGATTTAGCAAACGGTTGGCATGGAGTTGATTTCCAATCACCATTTGCTGATTTAGCTATCTTGCTAGGTATTCATTGGTTAGCCGTATTATTGTATTTTGATGCTTTTATATCACCATTTGGTACCGGAGTTTCATTCGTTGCTCAAACTGGTCGTACATTAGCAGCTATGGTTCAAAATGAACACATGCCTAAGTTTATTGGTAAAATTAATAAACGTTGGGGTGTACCAAGAATGGCTATGGTAGTTAATCTTGTAATTAGTGTATTATTAGTAGCAATATTCAGAAGTTGGGGTACACTTGCTAGTGTTATTTCTACTTCTACTTTAATCGCTTACTTAACTGGTCCAGTCACGGTTACTGCACTAAGACAAATGGCACCAAACTTCAAGCGTCCTATTCGTTTGAAGTTACTAAAAGTTATGGCTCCATTAGCCTTCGTCCTTGCTAGTTTAGCAACTTACTGGGCAATGTGGCCAACAACTGTTAAAGTAATTCTTGTTATCTTGCTAGGTTTACCATTCTACTTCTACTTTGAATGGAAGACTGGTTGGAAGAAAACTAGAAACCAATTTACTGGAAGTTTCTGGATGATTGGTTATTTAATCTTTATTTCAATCATTTCTTACATGGGATCAACACCATTTGGTGGTCAAAACTGGATTCCATATCCATTAGACTTTGTTGTTATCATTATTTCATCACTTGTATTCTACAAATGGGGAATTTCAAGTGCTATGGTAACTAAAGATCTTCACAATGCTAAAGAAGTAAATGATGAAATCAACTTAGAAGATTTCGAAGATGAAGACAACAAAGATAAATAAGACAAATAAAATGAATCTGCATAAGAGTAAGCTATAATGTTTACTCTTTTTTATTATGCTTGACTTTTATAAGATGTAATTTTAAAATTAATATTAATAAATGAAAGGAGAAAGAGTCCATGAGAAATATTTTAAAACATTTATTATTAGTTTCTACTTGGCAAAGCTGGTGTTATTAAATCGCATTAATATATACAGATGCGATTTAATTAGATGTCTATATAATTAAGCGCATCTGTACCGGCTTCTTTCTCGCGAATAATAAAAGCCTGTGCGGAATAAATTCAAAACACCACAGGTATTGATATAACTTTTAATTAAGCGGATAACCTGTAATGTTTGGGTTATCCGCTTTTTTATTGGAATAATTTATTAATAACATCGAAAAAGGAGTTAGAACAAATGAAACGCTTATATTCAGTAATTATATTATTATGTCTAATATTGGCATTTGGTTACTACAAAGAACAACAACCAGCTAAAATCAGTCGTGATCATACTCCAGAAGTTGGAATTTTACAATTGACTGAACACCCTGCATTAGATGCAATTCATCACGGAATTATTCAAGGATTAAAAGAATCTGGCTTTCAGCCTGGGAAAAATATCAAAATTGATTTTCAAAATGCTGAAAATGATCAAAGTAATCTAAAAACTATGAGTACTAAATTTGCCAATGAAAATGTAGATTTATCAATTGGAATTGCTACTCCTTCAGCACAAGTATTAGCAAACACTGTTAAAAATAGCCCCCTAGTTTTAGGTGCTATCACTGATCCTAAATCTGCTGGACTAGTTGATTCTAATCAAAAACCTGATAGAAACACTACTGGGGTTTCTGATTTACCTCCTATGAAGCAGCAACTAGATTTAATCAAGCAAATCATGCCTCATATGAAAACTCTTGGGGTTATTTATACTTCTAGTGATGATTCAGCAACTAGTCAGTATCAAAGATTTACCCAAATGTGTAAACAAGCAGGTATTAAAGTTAAGGGATATTCTATTGCAAACACTAATGATTTAAATCAGGTAGCTACACAAATGGTTCAAAACGTTGATGCTGTATATGTTCCAAACGATAATACTGTCGCTTCAGCCATTCAAACTTTAGTCGCAGTAGCAAATAAACGTAATGTTCCAATCTTCCCTACTGCATCCAATGTTGTAAAAAACGGTGGTTTAGCAACATATGGATTAAATCAATTTAAACTAGGTGTTGAAACTGGAAAAGTAACAGCACAAATTTTAAAAGGAAAAAATGCCTCTGATATGCCAATTAAAACTTTAAATCATGGTGATTTAGCTATTAATTTAAATCAAGCTAAAAAATTAGGTATTCACATTCCAAAATCATTAATTCAAAAAGCTGAAAAACAAGGAGTGATCTACAAATGAGTTTAATAATTTCTGCAATCGGACAAGGGTTATTATGGGCAGTTATTGGAGTTGGCCTTTACCTAACCTTTAGAATCTTAGATTTTCCTGATATGACCGTTGAAGGGACTTTTCCAATGGGGGCAGCTACTGCTGTCACTGCTATCGCACATGGCATTTCACCTATTATTGCAACTATTCTGGCTTTCTTAGTTGGTTGTGTTGCTGGATTAGTAACTGGACTCCTATATACAAAGGCTAAAATTCCAGTATTATTAGCTGGAATTTTGGTAATGACTGCTTCTTATTCGATTGATTTAAGAATCATGGGTAAACCCAATCAATCATTACTTGGTATGCCTACCCTATTAAGTAGTAAGTTTTTCCAATCATTGCCACCCTACTTTGATAGTGTTGCTTTAGGATTTATTGTAATTGTAATTGTCACAACTATTTTAGTTTACTTCTTGCAAACAGATTTGGGTCAAGCTTTTATTGCTACTGGTGATAATGAAAATATGGCTGAATCATTAGGTATCAACACTGATAACATGAAAATAATGGGGGTAAGTGTTTCAAATGGCTTAATTGCACTAGGTGGTGCTTTAGTAGCTCAAAATAATGGATATTCAGATGTGAACATGGGAATTGGGATTATTGTGGTTGCCCTTGCCTCAATTATCATTGGTGAAGTTATTTTTGGTGAGTTAACCATGGTTCAAAGATTAATTGCTGTCACTATTGGTAGTATTATCTATCGTTTAGTCTTATTACTGGTTCTACAATTAGGTTTCAATGCTACTGATTTAAACTTAATTTCATCCATACTATTAGCAATTTTCATGGGATTACCAGCATTAGAAAGTAAATTTCATTTAAAACATGTCTTGAAACGGGGGTTAAAAAATGACTAAACCAATCTTTCAATTAAAAAACATCGTGAAAACAGTAAATGAAGGCACTCCTGAACAATTAAACATATTAGATAATATCAATTTAGACATTTATTCAGGAGATTTTATTACCATTCTAGGATCAAATGGAGCCGGTAAATCTACGCTTTTTAATACCATTGGTGGTAATTTAAAACCTAACTCTGGTCAAGTCATTTATAATGGTAAGGATATCACCAGAATGTCAGTGGTAAGAAGAACCGAATTCTTAAGTCGAGTTTTTCAAGATCCTAAATTAGGTACTGCTCCTCGAATGACCGTCGCTGAAAATTTATTATTAGCTGAAAAACGTGGTAAAAAGCATTCATTAATTCCTCGCAATCTTAAAAGTCAAATGAATAAATTCAAAAAAATAACCGCTAAAATGAATAATAATTTAGATGAAAGATTGGAAACTGCTACTGGTAACTTATCCGGTGGTCAAAGACAAACTTTAAGCTTCTTAATGGCCACTATTAATAGACCTGGTATATTATTATTAGATGAGCACACTGCTGCATTGGATCCTAAAACTTCAGAGCAATTAATGAACATTACTGAAAATACTATTAATAAAGAAAAATTAACTTGCTTAATGATTACTCATCACTTAGATGATGCTATTAAATATGGGAACCGATTAATAGTCCTTCATCAAGGTAAAATCTCATATGATATTTCAGGAGAAGAAAAAAAACATTTAACCAAAGAAAAACTACTAACTTTCTTTAATGACATTCAATAAGAAATAGCTATACTGACTTATTAGTCAATTTAGCTATTTTTTAGTTTTAAAGATATCTCATATAAGATGTTTAAGTTCCAATAATTATACGAAAATATAGAAACTTTGTTATAATATAGATTGTTGTAATCTATTTTACTTGAAATGGAGTGGAATATTCATATATGAATAATGACGAAAATAATCGCATTAAGAAATATGACTTTAACGAAGAAGAATATGGGAATAAAAAGTCACCTTCTTCAAATGTCAGTATTTGGCCAATTATTATTTTTATCGTTGTAATCGCTGCCTTAATTATTGGTGGAGTAAAAGCAGTAACCCATTTTACTTCTAACAATAATAGTCCGAAAACAGAACTAACATCTAATAAAGAAAATAATCAAAATAGTACAACTCAAGAAAATAATACTAAGAATTATTATAAAGAATACAATAGTAAAAACAGTTCTGAACCAAAAATTAATAACTCTAATGACAGTAATGAAAATAATACTAATAGTAAAAATAATCAAAATACTAATAATGAAAATGATATATTTTCACAACCGCATACTTTTAGTTCAGTAGCAGATGCACAAAATTATGCTAAAGCTACTCAAAGTAAGTGGTTAAATGACGGATATAACACTTACACTGTTAGTTCTGATAGCCAAGGTTATTATACTTTAAAGTTTGTTAAATAATTTATTAAAAAGAACCATAACTACTAAATTTAGTAGTTATGGTTCTTTTATTTATTATTTTTCTTTTTTAACGACTTTGTTTAAAATAAATGCTGCTAATAACAGCAGAATAATCAATAAAATAAATCCATGTTCAGATCCAACTGCAGTTCCTAATTCCTTACTGTAACTAGGATTCATTTGACTGATAGCAACAATTGCAGAAATAATTGAAGTACTAATTGCACCAGAAATTTGTTGAATCGTGTTAAATATCGCATTTCCATGAGAAGCATCATTTGCACTTAATGTACTTAATCCACTAGTCATAATATTTCCAAATGAAAGTCCTAAACAGAACATGTAAATAAGATAGAATATTAGAATCATAGCATCTGATAAATGAGTACCAAAAATAGCAAACAACATTAGCCCAATTAAACCTGCAAGCATTCCAAATAAGATAGGTTTATAGGCACCAACTTTATCCATGATTTTACCAGCTAATGGTGCAAAAACAGCTCCCAATGCAGCTCCAGGTAAAACAACTAATCCAGCAATAAATGCAGATTGTTTATTCACTATCTGAACATAATTAGGAAGGATGAATGACATTCCTAATGTAATAAATTGTAGAATAAAGAATGCTAAAACATGACCAGAAAATTTTGAATTTCTTAATATTGATAGTTTAACAATTGGATTATCAATCCTAACTGATCGTCTATATAAAGCAAATAAGGCAATTAGACCAATAATGATTGGAAATAAAACTTTAATACTAAGAATGCTACCACTGCCCATACTACTAAATCCATAAACTAATCCAGCAAAAGTAATAACAATCAAGATTAAACTAAGAAAATCTAATTTTGTACGTTCAACAACACTTTTTTGTTCAATAGCAAAAATTCCTATTATCAAAGAAATAACTAAAATAGGTAATAAAATTAGAAAAATATATCTCCAACCAATTGAAGAAACAACAATTCCACCAAAAGTAGGCCCCACTGCTGGTGCAATGGCTGTTATTAAATTACCTACCCCCATCATAAGACCAATTTTCTTGTTAGGAACTTGTTCCAATATAATGTTAAACATTAGTGGTAAAGCAATTCCTGTACCTAATCCTTGAACTAATCGTCCAATAATTAATAAAGAAAAACTGGGTGCAATTAAATCAATTAATACACCTAAAATAAATAATAGATTAGCAGTAATAAATAATGGCTTAGTTTTAAAATTTCGTTTTAAAATTGCAGATAATGGTACTACTACAGAAACAACTAGTAAATAAATGGTAGTCATCCATTGCACAGTACTTGTATTAATATCAAAGTCTTTCATTAAAGTTGGAAATGTTATATTCATAGAAGTTTCAATAATAACTCCACTAAAAGACATAATACCAGCTGCAATGACTGACATTAGTACTTTTAAAGAAATTTTGTCATTCATATTTTTTATCCCCCAAAATAGAAATTAATTTTTTTAGTCCTTTAGTTAATTCATTCAAATCTTTATCAGAAAAATTATCATTTATTAAACTTTGATTTTCGTTCATAAATTCAATTATCTTTGATTGTAGTTTTACTGACTTATCAGTAAGTATAACTTGCTTTTTTCTTGCGTCTGATAACGAAGAAATTCTTTTAATCAATTGCTTATCTTCCATCCTTTTTAATAGCACTGAAGCAGTAGAACGTTGAATATAAAACTCTTCTTCAATATCTTTTTGAAATATTTCTTTTTCTTTATTAATTCTAAGAAAATCAATAATCGACATTTGAGTACTAGTTAATCCATATTTACTTGCTATATTATCAAAATGTTTGACAAATTGAATAGATGCTATTTTTACTAAACGACCTATGTTTTCTTTCAAATATATTTCACCTCAATTTCGTTAGCTAACTAACTATTATAAACGATTTGTTTTTATTTTCAAGATAAATTAGTTAAGATTAAGTTAAATGGAGGTTTTTATTTATGGATATTACAGTTCCAACAAAAAATGGTAATTTATTAGATAAATACACAAAACATACAGATAATAAGTATAAAGAAAACGGTAGACCCTTTATCTCATTTCCAATCAATATTAATAATATTCCAGCTGACACGAAATCTTTAGCTTTTGCATTAACCGATTTAGATTCAATCCCAGTATGTGGATTTGAATGGATTCACTGGATAGGTGCTAATATTGACCCTAGAATAAAGCAAATTCCAGAAAATGCTGCCAAAGAAAATTCAGTTGAGTTTAATCATGGGTATAATAGTTTGGCTGGTAGTTTAATAGATATGAAGAGTGATGCAATGAGTTTAGGATATGTTGGTCCCACTCCTCCTAATAAAAAACATAATTATACTTTTACCGTATATGCGTTAGATAAAAAATTGGAGTTAACAGATGGCTTTTGGTATAACGAAATGATCCATAAGATGGATGGTCATATTATTGAAAAAGAAATTTTAAATCTTCCAGTTAAAAATTAAATAAAAAACGGCTAGTTAATAACTAGTCGTTTTATTTACATTTTAGCAATTTTAATGGCTTCATCCTCTAATCTAAAACAAAGTTCCATAGCATCTCTTTTAAAATCTGATACAAAATCTTTTTCTTTTGATTTAAAAGAAGTAATTTCATTGCCAGTAACGTCGATAACGCTGATTGTATCAGCATTTAAATTAGCAGTATCATAATGACCCTCTTCAGCTTCATCCAAATAATCCTGAAACAAATCACTAACTGCTTTAGTTATAATCTCATCTTCATTTACATTTTTATGACCATCAATCGTTAAACGTGCCATCTTTAATTTTACTTCATCCATACTTTCTGGAATTGATTCGCTCATTTATAACACCATCCTTAATTATAATTTTATCACATCAGCTTGGTTTATTTTAAAATCAAAAATACAAATTTTAAATCATTTCATGTTAACATTATTATTATGATAAAGGAGTGCTGAATATATGGAAATAGCAATTATTGGAGCAGGTCCTAGAGGATTACTCTTGTTAAATAATTTAATACAAAACAATAATCAACAAATAAACATTTATCTGTTTGATCGAAAAAATATTGGTGGTCGTGTTTGGAAAATAAATCAACCAATTGATTTAATTATGAATACACCTGCTAATGAACTAACGTTGTTTAATGACAACCAAAAAAATAGTTATTCAATTGCAGATTGGATAAAATCAGATCAATCTAAAAAATTTATTAAATCATTAGATGAAAATAAATATCCAAATAAAAATGAATTAATAAATGCAATTAAAAGTCTAAAAGAAAATAGTTATGTTCCTAGAGCAATTTGTGGAGCATACTGCAATTGGTTCTTTAAACTATTAACAAATGAAATTAGCAAAGATAATAATATTAATTTATCATTGCATCTTAATCAAACAGTAACTGATATTCAAAAAAATAATGATAAATTCATTGTAAAATCAAATGATGCTTATAATGTTGATAAAGTTGTCTTTAGTTTAGGACAACAAGAAAATCAGTTATCTAATACTGAGAAGTCATTTAAAAAATATGCTACTGAGAACAATTTAACTTATATTTTTCCTGAATATGCAGATGAAGTTGATTTGTCAAAAATCAATAATCAAAATACTGTAATTATTCGCGGACTAGGTCTTAGCTTTAATGATTATGTAAGTCGCCTAACTAAAGAACGTGGTGGTAAATTTACTAAAGATGCAAATGGTGGCTTAATTTATCATAAATCTGAAAAAGAACCTAAAATTATTGCTGGATCCAGACGTGGAATTCCATATTATCCAAAAGCAATTAGTCAAAAAAAATTTGATGAAAACTATTCTGCTTATTTCTTAACTAAAGATAACATTAATAAACATCTTAAAAATGGTAAATTACCGTTTGAGGATTTTCAAAGACTATTAAGATTAGATGTTGAATATCGTTATTATACGTTCTTAATTAAAAAAGATTATCCTAATATTAACTTAAAAGAATTTCAAGATGATTTTTTAAAGAGTAATAGTCCAATTGATGTCGTTAAAAAATCAGAATTATCTAGTGAATCATTATTCAACTGGGACTTAATTTTGAATCCCGTTGCTGGTATAAAAATAACCAATATGGAAGACTATCAAGGCCATGTAAAGAAATGGTTATCGGCAGTAATAAAAGATGCTCGATTAGGATCTAAAACTGGCCCTATTATCGGTGCATTAGAAATGCTAAGAGACTTAAGAAATAATATTAGATATGTTTTAGCTAATAATTTATTATCAAACGAAGACTACGTAAACAAATATAAAGGACAATTTTCTTCAAATATTAAGTTCTTATCAATGGGCGCTCCTGTAATTAGAAGTGAAGAACTTTTAGCTTTAATTAATGCTGGTATTGTTGAAATTTTACCCCCTCAAATGCAAGTTATTGGTGCTAATCATAAATTTATAACTCGTTCTGCTTTCTATGGACACCAAATCATACAAGGTGATGCTTTGATTGAAGCAAGAACAAATGCACCTAATATAAATATTACCGATAACCCATTACTAACTAATTTAAAGAAAAACAATATTATCAAACCACAAGTAATTCATTTATCTGATAATAATGTTAATAATTCCTCTATTGATATTGATGTGAAAAGTGATCAAGTCAAAGACGAACCTAATATGTTCACTTGGGGACTAAATACAGAAGGATTGTATTTTGTTACAAGTGCTATCCCTCGTCCTGGAGTTAAAGATGATATTCTGACGGCTGCTGATAATATTAGTAAAAATATCTTAAATATTTCTGTAAATAATCCAACAAAATATATGTAAAAAATAGTCCAACAATTAAAATTGTTGGACTATTTTTTAACTTGTATATATAAATGAGCTATCTGGAACCCTAATCAATGTATACTCATGTGCTTGTTTACCTGCATGTAAACCTATGCCATTTAAAAAATTATTTTTATAAGTAGCTTTAACTTTAACTACCCAAGCTTTTTGATAATGATCATCTAATTTTTTTATACTTTGATTTTTCCAATCAAATGCAAAATCAGGAATATTGACTGCATTGTTATTTCCAGTCAAAACATTAGATGTATTACTAGAAACTTGATTCTTTTTATTTTTAATTAAATATGAATAAGACTGATTCAAGTTAGGAGTTTTTTGTTTTAAAACTTTAACATAGTAAGAATTTTTACCATTAGTGTCTAATACCAAGGGATTATATTCTCTTTTAATTGCAATGTCTTTAGTCCTAACATTTGAATTAAATGTTTCAAATAACATAAATCCTAATCCTAAAAATAAAATAATAAGCTGTGCCAAAGTTTTAAACAAATGATTCCATGAAAAGGAATAATTGTTGTTTAAAATGATTCTACTTCTTCTTACACCAATATTATGTACTACAAACGTAGCATAAATAATTAAAGCAATCCAAAAAATCAAACCAATTAAATTCCAGCCCGATTTCATAAATCTTCTCCTTCTATAAAGCTAATTATATAAAAACGCAAAATTACATAATGAGTATTTTACACTATATATGTAAAATTACCAAATTCTTATTATAATGATTAGATTGTTTAATTGTATAAAGAAGAATTTTTGTACACAAATTTCATTAGACGAATAGTATTACTAAATTCATCACTATCATTTAAAGTAACAGTTACTAAACGATCCTTATTCTTTATTTTTCCAGTACCAACAAAACACAACCCAGCATTATCAGTATACCCCGTTTTTAATCCATCAATATTTAAACTAGGATCATAAAACTCTTTACCTGGTAATAGATTATTCTCATTATAAATATCTTGATCACCATCATAAGTAGCAGTTTTTTTTGAATCATTCACAATTGCCGGGTATTCTTTTAAAATATAGACTGCAATTTCACCAATTGCTTTTGCAGAAACTTCATTACCATCATTAATATCACCCAACTGATTATAGCTATAATGTTTCAAATCATTATTTTCTAAGCCAGATGATGAAACAAAGTGCGCCTTTAATTGCCAAATTTTAGCCTGTTGATTCATCATGTGAATAAACTTTTTATTGCTACCAGCTACCCATTCTCCAAGTGCAATCGCAGCATTATTTGAAGAACGAATTAAAGCTGCTTTATAAAGTTCCCTAACTGTGTATTTGTGATGCTTGTGAAAATCAAAACCACCCAAGTCATAGCTTTGTCCCATTCTTATTAAATTGGGATTAGATGTATTAACTACTTGACTCCATCCATTTATTTTTTGAGCCTTTTGAATAACTAAATATAGAGTCATTAATTTAGACAAAGATGCAATTTTTTCTGGTTTGTTTTCATTATGTGCGTAAACTATTTGGCCAGTCTTAGCATCGATTGCTACCATTGCCTCTGGTTTGCTTAATAAATCCGGGTTTAATTTTTTGGAAATTAAATTATATTTAAAATTAATATTATGATTTTTATCCTCGAATGAGTCTTCAATTTTATTAAAAGATTTTTTGAATATGGAATCCTTGTTAATAAATCCAAGTCCTAATATAACAACAACTATTATAGCAACAAAAAAGGCTAATTTTTTTCTATTCATCTTCGATTCTACTTTCTGTATATAAATATAGGTTGATTTTAGTTTAATTTAATTGTATAGTACTTATAAAATAAATATTATTAATGTTTGGGGTGCCTTTTAGGCTGAGATAAACCCATTGTACCTGATTCAGGATAATCCCTGCGAAGGAAAACAATACCTTTTACCTTATATCATTGTGCATTTAACAATAATTTAAAGGGTCCCAAACTTTTTGGGACTCTTTTTTTATGTCCTTGAAAGGAGAACAACATGCAAAAAATTTGGAATTTAAGAAACATTATATTATTAACATTAATCTCTATCATATGCGGAATTATTTTCTTCGCTACTGGTTTTATATATAATTCTTTATCACTAATGTTAACCCCCTTTGGTTTAGCACCATTCGCCAATGATATATTAATTGGTTTATGGATAATGGCAGCTCCATTAGCTGGATTTATTTTTAAAAAACCCGGAGCTGCTATATTATCAGAAATACTAGGATCTATTGTAGAGATGTTTCTAGGTGGACAATGGGGAGCATCAACTTTAATTAGTGGTTTTATCCAAGGAGTGGCTTCTGAATTAGGATTTGCTGTAACAAAATATAAGCACTATGATTGGATTGGAATTATCAGCACTACTATAACTACAACCATTATCACATTTATATGGGATTGGTTCAAAAATGGTTACAGCTCATATGCTCCTAATATGCTAATTCTATTGTTTATTACTAGAATGCTATCAGTATTTTTATTTGGTGGAATTTTAACCAAATTAATTAATAATATGTTATCCAAAAGTAATGTAATTAAGTAATAGGAGTAATGATAATTTGGCTACGTTAAATCTTAAGAATTTAAAGTTCAATTACGAAGACAGTAAATTTCCAATATTTAGTAATGTAAGTTTAGAATTCAAATCTAATACCATTTCAATAATTCATGGACCATCTGGATGTGGAAAGTCCACTTTATTAAAAATAATAGCAAGATTATATCCAAAATATAATGAAGGTGTCACCTCAGGTAAAATTTTATTAAATCAAAAAAGTATAAATTCAATTAACGAAATATCATTTAGAAAAAAAGTAGCTATGATGTTTCAAAATCCTAATCAGCAATTCTGCATGCAAAATGGATATGATGAACTAATATTTACCATGGAAAACCTACAGTTATCAAAAGAACAAATCGTTAATAAAATTGATAAAGCCATTAAGTTTGGTAACATCCAACAAATAATATCCCATCCATTTGATACATTATCAGGTGGCGAAAAACAAAGAATGGCTTTATCAATAATATATGCTATTAATCCAGATATCATTTTATTAGATGAGCCCTTCGCTAGTGTTGATTATGAAACAAGAAAAATAATGATTAATAAATTACATCAATTAAAAGATATGGGAAAAACAATCATTATTGTTGATCATGATTTATCTTTATACGAAAATATATTTAATAATTTAATCATATATCATGATAATACTTTTAAATCAAATTCATATGAAACGGCAATTAGAAAGTTCAAAGAATTTCAATTATCTTCATCAATAAAATGCTCTATCCCTGATAAGCAACCTATTATCCTATCCCTTAAAAATCTATCTATCAGTAACGGTGATAAGGATTTAATTAAAGACAGTAATATTAACTTCTATAAAGGATATACAACTTTAATCACCGGTAAGAATGGATCTGGTAAAACTTCATTGTTCAATACACTAATTAAAAATCATTCATTTGATGGCGAGATATTATTGAATCAAAAAAGCATAAAAAAAATAAGAAGTTTGAAATACTACAAAAAAGTAGGAATTATCTTTCAAGAATCAGAAAAACAGTTCATTAAACTAACTGTAAAAGAAGAGATTAAATTATCAATAAAGAAACATAATCATAAATTATTTTCTCAAACAGAAATTGATAATTTTATTAATAGTTTAGGCTTAACATCACTACTAGACCAAGTAGTATATTCATTAAGTGAAGGTCAAAAAAAGAAACTACAAATTTTGTCGATGGTAATTATGGGCCATTCAGTTTTATTATTAGATGAACCCTTCGAAGGATTAGATTTGAAATCAATAAAGGCTATAACTAATATCATTAAATTAGCTAAACAAAGAGGTCAAACACAAATAATTATTAGTCATCAAAGATATCAGCTAGAAGAACTAATAGATTTTCATGTCCAATTAAGCAATAATAAATTGGAGTATAAGGAGTCTTTTTAAATGGATCCAGCACTTAAATTAATAACTATATTAATAATTGCATTTGAAATATCATTTACCCAAAACTTAATATTGAATTTTATTATAATCGCTTTTAGTCTATTAATACTAATATTGAACAAGATAAAGATTAAGAGCTTATTGCATATTCTAATTATCCCTATTATTCCAGCTATTGGTATTTATTCTTCTCAGTTGATAAATGGTAGTGCAAATTATGGAATAATCCTTGCAACAAGAGTTTATGCATACGTATTTTTAGGAGCTACCTTTACTAAAACCTCATCAATTGAGGATTTAGCTTTTACACTTGAACAAAATTTCAATCTACCTTCTAAATTTGCATATGGTGTATTAGGTGCTTTTAATTTAACAGAAACTATAAAAAAAGAAATTAAGCAAATTAAGATGTCAGCTACGATGAGAAACTTACACTTAACTTTCTTATCCCCTACTTTATACTTTAAAAGTATTATGTCAGCTTTAAACTGGTCTAATTTATTAGCTGAAGGTATGACCTCACATTTATTTGTTGAAAATAATCCTAGAACTCATTTTAAGATTATACATATAAATAAATTTGATTATGTAAAAATAATTATTACAATTGTGGTTGTTCAATTGATACTAATTGCATTTTGAAACTAAATTAATGTGTAAATTCATAATTACGTTATAATGAAATTGAACGCTAATTACATAGGGGGAATTTCAGATGGAACGTAAAATGAATAATATTGCCGAAGAAATAATTAATTATCAAAAGGATCATGATATCCCAGATACTTTGTTAGCTTTTAAACTACATTTTAGCGTGGAAGAACTACATGATATTAAAAGTATGGAAAAGTCACCAAATCAAGACGAAGTTAATATAATCAAACAAACTTTAGCCTAATCTGAAATTCATGATAAAAAAGATACTATGCATATGCATAGTATCTTTTTTTATAAATCTCCATTTAATTTTAAACGACGTTCATCTAAATAAGCTTGTATATAGTCAAAACCAATTTCAGCAATATCATTTACCGGAATTTCTTTATCATTAATGAAGAAAGTTCTGGTTTCATCTAAAAAATTAAATTTAATATATTCATTAGTAATTAATGATGGATAGCCCAAAAATACATTGCCGTTCTTTAATTGTAACCTAATCAAATGCTTCATACCCAATGATTGATTCAACAGTAATAATAAATTATTTTCAGTTACATCAAATTGACGATCTGCATTTAAGACTGGTTGTTCTTCAGTTGATTGTTGAATATTGTTTTGAACCATTAATTGCATAATATTTAAATAATCAGTATCAACGGTCACACTATCAATAGCCAACATCCTCATTAATACATATCCACCAAATTGTCCAGCCATATCAACAACTTTTAAAACAATGCTATCCTCATTAATCATAATGACTTTACCCACATAAAAATAATTATGATTATATCTGGCATTAACTTCAACAAAACTTTGTTGATCAAAAGAATGAGTCAGCATTTCAACAATATGATTAATAGATTTAGCTGTATGGGCAATTAAATTGCTAGGTTGCACTTTATCAATTACCTTACTCATTGTTTCAAGTTCTCTGCCTTGAAATTCAATTAATCTAATATTTCCAAATGCAAAACTTGTTAAATAATTTTCAGATAATTTAAATTTATTAATAACCAAAAGCTCAATACCATCATTATTAACTTTTTTAATAATCCCAGTATAAAACTTTGCTGAATCATTTTCTTGTATCAATATCATTTGTTTGTCTAAATAACTTTGAATCAAAATTTGCTGAAATAAGTTAACCTTACTAGCAAAATTAATTGATTTTGGAGAAAATTGTAATAAATTATCATTTTCAACAACTACCATTTTCTCTTCTATTCGATCTAAATCTTCACTCTTATGTTCAATACTTTCAATTGAAAAAAGCTTAATTGCGACAAATCCATCAGCCATCGCGGTAGATTCATAAGTTTTGATTAAAACTTCATGATCATTATATCGATCAATATAACCAGTATAAAAAATATCTCCAGATACCAAATAAATATTAACTAACAAATGATTTAGGTATGCTTTTTTTATTTCTTCTAATACATACTCCATATTTAAAAACCTCAATTTTTAAGAAATTGCGTTCCCCATAAAGTGAGCTAATTCTTTGCCTGATTTACCAGCGCTAATACCCACTATTAATTTAATTCTAGCTTTCTGGCCATTTAATCCATGACAAATCGTTAATCCCATATCTTGCAACTCAATGCCACCACCATGGTAAGCATAGATGTCTTGAGCGACTCCATTAATACATCTTGAAACTAAAATGATAGGAATATTTCGATCCAATAGTTTTTGTAATGATGGCAAGGTTGCAGGTGGTAAATTACCAGCGCCAAGGCCTTCAATTACTAATCCTTTAGTCTGGTCATTATCCAAAGCATCGAATAATGTACCATCCATCCCTGCAAAGCCCTTAATCAAATAAACACCATCAACTACATTATTAATATCTACAACTTCACTTTTAATTAATTCTTGGAAGAATGATGGATGATGTTTACTAATAATTCCAATTGGCCCAAAGGTTGGGGTTCTAAAAGTTGCTACATTGGTAGTATGTGTTTTAGTTACATATCTAGCAGTATGAATTTCATCATTCATTACTACTAAGACCCCCTTACCTTTGGCATTTTCATTGGCTGCAGTAGCAGCAGCATTCAACAAATTATAAAGACCATCAGAACCAATTTCATTAGAAGAACGCATTGCACCTGTAACAACTACTGGCATATCATTTTTCAAAGTTAAGTCTAAAAAGTATGCTGTTTCTTCCAAAGTATCCGTTCCATGAGTAACCACTACACCGTAGTAGCCTTCATTTTTTGCTTGCTTAATACGATTTACGATTTTCAACATTACTTTAGGCGTAATGTGTGGTGAAGGTAAATTAAATAACTCTTCATTTACAATTTTAATATTACGACCTAATAAATTATTTTGATTCGCAATAGGATTTTCTTTATTTTGAACTACTTCCCCACTATCATCTTGAGACATAGAGATAGTTCCACCTGTATGGATTGCTAAAATTTTCTTCAAGACAAAATGCCTCCTAATAATATAAAAACTAATACTTTACATTGTACATTTAATTAATTGCTATCACAATTATAGAATATGATAAGGTTGATTTTTTAAATATTTTAATATACTATTTATCTTAATAATATATATTTTATTGCCTATATAATTACTAAAATATGGTTAGTAAGTTTCTACCTGAAACCTTAAATTTCAGACTATAAGCGAAAAGATTTAAATCCTTTTGCTTATGCATGAGGATTTTTTTGTTTGCTTATTTACATATAGGTCAATAGTAAATTTAGGAGGATTATTTTGGACAATAGTGAAAAAGATTTAAAACAAGTCTCACATCTAAAAGCTGCTGTTTTAGGTCTACAACATTTATTAGCTATGTATTCTGGTGATATCATAGTACCTTTATTAATTGGAGCGTTTCTACATTTTAATGCTGCTCAAATGACTTATTTAGTCTCTGCAGATATTTTTATGTGTGGTATTGCAACCCTGCTTCAACTTAAACGTACTCCTATTACGGGAATTGGATTACCAGTTGTGTTAGGATGTGCTGTTCAGGTTATTACCCCACTTGAAACAATTGGTGGTACTTTGGGAGTTACTTATATTTATGGTGCTATTATTTGTTCTGGATTATTTGTGTTCTTAATCTCTGGACTTTTCTCGAAATTAAGAAGATTTTTCCCACCAGTTGTTAC
This sequence comes from Apilactobacillus quenuiae, assembly GCF_002994005.1. Taxonomy (GTDB): domain Bacteria; phylum Bacillota; class Bacilli; order Lactobacillales; family Lactobacillaceae; genus Apilactobacillus; species Apilactobacillus quenuiae. The sequence goes on from NZ_POSN01000002.1 coordinate 145,844, forward strand.
CGGATCATTAATTACAATTATTGGTTTCTCTTTGGTCCCAGTTGCTGTGCAAGATTTAGGTGGTGGTGATGCCAGTGCCAAAACTTTTGCAAATGCTCAAAACTTAACCGTTGGTTTAGTTACAATGGTTGTTGTATTATTAATTAATATTTTTGGCAAAGGATTTTTAAGATCTATTTCAGTATTAATTGGAATGGTCGTTGGAACTGGATTAGCTGGTGCTATGGGAATGATTTCATTAAGCTCAGTTTCCAGCGCCAGTTGGTTCAAATTGCCACAACCATTTTACTTTGGTACTCCACATTTTAGCTGGTCCGCAATCTTGACAATGATTTTAGTATCATTAACTACAATGGTTGAATCTACTGGAGTATTTTTAGCTTTAGGTGATTTAACTGGTCGCAAATTAAGTAGTAAAGAATTAGCAAAAGGATATCGTGCAGAAGGAATTGCAGCCATGCTTGGTGGAATTTTTAATACTTTCCCATACTCAACATTTTCTGAAAATGTTGGAGTTGTCCAATTATCAGGAATCAAAACTAAGCGTCCTATTTATTACGCCGGCTTATTTTTATTAATCTTAGGACTATTGCCTAAGGTTGGTGCTTTTGCTACAGTTGTACCTAGTTCCGTACTTGGTGGTGCAATGATTGTAATGTTTGGAATGGTTGGAGTTCAAGGGATTAGAATTCTTCAACAAGTTGATTTTAATAAAAATGCTAACTTATTAATTGTTGCAATTGCTGTAGGTTCAGGAATTGGTGTTACCGTTTATCCGCAAATCTTTGCATCATTTCCTAAAGCAGCACAAATCATTTTAGATAATGGAATTGTTGTTGGTGGCTTTATGGCTGTACTATTAACTGTACTATTTAGTATTAGTGGGCAAATTAAATTAGATAAATAATAATATAATAATCACTATACATGATGTATAGTGATTATTTTTTTACAAACAATCCGCTTGATAATAAATTGCCTCTAGAATTAGAATTAATTATGAGGTGATTAAAATGACCAAAAAGAAAATACTTAATATGGAAGAAAAAATTATCCATGATATGGATGACTTTTTGGTAGAATACGGAACTAAAAAATTAGGTAACAATGTTGATGTTGCCAAAAAGATTTATGAGTCCGGTAAAGATGATATTAAAAATTTAGATAATTTATTTAATGATCAAGGCTTTGGTAGAACTGAAAAGTTTTACAATATTGGTGTTGGGTATCTCAACGATGTTTATGATCATGATAGTAAAATTGTAAATAAAAAGGCACCTGAAATTGCTAAAAGAGCTTTCAATTACTTAGGTAAAAATGAAAAAGTCTTAGACAATTGGGAAGCATAAAAAAGCAAGCCTATATTTATGGCTTGCTTTTTTCAGATTAATATTATTTAATTTTAATATAAAATATTTAGTAAAGGAGGAATCGTTCAATGAAATCATTATTAGGTGAGTTTATCGGTACATATATAATGTTATCGCTTGGTCTAGTAAGTAGTGTTGTAATTAACTATTTCTTATTTCCAAAACATCAAAGCCGTTTCCTAACAGGATTTTATTGGGGACTTAGTATCCTAATTCCTTCGTTTATCACTACTATTTTCTTTGGTACTGCTGGATTTAATCCTGTAGTTTCATTAACATTAGCAGTAAGTGGCAAAATCAGTTTTTGGATATTTGTTGGTGAAGTTATTACACAAATATTTGGGGCATGGTTAGCGTCACTAACCGTTAAACTAGTTTGGTCTAAATGGTTAAGAAGCTTGCCTTTAAACCTTAATTTTTATGCAACTGTACCAAGAAATATTAATAATTGGCGTGCTAATTTTGGTTGGGAAATTTTTGGTACATTTTTAATTGTTGTAAATACCCAAACAATATCTAACGTCGAAAGTCCTTGGTGGATTAAGACTATTTGGTCATCAATATTAATGACTATTATAATTTCTGTTATCGCACCAATTACCGGTGCTGCTTTTAATCCAACTCGTGATATTATACCTAGATTCTTTTTCTCAAGAACCTATGATAAAAGATTATCACAATGGAAGTACTCTATTGTGCCATTGTTAGGACCAATTATTGGTGGTATTTTAGGAATAATATTTAGTTTTTTCCTTTAGACCAATTTTTGCAAGTCATAACGGCAAATGCATTGTTACCGGTATGTGTTGCTACAATTGCAGAAGTGTATAACATTGAAATTTCAACGTCTGGGAACAATTCTTCCAGACGTCTTTTTATTTCTAATGGGAAAGTATCATCTCCTGTATAACTGATTCCAATGAATTCAAATCCTTCATTTTCTACACTTTCACAGTATCTGTCTAGCCACTTAGTAAAAGTCTTCTTACCACGACCTTTGACCTGTAAGTCCATATCCTTTGGCAACACTTCAAAAATAACATGTAGGTTAATTAGCTTTGAAATAATTCCCTTAGCTTTACTAATTCTACCTCCCCTAACTAGGTTTTCTAGAGTGCTAGCGCCAATATATAAATTACTGTTTTCAATCATTTTATCCACAGCAGCTGAAATTTCATCAAGATTATACTCATTAGAATTAGCTAATTTGGCTGCACTAATTACAATATGACCTAAACTTTGGTCAATGAAATGAGAATTAACAACTTTAACATTCCCATCTGCAATTTGTGCAGCTTGTTGAGCAGCATGTACTGTTCCACTTAATAAATCTGTCATATGAATGGATAAAACAGTATCTCCATTAGCGGTAATACTATTATATAATTCAACAAAATCTCCAATTGATGGTTGGCTGGTAATTGGAAAATCACCTTTCGGATTCTCCTCAATATCTTTAATTAACTTTTTACCATTAATATCAATATCATCTTTAAAAGATTGCTCACCAATACTTACATTTAATGGAATAACTTTAATTCCTAACTCTTCAACTACTTTATCTGGAATTAATGCTGTTGAATCAGTTACGATTTTAATCATTTTAATTCTCCTTTAGTTTGCGTATTCATATATTCCTATGATAAATGTATTTGCATATTTTTTCACTATCTTTTTATAAGTATCAATCTAAAATAAAAAAATAGACAGCTAAATATAGCCATCTATCTTTGTTTAAATTTCATTAGAATTACCACTTGATGATTGAATTTTATTTAGTCCCATACGACTAATAGGACCAACAATTATTAACTGTAATGGTAAGGCAACAATTAAATTAAAAATCCATGCATGGGCATAAATTCCAAAAGAAATATTGTCTAAACCAAATGTTACAATAATCCCAAATAGTGACATTAGTGTAACCATTCCTAAAACCATTAAGCATGAAATCCATAGAGCAATTTTGATTGGTGTTTCTTCCCATTCTGGTTTAAAAATAAATTTAAAAAAGACACCTTTAACTATTGGACCCACTAATGCTAAATCTAAAATAGCTGCAACAATCAAAGCTAACGGATATCCCTTTAAGATTTCTAAAATAGATTCTGAATCAACCCCGCTTGAAATGGCAATATTATATGCTTCCATAACAATAACCATCATTCCGGCCATCATTCCAGTAAACATCAATTCCTCTTTAAAATTTCTTGGCATTAATACAATCTCCTTATTAAACTAGTAAATTTATCAACAAGTTCAACCATACCATGCTAAAAAATTCTTCGTAAGTTACAATTATATTACATTTTCCATATATCTTTAATTATTTGATTCTGCATAAATCTACATATTAATTCAACCATTTGATCTAGCATATAAGTACCAGCATTTAATTGAGCTGGTTGACGATTAATTTTAGTAATCATTAAGCCATTATACTCAATCTTTATATTATATTTTTCAAAAGCTACAGCTAGCTTTTGTAATTCATTTTCATTCATATACATAACTACTTTCATAATTTATTTGTTAAGGAGGGTTTTATTATTAATAAAATAGGCGTTCGTGAATTAGTCGAATTCACACTTAGAAGTGGTGATTTAAATACTAAGTTAAATAGTAATAACACTGCTCAACAAGGATCTAAAATTCATCGTAAATTACAAAAAAAACATGGCAAAGAATACAAAGCTGAAGTCTCTCTTTATAAAAAAATAAAGATGAATAATATTGATTTTCAAATTGATGGTAGAATTGATGGTCTTGTTTTAAAACAAACTTCTGCTGAAATTGAAGAAATTAAAACTTCAGACACTATATTTGAAGAATTACCCGATAGCATTTTAAAACTATATTGGGGACAAATAAAAGCGTATGCTTATTTATTAATGGATTCAAACCCTAAAATAAAAAAAGCTAAACTTAAATTAACATATGTACAAACACCTGATGAGAAAATATCAACTCAGTTTAAAGAAATCAATCGAGATGACGCTAAAAATTTCTTTCAGGCATTAATTAAAGAATATGAAGAATGGTTAAAACTACGCAACGACATTATTCAAAAACGTAATAAATCAGCTAAATCTATGATTTTTCCCTTTAAAGATTTTCGTAAGGGTCAACGTGAATTATCTGCAGCTGTTTATAAATCAATTGCATTTAATAAGCACTTATTTGCACAAGCCCCTACTGGTACAGGCAAAACTATTTCAACACTATTTCCGGCTATCAAAGCAATGGGTGAAAAATTATGTAATCGAATTTTTTATTTTACAGCTAAACAAAGTACGCAACAAGTAGCTGAAAGTACTATTAACTTAATGGCCCAAAAGAATTTATATATCAAGAGCATCACCCTAACTTCAAAAGATAAGATAACTTTTGATGAAGAAAAGGATTTGAAACCAGAAGATAATCCTTACATGATAGGATACTATGACCGGTTAAAACCAGCAATCAAACAAATATTGAAACATGAAAATCAAATAACTAGAGTAACAGTACAAGAATATGCAAAAAAGTACACCCTAGATCCATTTGAGTTTTCACTAGATTTAAGTCTTTTTTGTGATGTTATTATTGGAGATTACAATTATCTATTTGACCCTCAAGTATACTTGCAAAGATTTTTTGCAGTAGAAGATTTAGATAATGTATTTTTAATTGATGAAGCTCACAACTTAGTAAATCGATCTCGTGATATGTATTCTGCTGCATTAAGCGATAGTAAATTAAAAGATTTAATAAAAATGAGTAAAAATAATCCTGATATTAATGATAAATTAAATCGTTCTCTAAAATTATTTAGTCGCTCGTTTCACATCCACACTAAAATTTTAAAAAATAATAACATCGATCAAATAAGTATATCAGAACCACTAGATGCATTTAACAAACAAGTTAATAAATTAATTGAAAGCATCCATGATTGGCTAAGGAAGGAACATCCAGAAGATCAATTAAATGATGAAATTTTAGATTATTATTTTAAATTGCTTCATTATCAAAAAATCAATGAATATTATGATGATACTTATAAAACTAGAATTTATCATACTTATGATAAAAATATTATTATCAAACTTTTCTGTATGGATCCTAGTCCTAATCTTGGTGAATCATTAAGATTGGGTGGTAGTGCCATTTTATTTTCTGCAACATTATCACCAATTGATTATTATCAAAGAGTTTTAGGAAACGAAGAAGATAGCTTAGCTTTTGAGATTGAATCCCCTTTTCCAGTTAATAATCAGCAAGTAATTGGTACAAACTATATTGAAACTACTTATAAAAAAAGAAATAATAGCCTCAATCTAATTATTGAAAGTATATACGATATGATTAGTAGTAAAAAAGGTCATTATATTATTTTTGCTCCATCAAATAAATACTTATCAATAATATTTGAAGCCTTCATAAAAAAATATCCTAATATACAAACAATTTGTCAAAAGTCCTCAATGGAAGATAAAGAAAGAAAATCATTCATTAATCAATTTGAAGCTAATCAAGCTAATACTTTAGTTGGCTTTGCATTGTTAGGTGGCATTTTTAGTGAGGGAATTGATTTAAAGCATGATGCTTTAATTGGCGTTGGCATTGTTTCAGTTGGTTTACCTGGATTAAATGCGGAAAATAATTTAATTAGAGATTTTTTCAATAAAGAAAATGGTCATGGCTTTGAATATGCTTACCAGCTTCCTGGACTTAATAATGTGATGCAGGCAGCCGGCAGATTAATTAGAACTGAGTATGATGTAGGAAATATTATGCTTATGGATCTTAGATTCAATCAACAAAGATACCAAAAGTTTTTTCCAAAAAATTGGAACTTAAAAATTTCTTATAATAAAGCAACTACTAAATATTTAATAAATAAATTTTGGCATAATAAAAAAAAATAACGCACTTAACTGTGCGTTATTTTTTATAATTAATATTCTTGAGCTACACAAACACCTTCTGGCACCATAAAGTCTTTTTGAATAACTGATAATTTACCATTTTCTTTATCACGAGAATATAGTGTAGCATTATCACTATTTTGATTAACAGCAATTATGAAACTTTCATCAGAATTAAAGTTAAAATCACGTGGAAAGTCACCTTCAGTTGGGATTAATTGAATACGCTCAACTTTAGCATTATCTTTAGCTTCAAATACAGCTAGACTATTGTTTCCACGATTTGAAACATAAATAAAGCGACCATCAGCAGACATTCTGATTGCAGCAGATCCATTATGGTCAGCCCAATCATGTGGAATTGTGTCTACAATATGTTTAACTTCAAACGAACCATTCTCAGCATCGTATTTTAGAACTGCTAACTTACTACTTAATTCACCTACTAAGTAGGCAAGATGCTTCTTTTCATCAAATACAATATGTCTGGGACCGAAGCCTGCTTCCATTTGTAAACATGAAACTTCAGTTAAGCTACCATCTTCATCATTAATATTATAAACATAAACACGGTCTTGGCCTAAATCAACAACCACTAAACGGTTATCTGGAGTTAAATCTGCATAGTGAGGATGCGCACCATTTTGTTGTTCAGGTCTTGGTCCAACATGACCTTCATGAACAACTTTGTTTTGAAAATCAATAGAACCATCTGATTCAATTTTATATACCATTACTTCTCCTGTATGGTAGTTAGCAGTATATACAAATTGACGTTGCTCATCCACAGTAATGTAAGCAGGATTCGTTGCTTCATTAATACAACGATTTATTTCTGTAGTAGGACGAATAGAAGCATCTAAAGCCATTGCTCCACCGGCCCCATTTTCAGCTTTATCAACTGAATAAATTTTATTATCCTTTGACATAGCTACATATGTAGGATTTTTACCTTTAGCAACAAATTGTAAATTATTTAATTCTTTTTTATCAGTGTCTAAATCAATTTCATAAACACCTTTACTAAGTTTAGTAGTATATGTTCCAATTAAGAACTTTTCAATCATGTTAAAATCTCACTTTCAACTAGAATTATATTAATAATATACCTCTATTATACATATTTTTATATCAATCAGAAATGGTTTGATAATCTTATTATTTATTTTAAATTGACTATTCACAAATTATAATTATAATTATTAATAATAAATTAAATAATTAGGTTTTGATGAGAAAAGTAGTTAAATAATAATTTTTCAGAAAACTCATGGTTGATGCAAATGGGTATATTATTGTTAATGAAAATGGTCTTTGAACCTTTATGAGTGATATTTAACTCATATCGGAAAGTGCACGATATAGCACAAAGGAATATGTAAGAAGTTCTGGATAAGGTAGTTTTGAATAAGACTATAAATTAAGGTGGTACAGCGAAGCATTCGCCCTTTTAAATAAGGGCGAGTGCTTTTTTCTTTTTAAGGAGTGATAAATATGGGCAAACAAAGTTTATCTAAAGATTTACAAAGTAGACACTTAATTACAATGTCATTAGGTGGTGTTATTGGTACTGGAATTTTTATGAGTACTGGGTACTCAATTCAATTTGCTGGTCCCATCGGTACGATTATTGCATATGTTATCGGATCATTATTAGTATGCATGGTAATGGCATGTTTGGGTGAGTTATCAGTTCATAATCCTAGTACTGGAGCATTCCATACATATGCTAGCAAATATATTAGTCCAGCTATGGGCTTTGTCGTAGCTTGGATGTACTGGCTAACTTGGACCATTGCATTAGGATCTGAGTTCATTGCTTTATCGACTATTATCAAGCAATATGTAAATTTCATTCCCGTTTGGGGATACAGCTTAATTTTTGCCATTGTAATTTTATTATTAAATATGATTAATATGAATTTATTTGCAAAAAGTGAATTTTATATGTCGTTAATCAAAGTAATTGCCCTAGCTATATTTCTAACTATTAGTATTTTAATAATCTTTAAAATTATACCTTTTCATCACCAAAACTTTACTCCCTTTTTTGGTCAATTATTCAAAAATGGAATTTTACCAAATGGTATATCACCCGTTATTTCAATCATTCTATCTGCTAATTTTGCTTTTTCAGGAACTGAAATGATTGCTGTGGGAGCTGGTGAAAGTAAAGATCCTAAAAAGTCAGTTCCTAAAGCAATTCGTAAAACATTAATTACTCTAGTTATCTTATTTATTGGTACTATTATTGCACTTGGTTCTATCTTACCGCAGAGCTCTTCTTCACTATCACAAAGTCCATTCGTAACTGTTTTACAATCAATAAACATCCCCTATGCATCTGATATTATGAACATAATTTTATTCATCACAATTTTTTCAGGTGCCAATTCCGGAATTTATGCTGCTTCTAGAATGATCTGGTCATTAGCAGAAAAGCAAACTTTACCAAAAAAATTATCTAAATTAAGCAAAAATGGTATCCCAATATATGGTTTAGGATTAACTATTTTAGGTGGCTTTTTATCATTATTTTCTAGTATTTATGCGCCTAACACCGTTTACTTAGCATTAACTGCTATTTCAGCATTTGCAGTCGTCGTAGTTTGGTTGATAATAGGATGGTCACAATTAAATTTTAGGAAACAATTCATTAAAAATGGTCATTCAATAAATGAATTATCTTATAAAACACCACTTTATCCACTTATGCCATGGTTAGTAATTATTATTTGTTTATTATCACTAATAGGTATAACTTTTGATCCTAATCAACGGATCGCCATTATTATTGGAGTTCCTTTTTCAGTAATTTGCTATGGCTCCTATAAAATATTCTATTCAAGAAAGGATGTTGAATAAAAATGAACAACTTTGCAAAATGGGCAGCTAAACAAAAAAGAATTTTAATTGATAGTTCAATGTCAACTGGGCTAGAAGAACGCGGATTGAATCTCAATGGAAAATTATGGACAGCTAAAGCATTAGAAAAAAATAGTGATTTAATTAAAGACGTTCATAAATCATATTTTGATGCTGGTTCTTCATTAACTACTATTAATACTTATCAGGCTAGTATCAGTGGATTGATGAAAAATGCTGGTTACAGTCATAAAGAAGCTCGTAAACTAATTCAAAAAGCTTTCGATGTTGCTAAAGATGCACAAAAGATTTCAAATAATCATCCAACTTGGTTGGCAGCTGGGATTGGTCCATATGGAGCATACTTAGCCAACGGAGCTGAATATACTGGTGATTATCATTTATCTGACAATGAATACGTAAAATTCCATAAAGAACGAATTGAGATATTAGTAAATACTGGAGTCGATGTATTATTGTTAGAAACACTGCCTAATTTTCAAGAAATAAAAGCATTAGTTACATTTACTAAACAATTTAATGTTCCTTCAATAGTTGCTTGTTCAATGAAAGATGCTACCCATTTGGCAGACGGCACTAATTTTAAATTTGTACAAGCATTCTTAGAACAACAAGAAAACGTTATTGCATATGGATTAAACTGTACGGATCCAAGAATTGTAACCAATACATTAAAAGAATTTGTGCATAATGAGCCTAAACACAAGGACTTAATTGCTTTTCCCAATTCTGGTGCACGTTATAATCCTAAGGTAAAAAAATGGGACAATCGCGGTATCAGTACAAAAGACTTTAATGCATTAGTTAAAGAATGGCTAAACATCGGACTAAAATATGTTGGTGGATGTTGTTGTATGTCGGAAAAACAGACTGCTTCCATTAATGAACATTTCTTTTAAAAACAATTTTTATGGAATATAATTAAGCTATGAACTTAATAAAGGAGCTTAATTAATATGAAAAATTTTGAGGGCATACACCCAATTTTAACCAATCATTTAAGATTAGATTGGTTAACAGAATTTAAATTACAAGATGTTATTGATTTTCAAAAAAAATTCGATAAAAATGCTGATATAAAATCAACTGGAGATTTTATCAATGAAGCTATGAAAGATGTCATGAGACAAAAAGCTCTATTATGGGGAATTGAAAATAAAGAAACTCATGAATTTATGGGAATGGGCGGTATTGCTAACATTAGCAAGGATGACACTGCTCCTACTATTTATATCCAAGCCATTGATAACATTGATACTAGCTTAGAAATAGAATTAATTAACCGTATTCATATATTAGCAAAAAATTACTGGCCCACTGCCAAATTTAGTTATAATGTTTATCCTTCTAATGCAGAAATTGAACGTCATCTTAACCTTTACTAAACTAATCTTTATTTAATAGCTATTTATTTGATTTATTATGTAATTAATTTTATTATTAAGATAATAATTATTCTAAACTAGCTTATTATTTAAGGAGGGATATTATATGTCTAATAAAGCATATCAAAAAGCTTTAGATACTTTGCGTGAAAGTAAGGTTAGAATTACTCCGCAACGACAAATTATTCTCAAGTATTTGATCAATCATGATAATCATCCTTCTGTAGATACTATTTATGAAGCCCTAAAACAAGAATTTTCTAATCTGAGTGTTGCTACTATTTATAATAGTTTACAATTATTTGAAAAACTAGGAATTATTATTGAATTGCCTGCTGAAGATGGTGGCATTCGTTATGATTTCTTTGGTAATCCACATTTTCATGCAATTTGTGAAAACTGCGGTAAAATTATTGATGTAGAATATCCAGATTACAAGAGCTTAGAACAATCATTAAGTCAAACTACAGAAGAACAAACTGGATTTAAGGTTAGACAAAGTCATGTTGAAGTTTATGGTTTATGTAAAGAATGTCAGACAAAATTAAGTAAATAAAAAATAGTCATCAGATAAATCTGATGACTATTTTTGTATCTAATTTATCATTGGTAATAGTCCTTTGGGACTCTTATTAAATCTTCATCAACTAAGCGTTCAGCATTTTCAACTGTATTCCATGCAGCACCTTTTAATAGGTTATCTGCAACAACCCACATGTTAAAGCATCCCTTATTTTCTTGATCGGGACGAATTCTTCCAGCAAAGGTTTCACGTTTACCCTCAGCATTTAATGGTTGAGGATATACTTGATGATCAGGATCATCTTGTAAAGTTACTCCTGCAGCATCACTAATGGCCTTTTTAATATCAGCTGCACTTGCATTTTTATCTTCTACTTCAAAATAAACTGATTCACCATGTGAAATTGGAACTGGGACACGAACACAAGTAGCAGTAACTTTTAAATCAGAAGCATTCATATCATTAAGCATAATTTTCTTAGTTTCATGAATCATCTTCCATTCTTCATGAGTGTATCCTTCGTCCTCAAAAACATCAATTTGAGGAAGCAAATTAAATGCTAATGGATAATGTTTCTTGTCACCAGCTGTTGGTAAAATATCAGCAGACATTTGCTTACCATCTAGGTAATCTCTTGCTTGTTGATAAAATTCATTCAAAGCAGATTGTCCAGCACCTGAAGCCGCTTGATATGTAGAAACAATAACTTGCTTTAATCCATATTTCTTAAAAACTGGGGCTAAAGCAACTACCATTTGGATAGTAGAACAATTTGGATTTGCGATAATCCCCTTATGATTCTTTAATTGTTCTGAATTAACTTCTGGAACAACTAATGGCACTTTAGGATCCATTCTAAATGCACTTGTGTTGTCAACACAGACAGCTCCACGCTTAACGGCTTCTGGTAGAAATTTCTTAGAAGCAGATCCACCAGCTGAAGCTAACACTAAATCAACATTATTAAATGAATCATTAGTTGTTTCTTCAACCGTTATTTTTTCACCATTAAATTCCATTTGCTTGCCAGCAGAACGAGCTGAAGCTAATAATTTCAAGGATTTAACTGGAACTGTTGAATTAGCTAATTGATCAATCATTCTCATTCCAACCGCACCAGTTGCACCTAAAATTGCTACATTGTATTCCTTCATGATAATTACCTTCTTTAATTATTTAAAAATTGTTCAATTCTCTTTATTGCTTCTTTGATATTTTCTTTCGAGGCAGCATAAGATAAGCGAATGTATCCTTGACCGCCCTCACCAAAACAACTTCCTGGAATTACTCCTACTTTAGCTTGTTTAGCTAAAGACAAAGCAAATTTAGTATCATTTTTACCAAAACGAGCAGGAATTTTTACAAATACATAAAAAGCTCCACTAGGCATAGCCATTTTAAAGCCCAAAGCAGTTAGTTTTTCACTAATAAAATCACGACGACGCTTATAAATATCACGCATTTGTTTAGAGTCTTTCAAACCATTTTGTAATGCTTCATAAGCAGCCATTTGAGTTACATCAGGTGGACATGTCACCATAAATGCGTGTACCATTAACAACTTTTTGATAAATGAATGTGGTCCACAAACATAGCCAATGCGCCAACCAGTCATTGCATGGGACTTAGATAAACCATTAATATAAATAGTTTGTTCTGGAAGAAACTTAGCTAAAGACTCATGACGAACATCGTATGTTAATTCACAATAAATTTCATCGGTTATTGCAAAAATATCATATTGTTTAATCACATTTGCTAGTGCTTTTACTTCATCAACTGAATATTCAATTCCTGTAGGATTTCCTGGATAATTAAGTAATACTGCTTTAACTTGATCACCATATTGATCTAAAACTTTCTTTAATAATTCTGGTTTTAATTTAAAACTATCACTTGAAGTATCTAGATCAATAGCCTTACCACCCAATAAAGTAATAATTGGTTCATACAATGAAAACAATGGTGTCGGTAGGATTACTGCATCCCCCGGATTAAGCAATGTTTCAAAAGTTGCATAGATAGCTTCTGTAGCACCAATTGTAACTACAATTTCATCTTCTGAATTATAATCCAATCCATAATCATTAAATAAATAATTATGAATAGCTTTACGTAATTGTAATTTTCCAGCTTGATTTGAATAATGAGAATCATCATCATCAATATTTCTTTTAGCAGCGTTTTTTATATGATCAGGTGTATTCAAATCAGGTTCACCAATCGTTAACTTAATAATATCTTTTATTTTAGAAATTTGATTATCAAAACCTCTAATATTAGAAGGCTGAATTAAATTCAAACGTCGATTATAAGTCTTAGTTAGACCTTCAGACAATTCAGGCATTTTATATCATCTTTTCTATAGAATATTTTCTAAACCAATTACTAAGTGGTCTAAGTTACTAACTTTTTGAATTGCAACTTTGACCCCTTTCATAAATGAACCACGGTCGAATGAGTCTTGACGAAGTGTTAATGCTTCGCCATCACCACCAAATAATACTTGTTCATGTGCAACATATCCGGGCAAACGAACGGCATGCACATGCACACCATCATATGTTCCACCACGAGATCCAGATAAATTATCTTTAGTTTCATCAGCACTAACGGCACTACTATCACGATTTTGACCAATAATTTTAGCAGTATTTAAAGCTGTACCAGATGGAGCATCTTTTTTATCTTGGTGATGCATTTCAATCACTTCAGCATCAGGAAAGTATTTAGCAGCTTCACCGGCAAATTTCATTAATAAAACCGCTGACAAACCAAAGTTAGGTGCAATAATTCCACCAACTCGTTTATTTTTAGCTAAATTAATTAATTCTTTTTGATGCTCATCACTCATGCCACTAGTTCCGACTACTGGATGAATATCATGTTCAATGGCAAATTTGGTATTTTCATAAACTGCATCCGGTTGAGTAAAGTCTACCCAAACATCAAAATCACCATCAATTTGATTTAATGAATTATAAATATTAACTTCATTAGATAAATTATATTTAGAATGATCATCAACACAATGTGGTGAGTAGACGCCACTCAATTGCATATCATCATTATTGCTTATTAAATTAATTGTTTTTTGTCCCATTGAACCAGTAAAACCGGCTAATAAAATTTTAATCATAAATTTAACTCCTTTGGTAATGAATTTAACAAAGCATCGTGTTCTAATCCCAAATTATCAGCTAAGTGTTGTTTTTCTTCATTATCTAATGAAAGAATTGGTAAACGGCAAGCACCAACTTGATATCCTTGCGCCTTCATAACTGCTTTTACAGGAGATGGTGATGGATACATAAATAATGCTGACATTCTAGGCGTTAACTTTCTTTGTATTGCACCAGCTACTTTGTAATTTCCAGCATCTAAATCATCATACATTTCTCGCATTGCACTGCCATAAATATGAGATGCTACTGAGATGACACCATTAGCACCAATCGTCTTAGCAAATAATGCTTGAGCATCCTCACCAGTATAAATATTAAAGTCAGCATCGGTATGTTCAACTAAGTATTCCAAATCTTCCATTGGGGTACATTGTTTAACTCCAACAATATTTTCATTATGTGATAATTCAACCACTGTTTCATTGCTCATAGTAACTCCCGTTCTGCCGGGAATATTATAAATAATAATTGGTACATTAGATTGCTTAGCAACTGCTTCAAAATGAGCCTTCATACAGCGTTGATTAGGTTTATTATAATAAGGTACTACTACTAAAGCTGCATCAATACCTTTAATCATACTAACTTCTTTAGTAAGGGACATTGTTTCTTGAGTATTATTACTACCAGTTCCCGCAATAATTGAACCGCGACCATCAACAATGTCAACAAAGCGACGATATAGTTCAATTTTCTCATCATGAGTTAATGTAGGAGTTTCTCCAGTAGTACCACCAATAACAAAGCCTCGGCTACCAGTATTTAAACAATGATCAGTAATTTCTTTTAAAGCATCGAAATCAATTTTTCCTTCACTATCAAAAGGAGTAATAATTGCCGTCATTAGATCTACATTTTCAAACATAACTATCACCTATTCTTTCATTCGATTTTCTAAGAAACTAATAATTGCATTAACACCTTTACCAATAGAACTTTCATCAGGCGTTAAAGTTGATGTATGCAGAGATGAGTCATCACCAACACCTAGCCAAAACATGGTTCCTGGAATCTTAGATAATAAATAGCCAAAATCTTCTCCAGTCATTGCTGGTTTTGTTTCAATGAAATCAACATCTGCATTATTTTTCATAAATTGAATAAAGTTATCAGTTAATACTGGATTATTTTCTACTGGATAATAACCACCTTGATTTAATTCTAAATTAACTTTACAACCATAACTTAATTCAATGCCATGACAAACATCTTTCAATCTTTGATCAATTAATTCAATCATTGATTGCGTTAAACCACGAATTGTTCCTTCAATTCTGGCATGACCAGCAATTACATTCCGAATGGTTCCAGCTTCAATTTTTCCTAAAGTGATAACTCCGCTTTGAATTGGATCAATACTTCTAGAAATAATTGTTTGAACTTGATTAATTAATTGAGCGGCTGCCACAACCATATCATTAGCATTTTGGGGATAAGCAGCATGGCCACCTTTACCATTCAGGTCAATATTAACTTCCGTAGTTCCAGCAAATAAAGTCCCCATTCGACATCCAATTGAACCAGCCGGTAGACTAGGATTATCATGCAATCCATAAAATTCATCGATCTTAAACTGCCCGCTAAATGCATTTGCTTCATATGCTAATCGTCCACCACTTTCACTCTCTTCAGCTGGTTGAAAGAAGAATACCATATTATCTTTAGGTTTATGCTCAGCAAAATGATGTAAAATTCCCAAAGCAACTGTCATATGTACATCATGTCCACATGCGTGCATAATTCCTGAATGAGTTGATGAAAATGGTAAATTAGTTTGTTCTTCGATTGGTAATGCATCAATATCAGTTCGATATCCAATAGTACGTTTAGGATTGCTTCCCTGAATTCTTACCAAAATAGCAGTAGGCAAAGATTCAATACTACCAAAAGTTAAATATTTTTGCTTAAAACTTCCTATTATATGCAATAAATAATCATGTGTTTGATTTTCATGCAATGCTAATTCAGGAATTTTATGCAAATGACGTCTAATATCGATTAAATTAATTTCAGACATTTAAATCACAACTTTCTTAAATCATCTTCAAGACTAGTTTTAGATTGTGTTTTAGCATCAACATCCTTAATTTTACGAGCCGGAGTGCCAGCAACCATTGTATATGGAGCAACATCTGAGGTAACAATTGCACCAGCTGCTACAACTGCACCTTTACCAACATGAACTCCTTCGATGACTACAGCATTGGCACCAATTAAAACACCATCATCAATTTGTACTGGTTTAGCTGATGCTGGTTCAATAACACCAGCTAAAACAGCACCAGCACCAATATGTGAATGGTTTCCAACAAGCGCACGTCCACCCATTACAACACCCATATCAATCATGGAACCTTCTCCAATTTCACAACCGATATTTATAATGGCGCCCATCATAACTACAGCATTATCAGCAATTTTTACTTGGTCACGAATAACAGCACCTGGTTCAATTCGTGCATTTAATTTTTTTAAATCTAATAATGGGACTGCTGAATTACGAGCATTATTCTCGATTTCATAATCATCAATCAAATCAGATTGTAGTAATGGTTCTACATCTTTCCAATCACCAAAAATAGTAGCTGTGTGTTGTTCTTTAAATACTTTAATTGAATTTGGAAAATCAATTTTGTCCATTTGGCCACTAATATAAACTTTAACTGGAGTTTTCTTCTCTGCATTTCCAATATAGTTGATAATTTCATGTGCATCTAAATTTGCCATTTTAAAATCTCCTTTTATTTCAATTGATTATCTAATGAATATAAATCTGTATAGTTTTGGCGACGAGTTACTAATTGAGCTTTACCATTTTCAACAAAAACAATTGCTGGTTTAGGATTTAAATTATAATTAGATGCCATTGAATAACCATAGGCACCCGTATCCAACATTACAATTACATCTCCGGGTTTGGTTTTTGGTAATGGTTGATTCTTAATCAAAACATCACCAGATTCACAATATTTACCAACTAAATGAACATTCTCAATTGTGCTACGCAATGGATGATCAGCCATTACTGCTTCATATTTAGCGTCATACAACATTGGTCTAATATTATCACCCATGCCACCATCAACAGAAACATAGGATTTAATTCCAGGAACATCTTTTCTGGAACCAATCCGATATAAGTTATAACCAGCATTCCCAACAATTGAACGTCCTGGTTCAATCCAAATCGCTGGCATCTTTAAACCTTCAGCTCTAGTTCTATCCTTAACAGTCTCAACAATTTTTTGGACGAATGCTTCTGGTTTCAATGGATCGTCTGCATCTGTATATTTAATTCCAAAGCCACCACCGACATTGATCACTTGAGTTTCATATCCATATTCAAGTTTCCATTCGGCTGCTAAATCAACTAGCTTACTAGCGGCCATCTCAAAACCCTTTAACTCAAAAACTTGCGAGCCAATATGGGCATGAATTCCTAATAAATTCATTGATTGATTAGTATTAACGATTTCAAAAGCTTTTTTGGCTTCACCAGATTCTAGGTCAAAGCCAAACTTACTATCAGTTTGACCAGTTTGAATAAATTCATGCGTATGCGCTGAAATGCCAGGGGTAATTCTTAACATCACATCACAACTAGTATTCATATTGATTAACAATTGACTTAATAAATCAATTTCATGAAAGTTATCCAGCATAATCACCCCGACATGATTTTCCAAAGCCATCCTTAATTCATCTTCAGATTTGTTATTACCATGAAAACTAATTCTATCGGCTGGAAAATCTGCATGTAATGCCATTGCTAATTCGCCACCAGAAACCACATCAATATGACCTTGCTCTTGATTAACTAATTGATACATTGCAGTGTTAACAAAAGCCTTACTGGCATAACAAACCGCATAATCAATATTACTTTCTTCAAAAACTGCCTTAAATTTTCTAAACTGTGATCTAATTTTGCTAGTATCATATACAACCAATGGCGTTCCAAATTGATTTGCTAAATCAATGGCATCACATCCACCAATTTCTAAATGTCCTGCATTATTAATATTTTTTTTAGTTACTTGTTTAGTCATTATAAACATGCCCTTCTATCGAATATTTTCGTTCGATTTCGGCAAATTGAAAACAAAAAGGATCCCTTTGCATGAATGTGGTTACACTCGTACAAAAGAATCCAAATTTAATGTTCTTCTCATTTTCGGTTTCAATTGTCGAAAGCGCTCCACAAGAAGTATATTTCTTGTGACAGTCCATGATCTATTGAACCATGTCCCAGCAGACAAATACCTACAAGTATTTATTGCTTCGGCAACCTCGCCTTTCAATAAACTGTAAAAATCATTGTAGTGACTGAGTTTATCTAATATTTTCGGCTGCGACCTCTTCGATTAATTACATAATAAAACTATTTACCTACCTACGTCAACTATTTTTTCATAATATATTTTTTATATTTTTTATTTACTATATATGCATTTAAAAAATGCAGTAATCAAACAAATATGTTTCTTGTCTAATTTTATTTTAATGTTAGAATGCAAATTAATTAGAAAGATTAAATTGTGAGATGATATTAAATGACAAAGTTAATAAAATTCGGTGGTAGTTCATTAGCTAATGGTGAACAATACCAAAAGGTAATTAACATAATTAAGAAAGATAAGAGCCGTCAAATTATTGTTCTATCAGCTCCTGGAAAAAGATTTGATAACGATATTAAGGTAACAGATTTACTAATTAAATATGCACAAGCTGTTATAAATAAAAAAGATTATGGCAACATATTGAATAATATTATTGGACGATATAAAAACATTGCTGATACATATGAAATTAGTGATGCTGAATTCGCTCCAATTGTAAATATATTTAGCGATCTACCTAATAAAAAGTATCCTAATAAAGAATATCTATTAGCTGCTTTTAAAGCCCATGGTGAAAGAATGAATGCTAA
Source organism: Apilactobacillus quenuiae (assembly GCF_002994005.1). Lineage (GTDB taxonomy): Bacteria > Bacillota > Bacilli > Lactobacillales > Lactobacillaceae > Apilactobacillus > Apilactobacillus quenuiae. The sequence continues at coordinate 165,033 of NZ_POSN01000002.1, forward strand.
ATTAATGGCAATTATTCTTAACCATTTAAAAATAACAGCTAAATTTGTCGATCCTAAGGAACTAGGTATTGTTGTTTCGAAAGAAAATCCTAATGCTGCTGATGTATTAAAAGAAACATATGAAAACTTAGGTCACTTTGGTTATGGTAATGAAAAATTAGTTATACCTGGATTCTTTGGGTATACAAAAGATGGTGATATGGCAACTTTTGCACGTGGTGGTTCAGATATAACTGGTTCAATTATTGCAAATGGACTAAATATTCCTATGTATGAAAATTTCACTGATGTTAGTTCAATTTATTCTGCTAATCCAAAAATTGTTAATCATCCTGCTCCAATTAAAAAGATGACTTACCGTGAAATGCGTGAGCTTGCATATGCCGGCTTTTCAGTTTTTAATGATGAAGCAATTATTCCTGCCATTAAAGGAAATGTCACCATCAATATTAAGAACACTAACAAACCAGATGATCCTGGAACAATGATTGTTCCAGAAGGATCATTTCAACCTGAGCATCCCATCACAGGTGTTTCATCTTCTAAGCGTTTTTCAGCACTGTATTTACATAAATACTTGCTAAATAAAGAAGTTGGAATCACATTAAAATTACTTCAAATTTTTCAAAAATATGATATTTCATATGAACACATGCCATCTGGAATTGATGACTTAACCGTTATTTTTAATAAAGAAAATTTAGATAAAAATACAGTTAAAAGTTTATGCAAGGAAATTCAAGAAACTATTGAACCTGATAAATTAAACTGGATTGATGACTATGCTATTATCATGGTAGTTGGTGAAGGTATGCGTGATTCTGCAAACACTATTAGTGATATTATTGATCCAATTACTAATGAAAACATCCCTATTCACATGATTAATCAAGGTGCTTCTCAAATTTCTATCATGATTGGTACTAGAGAAGCTAATGCTAATCAAGCAGTCAAAAGCATTTATAATGAATTCTTTTAATAAGGAGCAATCAATATGATTAATTTATTTTATGTTCATGGTTCTGAAAATCATTTTTATCTTTTAGATCAAACATTATTAACAAGTGAACTGAATGATAACGAGTTAATAAATTTAACAAAAACAATAACTAATAAAAGTAATGATTTGAATCCGGCTGATGGTTTATTAGTTATTAACAACTCTAAACATAAAGATGCTTTGGCTCAAATGCGGGTAATAAATGCTGATGGCAGTGAAGCATCAATGTGTGGAAATGGCTTAAGATGTGTAGCCAGATACTTATCTAATAAATACCATAAAGATAGTTTTAAAGTTGAAACTAAATCTGCTGACTTATTAGTCAATAAACACAAAGATTTAGCAAATAATGTTGCTGCATTTAGTGTGGAAATATCACCAGTTTATTTCGATAGTAAATATTTTCCATTTGAAAATTTAAACACTACCAGCATTTTAAATACTGCATTACCACAATTAAGCGACCATTTAAGATTTACTGCAATTGCAGTTCCTAATCCACACTTAATTAGTTTTGTAGAAAATGATCATGATTTAAACGAAACTTTAGGTGAGATCGGTAAAAAGTTAAATGAGCCTAATCCATATTTTACTGATGGCGTTAATGTTAACTTTGCTAAAATCTTGAGTCGTAATAAATTATTTGTGCATACTTATGAACGTGGTGTTGGTTTTACTAATGCTTGTGGAACTGGTATGTCAGCAACTTCATTGGCATTTGCCATTAATTTTCCTAATTTAGTTGATACTAAAGAACAAATTGATGTATATAATCCTGGCGGTATGGTCCAAACTAAAGTTCATAACACGCCTAATAATCAATGGATCGAATTAATTGGTAATGCAACTTTTGTCGGAAAAATATCAATCTCAGAAAAAAAACTACATTCTGCAACAGTTGATAATATTAACTTTACCGATACAGGTGAAGAAACAGATTATCAAAAATTTGTTGGCTCAATTAAATAAAAAAATAAAGGAGTTCACTGAAAGTGAATTCCTTTTTAGTTAATGAAACTTCATTTTATCTGATACAATATTAGATAATTAATTTAAGGAAGTGAAAATATGAAGCATAAACAAATGCTTATTATTTTATCCGTAGCAATAGTTTCATTTTTAGGAACTGTTGATATGAGCATTGTAAATACTGCATTACCACAAATTTCTAAGGACCTAAACGTCCCGATGAATCAAGCAGAGTGGATTTCATCAGCATATTTAGTTCTAATATGCATGTCATTAATTCTTTTTGGAAAACTAGGTGATCAATTAAGTAAAGCTAAAATTTTTCAATTGGGAACTTTAGTTTTTACAATTAGTTCCTTAGCTTGCGGGATTAGTACTAATTTAGTTGTATTGTTAATTGCTCGTTGTTTGCAAGGATTGGGTGCATCAATGACTATGGCAACTAATTTAGGCATTATCACTGAATCAGTCCCTTTTAGTTCACGTGGTAAAGCATTAGGAATTAATACCACAATTGGACAATTAGGATATATCGCTGGACCTGCAGTGGCTGGAATCATCTTATCAATTGCTAGTTGGAACTGGATATTTTTATTCAATGTACCGATTGGCATTGCAGCATTTATTTTTGGTGAATTTGTTTATAGTAAACCTGATAAAAACAAATCTAAGCCTAGATTAAATATTGACTATTTAGGATTTATAACATTAGCACTGGCTATTGGTTTATTCTTTATTACAATTTTCACCGGCCAAGAAATTGGTTTTAGCAATTTAGGTATAATTATAGCTTTCATCATTACTGCGATTTTAATTATCACTTTTATTAGAATTGAGTTAAAGGTCGCTGAACCTATTTTAGATTTGTCATTATTTAAAAATCCTGGTTTCACAATCAGTATTATTTCTTTAATGTTCATGTATATTATTATTTACTTTAATAACGTGTTATTGCCATTTTATATTCAAGACAATCTAAAATTTTCTCCTTCTAAGACTGGTTTCATGATGAGTGTCCTACCGGTTGTAAATGTCTTTACAGCTTATCTAGGCGGTGTGCTTTGTGACAAATATGGTGCAGTTAAAATGTCATTTAGAGCATCCATTATCTTTGTAGTTGCTGAAATCATCTTTGCGGTGGTTCAACCAACTTGGCCATTAGCAATTCTATTATTTGGTTTTATGGTGTTTGCAACTGCAAATGGATTATTCCAAAACAACCCCATGGTAATGGAAAATGCTAGTAAGGATCAGCAAGGAGTTGCTGGATCGGTATTAGCATTAAGTCGTAATATTGGTTTTACTGTTGGATTATCCCTATCAACATCACTGTTATATACCGGAATGAGTTTGAAAGCTCAAAAATCAATAACTACATATCCATTTGGACATGATGATTGGTTCTTATTTGGAATGCATTTTACCTATTGGATAGCCGCTTTAATTATGGTGACAGTTACTATAATGCTAATTTGGCTAATGAGACATCGTAAAAATATAAAACAATAAATAAAGCCACTACTAAAATTAATTAGTAGTGGCTTTATTTATTATCCTAAGAAATGTCTTATTTTCGCCATTTTTTCAATTAAAATATTACGAACTTCTTCATCATCAATTCTAACTAAATCATTAGCTAACTTGGCATGTTCAATTTCATCTTCATCAGTTGGACCAGCGGTAATATCAAAGATATCTTGAATGGCATCAACATCTTCTTTTACGCCTTTCCAATTATCATTTTGGGCAATTAATGAATCTAATGCATTGGAACTAAAGTATTTTAATACATGTTCAAAATCATGTTTAATATTTGGATAATATTGGGTTAAAGTTTTAAATTCTGCTTTATCCAATTTCTTCAAAATACGACCCGTTCCAAGCACTTCTGGTGGCACTCCTACTGAATATAAGGAGCCAGTAAAAGTAATTGCACGAGGCATTTTATATCCGTCAACGTCACGAGAATATCCAATAATGCCAACATGTTGATGACGATCACGACGTTTTGGAAATGCATCAAAAACAGATTGTAAATCATTAATTAAAGGATCTAGCGTTTTATGATATTCAGCTGCTGCTTTGTCTGCAACATTTAGCAAAGTTTGTTGATCTTCATCATTGATAATTTTAAAAGCATTATGTTGTAAACCATCACGTAATTTAGCAATTGCTGGTTTAACCACTGAATCTAGTGGATAGTCATATCTAAATGCTGACTGAATGGTTGCAGTCTTTAATCCCGGGAATTCTTCTAGATAACGATCAATTAGTTTAGGTGATAAACCACCTCTAAAAATAGTACTACCAGTACCAGCAATTGGATAAATATCAATTCCAGATTCAGTTGAAAATTCACCTAACTTAGTTAAAGCTAGTTTATTTCCAATAATACTATTTAAGAATCCATTTGATAATGCTGAATCAGAGCCAGCTAAAAATACACGCATATATTTTAAATCTTCACCAAAATTTTTCTTATATAATTCTACATATTTTTTTAAAATTTTAGGTGCATTATATTGCGCTTTAAAGCTTTCAAATAATGGAATCATCCTGAGACGGTCAGTGTTTTTGTGCCCATTACCAAACTCACGATCTTTAAAATGAGCTAAACTAGAAAACTTTTCTTCCATTTTTAGCAACTGATCAGCCGTTCTAGCCATTGGCAAAATTGCTTCAAATAATGGACGATTTTTAAACTTCAAATCATCAGCAAAATCTTCTGCTAATAAAATTGTTGTCATCGCCTGCATTAAACTATATCCTTTTTCTTCCCAGATATTAGGTAATCTAAAAGTAAGAAATTTATCATTTCCTAGTGGATGTTGTTTAAAGTATTCATAATGTTCTGAATATAATCGGTCAATAACTGAGGAGTCAGCATGTTTTCCTTCCCAATCCCACATATATTCATCAGCATCCAAAAAAGAATAATTTTGGTATGCTTCGTTAATTTCGTTAAATGCTGAAACAAATGGTTCGCCGTCTTTTTTAAAAAATGGAACATTTGCGTTATCTGGGTGTTGAGTACCCATAATGTTTGGTATTCTTCTATCCATAATAATTACCCCCAAATAATCTAATTATAAATATGCTTTAATTCTTTTTAACGCTTCATGAATTGTTTCATCAGATGCAGCATAAGAAAATCTAATATGACCTTCACCACCAGGACCAAATGCACTACCTGGGATTACACCAACTTTAGCTTTTTTAGCCAAATCTAATGCAAAAGCTTCATCATCTTTACCAAATTGATCAGGGATTTTAGCAAACATATAAAAGGCCCCTTTTGGTTGTGGCATGCTAAAGCCTAATTCAGTTAATCCTTTTTGTAAGATATCACGACGTTTTTTATAAATTTTGCTCATTTCAGCTGGATCTTGCATTCCATTTTTTAATGCCTCAGTCGCTGCAACTTGTGCAGAATTGGTTGTGGCAGTGACTAAAAATGCATGCACCATTGATAATTTTTTAATAATTGGACTAGGTCCACAAATGTATCCCACTCGATATCCTGTCATCGCATGTGACTTAGATAATCCGCTAATATATAAAGTTTGTTCTGGAAGCATTTCAGCAATTGAATGATGTTTTACATCATAGGTAATATCACTATAAATTTCATCAGAAATAACAAATAATTTACGCTCTTTAATAACATTAGCTAATTTTTGCAAATCAGTTTTTGAATATTCAACTCCTGTTGGATTACCCGGATAATTTAATAAAACCGATTTAACCGATGATCCTTCTTTATCTAGAGTTGCTTTTAATTTTTCTGGACTTAAAATAAAATCGTTTTCGGAAGTATCAACTTTAATAGGAGTTGCTCCTAAAATTTCAATAATTGGGAAATATAAAGCAAATGTAGGTGTAGGAACAATTACTTTATCACCTTTATTTAAAATAGTCTGAAAAGCTGCATAGATTGCTTCAGTAGCTCCCACAGTCACAACAACTTCAGATTCAGCATCATAATTTAAGTTATGCATTTTATCCAAATAATTAGCAATTGCATCCCTTAATTCCTGCTTACCAGTTTGACTAGCATAATGAGAATCATTATTCATGATGCTATCAACTCCAGCTTTTTTAACATGTTCAGGGGTATTTAAATCAGGTTCCCCAATTGTTAATTTAATAATCCCATCCACATTAGAAATTTTTTTGTCAAAACTTCTAATTCCAGATGGTGCTAATGAATCTAAACTTTTATTGTATACATCGTTTAATGATGAAGCTAATTTTGGCATTACTTTTCCTCCTAAATTAACAAAAAAGACCCTTGTTTTTACATAAAAACAGAGAGTCTCTTTTCAACGTTCAATTCACATTTTAATGTTAATAAAATAATAGTATAACTTACTAATAAAATCAACATTGTTTTATAACCATATTATAATCAACAATTTACTTTCATTTTTAAAACCTATGATACAGGCTTTTACATCAATTTTTAAGTTATTTTTTGGTTTGCCTAACTTTTTCTTTAAATATACAATATTCTATAAATGCTTTACAAGATCGTATTTTAATAATATAGTTATAATTGTTATTAATTAATAATCATTATAAAGTAACGAGGTGGATATTTAATGAAAAACAAAAAAAGTTTAGCTCAAAAAATAAATGTAATTAGAGCTAGTGTAATGGGTTCTAACGATGGAATCCTTTCTGTTGCTGGAATTGTAATTGGGGTTGCTGGAGCAACTACTAACGCTTTTTCAATTTTCATTTCAGGAATTGCTGGAATGATTGCTGGAACCGTTTCAATGGCAATGGGTGAATATGTATCAGTTAATACTGAAAGTGATTCCCAAAAAAGAGCTGTTATGAATGAAAAGTTTGCTTTAAAAAACAACTATGAAGAAGAATTTAATTTTGTTAAAAATAAATACATGCAGAGTGGCATTTCAGCAGAATTATCTGAGAAAGCAACTAAAGAAATGATGAACAAAGATGCGTTAGTCACAACTGTTCGTGAAAAATATGGTTTTATCGTTAATAATTTCACCAGTCCCTACGATGCAGCCATCGCATCAATGATTTCATTTCCAATTGGATCAATATTACCGCTATTAGCTATCTCAATATTTCCTTCAGGAATAAACATTATAACAACATTTATTGCGGTCGTTATTGCTCTTGCTATTACTGGATATATTGCAGCAATTCTAAGTCGTGCTAATAAGCTAAAATCAATAATCAGAAATGTTACATCTGGAATGTTAACAATGATTGTTACATATTTAATCGGTTTATTAGTAGGAATATTGAGTTAATAGGAGAAAATTAATATGCAAAAGAAAAAACAAACTATGAACGAAAAATTAAATACATTAAGAGCTGGTGTTTTGGGATCTAATGATGGAATTTTAACGGTTGTAGGTGTTCTCTTCTCAGTGGCTGTTGCTACTCCAAATATATTTACTATTTTTATTGCTGGGCTATCTGACTTGTTAGCATGTGCCTTTTCAATGGCTTCCGGTGAATATGCTTCGGTTAGTTCACAAAGAGATGCCGAAAGTTCTGCTGTAAAGGTAGAACAAAGCTTATTAAAACATGATATAGATAGTGAAGTTAATGCCGTTAAACAATACTATGTAAAAAGAGGTATTAGTGATGAAACATCTACTGAAATTGCTAAAGAATTAATCGACAAAAAACCATTAGATACAGTTGTTAATACTAAATATGGAATTCAATTAGGTCACTACATGAGTCCATGGAATGCTGCTTTTTCATCACTGATTTCTGCAGCACTAGGTGGTATTTTTCCATTATTAGCGATGAGCTTAACTAGTGGTATCTATCGTTGGCCAGCTACGATTTCCGCTGTAATTCTATCAGTTGCTATAACTGGTTTTCTAAGTGCAAAATTGGGTAATGGTTTAGCTAAAACTGCTGTCATTCGTAATATAATTATCGGAATTTTAACTATGATTATTCACTTTGCTCTTGGAAAGTTAATGAATCAATTTTAATCAAAATCTAATATTGATTTTTTAGTTATTATCCCATAGAATTATTCTAATCGTTATATGATTTTAGGAGGATGTTCTATGGAAAAAGTTGAAAAAATTAAAATTTTAAAGAACATTGTAAATATGCCCACTGTTGATGATAATGAGAACGATGTTGCAAAATATCTATTAGATACCTTCAAAAAACATGGTATTGATGGAAAGTTAATCATGCAATATCACGGTCGTAGTAATTTAATTGTTGAAATTGGCAATGGTGAACATCCTAAATTAGGCTTGAGTGGTCATTTGGATACTGTGCATCAAGGTGATGAACGTACTTGGCTATCTGACCCTTTCACCGCCAATATTAATAATGGTCGTTTATATGGCCGTGGAGCTTCTGATATGAAATCGGGGATTGCTCAAATGGTAATTTCAATGATTGAATTATATGAATCATCCTCTAAAATTAACGGTACAATTAGATTTATAGCTACAATTGGTGAAGAATTGAGTGCGGCTGGTGCAAAATATTTAACTGATAAAGGCTTTGTCGATGATTTAGATGCAATGATCATTGCTGAACCTAGTGGTGTAAATCTTCATCGCTTAAGAAAATATGTAAATAGTGACGGTGTAACTATTGCACCTGAAACACTAAAAGAATTATTAAAAAAATCCTTTCTATCAGATGCTAATGAGCAGCACTTTATAATTAATGCTCATAAAGGATGGATGGCTTATCGAGTCACTGCACATGGTAAAGCTGTCCACAGTTCAATGCCTCGTATGGGAATTAATGCTATTGATACTTTAATTAAATATTATTTAAAAGAAAAAGAGTTTTATGCTCAATTAAAGGAATCAGATTCTGAATTAGGAAGAACCGTCTACTCCCCTGATATTTTTCGTGGTGGTAAACAAATTAATTCAGTACCTGATTTAGCATATGAAATTGTTAAAGTTAGAACCATCCCACAAGTGGATAATGAAGAATTAACTAATCGTCTGCAATGTATGATTGATAAAATGAACACAGAACCTGGAATTAATTTAGAATTAACAATTGAACATAGTGAACTACCTGTTAAAAGTGATAATCACACTGGATTAATTCAAATTTTACAAAAAAACGCTAAAAACATTATGGATGAACCCATGCCTTTACCAAAAATTGGTGTATCATTAGGTACCGATGCATCAGAATTTAGACTCCATAACAAAGACATGGATGTTATTATCTTGGGGCCTGGAAACACTACCGCACATAGTCCTAATGAGTATGTAGATATGCCCAGTTATTTCAATATGATTGACTTACTAAAAAAGACTATTAAAGACTTTATGAAATAAAAGAACCGCTAATCTAAAAAATAGATTAGCGGTTTTATTTTTACTAAAGTAGAGTAAAGCCTTGCGCATATAACAATTCAAATAGTAGCTCAAATACATCTACAGCAATAAATATTCCAATCATTGTAAAGAAAGTTAATTTATTCGATTGCTGCTTTAATTTCAAGGTTTCTTTATCATATTGCCAAAGTTTTTTAATGAAGTTAGTATTTTTAAATTCATTAATAATATAAATAGCTTCTACAACTATTAAAATCAAAATTATCCAATTATTTGCAATTTGTGCATAAAAAATACTTAATACAAAGATTGTAAATATAATTGCCATTAAACCATAACGAAGATTTAGCCCGCTTATTTGTTTATTTTGATTATTGAGCTTTGTAATCAACGCCTTATCACTTAATGAAGTCGTAATATTTTTATGGAGTTGATTATTAAGCTTACGAATTTTAGGATAAACTTCTAATAATCCAAATAATACAGCAGCTGCTAATACAAATAACAAAACAATATAAACCATGGTGTTCATAAATTTTCACTTCACTTTCTTATGTATTTTCATTTACATTATCACATTAATTTTACAAATACTCTATTTTATCCTCTTATTTATTATCTTTTCGCCATTTTTCAGCCATTACTAATGAAGTAATCGGAATGGTTAAAATAACCCCTATTAACGAAAATAAAATGACAATTAACTGAGCATCAAAAACTTTATCATTTAAAATATCACCAAATGAATAATTTAAACTATGAAACCAAACAAATAAAGATAAAGAACCACCAAATAGACCAAAGAATAATGTATTTAATGTAGTCCCAATAATTTGTTTACCAACATAGATACCATCAAATAATAATCGACTTGGCTTAATTTCCGGATGTTGTTCCTTAATTTCATCTAATCCAGAAGCAATTGCCATGGTTGCTTCAGCAATGGCACCTAAAGTACTTAAAATAGCTGTAGCTATTTCAATTTTAACGAAATTAATGCCAATCAAAATAGATAAACCTTCTAAATCATCACTATCTTCTAATCCAAATCCTTGAACTTGTGCCCAATTCTCTATCGGAATAATAAGTAATACTAAAATAAATAGTACTAAAATTGAAGCCACAAAAGCTAATCCACTAGTACTATCATTAGTCCCGCTTAAAAAGATAGTCAAAGCTAATACAATAATTCCAGTTACAATCGTTACGATAATTGGTGGAAAATGAAACGCAATTAAAACAATTGCAAAAAACAAAAAGCCAAAATTTAAGATTAAGCTTAAGAAAGATTGTAGTCCTTGTTTTCCACCAATTAATATCATCAAAATAAATAAAACAATGCCTAACACAATAATTGCACTCATTTTTGACTCTCCTTAGCAAATAAACTAGTTAATGCACTAGCAACTGGAATAGCTAAAACAATACCAATTCCACTAATTAAGCTTTGTACCATTCCTAATGACATATTCATAGAAAAAGAATAACCCCAACTATTACCATTTTTTAAAAATAATAAAGTCATTGATAATGTCTCACCCATAAAAATAAAGAACAATACATTGATTAAGGGGCCCATAATAGATTTACCAATATTTCTACCCGATAAAAATAACTGTTTTTTAGATATTTGAGGACGTTCCATTTTCAAAGCAAATAAAGAGGAAATTATATCAGTTGATTCATCCATAACAGCACCTAATGATCCAATAATCGTTGATGCTAAAAATAATGGACGTGGTGGTTGTGTAACATACTGCATTGACTCATAGAAGATGCCTTTTTCATGCGTAAATTTGAAAACAATTAAACTTATAATAATCGAAATAAGTGTACATATTAAGGTTGATGCAAGCGTTACATACATTTGTCTATTGTGTCCAATAATGACGAATAAAGTCACAGCTGAAAATATGGAAGCTAAGGCACTAAAAATCAGCAAAACATTGTTTCCATTATTAAAGCCATCTAAATATATAGCAAATATAAATAAAATACTGTTAATAATAATACTGCCAATAGCAGTAATTCCAGAAAATTTTAAGAAAATACATAGCAAGGCAATTGCTAAATATATTAAAAATATAATAGGAACATCTCTTTTATAATCTTTGATTGTAGCGCTCCCACTAGAGTTATGTAATGTTATGAAAGCCTTTTGTCTGGGCAGATATTTATGATCCATTGCACTAGACATTGTGTAACTATTATTAATAGATAATTTTTTACCTTTATATTGACCATTTATAACATGTCCCGTCAATTCTTGTTGATAATTATAATCGGTATTTTGAAAACTATCTTTACTTTTAGTGATACTAATTTGTCTAACTGTTTCTACTTTAAAAATTGGCTTTTGGTATAAGAAGTCATCATGATTAGCAAATGTAATTAATAAGATTCCTCCTAACAAAAATCCTAGAATCATCTTAATCGGTAATTTTTTAAATAAATTGACCATGCACTTTTCATCTCATCTTTTGTTATTTGTACTACAATGTAATATAGATAAAATAATTTTAACATAGTTAAAATAAAATACTAACAAAGTGCATAGCTATAAGCTATAGAAGCATTTCATCCCGTCAAATCAGCTTTTCAAAATGGTACAAGATTTGACATAACTGTTACTTTCTTGTAATAATGTTATCTATGCGTTTACACTTATTATAGTATCTATAATTTTTAAGGAGGAATTTTATGACCAAAAAGGTTGAAGTTAAACACCTAACTAAAATTTTCGGTCATCATGCTGGTCGTGCAAAAGAAATGATCAGTGATGGTAAATCCAAAGATGAAATTTTAGCAAAAACTAATAGCGTTGTTGGTGTTCATGACGCCAACTTCGATGTTAATGAAAATGAAATCTTTGTTATTATGGGACTATCCGGAAGTGGTAAGTCTACATTAATCAGAATGTTAAATCGTTTATATGAACCAACTAGTGGTGAAATTATCCTAGATGGACAAAACGTTACTAATTTTGATAAAAAACAATTACGTGAATTTAGACGTAAAAAAATGAGCATGGTTTTCCAAAACTTTGCTTTATTCCCTAATCGTACAATTTTAGGTAATACCTCTTATGGATTAGAAATTCAGGGTGTTGATAAGGCTACTCGTGATAAGAAAGCTCATGAATGTCTAGAATTAGTTGGTCTTCATGGATATGATGATCGCTATCCCAATGAACTATCTGGTGGTCAACAGCAACGTGTTGGGTTAGCTCGTGGATTAGCTAATGATCCCGAAATTCTATTAATGGATGAAGCTTTCTCAGCACTAGATCCACTTAATAGAAAAGAAATGCAAGATGAATTACTTGAATTACAAGCACACCTAAAGAAAACAATTATCTTTATTTCACATGATTTGAATGAAGCTTTACGTATTGGTGATCGTATTATGATTATGCGTGATGGTGAAATCGTTCAAATTGGTGGACCAGAAGATATTTTACAACATCCTAAAAATGAATATGTTGAAAAATTCATTGAAGGTGTTGATCGTACTAAGATTCTTACTGCTAGTCGTGTTATGATTCGTCCAAATGTTGTAAACATTGAAAAAGACGGTCCAAGAACTGCTCTAAGATTAATGCAACATAATGAAGTTTCAAGTGTATTTGTTGTTGATTCACAACATCATTTCAAAGGTTTGGTTGATGCTAAAGAAGTTATCAAATTAATTGAAAATGATAAACGTGATCTTAATGAAATTTTGAATACTAATATTCCAACAACCTCCCCTGATACTCCTATCAAGTCAATCTTGAATGATATTTCTAAAACTTCTGTTCCATTCTCAGTTGTTGATAATGAAGATCGTTTATTAGGAATTATTCTTAGAAGTTCTGTTCTTGAAGCAATTTCTGGAAGTGAGGTTGAAAATGATGGCTAATTTACTTATGTTAAATATGACACAAATTCCTTTAGCAGATTGGATCAATAAATTTGTTAATTGGTTGACTCAATTCGTTGGATTCTTTAATGGTATTACTAATTTTATTGGTGGAATTGTTAATGGTTTCCAAGCTATTTTTGATATCCTACCAGTTTGGCTATTTATTATTATTATTTTAGGTATCACTTACTGGGCTTTACATGATAGTAAACATTGGGGATTAATGTTATTTGAACTATTAGGTTTATTACTAATTTATAATCAAGGTTACTGGCGCGATATGACTCAAACTTTAACTCTAGTTTTAACTTCTAGTTTAATCATCGTAATTATTGGTATTCCACTTGGTATTTGGATGGCTAAAAGTCATACTGTTCATTTGATTGTTAAACCAATCTTAGACTTTATGCAAACCATGCCTGCCTTCGTTTACTTAATTCCTGCTGTATCATTATTTGGTATCGGAATGGTGCCAGGAGTTATTGCTTCAGTTATCTTCTCACTACCCCCAGTAGTTAGAATGACTGATTTAGGTATTCAACAAGTCCCTGCTGATTTAGTTGAAGCTGCTGATTCATTTGGTTCAACTGGTTGGCAAAAACTAATTAAAGTTGAATTACCAATTGCAAAGAGCACATTAATGTCTGGTGTAAACCAAGGTATGATGTTAGCACTATCAATGGTTGTTATTGCTTCTATGATTGGTGCTACTGGTCTAGGTGCTCAAGTTTACTTTGCCGTTGGTAGAAATAATGCTGGTTCAGGATTTGCTGCTGGTATTGCTATTGTTATCTTGGCAATTATCTTAGACCGTATTACTCAAGCATTTAATAAAAATAAAAAGAGTTCAGACTAATTAAGGAGGATTATGATGAGAAAGAGACTTAAATTTGTTCTTGGAACTTTATCAATGTTTCTTCTTGCTACAGTATTGACTGCTTGCAGTAGTGCTACTTCACCTTATAATTCTCATAAGAAGTTAGGACCTCAAATCAATTACACTATTACTGGAATTGATGCTGGTGCTGGTATTATGGCTTCTACTCAAAATGCTTTAAAGGAATACCCTTTAGCAAAAAATAATTGGCAATTACAAACAAGTTCTACTGCTGCTATGACAAGTACTTTAGGCAAAGCAATTAAGTATAAACAACCAATTGTTGTAACTGGTTGGCAACCACACTGGATGTTTAAGAAGTTTCCTATTAAGTTCTTAAAAGATCCTAAAAATGTGTATGGTAAAGCTGAACAAATTCATACCATTGCAAGAGTTGGTTTGAAAAAGGATAATCCTGGTGCCTATCAACTTCTAAAACAATTCCATTGGACCCCTGCTCAAATGTCCGATGTCATGTTAAAGACAAATGCCGGAGTTGATCCTAAAAAAGCTGCCGATGATTTCATTAAGAATAATCCAAAATTAGTGGCTGAATGGACTAAAGGTGTTCCAAAGGGAAATGGTAAGTCAATTAAATTATCTTATGTAGCATGGGATTCTGAAATCGCATCTACTAATGTTATGGCTGAATTATTAAATCATTTAGGCTATAAGGCAAATATCCAAGCTCTAGAAATGCAACCAATGTTCGCATCAATTGCAACTAATGCTGCTGATGCTTCACTAGCTGCCTGGTTACCAAACACTGCTGGCCTTTACATGAAACAATATAAAGGCAAAATTGATGATGTTGGTACCAACCTAAATGGTGCAAAAGTTGGATTAGCTGTTCCAAAATATATGAAAAATATTAATTCAATTGATGATTTAATTAACAAATAAAATTAAAAACCATTCGCATAGCTTGTGAATGGTTTTTTTGTATATTATAGTTTGATGTAGAGTATATTTATAAAACGAGGTGTTCTAATGAATAATAAGGAAATTAGTGATTCAAAAATTAGAAATAATTTTTATGATGCTGTGAATGGTGAATGGATTAAAAACGCTACCATACCTAGTGATCATTCATCTACTGGTGGTTTTATGGACTTAGTAGATAATATTGATAAAACATTAATGAATGATTTTGAAGATATAAAATCGGGTAAAATTAAACCTCAAAACAATGATATGGTTGAATTTAAAAAACTATATGAATTAGCTACTGATTTTGATAAACGTGAAAAAGATGGTGCAAAACCAGTTAAACCCATTTTGGAAAAAATTGAAAATATTAAATCATTTGATGATTTAAACAATCAATTAGCCAACTGGACTTTAGATGGGCTTCCACTTCCATTTAATTTTGGTATTGAAGCTGATATGAAGAATGCTAAATATAATGCTTTATATGCAAGTGGAGCTGGAACTTTCTTACCAGATAAAACTTATTACGATAAGGAAAATTCTGCTGGAGCAAAATTAATGCCAGTATTTAAAGATATGTCTAAAAAATTACTAGTAATGGCTGGATACAATGAAGCACAAGCTAAAAACATTGTAAATTCTGCTGAAGAATTTGATCGCTTAATTGCACCAAATATTAAATCAGCCGAAGAAAGTGCTGACTTTACAAAAATGTATAATCCTATGTCATTTGATTCTTTATCAAATAAAGTAGACAAATTTAATTTAAATAGTTATGTAAAGGGTTTAATTGGACAAGAGCCAGATCAAGTAATTGTATCAGAACCTGAATATTTTGATGCATTTAACAAAATTGTAAATGATGATACTTTTGCGATGATGAAAAACTGGATGCTAGTTAAAACCATCAATGCTTCCACTGGTCTTCTAACTGAAGAATTTAGACAAGTTGGTGGCGAATTCTCTAGAACTCTATCTGGTAAGAAATCAGCTGTTAAGAAAGAAAAAGCTGCTTATTACCTTGCATCAGGAACTTTTGATCAAGTAATTGGTGACTATTATGGTCATAAATACTTTGGTGAAAAGGCTAAACAAAATGTCCATGATATGGTTGTTAAAATGATCAATGTCTATGAGAAACGTTTGAGTAATAATACTTGGTTAAGTGAAGATACCAAAAAAATGGCCATTAAAAAATTAAATGCTCTACAAATTCATGTTGGTTATCCAGACAAAATCAATCCACTTTTTGATACTTTCAAAGTTAACGGTAAAGATGAAAACGGTGACTTATTCACTAATATTCATAATATTAGTAAATTAGTCATTAAAAATGAATTTAGTAAATGGAACAAACCTGTTGATAAAAGCTTATGGGATATGAGCGCTAATACAGTGAATGCCTATTATTCACCATTAGAAAATGTGATTGTCTTCCCTGCTGCTATTTTACAGGCACCTTTCTATAGCTTAAAACAATCATCAAGTGAAAACTTTGGTGGTATTGGTGCGGTAATTGCGCATGAAATATCACATGCGTTTGATAATAACGGATGTCAATTTGATGAAGACGGTAATTTGAATAACTGGTGGACCAAAGAAGATCATGAACATTTTGATAAGCTAGCTCAAAGTATGATTAAAGAATTCGATGGTATCCCATTTGCTGGGCAAAAAGTTAACGGTAAGCTTACCGTTTCTGAAAACATTGCCGATGGTGGTGGATTAAGTTGTGCTGAAGAAGCTGCCAAAGGCGAAGCAGATTGCAACTTACGTGATTTCTTCATTAATTGGGCTAAAATTTGGCGTACAAAGTCAACTGAACAATTTAAACAATTACTATTATCAATTGATGTCCATGCTCCTTCCGAATTAAGAGCACAGGTTCAAGTTAAGAATCTATCTGATTTCTATACTACATTTGATGTTAAACCTGATGATGGTATGTACATGAAACCTGAAGATCGAGTAAATATTTGGTAATTAATATAACTAAAAAGGACTGTCTTTATAAGGACAGCCCTTTTTTATTAACTTTGTTTAACTTTTGTTTTAAAAATTTCATCTAAAGTAGGATAATGCTGATTAAAAACTGGTAAATAGCCTTCTTTAGTTACCTCATCAAAAATATATTTTCCAAAGCTCACATCATTTAATGTTATATGCGCAGAATAGTCATTAATCATGTCTATATGTTTAATTCCATTCATTCCTTCAAATTTTTGTAAGTTATTATAGCCTACAATATCAAGTTTAGATCTACCAAATTGATTATATATATCCTTAAGGGTTCCTTTTAGAACTGTCTTTCCATGACTTAACATAACAACATAATCAGATAGTTTTTCAACATTCTCCATATTATGTGTCGAAAATATAATCATTGTTCCTGACTTTTTAGCTTCCAACACTGCTTTGATTAACAGATCAGCATTAACTGGATCCAATCCAGAGAAGGGTTCATCCAATATTAATAAGTCTGGATTAAACATTAAACATGCAATTAGTTGTACCTTTTGCGCATTACCTTTAGAAAGACTTTCTACTTTATCTTCAACATCACCAACTACATTTAATTTTTTCATCCATAATTTTATATTCTTTAAAGCTTCGCTGCGTTTCATTCCATGCAAAGAAGCAAAGTAAAGCATTTGATTCTTAATACTTTCTTTCAAATATAAACCACGTTCTTCTGGCATATATCCTACGTTTAGATTATTATTTCTATTAATGTTACCATTACTGGGCTTTATAAAATCTAGCAGCATATGAAAAGTTGTTGACTTACCTGCACCATTTTGACCAATTAAGCTTAATATTTCTCCTTTGTGCAATTGAAAGGATAAATTATTAACTGCTTGAAATCCATCATAACTTTTTGATACATTTTTAAATTCAATCAATATAAGCACCTCAAAATAATTATCTAAATTTAAATCCTTCTATGAAAATATTCTTCTTTTTGTTGGATAATAATCCATATTTAAATACATGAATTGACTTAACATATAATATATACATTATTATAATTTGAATAATAAGTGTAGAATATGAAAATAAATATGAAATATTACCTGATGCTATTAAGGATGGTGTAAGCATTGATCCAACAGGTGGCCACATACATATTATATAAAAAATCCAAATCATATTATCTCCATCAAATCCTACAGAATTATATAATAAAGATAAACTAAAAAATTCTAACAAAAAAATCATTGGTGGCATTGTAGCTGAACTAATTTGACTAGTATCAGTTATAAAACATGAGAATTGTACCGTGATTGCTAAAAACATAAATAATGAAACAAATAATGCTAGTATTGAATAAATTATTAGCCCTATTTTTACATGGCTAATAAATAAAAATAGAAAACTATTATTCATTACTTTGCTTAAAATTAATATAAAAATAGTATAAAAAGCAATTTGAAAACATAGTAATAAGTAAATTCCCAACATTTTACCATTTATTTGTTCTTTCGCATCAACAATTGACATTAACATTTCAGATAATTTAGATGTTTTATCTCTTGCAACAGAATTAGCTATTATTCCTATATAAATTAGACAAAAGAAAAATGTTAACACTGGTATAGAAAATCCCCAAATCATATTTATAAAATTGGAATTATTAAAATTAAATTTTAAATTTCCATATTTAAATAATGATGTAATAAAAATTAGAGGTATAACAACCATCATCCAATAAGAAAGACTCTTAAATTGATTTAAGAATTCGTGTCTAGCGACCACAAGTAATTGTCTCATTTTGAAGTTCAAAATATCACTTCCATAATAAATTTTATTTAAATAAATATTTTTTATGTTCTTTATTAAAAAATCTAGCAAATATATATATTTCTAAAAATTGAATAATTATTTCTGCAATCAATAAATAAATATTATAATTGTCCAATAATAATAATTTAGCACTAAATAATTGCGATAATATTGGTAGAAACATAGAAATAATAATCAAACTTTTAGCATAAAAATGTAAAGTTATAAATGCAGATACTACTATAAATAGATAAATTGGTAATAATGAGTATAAAATTTTTTTCTTATTTTTCACAAAAATGCTAATAAAAGAAGCAAATAAAATAGTCCATATAATTCCTAGTATCATTAGAACAAATAATTGGATTAATGTTATTGTCCCTATATATGTATATATTTTTGAAAAAGTTATTTTAATTTCATTTTCATTAAAAATAACAATTAGAAATAAGCAAAAATAAGTTAATAACGTAAAAAATATTAAATTAATAATGCCTAAAATTTTACCAAAAATAATATTTTGACTATTACTAATAGAAAAAAGATACTCATTAATTTTTGACGAACGATCATCAATTAATTCATTACTAATGATAGGAGAAAAAAACATAGCAATAAATAATACCAAAGATATCATTATAGTTAATAAACTAAATCTACAATTATAACTATTAATATAATTTTTATTTAATAAAAGCATTGTAAATAAAAAAATAGAAGTAGATATTGGTAGAGTAAACCAAATCCAATAAGACATTTTTTTAATATTAGTTTTAAAGGTAAATTTAGCAACTGAACTTAAATTATGCATATTCATATTAATACCATCCATCCTATAACTAATTATCATTAGACTAAAACTAATGGAAATATAAGTCAATACAAAAAAGCTTCTTAAACATTGTTTAAGAAGCTTTTTAATAAATTTTTTATTTTTCTTTTTTAGTATTTTTTAACATTAAAGCCATTATTAATCCAATAACTTCAATTATAAAGAACGTAATGAAAACGACATGATAACCGCTTTGTTGTGCCAATGTATGACTCATGCCACTAGATAAATTATTAGTCATAACATTTGATAATATCAATGTTGCAACTAACACTCCAGTTGATCCTAAAATTTGTCTAAAGGTACTAACAACAGCCGTCCCATCAGAAATAAATTCATTAGGCAATGAATTAGCTCCCATAGTTACCGCTGGCATCATAACAAAAGCATTTCCACCTTCAATTAAGGCTGCTAAGATCATCATTGGCACTAAATTAATTGTAGCACCAACAACACTTAATGTTCCCCAACCAATTAGTATCATTATCATACCAATCAGCATTACACGTTTAAAGCCAATTTTATCAGCTAGCTTACCAGTAATTGGATTTAATAAGCTTAATAAAATAGCTCCTGGTGCTAATGCTAAACCTGAGATGGTTTTAGAAACACCTAAAACATTTTGATAATACAATGGGAAAATAACTGTAACTACGATTAAAGCAATATAAGATGCTCCAGTCAATCCAATTGATAAATCATAATTAAAGCTCTTTAATACTCTTAACTGTAATAATGGTTGTTTAATTTTAAATTGTCTAAATACAAATACAACAATCATTAAAATACTTACAATCAATATAGTTAAAGCTATCGTTAAATCAATATTAGCTTTACCAATCATATTTACTACATACAAAATACCAATTAAACCAAATGACATAATAACAGATGTAATATCTAAATGACTTTCTCTTTGTGGCATAACATCTTTAATTGCATATAAAGAAATTACAAATAGTATACTGATAATAACCATAAATACTATAAACAAGCCTCTCCATGCAGAAAAATGTAAAACAACTGCTGAAAGAATCGGTCCACAAGCAAGTGCAGAACCCATAATCAGTCCAGCATACCCCATCGTTGAACCACGCTTTGCTTCAGGGGTAATATAAAGTAAGACTGATTGATAAGAAGGAAATAAAATTCCAACGGCAACTGCTTCTAGTGCACGTCCTAACATCATAATCGAAAAATTAGGCGCAATAACAACAATCAAAGTGCCAACATCAAAGATTGCCAATATCATTAAAAATAATTGCTTAAACTTTATATTATTTAATAGCCAAGGACTAACTGGCATCATGACACACATGATTAACATAAACCCAGTAGTTAACCATTGAACTGTAGATGCATCAATACCGAAAAATTGCATCAATGTTGGATATGCTGTCGAAATAGAAGATTGACTAATCGACATCGTAAAGCTACCTAACAACATAATAAAAACAAAAAGGACTCGATTATAAGACTTTCCATTTAAATCATAGTTTTTCACAAATTTCACCTTCCAGTTTAGAATGTTTATAATTTAATAACAATATCAATTCTATACCAAAAATAAAATAAGTAAAATATCTTGCTTTTAATTTCGATCAAACAAAAAGCGAGAAATAATATGATCAACAACAATATTATTGTGAAGCATTGAGTGCTGACCATTATATCCATAAATTGGAATTTCTTGATAGTCATTCACTCGCTTAGAAATTAAATATTTCATTGATCTAGCAGAAGAAGTAGAAACAATCCCATCAGAGTTTGTATTACTATTATCATTTCCATAGATGTTTAATATTTCTACATTAGTAGGGAAATCTTTACAGTCATTCAATAATGATGTATATGCTGGATACCATTTATTAGCTGGATACATAATACTTGGTTTCCCGTTACTATTAATGTAATTAGTGTTCGGACGATCATTGATAGTTAAAATGCCATCATATGGTCCTGCAATAGATACAAATTTTTGTAATTTAGGCATATCTTTATCATTATTATGCTTTGCTACTGTTTCAAGGATAGCTATTGCTCCTGTTGAATGACCAACTGCATTATATGCACTAAATCCATAATGATCTTTCAATCTTTTGAAAATTCTATGAAGCCACTTAGTTTGCTGCTTCACTGGTGTAAATTTTTTCTTAAATATAACCTGAATTAATGGCTTACTAGTTTTTAAATTTAAGTTTCCCTTATAGTTAATCGTTCCATCTTTTTCAACAAAAACAGCTAATGCTTTATGTCCACCATCACGACTAGCTATTTTTGTTAAATGAGATGTAGATTTAGTAGACCCGCGCATCCCATGAACATAAATTGTAGGAATATTATAACTACCAAAAGATCCACTAGTTTTACTATTATTTATAATACGATCACTTCTAATTGCAAAAAAGACGGCAAAAAAAGCAACAATAATTGTAATAATTATTAATATAACATTGGTTCTTGCTGTTTTACTCAAGAAAAAACTCCTCCCTTGTTTCTATTATTATGATACTAGAAAATCTAAAAAATTACATTAATTATTATAATTAGCCAAATCATCCAAAATGTAGTAGATTAGAGATATAGATTCATTATTCAATATCAAAGGAGAATTTATTTTGATTACATTAAAATCACCAAGAGAAATTGAAATGATGGCTAAATCAGGTGCTGTTTTAGCTGGTGTCCACAAAGGACTAAGAAAAATAATTAAACCAGGACTAGATACTTGGGAAATTGAAGAATTTGCTAACAAATATATCACTGAACATGGTGCAACTCCTTCAGAAAAGGGATTTGATGGATACAAATTTGCTACTTGTGTTTCAATCAACGATGAAGTAGCTCATGGAATCCCACGTAAAGGCCTTTTATTAAAAGAAGGCGATGTCTTAAAAGTTGATATGACTGTTAACAAAGATGGATTCGAAAGTGATTCATGCTGGACTTATAAAGTTGGTAAAATGTCAGCAGAAGATGAAAAATTAATGCAAGTTTGTCATGATGCTTTATATCGTGGTATTGACCAAGCTGTTATTGGTAACCGTTTAGGCGATATTGGTTTTGCTTGCCAAGACTATATTGAAAATAAAAATCATATGGGTGATGTTCGTGAACTAATTGGCCATGGTATTCAACCTACTATGCATGAAAAGCCAAATGTTCCAGCTTACGGTGAAAAAGGACAAGGTCTTCGTCTAAAAGAAGGTATGACTATTACTATTGAACCTATGGTTAACTTGGGAACTTGGGAAATCACTGATCGTTACGATAAAAAGGACGACTGGACATATTATGTTTCTGCTGATGGAACTAATTCAGCTCAATATGAACATACTATTGCAATTACAAAAGATGGTCCTAAAATATTAACATCACAAGATGATGCCATCGATGAAAAATATAAATTAAACTTTTAAGCTAAAAAATAACCACTAACAACTGTCAGTGGTTATTTTTTTATTCTAATCCATTTACACAATGATTAGGTTTTTCACCATTTAGAACTTTATTGATTTCACTAACATCCATATTAGCAATTTTAGTAAATGATTCAATTGAATTACTTGCACTGTGTGGTGTCAAAAATACATTGTCTAATTTTCTTAATTCACTGTTCATTGGTAGTGGTTCTTTTTCATAAACATCCAAACCAGCTCCGGCAATTTCACCATTTTTTAAAGCACTAACTAAATCAGATTGATTAATAACAGCTCCACGAGCGAAGTTTATAATATACGCTGAATTTTTCATCATCTTAAATGAATCTTTATTAATAGAACCAATCGTTCCTTTAACCGCTGGAATGTGTAATGTAACAAAATCAGATTGTTTAAGTAGTTCATCCCACTCCACAAATTTACCATATGAAGATTCTTTTTTAGTGCGATTCCAAATCAAAATATTAACGCCAAAGCTAGATAACAACTTAGCCACATATTGTCCAATATTACCATAGCCAATAATCCCAACTGTTTTTCCTTTTAAATCTCTTGAAGGATTATCAAAGGCATATGCATCATCGCCATTACGCATATGTTGAGATACATTGTATAAATCTTTGGATATTAATAACATATCAGTTACAGCATTTTCAGCAACTGATATTTCATTGCCTGCAGGTGTATTAGTTACATATATGCCTCTTTTATTAGTATAATCTAAATCAACATTATTATAACCAACTCCAAAACGGGAAATAACTTTTAAATTAGGCATTTGATCTAAAATAGTTTTAGATAAAGGAGAAGTGTTAACTACAATTCCTGAAGCATCCTTATGTTCTAAGATTGCTTTTTCATTTTCACTAATCAATGAAATAACTTCAAAACCCTTTTCTTCTAATGAGGGTCTCAAATAGTTTTCGAATTCTTTAGGAACAATAATCTTTTCCGTCATGTTGATACCTCCGATATTTAAATAATATATAAATACTACCATAAAAATAAAAGAAGCACTTATTAATTTGCTTAATAAGTGCTTCTTTTATTTTTATTTATGTTTTTTATTAATTGTATTTTTAGGCCACAAGATTAATTTACCTTTAATAGCACTTCTTCTTTCGGCAGTAGCAATCTTCTTACGACGTCTGCGATTGATATAACTTTTAGTACTAATAATTGATTTATCCTGTCTAATCATTTTAAAGACTGACATAATAATCAAGATACATACAAACATTAATGGAAATCCTGCTAGTGTACAGAATGTCTGAACAGTTTCAAATCCACCAACTAATACCAAACTAAAGGAGAAGATAATGAAAACCACTACCCAGGTCATTCGATTAACTCGACTAGGTTCTTTACCAGGTTTTAAAGGTAAACTAGTAAAGGATGAAAGAACAAATGCTGATGAAGAGATAGTAGTTGCCAAGAATACAAAACAAGACAAGAAATAAATAGCAAACATTAAGTATTTCATTGGCAATGACCCTACAACTGCTGAAATAACGGCAGCCTGTCCTTGCGTATTTAAGATATGAACTAAATCAACAGTTCCCGTCTTTTGTAGCCATAATGAATATCCACCTAAAACTGCATAGAAACTCATACAACCTAAGGCACCATAAGTAAGCATCCCTACTAAGACCTGGCGAATGGTACGACCACGTGATAACTTCGCAATAAACAATCCCATAAATGGCATATAAGATAACCACCAACCCCAATAGAAGATGGTTTCTTGTTGTTCAATACTAGGATTACCATTAGGCACCGTGTTTAAACTCATTGGAATAAATTTTTGAATTAATACCCCAACACTATTTGTTTCAGATTTCAGAATATAAACAGTTGGTCCTAATAAAAGTACAATTGCTAAGAAAATAATAGCTGTCCAAATATGAGCATTACTTAATTTATCAATTCCACCATTAAGTCCCTTAAATACAGCAGCAGAGAAAATAACAAATAGAACAAAGAATAATCCTATTTTCATATATAAATTATCTGGTAGTCCGGTTAAAGAACTTAATACATTTGATATAATAGGAATTTCTAAACCAACGGAGGCACCTACACCCCCCATAATACCAAATACAACCAAAATGTTTACAATCTTTTTAGCAACATTCTTCCAAAGTGAGTCACCATCTAGAATGGTAATTGCATCACTTAATGATTGAATTTTACGTTTTTTATTGTACATCATATAACCAATTGCAATTGTAGGAGCTCCAAACATTAACCATGCCATAGGTCCCCAATCATATTGACCATACATATGTGCCAAATTATAAGCAGTTTCAGAAAATGGTTTAACATTGCCTTCAGGGCTTTGAACATATCTTAAAGGATCAACCATACTTAACATTAAGATACTTGCATCAATTGCTGTGGCAAAAACCATACTACCCCATTGGAAGTTACTATATGCAGGTTTTTCATCAGCAGCACCTAAACGAATATTTCCATATTTGGAAAATATTAAGTACCCGAAGAAAATAAAATTAATTATGTAAATCCACATATATCCCCATCCCATGTTACCAGTTACCCAGTTTAGGACGGTTTGTAAAACTCCCTGTAGTGAAGATCCACCGATCATTAGAAAAATGGAAACTGCAAAGAATAAAATTACAGTAGGAATAAAGACTAATTTGTCAATATTTTTACTTTTAAAAATAGTAATCCTCCTCATGATATTCATGATATTTATAAACCCATTTTACGCAAAAAGCTGCCAAAAAGTGATTCGTAATTACGAATAACTATTTGCACAGCTTTGTTAAGGTTATACAAAATAAGTTAATTTTATATTTACATATCAATTATATTATACACAAATAAGAAAATATGTAAAATGCTTTAGGTAAGGGATTTATAGTTTATTTTACTGTTTTGATTACGCGTGCGGGATTTCCTACTAAAACAACATTATCACCAAAAGATTTTGTAACAACCGATCCAGCACCAACAACAACATTTTCACCTAGCGTAACACCTGGTAATACCGTAACATGGCCACCAAACCAACAATTATTGCCAATTGTTATTGGTTTTCCAGATTCAACATCCGCTTTTCTTTGGTCTGGATCAATAGGATGAACTGGCGTATACAATCCAACATCTGGACCAAAATAACAATTATCACCAATTGTTATTGGACAAGTATCCAGTAATGTTAAATGATAATTTCCATAAAATGAATCTCCAATATGAATATTATATCCATAATCAAATTCTAGTCCATCTTCAATCCAAAGATTCTTTCCACAACTACCTAATAATTGAGAAACAAGAGAATTTTGTTTTCCATTATCATCAAGTTTAGAAATCATTTTTAATTGTTTACGAATAAAACGGCGACGGGCTTGTAGTTCTTCGTCAAATTGTTCATAAGATTCACCATCAGTCATCTTTTGTCGTTCAGTTTTCATTAAAGGTCCCACTTTCATGTATTTAAAATTAATTATATCACAATAATAAAATTAACTAAAAAATCCCATTTGTTTCAAATTGTTTTCTATATTATTAACTGATTTTTCTTTATCAATATAATTGTCTGTATTTTTCATTTTATTTTTACTTTTTATAGTATCTGAAGTTTTATTTTCATTTAGCTGTTTTAAATTCATTTTTTTGCCATTCTCTAAATCATCCATTGTTTTATTTAGCAAATGGTCCACAAAATTATTGCCTTCATCATTAGAATGACCTTTCGTCCAATAAAAATGAATATTGGGAAACTTAGATAATAAGCTATCTAGTTCAATAAACTCAGTTTTATTTTTAATAACTTCACCATTACTTTTACGCCAACCACGCTTTTTCCATCCATATATCCATTTATTATTAATAGCATTTAATACATATTTAGAATCTAAAATAGCGTCAATATTACAATTATTTAAATCTTTTTTGTTCAAATAATCTAATGCATTTACTAGTCCTAAAACTTCCATTTTATTGTTAGTGGCACCAAACTCACCAGCAGAATTAGAATATTTTTGACCATTATTATTAATTAAATATGCCCAAGCTGCTGAATCATTACTTTTTACATGTTGACCTAATTTATTACCATGATTTCTGGAACCACCATCGGTATAAATAATGATTTCACTAATTTTATTAGGTCTCTTAGAATCATTGGGTTTTATAAATAATTGCGCTTTTTCTTTAGTAGAAAAACTTTTAAACTGTGCACCTGAAAAACCGCTTACTTGCTTTTGAGTTTCTGCCCAAGAGTTATAAATGCCTGGTTTTCTACCCTTTTTAACCGCATAGTATTTTTTCTTAGCCATCTTTAATTTCTCCTTATATATACAAAAAAAGACTCAGTCAAATACTGAGTCTCTAAAAATTTATTTAGCAGGTGATGACTTCAAGAATTTTCTTAAGTCAGCTACTTCTTTTTGTTTTTTATTACGTTTGCTGGTGTTAATTGGACGACGTCCTTGTACACCATTTGGATGACAAGCTCTCATTTCAATTACTCCTTTATCTAAAAACTTAACTCATGTCATTATAATACAATAACGACATTTAACGCAAATTAGTCTTAATCAAATATTATTATATATATAATGATTGAATTTATCAAGTTTATGTTAGAATGTTATTAATTTAAATATCAAGGGTGTGTTTATTTATGGTAAATGAATTTCCGCAAGCTTTAACAATCGCAGGTTCAGACAGTGATGGTAGTGCTGGAATGCAAGCTGATTTGCATACTTTCTTTGTAAGAAAAACTTATGGAACATCGGTAATAACTGCTTGTGTTGCTGGTAATTCTTATGGAATTCATGACAGTGTGATAATGCCTGAACACTTTATTAACCAAGAATTTAAAGACTTAGCTGATGACTTTAAAATTAAAGCAGCTAAGACTGGCATGTTAGATGATACTAACATGATTAATATTGTTGTTGATAATTATAAAAAATACGATTTTGGTCCACTAATTGTTGATCCTGTAATTGTTACCAAACATGGCAACATGCTATTAAAACCGGATGCTTTGGAAACCTTGAAAGAAAGATTGCTTCCATTAGCAACTGTAGTTACACCCAACTTCTACGAAGCTGAAAAATTAACTAATAAAAAAATTAAATCAGATGAAGATATAAAACAAGCAGCCAAAGAACTAATAAAAATGGGTGCCAAAAATGTCATTATTAAAGGAAAACATATTGCTGGTGAAACTGATAAAGTGAGAGACTATGTATTATTAGAATCTGGTAAATACTTTTGGATTGATGGTCCATTTTATGATACTACTCATAAAAATGGCACTGGTGATTCTTTGTCAGCAGCAATTACTGCTGAAATTGCTAAAGGCACAGATATTGAACAAGCAATTCGCATTGCTGATGAATATGTAGATCGAGCTATCAAAAATGGTATTGAAATTGGACATAAATTTGGTCCAATTAATCATTGGTCATAAATAAAAATGGTAGATAAAAAGCCAATCATAAAGATTGGCTTTTTATCTACCATTTATCTGGACTCCAAGTTCTTCCATCTAATTCATCTTGTGCTTGCTGTAATCTTTTTGATTGCTCAGCAGCTAACGATTTAGTTCCCTCTAAAATAGAAAGTAGTTTGAAACTGGTTTCACCTTTTTTTAAATTATTAACTTCTTGATTTAACCAAGCATTTTCTTCCATTATTAGTCTTCCTCTTTCTTAATCATGTCTAATTCCCATTTAATTTCATCAAGACGGTCGTAATTATCTTGTAGATAATCAATAATGATATCTAATTTTGCTTGTTTTTCTGAACTTAAATTATTTCTTAATTGCTTTAATTGTGATAAATACCAGCGTTGTTTGCTACCAAAGCCATTAATATCTTCGTTAGTTAGATAATTACGATAATCCACCAATAGTTTACTCTTTTCATCATCAGTCATATATGCAAATTGGTCAACCGTAAAAGGTTTTATAAATTTCATTCCTGCTTTGAAAGCTAAAGCTTGATATGGCTTTAATATTTCATTAATACTAAAGCCCTCACTACCACCAACAGTATAGTTTTTTAACGGTTCTCCTAAAGTGGTAATGATGCCTAATTCTTTATCCTTTAATTTTCCATCTTCATTAGCATAAGTAAAACTTCTAGTGAAAATATCGTCTTCATACTTTTTTAATAATGCTGGCGAACTATACCAATACATAGGAAACTGAAATAGAATTCGATCATATTTAACTAATCGTTTTTGTTCTTCATCTACATCAAATTCATAATTGTTTTCTAAATGGTCAAGAACTAGCCAATCAACCTCCTCAATGTCATTTTGACATTGATTTAAAAATGATTCAGTCATTGAATTATCATATTCAGGATGTGAAACGATTACTAATGTTTTCATATATTATTATGTCTCCTTAATTTGCTTGTGTTAATAATTCTAAATGATTTAATTAAAAAATAACACTCCTAAGCGTTAACTTAAGAGTGTTATCTTGTTTTTATAGGGAATAAGTATATATAAATTGGGGGATTTATAAAACTCTTTTACCTATTTAATTATTCTGTATCAGAACTTGTAAGTGATAGCTTGCTCCAAAATTCATTAACAGTTGGCGTAGAATCATATCCTTTAACACGTTTATTTACTGGTTTCCAGGACATTGACATAGCAACAGGAACATACGCTGCCTGTTCTTGCATGTAAGTTTGCCAATCTTTAAATTGCTTTGTACGATATGAATCGTTCCATGCTTTACTATTGTTCATATTACTCATAAATTCAGTATTCTTTTTAGTTACAAAATGGGATGAATTAAATGGAGAAGATTTACCATATAAACCTGTTGGTGTAGGTTCTGATGCAACTGAAAATCCACCATCATAAACATCCACTTGATTTTGTTTAGGTTTTAAAGTAATTGCAATTAGCTTATTACCATCCATAGGACGTCCAGTGGCATAATTAACATTCAAACCAATTTTACGCCATTGTTGTAGATAATAATTGTCTTGTGCTTCAGAAGCAGGAGTTCCTGTACTAGTACCATAATTAATAGTTAATGGTTTCCCATTTGGTTGAATACGCCACTTACCTTTTTTCTTGTATCCAGCTTCATCTAACAATTTGTTAGCTTTAGCTAAGTTTAAAGTGTAACGAGGCGATTTAGCATTATAGTAATTTTTATAATATGGAGAAATTAATGAGTTAGGTTGCCATGCTAATCCATTATTAAATTTCTTTCTTAAAGCGCCAATGTCTAATGCATACATCATAGCTTGTCTTAATTTAAGATTAGACATTTTAGCATTTTTATCCATCACATTAGTTTGGGTTTTAGTGTCCATATGTCCTAAATTAAAGGAAAGGAAGTCGTAACCAGTTCCTACTGTTCCTACTGTGGCATAGTCTTTTAACGATTTAACTTTAGGATATTCTGAACTAACACCACCACTAACTGAAAAGTCAAATTGTTTATCTTTCAATGAACTATAAAAATTATTAGGGTTTACTACTTGAATAGTAATATGTTTAATTTGTGCTTTTTTACCATAGTAATATTTATTTGGAACCCAAGAAGTAGATTCACCAGTAACTTGTTTGCTTAATTTATATGGTCCTACAAAAATTGGATCTTTACGAACTTGTTTTGAAGCTCCTAATTTATCAATTGGAACATCTTTTAAATATTCATATGGTTCAACTGACTGCCACATAAATGAATTCCCACCAAACTTCAAAGCAGGGGCAAATTTATTGTATTGAATTTTAACAACATTACCTTTTTCACCTTTTGGCATAGTAATACCTGAAATAGTTTTGGCTTTACCTGTATGGAAAGCTTCCATTCCGTTAATTGCTGTCCAATCATCTGAATATTGTTGAGATGTGGACTTAGGAGATGCGATAATTTCATAAGCATATTCAACATCCTTAGCAATAACAGGTGATCCATTAGACCACTTAGCATCCTTATGAATATTGATAGTAGCAGTCTTAGATTTCTTATCCAATTTTAAGTTTGCTAATCCTCCATTTATTATCTGTGTTAAATAGAGAGATTGTTCCTGGAGAATAAACATCTGCATCCTCAGTTGTTGTTTCCAATGATGATAGCGAAACACCCGTGAATGGTGAAGAACTATATTCGGCAACTTTCAGGGTTCCATTATTATATGTAGAAGAACTCTTCGCTTTATTATTATAAGATGCATCCATTTTTACAGATGGTTTATAACCCGACTTAACTTCTGAATTATCACTATTTGAACAAGCGGCAAGCGCAACTGCAGATACCATAGTAATACCGGCAGCTAGCCATTTTTTATATCCTTTCATAATAAAAACCTCCATAATATAAAATAAGAACATCAAATTATAATAAAAATATCACCACCTTTAAATGTTTAAATATTATTTAGTACTTCTTCTTTGCGTAGCATTGGTTGCTCTTCTTAATACAGCTCCAATATAACTAATTGCTAAACATAAAACGATAATTTCAATTGTTGCTGGTAACCATGTCCACCAATAAGTTGTAATGTTATCTGCATCATTAGCATTAGCAATTAATGTTCCTAATGATGGTGTGCCCATTGGTAAACCAAAACCTAAATATGAAAGTCCAGTTTCAACTCCAATATTTTCAGCAAATGAAATCGTTGTATCTACAATAATTAATGATGAGACATTGGGCATGATTTGCTTAAAAATTATTTTTAATGTACTAGTTCCAGATGCTCTTGAAGCTTGCACATAATCTTTATTTGATTCTGATAAGGTTTGAGCTCGAATTAGCCTAGATGTTCCCATCCAATAAAACATTGAAAGAATCAAGGTTAAACTAATTGCATTATAACTAGGAATAATATTGACAATTTCAATGATGATCATGAAAGAAGGAATAATCATCATAAAATCATAAACTCTTTGCATTGCTAAATCGGTAATCCCACCAAAATAACCTGATATTAAGCCATAAGCAATTCCTACTGAAGAAGATATAGCTGTTAAACCAATCGCAATTAAAATAGAATTTCTAGAACCTACTATTAATTGTTTAGCTATTGATCTTCCACCAGCATCCGCCCCTAACCAGAAATCGGGGGTAAATGGTTTGGCAAAGTAATTCATAATATTAGTCGACATCATATTAGATGTATTAATAAAGAATGATGCAATAATTACATATAGAATAAATAAAGAAACTAATATTAATGAAATCATCGCCATTTTGTCTGACTTAAATTCGTTAAACATCAACTTAAAAGATGAAGGGGTAGAATTAGCTTTCGCTTCTGCTTCTAATTTTTTTAAATTTATATCTTTCGATTCAACTTCTTGCAAATTAAGGCACTCCTCTCTATTCAACTCTAATTCTTGGATCGATTATACTTAAAGCTATATCTGATAATAATGTCCCTAATAAACTAAGGAATCCATATAATAATACTAAAGCTGTCATTACTGTGTAATCTCTAAAATTAACAGCATTTAAGAATAATAGTCCCATCCCTGGATAAGAAAAGATTTGTTCTGTAAATAGTGATCCACCAAGTAATCCAGTAATTGAATAACCAGCGAATGCTGCAATTGGTAGCATTGCATTTCTCATAATATGGTGTTTGTAAATATTATTCATTGAAACACCTTTTGCTTGAGCAGTTTTTACATAATTAGAATTCTTAGCATCAATAACACCTGATCTTAAATATTGAGTAATACTTGAAGTAGCAAACAATGCCCCCAAAGTTGCCGGTAAAATCATGTGATAAAATTTTGAAAGTAATACTGGGAAGAAACCTGTTGCATTAGGAGCAACCGAACCACTAGTTGGAAAAATATTTAATCCATATCCAAAAATCCAACAACCAATAACCAAAACTACAAAGAATGGAACAGACATCGTTGCATATGAATAAATTCTAACCAATGCATCTTGAAGTTTACCTTCATGACGGCCAGCATATAATCCCATTGGCAATCCAATTGCATAAGTCATAATCATAGTGAGTAATGCTAACCAAAAGGTATTAATTGCTCTTGAACCAATAATTGCTGTAACTGGTTCTTGATATTCATAACTGTTACCTAAGTCTCCGTGTAATAAATGAACAACCCAATGCCAATATTGTTGATACCATGGATCATACAATCCATTTATTTTCATTAAATGATGAATTTGTCCCATTGATGCTTTAGGATTTATTGATCCAGTAAAGGGATCTCCTGGTAACTGCTTTGATAAAATAAAAACTAAAACACTCAAAATAATTAGTTCTGGAATCATAATCAACAGTCTTCTAAGAATGGTTTTCCACATGTAAAATTCATCCTTTCTTCATGTTTTTAGGAATAGCTGCTAAATGTGTATCTGTAATTTGAATTAATGGTAATGCTTCTCCATTTTCGTCATAAAATTTATCCTTATTCTGTTCATAATATTTTTCAACTTCTAAACGATTTTTATGATGTTCTTCACGTTTATTTACATCTGCTTCAGGAATTGAAGCTAATAATCTCTTAGTATATATATGTAAGGGATGCTCATAAATATCTTCTCTCGTTCCTATTTCAACAATCCTACCTCTGTTCATAATCGCAATATGATTACACATATGCTTAACCACACCTAAATCATGAGATATAAATAAATAGGAAATATCAAATTCTTTTTGAATCTTTTTCATAAAATTAAGGACCTGAGCCTGAACTGATAAATCTAAGGCCGATACTGGTTCATCAGCAACAATTAGTTTGGGATTAGTTGCAACAGCTCTTGCAACTCCAATTCTTTGTCTCTGCCCTCCGGAAAATTGATGAGGATATTTATATAATGAATCTGGTCCTAAACCTACAATTTCTAATAACTTAAGCACCTTAATTTTTTCTTCTTCATTGTTAAGATGCTCAAAATTTCTTAATGGTTCCGCAATGATATCAAAAATTCTTTTTTCAGGATTTAAGCTCAATTCTGGATCTTGAAAAATCATTTGAACATCATGATTGTAATTCATTTTCTTACGAGCAGACTTCTTAGTAACATCAGAATCCATAAATGAAATATGTCCTTTAGTTGCATCTTGGAGACCAACAATTGCTTTTCCGGTAGTTGATTTCCCTGATCCTGATTCACCAATCAATCCATAAGTATCACCTTTTCTAATGGTTAAAGAAACCCCATCAACCGCTTTTACCTTATCAATAATGCGATTCCAAAAACCACCACGAACTGGAAAATGAACTCTTAAATTTTTTACTTTCAATAAAATTGGACTATCTTTCATACTTAAACTGCACTCCCATCTTTATCTGGAAAATAAAAATTTTTATAACATGTACAACGAACCCAATGACCTGAATCCAATTCGTGCATTTTAGGATGTTCTTCATGCTCACTCATAGGAACCCAAGGAATTCTTGGTGCAAATAAGTCTCCATCAGTAGGCATCTTTTTTAATGATGGAACACTACCTTCAATTACATATAAATGATCATCAATCGTACTATTTTGTGGCATTGATCTAAGTAGTGATCTGGTATATGGATGCTTAGGATTATTAAAAACTTGTTTAACATCACCCAATTCGACAATCTGGCCTGCATACATAACGGCTACTCGATCAGCTGTTTCAGCAACAACCCCCAAATCATGAGTAATTAAAATAATTCCGCAATGATTTTCTGATTGAATTTTTTTCAATAAATCTAAAATTTGTGCTTGAATCGTTACATCCAAAGCTGTTGTAGGTTCATCAGCTATTATTAGGTCTGGTTCACAAGCAATTGCCATTGCAATAACGACTCTTTGTCTCATTCCACCAGATAATTGATGTGGAAATTCATGAGCAATTAAATCAGGTTTATCAATACCAACCTTGTTTAGTAAATAAAGAACTCGTTTATGTCTTTCACCACTTGTCTCATTAGTATGATATAGCAATGATTCAGCAACCTGTTCTTCAATTCTTTTAAGTGGATCCAAAGCAGATAAAGGATCTTGAAAAATCATCCCAATTTTTATTCCGCGATATGTATTAAGTTCTTTTTCATCCATCTGAATCAAGTCTTTTTTGTTAAAATATATTTTCCCGCTTACTTTAGCTTCTTCTGGATTTAGTAAACCCATAATTGTTTCAGCAAGTGTAGATTTGCCACAACCAGATTCTCCAACAATTGATAGAATCTCATCTCTGTTAATATTTAAATTAATATTTTTAATTGCAGAATAGAATTTTCCGTCCATTTTGAATGACGTATTTACGTTCTCAATTGATAATAATCTGTCTTTAAAAATATCCAAATAGATAACCCCCTAGTAATTTTATTAATTTGTTGTTAATCATTCTCATCTTTTTCTAATTTTTTGTCAATGGAATTTTAATATTTTTTCATAATAAAATTCATTTTAAAATTTGTTTGACAATAAATGATCTATAGGGTATATTATTAACTAATGTGTTACAGAGGTTCGAGTTTCTAAGGTTACTTGTTTTATAGTTTTATGAAATAACTTCCTTGATTCAGGCTTTATGATACATTGGAATTTAAGCACGTCTAGTGCGATTTTATGGAGGTTTCATATTATGAAACAAGGTACAGTTAAATGGTTCAACGCTGATAAGGGTTACGGTTTCATCACTACTGATGATGGTGACGTATTCGTTCACTTCTCAGCTATCAACAAAGAAGGTTTCAAGACTTTAGATGAAGGCGAAAAGGTTACATTGGACGTTGAAGAAGGCGACCGTGGCCCACAAGCTGCTAACGTTACTCCTGTTGAAGGTTAATGTTTAGATAAAAAATAAAAAAGAGTTCTTAGATTAATCTAAGAACTCTTTTTTTATTTAATTAATTAATTTTAAAATGCATATACTTGGAAACAAAAATAACCAATGATTGAACCGGTTCAGACATTCCATCTTCAGTCCATGTAATTATAATTTCTGTTAATCCTCCTGCTATCAAGGATACTAGCATTTTTGAAGATTCTTCCCTAGTTTCTAAAACGTCTTCATCGATTAAATCAGATATATAATATTTTAGCCTTTCAAGTAAGATCATTGAAAGTTTATTATTAATAATCATTTCCATCATATCTTGATCTTCTTTTACAATTTCAAAGAAAATAGTCGCAATGTCAGATAAATTATGTGAATGACTAGATGCTAATCTTTGAACGAAAGTTGTAAATGAACTATCAAAACGATAAATAATAATATCTTTTTTGTTATGAAAATTACGATAATAGGTCATTCGTGAAACATCAGCTTGAGAACAGATGTCTTTCACATTAATCTCATCAAATGGCGTCGTTTTAAGTAATTCAAACATTCCATTAACAATTTTATTCTTTGTTGCAAACTTATCTCTCATCACTTTTGCCTCACTTTATTATATTTAAAAATATATACGAAATTATTAATAAATGCAAGCCATCACAAATGAAGTATTAATTCATTTATTTTTTATGATAATTTTGAGTATATATGTTCACATACTAGTTCAATAGAACTATAATAGGAATTGAGCTAAATTTTAAGGAGGAATTAATTATGGCAGAAACTGCAGAAGAAAAAGTAGAAGAAAGAGAACGTGTATTAGATACACCTATGAATAAAGAATTTGACTGGGCTAATAAAGACGATAAAACACCAGTTAGAGATGCTCTTTGGGATCACTACATGGAAGCTGATGGCAGAGATACAATGAAGACTGAAGCTAAGATGCACCCATACTTGGACATGTCAAACGACGAAGTCGCTGCAAATGCCGAAAAGTTACTAAAGAACTAGTTTCTTTATCTAATTAATTTTTTCGACGCTTTAACTACAAAGCTCAACTTATTTTTAAGCTCAACTTG
This sequence comes from Apilactobacillus quenuiae, assembly GCF_002994005.1. Classification (GTDB taxonomy): domain Bacteria; phylum Bacillota; class Bacilli; order Lactobacillales; family Lactobacillaceae; genus Apilactobacillus; species Apilactobacillus quenuiae. The sequence continues at coordinate 201,933 of NZ_POSN01000002.1, forward strand.
GCAATAAAACGCCAATAAAAAAGACTTGATGGTTTTATTCATCAAGTCTTTTTTTAGCTTCATCTAAAATATCATTTGAAATATACTCACTAGTAAATCTTTGTAAAGGTGTAAAATTATGCCGCCTATTAAATTTAACTGGATAAGTGGCAATCACTGCTATCATCATATTATTCTCGGTTAAAAAAATTTGACCCAATGACTTATAATTACCCTTTGTATGCTTGCCGGTTCGCCAATCATGTAGCTTAAAATCGTTATGATTATCTTTTTTTATTACATAATTACCGGAAGCATCACTATCAATAGGTACTCCTTTATATCTTGTTACTTTATATTTACCCTTCATTTAATCATCCTTTATAATTTTTTATAAAAACTATCTTTTATTGTGATAGTATAGAATTTAGTTAAACAATATTAGGAGATGTTAATTATTAGTTCTGTTAATACGTTAAGAACAAGAATTTTTGCTTTAATTTTTGGATTAATTCTCAATGCATTTGGAAACTCATTAACTATTATATCAGCAAGTGGTTCAGGTATTTGGACTGCATCAGCTGTTAATATGAATGAAATCTTTGGAATTGAAGTTGGAACTTTAATCTTCATTTTAGGAGTCATTAATGCTGTTACTAATCAAATATTAATTGGCAGAATTGATGTTTTTCGTTTCATTGAAGAAATTATATTTATTACCTGTTTTAGTTATTTTATAAATATTTTTACTAGTATTTTTAGAGCATGGGGGTGGGCTGATACTTCTATTTGGATTAGAATTCCAATGGCATTAATAGGAGTTATCTGTTTTTGTACCGCCATTTCATTATATCAAAGAGCAAATATATTTATGCACCCAAATGATGATACTTCTAATATTCTACGCTTTAAGTTTTTAAAAGGTAGTGCCATTAAATCTCAGTTACTAGATATGACTCCACCAATTATAATTATTATACTTTGTGCAATTAAGTTGGGCCACGTAGATTCAATTGGTATTGGAACTATTTTTTCCGTAGCATGCAATGGGATATTAATTGAAGCAGCTGATAAATGGGTATTTCCAAAACTTAAGCATAATAAGAACATTAATCAAGAAATTGAAGAACGTAATAGTAAAAAATAAATTATAAAAAGGCGCTTTTATAGCGCCTTTTTTAATTTATATGAATATTTAAAAATTGTATATAAGATTAATATTACCCAACTAATAGCAGTAATCCAAAGCATCATAATTAATAATTTAGATCCATGATAATAAAGTTCCAAATGATTATACCCTAATCTAGGCTTAACAATTACACTACCAATATTGGTCAAAGATACATTATTTATATGTTTCCCATTTAAAATAATATTACTATCTTTATATTTTAAAATAGGTAATTGTATATTATTATTATTATTACTGTTCCAAGTTAAAATTAGATGTCCGTATCTATTCACATATTTTTTAACATTGCCAGAATAATCAACTATTTGTTCAGTATAACTACCATATGGATGGTAGTTAAAATAATTAAAGGGTGTCACTTCATATTGAACCGGTAAGTAATCAGGAGTACTTTTAGTCAAATACTTCAATACCTTACCTGTATCTTTATCAGACAAACTTTTTCTAATACTATTAGTATCATAAGTATGATAATGCAGGTTATAATTATTTTGCACTACTTCTGGTGAAAAATAATCTTTAACTCCTCGCTGAACAGACTTTGCAGCATTCAATGATATTAAAATAACAATTACAAATAGACTTAAATATTTTAAATAATTAAGTATTTTATTTTTGAAAGAATCATTAATCATAATGCCAAAACAAATGATTAAAAGAACAAATGTAATTACAGTGAATCGACGAGGCATCTGAATTAAATAGGAAATACTTGGAAATTTATCGTCTAAAAATTGCCATGGAAAAAATGTCGATGAAATCCAAAAAAACGAAATTCCTGTAATAAAAATAATACGACGATATGTAGAAATTTTTTTCCAATTAGATGCAAAATAAATAGTAGTTAAAATTAATATTAGTGAATAAATAGATGGCAAAACAAATACATTTTTACCAAAAAATGAAATTGAATCAGCATGCATATCTAGTTGTGGTGCAACTGGAAGCGCGTGATTTGTAAAATCAATTTGAATCATGCCATACCAAACATTGGCAGTTAAGCAAAGCGTAATTAAAACTGAATAAATAAAATTAAGCAACATAGCTTTTCGATTATCAGTTTCTAAGTAGCCAAAAATGAAAAATGGTATCAGTGCAAGTGCACCAATCAAGCTAGTCATAATATGTGTTTGCAACATAAAGGTCATAGGTAACGCCAGACGCAAAAGGTTAATTTTTTTATAATCAACCATATCGAATCCAGCATTTAATAGCCAGGGTAGAATTGCAGCTGCTAGACCAGTAAATTGATTTCCAATTACCCATCCCATTACAACATAAGATAACATATAAATAATTGCTACAATTAAAGAATAAATCTTTCTAATTCTTGTTCGTATAGATAAATGATACATTAATGATCCACCAAGAACCATCACTGACAATGATGACAAAATTTGAAATCTTACCCAATTACCAGCAATTATTAAAAGTAAACCATTAAAATATGCAGCTAATGGACCATATAGTGCGTTAATGATTCTTCCTGATTGTTGGTATCCATAAATAGATAAGAAGTAACTAAAATGGCCTGTTTTTATCTGCATTGCTGCTTCATAAAAACGATTCATATGAAAAATTGAATCAACACCCAAAATATAAGAGCCCGTCACAATTTGTGGAAGTAGAATTAAGATTGCAACTAGTGTTATCAGTAAATAAGGCCATAATATTTTTATTGCTTTTTTCATAAACAATAACTTCCTCAATCTTTAAAATTAAAAAATAATATATTAATAATATAACATAAAAAAAGTTGTACCCGAAAAATTTCAGATACAACTTAAATTAATCTATTCTTCGCTATGCTTATCAATTGTTAATTTACGATGTGAATTTTGTAGAACAAAGATTGCTAAAATTACTAATAAAGCCCCAATAATTTTAATTATATTAATTCCTGTATTAAAGAAAATAATACTTAAAATAAATGTAACTACTGGTTGAGTAGCATCAACCAAACTAACCACTTCTGAGGGCGCAAAATTTAATGAATGTAATAAGATTATAAAAGGCAAAATTGTCCCAAGTAATATTATTGCACCAACACCTAAAACAATACCAGTAGTTAAATGCGGAGCATTAATCCATAAAGGTTGTCTAATATTAAAAATAATTCCAGCAATTAAAGTTCCCCATCCTAAAATGACCATTGGCGAACTAGTCTTAACGATTGGTCTGGGTAAAACTACATATAAAGCAGCAGTAACACCAGAAAAGATTCCCCAAATTAATGATTCCATTGAAATAGATAATTTACTAAAGTCACCTTGAGTTAAAGATAAGACAATTCCAGAAATTGCAATTACGAAAACTATTACATCAATTGGTAATGGCTTTCTTTTTTGGAAAATCATCGAGCCTAATAAAATAAATAGCGGCGACAAATATTGTAAAATAGTTGAAGCATCGGCATTACCAGTTTGTACACTCATAAAGAATGTGTATAAATTAGCTCCAATTCCAAACACTCCATAAGCAACAATACATAAAAATGATTTAAATGAGCCAAATACATTAAATATATGTCCTTTATAAACAATTGCAGAAATAATTAGCAAAATTATTCCAGCAATCATAGTTCTAGTAGATAAAAACCAATTTGCTTCCAATTTTTCTTGTTGTGAAACAAATTGAAGTACAGTTCCAGAAACACCCCAAAGAGCAGATGCAATAAATGCCCAAAATATCCCCTTTAAAACGTTTGTTTCCAAAACACCTTTTTCATTATTCATAATTACACCTCAATAAATATATGTATAAAACGTGTCATTAACTATTTTTATAAAATAAATCGTACATTAAATACATTATCATATTTATATTAAATAAACCATTAAAAAAAGGCCATCCTTTGAATGGCCTTTCAAAACTATCTAATATCAGGAGCTTTTTTAGCACGTTTTTGATGTGATCTTTGTAAGAAGTAAATAGATACAATAATGATAACTGCACCTAATGCTTCAAAGAAACTTGGGACTTGTTTAAATACGATGATACTTAGAATAATTGTAACAACTGGTTCAACAGCATCAACAATACTTGAAACTTCAGATGGTGCAAATTTCAAACTATATAGAACTGACGAGAAAGCAAAAATAGTCCCAATTAAAATAACTCCACCAATACCAAAAACAATACCAGGATTAATCTTTGGAGCATCAGTCCAGAATGGATGGTAAAGGTTAAAACCAATTCCAGCAATTAAAGTCCCCCATCCTAAAACAACAAATGGTGAATTGTTTTGAGTTAAAGGCTTAGGAACTGAATAATAAATAGCTGCTGAAACAGCTGAAAACAAACCAAATACTACCGCAATCATTGGTACAGATAGTTCGCTAAAACTACCTTTAGTAATAATCATGAATACCCCAACTAAAGCAAATAAGAATGAAATAATATCAGCCTTAAGTGGTTTCTTGTGTAAAAATATTAATCCATATAAAACAATGAATACCGGAGCTAAATACTGCAGAATAGTTGCAGTAGAAGCATTACCCTCTTGAATACTTACATAGAATGTTGACATATTAACAGCTAAACCAAAAATAGCATATATAAATAATCTAATAATCGATTCTTTTGATTTAAATACATCAAAAATATGTTTTCCAACAAATGATGCACCGATAATCAATAATAGGATTCCAGCAAATAACGTTCTTACTGAAATAAACCAAGTTGTTGGAACAGCTTCATTTTGTGCAACGAATTGCATAATAACACCTGAAATACCCCAAAGGGTCGAAGCCATTGATGACCAGAAAATACCTTTTACAACATTTTCTGACGTTTTATGTTGTTTTTCCATTTTCAAAACTCCCAAATTATATTTATAATTTATTTTTCATTATTAGTACGACTATGCTTAATACCATATCCAAAGTAAATTACTAACCCAATTATAAACCATACAATCGCTGTTAACCATGTGTCTAATGACAATTGAGTCAATAAGTAGATACATGCTAAAGCAGATACGACTGGCAAAATTGGATAAAATGGTACTTTAAAGCCATTTTTATTATTAATATCTTGTCTTTTCCTAAGTGGAATAATTCCAATTGACATGAAAGTAAAAGCGATTAGCGTTCCAATATTAACTAAGCTAGCTAATTTGTCTAATGAAACTAAGCCACCCATGAAAGCAATAATAATAGTAACAAAGATAATGCTACGCTTAGGAACATTATTTTTCTTATTAATTTTGCTTAATTTTTGCGGCAATAATCCATCCCTACCAATAGAGTATATTAAACGAGAACTACTATAAATCATATTAATCATCATAGTAAACATTCCAGCTAAAGCACCCATTGATATTAAAATGCCTAATTTATCTAAATGAATAACTTGTAATGCATAAGTAACTGGATCAGATACATTTAAATCTGTATAAGGAACAATTCCTGTCAAAACAATTGAAACTAGTATATATAAAACTGTACAGATTAATAATGTCCCAATAATTCCAATTGGCATCGTTCTTTCTGGTTTCTGAACTTCCCCAGCTGAAGAAGCAATTACATCAAAACCTAGATAAGCAAAAAATACTAAAGATGCGCCTTTAAAAATACCATGAATACCAAATGGTAAAAATGGATTCCAATTACCTGGTTTAACAAAAATTAAACCTGCAACTACAAATATAATAATAATAGCAATTTTTACTAATACCATAATATCATTTAATTTTGCAGATGATTTAACATTATTAGTCAAAATCCATGAGATGAATACAACAATTAAAATAGCAATTATATCAACGTATGTACCTTTATGTGGATTATAGTTTGCAGAAATTGCTTTTGGAATCACAATTCCAAAATTTCGTAAAAACGACTGTAAATATGCTGACCAACCAGCTGAAACAGTGGCAACCGATAACATATATTCAAGAATCAATCCCCAACCTATTACCCAACCAGTTAGTTCACCAAAAATAACATTACCAAATGAGTAAGCACTACCAGCAATTGGCAATGCTGAAGAAAATTCTGCATAACACATTGCACAAAGTGAACATACAATAGTTGCTAAAACAAAAGAAAGTATAATTCCTGGACCAGCTGTAGTCGCAGCAACTGTCCCTGGTAAAATAAAAATTCCAGTTCCAATAACTGCTCCAATACCCATCATTATTAAATCTTTTGTACCAATAGTTCTCTTTAAATTTTCATCTCGATCAATGAATTTAGATAATGATGTCTTACGATTCACCTTTGAAAGTAAACTCATAAAATCCCCCCATCTTAATAAACAAATAAAAATCGCACCAGTTATTTCTAACTGGTGCGATAAAAAAGCACCAGAAAGAATAACTGTTACCAGCTATTTTTCTAGTGCTCGAAGTTTGAATCATAACGAAATAATTTCTTCTGCGTACTATACTTAACAGCTAGTAATGTTAAAGAAGAAATTATTATTATCTCGTTTCATAGTCTCAAGTCTACAAACAATCGTCATGATTAAACCTCCTAATATTCGTTTATTTATTATAGTTATTCTAACCAATATATTATTAAAATGCAAGAATTATTTATTATTATGTCTCTGCTTTCTATTATCTAGTTCTTCTTTTAATGAATCTAGTCTTTTTTGCAAAATTATAGAAACCTGCTCATTTTTTCTAATATTATCATTAGTTCGATTAATTAATTCTTCAATCTCTGCTTCAGAATATCCAGACATATTTTTTTGCATAGTATAGGTGTTTTGATAAGCATGTAGCACAATATTGTAACCATTTTTACCTAATTCTAATAATCCACCCGATACATTATGTATGCTAGGTCTTTCGCTAAAATGATCAATATGAATCATGATTCTACGACTAACTGTATTATTCCAAAAGTTAATTAATGATCCCGCAAAAAATGCAGTAAATAGAGTCATAATTCCAAATGGTCCAGCAAAACATATAGCAACTATCATTATCACTATATCTTGAGCACTTCTAACAATTTGATATTTTACATGAATCTTATCAGATATAATTGGTGCAATTGCATCATATGGAGAAACCCCTAGTTTAGTAGACATATAAAGTGAAGTGCCTAATGTAAACAAAGCAATTCCAACAACTGCATCAACAATCATCATTGGGATACTAAGATTTCCATGAAATAAATATTGGTATAATCCCGAGAAATAATCAATTTCATATCCAACTAATAACATGTTAAATATCGTCCCAATACCAATTTGTTTTCTATCGAAAATTAGTACAAAAATAAATAGAATAAAATTAACTATTAGTTGCAAAACACCCAGTGACATACCTAACTTATTAGATATTCCTGTATTCATTGCAGTAAAGGGATCCATCCCAATATGTCCTTCTAATAAAAATGTAGCACCAACAGAGATTAGCATTATTCCTATCAATGAACAGATTGATTTTAATATAATATCTAAAGGCTTATTAATAACACTTTTAGAATTATCATATGGTACATTATCCATTTTTAATTACCCTCTTATAGCTTTGCTATAATTTAATTATATAACTGTTTAATAATAAAATAAAAAAATTGAATTTTTAATCCACTATAACAAAAAATCTCTACACCGATATCTATCAGTGTAGAGGTTTTCATTTATATAAAACTATTTTGAATGTTTAGCTTCATGTTTTTTTGATTTATTATCATAAGTTAATTTAATTAAGCTTGGTAATAACATTGGAATAATAATAACTAGAATAATCAATCCAACGATAACACCAATTGCAACTTGAATTAATGTTAATACGCCTGATGGCATTAATGCAGCAAAAGTACCACCTAAAATAATTGCAGCTGAAATTACAACTGTTCCAATTACAGCAGATGCATGAATAATTTGCTTAGATGCAGTACTATCAACATTACCAAATTCTCTATATTTCATCATTAGGAAAATACTGTAGTCAACACCCAAAGCAATTAACATAACAAATGTAAAGAATGGTGTGTTCCAAGTTAGCATATTTTGACCTAATAATGATGAACTAATTAACTTAGTAATACTTAGAGAAGTTACATAAGCAATTAATAGTGTACCAAGAATGTAGAATGGTTGAAGAATTGATCTAGTAATAATCAGTAAAGCAATCATAATTCCAACTACCATGATAACAGCAGTTCTAATAAAGTCTGAACTAGCAATATGTCTAGTATCAGAAGTTGAAGCAGTTTGGCCACCGATTGCGACAGTTGTGTGTGCTAAATCAGTACCACTTAAATTATTTTGAACTTTAGTTTGTAAGTTATCAATTTCATTCATCGCTGCTTCAGAACTTGGATCCTTATCTAAAACAACAGTAATCTTAGCAATTTTCTTATCTTGTGATAAGTAAGATTTTACAGAATTTTTGAATGTATCACTCTTCAACACAGTTTCTGGAATATTAAATGAATCTGAAGCCTTGGAATCAGATAAAGTCTTTAAGTAATCATTAGCAGAGCCAATACCTTTGTTAACCTTATTCATTCCCTGAGCAGCTTTAGCTAGCTTTTGTTGAGTTTCTTTCAATTGAGCTACAACAGACTTAGTATTATTACCAATGTTTTGAGTATTAGCAGCAATAGCTTGTAATTGACTCTTTAATCCAGCCATTACGTTTTGTTGTTGAGAATTAATCCCTTGTAATGTTGCTCCTACAATTTGCATTTGTTGAGCGCTAAGTGGTTGTTTAGCAGCAGTCATCTTTTGTTGCAATGATTGCAATATTTGTTGACCAGACATACTACTACTTTGACCAGATGAAGCATTAATGGTATTCAAAGAGCTAGCAATACTTTTAACTGAACTACCAATGTCACTTAATGGTGTTGTATCAAAGTTAGAATTAGTAGTTCCCTTTTGAATAGTATTTAATCCTGATATAGCAGTCTTCATCTTACCAGTTAATGTGTCTAATTGATCATTAACATATAATTGTTCAATTGGCATCCCACTTGGTTGAGTGACTGAAGCAACAGTTTTAATGCCTTCTTGTTTACTCAATTGAGTAGTTAAACGATCTAATTCATTTAATGATTTTTCATTATCTAAACGTTTATTAGCTTTAATATAGATAGTTGAAGGTTCTGCAGTTCCTTTGGAAAAGTGCTTTTGTACAACCTGAAATCCTTTTTTAGCAGGAACATTATCATGCAATTCCACACTATTATCGTAATTTAATTTATTATGGTATGAAGCCATGAATGGAACAGTAGCAATCAATACCAAAATAATTGCCGGAATTGACCATTTAACTGATTTACTGGATAAGAATCTCCAGAATTTGTTTTCACCTTCGCCATCAAAATTCTTAGATGGCCAGAACATCCCTTTACCCATTACAGACATAAAGAATGGGTTCAACGTAGTTAGAACTAATAGTAGTACAGCTACTCCAACGGCTACTCCAACAGCAGATTGATAAATGGAGAATTTAGCTAATGCTAATACAGCAAATCCAATCAATACTGATGAACCAGAATAAAGGATTGTTTTGCCGGCAACTTTTCTAGCATCAATAGCAGCAGTAACCTTATCCTTACCCCGACTCAATTCTTCTTTAAACTGATTATATAAAAGAATATTGTAGTCAGTACCAATTCCGAATAGTACAACCACCATAAATACTCTAGTAAAGTTAGACAATGGGAATCCATAATATTGAACTAAATTCATTACAATACTTAGTGAAACAATGAATGAAACCCCTACTGTTAATAATGAAACTAGTGGGACAATTGGTGATCTAAATACGATAATTAGCACAATCAAAATAAAGATTGCAGCAATTACTTCAGTTTTTTGAATCCCTTGCTCAGTAGATACTCTAAAATCATCATTTAGGATATCTCCACCAGTTACATATGTATTTATGCCACCAGTTTTAACAACATCTTTCAACTGATCATTCACACTTTGAATAGAACGATCTTTAGTAACATTTAGTTGGACCAGTTCCGTAGTTTTATCTTTAGAGATTAATTGTTCTTTAGTTGCATCATTATCATATGGTGCAGTAATACCTTTAATCCCATAATTCTTTTTATTATCACGCAATTTATTAATTGTATAATTAATTTTTTGTTGTGAATTATTATCAATCTTCTTGTTGCCATTGTTAAATACAATAACTGTATCCATTGTATTACCAATGCCATGTCCCCATTTTTCTTGAATCTTTTGAGCAACTTGACTTTGAGAACTTGATGGAATTTTAGTTTGTCCTTTCTGGGCAACTAAAGAAGACATATTAGGTAGGAAAACAATACTTAGAATTACTACAACAATCCAAGCAATTAGACTACCTGTATACTTTTTAACAAATTTAGGCATTACTCTACCTCCTATTTCTTATTGACTTTGATTAAATCATTCGGTGCAATATATTGTGAAGCAATAATAATTTTAGCTAAATTATTAGGACTTTCTGGATAATCCTTACTAATCCAATAAACAACAATGTTCATTAAGTGATTTAACATAATTTCTTTCACATAATCTTTTGGAATTTCATCAGTAAGTGTAACTTTTCCATCAAATTGTGAAAAAGAATCATCTGTTACATCACTAAATATTCTTTTTATTCGACCAAATAAGTAAGGATCACCATTTTCACTTAGTAGAGCCGATAATAATTTTGAATTGTCATAAAAGTAATTTAAAGTCTTAATAACAATATCAGATGGCGTACTAATACTTTCATCTGATTTAGTGAAACTTTTTAATTCTTCTGGCATTAGATTATTTAAAACATCTTTAATATCACTAAGTAATTTATCCTCAATTTTATTAAGCAAATCAAATTTATCTAAATAATGGATATAAAATGTTCCTCTACCAATGCTAGCTTCTCTGGTTAAATCGGTAACATTAATATTGTTAAATCCTTTATTATTAATTAATTTAACTAATGCATGTATAATTGCAGATTTAGTATGAACAGTACGTTTATCTCGCTTCAAACAATCACACCTCCTAACTTATAATAAATTTATAATACAAAGACAATTATAATAAAAATACACAATAAGTCAACACGGTGTTCATCATTTTTTTGAACCGATCGCTAGTATAAATACTGTGCTTAATATTAATATCCCACCAATAACTTCATATCCATTAAATGATGTGTTTAAAAATATGATTGCACCTAAAGTAGCAGATAAGGGTTCAAATGTATCTAACATTCCTGCAACTGTGGGTGAAATAAATTTTAGACTATTAATGAAGCAAAGAAATGATGCCATGGTACCAAAAAACACAATGAATAAAACACCAAGCAATGTCCCTAAAGTAAATTTAGGTACTTCTACCCAAAATGGATGAATAATTGTAAATAATAATCCACCTACTATCATTGCCCAGCCAACAACCATTAAAGAACTAAATTTCTTTAATAAATTAACAGGCAACATCGTTTGAATTGCACCTGCTAAAGCTAATAATAATCCTGTAGTTAAAGCGGGTGTAGATATCGATAGTTGCGTTAAATTTCCTCTTGTAACCAATAACCAAGTTCCAATTAAAGCTACAATAATTGCACTAACCTCAAATTTGTTAGGTAATTTATGATAAAAAATAGCAGTAAAGATAACAATTAATACTGTTCCCAAGCTTTGTAAAATCGTAGCTGTACCGGCATTGCTCAAATTTACAGTTACTAAATATAAATACTGAACAGCAGCTAGTCCAAAAATCGCATACATAATAAACACAAATATATTTTTTGGCCTTTGCCATAACTGCATTAAATGTTCTTTTCGATAAAATTTTGAGAAAATTAAAATAAAAATTCCTGAAATTCCCATTTTAATGCCCATCAACCATTCAGGTGATAAATGATTATCTTGAAATAAGAATTGTGAAACCGGGCCTTGAATCCCCCATAATAAAGCTCCAATAATTGCCAGAATAGATCCTAAAAGATGACTTCTAGTTTTATTATTATTCAATATGTAAACTCCTAACTTTAAAATTAAATACATTCATAATTATAATGCAAAAATAAAAGTGTTGTAACATAAATTACAACACTTTTATCTAATCTTTTATATAATTAATCTTTATAATTCTTAGGAGAATCGTCCCACTTATCAACGGCATCTACAACTTGGCCTTCTGAATTATGCCAACCAAAGTCGTCATACCATAGACTACGTTTTGCTTTATCGATAGCATCAATCGTCTTAATATCATCGTCAGATAGTTTGAAATCAAAAATATCTGAATTTTGAATAATTCTTTCTTCATGTGATGATTTAGGAATGGTAACAATTCCTTTTTGCCAATCCCAACGAATAATTACTTGAGCAACGGATTTACTGTATTTATCAGCAATTTTCTTAATTTCAGGATTTGATAACGCTTCACCACCACCAAGTGGAGACCATGCTTCAAGTTGAATACCAGCATGATTATTGAATTCAACAATCCCTTTTTCTTGGTTAATTGGGTTAAATTCCATTTGGTTAACAGCAGGAACAATATTAGTATTATCTAGCAAATTTTGTAATCTTTCATTATCAAAGTTAGAAACACCGATTGCTCTTACTTTTCCGTCATGATATAACTTTTCCATTGCGCGCCAAGTATCAATGTACTTGCCATCTACTGGCCAGTGGATTAAGTATAAATCAATATAAGTTAAATCTAAACGTTCTAGAGTACCATTTACAGCATCTAAAGTACTTTGGTAACCTTGGTCACCATTAAATAGTTTAGTAGTAATAAATAAATCTTTACGATTCATGCCAGTAGCAGCAAGGCCTTCTTTGATTCCTTCACCAACACCAGTTTCATTACCATATTGTTTTGCAGTATCAATCAAGTGGTAACCCTTAATGATACCTTCTTTAACTGATTCTTTAGCACTTGTATTATCTGTTTTCCAAACACCAAGTCCCAAACGTGGCATTTTAACACCATTATTTAGGGTTGTTGTTTCTTCAAGTCCTTCTAATCTGTTCATAAAATTCAACCTCCCTATTAATCATCAAATAATATGATAAAGGTAAAAATTACTGATTGCAATCATCTTGAATACATTATAATCAAATCTTAATTTTCATACCCCTTGGGATGAGTTTGTTCCCATTTCCATGCACTAGCAATAATATCTTTAACATTATCATGCTTAGGCGTCCAACCAAGAACATCTCTGGCTTTAGTGGAATCTGCAACTAATGTGCTAGGATCACCAGCTCTTCTAGGCGCATCTTCAGCTGGAATATCTTTGCCAGTCACTGTACGAGCAGTTTCAAGCATTTGACGATTAGAAAAACCAGTTGATGAGCCAAGATTAAACACTTGTGAATCACCACCACTTAATAGACGCTTCATTGCTAAAATGTGGGCATCTGCTAAATCTAATACGTGAACATAGTCACGGACATTAGTCCCATCTGTCGTAGGATAATCATTTCCAAAAATCTCTAATTTTTCGCGTAATCCTTGTGCTACCTGTAGAATAATGGGAATTAAGTGGGTTTCTGGATGATGATCTTCGCCAATTGATCCATCCATCTTAGCACCACCAACATTAAAGTAACGCAATGCCGTAAATTTAATATTATAAGCAACATCAGCCCAATGCATCATTTTTTCCATCATTAACTTACTTTCACCATAAGGATTAGTAGGTTCTTTAGCATCGTTTTCTTTAATTGGAATTTGTTTAGGTTCTCCGTAAACAGCTGCTGTTGATGAAAAGACAATATTTTTAACGTTATGCTTATTCATAATCTCTAATAAATTAATCATGCCATAAACATTATTGTCAAAATATTTCATTGGCTTTTTCATGGACTCTGGAACAATCGAATTAGCGGCAAAATGAATAACCCCATCGATTGATTCTTTTTCAAAAACCTCGTTTAAAAAATTGGTATCACGAATATCACCATTATAAAAATGAGCTTTCTTATTAATGCTTGCTTTATGTCCAGTTGCTAAATTATCAACAACGACTACCTTAAAATCGTTTTCAATCAATCTATCGACTGTATGGGAGCCAATGTATCCAGCTCCCCCCGGTACTAAAATTGCCATTATAATATCTCCTAATAGATAAATTTTAATTTTCAATGAATATTATATATCAGAAACTTAAAACAAAATAAAAAACTCCCAAACAAATAGGAGTTTTTTTATTTTAGTAATTTTTAGTCATCTTCATATTTCTTAAATGCAAGCACGGCATTATGACCACCGAAACCAAATGAATTACTGATTTCATAGTTAACTGGAGCTTTCTTGTTATCTTCATTTACTAAGTCAACTTCAACTTCAGGGTCTTTATTCTTTAGACCAACATTAGCTGGCATTTGTTGACGTTGTAAAGCACCAACCATAATAACAGCTTCAAGAGAACCAGCAGCACCAAGAGCATGACCAGTCATACCTTTAGTACTACTTACCTTAATGTGATCATTATCTGAAAATACAGATGCGATGGCTTTTGATTCAGCAGAATCATTAGCATGTGTACTAGTACCGTGGGCATTTACATAATCAACGTCTTTAGTTGAAATGCCAGCATCTTCAAGTGCTAATTTCATTGCATCCATAGCACCTGAACCATCAGGTCTAGGAGCAGTTAAATGATAAGCATCACTATTAGTACCATAACCAACAATTTCACCTAAGATATTAGCACCACGAGCTTTGGCATGATCTAAATCCTCTAATACTAAAGTACCAGCACCTTCGCCCATTACAAAGCCATTTCTATCCTTATCAAATGGCATTGAACCATCTTCTACTTTTTCAGCAGTAGATAAAGCAGATAAAGCAGCGAAACCTGAAATACCAAGTTCATTAACTGATGCTTCAGAACCACCAGTAATCATCATTTTAGCTTTACCATATTGAATGCGTTCAAATGCATCACCAATAGCATTAGTACCAGAAGCACAAGCAGTAACAATAGCTTGACTAGTGTTTCTAGCATCTAAGTTAATAGAAATGTTACCAGCGGCCATATTAATAATTGAGTTAGGGACAAAGAATGGTGAAACACGACCTGGACCCTTTTTACTCATTTTAATAGCTTGTTGTTGAATAGTGGTTAAACCACCAATTCCTGAACCATAGATAACACCTAGTTCTTTAGGATCATATTCACCTTTTTTCAAACCAGCTTGTTCCATGGCTTCCATCGCTGAATATACAGCATAACGTGAAAAGTCATCCATACGTTTAGAAACTTTTTTGTCTAAGCGTTGCAATGGATCAAAATCTTTAACTTCAGCAGCTAAAGTTACACCAGTGTTTGATGAATCAAAATGAGTGATTGGTGCAATTCCAGTTTTAGATGCAAAAACACTGTCTAAGAAACTTTTTGCATCATTACCCATCGGACTTACGGCACCAATACCAGTAATAGCTACACGATGTTTCATAAGAATTCCCTCCTATTTACGCTTTTCGTTTGGAACGATGAAAGTTAATTCTGCTTGGCAAGCTTTCTTGTCACCAACATATGCAGTACAATCAACCATTCCCATATTACTCTTTTGTTTACCCATGGTAACTTCAAAACGAATAACGTCACCTGGACGAACAATTTTTCTGAATTTAGCTTTCTTAATTTCACCTAAGTAAGCAGTTTTGTCTTTATATTTTTCACTTTTTAGAATCAAAATTGATGCAACTTGTGCCATTGATTCAATAATTAAAACACCAGGCATAACTGGATTACCAGGAAAATGGCCTTGGAAATAATTTTCATTGATTGTTACATTTTTAGTAGCAACAATTTTTTCACCAGGAACTAATTCATCAACTTTATCAATATATAAAATTGGAAATCTATTTGGAATTAGATCCATAATTTCAGTTGTATTTAAAACACTCACAATAAGTTCTCCTTAATAATTATTTTATATCTTTCAAAATAATTAACTAAATTTCTAAAATTTAATAACAATAACTAGTTTAACAATGAATAACCATTTTTAAAAGAATGATAAAATGGTTTATTTAACAATGCCCAATAATATAATTAAAAAATAATAGCAATTGTGTGACAAAGTTAAAAAAATATCAAATAGTTATTTAAAAGTAGCTAAAGTTCCTAAATAATTAGTACCTAAATCAATATTGGTTAATTTAAATTGTTGACCTAATCGATCAGCATCAGTTTTAAATTCAGTCTCAATATTAACGCTTTTAGCTTTCCCAGAAAGTCCTGTTCCAAGCAACTTTAATGTAGCTTCCTTAATTGTCCATAATTTCAAAGTTTCATTACCTTCATCTTTTTCCGGCAATGAACTTAAATAGTTAAGCTCATTGTCATTAAAAGCACGAGTAATTCTATGGTATGAGAAAGGACGAATTTTTTCTATATCAATGCCCACATCTTCATCACTAATAACTAAAATTACTAAATTATAGGAATTAGAAATATTAAAATAGAAATCCTTAGATTTTAAATATGGCTTACCATGTTTACCATAATTAAAAAAGTCACCGTTAATTAAATCTTCAATACTAATATTCATATAATCAGCTAAAAGACAATTTCCAACGATTGATTGTCTTTTATGATACTTAGTAAAATCTACATCAGCTTTTTTAAAGATATTTTGATATTTAGGATTATCAATCGTATCAGTAAAAATTTGCATCTTCTTAGGCAAGTAAATGAACACCCTTATCAGCATAAATCAAGTCACCAGTAACCCCAGTTGATAAATCACTCATTAAGAATGTAGCAACATTACCAACTTGTAATGTATTCACTGATTCACCATCAACAGTTCTAGCTTCTGATTCTTTTAATAAGTCACCGTGATTTTTAATACCAGTAACAGCAAGAGTCTTAAGAGCACCAGCTGAAATAGCATTTACACGAATCTTCTTTGGTCCTAAATCAGTAGCAATATATCTAACATTTGCTTCTAGGGCTGCTTTAGCAACTCCCATCATGTTATATGAAGGAATTGCACGAGTTGATCCCATATAAGTTAAAGTAGCAATACTACCTGATGGATTCATAATTCTACTTGCATAACGTGATACTGAAATAAATGAATATGCACTAACATCTTGTGCTAAATTGTATCCATCTTTTTCAACATCAATTACGCCACCTTCAAGGGTCTTTTTGTCAGCATAGGCAATTGCATGGATAACACCATCAATATTACCGAATTTTTCATGAATTTCTTCAAATGTTTTTTCAACGTTTTCATCTTCTGAAACATCACATTGAATCATAGTAGTTCCTTCGGGAACGATTCTATCTAATTGACGCTTTAAACGATCATTTTGATAAGTCAAAATGACTTCTGCACCATTATCCATTAATGATTGAGCACAACCCCAAGCAATACTACGCTTGTTAGCAACACCCATAATAACAATTTTCTTTCCATCTAATAAGTTTGACATTAGATTTGTCCTCCTAATATTCAAATCAATTTTTTAAAAATTACATTAGTTGAATTTACGGTAACGTGCATGACGTTTTGCCAATAATTCTTCTTTAGGTAATTTCTTAAGTTCATTTATTTTATCAATTAATGCATTCTTAAAGTTTTGCATTGATTCACTATCATTTACTTCAGGGACAATTTTATCAATAATTTCATTTGATAATAAATCCTTTGGAGTTAATTGCATTTGCTCAGCCGCATCAGCAGCTTTGCTAGAGTCTTTCCATAAAATGGTAGCGTAACCTTCTGGTGAAAGGATTGAATAAACACTGTTTTCAAATGCCCAAACAGTATCACCAACAGCTAATGCCAGAGCACCACCACTGCCACCTTCACCAACGATTACACTAATATAGGGAACTGAAAGCTTTAATCCTTGAATAATAGATTGGGCAATCATATATCCTTGCCCTTTATATTCAGCATCTACACCTGGATAAGCTCCCGGTGTATTAATTAAATTAATGATTGGACGATTAAATTTTTCAGCTTGTTTCATTAAACGTAAAGCTTTACGATATCCGTCAGGTTCAGCCGATCCAAAATGTCTTTTAATGTTTTCATCAGTATTATTACCTTTTTGAATACTAGTGATTGTAACTGGTTCACCGCCAATAGTTCCAATTCCAGCATAAACTGCCGGATCATCACCATAAGCATGATCACCATGTAGCTCCATAAAATCTTCAGTAATCCCAGCAACTAAGTTCTGGATACTAATTTTATCAGCACTTCTAGCTGCAAGAACACGATCATATGCTTTTGTCATAATATCCTCCTTAATTCCAGGCCAATAATTTGGCTAATACTGATTTCATATCAGAACGCTTTATAATAGCATCTAAAAATCCATTTTTTAATAAAGTTTCTGCTCTTTGGAAATCTTTTGGCGGACGTTGTTGAATTGTTTTTTCAATTACACGCCTTCCAGCAAAACCAATTAATGTATGCGGTTCTGAAAGATTAATATCCCCTTCCATTGCATAACTAGCAGTCACTCCACCAGTTGTCGGATCAGTTAATACTGATATGTATAACAATCCTTTTGCTGCATGGTCAGAAACTGCTTGAGAAACTTTAGCCATTTGCATTAATGAATGAATTCCTTCTTGCATTCTAGCTCCACCAGAACAGGAAAATACAACTACTGGCAGACCTTTTTTAGTACATTTTTCAAACAAACGTGCTAGTTTTTCACCAGTGGCAGTCCCTAAACTACCCATGATAAATCGCCAGTCCATTACACCTAGTCCAAATTCCTGATCACCAATTTTAGCAATTCCGGTTTGAACACTTTCATTTAAATTAGTAACTTTTTTGGACTTTTCTAATTTTCCAGCATATTTTTTATCATTTAAAAAGCGTTCAGGTGCAACAACATCTTCATCAATTGGTTTAAATTTATCACAAGTTAACTTAATTCGTTCATCTGCACCAAGTCTAAATCCAAATCCACAATTAGGGCATACCTTATAAATACCTAATTTTTTATTATAAAAATTTTCCTTACATATTGGACATTTAACAAATAAATTATCTGGAATTTGATCCATTAATGCTTGTAAGTCTTCTTTATTTTTTGACATTCTTTAACCACTCTTTCAAGAATGATTTTTCAATGTACAAATTATTAAAATCTGAGTCATTGAAATGCTTATCTAGTAATAAATCGTTTAAGAATTGACGATTAGTGCTTACCCCATCAATTGAAAATTCATTAATTACGCGTCTCATTTTTACGACTGCTGCTTCTTTACTAGGCATATGTACAATGATTTTAGCAATCATTGAATCATAGAAAGGTGAAATAGTATCTCCAGATTCTACTCCTGAATCAATACGAACACCCTTAGTCCCGAATGGAAAATTAACTCGTTTTAATTTACCTGGTGATGGCATAAAACCATTTTCAGGTTTTTCAGCATTAATTCGACATTCAATTGCATAACTATCAACATTAATATCATTTTGGGTAAATGGTAATTTTTCACCTGCTGAAACTAAAATCTGATCTTTTATTAATTGAACTCCAGAAACTTCTTCTGTAACTGTATGTTCAACTTGTAAACGAGTATTCATTTCCATGAAATAAAATTTATTTGTTTTTTCATCAAGTAAAAACTCAAAAGTTCCAGTATTTTCATAACCAATTTCTTTAGTCGCCTTAGTAACTAAACTACCCAAATAATCACGTTGACTTTGAGAAACTTCCATACATGGAGTTTCTTCAATTATTTTTTGATGTTCTCTTTGTAAAGAACAATCACGTTCAGGAAAATAAACCACATTACCAAATTGATCTGCAATAACTTGCATTTCAATATGTTTAGCATCGCTTAAATCTTTTTCCATATATAACGAATCATCATTATAAGAAATTCTCGCTTCACGTTTAGTGGTGGTAAAAATAGCTTTTAATTGTTCCGGGTCATCACATTCACGGATTCCCTTTCCACCACCACCAGCAGATGCTTTTAGCATTACTGGGTATCCAATCTTATCTGCTAATTTCAATGCTTCATCAAGAGTTTCAATTGAACCATCACTACCAGGAATAGTAGGCACACCACTATTCTTCATTGCGTCTTTTGCATGTGCTTTATTACCCATTAAATTTATAACTTTTGAACTAGGTCCAATAAATTTAATTGAACATTTTTCACACAATTCAGCAAATTCAGCATTTTCAGATAAAAAACCATATCCAGGATGAATAGCATCACTTTCGGTTAAAATAGCAGCGTCAATGATTGCAGGCATACTTAAGTATGATTCACTAGGTTGTGGTCCTCCAATACATATAGCTTCATCAGCCAGCTTAACAAACATGCTATCTTTATCAGCAGTTGAATAAACAGCAACAGCTTTAATGTTCATTTCATGAAGTGATCTTATAATTTGCACCGCGATTTCACCACGGTTAGCAATTAAAACTTTTTTAAACATCTTAGTCATCCTTTATGAAATTCTATTCCATTGCAAAAATTAAAGTACCTTCACAAATAACTTCGCCATTTCTAACAATAGTTCCTTGACCTTCACCAATATTACGTTTTAGTTTAGTCATCTCAACGTTTAGTTCTAATTGATCACCAGGACGAAAACTATCTTTATAAGAGGCTTCTTTAATTCCACCAAAGAAAACATTTTTTCCCTTGTATTCTGGCATTGATAACAATGCACAAACACCAGTTTGAGCAAGCATTTCCATAGCAATTGGTCTAGGCATACCTAGGCTATTTGCTGGTTGATTCTGAAAAAACCATTCATTAATATTTAGTAATTTTAATGCTTTTGCACTTTCACCTGGTTTTACATCGATGATCTTATCAATCATTTGAAAAGGAAAACGTTGAGGAATGAAATCATGCACATTATAATCCAAGATTAATCCTCCTCAACTTCAAAAATAGGTTGATCATATTCGACCATATCTCCATCATTAGCTACTTGCTTAGTGATTGTTCCTGAGATAGGACTTTTGACTTCATTAATAACTTTCATTGCTTCAATTACACAAACAGTTTCGCCCTTTTTAACGTGATCCCCAACATTTTTATATACTGGCTTTTCAGGACTTGGTGCAAAATAAACAATTCCTACCAATGGTGCTTTAATTTTAGAAGTACCACCTTGAGTGACCTTGCTTTTTGAATCACCATCACTTGCAGTTGAAACAGCATTTGATGAAGCCGCTGGAGCAACATTTTGTACTGGGGCATGTTCTAGTTTACTAAAGTAAATATCAGTACCATCATCTCCAGTAATTTTAAATTCTTTCATACTGGACTTATCAAATTTGTCCATTAAATTTTCAATATCTTTTTCGTCCATTATTAAACTTCTCCTGTTAATTAAGAATATTCTTACTGAACTTGAACTACATTGTTAATCCACCATCAACAGTGATTACTTGACCATTCATGTATTCATTATCAATTAGGAATTCAACAACTTGAGCAACTTCGTCAGGATTACCAAAACGTCTTGCTGGAATTTCATTTTTCCAAGCTTTAATATTCTTTTCACTTAATTTATCAGTCATAGCAGTCTTGATCATTCCCGGAGCAACTGCATTACAACGAATTCCACGAAGTGATCCTTCTTGTGCAGTAGTCTTAGTTAAACCAACAAGGCCTGCTTTTGTTGATGAATAATTAGCTTGACCTAGGTTTCCATGAAGACCTGCAATACTAGACATATTAATAATACTTCCCTTACGAGCTCTTTGCATTTTCTTCATTGCAAATTTGGTCATATTGAAAGCACCAAATAAGTTAGTATTCAGGACTTGTTTAAATGAATCAGCTTTCATTCTAGTTAATAATGTATCTTGAGTTACTCCAGCATTATTAACTAAAACATCAATCTTGCCATATTCATCAACAATACTATCAATCATAGTTTTAGCATCTTCTTCAGATGCAACGTCACCAGTTAAAACTTTAACTTCATTATCAAAGTTAGCTTGTAATGCTTCATTTTCATCGTCACTTAGTTCACGATGTGAGTTAATAATCACAATGTTGTTTTCATCCTTGGATAAACGAATAGCATCAGCTAATCCTAATCCCTTAGTTGCACCGGTAATTAAAATAACTCTCTTTTCAGTTTTTTCCATGATTATTCTCCTAGCTTATCTAATAAGTCATTTAAGGTATCAACACTTTCAACGTTATAAGTGTCAGCTTTTAATGTCTTTTTAGCAAGTTTGCTTAGTGTATTACCAGGACCAATTTCAATAAATGCATCGATATTTTTGTCTTCAATAGATGCAACATCTTGCATAAAGTGAGTTGGATTGATTAATTGGTTTGCTAATGTTTCTTTAATAGTCTCAGTGTTGAATGGTTTAACAGTTGTATTACTAATTACATCAACCTCTGGTTCACTAAATTCAACCGATTCTAAACGCTTAGCTAATTGATCAGACGCTGGTTGCATTAAAGGAGTATGAGAAGAAACGGCTACTTTTAGTGGGATAACACGTTTAGCTCCTTTTTCCTTTAATTCAGTCATCGCCTTTTTAACGCCTTCCTTAGTTCCACCAATTACGGTTTGTTTTTTGGTGTTGTAATTAGCTGGATAAACGTCATCAATTGAATCACAAACATCTTTAACAAAATCAGGACTAACACCCAATACAGCTGCCATAGAACCTGGATTTTGCTTTCCAGCTTCATCCATGTAATGTGAGCGATCATGTACTAGTTTTAGTCCTGATTGAAAAGATAGTGCTTTAGCAGCAACTAAAGCACTATACTCACCTAAACTCAATCCCATCATCGCAACGGGTTTGTCCAATTTGTCAGCTAAAATACGATAAATTGCTACACTCATCGTTAAAATGGAAATTTGAGTATTATTAGGATTATCAAAAATGTCTGGATCTGCTAAGTTTAAATCTAATGTTTTAGAAGCTTCGTCAATTGTTTCTTTATAAATAGAATTACTTTTATATAAGTCTTGTCCCATTTCTTTAAATTGACTACCTTGACCACTAAATAAATAACAAATATTCAAACTTAAACACTCCTAAATTAATATAAAAATATTATTTGTCTTCAACTTGTTTTGCAACATAATCAACTAATTGTTGAACAGTTGTAATGTCGTTGTCAGTATCGATTTCGATATCATATTCATCTTCTAGAGCATCAATGATTTCGAATAAGTCTAAACTATCTAAGTCTAATTCGTCTTGGAATTTAGTTTCCATTTTGATGTCATCAGCGTTAACATCTGATTGATCTACAACGATTTCTTTTACTTTGTCAAAAATTGCGTTCTTGTCTGCCATAATAAATACACTCCATATATAAAATAAATTTTTTAGTATCTTAAAATAATTGTTCCAGTGGTTAAGCCACCACCAAAACCTGATAGGACAATAATATCCCCTTTAGCTATTAAACCATTTTCCATCATTTCTGACAACAATATTGGTTCACTAGCAGCCGCTGTGTTCCCATAATGATCAATATTAATTGGAAACTTCTGATCGTCTACTTTCATTTTACGAGCAACATTCTTTACTATTCGAGCATTAGCTTGATGGAGAATGAAGTAGTTAACATCATTCGCATCAATATTTGCTTCGCTTAGTGCTTCTTTAATTGAATTGGGAACGTTCTTAGTAGCAAAGTTAAAGACTTCACGACCATCCATATGAAAATATTGATCAGTTTGATCATCTACTTTTCCAAAATGTTCATCACCAATCATATGACCAGCTAATAGTGCTTTCCCTTGAGCACCATAAGTTTTCAAGTTAGAAGCTAAAACTTCTCCACTACCTTGATTTGAAACTAACATCCCACCAGCACCATCACCGAATAACACAGCAGTTGTTCGATCATGCCAATTAATTAATTTACTTAATTGTTCACCACCAATAACGATGCCTAATGAATTAGGTTTGCTATTTAATAGTGATTGCATAGTATAAGATCCATAAACAAATCCTGAGCATGCAGCATTAATATCAAAGGCAATTGCATTATTTGCGCCAATGATACCTTGAACAGCAGCTGCAGTTGCTGGGGTTTGATAATCAGAAGACATTGTCCCAACGATGATAAAATCAATATTAGAAGCATCAACACCGGCTTTATCTAATAATTTAGATGCAACCTCAGCACATAAAGAAGTGGTTGTCTCGCTAACAGCTACTCGACGTTCTTTGATTCCGGTTCTTCTGCTAATCCATTCATCAGAAGTATCCATAATCTCAGCCAAGTCATCATTAGTAACTATCTTTTCAGGAACAGCTTTGGCAGTTGCTTTAATTGAAAAACTGCTCATGATATCTCCTCTAAACAAAATCAATATTTGATAATTTATTTTTAATATCACCCATTAAGTTTTAAATAATTTTAAACTTTTTTCAACTGATATTTATCGTAGATCGTTAATTAAAAATAAAAAATCATGTGTATCATTGATACAACAATGATTATATCATATAGATTTCCTAATTTTTAATAAGTTACTATTTTTTTAATTTGTAACGTAACCTTTTGTACAAAACTAAATTGTTTGGATTAAAACTCCACCTAAAATAATTATTAAAAGTCCTAATAAGGTAAAGAGGATTTTCTTTTTACCTTTAACTTCATGAAATAATATCATGCCACCTAACGTCGCAACTACAACATCCATTTGAGTTAAGGTAAAGCCAGTTGCCACTCCGTTTAATTTAATTGAAACCAAATATGCAAAAGCTGCGATTCCAAAAATCATTCCTAATATCATATTTTCAAAACTGAATTTATTAAACAATGGTTTTTGAATTCGATACTCAATGATAAATACAGAAAAAATAATGGCTGCAATTACCATTCCAATTGCTTGTGGAAAAATAGCATCTGAACCACTAACATTTGCTAAACGTGGGAAAGCGGAATATCCAATATAACCAAAAGTCCCGATAAACAATATCCAAAAACCATATTTATAACGATGATTAGAACCAGGTGCGTCTTGCTTACCATTTTTGGTAAGCAAAACGATTCCGATAATAATTACTAACAATGCAAAAAAACCTTTATATTTATCCATTGCTGTTGGCCATTCTTGAAAGAAAATAACTGCAGTAATTGGATTACCGATTAATTGCATTGCAGTAGATAATGGGGTCCCTAATGAAATTCCCATTGATTTAAATGCTCGGTACTGAGTCATTTGACCAAATGTCCAGCACATTCCAGAAATAAGGCACAATATAAATGGTCGCATTGATATTTCTGGACGATAGACCAGGTAAACGATTAATGAAACAATAAAAGCACCGTAAACCGTCCCACATAATTGATTGATAGTAGACCCTCTGGCTTTCAGTAAAATAATCGGCTGAATTCCCCATAATAGAGCTGGAATTAACCCAATTAAAATATTCACTCATCAACACTCCAATATATTTAATATAGTAATTTAACTTTACCACATAAAAAAGGCTCATAGCTAAAAGCTATGGGCTCTAATCAAAATAAATTATTTAATTACTTTGTAAATTTCATCCATCGGTTGACGTTTCTTTGGTGTAATGTCTTGATCACGGTAACCAAA
The DNA here is from genome assembly GCF_002994005.1 of Apilactobacillus quenuiae. Lineage (GTDB taxonomy): Bacteria > Bacillota > Bacilli > Lactobacillales > Lactobacillaceae > Apilactobacillus > Apilactobacillus quenuiae. Next base: position 227,595 of record NZ_POSN01000002.1, read on the forward strand.
TCCAGCCATTACTGAAACTCCCCATTCTTTCAGATCAATGGCATCATATTTGACTAATATTTTTTCAACTTGTTCCCGGTTAAAGCCTTCAATTGGACAACTATCAATATCTAAAGTCGCAGCAGCATCCATCATATTAGCTAGTGGGATATAAGTTTGTCTTGCAGACCATTCAAACAATGTACGTTCATCATTTAATTTAAAATCATTATCTTGAAAGTCTTGTAATTTAGCAACGAAAGCTGAATTAGGATCAAATGAATGTTTTTGTACATCTTCACTGATGTGTTGAACGTATTTAGATGTTGGCGTTACGTTTTTCTTTGCCAAAATAATAACAAATTTGTCAGCACCATCTAAACTATTTTGTGCACCCCAAGCATGCTCATAAAGATCTTTTTTTAAAGCATCATTCTCAATAAGCAAGAACTTCCATGGAGAAAAGCCCATTGAACTTGGTGATAATCTAGCCACTTCCATAATTGTTTTCCAATCTTTATCTGATATTTTCTTATCAGGATTGAATTTCTTAGTTGCATATCTTCTATTAGCAACTTTAATTAATTCTTCATTTTTATCCATGAATAAAATTCACCTTTCTTTTAATTACTAATTGTAAGTAGAATACCATCTATAAAATGATAGCGCAAAGAATGTGCTTTAATATAAATTGACTAAAATAAAGCCATTAACTATACTAATTTTAGTAACATAATTCAGTTTATTGGAGACATTTGATATGAATTACAAAGAAGATTACCAAAATTGGCTTGCTCAAAGCGAGCTTGCTGAATCAGTTAAATTAGATTTACAAGAAATTAAAAACAATGATGAAAAAATTAAAGATGCTTTTGGTACTCAGATGTCATTTGGAACTGCCGGCATGCGTGGCTTAATGGGTGCTGGTATGAATAGAATGAACATTTATACTGTTAGACAAGCAACTGAAGGTCTTGCTTCATATATGGATACCTTAGATAATGAGCAAAAGCAACGTGGTGTTGCAATTAGCTTTGACTCTAGATACCATTCAAAGGAATTTGCATATGAAACTGCGCGTGTATTAGGTACTCACAATATTAAATCCTTTGTATTTGATGATATTCGACCTACTCCAGAACTTTCTTTCACAATTCGTCATTTAAATACTTTTGCTGGTGTAATGATTACTGCTAGCCATAATCCGATGCAATACAATGGATATAAAATTTATGGCGAAGATGGTGGTCAAATGCCACCTAAGGCTTCTGATATGATTACTAATTATGCCAGAAAAGCTGCCGACGTATTTGCAATCAAAGTGGCTAATATTCGCAACTTAAGAAAAAAGCAATTGCTTAAAGTTATTGGTGAAGATGTTGATGAAGCATACTTAGAAAATGCTCATAAAGTAAACGTAAATCATGAATTAATCAAAGAAGTTGGCAAAGACTTAAAATTTGTTTACACTCCTCTTCATGGAACTGGAAAAGTATTATGTCGTCGTGCTTTGGAAAATGCTGGATTCAAAAACTATTCAATTGTTCCAGAACAAACTATTTCTGATCCTGAATTTCCAACCGTTGACTTTCCTAATCCAGAATTTCCAGAAGCATTTAACTTATCAATTAAGTTAGGACAAAAAATCGGTGCAGATGTTTTAATTGCAACTGATCCTGATGCTGACCGTTTAGGTGCTGCAGTTAGACAACCAGATAATTCATATAAATTAATGACTGGTAATCAAATTGCTTCTGTATTATTAGACTATATTTTAAAAGCTAAAAAAGATCATCATGAATTACCAGCAAATGGAGTTGTTGTTAAATCCATTGTTTCCACTGAATTAGCAACTAAAATTGCTGATAATTACAATATCGAGATGAAAAATGTATTAACTGGTTTTAAATACATTGCTGAACAAATTCATAATTTTGAACAAAATCATGACCACACCTTCCTATTTGGTTTTGAAGAAAGTTTCGGTTATTTAATTAAACCATTTGTTCGTGATAAGGATGCGATTCAATCAACAATGCTGTTAGCTGAAGTCGCTGCTTATTACAAGCAACAAGGTAAAACATTATATGATGGTCTGCAATCAATGTATGAAAAATATGGATACTTTGAAGAAAAAACAATTTCTAAAATGTTTGAAGGCATTGATGGCAAAGATAAAATGACCAAAATTATGGAAGAATTAAGATCCAATCCAATGGATTCATTCAATGATAGTAAAGTAGTTGCATTAGAAGATTTTGATACCGCTACTCAATTCAATCAAGATGGATCAACTAAAACAATTGATTTACCAAAATCAAACGTTTTAAAATATTGGTTGGCAGATGGTACTTGGATTGCTATTCGCCCATCAGGAACTGAACCTAAAGTTAAATTCTATATTGGAACTGAAGATAAAACTCAAGCAAAAGCTAGCGAACGACTAGATTCATATATTAATGCAGTCAATAAATTGATTGGACAATTAATTAAATAATAATTGTTGTATAGAGTAGTCAAAAATTAAAAATTTTTCGACTACTCTTTTATTAATAATAATATGTAAATGAGGTAATCTATCTTATGTCAAAGCAAACATTATCTGTAGAAATAGCACCCGATTTATTGCAGCTGCAATTAATGAGATATTATTTAAATAAATGGCAACCTGACTTTGTTTCAATTAGCAATTTAAGTCATTTTTCATTTGATAATATTATGCAATGTGCAAAATACATTCAAATAGAATTAAGCATTCCGGTAATTATCCATATTACCGGAATTAATCGTAGTAAGCATGATATTGATGAAATATTAAAGTTAGTGCATAAAAATGGCATTCACAATTTATTATTATTGCGTGGAGATAAGCATGGTCATATAAAAAATGATTTTCCTTATGCAAGTAAATTAGTCAATTATGTAAAAAGCAAAAACTCAACATTTAAAATTATGGGTGCTTGTTATCCTGAAGTACATCCGGAAGCAAAATCTTCATTTGACGATATTAAAAACCTAAAAGAAAAGATAGATGCTGGATGCAATCAACTAATTAGTCAAATGTTTTTTGATAATCAAAAATATTATCAATTTATAAATAAAACTAAAAGCCAAAACATTAATGTCCCCATCTTAGCTGGAATAATGCCAATCACTGAAATGCAAACCGTTAATTGGCTTAAAAAAGTTAAAATGATAATGCCAAGTTTTATTCAAAATACTAATAATTTAAATATAGCTGGAATCAATTTTGCAATTAAACAAATTAATGATTTGTATGAACATGATGTTGATGGCATTCATTTATATACGATGAATAATTGGTCTGCTACAGATAAAATCATCAAAAATATTAAAAGAAGTGAATTAAATGAGTAAAATGAACGCTGCTAATGAAAAATTATCACCTGAACATCAACTAACAAAAGAACAATCTAAATTAATAAATAAAATCGAACAGTTCACTAAAAATCATATTAATGATAAAAAGCATGCTGTTTTTACGATTTATGGCGATGCTGGAACTGGTAAATCAGTTATTTTAAGTAAATTATTTTATGATCTGCAACAAATGAGTAAAGATAAAGCTAATAAATTATACAATACTGATAACCATTTTTTAGTCAATCATCCAGAAATTATGAAAGTGTATAAAAACATGGCTGGTGATGAAAAAAATGTATTAAAAAAGAATTTTAACCGCCCTACTTCATTTATTAATAAATTAGATAAAGAAAATAAAACCGTCGATATTACAATCATTGATGAAGCTCATTTATTGTTATCTAAGGGGGATCACTACAATAACTTTTATCAAGAAAACCAGTTAGCTGAAGTAATTAAACGTTCAAAAATTACTATCTTAGTATTTGATCATCGACAAGTGTTAAGAACTAAATCATTTTGGAATTTAGAACGTTTACATAAAATTATTGACCCCTATACAAACGATGAATATCATTTAACTCATCAATTTAGAATGACTGCTAGTGACAAGCTTGTTAAATGGATCAATAGTTTTACTGATGGTAAATTAGAAAAAATTCCAACAAATGCTGATGACAAATATGATTTTAGAATCTTTGATAACGCCGAAAAAATGCGTAAAACAATTGTTCAAAAGAATAATCAAGTTGGATTATCTAGAATTGTTTCAACATCTGGGTATCCTTCCACACTTGATGGTGGTAAACATTATGTCATTGAACCAGATTTTAAAATGCCTTGGGATCAGTATAATTATACTCAAACTCCATGGGCAGAGATCCCCGAAACCATTAACGAAGTGGGTTCCATGTTTACATGTCAGGGCTTTGATTTAAACTATGTAGGTGTAATTTTAGGCCCACCAATTTATCTAGATAACGGTGAAATTAAAGTTGACTTAAATAATTTTACTGATGTTGAATCTTTAAAGAAACGCAAAGATATCAGTAATCCAACTGAGTTTAATAAAATTAAAGCTCAATTGGTCCTTAATTCAGTCAATGTTTTAATGAAACGCGGTGTTAAAGGATTGTATATTTTTGCACATGATGATAGTCTAAGAAATGAGTTAATAAAGCTTTATAATAAAGTAAAAAGAGCATAAAGTTATGCTCTTTAAATTCTATTTACATGTAATGCAACCATTGATAATAGTGCAATGATTAAAATAACTAACATAACTAAAATATAAGTTTTTTTAGTCATTTTGTCTCTAAATTTTTTCATTAGAAACATTGTTACTATTAAAATTAGTAAAATAATAATGGTAATTATTTCAGGCATATAACACACTCCTTGCTTAAAATAATACCATAATAATTAGAAAGGATATATTAGATATGAAAAAAATAGTCACTCCTCTAATAACTATAGGTTTACTTTTACTTCTATTTATTGGAATTAGAAATAATCAAGAAATTAATTCAGCTAATGCTAGCACCAATTCAAATATAATTGGTTTTGGTAAAAACACAACTGGTGGAAATTATAATAAGCATAAAAATGTTTACGTTGTTAAAAATGCCGATCAATTAAAAAAAGCATTGAAGAAGAAAGTAGCTACTAGAATCATTTATATTAAAGGTAGTATTGATATGAATGCTGGTAAATCAATTACTGATTATTCTAAAAATACCGGATATAGTTTACAAAAGTATTTAGCAGATTATAATCCAAAAGAATATGGTAAGAAAGAACCAACTGGTAAGCAGGAACGGGCTAGAAAAATAGCTCAAAAAGTTCAAGCTAAACAAATTGAATTAAAAATACCGGCAAACACTTCAATTATCGGTAAGAAAAATGCTCAAATTAAAAACGCTAGCCTAGTTCTTAAAAAGAACAACGTAATAGTACAGAATATTAAATTTACTACACCATTTGATCTATTTCCACAGTGGGATCCCAAAGATGGCAAAAGTGGTAATTGGAACTCTCAATATGATGCTATTTCAATAAAGAAAGCTCATAACGTTTGGGTTGATCATAACTCATTTAGTGATGGCAATGGATATCAATCAGATAATGAAGCCAAGGAATACTTTGGTCGTCAATATCAACATCATGATGGAATAGTAGATATCACTGATGGTGCAAATAACGTCTCTGTTAGTTATAACAAATTTGCTAATCATGATAAAACGATGTTAATTGGTAGTTCAGATAGTAAAAAATCAGATACAAATAAACTTAATGTAACTGTTGCAAATAACTTTTTCTTAAATACTGTTCAAAGAAATCCACGTATTCGTTATGGTAAAGTTCAAGTATTTAATAACTATTATCAAAATAATAGTCATCAAGCTTACAAATTTAGTTATGCAATTGGGGCTGGTTATAAATCTAATATTATTGCACAAAATAATGTTGTGGATGCAAAAAAAGTCAACCCTAAAAAATTTGTATCAGTCTTTAAAGATGCTCGCTTAACTAATCAAAATAATATTTTTAATGGTCATCAAATTAAAAATCATTTTGATGTTAAAAAAGCAAATTGGAAACCAAAATATAAATTTAATCTATTACCTACAAATGAAGTAAAAGTAAATGTCATAAAACATTCTGGAAATATATTAGATTAGTAAAAAGGTCTTTCATAATTAAATTATGAGAGACCTTTTTTTATTTTTATAATTATTTAACTAAGACTGCTTTACGCCCTTCATGATTGTACAAACTCATAAATTGACTAGTAGAAGTCCAGAATACTGGCTTATTAGTAGTTTTATAAGTAGCTCTCCATGAGGATGGATCAGCCATCTTGAAGTAACCACGTTTATAACCCACTACTACTAAGGTATGACCTGTAGCTTTTCGCATACGATAACCAGTTGCAGCAATCACTGGATTGCCGTGCTGAACTTCGTTAATAATTTTAATCTTAGAAGCACCAGTTATATCATATACACCATCATAAAATTTCCTACCAAATGCAGCCAAAGCTTTAGGATAAATAGTCCAATCTTGATTAGTATGGTTTACAGCATAAGGATTTCCAACAAATCCTTTATTATGATCATATTTAGCGCGAGGCATCTTTTTCAAGAAACCATTTAATCCAATATTTTCCCCAACACCTTTAGTTGATAAGGATATCTTCAAAGCCGTTGCTTCACAACCATTAGGTGCATCAAATGGAAAATGTTGACTGGTATAAGTAAATGGAATCTCATATACATTGGTAGTAGACAAATAAGTTGCATTGATCCAACCTTGATCTTGTCCACGATAATTAATTTGATAATAAGTTCTTTCTTTAGCTCTGGCTACATTAGTTAGTTGAACCAATTGTCCCTTCAAATTCAAACTCTTTTTAACATGTGTTCCACGATTATAAGGTCCAACAAATGATTTAATTCCATTAACATTTACATTTCTGGCATTATAATTAATCGCTGAAGAATATGTAAAATTAACATGATCAACAAATTTATTTTTTTCAGCTTCTTTTTTAGCAGCTTCTTGCTTCTCAGCGGCTTCTTTTTTAGCAGCCTCTTGTTTTTCATCAGATTCCTTTTTAGCATTTGCTTGCTTTTCAGCTTCTTGTTGAGATTGTTCACCATTTTCTTGTTGCTCATTATCATTATTATTAGTTTGACTATCATTACTGGTAGCTTGAGTAGTAGAAACACTATTAGTATCAGCATGCGCCAAAGAAGATTGATCACCTAAAACAAATGCACTGGCTAAAAACAATACCAATGCAGATGATGACAATATTCTTTTCATATAGTTCAACTCCATCCAATTATTGTATAACTATAATATAATACAAAAAACTAATAAATAATAATAATAACCATTTATGTAAATAAATTTTAACACTCAGGTAATATTATTGTTCTAATGGCAAAAAAAGACACAGTAAAGTCATATTCACTGTGTCATAATTATTTATTATTTATATAATTGTTCTACTTGTTTTTGAATGTCTGAATTATTCATAAAATCATTGTAGCTAGTATCAGCTCTTTGAATCATACCTTTATCAGATACTTCAATGACATGATCAGCAATGGTTTGAATGAATTCACGGTCATGAGAAGTAAATACAATGGAACCATCAAATGGAATTAAACTTTCATTTAACGCAGTAATTGATTCCATATCTAAATGGTTAGTAGGATCATCCATGATTAAAACATTACCCTTTTGTAACATCATCTTGGATAACATACAACGTACTTTTTCTCCCCCTGATAATACTTTAATTTGCTTTTGAATATTATCACCAGAGAATAACATACGGCCTAAGAAACTACGTAGAAATGGATCATCACTTTCTTCTTTTGAAGCAAATTGTCTTAACCAATCTATAATTGTTAATGAATCATCTTCGAAATCAGAATTGATATTTCTAGGCATATAAGAACGGCGAGTGGTTTGTCCCCAAACAACTTCACCTGTATCTGGCTCTACTTTACCAGCAATAATTTGCATTAAAGTAGTAGTAGCTAAATCATTACGACTAGTAATGGCAGTCTTTTCACCAGGACGCAGTGTAAATGTAATATTATCTAAAATTTTCTTACCGTCAATAGTCTTAGAAACATTATTAACACTTAATAAATCATTACCTAGATCACGTTCTTTTTCAAACTTGATAAATGGATATTTACGTGAAGATGGCTTGATATCATCTAAAGTAATTTTATCTAATTGTTTTTTACGTGAAGTCGCTTGCTTAGATTTAGAAGCATTAGCTGAGAAACGAGCAATAAATTCTTTTAATTCTTTAATTTGATCTTCTTTTTTAGCATTTTCATTTTGTTGCATTTTAGTAGCTAATTGACTAGATTTTAACCAAAAATCATAATTACCAACATATAGTTGAATTTTTTGATAATCAACATCACACATCATTGTACATACTTGATTTAAGAAATATCTATCATGAGATACAACAATTGCAATGTTTTCATAATCAGCTAAAAAGTTTTGCAACCAGTCAATGGTATGGTTATCTAAACCATTAGTAGGTTCATCAAGCAATAAAATATCTGGATTTCCAAATAAAGCTTGAGCAAGTAAGACTTTAACCTTTTGACCTTCAGTTAATTCGCTCATTTTTTGATTATGCAATTCTTCAGGAATACCCACACTTTGTAATAATTGAGATGCATCAGAATCAGCATTCCAACCATCCATTTCCGCAAATTCACCTTCTAATTCAGCGGCTTTAACCCCATCTTTATCAGAAAAATCAGGTTTGGCATACAAAGCATCTTTTTCTTTCATAATCTTATATAATTTTTCATAGCCTTGGATTACAGTGTCTAAGACTTCGTAATCTTCAAAGCCATAATGATCTTGACTCAAACTTGACAAGCGTTCATTAGGTCCAATTGAGATATTACCGCTAGTGGGTTCAATTTTACCTTCTAGCATCTTCAAAAAGGTTGACTTACCGGCACCATTGGCCCCAATAACTCCATAACAGTTACCGGGCGTGAACTTAAGATTAACATTTTCATATAATTTTTTGCCTGAGAAATGCAATCCCATATCTGATACAGTTATCATTTCATACCTCCATCTAATTAAATAATAAAAAACGTCCTTAGTTCTAAATATAGAATCAAGGACGTTAATATTTTATTGATTCAATTTATAACTCTGATAACCTTATCACATGCTAATAAACAACACAAGTTTATTATTATAGGACATCTGATATCTTCTTGTCACCAGAAGTGATTTCATAAACTTTATTTATGGTGTCACTATCACCTAAAATTTCAACTACTGAATTAGCTACATCTGCTCTTGGAATATCCATTTTAGATTCAGCTTCACTAGTTAAAACGATTTTGCCAGTTTCAGCATTATTGGTTAATGCCGTTGGACGTAAGATTGTGTAATCTAAACCACTACTCTTCAAGTAAGCATCAGCATAATGTTTGGCAACATAGTAACCAGGTAGTCCTGAATTAGGCCAGAAAGCACGATTATCAGCCCCAGCAGCACTAACCATTACATAACGTTTGATTTCAGAATTTTTAGCAGCAATCATTGTCTTAATGGCTCCATCTAAATCAATGCTTAAAGTCATGTCATCACCGGTAGCTCCACCTGATCCAGCAGAGAAAATAATTGCTTGTGCATCACTTTGTTTAAATGCCGTTGTCATGTCTTCAGGACTTGAGGTTAAATCAAATAAAGTTGGTTTAACATTGTCCATGTCTTTATATTCATCAAATTGACTTTGACTTCTTACACCAGCTAAAACGGTGTAGCCTTGATTACCTAATTTTTTAACCATTTGTTTACCTACGTGCCCATGAGCACCTACAACAAAAACTTTTGTCATTTTGAACTTCCTTTCTTAAAGTAAGTATTAAAATAATATCAGTTTGTAAATCATATTGAAAATATTTTGCTTTACAGATTATAAAAACGTCTCCAAAGTTTTAGAGACGTTTTTATAATTTTGTTTTTTCGTTTAATTAAGTCGAGTAATTTTATTTATTTAACTTTTCTTTCATCTGAAATTGGAACATTCTCATCAATAATTCCAGCATCACCAGATAACTGTAAAATATTCATCTTAAGATCTAATTTCAAATTTTGATCCATATATGACTTGCTGTATCCCTTAATATAAATTGGTCCAAGATCTGAATCCATACTTTCATCAAAATCATGGTCTTCTGATTCAGGGTCAACTGCAATGAAATCAAAGGATGTATCAATTGCGCAAGAACCAGCGTCAGAGTATTTTCCAACACCGTCATCTAAACTTAAAAGAAATTTTGCGTTACCAGAAATATTATCTTGAATTTTTTTCTTTGCTGCATCTGTAATTGTTAATTTCATATCAATACCCCCTACAATTTATATTACAAAATACATTGTACACGTTATAAATCTTGTGTCAATGTTTTGTGTACAAAATATTTTTTAAATTATTAACTTTGATACCATTTATATATTCGCTTAGCAATATCTGCGTCAATATATCTAGAGATAATTTCACCAGAAGAATCTCCTCGTCTTTCAGATATTTTCAAATGTGCTAAATTATTTTTTTGCATCCAAATGCTTTCTCTTAAAGTTATCGATTGAATGCAATGCCAATTTATAAAATGTAAATGACGATTAAAGAATCGACAGTTTTCAATCACTAAATCATCATTTTTAATAACTTTAACCCCATTATGACGATATCGATAAAATCCGTTAAATATAACTGCAAATAGTATCATTATTTCTATAAAAAAAGAAATGGTTAACCAATTATTTCCATTTAATAACAATGGTAATGGTAATAAAAGAGTCCACAAACTATTTCTAATAAACAACCAAACCGAATAAGCACGTTGTCCTAATATTTTAGGATCTTTTGATGGTAAATTATCAAAAAATTGGTTAGCAATTGTATATAAGTTTTTAGAATTTAAAACCGGAATAACAATAGGATCTTTAGTATTAGTGCTTTCTTTTCGATCGGAGATAATTGTAATTTTAACAGTTGTTAGTTTAAATAAACTTCGAATGATATTTTGTGAAAAGTTAATGCTTTGAATACGCTTAATATTTATTCTGAGTGTTTCTTTCTTTAGTAACCCCCGACTGAAAGTTAAGTAGCCATCCTTTTTAGTAAGTGTAAATCGATAGTATTGAATCCATATCGAGATATAACTAACAACAAAAGCAATTATTAATAAAATAAAAATCTCTAGTATAACTATTATAATTCCTTTGCTACCTAAATAATTAAAAAACGCATCCTTATACTTAGCAGAGATTGCAAATGAATACCTTTGATAAAATTCAAATAAAATAAATAATCCAAATAAGCCTCTAAAACTAGTTAAAGCAAATAAATTCATTGAATGATTAGAAATTTTATACTGTGCATCAAAGTTATTATTAACATCTGACTTTGTAATTTTATTTTCAGGTTTCGAGTTAATAGCAATGGCTTTTTTATTTTCCAATAAATCAGCTACATTTTCATTAACCGCAACTAAATCAATATTGGAATCAGAATGACTAGCATTATCAATAATTACTTCTTCTAACTTAAAAGGTTTCAAAAAGAACCATTGTTTGCGATGAATATTTTGAATTCTCTCATAAGGCATATGTAACTCTTTTTTGAAAAAAATACCGTGTTTTACCAACAATTGGTTATCTAAGATTGAATAACGGTATGTAAAATATGATGCAATCTTATATACTAATAAAAATAAAGCAAAGACAGGTGTAATCCAAACAAAATTAATCCATATACTTATGACCAATATTCCTACAACTTGAGAAATGTAATTTCTTATGCCAAATAATAAAGCTAATGGGTTTAAAAGTTTATTTTTCATTTCTGGCCTCCATTGCTAGATCCATAACCTGCTTTCTAATAAGTTGAGCTTCTTGATGCGTAACTGCTTCAATTCTATGGTTATCGCCGGCAGTATCAATATCAACACTATTTAATTTTTGCATTCTTAATAACGGTCCTTGGTCCAAGTTAACATTTTGAACTCGGGCAATTGGAATTGAGGATAGCTTTCTAAAGAAAAATCCTTTTTGAATTTCAACATATTCTTCTGCAATTCTATATTTATTAAACGCATATCGATATGGAATCAAAGATAATTCACATATTAACTCAAGTATTCCAATACCTAAAACAATAAAAGAAATCCAAGTTGGCCACTTAATAAAAGCCAACAAAAACCTAGATACTACAAAAAATAGTATCCAACAAATAAAAGTAATAATTGAAGCCTGCATCCATATTTTTTTAACATTTTCAGGTAATTTTTTCATAAAACTACTCCTTTTCGATATTTAAAAGATATTTAATAAATGCAGAGTTGTTTCTAAGGCTGTTTTTATAATCAACACCTGTAATTCGATGACTTGGGATTAAAATAATTAATGGGTTAGATAAAATTGCTTCTTCAACTTGTGATTTGCTTTCAGAAAACTGGTTGGCAAAATCAATGAAATCAATGGTTTCACCATATTTAATAGTTGTAATTGCAGACCATACTTTCTTTTGGAACTCACTACCTGCTAAGTCCATTGGTAGGTCAAAATACTGTCGATTACCATCTAAATATTCACGAATTTGAATTTTATATTCTTCTGTTTGCTCATTGCCAAATTTAAACTCTGCTTTTAACTTTGGATAAAAGTCATATATTTTAGAAATACCACAATTAGGATTATTAACAAAATTTATACCACCATCATTAACAGTAAATATTATTTGAATATTATTGTACTCAATTTCATCCCATAATAATTGTTTCATAAACGATTTTCATTCCTATCTGTAATATACATATGAACATATTACCATAGTATTAAATAGCAACATAATAAAATAAAAAGCAGATAGAAATTAATCTATCCGCTTCTTATTTCATAATTCTAGAATATCCAACTGCATGCCACCAAGGAGCTTTAACATTTTCACGAACGACTCCTCTGTTTTGTGAATCAATCATTTTGCCTTTTCCAATATACATTCCAACATGATAAATGCTACGTTTACTTCCACCAAAGAAAACTAGATCACCTGGTTTTAAATGATGTTTAGACACCTTTATGCTACTTCTATATTGAGCTTGGGCAGTTCTAGGTAAATTTTTGCCATAGCCATGTTTATAAACATATTTAACAAATCCTGAACAATCAAAGGATTTAGGTCCAGTTGATCCATAGACATATTTCTTTCCTAATTGTTTTTTAGCTACTTTATATAATTTATTAAAATTTTCTTGCTGAGATTTTTTATTTGCAGAAACAGTTTGTGCATTAGCTAAACTAAATGTAAATAAGCCTAGTAATAATGATATAAATAATAATATTTTAAATATCGGTATAGATTTCATTTAATTACCTTCCTTATTAATAAAATTTTCATCCGTTCTTTAATTCAGTATTCAGAATTATAGGACAAAAATAATACTATTCAGCTACACGTAGGTGTCAAAATGATTAAAAATCTATTACCGAATATTACTTAATGGTCTAAAACTTCAAAAGGTCTTATAATATATATGTAAAAAAATTTTATTAATGCAGGTGATTTTTTGGATTTATATTCTTATCATTACTTAACCCACCCTAATACTTTTATTTATTACATATTATTGGTAGTAGCAATTATCTTTGGTGGTTTTATAATATTCAATGGTTTTAAATATATGCGTGATCGAACTAATCTTAAATATCGAGATATGTTTATCATGTTAATTTTGCTGGCTATTTTATCAATAAGTTTAGTATTTGCTAATATATTGCAACAAAATAATTCGAACAGTCAAAATTCACAGACTGTTAAAATGGTACAAAGAATTAGTAAAGATATGAAAGTTCCTAAATCAAAAATATATACAAGCAGTACTCAGTTGACTAATGGGATGACAATTTTAGTTAATAAAAAGTATTATGAGGCTAACTTCAATTCAACTTTTAACAGTTATAGTTTGACTAAAAGTGGTTTAATTGATAATAAAGTTAATATTCATAACGAATCACAATTCAATTTAGGACCAATTAACCAGCAATATTTCAACATATTCTTAAAATTATTGATTGGTTTTGTGATGTTAGTAATTCAGATTAATCTTTCTGGAAAAGGTAATTTAGCGCCTTCAAATGCTGTTGATCAATTACAAAATTATGTTCTTGGTGGAATTATTGGTGGTATGATCTATAGTGAAACAGTTACCACATTACAATTCTTTATCGTATTATTAATATGGTCTTCGATCATTTTTATCAGTAGAATACTCATCCGTCAAAGTCAATTTTTCAAAAAATTGCTTGCTGGTGAACCTAAGAACATTATTAAAAATGGTTTTATAAATGTTGATACTGCATTAAGAAATGGTCTTTCTGCATCAGACTTAGCATTTAAATTAAGAACTCAAGGTGTTCATAATTTTAAAGATGTTCAATCTGCTGTTCTAGAACAAAATGGCCAATTAACGATTAATACATTTGGTGATGAATCAATGAGTTATCCTATTATTACTGATGGTAGTGTTAATATGGATGTTCTTGAAAGAATGGGTCATAGTGAAGAATGGATTAATGATTTAGTGAAAGATAGTAATAAAGAAATTTCTCAAATTTTTCTAGGCCAATATGTTGATGATCATTTGGTAATTATTTCGTACCCTACTAAACCAAAAAGGCCTTGGTATTATGAATTAGGTGCTCAAATGTCTAATTTCAATTCGAATCATCATCTTACTCCTGATCGAATTAAAAGGTCCAAATCAATAAAAAAATTAAAAGAATTTTCCCAAAGAAGACATCACGAATACAAAAATGATAAAGACAATCAACAAAGTGACAAGAGAAATCTCCGTCATCAAAATCGTAAATAATTAGTTATGAAAATACAAAAATAGGGCTGTGATATAAGCCTCTAAAAAATGCTCGTTGGAATTTAATTTTTCTAACGGGCATTTTTTATATATAATAAAAAAACGATATCAAGACCGATATCGTTTTAATAATTCCCTACTGAAAGAAAATAAAAATTAATACTAACTCTAATTTAACTATTACAGATTGGCAATACAAATAAAATCATCAAGCTAAAATTATTAATAAAGTAGTTAAAGTAATTGGTGCCGATAATTCATATATTTTTGGTAGACCACACAAATACGAACTACAGTCATTATTAAAATTAACGTTATTTACATATTCAAAGGGAATCTTTAGCATTCAACAAATTAGTACTTTAGCAGAAGAAAGTCTACCGGGACGTTGGTTAACGCAAAACTCATTTTCTTCCTATTGAATTATTTGCCTATTCAGGGTTTATGATGAAGCAGAAAACTTAATTAATAAATGCAAGGACTTTTTAACACACAGTTTACGAAAGAATAAATACATTGACAATGTTAGTTTTATTGATGGAACTAACATTCTGGAAAATGCCAATAAATACTCTTTTGCTTGACTTAAAAATATAATAAGTTTTGATAAACTAAATCGCAAAATCATTATTAATTTACTACATGACATGAATAGTGTTAAATATATGGGTGAGATTCCGGAGAAGTCTAAAATTTCATTAGATGATTTAAACGAAATTATTATTCATTTAGAAGATTTAAATGCCAAAATTAAATAAGATAATCAATTATCACCTAATTCAAATAAACAAATAAATTATCAAAAAAGTAATAAAATATTTGCCAATCATAATAGTTATTCTAAAGCTGATCATGATGCCACTTTTATGCGAATTAAAGAAAATTTCGTGTTAAATGGTCAATTCATTACCAGCTTTTATATTTATCAAATCCTCACTGATTTCTCGCACTTTAATTTCTTTCTGAAAAAAATGTAAAAATAATAGTTTAGAAAAATACATTGTTTTTAATACTGACTATGAATCTGAAATAAATTATCGTTTTATTGAAAATGAATTAAGTAATTCCATATGGACTGATGCTCAAAGAAAGATAAAAGATAGATGTAGAATCAGTTTTGGGTAGACTCAAGGCTTCTTTGCATTTTAATGGCATTAAACATAAGAAAACTAATGACGAAAATCATTAATTTTATAATTTCAAATATAAAAAAATAGGATTTACGTTGAAAATTAACGTAAATCCTATTTTTTAAGAGACTTACGTAACAGCCCCATTTTAATTAAGATATAAGATTATTTAAAGATTTTGAAACGCTTATCATCATCCATGTAATCTTTGTCGCCAGCTGGTGATTCAATAGAACCAAAGTCCATTTCACTACGTAATTTCCAGCTTTCAGGAATATCAAATTCCTTAGCAACATCTTCATCAATTAGTGGATTGTAGTGTTGTAAGTTAGCACCAATTCCATTTTCAGCTAAACCAGTCCAAACAGCATATTGAGCATTACCTTGTGATTGTTCTGACCAATCATAAAAGTTTTGTGCATATGCTGGGAATTGGTCTTCAAGTCCATGCACAACATCCATATCAGTAAAGTATAAAACTGTACCAAATGAATTACTAAAAGCATTAATTTTTTCAGTAGTTGCCTTAACAGCATCTTCTGATTTTAAATGTGGTTTTAAGTTATTTAAAACAATGTCCCACAATTTCTTATGATAGTCATTAAATAGAATAACTGCACGAGTTGATTGACTATTAAAAGGAGTAGGAGCTTGCTTGATAGTTTTCTTAATAAAATCTGAAATTTCTTCAGGAGTTTGATCAACATTTTTACCTAAAGCATAAATTGAACGGCGTTGTTTTTGTAAGTTTAATAAATCTGTCTTCATAAAAAGCATCCCTCTTTCTTAATTATTAAATATATTATATCACTTACTTTTTATAAGTAAAGTTTTTTGATTATTTTTTAAACATTCATAAATATCAATGTTATGATTTAATTGTGAAGATATTTTGATTGAGGTTAAAGTATATGTTCTATTATTTATTTCTATTTTTAGCTATTGTCGGTGAAATTATTGGCACCAATTTATTAAAAATGTCCATGGGATTTTCTAGAATTATTCCAGCAATAGGTGCAGTCGTGTCTTTTATATTGTGCTTTTACTTCTTATCAATTGCTATGATCAAAATTCCTTTAAACATTACATATGCTGATTGGAGCGCAATTGGAATCCTAGTAACTACAATTATCGCAATCTTTGTGTATAAAGAACCAACTAATATTGCATCCGTTATTGGAGTTGCGCTTATCATCGTGGGCGTTATATTGCTAAATTTATTTAGTCCAAAATAATACCGTTAAGCTAAACACTTAACGGTATTTTTTATACATATATATATATTGAAAAGTACATCATAATTGTTCCTAATAGAACAAATAAATGCCATATAACATGGCCAAAGGGAATTTGTTTAAAACTATAAATAACAGCACCTAATGTGAAAGCAATTCCGCCAAAGAATAGTAAGAAGAATCCAGTGACTCCTAAATACTGGTACAATCTAGCAATTCCTAAAAGACACATCCATCCCATAACTACATACATAATAGTAGATAAAGTTTTATACTTTCCCATCCAGATTGACTTATATACAATTCCCATAATTGTTATTGCCCAAATAATTCCAAAAATAGTCCACCCTAGCCATCCTTGAATTGCAACTAAGCAATACGGAGTATAAGTTCCAGCAATTAGTAAATAAATGGCCGAATGATCAAAAATTTGAAATAATTTTTCAGCACCTGTGAAATATAGACTATGAAATAAAGTTGAAGCTAGATAAAAGATTATTAACATTCCGCCATAAATAGAAAATGTAGTAATCCGTATTGCTCCGCCTTCAAATGCACCGTGAATAATCAGACAGACTGCGCCTGCTATGGCAAGTAAAACCCCAATTCCATGGGTAATAGCACTAAATATTTCATTTAATAAAAAGTATCTCTTGCTTCCTACCCAAGAAATCTTATTAGCATTTGCATTAGTCTGTTTCATTAAATCATTCCTTACATTTCGTTTTTATACATTATATAACCATGTAATCTAGTTTTCAATACTAGATAAAAGATTGTAAAAAAATAATTCCCAAAATTGGGAATTATGGAATATTTAATACCAGCCATGTGATAACCAAAAGTTTTTGGCACCGACCCATGATCCATAGCGACTATTAGCATAATGGTTAGCAGTAAGTTCTTGATTACTTGCTGAATAATTACCATGATAAGAAGCAATTGATAATTGATATTTACCATAACAACTTCCATTGCTTGCACTATATGAACCACCTGATTCACGCATAGCAATAAAGCGTTTGGCAGCTGCATTAGCAGCAGACATTTTACTATGATGGCGTCTATGATGTTTATTTATATGTACGATATTTTGTCTATGTTTAGCATTAGCGCTAACATTGTTCTGTGGTAATAAAAACAAAATCGCAGCGAATAATGTGATAACACTTAAAATTGATATAAATGTTTTATTCGAATGCATATATGTTTTCCCTCCTCTAAGTTACGTTAATAATGTTACATCAAATTTCTTACGAGGAGATTAACTAATAATTACATTTTATTTACATAATATTTCGTTATTGAAATAATATTATACTATTAGAACCTCGTTTCTAATAGTATAGATGTTAATTTTAATTTTGCTCCTTGACTTTCTAATGTTTTTATAATATAGTTAGTTACATAAGTAAATAACTAATTAATGAAGGAGATTATGTTATGAAAGTGCTTGAAGTAAAAAACTTAAATAAAAAGTTTGGCCAAAAACAAGCCTTATTCAACGTTACATTTGACGTTGAACCAGGAACTATTTTAGGACTTATTGGTCCGAATGGTGCTGGTAAGTCTACAATTATGAAGAGTATTGTTGGTTTAACTAGTTATAATTCTGGATCAATTAAGATTAATGGTGAAAGTTTAACTAAGAACAATCGTAAGAGTTTACAAAACGTGGGTTCAATGATTGAATCGCCTGCTCCTTACCTAAGCTTAACTGGTTATCAAAACCTTAAACTATTTAATGATGGTTCAACTACAGATGGTGAAATTCAAGAAATTATGAAGGATACACAAATCGATTCCTTCTGTAACCGAAAAGCCAAAAAATATTCATTAGGGATGAAGCAACGTTTAGGAATTGCTATTTCATTATTAAATCATCCTAAGTTATTAATCTTAGATGAACCTATGAACGGTCTCGATCCTCAATCAACTCACGATTTACGTGACTTACTATTGAAATTATCAAAACGTGGTATTAGTGTTCTAATTTCAAGTCATTTACTTGATGAATTGGCTCGTATTGCCGATTATTATGTTGTTATTAATCATGGTCGTGTTGTTAAGGAATCCGATGCCAAATCATTCTTATCAAGCGACAATCAAAATATTAAGTTCGCGACTGATGATACAGAAAAAGCTTACAATGCATTAGTTCAAGCTGGTTTTGAAGCTAAGATTAATGACAAAATTGTTGAAATCAAAGATGATGGTGATGCAATGAACAAAGCTTTAGCTGCATTAAACAATGCCGGTCTTGAAATCCAAGATGTATCAAAAGATAAAGCTGACTTAGAAGAATCATTGTTGAACCTATTAACTGAAGATAATAAAAAGGAGGAAACTAAATAATGTTAACTCTATTAAGACAAGAAATTTATAAACAAATTCATGGTAAGTTTTATATTGGCTGGCCAATTGTGATGTTATTAATGTCATTAATTGGTGGATACTTTATATCATCAAACAAACATGGATTTTCACACAATGGCTTTGCTGAAAACATTTTTAGTATAAATATTGAATTTGCTCTAATTGCGATGGTTGTATTTTCAAGTACTATTATGATTGGAGATTTTGCAAATAATACTGTTAAATATCTATTTTCACGTCAATTTTCTAGATTACAAATTTTCATTTCTAAATTAGTTACTACATTCTTTATGTATATTTATTTAATCGTAATGAGCTATATTTTTACTTTTATTACTAAAATTATTTTTGCATCTTCTGGTGACTTTGGCATGAAATATATTTTACAAGACATGTTCGGTATATCATGGTTCTTATTATTATTACTTCCAATGGTAATGCTAGTAAGTAATATCGTTAAAAATAATGGAGTTGCCATTGCACTAGGAATTTTATTTTTCTTTGCTTCAAGCATTATTAATCCGTTTTCAATGCTTGTAATGAAAAAATTTGAAATATTAAAATTTAACCCTATAAACTTTTTAAATATAAATGTTCAATTTACTGATCATACAATGAAAGCAATGACCCATCTTTCATTAACCTCAATGGAAATTGGTATTGTTATATATGCTCTAATCTTTACAGCAATTGCATACGTCATCTACAATCATAGAAATGTTTAATTAAAAATAAATAATTAAATTATTTAAGCACTCAATTTATTAAACTAAATTGGGTGTTTTTCTATTGACTAGTTCCGTGAACGTGATAAACTCATGACATGATTAACTTTCGTTAAAGACCTGGGAGGTCAAAAAATTGAGTGATTTATTAAAACAAGAAATGAATAGTCGTAATCGTAAAATCTTTGGTTTTATGGCATTAGGATTATTCATCGTAACTATCATTATGGCCATTACTGGTATGGAAACCAAAACCTTAAATGGGTGGAAATGGATGAACCAATTTGGTGCTGTAACCGGTGTAATTGAATTATTAACAACTATTATTGTTGCTACCAGATTTGCTGGACAAGAAAGTAATGCTCAAGTTAAAGAAAATATGAAAAATCATAGTAAGGCTTCTATCTTTTTTTCAAAAGTGATTACCATTTTAATTTCATATTTAATTTTATTATTAGTAGCAATTATTGCCGTTATATTAATGAAATATCTAGTGTTCCCTCACAAACCTTTAGCGGGAACTTTAGCTCAAGAATTAAGCTGGGCTGTTCTTGGTAATATTGCTTACTTCTTCATTTTCCAATCATTTGTCATGATGGTAATCGGCTTCTGCAAAACTTGGTATGGAGCAATCGCTTTTGGCGTTGCATGTACTTGGATTACAGAAATTATTGCTGGAATCTTCATGATTTTCATCTATACCCATCGTAAATTAATTTACAACCCATTTAATTTCTTCTTTGTTGAAAAACAAATTCAAGATGGAATGAAACATATGATGACCAGATTACAATTACCAATGATTATTAAAGGATCATTATTATATGCATTAATCTTCTTTATCATTGCATTCGTCCTATTTGTTTATGTTCGTAAATTTAATACATGGGATGATAAAGAAAAAACTGATAAAATAACTAAAAAAGCATAATTAACTATAAAAATAGAGCACCGTAAATTAATATTTACGGTGCTCTATTTATTTCCTTGACCAATTTTGATTTAGTGATATATTTTATATTGTATACAATTTATTGATACGCTATACTTTTATACATACTAGAAAAGAAGGGAGTTATATAACATGACTAATAAGATCACATTAGATAACCAAATCTGTTTTCAAATCACTAGAGCACATCAACTATTTAACAAATTTTATCAAGAACCTTTAAGTAAATTCAACTTAACATATGTCCAATACGTTACTTTATTATCACTATGGGAAAAAGATGAGGTTACCGTAAACTATCTTAGCCAAAAACTTGGCTTATCTAATGGAACGTTAACTCCATTATTAAAACGTTTAGAAAAAGCAGGTTGGATCACTAGAACTCGTGATAAAAAAGATGAACGTCGAGTATTAATTAAATTAACTGAATATGGTGCTAAACAAGAGGAACCCATCACCAGTACTGTCCAAGGTTGTTTAAATAGTCTAGGATATAATGATGAAACATTCCAAAAAACTATGGATACAATTCTAGATGTCCAGCATCGGCTGGAAAAATCAGAAGCAGAAAAAGCGAAAAGTTAAAATTGTTTTAGTTTCGTTGACATATGTATTTTCTCAGTATACAATTGTAATTAATTGAGAAAAGACATGATTATATTTTTCGATTTTTCAGAGAGATTTAGCATTTTCTGCAAGTTAAGTCATCATCATAATATGATTACCACTTTTCAAAATATTTTGGCGGATAATGCCAAATCAGATTGTTCTGTTAACGACTAATGAGAGTATATAGTAATTTTATTGCTATATAAATATGGGTGGAACCACGTAAAATACGTCCCTAGTACATTAATTTGTGCTAGGGATTTTTTATTTCACCATAAACTCAAATATTTTAAAGAAGGTGAATAGTTATGGCAGATAAAAACAATAATTTAGAAAGAAAACTTAGTGCTCGTCATATGAAAATGATTGCATTAGGTGGAACCATCGGTGTAGGACTATTTATGGGAGCTAAATCAACCATTGATTGGACTGGTCCTTCTGTATTATTAGCATATGGCATTGCTGGACTCTTTTTATACTTAATCATGCGAGCTCTTGGTGAAATGTTATATGTACATCCTATTACTGGGTCCTTTTCGCAATTTGCTTCTATGTACATGCATCCCGTTTTTGGTTTCTTAACTTCATGGAGTAATATATTTCAATACTTAGTGGTTGGGATGTCAGAAGTAATTGCTATTGGTACATATATGGAATTTTGGTGGCCTAACCTACCTAATTGGTTACCAGGAATTGTGGCAATTATTTTCTTATGTATAGCTAATTTAATTTCTGTTAGTGCATTTGGTGAATTAGAATATTGGTTTGCCTTAGTTAAAGTTGTAACCATCGTTGCAATGATCATTGTTGGATTAGTATTAATCGTTTTTGGTTTTAATGGCATTGGCCCTACTGGAATTTCTAATATTTGGAATTTTGGTTTCTTTGCTCACGGAATTAAAGGTTTCTTCTTTGCATTAGCAATTGTTATTGCTTCTTACCAAGGAATTGAACTAATTGGGGTTACTGCTGGTGAAGCTGAGGATCCTAAACATACTTTAGTCAAAGCTATTCAAGATACAATTGGTAGAATTTTAATTTTCTATATTGGCGCTATTTTTGTTATCTTAAGTATTTATCCATGGAATAAAATCAATTCAATTGGTTCCCCATTTGTTGAAACTTTCTCCCAAATTGGAATTACCTCTGCAGCAGCCATTATCAATTTTGTGGTTGTCACTGCTGCTTTATCTGGTTCCAATTCAGGAATTTACAGTGCTAGTCGTATGTCATATCTATTAGCACAACATCATCAAATTCCTAAAATCTTTAAGAAATTAAATAAACACGGTGTCCCCTTTGTATCCGTCATTAGTATTTCAGCAGGAATTCTTTTTGGATTAATCCTAAATGTAATCTTACCAATGATCAATCCGTCTGCTAACCAAATTTTTGTTTATGTATACAGTTCTTCTGTACTACCTGGAATGGTGCCTTGGTTTATTATTTTAATTTCACAAATTAGATTTAGAAAACAACATCCAGAAGAAGTAAAGAACCATCCATTCAAAATGCCACTATCCCCTTACACAAACTACATTACTTTAGTTTTTCTATTAATTACATTAGTATTTATGTTTATTAATGGTTCAACAAGAATTCCATTAATTATTGGTGTTATATTCTTAATTGTTATGACAATTATTTATTTTGTAAAATATAATAATTCTGAAAGATAATAATTATAAATACACAATAATTGACAGATTAAGCTATATATAATATATTTCTTAATGCTAAATTTATATATAAAGTAGAATTAAGTCTTACTGGGGAATAACAATGAAAATTTATCGACAAGATACAAGGGAGCGCTTTGATAGTATTTTATGATATATAATTAATAAATTTTATTTTTCAAACATTTATTAGTAACATTGTTACCCAATCCCTAGTACAATAGATAGTGTACTAGGGATTTTTCTACATAAATATATTTATAGGATGGTGAAAATATTGGCAGAAAAGAAGAAAGAAGAAGAATTAGAAAGAAAGCTTAGTTCTAGACATATGCAAATGATTGCCCTTGGTGGAACTATTGGTGTTGGTTTGTTTATGGGTGCTAAGTCAACAATTGCTTGGACTGGTCCTTCTGTATTATTAGCATATGGCATTGCTGGAATCTTCTTATATTTAATTATGAGAGCGCTTGGTGAAATGCTTTATGATAATCCAATTAGTGGTTCATTTTCACAATTTGCAACAGAATATATGCATCCAATTTTTGGTTATCTAACCGCTTGGAGTAATATTTTCCAATGGATTGTTGTTGGTATATCTGAAATGATTGCAATTGGAACATATATGCAATTTTGGTGGCCAGGAATTCCATCGTGGGTTCCAGGCATTATTGCTATTATTTTCTTATGTATTGCTAACCTAATTTCGGTTAGTGCATTTGGTGAATTAGAATATTGGTTCGCATTAATTAAAGTTGTGACTATTATTGCTATGATCGTTGTTGGTGCTGTTGTGATTGTATTAGGTTTCAATGGAGTTGGCCCTACTGGTATCTCTAATTTATGGTCACATGGTTTCTTTACAGGTGGTGTTAAAGGATTCTTCTTTGCCTTATCAATTGTATTTGCTTCATATCAAGGTATTGAATTGATTGGGGTTACTGCTGGTGAAGCTGAAGATCCTAAACATACTTTAGTTAAGGCTATTCAAGATACAATTGGTAGAATTTTAATTTTCTACATTGGTTCTATTTTTGTTATGTTAGCAATTTACCCATGGGATAAGATTGTTAATATTGGTTCTCCATTTGTTGAAACATTCTCAAGAGTCGGCATTAGTTTTGCTGCATCTATCATTAACTTTGTAGTTCTAACTGCAGCTCTATCAGGCTCTAACTCAGCTATTTATAGCTCAAGCAGGATGTCATATCTATTAGCACAAAATGGTCAACTACCAAAGCGTTATAATAAGATGAACAGACATGGAGTTCCATACATTTCAGTTATTTCAATCGCAACTGGAATTTTACTTGGTGTATTATTAAACGTAATCCTACCACTTTTCTATAAAGGTGCTAGTCAAATCTTCGTTTATGTGTACAGTTCCTCTGTACTACCCGGGATGGTTCCTTGGTTCGTAATTATTGTTTCTGAATTAAAATATCGTAAACTATATCCAGAACGTATCAAGAATCACCCATTCAAAATGCCATTTGCACCTTTTTCAAACTATTTAACTTTAGCAATGTTAGCAATTACACTAGTATTCATGTTCTTTAATGATGATACTAGAATTCCATTAATCGTAGGAGTTGTATTCCTAGGGTTTATGACAATTTTATACTTTGCTAAATTTAATAAAAAAGAAAATAAATAATTAAAATAATTAGTAGCCACCCTTGAATTATAAATTTAAGGGTGGCTATTTTCATGATACAATAGTGATTATTGGCCAATCTTTACTTGACATAGATAATATATTTAATTAGAATTCTAAGTAATTTCTAATCATTTTTTAATAAAAAGTTGTTTTTACAACTAAGAAAGAGGTAATGCTTATGGGAAATCTTTTCAAAAGAATGAATCGAAAAGAAGATCCTAGTGTTTATGAACAAAAAGATTCTAAAATGATTCGATCAATGACTACTAAAGATTTTTTGGCTTTAGGAGTTGGAACCATTGTATCAACTGCAATCTTCACTTTACCTGGTGTGGTTGCAGCTAATAACGCTGGCCCTGCAGTTACAATATCGTTCTTATTAGCCGCAATTGTAGCTGGATTAGTTGCCTTAGGCTATGCTGAAATGGCTTCAGCAATGCCATTTGCTGGCTCTGCTTATTCATGGATCAATGTTATTTTTGGCGAATTTTGGGGCTGGGTCGCTGGTTGGGCCCTATTAGCAGAATACTTTATTGCCGTTGCATTTGTGGCAGCTGGATTATCAGCTAATTTTAGAGGATTAATTGCCCCATTGGGAATTAATATTCCAACCGCATTATCTAACCCAATTAGTGCTCCCGGCGGATTTATTGATATTTGTACCGTTGTGATTATTTTAATTGTTGCCTTTTTAATTACTCGTGGTGATAATAAAACATCAAAAATTGAAAATATTTTAGTAATTTTAAAAGTTTTAGCTATTTTAGTATTTATCTTTGTAGGATTATTCGCAATTCATATTCAAAACTATATTCCATTTGTTCCTGCACCTCGTACTAATCCAGATGGAACTGCATTCGGTGGCTTTGGTGGTATTTATGCTGGGGTTTCAGTAATTTTCTTATCGTATATTGGTTTTGATTCAATTGCGGCAAATTCTGCTGAAGCTAAAAATCCACAAAAAACGATGCCTCGTGGTATCATCGGTTCTTTAGTAATTGCAGTTACTTTATTCGTAGCTGTATCGCTAGTTCTAGTTGGAATGTTTAAATACACTAACTATGCTAACAATGCTGAACCAGTTGGTTGGGCACTACGTCAAAGTGGCCATCCATATGTAGCTTCCGGAGTTCAAATTGTAGCAGTTGTCGGAATGTTCACTGCCTTAATTGGAATGATGATGGCAGGTTCTAGATTGCTCTATTCATTTGGTCGTGATGGGATGTTACCTAAGTTCTTAGGTAAAGTTAGTGATAAACATAAATTACCCGTTAATGCAATTTTAACCATTACAGTAATTTCAGTCTTGATTGGGGCTTTTCTAACATTTAATTTCCTATCACAATTAATTTCAGCTGGAACTTTAATTGCTTTCATGTTTGTTTCAATCGGAATTTATCCGTTAAGAAAACGTGAAGGTAAGGATATCAATATGCCTGGATTTAAAATGCCATTTTTCCCTGTTATGCCAGCACTTGGTTTTCTAGCTTCGTTATGGGTATTCTGGGGATTAGATGCTGATGCTAAGTTATATGCTTTGATTTGGTTCATCATAGGTATGGTTGTGTACTTTGCTTATGGAATGCATAATCGTGCTAAAGCACAAGTAGCTGAATTAAGAGATAAAAATAACGATTTTGATAATAAAATTGAATAAATAAAAATAGATAACTCATTTTTGAGTTATCTATTTTTATGCAATATTTTATTTAGTTTCTTTTTCTTGAGCAGCTTGACCTAAAAGATTCAAATAATTAAATGGCCGATCAAAATTGGGTTGGAATAGCATATCTACCATTGCTAAATCATCGATTGTATTTCGGTTTTGAATACATACTGACAAAGTATTAGCTGATTGAGAGATATCATACTTGCTCATTAGTGAGCCCCCAAGAATACGGCGAGTATTAGGATCATAAACTAAGGACATTAAGACTGGTTTGGTCGTAGGCATAAATTCAGGGCGATAATTATCTTCGATGACAACTGAATGGACATCAATTCCTTTACTTTCGGCCATTGCCACCGTCATTCCAGTCGATACAATCGAGTAATCATATAATTGTAATCCTGAAGATGATTGTGTCCCCATATATTTAGCCGTAGGTTGATTAATATTTTCCCCCACTAGCATTCCTTGACGAACCGCATTAGTGGCTAATGGAATATATTCATTTGTATCTGTTGGATTGTAATGGACAGCAACACTATCACCGGCACCAAAAATATTAGGATCAGAGGTTTGCATATATTCATTAGTTAATAATGCCCCATTAGGTAACATATCAACTTTATCCTTTAATAATTCAGTATTAGGTAAAAATCCAACACATAGAATTGCCATATCGGTATGAATTTCCTTTTGATTAGTAGTAAGAATTAGTTCATCATTTTCTTCAAATTTTTCTACACGTTGATTTAATTCCAAATTCACATCGTGAGCTTGATATTGTTGTTCAATTACATCAGTGAATTCTCGATCAAAATACTTAGACATCACTCGATCATTAGTGTCGATTAAAGTAGTTTCATGACCGTGATTAGAAAAGGCTTCAGCTAACTCCGCACCAATGTAGCCTCCACCTACTACCGCAATGCGTTTAGTGGTTTTAGCTTTTTCAAATAGGATTTGTGCATCGTGCCAATTCTTACAGAAATAAACATGCTTATTATTTCTGCCTTCAATTGGTGGCAAAACCGGTCTAGAACCTGTTGTCATTACTAACTTGTCATAGTGGTCTGTCTTAGTCGAACCATCAGTTAATTTTTCAACAACAATGGTTTTAGTTTCTGGATCAATGGATTTAACATTGTGTGACATTTGAATATCTGCTCCTAAGTCAGATAATTCTTTAGGATTAGAATAAAATAAACCGTTAGGATCTTTTACTTTACCATCTAAATACAATGCAATTCCACATGAAAGAAATGAAATATTATCATTTCTTTCATAAACAGTTACTTCAGCTTGTGGATTGTTTTTCAAAGTTTCCTTAACTGCAAAAGTTCCAGCATGAGTACAACCAACTACAATGATTTTCATATTCATTACCTCATAATTAAATTTATCAATAATTAACTTGATGCATATAATTATATACATTGTGAAATAAAACACAATTAATTTGACTCATAAAAAAAGATTGCTTTTAAGCAATCTTTTAATTTATTCTTGAATTCATGTATAAATATACCCTTTTCCAAACATAATTATAACTGTAAGGTAATCTCTTAAAGACTTTATATTTAGACTTAACTTTCTTATTATTTGAGACAGCGTACATAACATTCTCAGTAAAAAAATTAATATTTTTATTATTAATATTAACTGATTTATTCTTATGCTGCTTAATTGCAGAAAATTGATTGTATAGAGAATAAGATACTGGAATTCGATTAAATACTTCATAATGAATAGATTTTAATGATAATAAAGGGATAAAAATAAAGAAAACAATTAGCAATAATTTATAACTAACCTTATTTGATCTATATTCATAAGAATAAAAAAAATAAGAAAAACATATTAATTCATAGATTAATAATGAAGGATACATATATCTTAATAACAACATTGGTGTTGAGTATATTGACATCAAACTAGATAATAAAACAGTTAAAAAATTAACCATAAATAAAATCACTAAACTACTTTTTTCTTTAATTTTAGGATCTTTGAGCATCCAATAAAATGGAATAATAAATAATATTGCAAAAAAAGCAATTTCTAGAAAATTCTGTAATAAAAAGTGCCGACTAATCCAAAATCCTTGTGAAGCATGAACTATCTGTTTTCTAATTCCATATAATATCCAAGGAATATAGAGAATAAGATATATAATTCCGCTTAAAAAATATTTCATTCCATTATCGTAATCGTGTTTATATAAAGACCAAACAAAATAGCAAAGCAAGAATAAACCAGCCATCATAGCGGTAAAATAATGCGAGTATGCGGAAAGTTCAAATAATATTACTGAAAATGTTAGCTTTGAAACTTGTTTTGATTGATGAAAAATAATTAGATAATAAAAGCCCATCACTAAAAATAAAGCTGCTAATGAATACATTCTAATATTAATGATTGGTTGTAAATCCATAGGTTGATGAACATTATAATTAAACAATCCCAAAACATTAGGTAACAATATCATTAATATTAATTGATAAATCCAAGCAATTTTAATACCAAGCATTTTTGAAATCATTCTAATATAAATGAAAGAAAGTAGTGCACATAATATAGAGAATAATCTTCCTACAATGATTTCACTTAATAAAGTGTGCTTATAAAATAATAAACAACTAAAAACAAACTTTATTATTATGTAATATAATGGTGGATGCACATCCAACGCATCAGTTCTAATAATGTCCAAATAACTACTATGAACTAAAGTTAATGTAAATATTTCATCCTTAGCCAGTGTTAATTTCATATATAACATTAAAATGAATAAAATAATTATTATACATATAATATTTTTATACTTTTTTATAAAATAAATTTTTTACATCCCCTAATGATAACTTTTACAAATAATTATAACATCATAAATAAAAAAGATGATTATTCATCAAGAACAACCATCTATTCATCAAATTCATAGCTATTTCGTAACTCTGGGACTTTCCATTTCATTAAAATAAAAGTAATTAAAACAACTAATGCACTTACATAAAAGACAGCATTGTAATCCCAAATTGAGGAGACAACACTTCCTAAAATTGATCCAATACAGATTCCTATTGCCTGTGCACCCTGATTTAAACTAAAAGCCATTCCAGTTGAACTAGCTGGTGTCCCTTTAGCTAATAAGGTTTGTACTGATGGGAATAATGCCGCATTGGAAATTCCAGTTAAGAATCTAAAGAAACCAAAGAACAGAACACTAGGAGCAAATCCTTGAGGGAACAAGAATAGAATTGCTAATAAGAAACCTAAAGTTAATACCTTATTAGTCCCATGTTTATCACCAAAACGACCAAATAATGGGGATACCATAACCATACCAATTCCAGGCATAGCAGCAACAATACCGGAAACAACTGAAATATCACCACTGCCCCCCATTAGTTCTTTAACATATAAAGTAATTAGTGGATTGATTGAATTATTCATAATTTGTAAGGCAATTGAAATCACCAAAATCCAAATTACAAAATGGGGATTGGAAAATCCTTGGATAATTTTGATAAATGATTGTTTCTTCTCTTTCAACTTGGCAGGATCTGGTTTGAAATATTCTTCTACAAAAATAAATGTTAATAGGAAGAAAGAAAAAAGTAATAATCCAGTTATCATAAACGATACTCGAATGCTGACAAGGCGGACTAAGAAGCCACCAAAAATAGGTCCAACTAGAAATCCACTAGTATATCCTGTCGATAACCAACTTAAGGCATAGCCAGTATTTTTACGTGGTGTCCCGGTCGCAACTAAAGCAATAGAATTAGGAATAACCCCATCAAAGAAACCTTGTAAGGCTTTTAAAAATAATAGTTCCCAAATATTGGTACAAAATGCCATTAAGAATATGGTAATGGCGGAACCAAAAGATGTCTGAAGGACTAGCCTTTTACGACCATGGCGATCTGCAAAGCGTCCCCACATTGCTGAAGTAAAGATAACCACAATAAATGGTGCCGCATAAATAATACCACTCCAGATAGCTAACTCACTTTTACTAAAATCGCCTAATTGCGCAATATATAATGGCTGAAACGGAATAATTTCACTAAAGGCCACTCCAGTTAAAAATGTCCCAAACAATAATATCCATAAGTTTTTACGCCAATATGAATTATCGTCCAAATTATAACCCCCTATTATATTTACTGTGTAATTACCAACATAACGACTATTAAAATAAAAGGCAAGAAAAAAGTAACAAAATCCATATTAAGATTTTGTTACTTTTTCAATCTAAATTAACTTACCATTCTTATCAACAGTTACCATTGAACCCTCATCTTGATGATTTTCAAATTTACGATGCAACAAAGCAATGCATTCATCAATACAATAACCCAAAGTCATTTCTTGATGAAAATGAACTTTAGCAATTTCACGAACACTATCAATTTTTTTCAAATATGCATCAATAAAATCATTTAAATATTCATTATAGCTTTGCGTTACTTTAAATAAGTTATAACCATTTTCACTATCAAACTTAGCTACATATAAATTATCATCGTTGATTTGTGTTTGTAGAATCATCTTTTTAATTGCTGATTTATCAAAATTAATCGCTAATTGAGTCAAATCATCTTTAGATAAATTACTATCTGCCAGCTCAATAATATGTTCATTATGTCGACGCATTTTATAGATCTCCTTATTCAGTTACTTATTTTTCCTAATTTCAGGTACTCGCCATTCCAAAAGAATTAAGTTCACTACTAATAATAACGCGGTAAAAACAAAGACTCCACTATAATCAAACAGATTAGAAATAAATCCACCCATCATTGAACCTACCACTGCCCCAATGGCTTGTGCAGCTTGATTCAAGCTAAATACCATCCCAGTAGACCCAGCAGGTGTCTTTTTAGCTAACAATGTTTGAATAATTGGATAAATTGCTGCGTTTGAAATCCCAACTAAGAACCTTAAAATTCCTAGCACAATTACACTAGTAAAAAATCCCTGTGGTAAATAAAAAATAATAGAGAAAATAAATCCATAAATCAAAATTTTATTTGAGCCAATCCGATCACCTAAGCGTCCCCAAAATGGTGAAGCAATTAGCATAGCAATACCTGGAAGTGAAGAAATAACCCCGGCTACTACGGTAATTGGCCCATGATTATTCATTAATTCTTTTACAAATAAACTAATAACTGGATAAATTGAATATAATCCTGCCTGTACGATAATAGTAGAAACTAATAACCAGGCCGTCAATTTAGGATTAGGAAATTCCCTTAGAAAGTGAATATCAAATAATGAAGTTTGCTTTTTTATTTTATTAGGATCCGGTTTAAAAGTTTCTTTAACCATAAAAAAGCTAAGCAAGAATGATAAGAATAATAATCCACCAGTGATAAAGAAAGTTACTCGAATGGAAAACAAGCCGGCTAAAAAGCCACCCAAAATAGGGCCTAATAGATTACCTCCAACATAACCAGTCGTAATAATGCCTAATGCATAACCCTCTTTTTTCTTAGGGGTTTCAGCCGCAACTAGTGCCGTTGCATTGGGAATAACGCCTGCAAAAAAGCCTTGTGCTGCTCTTAATGCGACTAATTCCCAAGCGTTGGTAACTAATCCCATTAAAGTAATTGCAATTGCAGAACCAACAGTCGTCTGCAATAACAATCTTTTTCGTCCGTGCCGATCAGCAAAGCGTCCCCACATCGGTGCAGTGACTGCTACTACAATAAAAGTTGCAGCATACACTAGCCCACTAACCATGGATAAGGCCCCATGTGAGAATTTTCCAAGCTCACTAACATATAATGACAAGAATGGAATTACTTCACTGAATCCCGTTCCCGCAATAAATGTCGCAAACCACAATACTAATAAATTTCTTCGCCAAATCGGCTGACTAGAATCACTCATAGAGTGAAAAAACCTCTTTTCTTAAATTCAATTCAAATGTATAACAATAATAACTGAGTTATTATATCATAATATGTAAAAACATATTAGTAGCTAAAAAAGATTGATGAAAAATTATTCATCAATCTTACTTCACACTATCCATTTCAACATTATCAAAAGTACCATGGAATAATTTTCGATTATCATTACCAAATAAATGCCTAATTTCAAAGTCTTTAATTTTAGCTTTTTTATTAATTGAGTCGATATAAACAATCTTTTGAGCAATTGCATTCGTACTTTGATTAGGATTAATGTTAATAATATCATGAGGAATATCTTTATAACCATCAACTGATTCCATAAGATTAAAAGTGCGAAGGTCATAATTTACGATTTGACTTTGCAATGCTAATCCCACGTTCATAGCAATTAAAATTGATAACAAGAATCCATATATATAGTTTAAAATATGGCTAATAACATGTTGCCAACTACTAGATAACATATGTCCAATAATAACTACGATAAAGAAAATAAAAACAAAGTAAATTGGATAACCATATCTAGCTAAATAAATAGGTCTAAATAAAAATGAAACCAATAGTCCGGTAATTGCAGTGAACATAAAATCAGCCATTACAAAGGAAAACAATAAATTAAATTTTTTAGGCATTTTACGATAACTCCAAATAATCGGATAGATACATAAAACCATAAACCCAATTGCAGCCCATAAATCAAAATTTTTTTGTGTATTTAAATCAGTAAATAAATCAACTAGATCTGTTAAAACAGTTTCCCAATTCATTGGTGGAATCCAATAATTTTTGGCTACTGATTGCACTTGAAAGTATGCAACAATTCCCCATGGAACAAACATCCCGACAAACAGACCAATTGATATCTTCAGCGAATGCGTATCATATTTTTGAAAAACAAACTTAACAAAATATAAAACCAATAGCCATCCTGCTGAAACTGCCGCAAAATAATGTGTATATGAAGCCAATGATGCAAAAATAACTGCCAAAATAATATGTCCTGGTTTATGCGAATTATCATAATGTTGTAATTGATTCAACAACAATGCTAGTAATAATGCTGCTAATGCATACATTCTAACTTGTGTCGCATAATGCATAATACTAGGTGCTAAAAATAATCCTGTCCATTGAAGTGCATTCCCACCAGTGGCATTTAGTGATTTAGCTGTTTTTCCTAAAACAATAAAAGAAAGTAGTGTAATTATATATGATAAGGTACGGGCAAAAATTACTTTAATAAAAAGTGAATTAGTCCAAAAAGTAGTGATAATCAAATATGATTTTAAAACTATGTAATAAAATGGTGGGTGCACATCCATTGAATCAAGGTTAATAATATCAGAATAACTATGTTTTACTAATGCCATTGTAAAGCTTTCATCTCGCCATAACGTTGGATGCATAAAAAATACGGCGTAAAGAATCGATATTATAAATAACAAAAATGTAATTTTACCTTTTTTGCTCATGTAGCTGCTCCTTTCTTACTCAATAATAATATTATAATATATAAAAAAGTAAAGCAGACGAAAAAATCGTCTGCTTTGGAAAATTATTTTTATTATTAGTGAATGAAAATAGTTATCAAAGTAACTAGTCCAAAAATAACACCAGGTACATTAGAAATAACTAGTGGCCAATCACGATAAGTCTTGAACCAACCATACAACGTCCATAAAGTAGCATTAATCGTAGCTACAAATGGTTGAATTGGACTAACTGGATTGCCTGAAAGATTTTGCATAATTTCTGGAATATATGCAATATACATTAGCGAAGAAGTCAAAATTGCAACTTTACTCATGAGTTTTAGGTTTTTAATACGTTTATCTGAAACTTCTTTACGTTTATTCTTTGGTACATAATTGTCAATCTTCATACAAAATTCTCCTTTTGGCGAGAGCCGAAAATTTGATAAAAATAAATTAACTTGTCTCGTTTAAAAGCATATGTTTATTATAACACGAGAATTATATCTATTTTAAATAAAAACACCAGCTAAAAATAACATTTGACAATTTGAAATTAAAATCTTATGATATTTTATAAATAAATCAATTGCGATGAGAAAGCTGAGTAACAAGGATGATTTTTGAAGCGAGCTTCGTTAGGTGCAAAGAAGCATTAATCTAATTGTGAAAATCCCTTTCGAGCAATGTACTTAAACGAGTGGATTAAAGTACATGGGGTACACCCCTTACAGTGTCAACGTATGATTGTACGTGGAGAGGTAGAACTATTTTATTAGATCTACAAATGTAAGGTGGTACCGTGTCACTAATGACGCCCTTAGTCCAGCAATGGATTAAGGGCGTTTTTTATTTACTCATTTATACATATTAAAAAGGAGATGATGGTTTTGGATAGTCCGATTCAGATTTTACACATAGTGATTCAATTAATAATTAACATATTTTTAAACATACCGGAGGATTTTATTCATGGAAGACTTAAACAAGAAACCATTATCTTTAAAACAATACTTAGTTGTTAGTTCATTATTATTTGCCCTATTTTTTGGTGCTGGAAATTTAATTTTCCCATTACATTTGGGACAACTATCCGGGGCTAACTGGTGGTTAGCAATGCTTGGCTTTTTATGTACAGCAGTTGTTTTGCCTCTATTATCAGTCCTTGCAATTAGTGTTACTCATTCCAAAGGCGTTTATGATATCGGAAAACCATTAGGTGGAGCCTTTGCACTAGTATTTATGGTATTAATTCATGCTACCATCGGTCCTTTATTTGGTACTCCCAGAACTGCAACTGTTCCATTTAGTGTTGGAGTACAACCACTATTACCTACTAAGTATGGTCATTTAGGATTATTGATATTTTCATTTTTATTCTTCTTGACTGCATTTTTACTTTCATATAAAGAATCTAGCATCATGAAAAGCATTGGTAAATTATTAAACCCAATTTTCTTGTTATTACTATTTGCAGTCTTTTTATTAGGATTCCTTCATCCTATGGGCAATGCATCCACTCAAGCTGCCACTGCAGCTTACAAAAATGGATCATTCTTCAATGGATTCTTACAAGGATATAACACGATGGATGCGCTTGCTGGTTTAGCGTTCGGCGTTACTGTTGTGACTGCCGTTAATCAATTAGGTAAAACTAATCCATTAAGTAATGCTAAGGTCACTGCTAAAGCTGGCCTAATTGCTGAAGGTTTAGTAGCTGCTATCTATGTTGTTTTAGTATGGTTAGGCGCTACTACTTTAAATAAATTCAAAGGTTCTGCCGATGGTGGCACTGCTTTTAATCAATTAATGGGTTATTATATGGGAAATATTGGACATGCATTATTAGCTACCCTATTAACATTAACCTGTTTAACTACTGCAATGGGTTTGGTAGCTGCATTTGCTCAAGATTTTCATAAACATTTTTCATTTTTGAGTTATCGACAATGGTTAAGCTTAATGTGTTTAGCATCATTTACAACCGCAAACTTTGGATTAGATACCATTATTCAATGGTCTACTCCTATGTTGATGTTCTTATATCCATTCGCAATGGTATTAATCTTATTATCTGTATTTTCACCATTATTTAAGCATGATCTAATTGTTTATCTATTTGTTGTATTATTTACAGCCGTTCCTGCATTAATGGATATGATTTCATCATTTCCACCAGTTATTTCTCAAAGTGTATTTGGCAATGCAGTAACTAGTTTTCAACAAAGCTATCTTCCATTAGCATCTATCGGGATGGACTGGGTAGTTCCAGCTATTGTTGGACTATTTATTGGATTAGTAGTTCATCTTTTCAAAAAAGATAAAAATAATATTACACAGGAAATTAAAGACTAAAAAAGAAGTTGCTCAACGGCAACTTCTTTTTTAGTAACCTGCAACAAGGTTCACTAAATTTTTATTTGGTTTGCCATAAGAATTAAAGGCTTGCATATTTTCATCTAAGATAGCTAATGATTCAT
Source organism: Apilactobacillus quenuiae (assembly GCF_002994005.1). Lineage (GTDB taxonomy): Bacteria > Bacillota > Bacilli > Lactobacillales > Lactobacillaceae > Apilactobacillus > Apilactobacillus quenuiae. The sequence continues at coordinate 264,322 of NZ_POSN01000002.1, forward strand.
CCATGTATTCTGCATGTAATCCTGAAATATGTGAAGTAATTAAAACATTATCCATCTTCCATAATGGACTATCATCAGGTAACGGTTCAGGATCAGTAACATCCAATGCAGCTGCCCCCAAATTTTGATCATATAAAGCATTAACTAAATCTGCAGTAACGGTGCTTGGTCCACGCCCTATACTAATAAACATTGGTTGGTTATTCAAAGCATTGAAAAACTTTTCATTATAGTAATGGAAAGTACTATCACTTAAAGGAAGTGCATTAATAATAATATCAGCATTTAAAACACGATTGTCAGTCATGATATCGTCCATACTAACAGTTTGTGCAAATCCTTTAGCTGGATGGCCACTATGATTAACACCAATAGTTTCAGATCCAAAAGCATCTAACAACTCAGCGGTTCTACCACCAATATGACCAGTTCCAAATACAACTGCTTTTTTACCATTAATCATCTTAGGCATTGTAGATGGTTGATACCATGATCTTTTACGTGCAGCTTCATTAATATCACGGTAATTTCCTAAAATCATCCCAATAACAGTTTCAGAGATTGGTTCTGCATGAATACCACTAACTGTGGTTAAATAAATATCTTTATCTTTCAGTTGATCTAATGGATAATAATCAACGCCTGCAGATAAAGCTTGAATCCATTTTAATTGAGCATTGTCACTAGTTAAAATTTTATCTAAAATCTTTTTATTATAACCAACTAAAATATCAATACTATCTAAGACATTTTGAGATAACGATTGATCTTCATAATAGATATTATCATTATCAAAATTATCATTTTCTTTGAAATTATCCTTAATTTTATCAATATCAAAATTGGTATTTGGTGCAGCAACTAAAATATTCAATTTATCACCCTCCTTATACAATATATAAGGATAAGTGAATAAATACAATTATTTTACTTAAAAATGCACTCATATTAGTGAGTGCATCTTTCAATTTATCTATTATTTTGCTTAATATCAAAATTAGCATGTCTAGTATAATCTTTAACGTTATGACCTAGTTGATAGTGTAATTTATGTGGATAAATATTTACATTATATTCATAATATTGATGTTGATTATCTGGCTTGCCATTTTCGTCAGTACCGGAATATTCTACTCCACGAATCTTGTATTGATGACCGCCTGAGTACATGTAATGAATATTGAACAAACCTTTAGCAAATTGGGGAGTAAAAGTACCATCCACATTATCAGTAAAATAATTGCCAGCACTTTGATTTGCATTATATTTTATATAAGCATTATATCTTGGATTAGAATCATTGTGATACCAAGTACCACGAATTTGTTTAGGTGTCCCTTTATACCATTTATTAATGGCTGGTTTAAAAGCATGTTTCTTTGCCTTTTTATGTATACTCTTTTTCTTGTTTACTACTTTATGTACTCGCTTATGGTGATTAGCATTAGCTAAAACATTACTATTTTCTGCCAAACCTATGCATAACAATGAACTAGCAGTAACTAATGAAATTGAAATTAGTTTTTTAAATTTCATAAAATGATCTCCTTATTAATTAATAGAATACATATTATAACTTACCACAAAATAATCTTTTATTAAAATATCAATATACTTTCAATAGTATCAAAATTCTTTTACAATTAAATATAAATATGAACACGATTAATGAGGGATAAAATGGAAAACAAAAGAATTTTAGACATTAAAAATGGTTATAATTTTAGAGAATTAGGTGGTTACCCTACCAAAGATGGTAGAAAAATCAAATGGAATAAACTGATTCGTTCAGGCGAACTATCAGAATTATCCCACACTGATCAAAGATATCTAACAGAATATGGGGTTAAATATGATGTTGATTTGCGTTCAGACCTAGAACGTAATAATGCTGCCGACAAAACTTTACCCAAAACTCATTTTATTTCTAATCCTGTTTTCAATACTGGTCATGATAAAACAGATGAACAATATGCTAAACAGTATAGTAATAATTCAGATTTAGGCATTAATAATATGATTTTGTCTTATCAAAGTATGGTTACTGAAGATAGTGCAAAAATAGCATTTAGAAGATTATTCAATATTTTATTAAAGAATGATGAAGATAATAGTTCTGTTTTATTTCATTGTGCTCAAGGTAAGGACCGTACTGGTCTATCCGCTGCCTTTATATTATTTGCACTTGGCGTTAATGAAAAAGACATAAAAAAAGACTACTTAATATCGAAAGAACAAATGAAACCATATATTCAATTAAAAATTAACGAATATGCTAAATATGGGATGAATAATATTTTAAAAAATAATTTAACCAATCTATATAGTGTCGATGAAAAATATTTTGATGCTGCAATGGATAAGATAAAAAAAGAATATGGCAATATCAATAACTTTTTGCATCAATTTATTGGGTTGTCTGATAAGGAAATTAATAAGTTAAGAGACATCTATTTAACAAATTAATTAGTAAGGAGAAATGATGATGAGTTTTAAAAAAACTGCAACTGCAATTGGAATGTTATCTGCAACTGTTGGCATTGGTGTTTTTACTTTCAGTGAATATTTATTCAAATTAGGGATGAGTCGTAAAGATGCTGAACCAGTTCCTCAAACTAATCAATTAAAATTTGCCTATGAATATTATCGATATGTAGATTGGTTTCATGCTATTCCTAAAGACGAATGGATTTTGCATGAAGAAGAAACCGGTGAGAAGATGGTAGCATCTTACATTCCTGCTAAGAAAAACACAAAAAAAACAATTATCATGGCTCATGGTGTTGGTTGTAATCGTGAAACGATGGCTAACTTTGTAAAGCTATATCATGAGCTAGGTTTTAATGTTTTAGCACCTGATGATCGAGCACATGGTGATAGTGACGGTAAATATGTTAGCTATGGATGGAACGATCGTGTTGATTATAAGCGTTGGATTAATATGGTTTTATATAAAGTTGGTTTAGATGCTGAAATATTAATGTTTGGCATTAGTATGGGAGCTGGAATTGTAACTATGCTTAGTGGTGAAAAACTACCAAAGCAAGTCAAAGCGATGATCGCAGATTGTGGTTATACAAATGTTGGTGATGAGTTTAACTACCTATTAAAAGAGAGATTCCATTTGCCTGCTTATCCATTTGAACCATTAGTTAGTGCTATCAATTGGCATCGCGTTGGGTATCGCTTGCACAATGCTTCTTGTACCGATGCATTAAAGAAAAACACTTTGCCTACATTGTTCATTCATGGTGGTAGTGATATTTATGTTCCATCTTATATGTCATGCATTAACTACAATGCTTCTAAGGGCCCTAAGCAACTATGGATTGTCCCAAATGCCGGTCATGAAGAAAGTTTTTGGAGTGACCCTATCACTTATAAAGAAAAAGTTAAAGAATTTATTCATACTTATATGTAATTAAAAATGCTTAGAATAATAATTCTAAGCATTTTTATATTATATTAATCCAATACGTTTAAAAATATTCTCAACACGACGAATATGATAATGATAATCAAATGCATCTTCAATTTCAACATTAGACAACTTTTCCCTAATTTTTTCATTATTTTCAACTAAGGGTTTAAATTGCTTATCTTCATCCCATGAAATAGCAGTCAATGGCTGCACTAAATCATAAGCTTGTTCTCTAGACATTCCCGCATCAATTAATTTCAACATTACTCTTTGTGAATAAATCAATCCATTCGTAGCATTTAGATTTTTCTTCATTCTTTCTGGGAAAACATCTAGATTTGCAACAATTTTATTAAAACGGTGCAACATATAATCTAATAAGATGGTAGTATCTGGTAAAATAATACGTTCAGCAGATGAATGTGAAATATCTCTTTCATGCCACAAAGGAATATCTTCATATGCAGTCATGATATGTCCACGAACGACTCTGGCCAATCCACAAATGTTTTCAGAACCAATTGGATTTCTTTTATGTGGCATTGCAGAAGAGCCTTTTTGACCCTTAGCAAAGTGTTCTTCAACTTCATGAATTTCAGATCTTTGCAAACTACGAATCTCAGTTGCAAATTCTTCAAGACTAGTAGCAATCAAGCCCAAGCATGCAATATAGTCAGCATGTAAATCACGCGGTAAGATTTGACTAGTAATTTCTTGAGCTCGAATTCCTAACTTATTACATACATACTTTTCAACAAATGGATCAACATTTGCAAAGGTTCCAACAGCTCCAGATATCTTACCTGCTTCCACTTCTTTTGCAGCCATTTCAAAACGCTTCATGTTACGTTTCATTTCTGAATACCAACGGGCAACCTTTAACCCAAAGGTAGTTGGTTCGGCTTGTACTCCATGAGTACGCCCCATCATTACAGTATCTTTATATTCAATTGCCTTTTTAGCAATCGTGTTTGTCAATTCTTCAATATCTTGTTTTAAAATCGCATTGGCTTGCTTTAATCGATATCCTTGAGCAGTATCTACTACATCAGTACTGGTCATTCCAAAATGAATCCATTTCTTTTCAGGTCCTAATGACTTTGAAACATCACGTGTAAATGCAACTACATCATGATGAGTAACTGCCTCAATTTTAGCAATTTCTTTTTCATCAAATGCAGCATTCTCACGAATCTTTTTTACATCGTCCTCTGGAACCTCGCCTAATTTAGCCCATGCTTCATCAACAGCAATTTCTACTTCTAACCATGAAGCATACTGATTATGTTTAGACCAAACTGAGCCCATTTTTTCTCTTGTATAACGACCAATCATTAATGCCAACTCCTTAATAAAAATCATTTAACATGCTTATTTTAGCATATATTGTTCGTCTTTTCATATTATATTTCATTTTTTAATTTATAAATTAATCAGTAATATACAAAAGACGAAATATTTTATACTATTTTTGTAATATAGTTCTTGATTTATTTTTATAAACTGTTAAAATTCTTTCTTGGAGTGTTATTTAATACTCTAGTTAAATTATAAACTATAAAACTAACTATACTTAAAAATTTGAGGTGGACTTTATGTCATCAATCGTAATCGTAGGTAGTCAATGGGGAGACGAAGGAAAGGGAAAAATCACTGACTTTTTAAGTCAAGATGCTAACATGATTGTTAGATATTCTGGTGGTGACAATGCCGGACACACCATCGTAATCGATGGTAAAAAATTTCACTGTCGGCTTATTCCATCTGGAATCTTCTACTCTGACAAACTAAGTGTGATTGGGAATGGCGTAGTCGTTAATCCAAAAACATTGCTTCAAGAAATGAACTATTTAAAAGAAAACGGTTTGAGTTATGAGGGCTTAAGAATATCTTCCAGAGCTCAAGTCATCATGCCATATCATATTTTATTTGATAAATTACAAGAAAAAGCTAAAAAAGTTAAGTTAGGCACTACCCATAAAGGAATTGGTCCTGCTTACATGGATAAGTTAGAGCGAATTGGTATTCGCATAGCTGACCTAATTAATAAGGAAACCTTTGCAAGAAAATTACATCAAGCCCTAGACATCAAAAATAATATTTTAGACAAAATGTATGATTTAGAACCTTTTGATTTTAATGAAATTTTTAACGAATATTATGCAATGGGACAAAAAATTAAGCCTTATGTTTGTGATATTTCATTGTTAATCAATGAATATTTAGATCAAGGTAAAAAAGTTTTATTTGAAGGTGCGCAAGGTTCAATGCTAGACATTGACCAAGGTACTTACCCATTCGTTACATCATCGAATCCAATTGCTGGAAATGCAGCTATTGGAACTGGAATTGGACCTAGTCGAATTGATTCAGTTGTTGGAGTATGTAAAGCATATACTTCACGTGTTGGAGAAGGTCCTTTCCCTACTGAACTTTTTGATGAAAAAGGTGACCATATCAGAGATGTTGCTCATGAATATGGAGTGGTTACTAAAAGACCCCGTAGAATTGGTTGGTTAGATACAGTGGTGTTAAAACATGCTGCTAGAATTTCTGGCTTTACTCACCTTTCATTGAATTGTTTAGATGTATTATCTGGATTTAAAACTGTTCCTGTATGTACTGCCTATGAATATGAAGGCAAAGTTTTAAATTATTATCCTGCTAATTTAGATATCTTAGATAAATGTAAACCTATCTATGAAGAAATGCCGGGATGGGATGAAGACATTACGCAATGTAAAACAGTTGATGAACTACCTGAAAATGCTAAAAATTATTTAAAACGAGTTGCAGAACTAGTCAGCGTTAACCTATGTACTTTTGCCGTTGGCCCTGATCGTGAGTCCACAAACATTTTAAAAAATGTCTGGGAAGAAAATGAAGCTGAAGAAGTGAGGTAAACAATTATGCAAACTTTTGATTATAATAATGTTCAACTATTGCCTGAAAAATGTATTATTAAAAGTCGGAAAGAAGCTGACACCACCATTAAATTTGGTCCTCATACTTTTAAGTTACCAGTAGTTCCTGCCAATATGGAAACCGTCATTGATGAAAATTTGGCAACTTGGTTAGCAAGTAATGATTATTTCTATGTAATGCACCGTTTTCAACCAGCAGAACGTTTAACTTTTGTTAAAAATATGCATGCAAAAAAGCTATTTGCTTCAATTAGTGTTGGTATTAAAGCTTCGGAATATAAATTCATTGATGAACTAAAAGATGCTAATGAGACTCCTGAGTATATTACAATTGATGTCGCTCATGGGTATTCAGATTTCGTTATCAAAATGATTCACTACATTAAAGCTAATTTACCTAAAGCTTTCTTAATCGTAGGAAACTTAGGTACTCCCGATGCTGTTCGTGAAATTGAACGAGCTGGTGCAGACGCTACTAAAATTGGTATTGGGCCTGGAAAAGCATGTATTACTAAATACAAAACTGGTTTTGGTACTGGTGGTTGGCAATTATCAGCACTTAAATGGTGTTCAAAAGTAGCCACTAAGCCCATGATTGCTGATGGTGGTATTAGAACTAATGGTGATTTAGCTAAATCAATTAAATTTGGTGCTTCCATGATTATGGTTGGATCAATGTTTGCTGGTCATTTGGAATCGCCTGGTGAAATTGTTGAAAAAGATGGTAAAAAATTCAAACAATACTGGGGATCTGCATCAGCCAAACAAAAAGGTGCTCGTCACAATGTTGAAGGTCGTCAACTATTAATTCCATATCGCGGAAAAATGGAAGATACTTTAACAGAAATGCAAGAAGATTTACAATCAGCTATTTCATATGCTGGTGGTAAAGATTTAATGGCTTTACGCAAAGTTAACTACGTATTGGTTGATAGTATTGACTAAATAATTAAAGCAAAAGTAGCTTAACAATTATTATTGTTAAGCTCTTTTTTGTTTTTAAAATGTTTACATTATTTTTAATTTACCTCTAAAATCATCTAATGAATGATAACCCTTACGTTCCATTATTTCACTTAATTCTTTATTAATTCGTCGAAAGGATCCAAGTCCTTCTTCATATAACTGTGTTCCAATCGATACCATATTTGCACCACACAAGATGTGAGCAAAAGCATCCCTACCACTAGTAACGCCACCAGTACCAATAATATCAATTGATGAATTTAATCGCTGGCGCAATGCTCGAACATTAGCTAGTGCAGTGGGTAATGCAATGGAACCACCGACTCCACCAAAGCCTCCTTTGGGTTTTAATACCGTCATTTCACTTTCAATATCAACCCACATTCCATTACCAATGGAATTAATAGTATTCACATGACTTAACGGATATTGATTCAAGATTTCAGCAATCCTATCAAAGTGAACTAAGTCAAAGTATGGTGGTAATTTAATGCCTAATGGCTTTTTAAAGAAAGCAAAAATTTCTTTTAACATTTGATCAGACCCTGCAAAATCATATGCCATTTGTGGTTTCCCGATAACATTAGGACAAGAAAGGTTTAATTCTGTTAATCCTTGATAATCAGAATTTTGGATTTGATGTAGTAAGTCTAAATCTTCATCTTTGGACATCCCTGCCACTGACAAAATCATAGGTTTTTGCATTTTTGCATGCGTTACATAGTCTAAATAGAATTCGAATCCCTCATTTGGTAATCCCATGGAATTAATCGATCCTGCCGGTAGTGAATGATAACGAGGTAACGGATTTCCAAAACGACTATTAGGAGTTGCACTCTTAGTAACTAGTCCTCCTGAAAACTGATCATGCCTTAAATCATCCAATTCTTCCTTACTTTGACAATGGACACCAGATGCATTTAAGAAAAGATTTTTAAATTGAAACTTTTGAATTTTAGATGCTAAATTAACAGTCATATGAAATATTCCTCCTATATTATAATGCGGTTACATCAAATGCTTGAGCTTCAAGGACCGTTAGCAATGATGAAACCGTATCTAAAGCGGTAAATAATGGCACTGAACTTTCAATTGCAGCGCCTCTAATTTTAGCTTCATCATCAAAAGTAGTGTTGGAATTATCAATTGTATTCACAACAAGTTGTACATGGTGTTTGTATAGCTCAGTTACTGGGTTAATCACATCATCGTTAGCTACTTTACCGACACATTTAGTTTTTAAATCATACTTTTCAAAATATTCTTGGGTATTTTTAGTGGCTTCAATTTGAAAACCAAGATGACGGAAACGTTTTGCTAAGTTCACAGCTGTTGCTTTATCTTTATCACAAACCGTAAATAAAACCGTCCCAGTATTAGGTATTTGTATACCTGAAGCGATAAAAGATTTATATAATGCCTTAGAAAAGCTCTTATCTGAGCCCATCGCTTCACCAGTGGATTTCATTTCTGGTCCTAGAGTATTATCTACCATTGGTAATTTGGAGAAGCTAAAGACTGGTGATTTAACACTAATTCTTTTAGCTTGCTCCACTAATCCAGTTTGATACCCCAAATCTGCAAGCTTATGATTCAACATAATTTTAGTTGCTAATTGAGTCATTGGTACTTTAGTAACTTTAGACATAAATGGTATCGTTCTTGAGGCTCGCGGATTAACTTCAATTACATATGCTTTCCCATCTTTAATAACAAATTGTACATTCATTAACCCCTTAGTATCTAAAGCTTTAGCTAAATGAATCGCATCTCCTTCAATTTGTTCTTGTACACTTCTATGCATTTGTTGTGGTGGATAAACACCCATCGAATCTCCAGAATGGATTCCGGCTCTTTCAATATGTTCCAAAATGCCAGGAATTACTATGGTGTCTCCATCAGAGATAACATCAACTTCTGCTTCTGACCCTAAAAGATAAGAATCAATTAATACAGGATGATCATTAGATACCTTAACTGCATTGTGCATGTAGTGATTTAATTCATCATCACTATTTACAATCTCCATTGCTTTGCCACCTAAAACATACGATGGTCTAATCATAACTGGATAACCAATTTTATTAGCAATTTTTAAAGCTTCGGTTGTATCAGTCGCTGTATCACCTTTTGGTTGAGGTAGATTTATTTTTTTAATAATTTCATCAAATTGGTGGCGATCTTCGGCACGATTAATATTATCAACAGTCGTTCCTAATATTTTTACACCCCTTTTATGAAGTGCTTCAGCCAAGTTAATAGCCGTTTGCCCACCGAATTGTAAAATCACTCCTTCTGGCTGTTCTAAATCCACTACATTTAAAACATCTTCCAAGGTTAATGGTTCAAAGTATAATTTATCTGAAATGGAAAAATCAGTAGATACTGTTTCAGGATTCGAATTCATAATAATGGCTTCATAACCCATTTGTTGAATGGTTTGAACACCATGAACAGTCGCGTAATCGAATTCTACACCTTGTCCAATTCGAATAGGACCTGAACCTAAAACTAATACTGATGGTTTACTAGTTTTAATGGATTCATTTTCTTGTTCATAAGTAGAATAATAATAAGGCGTATGCGATTCGAATTCACCAGCAGAAGTATCTACCATCTTATAAACTGGCGTAATGTCATTTTGTTTTCTTAAATCACGAATCTCATCACTATTTTGATGCCATAATTGAGCAATTTCTTCATCATTAAAGCCATATTGTTTAGCAATTTCTAATAGTTCAATTGAATGATCAGTTTTCAATGAATTTTCAATTTCAATAATATGTTTAATTTTATCTAAGAAGAAAATATTAATCTTTGTTATTCTAGATATTTCTTCAATAGTTACATTACGGCGAATTAATTCTGCAATTTCAAAAATTCGATTATCAGTAGCTGGCATGAGATTATTTATTAAATCTTTCGTTGTAGTATCTTGATAATCTTCATTATTTTTACCAATTTCTAGTGAGCGAATGGCTTTTAATAATGATTCTTCAAAAGTTCTACCAATTGCCATAACTTCACCAGTCGCCTTCATTTGCGTACCTAAATGATTGTCTGCACTAGTAAATTTATCAAATGGCCAACGTGGAATTTTGGTGACAACATAATCCAAAGCTGGTTCAAATTGGGCTAATGTAGTTTGCGTAATAGGATTATTAATTTCATCTAGATTTAAGCCAACTGCAATTTTTGCCGCTAATTTAGCAATTGGATAGCCAGTAGCCTTAGAAGCTAATGCAGATGAACGAGATACTCTAGGATTAACTTCAATAATGTAATATTGCATGCTTTCTTTACTTAAAGCCATTTGAACATTACATCCACCTTCAATATGTAAGTTCCTAATTATTTTTAATGCGGCATCACGCATCATTTCATATTCACGATCAGATAGGGTTTGCACAGGCGAAGTCACAATTGAATCTCCTGTATGAATACCAACTGGATCCACATTTTCCATTGAACAAACAATCATGGCATTATCTTTATGATCACGCATAACTTCCATTTCAATTTCTTTATATCCCATAATAGAACGTTCAACTAAAATCTGATTAATTGGTGATAATCTTAATCCATTATGAGCAATTTCTTTAAATTCGTCTAAATTATATGCAAATCCTCCACCAGTACCTCCTAAAGTATAAGCAGGTCTGATTACAAGTGGGAAACCAATTTTGTTAGCAAATTCGACCGCTTCATCAATATTATTTACCGTTTTTGATTCTGGAACTGGTTCCGAAATTTGAAGCATTAGTTCTTTAAATCGCTCACGATCTTCAGCTTCTTCAATTGAATCTAATTTAGTACCTAATAGTTCAACATGAAATTCTTTTAAGATTCCTGAATCAGCTAATTCTTTAGCCATATTTAAACCGGTTTGGCCTCCTAAAGTTGGTAGAATGGCATCTGGCAATTCCTGGCGGATAATTTTGCTAACGAAGTCAACGGTTATTGGTTCAATAAAAACCTTATCAGCAATTTCCGTGTCAGTCATAATGGTCGCTGGATTAGAATTGATCAAGATTACTTGATAACCCTCTTCTTTCAATGAAAGGCAGGCTTGTGAACCAGAATAATCAAATTCTGCTGCTTGACCAATCACAATTGGACCTGATCCAATAACTAAAATCTTTTTAATATCTGTACGCTTTGGCATTATTTATTCCCCGCTTTCTGATTAACCTTCATTGCATCAATAAATTCATCAAATACATATTCAGCATCATGAGGTCCAGGCGAAGCATCAGGATGATATTGTACTGAAAAAGCCGGACAATTTTTTAATTTAAGACCTTCAACCGTTCCATCATTAATTTCTCGTTGTGTAACTTCTAAATCAGTATTTTTTAATGATGCTTCTTCAACTGCATAACCATGATTTTGCGAAGTGAAGTTAGTTCTAGTTTGATTTTTATCTTTTACAGAATGATTAAATCCACGATGACCAAATTTCATTTTGTATGTTTTCGCTCCGTTGGCTAAAGCAAATAATTGATGTCCCATACAAATACCTAAAACTGGCAATTTTGCTTCTAATTTTTTGATTGTTGGTAAAGCATATGAAATATTTAATGGATCGCCCGGACCATTTGATAGTAATAAACCATCTGGATTAATTTTCATAATTTCTTCAGCGCTAGTATCAGAAGGAAAAACAATCACATTAACATTCCGTTTAGCTAAAGCTCTTAAAATAGAATCCTTTAGGCCAAAATCTAGCATCGCTACTCTTAATCCACTATTGGGTGCTTGATAAATACTATTCGTCGATGCCATTTGAGCAGACGATATTGCTAATGGTCTTTCAAAAGCTTCATGAATAACTTTTTCATCTAAACTATCTACAACAACAGCTTCCATCGACCCTTGCGATCTTAATTCCTTAGATAATGCTCTGGTGTCAATGCATGAAATACCTGGTAAATCTTCTATTTCAGCATAACGAGTTAAGGTCATCTGACTTCGCCAGTTTCCAGTTAATCGAGCAGTTTCTTTAACAATAATTGCATTTACTGTTGGATGTAAACTTTCCATATCGTCACGGTTAATTCCATAGTTACCAATTAATGGATAAGTAAATACCAACATTTGCCCGTAATAACTAGCATCAGTCATACTTTCTTGATATCCGGTCATCCCAGTAGAAAAAACTAATTCCCCATGAACTATTTTTTTAGAACCAAAACCATTACCTTTATAGATAGATCCATTTTTTAGTACTAAATATCGTTTCATTATTCATTACCTCCACTTTCATAAGCCAGTTTACCGTCAACAAATGTTGCCATCGTCTTACCATAAACTTTTTCACCAATGAATGGTGAATTCTTACCTTTGGATAAAAATGTATTTACATCAATCCTATATGGATCATCTAAGTTCATAATTGTTAAATTTGCTGGTGCACCAACCTTAATTTCACCGGCATCAATATTAAATTGTTGAGCTGGATTTTTACTCATCCAATTTATTAAAGTTTGCATATTAACTAAACCACTTTTTACAAAATGCGTATAAATTAGACTAAAAGCAGTCTCTAAGCCAACAATGCCAAACGAAGCAGTTAACATTGATCCTGATTTTTCTTTTTCACTATGCGGAGCATGATCAGTCGCTATCATATCGATAGTGCCATCTAGTAATCCACCAATTAAGGCTTTACGATCAGATAGGGTTCTAAGCGGTGGGTTCATTTTCATCATTGGATTATTCATCTCAATCATCTCGTCATCTAATAATAAGTGATGTGGTGAAACTTCAGCAGTTACATTAACACCTTCTTTCTTGGCCATTCTTAGTAAATTTACTGATTCTTTAGTTGAAATATGGGCAACATGATAGTGAACTCCTGAGGCTTTAGCTAAAACTAAGTCTCGTGCTAACTGACTAGTCTCTGATAATGAGTTCATCCCTGGTAAGCCTAATTTCTTAGCAGCTGATCCTGCATTCATCACACCACCATTGATTAAACTATCATCTTCAACATGAGCAGAAATGGGCTTATTAACTACTTTTGCTTGAAGCATAGCTTGATACATCGTTTCAGCATCTTGAACTCCATGTCCATCATTTGTAAATCCAATTGCCCCTAAATCAGCCATCTCTTCAATGTTAGTTGTTTTGTATGAAATTAAATTACTCGAGATGGCAGCAAATTGATAAATATGAACTAAACTTTTATTTTTATTATTTTCAATCTGGCCTTTTAAAATCTCAGGATTATCAACAACTGGCTTTACATTAGGCATTGCAAATACACTAGTAAAGCCACCATGTGCAGCTGCCATACTGCCCTTTTCAATAGTTTCTTTATAAGTTAAACCCGGATCTCTAAAGTGGACATGTACATCAACTAATCCTGGCAAAATAGTATGATATTTGGCATCAAAGATTCTAGCATCATCTTCAATAATTTCCGGTTCAATTGCATTAATAATGCCATGTTCTAGCAAAATATCAACTAAATTATTTTTTAAAAGCGCATGCTTAATTAAAATTTTCATCGTTATTATCTCCTAAATATTTGTCCAATACGGTTGTTAGAATTGCCATTCTTGCGTAAACTCCATTATGCATTTGCTGAAAAATTCTAGATTTTGATGATTCCACTAATTTTGAAGCAATTTCCACATCACGATTGACTGGTGCAGGATGCATAATAATTGCATTGGATTTCATTCTTGATGCTCTTTTAGTAGTCAATCCATACTTTTTAAAGTAGTCAGGAGCGGTAAATGATGAGACTAACTCTTGATTCAATCTTTCTAGTTGTACTCTTAACACCATTACAACATCTAATTTCTCGATAATTTCATCAATAGTTACATAGGTGCCAAATTTATCAAAATATTTTGGATACCATTCTTTAGGTCCGGCAAAATATATGTTTGCACCTAATCTTTGTAAAATTTCTGCATCAGATCTAGCAACTCTCGAATGTGCTAAATCACCGATAATCCCAATGTGCAATCCAGTAAATTTATGAAATTCATCATCAATAGTTACTAAATCTAGTAAACTTTGTGAGGGATGTTGACCACTACCGTCACCAGCATTGACTAATGAAACGTTGATGTTAGGATCCTTAGTTAATTCCTGATACCAACCGGTAGTTTTATGTCTAATCACTAAGCAGTTCATTCCAATTGCTTGCAGCGTTTTAATAGTATCTGATAAAGATTCACCCTTTTGCATTGAACTGGTTTGCGGATTAATATTGAAGGTTTGCATTCTTAATTTACGTTGCGCCATTTCAAATGATGTATGTGTTCTGGTACTATTCTCAAAAAATAAATTAGCCACATATAATGGTCTTTTAAAATTAATCTGCTTACCTTTTCTAAATTCATGTGCCAATAAAATCATTAGTTTGATTTCATCATTTGATAAATCGTTGATATTTAAAAAGTTGCTGTCTAAATTCATTACAAATCCTCTCAAAAATTATAAAAAAGCACCTTACTATACAGAGCAGGGTGCTTTAGATGGACTGATATTGTTTCTTAAATCCAATGTACCCTCTCTGGAGTAACTTAATTGAAATAAAAAAGACTTTCTGAAAATTCAGAAAGTCCCAAGGATGGTCTAGAAGTATCCACTTATTTACCATATTTATAACCCTTGGTGACTCTCTGGTCAACTATTAAAAGGTCTTTCGTATTTATTATTTATAATAATATCACAAATTTTAAGATTTACAAGGCACAAAAAAAGACATGGATAAAAACTCCATATCTTTTTTATCAAATGAGTAATTATAGTTAATTGTTAAGATTAAATCTTAGTACCAACCATTTTGTTGCCAGAATGATTGAGCATTTTCCCATGAACCATAACGTGAAGTAACGTATTGATTAGCAACTCTTTCTTGGTTAGCTGCTGAATAGTCACCATTTAAGTAACTCTTATCTAATTGGTAACGACCATAGTATTGACCATTTGATGCACCATATGAACCACTTGATTCCCTATTAGCAATCCATTCCTTAGCTGAGTTACTGCCAGTTGAAGCAGATGTATCTTGAGTAGTTGCTGATTGTGTTTGTTGAGCTGGTTGAGCTTGAGTTTTATTTGCTTGTACTGATTGTGATTGAGTAGTAGTTTGTTGACTACTTGTGTTGGTAGCATTACCAGGCAATACTAATTGTTCACCAACATAAATCATAAAATCAGATGTTTTATTGTTTGCTTGTTCTAATGAATCTAATGAAATGTTATGTTGTTGAGCTAAGCTCCATAGAGTATCACCAGATTTAACAGTAATTTTTGCTTGATCTGCATTAGAATTTGTAGTCTGATCAGCATTTGCAGAACCAGCACTTGCGATAAATAAACCTGCAGCAGCTGCAGTTACAACTAACATTGACTTAATATTGTTTAACTTAATAATAATAATTCACTCCTATAAAATCTATATCTTGTAATTCGATAATTTTCCAAAGTGTTAATCGCTATTGATTAACTGTTTCATATAGTACATGCTAATCATTACATAGACTTCTCATCAAAATTAAAATAATCGCTTTTTTCGTAATAATGTCTTACTTATGTAATATAAAGACATATTATTTGATAAAAACGTTATCAAATCAACTTTTTAAAATTAACTAGAATCACTTAAAAATATAAAATATTAATTAATTTTTTATAAATAAAGGTTGATTTTTGAAAAAATACAACAAAATAAAAAAATTATACAGTTTTAGAAGTCTTATAATATAGAAAAAATGCATCGAAATTAATCGATGCATTTTTTTAATTGATATTTCTAATTAATACCAACCATTTTGTTGCCAGAAAGATTTAGCATTGTCCCATGAACCATAACGTGAGTTAACATATTGATCAGCTGTTCTTTCTTGATTAGCTGCAGAATAGTCACCATTTAATGAAGCTTTAGATATTTGGTATTTACCATAATATTGTCCATTGGAAGCTCCATATGAACCACTTGATTCATGAGATGCAATCCAATCTTTAGCAGAGTTAGAACTGCTAGAAGTATTAGTAGAACTATTAGTTGATTGAGTCTGGTTATTAGTTTGTTGTGAAGATTGTGCTTGTTGTGGTTGTACTTGCACATTATCACTAGTACTTGTTACTTGAGTAGTACCTGGTAATACTAATTTTTCTCCAACATAAATAGTATTATTTGAAACATTTTGATTAGCTTGTTTCAAAGCATCTAATGAAACATTATGTTTTTGAGCTAAAGCCCATAATGAATCACCAGATTTAACAGTAACTGTTTGTGTTTGTTGTGAATTAGAATTTGTGTTTTGATCCGCATTAGCGGCAGTGCCCCCTGCAATGAATAATCCAGCAGCGGCAACAGTTGCAAATAAAATTGATTTGATATTGTTTGATTTAAAAATAAAATCACTCCTGTAAGAAATCTTAAATACGTTTTGTTTTCAATTGTTGTTTCTTAACCTTCGTCAATCAACTGACAACATAGTACAATTATTTTTTTACATACAAGTTTCAAAAACGTTAAAAAATAAGGATTTCATGTAACAATGTTTTAATTATGTAACTTTTTGAAACTACATTCACAATTATACTTGTAATAATGGGAATGCTAGTTTTACAAGTATAAATATATAATAAAAAAACATGTAGAAAATCTACATGTTTTTCGTTAATACCAATTATTAGAAATCCAATGGGCTTTTGCATTAATCCAAGAACCATATCGGTCTGATACATATTGGTTAGCTACCTGCTCTTGATTTTCAGGTGAGTAATTGCCATTCAAATAATTTTTGTCTAATTGATACCTACCATAATATTGTCCATTTTGGGCTGTATACGAATCAGTTGATTCATGAAAAGAAATCCAGGCTTTTGCATCAGCATTAGCTTGATTCCATCGCTTTTCAACATCAGCTTGTGAATCCAATTTTTGATTCTGAGCCTTTTTTTGCTTATTATCAATGGAAGTTTTCTTATTTTTTGGATAAGAATCTTTACTATTTCTATTTAGTAATAGCAAATGATCTCCAGCTAATAATTGATTATTATACTTACCATTTGTATTCTTCAATATAGAAACAAATACGTTATATTTATCTGATAGATTTTCTAAAGTATCACCAGATTTAACAGTAACTACAGAATTAGTTGTAGTATCAGCAATACTATCTGTAGCTTTACGATAAATAGAAATTGATACTATTGCTAGCATCGCGATAAAAAGGTAAAAAAAGTAACGGTTTCTTTCTGTAATGATTCAAACACTCCTATAAAAATATTTAATGAAAATTTGTTTACTCAAAATTGAGCAACGAGAAATTATTCTATAGGTTAAACATTACGACAAGATATCGATAAAATTACAAAATATATGATATAGAAACATTATTAATATGATTGTAATGTTAATGAATGATTAATTCACAAAAAGTTGATTTAACAACATTCATCTATCAACACTTATTTTTATACACATAAAGATTTTTTTTATATTAAGTTGCAGATAAAATAAAATGAAACATAAAAAGGATAGTTTTTGATTTAACTATCCTTTTCACCTGTTATTTAGTTGTTTTTATATGTTTAATTCCAATACCAGTCACTGCACTTAAAATAGAAAATACTGGTGAAAGAATACTTAAAAAGACAAATGGTGCAAAATGACTTGCTGGCACATTTAAAGTTGCTGATATAAATGCTCCGGCAACTCCCCATGGTACTAAGTAATTAATTACGGTTCCACCATCTTCTAAGGCTCTACTTAATGCGACAGGAGCTAATCCTGCCTTTTTAAAGACCCCTTTGAATGCATTAGCTGGTAAAATTTCTGACAAGAATTGTTCACCAACAAAGATGTTAACACCAATAGCTGTCAAAATCACAGTAACAATTAGTTTAGCATCTGTGTTTAGACGCTTAGCTAAAGGCGTAATTACTGCATCAATAATGCCAAGATGCATTAATAAACCACCAAATGCTAAAGCAATCATAATTAAAGATATTGTTCCCATCATTGAACTAATTCCACCACGTGAAAGTAAAGTGTCCACTGATTTATTACCAGTCTTAGATACAAAACCATTTAGAATTAAATCATTTAATTTAATGATGCCAAAATGTGGATGTTCAATAAAAAGTAAGATTGAGGATATCACAATATTAATAAATAATGTTGGAATGGTTGGAATATGACTCCATGCACAAATTAGAAGTAATGCAATTGGAATCACAGCCCAAAATGTAATGTTGAAATGGGTATTTAAAGTTGCAACAGTTTTGCTAACATTCCCTAAATTAGCGGATCCGCTACTATGATTCAAAAATACAAAAATAATAAATGAACCAACCATTGCAGGAATTGTAGACCACATTAAATTTTTAATATGATCAATTAAATCTGCTCCGGCAACTGCAGAAGCTAAATTGACCGTCGCAGATAATGGTGAAGATTTGTCTCCAAAAACAGCTCCAGAAATAACAGCTCCGGCAATCATTGCTGGATTCATTCCCATGGTAATTCCAATTCCCATAAAGGCAATTCCTAATGTGGAAATTACTGTAAAGGCACTCCCAATTGCAGTTCCTACTAAAGCACAAACTAGAAAAATTGATGGTAAAAACCAATTAACATTAATTAAATGAAAGCCAAAGACCATCAAGCTAGGAATAACGCCAGATGCAATCCACACTGCAATTAAACTTCCGATTAGAATGAAGATAAATAATGGAACGATTCCATTTTTAACTCCTACGACAAATCCTTCATCAATGTCATCCCATGAAAATCCTCTGAACTTTGCCCAAAATACTAATAACAAAATACTTACTAATATGGGTAGCTCTGGAGAAATTCCCAATCCGATAACTCCAAATGACATCATAACAATCATAATTAGCAAAACTATAATGCCTTCTAAAACATTAACTTTTGGTTTTTCATTTTCCATGATAAACGCTCCCTTATTTTTTTATTCAGTAAATTATGTAATTAAATAGCGTTTATATATCGAGGATTACCTCCACAATTATTTTTAATCATAACTAATACCTCTTCTTTCTATAAAAAAAGTCCCTGTTGTTTAAAACAACAGGGACGAATTAATTTTTTATTTTACCGTGGTACCACCCAAATTAGGAATCTACAATAATAAAATTCCTCACTCTCTAGAAATAACGGTTCTAAATCCGTTCTTGGGTAGACACTATCCAACGTATTTCATCAAATTTAACCTGATCGACTCGCAGCAACCGTCGACTTCCTGACGCTCAGTTAAATTGTTACTTAAATTTGGAATAACTGTTTTATTAATATCCGATTAAACAAATAGTAACATCTTATATTTTAAAAGTCAATAAGAAACTAAATCTCTGCTAATTTACGCTTTAAGTAATGTGCCATTTGTTTAGTTGAGTAAATTCCAGTTACTTTTTCAACAGCCTTACCATTTTTAAACAAAACAATGCTAGGCAGACTCATTACTTTATACTGTTTGGCAATATCTTCATTGCCATCAACATTCATTTTTCCAAAGTGAATGTTATCAGCAAATTGTTCCTCCATTTGATTCATAACTGGATTCATTATCTTACATGGACCACACCAAGGAGCCCAAAAATCAATAACCGTTATCTTATTATCAGTTTCTTGTTTAATATTATTTCTAGTAATTTCGGTTGAAATATATATCGCTCCTATTTTTTTATCTTACGACGAACAAAATGGATAATAATTGTAACAGCAAAAGTACACAACACAATTAATCCAAAGTACACAGGTGGAATCTCAATATCAATTGCTGGAATTGATATTACTAATTTCAATGCAATAACTGCAATTAAAAAGTAAGCCATTGATTTAAGCTCAGGAATTTTCTTCATAACTATCATAATTACTTCAGCAATTCCTCGCATACATAAAATACCGATCAAACCACCAATTAGTACAACAACTGGATTGGGTGAAATAGCAAGTGCAGCTAATACCGAATCCACAGAAAAAACAATATCCATAAATTCAATTTGTGCAACTGTCATCCAAAATTGTTTTCGACTACCGGGCTTAGCTTTATTGGATAGTTTTTTCTTTGGCTTTTCGCGACCAAAGAAATGTTTATAAGCCAAATAAAATAAATACAAGCCACCTAAAATTTTAATTTCCCATAAATGAATTAAGAATGTACCTAATCCAATAATTATAAAACGGAAAATATAAGATCCCCAGATACCATAAAATAAAGATTCTTCTTGCTCTTTTTTATCTGGTAAAACTTGTGTTTGAGCAGCTAGCACAACTGCATTATCAACTGACAATAAACATTCTATTAAAACTAATGAAAGAATAACAATCCATGCATCTTCAGATGTTAGGACATTAATCCAATTACTCCCATCAAAAAATGGGCCATACAACTTACCTAATATCGATAACAACTAAGGTCTCCTTTACTTAATATAATATAAATATATTATATATTAATTTATTTAAAAATGGCATAACAATTTATTAATTATTGATTGCTTCATTATCATATTTTTCTAGATTGTATTGACGAATTAATTTTATTAATGATTTTGCATAGGTAGGATCAGTGGCATAATTATTTTTCTGTAGCATATTGGCCTGATCAACATAACTAGTAATATTCTTCTTTTTAATAAAATTGAGTGCAATTACACGATCATGGTTTTCAACAGCTTCTTTAATACTTGGATATTTTCTAAATGTTGCTGGAACTGATACTTTTTTTTGTGAGCCCTCACGCACAACTTTTTCACCCTTTTTAGTTGGAGTATCATTACTTACATATTCATCAGTATAGTATCTAATAAATTTACCATTATACTTACCTTTAATGCCAAAAATATTGTTAGCTTTTTTGTATAATTCAGAAGTTCCCCAGTTAGATTCTTGAATTGCTTGAGCAACCACGATACTTGGCAATACCTGATGATTTTTTTTATATACTTCAATTGAAGGATTAGCAATACTTACAGCAAACTTATGTTTTGCTTCAATCTCCTTTTTCTGGGTTTCTAAAATTTGATTTTGATTATCCTTAGCTGCTTGATTTTGCTCCATATTATTGTATACAGCTTTAGATACCTTAAATCCAAAGAAACCAATAATTAGAATAATTACTATCCCCATAATCCACTTAAAAGTTTTCATTTAACTATTTCTCCTCAAAATTTACTCATGTTTTATTACTTTGTAACTAATATTATTCTCTTCATCAATAAATCCGTATAACACTGTTTTTTCTTCTTGATCAAAATATCCCAAATTAATAGCAGGCTGATTATCAACATTTTCAATTCCCTGAAATGAGTATGTCATAAATTTTCTTATAAATTTCATATTGTCTAGATTTTTTTTAGCTGATTCATGTGCAACAGCTAAAGTAAATCCTTTGTCTAAATAATATTTAATCAGATTAACACACATGAAATTTTTCATATCAAAAACACGTGATGAATAAGAACTATTACGTATAGATTGAATGTATCCTCTTTGTTCCCAATATCTTAATTGTCGAGCAGACACATTTAACATTTTACTAACTTCACCTATTTTAAAAATTAATTGGTCTAAATCTAAGGCTTTTGGGAACAAACGCTTAAAATTATTATCCATTGTGTTTTCCTTTCATTGCAATACTGTAATTATGAAACTATTTATTAATTTAGCATAATTTTAAGTTTGTTTCATTAATTTTTATATCACAACTAATATTAAACAACAAAAACTACTTTATTACACTAATAATTGAATGATTTAATAGGAATGAAACTGCTTTGTTACACTTTTGCAATATTCTTTTACTATTATTATAAGTAGAAATAAATGAGGAGGACATTTTAGAGATGAAAAAATATTTTACAAAATTAGCGATGACCATGATTGCGTTCACTTCATTATTGTTTATGGGATCAGCAATTAGTCAAAATAATGTACATGCAGATGCAAATGATAATTTTCAACAAATTTATACAGTTGCTAAATCAAAATTAGGTAGTCCATACATATATGGTGCAACTGGAGCTAATGCATTTGATTGTTCAGGTTTTACAAGCTATGTTTATAAAAACTCTCTAGGTGTTAGATTGCCACGAACTGCTCAAGCTCAATACAATGCTTCAACTAAGGTTTCACGTGATAACTTACAAAAAGGTGACTTAGTATTTATTGGTGGTTCAACATCAAGCATTTATCATGTAGGTATGTACATTGGTCACGGTAAAATGATTGATGCACAAAACCGTGGTGTTATTAAAGAAAGCATCAAGGCTCCTTGGTGGAACGTTGTTGGTTATGGTCATATCAACGATTAAAATTCTCTAAAATGTTTATAAATAAAAAATGTTTCCTAAATTAGGAAACATTTTTTTTATTAATATACTAACTTAATTCCTCATGATAATACTTAGAGGCAATTTTATGATATCTTAATTGATCTAAAGTTCGATAAATAATCATTCTTAATTCATGCAATTTTATTAAATTGTAGGAGGCTAATTGAACTAAGATCAAACGTTCAGTTCGATAAACAATTTCTTGATTATTCGTTAAAGATAACAGAGCATTATGAATCATGTCAGGCATAAATTCAATAATTTTACCGTCATTCAACTGAATATCAAGTTTCTTTTTTGCTTGCATTATCTAAATAAACCTCCCCTATTAATTTAACTTTTATTTTACAACAATTTTTATAAATTTCAACTATATATAGAATATTAAAATATTAAAATCTATATATAGTGTATACTAAGGTTTTTATTAAATAAAAGAATGTCATTTTATTATTTGTCTGTTAAGATTAGAACTATTATGAATTATAAAAGGAGTTACAAAGTTGAAAGTGATAAATTATATTCGTCAAAAATTAAGTACTAGGCTTGGATTTTTTAGCTTACTAGTATTTCTTTTTTGGCTAAAAACTATATACGCATATTTTTATGATTTTCAGTTAGGATTGAATAGTCCTTTTGAATTCATAGTAGCATTGATGAATCCTATTGCAACAACTACCTTTTTATTTGGTATCGCAATGTATATCAAGCCCGGTCGTTTGTTTTATCCCGTCATAATTATTCTAGATATTTTAAATACCATATTACTATATTTAAACGTCATATACTTTCGTGAGTTTACCGATTTTATGACGATTAGTACCATGACTGGTTATTCTAAAGTTAATCAAGGATTAAGTGGATCATCTTTAGCTTTAACTATGCCACATGATATTTTCTTTTGGTTAGACATATTATTAGTTGCACTATTAATGTTGTTTAGATTCATTAAAATTGATAAAAAATCAATTGGATTTAAAAGGTCATTTACAATCACTTCATTGTCCGTTCTATTATTCACTATAAATTTATCATTTGGTGAAATGGACAGACCTCAACTATTAACAAGGACTTTTGATCGGACTTACATAGTAAAGTATTTAGGAATTGATTCATTCACTATGTATGATGCAATTAAACAACAACATAATAATGATTTGCGAGCAATGGCAACTAAGTCAGAAATGGATGATGTTTTAAAATACACTCGTAAACATTATGCTGCTCCAAATAATAAGATGTTTGGAATGGCTAAGGGTAGAAATGTATTTGTAATTCATCTAGAAAGTTTTCAACAATTCTTAATTAACAAAAAAATCAATGGTAAAGAAGTTACCCCATTCTTAAATAGTTTATATAAGAATAAATCAACTTATTCATTTAATAATTTCTTTCATCAAGTTGGTCAAGGAAAAACGTCAGATGCTGAAAATATGCTAGAAACCAGTACTTTTGGTTTACCACAAGGATCACTATTCACTCAATTTGGTAGTGATAATATTTTCCAAGCTGCTCCTGCTATTTTAAAACAACAAGGAAATTATTCTAGTGCTGTATTCCACGGAAACGTTGCTAGTTTCTGGAATCGTAATAGCGTTTATAAAAACATGGGATATCAATATTTCTTCGATTCCAGTTACTATGATACTTCTGGTGACAAATCATTAGGTTATGGACTAAAGGATAAATTATTATTTAGAGACTCCGTAAAATATCTTCAAAGATTACAACAACCTTTTTATGCTAAATATATAACCGTTACTAATCATCTTCCCTATGAACTAGACAACGAAGATTCTAATTTTAAAACCACAAACACTGGAGACAATAATATTGATAATTACTTTAAAACTGCTCATTATTTAGATCAGTCAGTTAAAGAATTTTATAATTATCTAAATAAAGTCGGTTTATTAAAAAAATCCATTATTATGTTATATGGTGATCACTATGGTATCCCTAACTCTGAAAACCCTAATTTAGCTAAAGTATTAGGCAAGAACCCTGATGATTGGAATGACTTTGACAATGCACAGTTGCAAAGAGTTCCGTTAATGTTCAATATTCCTGGTAAAAAAGGTGGTTACATTGACCATACTTATGGTGGAGAAATCGATGTACTCCCTACTTTATTACACTTATTAGGAATTAACACTAAGAAGTATGTTCAATTTGGAACTGATCTCTTCTCAAATGAGCATGACACAATCGTAGCATTTAGAGATCGTGATTGGGTAAGTACTAAGTATACTTCAATTGGTGGTACTATCTACAGTAATAAAACTGGTAAATTATTACATCCATCCCCAAATCAACGTCGTATTTTTAATAAGATGCAAGCACGCGTCAATACTGAATTATCATTTTCAGATGAACTTAATGAACAAAACTTACTACGCTTTTACAATCCAAGTGGATTTACACCAGTAAATCCTAGTGACTATAATTATAATAATGGGTTACAAAAAGAAAAAGGCAAAGAAACCGAATTGGGTAAAAAATCTACTAGTATCTTTAATCAAAACAAGAATCACTCTACTAAACAGTTTTATAAAACTGATGCTCCAGAATTAAGGCATTTTACTAATGGATCTTCTAATTTAAAGAAAAATAATAAAAACCTTGATAATTAAAAAAGAAGCGAACATTTAATCTTAAATGTTCGCTTCTTTATTTGAATTTTATAATTTTTATTCTAAAATAACTATAATAAATTTATATTAATAAGTGAGCGTTAAAAATGAAAAGATTTAAAAATAAAAAAATTGAATTATTGTATAGTATTTTTATTGTTATATTAGCGATTTTATCGGTTTTACTTGTCATATTTGATTATTTTAATATTATTAATATATATAATGGTATTTTATGTAAAATATATTATGGTATCTGGATATTTTATATCATCGATTATGTAACCGGATTCTTAATGACCAAAGACAAGAAACAATTTCTTTTAGAAACTGCTTTAGATTTAATATCTTTAATCCCAGCACACCCTATTTTTGTAATTTTTCGATTATATCGAGTAATAAGAATCGTAAGATATTACAATATATTCTGGAAATTTGGCTGGGATGGTAAATTTACTGGTGGACTACATCGGTTTATATATGATACTGGATTTATTTATCTATTTTCAGTCAGTATCGTCATTTTAATTTTAAGTGCATTAATTTTTTCCTTTTTCGAACATTATAATTTATCAACATCTTTATGGTGGGCCATTACAACAGCAACAACCGTTGGTTATGGAGACATTGCCCCACAAACTGCTGGTGGTAGATGCATCGCCGTATTCCTAATGTTCGGTGGGGTTGGTTTTATTGGTTTATTAACATCTACCATTACTGATTTTTTCACTCATGACAGTAGTGATGCCACTGATGATAAGATTGATAAATTAAGTTTACAAATTGAAGAATTAACCAAACAAGTCAATCATTTACAAAAAAATGTCAATAAAAAAAGTGCTTCTCAAAAGAGAAACACTAAAAAATAAAAATTAATTATTGGTTAACTGCGTACTATGAATTGGAGTATGGTTATCTGGATATAAATCATTCATAATTGCATTTACAGCAATAGGCACTTCACCAAAACCAGTTGCAATAATAGTTTGCTTACCGTCATATTTGGCTTGGTCACCTACTGAATATACATTATGAACATTAGTTTCTAAAGTTGGACTAACCTTAGTAGCATGATGATCTTTTTCTAAATCTAACTTCCAAGATTCCATATCCTTATTGTTAGAAATAAAACCATAATTAACTAAAATTTTATCGACAGTAATATTTTTAAAATCATCATCAGTTTTCATCTTTTTAGCAATAACTGTGACTTGGTCGTTATCGGCAGATTTCAATTGCTTAATTAGGTATGGAGTAATTAATTCAACGGAAGACTTTTTAAGTAAATCTACCATATGTTCTAATCCCCTAAATTCATTGCGACGATGTAATAAATATACTTTTTTAGCCGTTTTTTCTAACATTAAGGCTTGGTCAATTGCTGAATCGCCACCTCCAGCAACTAAAACAGCTTTATCTTTAAATTGTTGGATATCTTTAGCAGTATAGACTAATTGTTTATTCTCAAAATCACTAGCACCATCTGCCATAAGTTTACGAGGATTAAATGCACCATTTCCGACAGCAATAATAATTGCTTTTGATTTACTATTACCTTTATTGGTAGTAATATTAAACATATTTTCATCACCGACTACATTGGTAACAGTTTCATTTAACTTAATATCACCATTCATTGTATTTAATTGGCTTTGTAAATTATTAACTAAATCACGCCCCTTAATGGCAGCTTGACCTGGAATATCTAATAAAGTTTTTTCTGGATAAAGCGCATTCACTTGGCCACCTAGTTCAGATAAGCTTTCAATAATTTGAAACTTAGCATTTCTTAAACCGGCATATAATCCTGCAAACATACCAACAGGACCTCCGCCAATAATTGTGATATCATAGATTGAATCTGTCATTTTAAATTAACTCCTTTTATTTTCGCGTTATTTAATATATTATGTACCATATAGTTATACTTTAGCAAAGGAAGAGCACTTATGCATAGCAGAAGAAAAAGAAAAATTATCATTGGAATCATCTTATTCATAGAAGCAATTGCGTTTATTACATCTACCCTTTGGGTTTTTAGAGGGCGCGTCTTAAATGATGTTAAAGTTGAAAAAAGTAGAACCGCAACCATTTTCATTCCTGGTTATGGTGGTAATGCAGTTTCAACTGATGATTTCATAAACCAATTTAATGATCATGGAATTGCCAAACGTTCATTACGTATTTACATATCTAATGACGGTAAAGTTTCTACCATGAAGAAGTATGTTAAAAAAATAAAGAAAGATAACCCATTAGTTCAACTAATTTTCCAAGATAATACTCATCCTGAAAAACAAGCTGATCAAATGGTGAATGTCATGTCATATCTACATGATAAATATAAAATCAAATCAGTAAACTTCTTAGGCCATTCTTCTGGTGGAACGATTGCTTATGAATATATGGTAAAGCACCCTCACCAAAAAAATGCGCCAGAAGCTAATAAATTTGTAAGTATCGCCAATGATTATGATCCAAATGATAAACGTGTTAAGAACTTGCCCCGTACTTTGCATGTATTAAATATTGCTGGTGAAATTTATAATGTTGGTACCGATGGTGAAGAAGCGGTTAACATCGTTAAACCTATGGGTAAATTGGTAAAACCATATGTTAAGAGTTATCAATTCTATTTATATCGAGCTGATCCACTTTCAGCAGAACATTCAATGCTTCACGAAAACCCTAGTCTGGATAAGACGATTGCTGAATTCTTGTTTAATAAACACCCTAAATTATAAGAAAAAGACTGAAGATATATGCTTCAGTCTTTTTTATTGTTCGGATTTAATATAGTTTATTAAATAAATTATATTAAAATGGTTTATTTTTTCAATTTTTAGCAATATAATGAGTTTATAAATGAAAAATGTTCATGAAGAAATTTCATGAGGGGTAAAAAACTTGGGAGGGTTTTTCATTATGGCAAAAAAGAAATTAATTCTTGATTTAGATACTGGTGTGGATGACGCAATGGCTATTGCTTATGCTGTCGCCGCACCTAATGCCGACCTAATTGGTATCGTTAATTCTTATGGAAATGTGGTTGTTGAACAAGCCGCTAAAAATTCATTACAAATTCTTGATTTGCTGGGCGCAAGTGATGTGCCAGTATTTGAAGGAGAAAGTCATTCACAAACAAGTGATCATTTTGATGTAATGCCGGTTTCAGCTCATATTCATGGTAAAAACGGAATTGGTGAAGTCAAATTACCAGAAAGTAGCCGTTCAGTAGAAAAAGAATCTGGTGTTGATTTTATGATTGATGCTGCACATAAATATGGAAAAGATTTAACTATTATTCCTACTGGCCCATTAACCAATTTAGCAGCCGCGTTACGTAAAGATCCTGAAATTAGTGACCTAATTGGTCAAGTTACTTTAATGGGTGGTGCTCTAACTGTTCCTGGTAATGTTTCAGATGCAGCTGAAGCAAACATCAATCAAGATGCTGAAGCCGCAAATGAAGTATTCACTAACAAAGTACCTGTTACTATGGTTGGTCTGGATGTTACTTTAAGAACATTATTAACTAAAAAAGAAACTCAACAATGGCGTGATTTAGGTACAATGGCTGGTGAAAAATTTGCTGATATTGTTGATTACTACATTGGCATTTATGATGAAATGTATCCTGAACTAGGTGGTTGTTCGCTTCATGATCCACTAGCAGTTGGTGTTGCTTGCGACCCTACATTTGTTAAAACATTGGATCTTGATATGATCGTCCATCATGGTAAAGAAAATTATGGTCGTACTACTGGTGATACTGCAAAATTAGATGATCCTAATCCTTCTGATAAAGCAGCTATTCAAGTTGATGATGAACGTTATTTAAAAACATTTATGCAATATTTAACTAAATTATTTGCAGACAATAAATAATAATAAAAATTCCTACTATAAATTAGTAGGAATTTTTATTTAATCTTTAAAATATTTTTCAAGATAAGCTGCAACCCCATCTTGATTATTATCAAGTGTTACATCATCACCAATTGCTTTAATATCATCTTTAGCATTATCCATTACTATTCCTAAACTTGAAGCTTTCAACATTTCAATATCATTTTCTGCATCACCAAAAGACATCAGATTATCGAAATCTAAATCAAAATGTTTCAGTAGTTGTTCTAACCCCACTGATTTATTCATTCCATTTTGAATAAATTCCATAATTTTAGGTTGTGAGCGGACAATATGATAATAATTTTGGACTTCTTCAGGCATATTATTACGAGCCCAATCTAATTTATCAGCCTGTTCTGACATAATAGCTTTACTATATTTTTTATCGGGTAATTCATTAAACTGAGCATTAATAAATTCTAAATTAGAATTTAAAACTTCTTTGTAGGTAGACTTAACTAAATCGGTCAGCTCATAAACTTTCTCGAAATCTAAAATATCTAACGGTAAATCATTTTTTTTAGCAAAATTATGAACTAAATCAAAATTTTTTAATTTTAACCCCTTTTGAAATAATAAATGTTTGTCCCGATTTCTAATCACCATGGCACCATTAAAAGTAATTGTATAATCTTGACCTTCTGTTAGTCCCAATTGTTCAATGTATGGCCAAACCGCATTAATGGGGCGTCCAGTGCATAAAACAATTTTAATACCTTTGCTATGTAGTTTTTTTAAAATATCTTCATTTTTTCGACTAATTTTTTTATTAGAATTTAATAAGGTGTTGTCTAGATCTAAAGCGATCATTTGTATCATAAAAATTCATCTCCCTTGTTATTACTATTCTATACAAAAAAAGCATTAATTCAAATTTGAATTAATGCCGTATACTCTAAATCAAGCTTAAGCTTCGAGTTGTGATTCTAGTTCCTTCAATTCAGTTTCGCGAATAGAACGTGGCAAGAAACGACGAATTTCTTCTTCATTATAACCGACTTCTAGACGCTTATTATCAAACACGATAGGACGTTTAATTAAATCTGGATATTTAACAACTAAATCAACTAATTTTGATAATGATAGATTATCAAAATCAATGTTTAATTTCTTAAATATTTTG
The DNA here is from genome assembly GCF_002994005.1 of Apilactobacillus quenuiae. Classification (GTDB taxonomy): domain Bacteria; phylum Bacillota; class Bacilli; order Lactobacillales; family Lactobacillaceae; genus Apilactobacillus; species Apilactobacillus quenuiae. The sequence continues at coordinate 294,637 of NZ_POSN01000002.1, forward strand.
GAACGAGTTGAAATAATATCTTCACTACCATTTTCAGTTAAACGAAGAATTTGTTTTACTTCGTTAGCATTTAATGGATTGGAATTGATATTTCTTTCCTTAAATGAGATATTATGAGCTTTTAACCAAGCTCTGGCTTTACGACTTGAAGCACTACTTGGTGCAACATAAAGATTCAACATATCTATCACCTCTAAAATCGCTCAATTAACGAAAAAACAAGTATATCTAATTATAAATACTTACTAATAGTAAATATTCATAACTACTTTTATGCTAACATAATAGAATTATAAATCAATTGTATTTTAAATATATTATAAATTTACACAAGCATAAAATAAGATTATAATTTCTATAAATGAACGGAATATATACGGGAGTGAAAAAGAATGAAAATTAACCTTTTAGCAACTAGCGATACTCACGGATTCTTATTCCCTACTAATTATGTAAACCTAAAAGATAATAAACCTTTTGGCCTTTTAAGATGTGCAACTTGTTTTAAAGATCAAAAGCAAAAATTAGAAAATACCGTAACTATTGACAATGGTGACTTTATAGAAGGATCTCCTTTAGCATATTATATTGCTAAAGTTAAAAAACAACCATCACCAACTCAAATCAGTAATTCTTTCAATATGATGGATTATGATTTTGGAGTATTGGGTAATCATGAATTCAACTACGGACTAGACTATTTACATAAAGCAATTAAAGAATCTAATCGTCAATTTTTATGTGCTAACATTATCGATGAACATAATAATAATCCATTTGGTAAACCATATGTAATTAAAAATATTAACGGAGTTAAAGTAGGTTTCTTGGGACTAACAACTCAAGGAACTACTAAATGGGAGAATCCTGAAAACTTAAAAGGATTAAAATTTTTATCAGCAGCTGATACCGCTAAAAAATATATTCACGAAATGAATAAAAAAACTGATTTAAATGTTATCGTATATCATGGCGGAATTGAAAAAGATAAATTTGGTAATCCAACGGAAGAATTAAATGGTGAAAATGAAACATATAATATTTTGTCCAATATTGAAGGAATTGATGCAATTGTAACTGGTCATCAACACCGAAAAATTGCTGGGCATTTATTTAATATCCCTATCATTCAAGTTGGTCACCGTGGTGAATATGTAGGACATATTGAATTAAATATTGAGCAAAAAAATGGAAAATATTTTGTCAAAAATAGTAATGCTGAATTAATTGCAACAAAGGACTACCAAATAGATGACGGAATTGCTAACACATTGTTGCCCATACAAAATGATATTAATCATTGGTTAGATGAACCTATGGCCCGTATTACAGGAAACATGGAATTTAATGATTCATTTAACGTTCGACTAAATAAAAATAGCTTTATTCAATTTATACAAGAAATTCAAATGAAAACAATGGGTGTGGACATATCTGCCACTGCTCTGTTCAATAATGAAGCGCATGGGTTTGAAAATCCTATTACAATGCGCAATATTATAACTAATTATGTATATCCTAATACATTAGCTGTATTAGAGATAACGGGTGCTGATTTAAAAGCCGCTATTGAAACTAGCGCTAAATATTTTACAGTTGAAAACGGCAATATCACAATTAATCATGATTATATTTTTCCTAAAGCAAAACATTATAATTATGATATGTATGAAGGCGTTGATTATGTAATTAACGTTGCGAAACCAGTTGGTAAACGTGTTACAAAATTAATTTATCATGGCAAACCAATTACTAGTGATCAAAAATTGAAAATTGCTTTAAATATTTATCGAGCTGTTGGTGGCGGTAATTTTACGATGTTTAATGCTGGTAAAATTATTAAAAAAGATGGTCGGATGATGAGTCAATTAATTGCTGATTATTTAAGAAATCATAAAAATATAAAGGCAAAAAACAATCACAACTTTAAAGTGATTTATAAACCATAAAAAATAATCTCTAGATATTATCTAGAGATTATTTTTTACTTACTACCTGAATATTGTTTTTTTCGTTTTCCAACATATTGGACTGCTTTTAATGAACGAATAGCAGTAACTTTTATCTTACCTGGATAAGTTAATTCATCTTGAATTTGGTCTCTAACATGTTGAGTAAGTGCTTTACTCTTATCGTCATTAAGTATTTCTGGATTAACAATAATTCTAATTTCACGACCGGCTTGAATAGCATAACTGTCTTTAACACCCTTGTGTTGATTAGCAATGTTTTCAAGATTTCTTAAACGAGTAACATACTCTTCAATTGATTCACTTCTAGCACCAGGTCTAGCCCCTGACATTGAGTCAGCAGTTGCTACTAAAATAGAAATAGGGCTAGTAGGTTCAACGTCCCCATGATGAGCAGCAATTGCATTGATAACAACTTCGTCTTCATCAAAAGCCTTGGTTAACTTAACCCCTAATTCAACATGGGTACCATCAACTTCATGATCAATAGCTTTTCCAATATCATGCAACAATCCTGCTCGTTTAGCTAATTTAACATTCATCCCTAATTCTGCAGCTAAAACTCCAGTAATTTGAGCAACTTCAATTGAGTGGTATAAAACATTTTGTCCATAACTAGTTCTAAATTTTAATTTTCCAATAATTTTCATTAAATCAGGATGCATGAGTCCAATTTTAAGTGAACGAACAACGTTTTCACCAGTTTCACGTAAACCCGCATGTACATTTTGAGTTGAAACATTGACTTGATTTTCAATATTATTATTAGTAAATTGACGAGAGATAATTAAATTTTCAATAGTGGTACGGGCAATTTCACGACGAAAAGCATCGTGCGTAACGATATGCAATAATAGCGAGTTTTCATCATCAAATATTAATTCAGTTCCCGTTAATGATTCCAATAATCTAATATGTTGTTCATCTCGACCAATTAATTTAGCTTTTACATCACCATTAGGTAAAACTAAATTACGTTCAATATGTGTTTTGGGTTCATCACGAGCACCACGTTGAATTGACTCAATTAGTAATGAATTTGCTCTCTTATTAGCGGATACTTTGCTTTCGGCTAACTGATATTTCACTTCAATATCCGTTTCTCGTTTTAATTTCTTTTTGGTGTTAGCAAAGACATAATCGCGCGCTTGGTCAAAATTAAACGCACTAATTTGTTCAAGTTTAGAATGATGTTGATTTAAAATATCATGCGCTCTATCTAACGTATTATCAATATTAGAATTCATTTCGTCTTGTTTAATTTTACGATCATTTAAATCTGTAGAAAAACCTACTAAACGTTCTTTCATCTGTTTTAAAAATTTTTCATGTTGATCAAGACGTTGATTACGAGTCTCATTTTCGTACTTTTGTGTGTCCATTTCATCATTAGAGGTTTTAATATACTTATTGATATCATGTTTTTCTTTGTTAATAAGATTATTACAATACTCTTCAACTTTACGACTATTTTCCTTGATATAATAGTTTGCTTTTATTTGTGCATTGCTTATTTCATTATTAATTTTAAATTTATTAATCAATACACCAGCGATAATTCCTAACAACAAGAATATCGCAAATAATAAACCAATCAAAATGGAGTCCTCCTCTCTGAAAATATTAATTATTTTTATTACATTTATTTTATATTATATATACACCCCTATTATCATAACATTTTCAAACACTTTTTTTATAATAATAAACAATAATTTTACAAAAAAATAAGCTATAAAATGAATTATAGCCTATCTATATTAATTAAAATAACGACCTAAGAAAGATTTAATTGTTTTAACATATAATTCTGGATTAGTTTGATAGGAAGCTGCATGTGGAGCATTTTTTACTAATAATAATTTTTTAGGTCCCTTACTTGCTTTATACAAAGGATAAACCATTTTAGTAGGTACAAAATTATCTTTATCGCCATGAATAAATAGCATAGGCTTATGATTCTTTTGCACTTGCTTTAGAGCAGAAGCCTTATACAAACTATAACCAGCTCGAATATGGGTAATTCCACTTAGAATCGGTACTAATGGCCATCTAGGAAAATCTGATAAATGGTATAACTGCTTGGCCTCATGATTAATTTCATCAGAAGCACTAGTATATCCACAATCTTCAATATATGCTTTCAATTGAGGTGGTACTGATTTTTCACCTGATACCATCATTGTAGTAGCACCACCCATACTAACACCAAACATAATCAATTGAGAATCTTTACCATTTTCTTCAATCACCTGACGCATCCATTTGATGTAATCCATACGATCAGGCCAGCCGTATCCTACATAATTACCTTGACTTTGACCATGACCACGACTATCTGGAGTTAGAACATTATAGCCCATTTTATGAAAGATATAAGCATATGGAGCCATTAACTCTTTTTTACCCATATATCCATGTGCAATTATTACTGTTTTCTTTGTGGATTTATCAGCCGGTAAATAATTAGCTACTAGTTTTAGATGATCAGTTGTCGACATTTGTGTCCAATGATATTTTTTAGCTGATTTATACCATTGATCACCCAGATAAAGTGGTGAAGATTTAGATATTTTTTTGTCCTTCAAGAAATTTTTCTTACCTGGAACCACCGCTACATGATAAAAATATAGTCCAGCTCCTAAAAAGCCAAAACACAATAAGAAAAAGAATATTCCTAAAGTAGTTAAGAAAATTTTTATTTTTTTACCCAAATCAAACCACTCCATTTAATTTAATATTATGTTGATTATATGTTTCATATTAATAAAATACAACTACCTAACAAGAAGTATCATTTTAAGTTATACTATTATTAGAGGTGATTAAGTTGTTTCCAATAAGATTAAAAGCATTAAGAAAAGGTCAAAAAATTAGTTTAAAACAATTAGCAGAAAATTTAAATAAATACTCAAAAGATAGAGCTCATCATAATACACCTGCCCAAATTGGCAATTGGGAACGTGGCGTTAGATCACCATCATATTTAGAAATTCAAAAACTAGCATCGTACTTCAATGTTAGTATGGATTACTTAATTGGCAGAACATCAATCCAACATTTTAATTTAGAAACCGTTCTGATGAGTGAAAATAAAATTACTTTTAATGATCAAACCTTAACTCATCATGATCGTTATGAAATTTTTCAATTAATTAACGGATACCTTCATGGTAAAAGTAACAATAATCAAAAAAATAATGATAATAAATATCAAGAAAGCTTAAATTTAGATTTAGATGATGATAAATAAAAGGATGATTTCAAAAATGAAATCATCCTTTTATTATTAATCTTTTGGTAAATTAGGATTCTTCAAATGACCAACTTGCCCTTTAAACTCTTTAGCATTAACTTCAATATCCTTGTTTTGATCAAATGCTTGATCATTAAGAGAAACTGTATAATCAGCATTTTCACCATGTTCAGATTGATCCAATCCACGCATTTCTTCCTTTTTAGTTACACGCATTGGAATAACTAACCTTAATAGGAAAATAATAATTGAACAAGCAACTACAACAAAAACAATTGTTCCAATAGTTGCAACTAGCTGAATGAGAACCATGTGGAAACCACCACCATAGAACAATCCATTAGTAGTTACTGATGAGTTAACTGATTTTGTTGCCAAAAATCCAGTTAAGATGCTGCCAACAATTCCACTAACTCCATGGCAACCAAATGCATCTAAAACATCGTCAACGCCAATTTTGGGTTTTAAATAATTTACAAATAAATAACTAGCTAATGTTGCAGTAATTCCAATAATAAACGCACCTGTTATAGTTACAAAACCAGCAGCTGGGGTAATGCCAACAAGCCCACATAAGGTTCCAGTACATACTCCATTTAATTGTGGTTTACCAACAAAATGCATATCTAATAACATCCATACCAACATTGAAGTAGCAGTCGCAACCGTGGTTGTCATGGTTGCTTGCATTGCAACATTATTCACTGCTAATGCAGAACCAGCATTAAATCCATACCAGCCAATCCATAAAATGGTAGTACCTAATAAAACCCAAGGCAAGTTGTAATGATTAGCATTACGATTTTCCTTTATTCTTTTACCTAAAAAGATAGATAATACTAAAGCCGTAACCCCTGCATTAATATGAACAACAGTTCCTCCAGCAAAATCTAAAGTCCCTAATTTTGCTAGAATTCCGTTAGCTGACCAAACCATATGTACCATTGGATAATACAAAATAATCGACCATAAGATAATAAAAATCAATAAAAATTTAAAATGAATTCTCCCAACGACAGATCCAACGAATAATGCTGGAGTAATAACTGCAAACATCATTTCAAAAATTGCATAAACACTAACTGGAATCTTATTAGGCATTAAAGTCTTTAAATCAATTCCATGCATAAAAGGATTAGATACATCACCAATAAATCCTCCAATATTTCCTGAAAAAGATAAACTATAACCTAAAATAATCCATAATAAAATCGCTAAACCAGTAATAATAAAAACTGATAACATCGTGTTAACTACATTTTTCTTTGAAACTAGTCCTCCATAAAAAAATGCTAATCCCGGAGTCATAAACAATACCAAAATACTTGATAAAAATACAAATGCTGTACTAGCTACGTCCATTATTATCGCTTCCCTTAAGTTAATGTAATAAATTATAACATTAAAAAGAGATTTTTGTTAAAAAAATTGTGTTTTTTATAAAAATAACGCATATAAATGTAATAAGTTCTAACACAAAATGCTTTTTGCATCATTTATTCTTTTCAAATACAATTAGATAGTTAAAGGTGGTTATTATGAATAAAAAGAAATTAATAAAAAAGTTACGTAAAAATAAACAAATAGTCAAAAAGCCTTCTTATATTGAAAGAATGAAGAAATATAGAAAAATATTTAGTGATTTCCCTTCAATTATCTTTTTGGTCAACAATGTATTAGAAGCTGATCGACTTTTAAAAACACAGCAATTACCGCAAGATTTACCAGAATTAATTTTGCCAGATAATATTCAAGATGAAGTTTTTAACTTTGTTAATAATAATTATGCAATGAATGATCGTGAAGGTGATAAAGCATGGAATAAATATGTAGAGCAATTACCTGTTTTAGATAAAGATTTAAGGTCCTTTCGTGATTATTTAGAAGCAGAGTACGGTATGTGGGCATATATTTCTGCACCATTCGCAAACAGCCTTGCTAAATATTTAGGTAATAAAAAAACGCTAGAAGTAATGGCAGGTAATGGTTATATATCTAAAGGTTTACATGATGACGGAACTGACATAATTTGCACTGATAGCATGGACTGGCAAAAAGAAAATGAAACTGGTCATCATTTAGTAACTAATGTTGAAAAATTAGATGCTAATGAAGCTTTTGATAAATATAAAAATTCAGTTGATTGCATTATTATGTGTTGGTCCCCTGATGGAATTGATATTGACTGGCAATTGTTACAAAAAATTCGTGAATATCAAAAAGATATTCAATTAATAATAATTGGTGAGAAATACGGTGCTACTGATTCAAAAGAATTTTGGGATAATGCGAAAATTGTTAATTCAGAAATCTCAAATGAATTAAATAAACACCATCGACCTTTTGATTTAATTAAAGATCAATTATATTTTGTAAATTAGAATAAAAAAATACCCCAACTATAAAGTTGGGGTATTTTTGTGGCATTTATAAAATAAATGGATAAGTGGTGTTCACATCACCAACAATATCAAACACGCTACAATACGGTAGCATAATGTGTCCCACATCAAAAACGTCACTTAATCATCATCTGATGAAAACAAACAAGTTGCGTGACCTTCTCGACTCATCGCAAATTAATTATAACATGTTTTGAAATTATTTTTTACTGGATTTTTTCTTTTTAGTTGTTTTCTTTTTACCCTTTGAATCTTCAGCTAGTTCTTTTTCAGCTTTAAGTCGTTTTTCCTTGTTTTCATCAATTGAGGTTAATTGATTTTTAACCCAATCAGCTAATTTTTGTTCTAACTTATCATTATCAGAAAATTCATCTTGAGATGATAATTCGTCAATCCGTAATTTAGAGCGATTAACATCTGGTGATTCAACAATCATATATATATTCAAGTCACAATCTCCATCACCAGACATCATTTTACTAATATTCTTAGAATAACGGTATGGTAAATTTACAATACAATTTTGTAAAAAGAAACTAGTGTCCTCACCTTTTACGTGTAGCATTGCAGATGCCAAATGTCCTAAATTAATTTGTTCTTCCATAAATTTTAAAAGTGGTTGAAATGACTTAACTGAATCGTTAGCTAAGTCTGCTGAGGTAACTTCAACAGTTTGCACCTCAAATTGTTCATCATTAATCTTATCAATGAATTCTTGTACATCCATTTTCATCTTTTACACCTATTTTTTCTTTATATTTCGTTTTACTATTCTTACATAGTCATTCTTTATACGTGGCCATGCAAATCGATACCAAAAGAGATTTACAATTACACCAATGATGGCAATAAAAATAGCTCCAAATCGATGCAAAGCTGGCACATCAGAATTTCTAAACATAGTATTAATAATCACAAATAAGCTAAGTGTATAAATACCAATAATTACGCCCAAAAAGTGGTATGCAAACTTCCATCTAATATAGCCTAAAATATTAAAACCAACATATAAAATAATTGCAATAATAATTGTTTTAAATAAATCAGCATTATTTCCACTCATTACAATATCGCATATAATAAATATTATTAATGATAATGCACTAATTAATGCAATTTTATTTTTATTCATATTCTCCTCCAGTATATTTTACTCATTTACACCTTATCACAACTTATTAAATTTTACTAAATTTTTTTAGAAAGCAGGCTTTAAATGCACAAATGGCAGTATCAATTAATAGTTAAAAATGTAATATCACCTGTTAGCGTTAGAAAATATCTAAGCAACTATTTACTCATTCCGAAGCATCTAATCTTTTCGTTGAGAAAAAATAAACGCATAACAGTTAATGGAAAATATCTTCCCATGAATTTTAATGTTAAAAATAATGATCATATTGAAATTTTATTCACTGCAAATGACTTTAAATTACCAGTACAAAATTTGCTCCCAGATAATAGTCAAAAAATAAAAATTTTATTCGAGAATAAAGATTTATTAGTGGTAAATAAAAAACGTGGAATCAAAACTCATCCTAATAGTCCCAATGAAACTGGTACCCTTCTAAATTTTTGCGAATCTTATTTAAATAAATCTAAACAGCATGCATATATGATTCATCGTCTAGACCAAGAAACTTCTGGTGCCATTATAGTTGGTAAAAATCCGGCAGTTGTCCCCATTTTAGTAAAACTAATTAAAGACAAAATAATTCATCGTACTTATTTAGCATGGGTGGATGGAAAATTTAAACAAAAAAGTGGAATAATTAATTTACCGATTGGTTTAGATATAACAGACAAAAGAAAAAGACAAGTTAATGGCACCCATGCAAAAAAAGCGTTAACTAAATATAATGTTCTAAAAGAATACCGTAATAGTTCTTTAGTGGAAATCAATATTCAAACTGGTCGTACACATCAAATTAGAGTTCATATGAATAAAATTGGTCATCCAATAATTGGTGACCCTCTGTATAATGAAAATAATAGTACGGGAAACATGTTACTACATTCATGGAAATTAAAGTTGATTATTCCGTATTATATGAATAACAAAGTTATAGAATCACCAATTCCAGCGGAATTTAATATTATGTAACAAAAGAGCCACATCCAAATGGATGTGGCTCTTTCTAGGTTTTAAAAGTTAATTATTATTAAATTACTTTAATGGTTTCCATTGCCAATCATTTACTTCTGGTAAGTCAGTACCAACTTCACGGATGTAAGCATTGTGCTTGTCAACCATGTCATTCATACGTTGTACGAATGAAGCACCCTTAACAGAGTATTCTGGAATATCATTTACAACTTCTTTAGCTAAGTCGTAACGATCTAATTGGTTCAATACACGCATGTCGAATGGTGTAGTAATGTCACCATTTTCACGGTAACCATGAACATGTAAGTTATGGTTGTGACGATCAAAGAAGATGTCTTTAACTAGACCTTCAAAGCCGTGGAATGCGAACAATACAGGCTTGTCAGTAGTGAATAGACGATCAAATTCTTCATCACTTAGACCACGAGGGTCAACCTTAGGTGAACGTAACTTCAAGAAGTCAACAACGTTAATGTATCTGATCTTCATTTCTGGGAATTCATCGTGTAATAATGAAATGGCAGCAAGACTTTCCCAAGTTGGTTCAGTACCAGCTGAAGCGATAACAACGTCTGGTTCTTGACCTTGGTCAGTTGATGCCCAATCGATGTAACCTAAACCATTGTTTACAAGGTTAGTTGCTTCTTCAATTGAGAACCATTGTGGACGTGGGTGTTTTGAAGTAACGATTAAGTTAATCTTTTCTTCACTTGCGAATGCAACCTTACCTACAGCTAATAATGAGTTAGCATCAGCTGGTAAGTATTCACGAATAAATTCAGGTTTCTTTTCAGACAAGTGAGTTAACATACCTGGATCTTGGTGAGTGTAACCATTGTGATCTTGTTGGAATACAGTTGAAGTATCAACAAAGTTCAATGATGGGTAACGTTTTCTCCATGGTTGATCAGCAGCTTTACGTAACCACTTGAAGTGTTGAGTCAACATTGAGTCAACTACACGACCAAATGATTCATAAGTAGCAAAGAAACCATGACGACCAGTTAGAACGTAACCTTCTAGCCAACCTTCGTCTTGATGTTCAGATAATTGTGAATCAATTAAACGACCATCATGAGCGATGTATTGGTCATTTGGTTCCATAATGTCTTCCATCCATTGACGGTTTGTTTCATTGAACACACCATATAGACGGTTTGACATTGATTCATCAGGACCAAAAGCACGGAAGTTGTTAGGGTTTGCATCCATAACAGCACCTAACCAGTTTGACCATACACTCATATCTTCAGCGATTGTTTCACCTGGAGTTTTAACATCAACAGCAAATTTCTTTACGTCTGGTAAAACTAGAGGCTTAGGATCGATACCACCATTAGTAATAGGGTTTACTGACATACGACGGTCACCCTTAGGTGCCAATGCCTTAATGTCATCCTTAATAGTACCATCATCGTTAAATAATTCTTCTGGCTTGTATGACTTCATCCAATCTACAAGTAGATCAGCATGTTCCATATTGTTTGAAGAAATTGGTAGTGGAACTTGGTGGGCACGGAATGAATTTTCAACGGGTTCGCCGTCAAGATTCTTCTTAGGACCAGTCCAACCTTTTGGTGTTCTAACAACAATCATAGGCCATACAGGTTCAGTTGCTGTATCAGCAGTTTCGTTTTCACGAGCATTCTTTTGAATGTCTTTGATTTCTGGGATAACTTCATCCATAACTTTAGCCATTTTTTCATGGTAAGCCATGTGATCGTCAAAGTCTTCTTCGTTTTCAACAAAGTAGGCTTTCCAACCCATACCCTTGAAGTAGTCAGATAATTCTTCATCTGACATACGTGACATGATAGTTGGGTTTGAAATCTTGAAACCATTCATGTTAATGATAGGCAATACAGCACCATCTTTAACAGGATTGATGAATTTGTCTGAGAACCAACCAGCAGCTAATGGGCCAGTTTCAGCTTCACCATCACCAATTTCAACAGCTGCAATTACGTCAGGGTTATCTAGGATAGCACCAACACCATGTGATAGTGAGTAACCTAATTCTCCACCTTCGTGAATTGAACCTGGAGTTTCAGGAGCAGCATGTGATGCAACTCCACCAGGGAATGAGAATTGTTTAAATAATTTAGCCATACCCTTTTCATCTTGTGAAATGTTTGGGTAAATGTCTGAGTAACTACCATCAATGTATGAGTTAGATACCATAACTTGGCCACCATGACCTGAACCTTCAATGTAGAACATGTTTAGGTCATATTTATTGATTGCACGGTTTAAATGTGCATAAATAAAGTTTTGAGATACGATAGTACCCCAGTGTCCAATTGGTTTAACTTTAACATCGTCTGATGTTAACTTGTTCTTTAATAATGGGTTGTTTCTTAGATATAATTGACCTACTGATAAATAGTTAGCAGTACGCCAGTATTTGTCTAATTCTTCCAAGTATTGTTTGGAATCGAAATCTTGTGCCATTAATTAACACTCCTTTTTAATAAAAAACTATTGAAATTAATAATGGTTTACATAAAAAATCATCAACAAAATGGTTAATAATTTTTAATACAATGAATATAATAACTGGTTTTTATAAAAAGTCAACCTTTTTATAAATTGATACGGTCCAATTAATATAATTTTAATAAATCATTATTAATATCGTAATTATTATGAACGATTTATTGGTAATAGTCCAATATTTCTCACAAATTTTATCAATTAATCATCACTTAACATAACAAAAGTATTATATCTTAAATATTGGTAATGCAGACGCATATTTGAAACTTCAAATGGAGTTCCATCATCTAAGAAAAAGATTCCTTCCATCAATCCAACCGGTTCATTGGGCTTTAAATGAAGTAATCTTTGATCTTGTTCATTTGATGGACTAGCTAATATTGATAAAAATGATTGTGTAACACGTTTATTAATTTTATCTTCGACATAATTAAAAATAGAACCAGAAACAATTTCTTTGTTTAATTCTGGCGCAATCTTAATTGGAATGTAACCAGTTTCAATCATAAATGGCTTGTCATCAAAAAGACGAAGTCGTTGAATTTCATAGACAAAATCCCCTTCAGATAAAAAGAGATCTTGTTGAATTTCTTTGCTTGCTGGAATTACTTTAAAATCTAATAACTGAATTTTAGGCGTTTTACCCTGACTTTTTAAACTATCGGTAATTCCTAAATTAGATCCTTCATAATGAAAAATGGTTTGATTCTTCATATATAAAGGATTAATAAAAGTACCAGAACCACGTTTTTTAAAAATAATTCCATCATCGGCCAATAATTTAAGTGCACGCTTTATAGAGCTACGACTTACATCGTAATTTTCACTTAGGCTACGTTCATCAGGAAGACGTTTATTGGGAAACTTATTGTTCACGATTTTTTGCTTTAAATCGCGCATCACTTTACGATAAACTAAATCAGACATCGTTTCCTCCTAACTTGAACAAAATTTATTAAAATAATTATAACAGATTTATGCATTCAATTTTAAACAAATAATATGCTAAAATATCCATTGAGGTGATTTGAATGTCAAAGAAGAAGAAAAAGAATAACATTCATAAAACTTTAGTTGAACAAATTCTAGATAAAAATAAGATTGCATATAAACAATATACTTTTGCTACTCACGAAGAAGGTGACGTTAGACAAATGGATATTGAAGATGGTGTCGATCAACATCGTGTTTATAAAACTTTAGTTCTTAATGGTAAAAATACCGGACCAGTTGTTGGTGTCGTTCCAATGGATGAACGTTTAGATGAAAAGAAATTAGCTAAGGAATCTGGCAATAAAAAAGTAAACATGGTCCCACTTAAAGATTTACTAAAAACTACCGGATATGTTCATGGCGCTAACACTCCAATTGGGATTTATGAAAAATTTCATTACCCTGTTTATATTGACCAAGAGGCTCAAAAACAAGAAAACATTCTTGTTTCTTCTGGACAAGTTGGCCGTTCAGTGGAGGTTAATGCTGAACAGATGATTAATTTAATTAAAGGACATTTTGTTGATATTCGCCAAGAATAAGTTTATTGCCATTCATCCTTAAATTCATTAACAAAATTTTCCATATATTTTTTTCTTTGTGCCGCAAGTTTTCTTGCGGCTTTTGTATTCATTAAATCTGGTAATTTAAATAATTTTTCATAGAAATGATTAATTACAGTCGTATGCTTACGATATTCTGTTTTATCCATATTAGTACGTGGTAATTGATTAGGATCATACATAGTATCACCAAAGTGTCCACCAAAATAAAAAGCTCGCGCAATACCAATTGCCCCAATTGCATCTAATCGATCTGCATCTTGAACAATTTGGCCATTAATATCTAATTGATAATGATTAACTAAGTTTTTATTATAAGACATATGTTCAATAATATTCATAATTTGATTAGTATATTCAGAAGAAAAATCCAGTTCAGTTAATTTATCAATAACTAACTTTTTCTGCGTTCTAGTATTTTCTACTAGCTTATCGTCAATTACATCATGTAAATAAGCGGCAACTAAAACAATCATTTGATTAGAACCAGGAATTGCATCTGATAGTCGTTCTGCTATCTTAACGACTCTTTTAATATGTGAGAAATCATGTCCTGTTTGATCATCTGCTAATTGTTCTTCTACAAAATTAATAATTTCTGCTATCTCATCCATAAATTAACCTCCCTTTTCATAATAAAAAGAGTGATATGAAATCATCACATCACTCTTCATGCATCACATCTGAATAAATTTCATTCGCAATTAAACGATTAATAATGGTATCAGCAATTGCATTTAATAAATGATCGATATCATTATCACTAACTGGTTTTTCACCTTCATCGGCAATATGATGTAATTTTTCAACTAGCATTTCAATGAATTCATCATATGCTTGTTTTGGAAATTGATTTTTAGTAATTTCATCAATTCCTTGTCGAATATCCTTAATTGAGAAAACTGGTTTTAATAAACTAATAATAATAATATCAGCGACGTGAACAGTTTGATACTTTTTCTTTACTGGTGAAAAAGTGGCTTTTTGTTTTACATAATTGTTTACCATCGATCTAGTGACTGTGTCCATTCCTAATGGTCCAATCGCTTCATTCACGACCGCAATTAACTGATCCATATATAAATCAAATTTAGGTAAGTCTTCCCATTTAGGTAGACTGACGCTTTTCATTTGTGTTTGCCATTTATTATATTGCTTATTCATATAACCACCTCTTTGCAATGATTATATCATATTATCTAGTTTCAAAAACTATCTAATCTCATTTACGTCTCCTATATTTACTGCACATTTTAACTATTTTAGTAACTATAAATGTAACAATAAAGAATACCGGAATGGATGTTCCTACAACAAGTAATGCATGTAAAATAATTGGATATTCAAAAATTGATACCAACGAAAAGATTTTATTGAAGAAGATAAACACCATCGCAAAAATAACAATCGTTGGCACAATAATGACTAACTTGGTTTTATTAAATGGCTTTGAAACCATAAACAATGCTAACCAATAGATAATTCCAGTTACAAGCACACTGAGTGTTGCACGTTGTAGATAAGTAAAATTAACCCATTTACCAATAAGCATAATTAATAATACATAACCAACAATCGTAATTGCAGCCGGTAAAGCAACATCATATATTTTTCGATAAAATTGATTAGTCACTCGTTGATAGTTTGGTGAAAGTGCTAATAGAAAAGATGGCAATCCAACCATAAATGTATTAATAGGCGTTAATTGAATTGGTTGAAATGGATAACTGTATACACTAAACATAAATAATACTGTTAATGCTAAGGAGAACATGGTCTTAATTAAATATAATGAAGCAACACTACTTATGTTGTTAATTACTCGACGTCCTTCACCTAAAACATTAACCATTGCAGAAAAATTTGAATTAATCAAAACAAATTCAGCAATGCCTTTAGTACTTTCACTTCCCGAAGCCATCGCAATTCCACAATTTGCTTGTTTCATAGCCAGCATATCGTTAACTCCATCACCAGTCATCGCAACTGTATGACCATTTGATTGATATGCTTGAATTAAGTGTTTTTTTTGTTTAGGGGTAACCCTGCCAAAAATAGTATATTTATTCACCAATTCTTGATAGTCCATATTATCAGAAATTGTTGACATATCAACTAAATCACTGCTATTTGAAAGTCCTACTCGTTTACCAATATTGCTAACGGTTTTGGGATCATCACCTGAAATAATGTTTAAATCAGTATCCTGATTCTTAAAATATGCCAATGTATCGCGTGCATCTGAACGAATCTCATCACTAATTAAAACTAGTCCTAGTAAATTAACATTGTTTAGTGGTTGATTTAATTCACCCCTCACTTTAGCTAAGCACAATACTCGATAACCGCTTAAAGTATAGCTATCAATTATTTGTTGAAGTTGCTTATCCATATTATTTAAAACAAACTGTGGAGCTCCCATTACATAGTTACCATTATCAAATTTAGCACCACTCCATTTTTTATCAGAAGAAAAAGGAATACTTTCAATTAATTGCCATTTAGGATTATCAATGGCTCTTTTTATTGCTAAAGAGGTTTCATTGTCATCATCACTAGAATAAACAATGCCACCCAGTGCTGATTTCATATCATTTTTAGTAACGTTGCCCATTGGCACAACATCTTCAAACTTCAAATTACCAGTCGTGATAGTTCCTGTTTTATCAAGACAAATGGTGTCCACTCGTGCCAATGTTTCAATCGCTGATAAATCTCTGACCAAAACTTTTTTCTTAGCTAACTTCATCGCAGATACTGCTAATGTAACTGATGATAAAAGAACTAATCCTTCAGGAATCATTCCAATCATAGATGCAACTGTTCCTAACAAGGCTTTATTAATATCATCACCAGATAATAATTTAGTAGCTAACAAAGCACTCCCTAAAGGAACAATAATAAAGGTAAGAATTTTAATAATACGGTTGATAGTGTGAAGCATTTTACTATCAGATTTCTTGTCAGTTTGATTAACTTCTGATTCCATCCGATTAACAAAAGTATCATCACCCACTTTAGCTGCCAAAATGCGGGCACTACCACTTAGAACGAAACTACCAGAAGTAATACGATCCGAAGCTTGCTTAGCAATCGAATTAGTTTCACCTGTAATTTGTGATTCATCAACTTGCAATCCAGTTGCAGTTAAAATTTCTCCATCAACGGGAACTTGATCACCGTGATTAAGTAAAATTACATCACCTAAAACAATTTTTTCAGCATCAAGCGCTTGAACATTCCCATCGCGAAATACTTTAACCTTGCTTTCAGATAAAATGGCCATCTTATCTAATTGCCTTTTAGAACGAATTTCTTGAATACTACCAATTATGGTGTTGGCAATTGCGATTATTAAGAATAATAAATTTTTATAATCGCCCGTGTATAAAACCATTAGTGCTAAAACAATGTTAATTAAATTAAATAATGTGAATGTATTATTTTTTAAAATTTGTGAAACACTTAATGTAAAATCATGTTTTTTATTGTTATGAAAACCCTTTTCATATAATTTATTTGCCTCAGATTGCGTAAGCCCCTTTTGGCTATTTTCTTGTTTTACCAATTTCTCACCTCATTTATGTTTTTTTATTGATTTAGTTTATCATACTGCTTTATTATTAAGTTATTCTAAAGTCCAAGGAGGATTATTATGCCTAATTCAATTAAAGATACAATTAAATTGGCTGATGGTAATCAAATGCCAATGGAAGGTTTTGGAACCTACAAATTAGCAGATCAAGCCACCATAGACGCGGCAATCAAGGCTGCTTTTGAAAGTGGTTATCGTTTATTCGATACCGCACAATTCTATAATAATGAAGAACTACTAGGTAATTCAATTAAAAAGCTAAAGCTTAATCGAAAAGAAATATTTATTACGACTAAAATTCCTGAACCCAAACAAGGTTATCAATCAACTTTAGATGCAATTGATGAATCCTTAGCAAGATTACAAACTAATTATATTGACTTACTCTTGGTTCACTGGCCTATTCATTCCAAATTTTTTGAAACTTGGCGTGCTTTTGAAAAAGCAAAAGCTGATGGTAAAGTTAAATCTATCGGAGTAAGTAATTATCACCAAACTCATTTAGATTTATTATCAACTGCAGCTGATGAAATGCCAGTGGTTAATCAAATTGAGGATCACCCATATCTTACTCAAGAACCAATGCTTAATGCTAATAAGCAAAGAAATATTCTAACTCAAGCTTGGAGTCCAATGGGTCGTGGAGCAACTCTAAATGATCCAAATATAAAAGAAATTGCTAATAACCATAATAAGTCAACTGCTCAAGTCATTTTAAGATGGCATTTACAACGTGGTGTTGCAATTATTCCTAAGTCTAGCAATCCTGAAAGAATCAAACAAAACGCTGACATTTATGATTTCAATTTATCAGATGAAGAAATGGAACAAATCAGCGCATTGGATAAGCAACAACGTACTGGTGATGATCCAGAAATTGTATATGAAATTGAACATCAATATCCTACTCATTAATTGAACTATTTGCATTATTAAAAATTAATGATAATATTATAAATGTAAATTAAATATATCTAAGGAAGAGGCGCAATTATTATCACTAGACTTAAGTAATGATTTAAGACATGTTGATATAAGTTGAAAGGAATAATTGCCGAAACTATTAATTAGCTTAAAGAATTAATTTGTTGGGGCTTAGCTCAATAAGCTAAGAACTGTCGTAAGTTAAAACTTACGGGGTGCTTTTAAGGTAAACTAACGATAAAATAAAACGTTGATAATACTTTAAGGGGACTATTCCAATTGAATAGTTCCCTTTATTTATTAGCTGAAACATTTATACCTGTGAATTATAAATAATTAAGTTTATTTTATCAATTAAAAGTATCTTCCTCATTTGAAGGGAGCGATGTTTCATGGAAAACATGCAGAGTCAAAAAAAGATTTCAACGATGGGATTAGTATTAATTATCTTTTCAACCATTTTTGGAATCTCCAATTCACAAACAGCCTTTTATCAAATGGGCTATTCAAGTATTATTTGGTACATATTAGGGGCAATTTTATTCTTCATCCCTACTAGTTTAATGTTTGCTGAATACGGTTCAACATTCAAAGATGCTCATGGTGGTATCTATTCATGGTTAGAACAAACTATTGGTAAACGTTGGGCATTTATAGGTAGCTTTACCTGGCTAGCTGGTTGGGTCATCACATTAGTTTCATTAGTTACTAATATGTGGATCCCCTTAGCCGTTACTATTTCCGGTAAAGATACTACTGGTAGTTGGCATCTATTTGGTTTAGGTTCAACTGCAACCATTGGTGTGCTAGGAATTTTAGTTATTATCTTTGTAACTTGGTTAGCTTCACGTGGCATGAAGTCCATTGCCGGATTATCATATGTCAGTGGAATTATTGGAATTGTTGATTTAGTTATCTTTGTTGGATTATCAATTTTAGTATTAATGGCCAATCATGGACAATTCGCCGAACCGATTAATATGCACACCTTGGCAGTTTCACCTAACCCTGCCTTTCAATCACCAGTTTCTATGTTTTCTTTCTTAGTTTATGCCATCTTTGCATATGCTGGAATGGAAACATTAGGTAGTATTACTGATAATACCAAGAATCCTAAGAAAACATTTCCTCGTGCCGTTATCATCGCTACAGTTGTTATGACAGTGGGATATCTATTAGGAATCCTAATGTGTGGAATTAGTGCTAATTGGCTTCGTGATTTAGGACACAGTGATATTAATTTAGGAAATGTGCGTTTCGCCTTACTAACTAATTTGGGTGTTGAATTTGGACATAACTTCCTTCATTTAAACACTGGACAGTCATTATTAATGGGACAATGGGTTGCTAGATTTACTAGTTTAACTGGTTTCATTAGTTATTTAGGTGAATTTATCTTCTTAACTTATGCTCCAATTAAGTCATTCATTGAAGGTTCTCCAAAAAAATTATGGCCTAAGGCAATGACTAAGCTTAATAAGTTCGACGTGCCTGCACATGCACTTTGGGTTCAATGTTTAGTTATTTGTATGATTATTGCTGGAGTTTCATTTGGCGGATCATCAGCTCAAACTTTCTACACAATTTTAACTGATATGAATAATATGACGACTGCAGTTCCATACTTGTTCTTAGTAATTGCTTTTCCACTATTTAAAAAGCATATTACGCAAAGTAAAAACAGTTTTATCTTCTATCAAAATAAAGCATTCACAAATGCAACCACTGTAATTACAATTTTTACATTATCATTTGCTATTATCTTTACTACCATTCAACCTTTGATGGATCATGATATTCAAACTGCATTCTGGACATTATTTGGACCAGTATTCTTTATCATTGTGGCATGGTTATTCTATTCACATGGTGTTAAGAAAATTAATCAAGAATAAAATTGATGTAAAAATACCAACTTACTGAAATGTAAGCTGGTATTTTTTAGTATCTAAATTTTTGTTATTGTTAATCGCAGAAGAAAGGAGATAAGTATGAAATTAATTTTCAAATTATTTAGCTTTTTTACAGGCTTATTTTCAATTATGTTTTTAGGTTTAAATTATGCTTTTTCTGATGGGGTATTGGTGGCCCTGCATATAATAATGGCAACTTAACCATTAAATCACTTTACATATCACTACTGATATTAATTTTTTCATTAATATTTCAAGCCATTTTATTATTAATAAAAGTGAATAATATATTGGCAATAATTGTTACAGCAATAATTTTAATAACTGCATTATATAGTTTATGTTTGAATTTTGTAGGTCATCAAATGTACATTGCTGCAATCATATCAACAGTTTTATTTTATCTTGGTAATAGTAATACTTTAATAAATAAAGAAGGTTAATTGTTTGCATTATAGTTGGGTATAGGGTTTATTATAAACGAACTTAATCAAATAAAGGAGTGTTTTATAATGACTTTAAAAAATAAAGTAATCGTTATTACTGGTGCTAGTTCTGGTATGGGAGCTGCTACTACTAAAAAAGCAATCGCTAAAGGTGCCAAAGTTGTAATTGGTGCTAGAAATAAAGAAAATCTAAAGGCAATTGCTGATAGCACTGAAAATCCAGCAAATGTTGTTTACCAAAAAACTGATGTTACTAATCTAGAAGATGTTAAAAATCTAGTAAAAACTGCTGTTGATAAGTTTGATAAAGTAGATATTATCTATAATAATGCTGGTATTATGCCCCAAGATAAATTAGTTGATAGTGATCCAGAATCCTGGAAATCAATGTTTAATACTAACGTCATCGGTGTCTTAAATGGAATTAAAGCTACTTTACCAATTATGCAAAAACAAGGTAAAGGTTTAATCATGGCTACTGATTCGGTTGCAGGTCATGTTGTTTACCCAGGTTCTGCTGTATATAACAGTACTAAGTTCGCTGTTCGTGCAATTATGGAAGGCTTACGCCAAGAAGAACACGGTAAAGGAATTAAAACTGGCATTGTATCTCCAGGTGCCGTCGATACTAACTTAGTTTCAACAATTGGCAATAAACAAATTCAAGATGCTATTACTAAAATGTCGAAAGATAAAAATATGGCATTATCAGCTGAAGATGTTGCTAATTCAGCTATCTTTATGATGGAACAACCTGATAATGTAAACATGAATGAAATCTTAGTACGTCCTACTGGTCAAAATGTTTAATGAAAATATCAGAAGTAATTAAGAAGTATAATATTTCTAAACAAACATTATATTACTGGGAAAGAATTGGTTTACTATATAAGATTAATAAAGATAGTAATGGGTATCGAAATTACAATGAACAAGACTTGAAACAGATTGAATTTGTTTCTTGTATGCGTAATGCCGGAATGACCATTGATAAATTACAAAAATATATGCTTTTATATAGCTATGGTGAACATACTTTTGAACAAAGAAAACAACTAATTGCTGATCAATTAGAAGAAATTAAATATCAAATTTTAAAATACAAAAATGCTCAGCAAGTTTTAGAATATAAGTTAAAGCATTATGAAGAACTAAATAATAAATTTAATCAAAAGGATGCTAAATAATTATTTAGCATCCTTTTTATATTGTTGAATTAATAAATAATGATCAGTCATCAGTTCATGATGATATTTCTTAGGACATGTCGAATCACGTACAACTTTCCATAGTATCGCAGCAACTTTTATTGGATTATTAAATTTTTGGTATGAAGGATCTTTATAAAAATCTTGCAAAAAATGATTCCATTGATATGTATCTTCTTCAGCATTGCTTATTACTTTACTAGGATTATTTAATATTGAAATTAAATCTCTAACGGTTGCTCTATTATCGTGATTTGTTTGTACTTCTCTCATTTTAATTGCCATCGGTTTTTTAAAATGAAAGTCATCTACATTAAAATAATTAGCAAAATAAGTTCTAGCTTCATTATTCAACTTAAATCCAGAATTCAATAATTTAGTGTCTAAATTAATTTCTGTACATTTAAGTGATTCTTTACTATTATTTTTTCTTAATGGTTTAATTTGTTTAGGTGAAACTCCATCTAACATTTGCAAAATATAGCTATTTAGCTCTGATTTGGTTCCATTTGATGGTAAATCATATTTTCTACAAATATCTTGTAAATCTTTTTTATAAAAATAATGATTTTTAAAATATTCAATTGTAAACACTAATCATTTCACCTCCTCCGACAAAAAAGTACATGCTAAGTATAGCATGTACTTTTTTAATTACTAATATTATTTATCTGAATCAGCTTTACCTGTCATTTCAGACATTTTGCCTTTAGCTTTGCCTGTCATTTCTGAAGCTTTGCCTTTGGCTTTACCAGCTGCTTCTGAAGCTCTACCCTTCAAGTCACTAGCAGTTTCATTAGCCTTATTCTTAATATCATCAAAGTTCATAATAACATCTCCTTCATTTCCGTTCTAACATTCAAAAATGCTAAATTCAAAAAATATGCCCTTTATCTAAAGCTCATCTCTAATTTTTTGTGCTTTTTCAAAATCATTAGTAAAAATACCTTGGATGCCAATTTTACATAATTGATGAATCTCCATGTCATCATCAACGGTCCAAATTCTTTCATGTTCTTCAATGCCTGGAATATATGTACCTGGGTGTAAACTATTAAGATGTTCACTCTCCATAAATAATTTAGGATCTACATTCATTCTCTTATCAAATAAGAAATTATAATCTTGGCTATCATCAATTCTTTGAGCAACCTTAATACTATCGATATTAAAAGATGAATAAATTACTGGATACATCAAATCACTATCACTGACCATTTGCAAAACTTTTTCTTCAATATCTTGATAGTGAATTTTATTAGTCTTGAATTCAAGATTTAGTCTAATATCTTTACCAGAAAATAAGTCTAAGAATTCTTTTAAGCTGGGAATTGGTTCTCCATTATCTAATTTAAACTTACGTAATTCATCAAACTTATAAGAATTAATTAAGCCTTCACCGTCAGTTGTACGATCAATTTTTTCATCATGCATAATTACTGGAATGCCATCTTTAGTTAAATGAACATCAAATTCAACTGCATCGGCATTATGATCAATACAGTATTTGAAGCCCTCTAAAGAATTTTCAGGAAATTTAACTGGAATACCACGATGTGCAAAAATCATTGTTTTCATAATATATTATCTCCTCACTATATACTTCATTTTAGACCAAATGTGCTATATAATAAAATCAATTAGTTTACATGGGAGATAGAAACATGAAAAAAATCCTAGTAGTTTTAACAAATACAACTAGATATAAACATACGAATGAGCCAACCGGGCTTTGGCTAGGTGAAGCCACAGAGTTTGTAGATATCATTCATGAAGCTGGATATTCAGTCGACTATGTTAGTCCTAAAGGTGGATTTGTTCCAATCGATCCGCGTAGTATGAGATATGTTAATAAAAATATTATGGAAAGTTATGAAATGGATGACTTTCAAGAACGTGCATTGTGTAAATCTCTAAAGCCAAGCGATATCAATCCTAATGATTATATTGCTATTTATTATACAGGTGGGCATGGCGTTATGTGGGACTTTACAAATAATGTAGAACTACAAATAATCGCAAACAAAATTTATCATAATAATGGCTTTATTACTTCAGTTTGCCATGGAATTGCTGGTTTATTAAACATTAAAGATAATTATGGTCAATATATAATTAATGGACATAATGTAACCGGTTTTACTAAAGCTGAAGAAATATTGGCTGGAAAATTAAAATTGGTTCCTTTCACTAATCAGAATATGGCTAAAAAACGTGGTGCTAAATTTAAAAAACAACGGGCATATAAAGAATTTGTCGTTCAAGATCATCACATTATAACCGGACAAAATCCATTTTCAGCTAAAGCCGTAGCTAAAATATTAATTCAAAATATTAGATAATAAAAAGGTCAGTAAAGTAATCATAATTTTGGGAAACTATTATTCCAAGATTAAGATGCCTATTACTGGCCTTTTTATAATATTAATCATCCTTATTCTTTATATATCCATAAATCGTAATTGCTTGAATCAATGCTAATGGTAATATTAATTGCCATTGGTTGATGTCATATGCCATAAACAATACATAAATTAAACAAACAAGGCTGAAAATTATATTGTAAATATACCTATTTTGCACTATTAATCACCATTTTTTACTTCATTATCTTCATTAATCTTTGAGCAACAAAAACGGCAATCACTCCTTTTATAATATCTCCTGGTATAAATAACAGGTTGGCATAAAAAGCACTAGTCAATGAAATATTACTTTGCCAACTTAACCATAGAATAGCTAAAAAATAAGTAAAACAGATTGAAGTAAATAAAGTTGATATTATTAATGACCCAAAATTATTTTTCCAATGAGTGTATTTACTGATTAAATTATTAATAAATGATATCAATATAGGAGTAAGCATCCAAGCAAATAAATATCCAGCGGTTGGCCCAACAAATACCACTAATCCACCATGAAAACCAGATAAAAATGGTAAACCTAGAATAACTAAAATCATAAATATTAAAACTGCAATTGTCCCTCTTTTACCACCTAACAATAATCCAACTAACATAATAGCAAAGTTCTGTAGAACAATTGGCACTGGAATCACTGCAATTGGAATGCCAGGAATCATTCCTAATACGATAATTAAAGCAATCATAACTGAAATTTGTGTTATATCTTTTGTTTTCATAAATTACCTCACAATTCATTAGTTAACCTTTTTTAATTTATATGTTAACAATGTTATAATTAGTTAACTATTAAGTCAACATAAAGTTAACTGTTAGGAGGAGTCATGAAAATATATGGAATAAAAGTTGATTCACAAAGTCGTTGTATTCATTACCATACTAAAAATGACATTGTGGCTTTAATGTGCCAGCAATGTCATAAGTTTTATGCTTGTTATAAATGCCACGATGAATTAAATAATCATAAATTTAAACCTGTTAAAATTAATCAAGCTAAGAATATATTATGCGGAAATTGCCAAACTTTGCTGACATATACTCAATATAAGCTAAATTATTGTCCTTATTGTCAGCATCGTTTTAATCCGAAATGTATCATTCATCAATCAATTTATTTTAAAAATTAACTTTAATCACTTCCCCAGTCATAATAGCTTGGTGTTTATTACCATCAAATAAAATTAAACGTCCATGTTGATCAAAGTCAGTGACTTTTCCACTAATTAAACCTCGATGGGTTTGAATTTTTACTTTTTTACCTATTAGCATTGATAATTGGCGATATTCTTCAATAAATTTGCCATCTAAATAATTGGGATATAGTTGAATAAATTCATTAATAATATCGGCAGCAACCTTATTTTTATCAACTTTTTGATCACCAATTGATCCAACTGGACGATCCATGTTATCTGGAAAATCTTTAGTATTAAGATTAATTCCAATTCCAATAATTAATGCTAAAGGATGCATTAATTCAACATTCATTACGGACTCCGTTAAAATTCCAGCCACCTTTTTATTGTTAACATAAATATCATTTACCCATTTTAATTTAAAATCAACATCCGGATATGATATTTTTAGTCCATTTACGACCGCAACCGCAGTCATTGTTGTTAGCATCCCACCATCGAATATTTCATTATCTTTAATTGGCAAAATCAAAGTCATATAAATTCCAGTATCTTTAGGTGAATAGAAATCACGGCCACGACGACCATACCCAGCAGTTTGTTTATCAGCAACAATTATCGTTGGATTTTTTAATTTACTCTGGCCCAGTATTTTTTTGGCGTAAGTATTAGTAGAATCAATTTCGTTAAATGTTTCAATTTCAAATGGTACATTTAGATGTTTTTGGATCAATAATCGATTAAAACTATTAGATCCTAAATATTTGTAACCAGAATTTTTCTTACTTTCAATTTGATGCCCTGATGCTTTTAAATTGCGAATAATTTTCCAAATCATGGTCCGACTAATCGATAGTTTATCTGCTAGTTCATTTCCTGATAGCCATTCATTTTTATGTTCAATGAATAAGCTTAATAATTGCTCTTTTTTCATAATTTACTCCTTGTTTCATCTTTAATACAAATCATATCACAAAATTAAAATGTTGATATAACAATGATGCCAAGAAACTTAGCTAGTCATTTTAATGAAAAATATATATGATATACATAATTAATTTAGAGAAAGAAAGTGTTTAGATGCGTTTTGGTGAAAGACTAAAAGTTGCTAGAAATAAGAAAAATCTGACGCAGGATAATGCTGCAATTATTTTTAAAGTTTCTAGAAAAACTATTTCTAGCTGGGAAAATGAAAATAGTTATCCTGATATCAATAGCTTAATTCAAATTAGCAATTTTTATCATATTTCTTTGGATACCCTACTCAAAGAAGATGTAGGAATGAAAGAATTTTTGGATAAAAAAGATGTAAAAAGTGGATTAAGACCCATTCAGATTTGCCTAAATATTTTAGGTGGCGTTATTCTACTCACCTATGTACTAATTATGACTCAGCATATAAAGTTAAATAATTATGGTCATGTTCTCATGATAATTATTCCAGCAATTATCATTGGATCATTTGCAGGTGTACAAGGTAGTTTTAATAGGTTAGAAATAAAATTAGGTATTTATAAAAGTACTTGGTTTGAAAAAATATTTACTAATTTAAAATACCTAATAATTACTGAAACCATTATTAGCATTATTTTAATCATTAATGTTCTTATATTCATTTATTCATCCTATGATACGACACCAATCATAGAATTTTTATTTGTATTAATAATTATAATTTTAACAATCTTTTATCAAATTAAAATGTCTGCTCGTGTCAAAAAAAATAAAGCAACTACTAAAAAGTAGTCGCTTTATTTTTTGTTTTTTAATTAATCAATTGTAATTGCTGCTTTAATTGTTTCACGATTAGTCATTGCTTGATATGCATCATCAATGTTATCTAAATCAAAGCTGCTAGTAAATACTTTACCAGGATGAATTTCACCATCTAAAACAGCTTTTAATAAAACTTCTTTATCATAAGTAGTTACTGAAGCAATTCCACCAGATAAAGAAACATTCTTAATGAATGGAGTAACAACATCTGGATTCTTAACATGTGGAAGTCCTACACGACCTACACTAGCACCTGGGCGAGCAACCTTTAGTGCAGTTTCAGTTGATAATTCAGTACCAACACATTCAAGCACAGAATCAGCACCTTGGTTATTAGTCATTTGCATAACCTTTTCAACAGCTTCATCACCACGTTCAGCAACGGCATCGGTAGCACCAAATTCAAAAGCTAATTTTTGACGATCTTCATGACGACTCATGATGATAATCTTTTTAGCACCCATCATTTGAGCAGAAATAACTCCACATAGACCAACGGCACCATCACCAACAACGACAACTGTATCACCCTTGCTTACTTCAGCAGCATGAGCAGCATGATAACCAGTAGCCATAACATCAGATAATGCCAATAGTGAATCTAACATGGCATCACTATAATCATCAGGATTACCAGGAACTTTTACTAATGACCATTCAGCATGTTGATAACGAAGAAATTCAGCTTGTGCACCTGAAGTAGTGTTATCTTTATGGTTCAAACAATTACCGTCATATCCAGCACGACAAGCAGCACATTTACCACAGCCATGAGTAAATGGAGCAATCACAAAGTCACCCGGTTTTACAGTAGTAATATGTTTACCAACTGATTCAACAACTCCGATAGCTTCGTGACCACCATTTTGTGAATTCTTTTCTTTGTCAGACAAACCACGATATGCCCATAAGTCAGATCCACAAACACAAGTACGAACGACACGTAAAATCACATCATCATCCGCTTGAATTTGAGGCTTATCAATGTTTTCAATTTTAACTTTGCCAGGTTCAACAAATAAAGTATTTTTCATTTTTTAAAGCTCCTCACTTAATTATGTTTAAGTTCATTTTCTTATATAAAAAATTTAAATACAAATAATTTGTTTGCTAAATTATTCTTTTCAAAACATGTAGGTTGTAAATATTTCATGACTTTTTTATACTAATTATAAATACATAAGGTGGAATTTAAGATGAATTTAGGCGAAAGATTGAAAGATTTGCGGGATGATAGAGAAGTATCCATTCAAGAATTAGCAAATGGAACTAATATCTCAGCACATAAAATTTATAATTTTGAAATTAGTAATGACAAACCTAATATGTTTCAAATAAATAAAATAAGTAAATATTATGAAATACCAATTAATCAGGTGGCAAATAAAGAAGATGTTGAACTTGAAGTAAAGAGAAGATATTTGATAAGTAATTTATCAATGATTCCGTTACTTTTTTCTTTTATTTTTCTCTCACATAATTTACTGATAACATGTCCATTAATTATTATTGGTGCCATTGGTGGCGGATATGCTACCCATTGGAAAGATATGAATGAAATGTTAGAACCATTTGGCTTTCAAAATCCGATTGCTAAATGGATCAAAAGTAAGTTAACAAGAGTTGTTTCATATACATTATCAATAACTTTGTTGTTGGCGGGTATCCTATTAATGATTATAAATTTTGATAGGCTAGGTGCCTTTGGTGCAATGTTATTAGATGGTGGAATTGTTGCTGTATTAGCTTCTGTAATGGTATGGGATGCAAATAAAAATTAGTAATAAAAAATAAGCATCTAAACATAGATACTTATTTTTTATTATGATTATGCATTATCTTTTTAATATATTTTTTTGCATGATGTTTATGTTGTGGCTCATCACTATTACATGGCATATCAGCAAAATTCATTTTCTTCAATGGTGATTTAGGTGAGCCTCCTGGCAATATCATTGAAACATGAACTTTACCATGACTTACATAAACATTTGTATTATGGTCAGTTCTTTTCATTTCATAGAATTGTTTTAACGTCTTTTTACTAACTTTGTTTAAATTATATGTAGCAACTAATTCAACACGTGGCTTCAGATGCGTCTTAGCGTCAGCGTGCACGCTAGAATCTAACATAGTAATCATAGACAAGCAAGCTGTAACAACAATTAATATATGTAAAAATTTAATTTTCAAAGTTACCCCCTCCTCATAAATACAATATAACATAAAAAGGTTACCCATTTTGGATAACCTTTCTATACATTCCAAGTGGAATCATTTTTAACAAATTTAGGTGCTTTATGATTTTTGACATCTTCTTCCGCATCACTAACTGCTTGTTCACGAATTGATTCAGTGTAATTAGAAACCAAATCGATGAAATCATCATCTGATAAATTGGTATCATTTTGGTCGTTATATTCTTTACTGTACTTTGCTTGCAATTCTTGACCAATTTCTTCTACTTCTTTATCTTTTAAATCAGAAATAACTGCGACCCATAAATTGTACATGTAATTAAAAACAATTTTATCGTTAAACATTTAGATACCCTCCTGGATATGATCATTAAGTCGTATATTATATTTTAATTTTACTATATGTGAATATGAATTTATATGAAAAATTTAAAAAAATACAATAAAGGATGTGATTCAATGCGACTAATCGGGCAAAGATTACGTATAATTCGTTATAGCACAGATTTAAGTATTAACGAAGTCGCTGTAAAAACTGAAATCAGCGAAAAAACAATTAAACAAATTGAATCGGGATATATTATCCCTGAATTTTTTACACTAAATAAATTTAGTCAGTGTTACGATATCCCATTAAAATACTTAATTCCAGAAAATAAAATTAAATCTAGAATCATTTGGCAAAATATAGGTACGGTCCTATTCAGTATCCTTACTTTAATTATTATCACTTTTTCTTCATTTGATATAAGTAACATCTTGTTTCCCCTAATAA
The DNA here is from genome assembly GCF_002994005.1 of Apilactobacillus quenuiae. GTDB lineage: Bacteria > Bacillota > Bacilli > Lactobacillales > Lactobacillaceae > Apilactobacillus > Apilactobacillus quenuiae. The sequence goes on from NZ_POSN01000002.1 coordinate 324,818, forward strand.
CATTTGAGCTGATTTATGAAGATTACAAACTTCATCAAGTATTAGGTAATCTTAAAATAGTAGATCCAAATATCTGTTTTTTCGAAAAATGGATGCCTACAATATTAATGAAAATTTTGGCATATTTATTTAATACTGCTTTTATTATTTTAGTGGTATTTAATATCATAAAGTATTTTATCAATGCTCCTATATTAACCAGCATTTGCTTAGTTGTATATTCAATATTAATTTATTTCTTAATAAAAAATAAAAGCCAGCGCTATGGAATCAATCCATAATGCTGGTTTTTTATCTTTGAATTCCCGGTAGTAACCAAAAGTCGGCAACCCTTAAAACATCATTAATAATTTTAGGAATATCACGTGAATTATTTTCTAGTGCTTTAAATTCATCTCGTGATTCAAAAACCACATATTGATCTAACAAATAATTACCACCAGTAATTAAACGAGCAGTCTTAAATAGTGTATATGAACGTTTCATATGTGAAGCATTTGAAATAATAGTAACGGTTTTAGCATTATTTTCGTTTAAAATATCAGTTGAATTAACCGTATTTTGCACTGTATCGCGAGAATAATTTTCTTCAAAAATCCGCTTGGCCTTAATTCCATGATTAATCAACCATTGTTTCATAACTTTAGCTTCAAAATCTGGTTCACGGGGCAATTTACCCCCACTCACCAAAATCCTAGTGTTAGGCATTCTTTTAGCTAATTTTAAACCAGCACGTAAACGTTTTTTTAGTTTTAATTTCATCTTACCTTCAGCCGTTAAAGAAGCCCCTAAGATCACAATGAAATGTTTACTAGTATTGTCATCATAAACTCGATTTAAATTAGTTGTAAGGCGAATTGTTTTAAGTTCTTCTAAATACTTTAACCATCCCCCGACTTGCTTAGTTTGTTGACTATCAATTTCATTTAAACGTGTTAGTGACCGCTTAAAGGCCTTTTGATTTTTATTAAACTGCGTATAAACAGCTAAACTCAACAAAGCTTGATAATTATTAGGATTATTTTGCAAAACTCTTTGCCAAATAGCAGTGGCTACTGATAAATTTTTGCTAAGTCGATACATTGAAGCTAATCCTAACAAATATTTTTCACTATTAGGTGAGATCTTTAAAGCATCTTTGTATAGTTTAATCAATGTTTCATTATTGTATGATTTATTCATATTGTCATGATTAACTGATAATAATACCGGCTTGTACCAGTAATTATAGCGAATAACTGCATCTAAAAAATTAAGTTTCTCAGGCTTACTAATAATGTGTTTCAAGTATTTTTGCACTGCACTATAAGAATAGTTAGAGTCATATTCTTGAATATGTTTACCACTAATAGAAAAACTAGAAATTTTATTAACAGCTTTTGATTTTAATAATTTCATTATTAAATCACCTCAGTTTCCAAAATCTAACATCTATGAATTAAATCGATTATAAGACTATTTGTGAAAAAAAGTAATTATTTTGAATATAGTTTATGTTTGAAGTGTGTAATCATAATGTGGATAACGTTTATGCATGAATTGTTTAGCCAATTTAAAACTACGATAATAATGTTCAGTCCCCCATAGACCAGCACCATAAGCAGTGCTCAAAATTTGATGCCCATTATGTTTAGAAAAATTATAAAAAGCACCATCACCTGCACCTGCATTCCAAACAAGTACATCAATCCATTTCATTCCATGAACTTTAGCTTTTGACTTGTAAGAATATAACCAGTTAACCGTAGGACTCTTTTTAGATGAAGAATCACTTCCAATTGGATATTGTTTTTGCTGATTTAAATTATGTAAATATGCTTTATATGAATATTTACCACGTTTATACTCAAATACCTTCTTACCTATATAATATTTATCTTTACCATTCGAAGCATACCAATACCCGCGCATTGATTTAGAAAAAGAGGTAACAATAGCAGGCTTAAAAGCTGCTTTAGTAGTTACATGATAACTACCAACTAATATAAAAATTGATAGTACGAATAAAAATGTTAAGAATAATTTGTTATTCAATTTCATTATATAATCCCCCATCTACTTAGAATATAGTACCAAATTGTTTAAAACTAAAGAATAACCACCTTAATCATTTTAAATTGGCATTTTTCAGTCAGTATCTTTACAATAGACTTACTGAGTTTTTAATCTAAAGTTAAGTAATAAAAACTATAATCTAAATAAATTATTAAATATGGAGTTATGTAAATTATGAATAATGAAGAAATGGAAAATCACAATTTAATTACCGCTTTCAAAAAAATGTGGTCCAACATGTTTTATATTGCAGGTAAAACTGAACGAGCTGATTTTTGGTTAGGCTATGTTACAGCAAGTATTATCGCCCTACTATTTTTTACAATTGTATTAGGGACTAATGGTAATATTTTCGCAATTATTTTATTCTCAATTGTCGGTGCTTTCCACCTAATTATGACATTCACTGCCGCTATTCGTCGGCTACATGATGCTAACTTTTCAGGGCATTTTTTATGGCTATTGTTAATTCCAATTTTTGGTGTTGTGATTGTTTTTGTTTTACTAATCACACCTACTTCTGATGAAAATCGGCATGCACCTTCTACTAAACCAGCTGGGGTCAAATGGGAAAGTAATATTTTAAACTGGATAATCATCATTGTGACTGCTTTAGCGTTATTTGGCATTAATGAACTTATTTTAAATGCAGATAATAGCTACAATAATAAAATAGATGTTACTAATACTTCTAATAATGATGATTCAAGTAGCAGTGATAGTAGCTCCTCATCTCAAAGTAGTAGTTCTTCATCTGAACCGAGTGAATCTAGTTCTAGTGAACAAAGCTCTTCATCTGAAGAATCAAGTGACAAGAGTGAATCATCTAATGATGACGAGGATAATCAAAAAGATCAAGATAGTGACAAAGATAAAGATAATCAAGACCAAGAAGATAAAGATTCAGCTAGTGAACAAAGCTCTTCATCTGAAGATAGTAATAAAGAAAATTCAGATGATAATGATGATCAAGATAAATCTAGTGATCAGTCTAATAACGATGATGATAAACAACAATCTGATGATCAAAAACAAGATAGTCAAAACAATGACCAAGCCAAAACTAACGATGATCAAAATAAACAACAAAGCCAAAATGAATCATCTGATCAGCAAAAAGCTGATGATAATAATGCAGCTAGTTCAAGTTCAGATAAATAAATATAATAAAAAATAATAATTTATAAAATAACGTATTTAATATAAAGTAGCAAATTATTTTGATCTTTTAAGAAGTTCTGCTCTTAATTGCTCATCAACAGCATATATATACAACCCACGTACTCCTCTTTTCATTAAAACATTCAATTCATTATTTAATAAACTTTTAGAAATATCCACTTTATCACCACTAGATAAGGTTCTTTGCTTTCTTGCATTTTTATTGTGACTAAATTCTGGATCATAAATTACTTTACCATTTCTAAATTTAACTGACGGTCCTATAATCAATCCACAATAATTTAAATCAAATCCTTGTATAGTAAATGTTGAACCAACTTCATCAATAGTTTGAGGCTGTTCAGCCCAAGAAAGTTTTTTATACTTTTTGGAAACTGGCAATTGTAAATTCCATGGTAATGAAAAACTTCCAATACTAACTTTCCAATAATCAGAATTTTTAGGCTTTTTATTTTTATATTCCCAGTCAAAAGTAGCAACAACTCTAGAAAGTCCATTTATTATATTCTCTTTTGCTTCATCATGATATTTAATTGCTCTATGTAACTCAGAAGGATCATTAAAAATTTTTATTTCATAATTTTTATCTTTAGGGATATTAAGAATTCTATTTTTTGATATGAAGTTCTCTATCCATTTAATTGTATTTTTATTAGCTTGCATTCTATTCTGCTGTTTTAGTCGTATTAGACTGTTGTTTTCTTTAGCAGTATTAATTATTTCGTTATACTGACTTTTTTCTATATATTCTTCATAAGTGAGAACTTGATTAGGATCAATAACAGCTACAACAATATTAGCTCTCTTAATAAGATCTTCTAGCTGATTTTTACCTCTATATGCTTGTTTCCCTTGTGTAAGTAACAAATGTGCTTCATCTATCATAAGCATATCAACTTTTTTGTCTTTTATATGGTGCTTATTTAAAAACTTAGTTGGCTTATTAACTATATCGTCACCAGCAATAGACTTTATACCTAATTTATAAGCAATATTTTTATAAACTTCTACTTGTTGATTATGATTAACTAGTAAGTAACTTTCTTTTGGAAAATTAGATTTATTAATTGAATTAATTTCAGTAAATAAAGAACTTAGTAATACAGTTTTACCTGTCCCAGCTGAACCCTCAACTACAATAAGATTATTTTTTTTATCATCTTTCATAGAATAACTCTCTTCAATTTTATTAATTATTTTATCCTTAGCATTTAACTGTTCATTTGTAAGTTTATGAAATGGTGAGGCTTTGAATATAGAAGAATTTCTTATGTCATCAATATCTGGAAATACATTAATATTATCTCTAGATAGTGCCTGCCACATATTAATAAAAATCTGTTGAAAATCCTGACTAGTATAATATAAATCTTGCCCATTAACTCTACGATTATTCAAATGGTCAATTGATTTATCGCTTAAAAGAAAGCGCATTAAGCCGTCCTCAATATCAAGGGTTAAAGACTTATTAAATTCCTTATGAGCAATGACTATAATTTTTGCACTATCAGATTTATTTAATTTGTTCCAGTCACCTCTTTTTGATTCATTTTTTAAATGTTCATTTGTTCTTCTTATAATATTATTTGTTTCGCCTACATATGCTTTAAATTTATTATTTTTAACTTTATCAATTATTATATATACTGTTGGGTATCTGGTTATGAATTTATTATTATTGTCAGATTTAATAATTTCATTATTAGTATTAATATTATAATTATATTGTTTAATAATAGGTGTATAAGAATTTTTTACCTTTTCGTTCATAATTAAAGACCTCACTCTTAAAATATTCAAGGAGAATTAAATGGAATATAAAGAAATTTTAGAACAATTACATAGCTTCGACAAAAAAAGAGGCTGGGACAAATATCATTCGCTCATAAAATTATCTAGAGCGTTAGGAATTGAATCATCGGAAGTAGAAAAAATATTTCTATGGAAAAGTACCGACAAAGATTTATCTAAAGAAGATATTGACAACTTAAAAATGGAAATAGCTGATGTTCTAATATATGCATTTTACATGTGTGACAAATTAAATGTAAACCCTAAGGATATTGTTCAAAAGAAACTAAATATCAATAAAAATAGACATTGGAAATTTGATGATTAAGATATAAAAAATAATTTCAATTAATATTTTCACTTTAATTATGATAATTTAATGATTATCAAAAAGATTGTCATATTATTCCTTTCAAAAATAAAAAACATCTTAACCAAAATAATGGTTGAGATGTTTTTGTTCATATATGTATAACATTTATTGTATCATATATATAAAATTATCGAATAGAAGCTTGATATTTTGTAGGATACAAATTTAACTTAGATTCAATATCTCCATCTATATAGAAATAATTCCAATCTCTTTTGTTAGCAAAATATACTCTTGCAATTACATATTGATAAGATATTTTTTTCATTGCTTTTAGTTCATTAGAAGTTATATAAAAATTTGAATTCTTATCGCCAGTAGTAGATTTAACTTCAACATACAGATCATTTCCCTTTTCATCAAAAGAGTGGATATCATATCCTAATCCATCACCTTGGGTAATGGAAACTTGTTCTACCTTGTTTGCTAAATCGCTCATTCTCAAACGATTTAACTTATTCTTTTCAACATCCATTATTTTTTGTTCACCTAAAAAACCAACTTTAGAATTTTCTTCTTCATTTGCTATATAATCTATATTTTTAGTTAAGTGCAAATATTTTTTATGTTTAATATCTGTATGAATATGAATATTATTATTTTCTTTGTCTAAATCATAAGATTCGTAATTTGAAGTAATTTTTAAAATATAATTAATTGAATTATCAACATCAGTAGGATCATACATAATTTGTTTTGTATCTCTTAAATACTCAATCATTGTAAGCAAATCTTTTAACATTCGATCATTATCTGGTAAATGACTTTTGCTATAAGAAAAATGATAAATAGCCCCTAGTTCATAACCTTTAGGTAGTTTAGCGTTGCTTTTCAAATCAATTAAATCATTTGATATTTTATTATCCTTACAACCCAATCTATGTTGAAAATACTTAGTAACTAACCTTATGTATTCATTTCCCTTAGTTTTAAATCTTTTATTATATCTTGTATATCCTTGCATTAAACACAAATAAGTCTTTTGCATATCAGCTGAAAACAAGTAAACAATATAAAATCCTTTTGTTGCAGATTTAGTAATATTAGTATCGAAAATACCAATCCAAGGAACTGTTGCCCAATTTCCTTTTCCTGGTGATCCAACGGTATAATAGTCCATCAACACATAATCAGGAACTATCTTATTAAGTCCATTTCTTAATATTTTTGCAATTTGATTATTAGCAAATTTTGTATTATTTTTATCGATTGGATATTCATCCATAACATACTCTATCAGAGATTTTAAATTCATATGTAAGCTCCTTAATCAAACATTCACTATTTAATAAAATAAATTATTTCAAAAGCAAAGACAATCATTGTCACAAAAACTATTGCACTGATGCATGAGATAATTGTACCTGCTATCGCTAAGCCTTTAGGCTTCCTAGATAATCCAATGATGGAAAAAATAATTCCCAATATCCAAAGAATAATGCTAGAAGGTGAAAAGATTGTAGCAAAAATTGCAACAATCGATAATACAAACCCAGCAGTTCCCATATTATTTGGTTCATTAACATCCGTGATTCTATTATTTTCAAATTCTTGGTGGTGATTTCTCTTTTCATTACTATCCATAATTAATCTCCTAAAACACTTATTATCTAAAATCATTTTAACTTAATTTAATCAAAGAAATATAGTAACATAGTTTAGAAAGGGGGTGAATAAAATGGATAATAAACTTTCAATTAATAAATATGCTGCAATATTCAATATTATTGCTATTATTTTACAAATTGCAGCAAGAGTTATGGCAACAACATCACATTCAATTTCAATTGGCGTTGCTGGAATTATCATTATAATTGTTGCATTAATCACAATAATTTTAAATATAATTGCATTAGTACAAGATAATAAAAATAACCTCTCAAAATCTGGTGCTATTTTAGGAATTATTGGTGGTGTCTTCTTATTTATTTTTGGATTGGTTGGATGGATTTTACTAATCATTTCAACTATTCAATTGTTTAATCAAAAGACTTCTAATAATTAGTTATTTAAAAATACCATGAAAAGGTAATTATTACCTTTTCATGGTATTTTTGATTTATATAACATTTTTTTAATGATTTTTATGATTAATACTTGTGACTAAACTAATAATTGCTTCTGCCAACATCCCTACTGCCATCATTTTCATTGCCAACATTTGAGACATCATATTATCACTAAAAGCAAAGTACAATAAGATTAAATAAAAAATCACAAAGCAAATTGAAATAATCCTAGAATTACACATAATCAAGCGCTCCTTATTTAACATCTACATATATTTTAGAACTATTATAAAGTAATAACAAGTATTGATAGCATAAAAAATAAGCTAACGAAAACTGAAACGTCTTCGCTAGCTCATTTAATTAATTATGATTAATCAATATTAATTTCATGTTTTGATTTATCTTTTGCTTCTTTTGGTAATGTAATCTTCAAAATTCCTCCATCATATGATGCTGAAATTTTATCATTTTCAACATTAGGTAGATAGAATGCACGGCTAACATTACTAGATGAACGTTCACTTCTAATCAATTGTCCATCCTTGTCTTTTTGATCTTTATTCAAATCATGAACAGCGTGAATACTTAAAGTATCATTACGATAGTCCAAGTCAATATCATTCTTCTTGAAACCAGGTAATTCAGCATTTACTTCAAAGCTATTATCATTTTCAATAACATCAGTCTTCATTTTAGAAGTATTAGCAAAGTTTTTACCAAAATCTCCAAAAAAGTTTTCCATTGGATCTAACATATCAAAAGCACCATTTCTTAATTCATTAGCCATAATACAATCCCCCTATATTTTTATATTTATTTAATTTTTTAATTAGTCAATATTAATCTTATGCTTGCTATTATCTTTTGCTTCTTTTGGTAATGTAATCTTCAAAATTCCCCCATCATATGATGCTGAAATTTTATCATTTTCAATACCAGGTAGATAGAATGAACGTGAAGTGTTACGTGCTGTACGTTCTTTTCTAATGACACGTCCTTCTTTATTATTATCTTCCTTCTTCAAATCGTGTGTTGCACGAATAGTTAAATTATCATTTTCGTAATCAATATGAATATTATCTTTTTTAAAGCCAGGTAATTCAGAGGTTACTACGTAATCATTTTGGTTTTCAGTAACGTCAGTTTTCATTTGATTACTAGCGATTGAATTGAAAAAGTTCTTACCAAAATCTCCAAAGAAATCATCGGTTGGTTCAAATACACCTAAATCACTATTTCTTAATTCATTAGCCATAATCAAAAACCCCTTTCAAAAGTCTTTATTATTTGTTGATTTGTTATTTCCTTATCAACAGTTTCTATATTAGTCAGTAATGGTCAGATAGTCAAGAGAAAAGTAGCACTCTTTTTAAAATAGTGCTAAAAAAGGTTGATAATCATTGATATAAAGGCATTTATAGCAATAAAAAAAGTAGTAATTTAAATTACTACTTTTTTAAATCTTATTTAAATGCACTTTGATAAATCCAACCAACTAATTTTCCATGATAATAAGCTTGATAATAATAACTATTCCAACCATCTTTATGAGCACGACGTGTAACTGTCATTTTCTTGTTAGCATAATCAGATCCATTAGCAGTTGTTACTGTGCTAGCAAAGCCACTATTATTAACATGGTTATGGAATGCTACTTTGGGATTACTTTTCATTACTTTAGTAGTTGAATATTTAGAATACTTAACATTAGGAACTAATGCATTTGTATTTACCCAACCCATAGCACGACCATTAGAATACATCCGATAGTAAGTTTTTCCATTAATAGTTGCGATGGAATTAATATACATACGTTTACGAATGTTTTCACTTACACTTGAAATGGCATAAGTTTTACCAATAAACTTATTATCACCAGGCACATGATTATAGAACTTATAGTTATAACCATTCTTAATGGTCATAGTTTTATTTTGTTGAACGTATTGTGTATTTCTTGTTTGTTGTTGTGATTGATTTGAATCATTATTTTGAGCTTGGTTTGATGAATTATCGTTATTTTGTGAATTATCATCATTACTTTGGTTATCATCTGATGGTTTTGAATCAGAAGTTGAATTATCTCCAATAAACCAATTAGCATCTTTTGAAGTTAATAAATTAGCATCAATGTTCTGACCTAAAGAATTAGAATAAAAGTTACTAGAGAATTGCCATAAGACATGTTCTCTACTTGGTTCTTGATTCTGATAAGCAGCAAGCCAATAACCATCATAGTTGCTCACAGCTGATGCAGCATGTGCTTGCATAAAGCTAACATAAGAATAGAATAAAATCTTACGTTGTCCAACTAATGGACGCAATGCATCAACCCAAGCCTTAGTAGCATTGTTAGTCCCACCAGACTTAACCGTTTGTGATTCGTAATCGTTTACATAGAATTTCGCATTAGGAGCACGGCGATATAAAGTTCTAGCTTCATCCGCAGCATCTGCTGGGCTTTCATATTGACTAAATGAATAAACTCCATATGGAACCCCATATTTTTCTAACAAGTCACGATTATGATTAAAGGTCTTATCATAATATTGACTACCATATTGCACTCTTAAAATGACAAATGGCACTTCACTCTTTAATTGTTGCACTTGTGCATCGGTGAAATTATGTTGCCATTCAGATAAATCATAAACTGTATTACTAGAATTTGCATCGCTAGCAGTTGCCGCATGGACATTATTTTTAATTGATCCAAAACTAATTGCTAGTAAAGCGGTGGCTACAATCGTTAATAAAACATTTTTTATTTTCATACACTGATAGTGAATATTATTCAACATAATACCCTATATCTTTTACACCTTCCTTCTATAAATAATTATTTATATTGTAACAAAGAGAGGCATCAAAATAGGTTAAATAGAGTTTAAATTTTCTTTACAAATATAACACCCACATTAGATACTAATACTAACAACAAAAACCGTGCCTGTTGGATGATTATCACGCACTAAGATTTTTCCATGATGCTGATTAACAATCCATTGTGCAATTGATAAACCTAAGCCATTTCCACCAGTTTTTGAATTCCTAGATTTATCGGTGCGGTAGAATCGCTCAAAGATATGTTTTTTATCAAAATCTGAAATACCACTACCAGTGTCTGAAACTGATATTTTCAGATTATTATGATTATTAGTAACCTTAATGTTTATACTGCCACCAATTGGTGTATATTTAATCGCATTATCCATTAAGATAACCATTAATTGTTTAATTAAATCACCATCTAAGCTCCCATTTCCGTTTACATTAATATCACTTAACAATATTTTTTCTTGACTATTAGTAATTTCAAAAAACGGTTGCACTATATGTTCAAAAAATGGCTTTAATTCCACACTTTGTTTCTTTGACTGAATGATATTTGAATCAGAACGGGCCAAAGTTAATAATCTTTGCGTTAAGATCTTCAAATGTTTTGATTCTTCTAGTGTTGTTGAAATCGGCTTAATTTGGTCAATAACTTTAGCATTCGGTTTTGTCAACAAAAACTCCATTTGATTCTGAATCACTGTTAATGGCGTTCTTAATTCATGCGCAGCATTTGAACTAAATTCTTTTTGTTTATGCCAGGCCTTCATCACTGGTTTCATACTAGATTTTGAAAGATAATATGCAATAAAAATTGCAATGATCCAAAAGAATATTAACGTGATAATTAAAGCTTCTACAAAACTATGCAATGCTAATAAATCAGCATCCACATTTTGTAGAATCAATACATAGTTTCCCGCATAGTCGGGATTAGCATTATACTTATCCACTTTTATCAATAATGATCGAAAATGCGTTGTAAAATCACTAGCTTTTAAAGTAACATCTTGAGCATCATTAATACTGTGTTTACTTAAAGTTATTTTATTTAATAAGCTGTAAGAACGTTGTCCTAACATATTTTTGTTTAAAATTTTACCATCTTTATTAAAAACAATGATGTTAGTTTGAAATGCAGCATTGTGATTAGGATTAAATGGTATAGGGTGATCTTGGGGTTGAACAGAAAGTGGTCCTTGATTCACATTTCTTTCAATTCGATGTTTTTGGCTATAAAGACCCGCATCAATATTAGAATAAATAGAATTTTGAAAGAAAAAATAAACAATAAATCCCAAAAGCGCAAACAAAATGGCGAAACCAATTAATTCTTTAATAAAGAACTTTAATTGTTGCTTGTGTTCTAAAACTTTTTCTTTCACTATTCAGCACCCTCTAGCATATAGCCCACGTTACGCAATGTTTTAATTGGATTTTCTCCTGAAATTTGTTTAATTTTCTTTCTTAAATTACTCATATAAACCTCAACTACTGTTAATGAGGTTTCTGATTCAAAGCCCCATAAACGATCAAAAATTTGATCTTTAGTAATGATGGTTGAAGGATTTTGTAAAAAATAAACCAATAAATCATATTCTTTACCATTTAATTGTAATTGCTGGTCTTTATATTCAACTTCATGCCGGTTAAACTCAACTGTAAATCCAGCATATTTTAATTGATTATTATTACCAATTCGACCTGCTCGTTTTAGTAAAGCTTTAACTCGCATCACTAATTCTTCACGGTGAAATGGTTTAGTTAAATAATCATCCGCACCTAGTTCAAAACCTCTAACTTTATCGCTTAAGGTATCTTTAGCAGTTAATATCAATACTGGCATATCAATTTCATCTACATTTCTCCAATGTTTCAAAATATCATAGCCACCAATTTCTGGAAGCATTAAATCTAAAATGGCAATATCATAAATACCATCTTTACCCAGCATTTGGCCTTCAAAACCATCATGGACAACTTTAGTTTTACCGATTGGTTTTAAAAATTGTTCCACACTATCTGCAAGTGCTTCATCATCTTCTACAATTAAAATATTTAAGTCTTCCATTTAAATACCTCCAAATTTTCTTTTTAAGTTTTCTTTATGATTAGTTTAAGTTTAGTTTATGTTGCTTAAATTATACTTAAAACATTCATATAGAAAGGAAATGGCCAATATGACATTATGGATTAAGCAATTTCTTAAGTTCGGTATCACTGGCTTAATTAATACCATTTTAACTTATATTATATATACATTATTATGGCAAATGACTTCTCCTACCATTGCGATAGCATTTGGATATGGCATCACTTCAATTATTGGCATAACGGTTAACAAACAATGGGTATTTAAGTCTAAAAATGATTTAAGCAAGCTTGCTTTTAGATACTATACAACTTATCTATTAACATGGCTATTGAGTGTTATGATCACTCATTTAATAAGTCATCAATCTACAATCAATGGACAAATTATTCCATTAATTGCTTTAATTATTACCATACCGATAAATTTTTGTTTAAGCAAATACTGGGTATTTTCTAATCATCAGAATTAAGGAGGAATAAGAATGAAAAAGAAAAATCGATCAAAAGCTAATCATTATAAATTTAATATCGATTGGATTTTAGCAATTATCTTAGCGATTGCATTAGTCCTATATGGATATGGGACTTGGAAAACCGGTTCTGCCAATGATTTTTATACTTCTGCGATTACTAGCATGACGCAAAGTTTTAAAAATTTTTGGTATGCCAGTTTTGATCCTGCTGGATACATTACGGTAGACAAACCACCAGTTGCTTTATGGTTTATGGCTATCTCAGCTAAAATATTTGGTGTCTCGAACTTTAGTGTCGTTTTACCTTCTGTTTTATTCGGCATTGGTTCCGTTTATTTAATGTATCGACTAGTAAAACCTAAATTTGGTACAAATGCTGGTCGCATTGCAGCATTTGTAATGACCACCACGCCAATTGTGGTTGCTGATTCCAGAACTAATAATATGGATGCTACATTAGTTTATTTCCTATTATTGTCATTATGGATGTTACAAAAAGCTGTCGACAGGAAAAATATTTTCTGGTTAATGGGCAGTTTTGCCTTAATTGGATTCTCTTTCAATATCAAAATGCTCCAAGCATTCATGATTGTGCCAGCAATACTGTTATTTTACTGGATCGCAAGTAAAAATAATTGGAAAAAAAAGATAGTCCATACCATGCTAGCAATGATTTCACTAACGATACTAACCCTTGCATGGCCTTTATCAGTGGATATGACATCAGCCAATAATCGTCCTTATGAAGGTGGCTCAGAACATAATTCAGTCATGGAATTAGCATTTGGATATAATGGAGCCCAAAGATTATTAGGCCAAACTACTGGTACTGGTGGAACATTTAAAGGGATGGGCAATCAAAAGTCTAAAAGTAACAATAATCAAGCTAATAAAAACCAACCTACTCCACCTAAGATGAACAAAAATAATCAACGAAAAGGTAATCTGAAAATGCCTGTTGGAAATAAACCTGCTGGGATGAAACATGGCGGTGCTCCAGGTGGAGGCGGTAGTATCTTTAATATTGGTACTGCCGGCCCTCTAAGACTATTTCAATCAGCGTTGGGGCCACAAATTAGTTGGCTGTTACCATTTGCGATTATTGGTATGATTGCAGCTTACATCGTATATGGTGATCCTAGAAGAAAATGGTATCAAACTACTGAAAAGCAAAATCAAATTGTGCTATGGACTGGTTGGTTAGTATTAGTAGGTGGTTTCTTCTCGGTCGCTAGTTTTTTCCATCCCTATTACACCATCATGTTAGCGCCCGCAATTGCCGCTTTAAGTGGGATTGGTTTAATGGGCATGTTAAAATCATTAAAATTATTTAATCGTAAAGATATTCGTTTTTACTTCTTACCACTTGCCATCACGATTACTTCAATGCTTCAAGCATGGTATGTATCAAGTTATTACTCATGGTTAGCAATTATCATTTTGATTATTGGAATTGCCGCTAGCTTGGGCATCGTATTTATCAAGTCTAAAAAGATTATGAAAAATATTATCATTGCCGGATTAATCACCATTTCAGTGGCTCCTAGTTTCTGGTCCATGACCCCTACAATTGCTAAAACTTCTGACGCCATTCCTAGTTCTGGTCCTGATTTGTTAAATCATAATGGCTATCAAGGTGGCATTGGCAATGGCTATGTAAATAATAAATTATTAAATTATTTACAAAAGCATCAGGGCAACGCCAAATATCTATTTGCTACTGCTGACTCAGGAACTGCGGCCCCTTATATCATTAAAACCAAGCAAGCGGTAATGGCTATGGGCGGTTTTAATGGTACTGACCCTGCAATGACTTTGTCTAAATTTAAACAACTAGTTAAGTCCGGCCAAGTTAAATACTATTTAGATGCTGGAAAAGCTGGTGCAATTAACAGTTCAATCGTTAATTGGATCAAAAAGCATGGTAAAAAAGTATCGGCAAAAGAATACGTTGGTACGTCTATTGCAAATAATCAACAAGTCAGCCCTAGTCGCATGAAAAAATCTGGTATTCCTAATCGAATGATGCCACAAAAAGTATCTAATCATCAGATGAATGGTGGTCCGCAAAGTTCAAGCGAAACATTGTATGACCTTTCAAGTGTTTATAAATAATTGTTGGGAGGTAAAATATGCAAAACAGTCAAAAATTAATTTCAATTGTATTACCAGTTTTCAATGAAGAAGCTGGCATTGAAAATACAATTAAAGTATTAGAAAAATTTATTAAATATCAAGCAGACCAATATGAACTGATCTTTGTTGATGATGGCTCCAAAGACAAAAGTGTTGCAATCATCAAGCAATCACAAAACAAATATCAAAATATTAAAATTATTGAATTTTCACGTAATTTTGGTCATCAATTAGCGATTACTGCTGGCATTAGATATGCTAACGGTGATGCTGTGATTGTTATGGATGCCGATTTACAAGACCCCCCTTCAGTCATTCCTAATATGCTGCAAAAATGGCGCGCTGGATATGATGTCGTTTATGGAAAAAGACTAATCAGAGAAGGAGAGACTCTATTTAAAAAATTAACTGCGAAAATCTTTTATAGAGTAATGCAAAGAATTTCTAGTATTGAAATTCCATTGGACACTGGGGATTTTAGATTAATGGATCGTAAAGTAATAAATGCTTTATCAAAATTGAAAGAACCAGAACCATTTGTCAGAGGATTAGTCAGCTGGGTGGGATTTAAGCAAACTTGCGTTCAATATGAACGCCAAGAAAGATTAGCTGGTGAAACTAAGTATCCGCTTTCTAAAATGATACGTTTAGCAAGTGATGGAATCACATCCTTTTCTGATGTGCCACTCAAATTGATCAATTATATAGGTACTGTTAGCATCCTGATTGGTTTAATCTATGGCTTCATAATGCTATTTCATCAATTCACCACGCTAATTTTTGCGACTTCCGCACTATTTATACTAAGTGGAACAATCATGCTAGGAATGGGGATTATTGGAAACTATTTATTTAGAACCTTTGATGCGTCTAAACGTCGTCCGCAATATGTAGTTGCGAATAGTTATGGATTTCAAAGTAACTGTAAAAATATAAAAAACATTAAAACAAAATAAGGGTTAATAAAAGGGATGCATTATATGCACCCCCCTTTTTTGTCATCTAGCCTTGTCATACTAGGAATTGTATACTTTTTTTGATAAAATAATGGTAATTATAAATTAGAAAGAGTAATTAATATTGAAAACCTGGAATACTATCAGAAGGTGTTTATATATTTTAATCGCCATTAGCATGGTTACAGGAATTAGTGAATTTAAAACTAGTGAATTAAACATCTGGATTACGCAAATATTATCTGTATTTACTACTTTACTTTTAATCTACATAATTATGCCTAGTCGTGAAAGAAACTTGTTAAAGACCATTTATTTCAATCTTACTGGTCGTAAATCTTTCATCTTCAAAATCAAATATAATAAACATGAAAATCTAAAATATGATGATTCAAAAGTAGAAATGAACCAAGAAAGTTTTTATCAACAGTCTAATAAGTTCAATCAAAAAATTGAACAACTCCAAATGCAAAAGAATAGTTTAGAAGAAACCATCGATTCAATGAATGCATACAAACAAAAACTAAGCCAACAGGTAAATGAAATCAATAAAATTTATCAAGATTTAAGCTATTTAAAAAATGAAAAGAATGATCTTTTAAATGAAGTTGATGAATTAAAGCAAAAAAAAGAAAAGTTAAAAGCAAAAACTTTAAGCAGCCAATATACCGAATTCTTACAATATCAAGCTAAAAAGAAATTAAATAATATCGATAATTTTGATGGCTATCAATTCGAGAATTTCACTTGCAAATTATTAAGCAAACTAGGTTTTCAAGATGTTAAATTAACCAAGGGTAGTAGTGATTATGGCATTGATGTACTCGCTAAAAATGGTGATACTACTTACGGTTTTCAATGTAAACTATATTCTTCACCGGTTGGCATTAAAGCCGTTCAAGAAGTTAGTTCCGGTATTGAATATTATAAATGTAAAAAAGCCATTGTTATTAGTAATAGTTACTTCACCCCTCATGCAATCACTGCCAGTAAAGAATTAAATGTTGATCTTTGGAATCGTGATAAGTTATTAGATTTATTAACAGAAATAATTGAGTAAAGAAAAAGAGCAGCCAATGGCTGCTCTTTTCCTGCTTGATGAGTTACTTTTCTTATTTTATGCGATTTTACAAATTATTTAAACCATTTCGAACAATTTTATTTTTTAAATTGACGCATTTTCTCAGCTAAATGAACCTCATGCACTACAAATTCATGGGTTCGGCAGACATAATCATTTTCTCGACCTATTTTAGCAATATAACCATTAATGTAATCAATTTCTGTATTTCTACCTTTTGAAAAGTCCTGATACATTGATGGATAATGATATTTTAATTTATGACAATTATCAACTACTAATTGCACATTTGATTGGCGAGTTCCAATCAAAGGAATATCAGCTCTTTCACAAGCATCAAAAGATTCATTAAAAAGTTGTGCTGCCATATCTGGCACTCCATCATATTGAATTAATTCACCCATTTTAATTTCAAACATTGTACATAAAGTATTAACAACTGCATTAAAAATAACTTTAGTCATACACATGCCAAGCCAATCATCTGCCATTTCAGGACCTAACGTAGCTTTTTTTAGATCAGTAAAGACTTGCTTGTTTACATCATCCACTGGATAATTTTTATATGGAGCCATATGCATAGCTTCCCCATTTTTAGGCCCCATGAAATCAACATCCCCTGGTCCTGATAACACAGTGGCAATCATTGCCGTCCCAGTAATAATATGAGTTTCATCGAAATATTCAGCTAACTTTTCAAAATGTCCCATTCCATTCATTGCAGAAAAAACATATTGATCTGAATGAAATAGTCCTGATTTACTATCACGCTTTAACTCTTCAGATAACTGCATTTGCTTTTTAAAAACAATCCAAACATCTGGATGTCCTTGATATTCTTCTGGATAATAAATATTAATTGGAACTAAATGACGATTCTCATGATCTCTAGAAACATACACTCCACCCTGTGATTTAACCTTTTCAACATTTGGTTCCCAAGTATCAATAAAATCAACATCTACTTCTGCATTTTCTTGTAGCAAAATTCCATAACGGTAACCCATTGCGCCAGCACCAATAACCCCATATTTCATATTTACCACTCCATTTTTATTAAAGTTAATGTTTAATCTATCGCTTAAATTAGAATAAGTCAATCGTATTTTAATCTATTTTTAATTTTAAGATGACACTAAATAATTTTGTTTCATTACCAAATGACTTAAAATAAGGACTGATAACGGGTATACTGTATTTAGTATAGTTATTTACATACAATTTTATATAAGAAACGGGGAATGTTCTGTTGGATAGTGGTGCATTAGCATTTCAAATCATCATTGTTTTAATAGCCTTCTTCTTTGCTGCATTCTTTGTTGCGTGTGAATTTGCCTTAGTGCAAACACGTTACAGCATGTTGGAAGAAGAACAAGAAAATAAAGGTAAGTCCAAAAAGTTATCTCGTGAAATGTTCATGATAACTAATTTAAATGATTATTTATCAACAACTCAAGTGGGAGTATCACTTAGTGGTATTATTATGGGTTGGATTGGTGAAGCATTATTCGTAGACGGATTATTTGATTTACTAGAAATAGATCCCAATTTTATTAATCCAGCTACTGCTCATGCAATTGGTAGTATTGTTGGTGTCTTAATTTTAACTTATTTGGAAGTTGTATTTACTGAAGTTGTTCCTAAAAATATTAGTATTGCAATGCCTAGAAGGATTTTAGGGTTGGTTGCTACTCCATTGCATTATTTCCATAAAATTTTCTATCCCGGTGTTTGGGCCATTAACATTACCGCATCAGGTGTAGTTAAATTAATGGGACTTAAAATGACCGATGAAAGCGATGAATCAATGTCACAAGCTGAAATTTTAAACATCTCTAAAGATGCTGTTAAAAATGGTGCACTTGAAAAATATGACTACTTGTATATGCAAAGGGCATTTGATTTCAACGATAAAGTGGCTAAAGATATTATGATTGATCGTACTCAATTAACAGTTATGGACATTAATACTAATATTAAAAATGCTATTGGAAAATATTTACAAACTAAATATAGTCGTATTCCAATCGTTGAAAATAACAATAAAGATAATATTTTAGGTTATGTATACTGTTATGATATGGTTCGTCAATCACGTGTCAATCCAGATATCAAAGTAGGTCGTTTGCTAAGGGATATTGCAACGGTTCCAGAAAATATGAAAATCACTGAAGTTTTACAAAAAATGATTACATTACGTACACCTATCGTTGTAGTTGTCGATGAATATGGTGGAACTTCAGGAATAATTACTGATAAAGATATTTATGAAGAATTATTTGGAACTGTTAGAGATGAAATTGACCCTGCAACTAATGAATATATCTTTAAGCAACCTAAGGGTACCTACCAAGTAAGTGGTAAAATGACAACTTATGATTTTGAACGTTACTTTAGAACTGAAATCAAGGACTTCAGCAAATCAGATAGCGTTACTCTTTCCGGTTACTTTATTGATAACAATCCTGGGATGCGTATTGAACCAGGAACTGAATTTACAATTGATCAATTTACATTTAAAGTGCTACATTTTGAAAATTCATTTATTAATTTATTTGAAGTTAACGTAAATGATGATAATAATTCAAATAAACCAAAAGAATTAAAAAGTGATGATAATAAACAATAATCATTATTATAAAAAATCTGTTAGAATTAATTTCTAACAGATTTTTTTATTGAAAGGACGTCTTACCTTTGAAACCTCTTCGTATTCTATATATATCAATCGCTGGTAACACTAAAAATTTCGTTAATAACTTAGTTAACTTTGCAAGTGAAGAAAATCAAAAAGACAATCATAATCCAATTATTAAAGCCACTGAAGTTTCAGATCAAACTGACTTTGCACATGAAAATAGTAATTTTTTCGCGTTTGTTCCTACTTATCTAGATGGTGGCAATGGAATTGATAATGGTGTCAAAGAAATGATGACCAATGCGTTAGGTGAATATATTGCATATGATAACAACCGTGATTATTGTATTGGTGTCGTTGGATCAGGTAATAAAAACTTTAATGAACAATATTGCTTATCAGCAAAACGTTATGCTGAATCATTTGATTGTCCATTTGTAAGTGACTTTGAATTACGTGGTACAGACCGCGATTTACCAAGAATATATAATCTACTAAAGCAAACTGCTTTGAAAAACTAAAATTTGCTGATAAACTTTTTTTAAATATACTAAGGAGTTTTAGTTCATGGCAATTGAAAATGAAGTTTTAAAAACTATTAAAAATCATCGTAGTATTCGTGATTTTACAGATAAAAAGTTAACTGAGGAAGAAGTTAATACATTAGTCAATGCTGCCCAAAGAACTTCTAATAGTATGAGTGAACAACAATACTCAATTATCAGTGTAACTGACCCTAAACAACTAGCACGCTTAGGTGAAATTACCCTTCACCATTTACCAGATAAAGCTGGTCATTTTTTCTTATTCATTGCCGATCAACATCGTAATGCCAAAATTATTCAGAATCACAAACCAGATGCTAATTTAGAAGCTCTTCATTCTGCAGATAAATTTTTAGCATCCATACACGACGTTGATTTAGCAGTACAAAGCACCTTATTAGCCGCTGAAAGTATGGGCTTAGGTGGAACTATCATGGGAAGCATTTATAATAATCCCAAAGAAATTATTAAAATATTTAACTTACCTGAATTAACCTTCCCCGTTTTAGGTTTAGCTATTGGTCATCCTGCATCAATGCCTGATTTAAAACCGCGAATAAATAACGAACTTATTCATTTTGAAAATGCATATCAAGAACCCAACATGCAAGTTGTTGAAAACTTTGATAAAACATTGAATGAATATTATAAAAATCGTAAAGGTAGCAATCGTGATACTAACTTCTTCAAAAATATTTGGGCAGATATATCAAAAGGAAACTATCGTAAAGATTTATTACCAATCATTAAAGCACAAGGCTTCTTAAATAATTAAAAAAACGCTTTATGTTTAAAACATAAAGCGTTTTTTAGTTAAGCTGATTTTTTATTTATATATATCACAATCAACCATGTCACCATAATTAATGTCGCTGTAAAAATAAACAATGGATTGTATCCTAAATATTCAACAAATAATCCTCCATATAAAGGACTAATTGCCCTTCCAGCTGACATTAAAGCATTGAACAATCCTTGATATTTTCCTTTTTCAGCCTTGTTGGATAGTTGATCGATCCATGCTGGTACGTCCGGTAGGCCAATCATTTCACCAAATGTTAAAAATACCATGATTAATAAGAAACCAACGTAACTTTTTGCAAATATTAATCCATAGAAAGAAATCGCAAATATAAAAATCCCAATGAAGACTTGTGTTGAAATTTTAACTTTTATTTTTTTGCTCAAGTAATTAATTAGTGGTTGACCGATTACAATCATTAGACCATTAATCGTCCAGAGACTAGAATAACTCTCAAAAGATATCCCCATATTAACAATATGAACTGACATAATGCTTTCCCACAATGTATAACTTAAATAAACACCAAATACCATCATACAGATAGGATAAATTAAGTTGATTTTAGAATGTTCCACTATTTTAACAGGTTGTTTTTGGTCAACGGAAACCGGTTGATTATCAGTAAAATCAACGTTGAAATAAAAGAATGTCATTAACCAAAGAGCTACATAAAAAATTCCAGCTGCAATGAAAACAATCGCAACTCCATACTTTAATAAATAGCCGACCATTGCAGTTCCAATTACAACTCCTAAGTTCAAACCAATATATAAAAGGTTAAAAACAGAACGCACATCACGATCCTTAACTGTAGTTGCATAAGAATTAAGCAGTGTTAGACTAATTCCATCTCCAAACCCTAAGAAAAATAATAACACTGCAAAAGTTGGCCAACCATTGAAGAAAATTAAAGACAAAATCGCTAGCGTTGAAATTGAAATACCAATCATTGATGCCTTATATGCTGACCATCGATCAAATAAGAATCCTCCTACATAATTACCAACAATCATAAAGCTAGACATTAGTAGTAATGAAACACCTGAAACCATTAAAGACTTATGTAGATAATCATTTATATACATTGTCACTAATGGCCACATAAATGAAGCTCCTGAATTAAGTAACAAAGAATACATAAAGATTAGTTTCATCCCTAATCCTTTTCTTTTTTTCATAACAATTCCCCCTTTTTACAAAATACTCATTTATATCATTATAAAGCTTTTATTAAAAACATTTCTAAATGATTAGCTTATAAAAATAATAAAGCGTTTTCATATCTATTTTGTATGGAGTTAAAAACACTTTTTTAATTTCACTTTGTGTTATATAATAACCATGTATATAGAGCGAAATAAATGTTTATCTAATTAAACATTTATTGTAGCTTCGTTCAAATTTTGTATAAGGAGTGACGGTATTGGCAACAGCAACTCGTGCCTTGTTCATGCTTTTTGGTGCAACAGGTGACTTAGCTAAACGTAAACTATACCCTTCAATTTTCAATTTATATAAAAAGGGCTACATTGATCAAGAACATTTTGCATTAATTGGAACTGGTCGTCGTGAATGGAGTGACGACAAATTCCACGAAGTTATTGTGGAATCAGTAAAAGATAATGCTGAAAGTGAAGATGAAGCTAAAAACTTCGCTAGTCACTTTTACTATATGTCACATGATGTAACTAATCCTGAACATTATGATGCACTAAGTGAATACGCTAACAAATTAGATGATAAATATGATATTCAAGGAAATCGTATTTTCTACATCTCAATGGCTCCTAACTTCTTTGGTACTGTCGCTAAAAATCTAAAAGCACATAATTGCTTATCAGATAATGGCGGTTTCAATCGTTTAATCATCGAAAAACCATTTGGCCGTGATTACGAATCTGCTGAAGAATTGAATAATGCGTTAGGTAAATCATTTAACGAAAACCAAGTTTACAGAATTGACCATTACTTAGGTAAGGAAATGGTGCAAAACATCTTGGCATTACGTTTTGGCAACCCACTTATCGAAGGTATTTGGAATAATAAATATATTAAAAACGTGCAAGTTACCCTATCAGAAAAATTAGGGGTTGAAGAACGTGCTGGATATTACGATGGCGCCGGTGCACTTCGTGATATGATTCAAAACCATACTATGCAAATGCTAAGTATTCTTACAATGGAAGATCCAGTTTCATTTAAAGACATTGACGTTCGTAGTGAAAAAATTCGTGCTTTACGTAGCATGAGAATCTACTCACCAGATGAAGCTCGTGAAAACTTTGTGCGTGGACAATATGGTAAAAAAGGCGATCAAGCTGATTACCGCCATGAAGACAATGTTCCTGAAGACTCAAATACAGAAACATATGTTGCTGGTAAAGTAATGTTTGATAACCAACGTTGGGCAAACGTTCCATTCTATATCAGAACTGGTAAGATGTTAGCTGATAAATTCACTCGTATTGACATTGTATTCAAAAAACCTCTTATCGATGTTTTTGCTGCTTCAGGCAAGCAAGAAGGCGATTTACAAAACGATGTTTTAACATTATTTGTTGACCCTGTTAACAAGGTAATCTTACATCTAAATGGTAAGAAAGCTGGACAAGGTATGGAAATGCAACCACTTGATTTAACTCATGTTCAATCAGATGATGAAAAGGCTGCTACTCCAGAACCATATGAAAGACTTATTCATGATGCTATCCTAGGTGATGCTACTAACTTTGCTAGTTGGGATGAAGTAGGTCGTGCATGGAAATTCGCTGATGTAATTAGAAATGTTTGGGATCATGACCAACCAGACTTCCCTAACTACACTCCTGGTTCAATGGGACCAAAAGCTGCTGATGAATTATTAGCACGCGATGGCAATGAATGGATTAAAAAATAATTTATATGACATTTAATATGTAAAATGTTAAAATTTAAGTGTATATTTATACACAATTTTCTTTAAAAAAGGAAGGTTTATAATGGCTGAATCAAAAGCAAACATTGGTGTTGTTGGAATGGCTGTTATGGGTAAAAACTTAGCCCTTAACATTGAAAGCCGAGGCTTCACTGTAGGTATTTATAATCGTTCATCTTCAAAAACTGAAGATGTAATGAAGGATCACGCAGACAAAAACTTGGTTCCAAGTTACTCTGTTGAAGAATTTGTTAAATCTCTAGAAACTCCTCGTCGTATTATGATGATGGTTAAAGCTGGTAAAGCAACTGACGCTGTTATCAGTGAACTATTACCTTTATTAGACAAAGGTGATGTTTTAATCGATGGTGGTAACACTAACTTCCACGATACTATGAAAAGAAATGCTGAATTGGATAAATCAGGTGTTAACTTTATCGGTATGGGTGTTTCTGGTGGTGAACTAGGTGCCCTACATGGACCATCATTAATGCCAGGTGGACAAAAAGAAGCTTATGACTTAGTTGAACCAATCTTAACTAAGATTGCTGCTAAGGCTAAAGATGGCAAACCATGTGTTTCATACATTGGACCAAATGGTGCTGGTCACTACGTAAAAATGGTTCATAATGGTATCGAATATGGTGATGAAGAATTAATCGACGAAAGCTACAACATTCTACGTAATGGTGCTGGTATTTCAGTTGATGACCTTGCTGATATCTTTAAAGACTGGAACAAAGGTGAACTTGACAGTTACTTAATCGAAATCACTGGTGATATCTTAACTAGAAAAGATGACTTAGGTTCAGACAAGAGCAAGCCTATCGTTGACATGATCTTAGACCGTGGTGCTAATAAGGGTACTGGTAAATGGTCATCAATGGACGCTATGGAAATTGGTACTGATCAATCAGTTATTTCTGAATCAGTTTATGCTCGTTTCATCTCAATGCTAAAAGACGAACGTCTAAATGCTGCTAAAGTTCTTAACGGACCAAAAGCTGCTGACGTTATCGGTGAAGATGACAAAAAAGACCTTATCGAAAAAGTACGTAAAGCACTATACTTTGGTAAGATTATGAGTTATGCACAAGGTTTTGAACAACTACGTTTCGCTTCAGAAGACTATGACTGGGACTTGAAGTTCGGTGAATTAGCTCAAATCTGGCGTGAAGGTTGTATCATTCGTGCACAATTCTTACAAAACATTACTGATGCCTTTGAAAAGGATCCTAAGTTAACTAACTTATTATTAGACCCTTACTTCTCAGACATTGCTAACAAGTATCAAAGTGCTGCACGTGATGTTGTTGCTTTAGCAACTAAGGCTGGTATTCCAGTTCCATCACTTTCAGCCGCTGTTACTTACTTCGATTCATATCGTGCTGAAGTATTACCTGCTAACTTACTACAAGCACAACGTGATTACTTTGGTGCTCACACTTATGAACGTACAGACCGTGAAGGTAACTTCCATTACCCATGGTACACTGAACAATAAAATAATTATTGTTAATAACTTAGAGAGACGATTGATTTCGTCTCTCTTTTTTATGATCAATTTATAATTATTATTATTTGCAAACATTTATAAATAATCATATTATGTAAGTATATTATCAAGAAAGGATTGAACATACATGGCAGAAAATCAAAATACAATAAACGATTACTTCTTTTATGAACCTGCTTTTAATACCCATGATGGAGGATATATTCCACTAGAAGAACCAAATATCCCAGAACAAAAATTAAAAATTCCAGAAGCTTTAAATCCAGACAAAGAAACTGATACTGATATGTATTATACTGTTGTTGCTGAAGCTGGAGAATCTCAAATTATGCCTGGTAAAAAGACTAAAACTTGGGGGTATAACCAACCATTACTAGGTAAAACAATTATTTTTAAACGTGGCAAAAACATTCATGTAACTGTTAAAAATGAATTGTCTGAATTAACTACTTACCATTGGCATGGTTTAAATGTACCTGGTGATATTGATGGTGGTTGTCATACCCCAGTTTATCCAGGCGAATCCAAAGTTTTAAACTTTAAATGTGATCAACCTGCT
Source organism: Apilactobacillus quenuiae (assembly GCF_002994005.1). GTDB lineage: Bacteria > Bacillota > Bacilli > Lactobacillales > Lactobacillaceae > Apilactobacillus > Apilactobacillus quenuiae. The sequence continues at coordinate 350,783 of NZ_POSN01000002.1, forward strand.
GCTACTTTATGGTTGCATGCTCATCCATGCCCATCAACTGCTGAACAAGTTTGGCATGGTCTAGCTACTGCTGTTGTCGTCAAGGATGAACATGAAGCATCACTACCCCTACCAAGAAATTATGGAGTCGATGATATTCCTTTAATTTTACAGGATCGTAAATTTCATGAAAATAATCAATGGGATTATCATGCTGATTATGACCCTGATGGTGTTCAAGGCCCTACTGCAATGATTAATGGTACCGTTAACCCATACTTTGACGTAACCACCCAAAAAGTTCGTTTTAGAATTCTAGATGGCGCTAATCGTCGTGAATGGAGATTACATTTTTCAGATAACCTTCCATTTACTCAAGTAGCTGGTGATGGTAGTTTACTAGAACATCCAGTGAAGTTTACCCATTTAATGTTAACTTGTGCTGAAAGAGCTGAAATTGTGGTTGATTTCAGCAACTATAAACCTGGTGATGAAGTAACACTATATTCTGATGATGTCCCAATTGTGCATTTCAGAATTCATAAATTCGCTGAGGATGATTCAACCCTTCCAGATACATTATTTAAATTAAATGCGCCTGAAGTAACTCCAGATACTCCAGTGCATAAGATTGTAATGTCCGGTATGGATGAAGAAGTAGCAATTAATGATAAGAAATTCAACATGCAACGTATTGATTCTAAACAAACACTGGGTAGTTGTGAGATTTGGGAAATTACTAATTCTAACGACTGTGATGGTGGTATGATTCACCCATATCATATGCATGGTTGCCAATTCCAAGTTCTATCACGTAATGGCAAGGCACCTTATCCAAATGAAACTGGTTTAAAAGATACCATCGCCGTTGATCCCAATGAAACAGTTAAGATCAAAGTATGGTTTGATCATACCGGTGTCTTTATGTATCATTGTCACATTATTGAACATGAAGATGGTGGTATGATGGCACAAATTGAAGTTCAAGATCCTAAGAAACCTCAAAAGTTCAATTTAATGGACATGGATACCTTAATGAACGCATTTGCTAAGGAGCGTGGTGTAAAACCATCAGAACTTAATCTAGGTGGTATGGAATGCTACGATAAAATGAATATGAAAATGTAATTAACTTGATTGATTAATCATTTTTGTATTATAATTAAATAGTAAAAGAAATAATTATTAATTTTCAAAGGAGGGAAAACAACTATGGCAGAATTACCTTTTGATCCAGGAGCGTCCAAAGATCATTCTATCAAGGGAAAATTATTGTCAAACGTTGTTTCAATTCTTTAAAAATTGAATTGAGACAGCCACTGACAGTTAATTTTCCCGAACTCATATGCTTTACTTTTTAGCTATAGATTGTTTAAGGAAAAATTAACTGTTGTTGGTTATCTCAGTATCATTTAATTGCATTTAATGACAGTGAATTGTCAGCAATTAATAACAGTAATTTATAATTAACTATTGATGCTTCACCTTTTAGGGAACTAATTGGGGAGGTATGAACAACAGTTTATACCAAATTTACTATTAATTAGATAAAATGAGTAATTATGAGATTACACAGAAATCTTCGTTGAGTTGTGGGAACATGACTTACGCCAAAGTAATTGCTGTTTATCTACGATAAATAAAATAAAAAGGACTCAGGAATATATTCTGAGTCCTTTTTTAGTTATTTAAGTTTTGCCATATAAGCTTTTTCTTTTTCGGTATCAAATTCATTTTCAGATTTACCAATAATAACGGTTGCTAATGAATTACCAATAACATTAACTGCAGTTCTTGCCATATCGATAAAACGATCGATTCCTGCAATAAAAGTCATTCCAGAGATTGGAATATTAACAGTAGATAAGGTAGCTAATAGTACAACAAATGAGGCCCCTGGCACCCCTGCCATTCCTTTTGAAGTAATCATCAAAGTAATTAACAATGTAATTTGTTGTCCAATTGATAAATGAATTCCATATGCTTGGGCAAGGAATAATGCAGCTAATGATTGATAAATAGCTGATCCATCAAGATTAAATGTATATCCAGTTGGAATAACAAAAGATACAATTGATGGACTAACACCAAATTTACTCATCTTATCAATATTTCTAGGCAAAGCTGCTTCAGAACTAGCAGTTGAAAATGCTAAAATTGCTTCTTCTTTAACGACTTTTAACAAATCAAATATTCTAAAGCCAAAAATTCTTGCAGCGGCACCCATTACTACAATTACAAAAATTGCCATTGTAGCATACGTTAGTAATACAAAGTAACTTAGTGGAGCAAGTGCTGAAAGCCCTAATTCAGCCAAAGTAACACCTATTAAAGCACAAACACCAATGGGTGATAATTTCATGATCCAGCCAGTTATTTTAAACATTACTTGAGAAATGGATTCCATTAAATCAATGATAACTTGTCCCTTTTCACCAATTGCAGATGTCCCTAAACCAAATAATACTGAAAAAACGATAATTGGCATCATATCACCACTACTAATCGAGTTAAAAATATTAACTGGAATAAGTCCAATTAAAGTACCCCAAATACCACTATGATTAGCACTCTTAGCAGTTGCTAAATATTGAGTAATATCAGTACCGTGTAATGCGTGAACATTAATAAAATCTCCTGGATGGAAAATATTACCAATTACTAGGCCTAAAACAATGGCTATAGTAGTCATAAGTTCAAAGTATAAAATTGTTTTTCCACCGATTCTACCCAATTTATGAATATCACCAATACTTGCAATTCCAACAGTTAAGCAAGAAATAACAATTGGAATAACAATCATTTGAATCAAACGAATAAAGATAGTTCCAATACTCTGCATTGCAGTAATTGCTGTTGCATTTTTATAAAAAATTATACCCAATATAATTCCCAAAATTAAGCCAACTAGTATCTGCCAGCCTAAAGAGAGTTTAATTTTTTTCATATAAATTACTCCTTATTATGTACATTAATTGTTATTTTACCATAAAACGTAACATTGTATATAAAAAAAGAGTTTTCGATGTTTATCGAAAACTCTAAAAATTGTGCGGCAACTTCCTACCCTTGCAAGAGGCGATCCTCTAACTACTCTCGGCGTTTAGAAGCTTAACTGCTGTGTTCGGCATGGGAACAGGTGTATCCTTCTAGCTATCGCCACCACACTATTCTTTTAAAAGAACTTCGTTCTTTCAAAACTAGATATTATTATTCCTTTAGAGAACCACCTTACTTGGTTAAGTCCTCGACCAATTAGTACTAGTCCGCTCCATACATTGCTGCACTTCCACTTCTAGCCTATCTACCTAATCATCTCTTAGGGGTCTTACTTCCATAAAGGAATGGGAA
>NZ_POSN01000011.1 GCF_002994005.1 Apilactobacillus quenuiae
TAACTGATAAGTAGATCTTTGAAAACTGAACAAGATTGATAATCAATGATGTGTAAGGAACTTACGATTTAGATCGTAAGTAAATTAAACACAGCGAAGTCAATTCGCTTTTAAAAACAATTAATTTGATGAGCTAGTTAAAAGCTTTTCATCTATAAGATGAGAGTTTGATCCTGGCTCAGGACGAACGCTGGCGGCGTGCCTAATACATGCAAGTCGAACGAGTCCTCCCAATTTGATTTTATGCTTGCATAAATGATTTTTGGATTCGGGACGAGTGGCGAACTGGTGAGTAACACGTGGGTAACCTGCCCTAAAGCAGGGGATAACATTTGGAAACAAGTGCTAATACCGTATAATTAGTTGGGACCACATGGTTCCAACTTGAAAGATGGCTCTGCTATCACTTTAGGATGGACCCGCGGCGTATTAGCTAGTTGGTGAGATAATGGCTCACCAAGGCGATGATACGTAGCCGACCTGAGAGGGTAATCGGCCACATTGGGACTGAGACACGGCCCAGACTCCTACGGGAGGCAGCAGTAGGGAATCTTCCACAATGGACGCAAGTCTGATGGAGCAACGCCGCGTGAGTGAAGAAGGGTTTCGGCTCGTAAAACTCTGTTGTTAAAGAAGAACAAGTGTAAGAGTAACTGTTTACGCGTTGACGGTATTTAAC
>NZ_POSN01000003.1 GCF_002994005.1 Apilactobacillus quenuiae
TCTTGTTTTTGTGGATTGGTCCATGGTAATGCAGCATTGTTCTTACTGTATGCACTATCATCACTACCGCTAGGTATACCACGATGATGATTTTGTGAATCATTATTTGAGCTTTCAGGATCATCACTATATTTACCACTAGCTGCATCTTGAATAGCTGCTTGAGCAGCACGACCAAAGTTGTATGATCCACCTTGATTATTGTCTATTGAACTACTATCAGATTGTTGATTAAATCCTGCTTGATAAGCGTCCTTGGCATTGTTATATGCTGACTTATTATTATCATTATTTTGATAATTTTTAGCATGAGCATCATTTTCATTACGAGCATCATCGACACCATCTTCAGTCGCTTGATGAGTAGTTCCTGCTTGATAAGCTAAACCTTGTTTATTATTTATATCATCCGTTTTTTCTGGTGCAGCTGGATTATCTGAGTTTGATTTATTAGCACCGTCTTTGTAAGCAGTATAAGCTTCTTTATAAGCTTGTTGATCCGACGGATCTGATGGCAAACTAGCTTTATAGGCACTATTATCATCACTACTATTCTTCCTATTATCAATATCTTGAGAAGCAGCTTGAACTGCTACTTCAACATTTTCACCATGATTATATGCTTTTCTTTCTTGTTTATCTAAATCACTAGGGATTTGACCATTAAAACCATCTTTAGCAGCTTGATAAGCATTATTATAATTATCATTATTAGAATAAGTAGGATCGGCTTTTTTACCAGCAATAGCATCATCCATACCTTGTTTAGTATCTTGACCTGCTTGGTAAGCATATGGATTTAAGTTCTTATTGTCTGAATTATTATCATTAAATCCTGCGTTAAAAGCGGCTTTAGCATTGGAATAGGTAGAATTTTTAATGCTATCAGACATCGACGTTGTATTACCAGAAGCACCATCACTTATTCCTTTAAATGCAGCTTTACCAATTTCATTGGCATAAGATTGAGGAGCATTGAAACCATCAGTGCTCTGATTTTTCATTCCATTAATTGTAGCTTCATATGCAGTATTGTAACCAGCAGATGATTGAGAAGATGGATTGTTTTTTTGTAAAGCATCTTGAATTCCATTATATATGTCTTTTGCATCTTGATTACTATCATCATGTTTTTGAATACCAGATGCTACTTGAATTCCATAATTATAGGCGGGATCATAATTAGCACTTTTGTTTTTGTTTAAATTATTCATTCCAGCTTTAAAACCAGCATTAAATTCATTATGGCCATTTAATTGTTCATTATTGCTATTATCTGAAACACCATTAATAGTATTTTGAACACCACTAGCAACATCACTACCATCTTTGTATGAAACATTATTCAAAGAATCTTGTTTAGTTTTATTATCTAGCTTATCTTTAAAACCTTTTTGATAATCATCATTTGATTGTTTATATCCATTTTTATAAGCATCAGATTTAGTATCATATTGTGAAGGATTATAAGATTGATTTTCAGAATTAGTATTAATTAAGTCATTTATTCCTTGTTGATAGCCATCATAAGCATCATTATAATTATTAATGTAAGTTTTAGATAAGCTCTTATTTTGTTGATACTTACTATAGTTATCTTTTTTTGTTTCCTTAATAGAAGAATCGTTTATTCCATCTTTAATACCATCATTAATAGCATCTTGGGTAGTCAATAAATTATTAACACTTGGATTTAATTTATCTTCAGGATTATTACTTATATTTTTATCAGATCCTGGAGTTTGGGATATATAATTATTACCATCAGTAGTGAGTTTTTGTTCTTGAATACCATTAAAATAATTTGTTGTAACGTCAACTGATTTTTTAGGTGTATCAGATAAATCATATACAAAATTAATAACATCATTATTTTTAGCATTGCTTGGAATGTTAATTACATAACCATTAGTTCCAGTACCATTATCAGGATGAATATCATCATTATCAATTTTCATTGATACAGGTTTAGCAACAATGTTTGGATTATCATCAACGGTTACGTTAATAGCTATCTTACCATTGTCACCTAATCCTGCATTAGATGGAAGATTTTTTAAAATGATTGAACCAGTTAATTGATGTTCACCATTGCGTTGGTCTTGAGCATCAATATTACCTTTAAATACTGCACGTGGATTAGAATTAAATGAAAAATATTTAATTCCAGTAGTATCATCATTAGATTGTTTTTCTTCGCCGTCCAATCCTCTATACGATATTTTTCCACTAGCTGGAACCATAACTTTCGAATATGGAACCAGTTCAGGAGTATTAGGAATATTATCTTGATTATTTTGATAACCAATTGCATATCTAGTATAATAAGCATTTATTTGCTTGGTAAACAATCTTCCTTTTCCAGGATTACCATTAATATTATCAATTTGAAGTTGAACTTTTTCACCAGGATTATCAACATGGAAAGTTCCTGAATTATCAATCAATACTAAATCATCATTACCTGTCCCATCAGTATGAATTGCCATATTACCATCATTTGTTACCATTAGCTTACCGCCAACACTTAATAGATCATCTTTATAAGTACTTTGGGTTCCATTCATATTACTACCATTTATTTTTAGCCAACCATTATTAGTAATATTCATATTACTACCAATATAATTGGCATCATCATTTATTGGTAAGGAACCATTATCGTTAATATCTAGTTCTCCTCCTTGAATATTAACTGATCCATCATCATAAATCCCCTTAGCTAAGCCTGTGCTAGTAGAGGTAGTTGGGTTAATTTCAACTAAACCACCTTTATCAATTTCCAAAGTACCACTCATAATATAAATTCCAGATGGCTTTATAGAAATTGGAGCTGGATCTTCAGGAGCAAAATTCATACTTTTAGGAACAATTTTCATATGAGCATTATTAGATACCAAAAGTTTTCCGTTATTGCTTAATTGAATTGCATTTCCACCTGTGGTACTTCCATAATAATTACTTCCATTATGCATGGTCAGTTGAGATATCTCCATATTTTGTTGACTGTCCCCATCATATATACTACCTAGTGTTGAGACTTTTCCATTCCAAGGACTATTGTAACTACCAACGGAAAATACATTTAAATTACCATAAACATTTACAGATGCATACGTAGCATTAACTAACTGTGGCCCTACATAAGTAACATTCTTATAGTTAATATTGCCGGCATTAGATAAATTTGTTAAGTGAACTGGTCCATAATAATTTGTTCCGTATAATTCGCTAAAATTTTCAATTGTTATTTGTGTAGACTTACTTGCTGGATAAAATTCATAAGATGAATTATAAGCATCAACAATATGATTCTGTCCATTAAAACTTAAGTCCAAATTAGAAGGAGTTGAATAAATAATTTTTGGAACATCTACCAAATTCATATTATTCAAAAAGTTAATTTTTTGAATATCACCACTATAATAACCTGCTAAACGTGTAGAAATTGAATTTAATAGTTGATTACTATTAGCTACATAAGCTATCTTATTATAATTAACTTGATTTTTTACGTCATTAAATCCTTGTGTGTAAGCTGTATTTACATCATTATGATTAGTAGGATTAAAAGAGTCAATTTTAGTTACATCATAGTTCAATTTATCATCATTATTGAATTGTTGACTAATAGCATCTTGAGCACCGCGATATGCTTGATCATAAGCATTAGCAGAGCTTTCATCTGGCGTATAAGCATCATTTTGATTATTGTCATTCCAACGACCTGTTTCTGCATCATATGCCCCTTGATACTTCAAGAAATCTGTAATTCCTTGATTATAATAAAATTCATTATCATCATTAATTGTGACATCATTTTTGTCATCAAATGTTATATTTTCATTATAATTATTAGTTGAATTATGAAATCCATTTTTGGATGAATCAACCATATTATGTAATTCATCAGAAGTTTGATTTTGACTAGCATTAGGATCATTCAAAATTTGGGCTTTATTTGTACCATCAAAATTTGAATTTCCATTATTTAAGTTTGAATCAACACTATGTGGATTATTATAGTCTGTTTTTGCTCCATCTGATGGGGCATAAGCTTTATTAGCATAATTTTTAGTTGCTTGGGTGCCTCGTTTGCTATTTAGTTCATTATAGTTATTCCAAGCATCCACTAAACCTTTATATCCTGCTTTATATGCATCGGTATTAGTATCAATAGAATCATCTTCTGATTGCGAATCATCAGAATGGATAGTATTCCAAGCTTTAATAGCTCCTTCATCTGCTTGTTTTTGTTGAATATTGGAATTAGATTGTAAATTAACACCTAACATAGTTTCTAACTTGCTATTAGAAGAAATAACTTGCTTTAATTTATCTTTATTAAGTGGCAAAACCGAAGATTTGTTTGTTGTATCGTTTGATGAATCCTTTCGTACCTCATCTGTTTTTGCTGCATCGTTTGATGAATTATTTCGTACCTCATCTGTTTTTGCTGCATCATTTGATGAATCCTTTCGTACCTCATCTGTTTTTGCTGCATCATTTGATGAATTATTTCGTACCTCATCTGTTTTTGCTGCATCATTTGATGAATCCTTTCGTACCTCATCTGTTTTTGCTGCATCATTTGATGAATTATTTTGTACTTCATCTGTTTTTGCTGACGCACTTAATGTAGTATTAACATCAGCTTTAGCATAATTCGAAAATTTATTCATAGAAAGTGTTCCACTAACCGTAAATCCTCCAAGAATTGCTAAAGAAGAAACAGATAATACAACCCAATTTTTCTTTACCTTTTTCATAATTTTTTTATCATTTATTTTTTTAAATTGTTTTTTATTATATTGCATAAAAAAACATCTCCAAATTAATAAAAACTTTAAATAACTTAAATATTATAAAAGGATTAGATAAATCAACCCACACCTTTAAATTATCACTATTAAATTAATAGTTAAAAAAATTAGCTTATAAAATAATAGTTAAAAAAATTAGCTTATAAAATAATAAAACAGCTACAATATCACTAGATAATTGTAGCTGTTTTATTATTTAACCAATCTTTTTAACATAAGTTTTATTGCTAGTTACATATAAGCCATGGCCAATATAGAACCTCGTTAACCCATGATATTTAACAACACGATCAACTTTAAAGATTTCACCATGATATAACTTGCGCACAGCGTTACCATTACTGAACTTCTTACCAGTATGAACCAAAGCCCCACTAGGTTTAATTAATCTAAAGGTCTTAAAGTTATGATGGTAATATGCATCTACAATGCTGTTGTTAGCAGCAATTACACCAGTACCATGTTTGTCAGCAATCATGCCACCACCGATAACACGATATCTTGGAATACCATTCTTATAATAAGCAATTCCAGTAACTTTTAATAATTTTGCTTTATACCTTGGCATTTTTACATAACGAACTATCCGATTCTTGTTAGTAAATCTTAATTGTTTATGAACAAAGATGGTACGAATATTATATACATATTTTGGCATGTGACGTTTCATCATTAGTTTATATGCATGCACATATGATTTTACGTATGCCGATGAATGGGTCAATGATAAGCTAGCTGGTATTGCATGCATTGATTTAGCTTGCTTAATTCCCTTGATAGCACCAACATTATGTTGACGACGTTCTTCATGCTTCATCCCTTGTTTAAATGTATATACATAAAGTTTTGATTTGCCAGCCAAATCACGTTTACTCATATGTTGGTTAGCCTTAATAGTCCTTTCAGCTGCACGAACACCTGCTTTATAGCCATTGTAACCTGTCTTATAAGCATCATCATGTCCAGCTTTTAATTTAAGACCATTACTTGCAGCTTTCATCCCTGCTAATCCATCAATACCATTACGATAGCCTTGATTATAGTAACTAGAACGATGTTTAGCAGGTTTCATTTCACGAAGGGCAGTTCTCATACCTGCATTCATATCATTTTGATTAGATTTATTATATGCCGTTTTAACTAAATGATTAACATTAGGTTTGAGCGGCTCATTATTAGATGCAGGATATGAAGGAATCACGATATCAGCCTGACCTTGTTGATAAGCATTCAGATAAGCCCGACTAGCATTTTTAACTGCTGCTTGATCATTGTATCCGGCTTGATAACCGTTATAAGTATCATTATAGATATCGCGATAAAGCTTAGTTGCATTCGGATTAATATCTAAAATGGCGTCATTAGTAACTGCATTTGGTTTATCAGCTTTGACATCAGCTAAAGCCTTGGTAGCAGCTTGTTGAGCAACATTATAACCAAAGCTGTAATTACTATCACTACTATTAGGTTGCTTGCCATTAGTGTAATCATTCATTCCAGCAATCACTTGTTTAGCCTTATCATAACCAACTTGTTGAGCGGGTGTTAATGATGATGGCAAAACATTAGGATTATTCAAAACTTGATTGTAAGCTGCTTGAGCTTCTTGATAACCATTGTTATAAGCAATGGCACGAGCCCCCTTATCATTAACTTGTGAATTAGCAAGATTATTGTTAAATTGATCTGCACCAGCTTGATAATTCTTTTGGGCATCATCTTTTGCCTTATTATATGCATCTTGATATGCAATTGGCTTTTGACTAATGTCACGAGCAGTTTTTCCAGCATTTTTATAAGCGTCAACCGTCCCATTATATGCTTGGTCTAACTTATTATCTCCAGTATCTTGATTACCTTTTGTAGCATCTTGCATTGCTGCTGATGTCCCAGTATTAATATCAGCCTTAGCGTTAAATTCATTATTATAATATGGATTATTTTGTTTTGGTTTAGTTACACCATTCTTAGCATCATCATGTCCAGCCTTAGCTTGATTATATCCAGCGTTCAGTGCATCAATTTCAGCATTTGTTGGATTTACTAAATTCCCTAAAATATTGACGGGCGGAGTAATATGTTTACCATTAGAGTATCCATCAGCACCCTTTTGAGCGTATGATTGTGCATCTTTTAATGCTTGATCATAACTAGCATTGTATAAATCATTGCCATTACGGCTAGTATTAACATGTCCATTATTAATATCACCAAAGGCTGCTTTTGCACCATTATACACATCAATAGAATTAGGGTCTGTGGAATGATATGGATTTTCTTTATCTTGGGCCGCTTGATAAGCTTTAGCAGCATCATTCATTCCCAAATCAGATAATCTTGAAATTGTATCTGTTGATAAATTACTACTGCCATTACCTTTATCATTGTTAATATGATTAATTGCAGCTTCATGAATTAATTGTTTGGCTTCATTCATTGCTTTTCGATATGCGGAATTATAAATATCCGAACTTGAATCTGGTTCATCATATTTACCCTTTAAAACATTGTTAAAGGCATTAGCAGCTCCATTATAAGTTTCACTATAATTACTGCCATCATTGCTTTGGCTGATGGTTGAATTTTCTTGAGCTTTCTTATAAGCATCACGAGCAGCTGCAAAGCCTTGTTCTTTAGCCATGGAATTAATATCATTTCCAGTTGGTGCAACATCATTATTATTAAAAGCGGCTGCCCCAGCTTTAGTATTAATAATTCCAGCCTGACGAGCTTTAGCATAAGCTGCTTGATATACTTTACTTTGATTTTGATACTGAGCTGGCACGACCTTTGAATTATCAATATTATGAATACTGTCCGAATAACCAGCTAAAGTAGCAGCACGAGTAGCTTGACTAACTGGATCAGTTGACCCAGCTTGATTTGGATCATTATTAGTATCATTGATTGCAGCTTGATATTGTTTAGCCATATTAACACCAGCTATATAACCAGGATTATGATTAGTAAAATCAGCATGACCAGCTAACTGAGCCTCATAACCTGATTTTGCTTGGTCAAACCCTTGATTATGTGCAGTACTAATTGGATTAGTTTGACTATTAGTACTACTGCTATCATCCCCATGAGCAAATTCATTAACTCCAGTTTGAATAGCAGCTTGAGCAACTTGATTAGCGTCTTGATAGGCTTTCACATAAACCGGATCTGTATTAGATGGATTATTTAGTCCTTGACCACCATCTTTGAATCCAGCTAATGCACCTTGATAGGCTTTATCTGTATTACTATTTACATCATTATGATTGCCATCATCATTCATATTATCTTGACTAGCAGCAGCTTGATAACCACTATTTGCATCAGTAATACCTTGGGCATAAGCCTTTTGCCCTGGCACATTATTTTGTAATAAATTACTATTAGATTGCTTCCCAGAAGCACCTTGTTGTGCTAATTTTTGACCATTTTCATATGCTTGATTATAAGCATCTTTATAGGCCTGTGAATGACCGCTTAAATCCTTTTGTTTATGGCCATTAGCTCCGTCTTGATACCCATTGATAGTTGCTTGATAGCCATCTCTTTGTGCAATATCACTATTTTCTGGATTAGTACCAGTACCATTCAAAGCAAATTGTGCTCCAAGATTGCTATCACGAGCCATCTTTGCTCCAGCATCATATTCTGGATTACCATTCTTAGTTAAATCTTTGTCCTTTTGAGACTGTTGATCATTATAACCATTTTGAGCTTGTTGATATCCATAATCACGAGCTTGATTTAAAGCATCTTTTAGATTCTTATCATCATGTTCATCAGGATCACTGCCCTTCTTAAAGGTTCCTTGGGCAAAATCTTGCGCACCACTTTTAGCGTATTTTCGAGCCGCATCACGAGCAGTATTGTATGCATTTACATAAACTGGATCATTATTAGACTTTGTGTCTACATTTTTAGTTCCATCATTAAATCCAGCCTTGGCACCCTGATAAGCCAAATCAGATATACCTTGTCCATGATACTTATTATCATTAGTATTTGGATCATTATCTTGAGCAGCTTGATAACCTTTTTGCGATAAATTAATCCCTTGCGTATAAGATTCTCGATCTAATTGATTATTCAAGTCATTCTTATTGATTTTACCGGCAGCGGCATCCCTAGTCATTTGGGCAGCATGCTCGTAAGTTTGTTTATATGCATCTTGATATGCTCGTGGTTGATTCGTTAAATTATCACGCATTTTACCATCAGATGAAGCAGCAGTATTAGCATCCACAGTTGCTTGATAAGCTTCTTGTTGAGCTAAGCTCCCTTGATAATTATTCCCTTGTTTAGGATTAGTATAAGCATCAGTGGTTCCAGCTTTCACATCTTTAGCCATTTGAACACCAGCCCGATAGGATGGATCATTATTTAATGTATCCACTGGATTAGCCTTATAACCAGCTTGCATTTCATTGTAGCCTTGATTATAAGATTTGCCGAAAGCAGTATGATCATTTTGATTGTGATTATCTTTGCCATCAGCAAAATCTTTCACTGCTTGCGCTGCTTGAGCTTGGGCATCGCTTTTAGCCTGATTGAATACTTTTTTATATACTGGATCATCAGCATACTTAGAATCAATATTATTATTACCAGCATTAGCATATCCAGCTTTAGCAGCTTGATAGGCTCTGGATGCATTATCGGTACCATTATATTTATCATTAATAGTATCTGGATTGTTTTGGGCATCATTAATAGCACTATTGATTGCTGCTTGCGCTTGCTCATAAGCCACTCTTTGTCCTGGTACTAAACGGTCTGGAGTAATGTTTCCTTTATTAATAGCATTAATTTGATTATTAGCATCTTGATAAGCAGTTGCATAAGCATCGCGATATGCTCGCGATTGACTACTATTATCAGATTGGCCAGTGCCATTCATTGCTGCTTGATAAGCAGCTTTAGTTGCTTGATAGGCATCTTTTTGGGCCTGACTATCATTTTGTTTTCCTGGATAAGTATTATCAGTAAATTGATCTGCCATTTTAGCACCATTATCTACGTCTTCAGCCATTTGTACCCCAGCTTGATATGATGGATTGCTACCATTATTAGTAGCTTCTCCTTTTCTTTGCTCATCATACCCCTTTTGTGCTTGTTGATATCCATAATCATCAGCAGCTCTTTCTGAGGGGGTATTTTCATTTGGTGTATTGGTATTACTACCATTTATATAGTTTTGCGCACCTTGATTAGCAGCTTTGCGAGCAGCAGTTTGTGCATTATCAAATGCGTTCTTATAGATGGGATCATTCTGTTGATTAGATGTCATACTACCAGTTCCACCATTTGCATATCCCGCTTTGGCCGCTTGATAGGCTCTAGATGCATTATCGGTCCCATTATATTTGCTATCATTATTAGGATTATTTTGGGCTGCTAATGTGGTAGCTTGTTGAACAGCTTGTGGTGAATTATTATAAGCAGCTTGTTGACCCGGCTTAAGTGTAGTTGGATCAACTTTACCTGCAGCAATTTGGGCTGCTAATTGTTTACCAGCAGCGTATGCTTGATTATATGCATCTTGATAGGCTTGCGTTTGATTAGCTAAGTTTGGTTGCTTAGGATCATTGTTCATCCCTGCTTGACTACCATTAAAGGTACCATCGTATCCAGCTGTTTGAGCTGCATTATGATTATTATTGTAGTTAGGATCTTTAGTATTTGCATTGTTTGCATCACTGATTCCATTATTTACTGCTGTATTCATATCGACTCCAGCTTTGTAAGATGGATCATTGTTATATTTATCTTGGTTGATTTGATTAGGTGTTGCTTTGGCATCAGCATATCCTTGTTGAGCTTGTTGATAACCATAATTATCAGCATTTCTTTCTGCCTTCGTGTTTTCGGTTGGATTGTTTGATTGCCCTGCAATATATTGATTAGCACCATTACTTGCAGCCGCTTGGGCTTTAGCTTGTGCAGTATTAAATGCATTCCTATATACCGGATCACTAGATGCTGGTTTACCTGTTCCGCCATTTGCATATCCAGCTTGAGCACCTTGATAAGTTTTATCAGCATTTGTGTTGCCTTGATAGTTGTTATCTTTACTTCCGTCAGCTGCTTGCGCATCAATCGTAGCTTGATTCATATCAGATTGTGCTTTATCTTGAGCATCTTGTTGCGCAATTGTTAAATTAATTCCAGCTGTTTTACCACCATTATTAGCAATTGCTTGTGCCTTTTGTTGAGCATCTGCATAAGCTTTGTTATATGCATCTTGGTAGGCTTGAGATTGTGAAGATAAATCATTTGGCTTAGATGTGTTACTCATTCCTGCTTGAATTGCAGCTGAAGCAGCTTGATAAGCAGATTTTTGATCAGCACTACCTTGATAAGCATCACCTTGACCAGGATTATTATTGGAATCAGCAATTCCTTGAACTATCTCTTGGCCTTTTGCAAAACCAGCCTTTTGGGCAGTCGTTGCATTTGCATCTGGTTGACCACTAGGATTATTACTATTAATTGAATCTTTATATGCGGATTGATATTCCTTTTGAGCTTGGCTAGAACCTTGACTATAAGCACTAGGATCCGAACTATTTGCAGGAACGGCTGGATTATTAGGATTATTTAAATAAGCTTGATATCCAGCTTTCGCATTATCATAGGCATTTGTATAATCTAAGTCCTTCTGATATCTAGTTGAATCTTTAGTTGCATTGTTATTCGTACTAGCATCACTAATTCCATCTGATGAACCATCTGATGAACTATTAGTATTCCCACTAGCTGATTTTGCATCAGTTTCAATCAATTGTTTGTTTGGATTAACAGTATAACCCTCTGTATTAGCAGTATATGTTTGTTGTCCCCTATTGTTAGTAACAACTGCATTGACACCGCTGACTCCATATCTTAATCTAATTCCGTAATTGTTAGCATTATTAGATGCTGATGGTACAGTAAAACTTAATGGGATTAAATTAATTCCATCAACATTCTGACTGGAATAGTATTTATTAGTATCAATTGTTGAATATTGATTTGTAGTATTTTGTCCACTAAATGGTGTCAAATAATTGTAAGTATTTGAATTACCGGAAGCATACTGAATATATAATTGACCGGCACTGGAATTATAGCTATCTATTTTAGCATAACCACGAATTGTAGTTACTCCATTATTAGTTGTGGTGTAGACTGGACCAACGAATGATACTGATGGGACACTTCTAATATAAAGCTGATTACTGTTAATATTATATGAAGAAGAATTACCATTACTGTCTACATAATTAGCTTGACCATTATTATTCAATTTAAAGCTATAATACCAATTTAAAGTTTTATTATTTGGATTTGTATAAGCAGTGACTGTATAGGCATTAATACCGCCAGTAGCAAATTTGCTTTGAGCATTGCCATTCGTAATAAAAGTAGCTCCTTGCTGACCAACGTTATATACATTAACTGAGTTACCACCAACTAAGTTAACATTTCCACCACCGCTATCTAGATCTTCAACGGTTAGGTTACCACGATTAGAAATATTAATGTTATTTTTGTTATTAATTAATCCATCTGAATTATCATTACCTAATCCAGAAACTTTAACATTAATCATTCCGCCATTAGTAACATTAACTTGCCCACTAGAATAAATCATTTGATTAGACTCACTATCAAATGAAGTATTAGCTTCAGTATTAATAATTCCACCATTAACATTAATAGTTCCACTATTATAAATACCAGCAACATGATTGCCATAATCTGTATCAGGTAAGATGTTCAAAGTGGCTCCTGCATTAATATTTAAAGTTGGATTAGAATCACTCATGTTAATCCCATATGCATTTTGTCCATTATCAGGACTGTTTTCACCTGAAGTAGCTCCAGTAGGCATTAATGTCATTGTGGAATTTTTACCTAAAGTCAAACTACTATTAGGTTTTTGTAATTGAATAACAGTTCCACCAGATTGAGAACTAAGTGAAGTGTTACCAAAGTAATTAGAATTAGCACCTAAAATCATACTATTAACTTGCAGATTTTCTTGGTAGTTACCATTACCATAGAATCCATCAGTTTGCGTCGTTATATTTTGATTAAATGGAGAAGTGTAAGTATCTGTAGCATCAACATTTACATTACCATTAATATAAACATAGCTGTAATATGAGGATACTAATTTAGATCCAACGTAATTTAAATTAGTGTACGTTAATGATGAAGTAGTGTTATTATTAGAATTTGCACTATTATTATCTAGAGCAAATGGTCCATAATAATTAGAGCCATATAAAGTTTTAAAATTAGAAATGTTAATTTTGGTATTAGCTTTAACTGGCAATAATGTGTAACTGTTGTTAGTCATATCAAGTATATGATTTTGTCCATTTATATTTAGAAAATTGGAATATACATGTGAAGAGTATTGTGGGTAATTTGAAAAGTTATCATTAGTATCAGAATAACCAATATCATTAACTAAATTTAAAGAATTAACATTACTCATATTATTTTGTAAAACATTATCCATTTGAGTTGCATTACCTAGATAAACAATTCCACTTTGGGTATTTTTAGCAACATCATTATATGCGCTTTGATATATTGCTGAATTACCTGAGCCGTTATAGTTACCAATAGCAATGTTGTTACCATTTTGAGTTTGATTAATTTGTGCATTAATAGCAGCTTGAGCTCCTAGATATGCTTGGTCATATGGATTATTCGAACCACTAGGTTGATAAGATGTTTTCGCAGCGTTAGAACTGTTAGCACTATTCCATTTACCAGACTTTGCATCTGCAGCCCCTTGGTTAGCTAAGAAATAATTATATCCATATTGATAAGCTAATGCATAAGCAGAACCATCAGCATAGTTATGCTTAGTTTGATAATTCTTTTGATTTACAGATAGGTTTGAATCACTATTGTTAGTAACTTGAATATTTCCATTATTTGTTTGTACACTACTGTTATTTGAATTATTCAAACTGCCATCAATTGATTTTTGATATCCTCTGACATTGCTTTGATTATTATTTGGTGTATCAGTTTGGTCTTTATTATTTGCTGCTAGCCATTGATTGTATGAAGTATAACTATTAGTGTTAGTTCCTTCGTTTTGGGTAGCATTATTATATGCATTTTTAGCATCATTGGAACCATTATAAGCAGCATTATAATAATTTTTAGCTTGACTAGAATTTTGATTAGCTGAATTGGCATTGTTACCATTATATGCATCTGTAGCTCCAGCGTTCATCACATTCCGATATTGATCATATTGTTGTACACCATTTTGATAACCAGCACTAGTAATTCCTGCATTCGTATTGGTAGGTTGATTATTATTTTGACTTTTAACAACATTTTGTTGATCTTTATTCATTGCATCCTTGAAACCTTGTGTTGAGTTAGAATATGTAGTTTCATACTGAGAATTATTATTAGTAGTATCTTTAGTACCGTTATTCCAATTAACTAGGGCTTTGTCAGAATCATTAGTAGTTTGTCCTGCATTCAGTTGAACTTTTAAACTTTTACCAACTAGTTCTGAACTATTAACATCTCTACCAACTGAAGTATTCAATTTTTGGTGTAAGCTACCATCTGAATGAATATTGTAAGTAGTATTTTCATCAGCATGTGCATCGTCATTAGGATTTAACATCTCAAATGCTGCTGTACCCAATGCAGCAAATGCAGAAATTGATAAAATAACCCATTGCTTTTTTACTTTTCTCATTATTTTTTTGTCATTGATTTTTTTAATATTATATTTATTATATTGCATTAACAACATCTCCTATAAATATTAAATTAATCAATTATAGATATGTAAATAAATTAGAAATTATATTATTAGAATATAATATATCGCCTAAAATTTGTTAGTAAATCATGTGCAATATCATTACCTAACAATTTCAACTTAACGCTAAGCTGTTAAGATATCAAACAAATTGTTTTTTAATTATTTTTTCATAATTCAATGGTTATATAAACACATAATAAAAAGGATTAAATTATCGAATTTTTTCATATGTTTCGATAATTTAATCCTTCTTTTATATAAATTTAAATTTTGGAATATTTTATAAATAACTAAAATAGGCAATAAAATAATTATGCCAAATTTTTTCAGCTATTTAAATACTACAGTAATAATTGTGATTGAAATAAAAATAACGTATATTAAGATGAATGTAGAAATTATTTTCCAATGATTAAGCAATGAATTATTAGCTTGATTAATCCATTTTTCAAAAAAATTTTTGCCTTTACTGTTACTTACATTATCAATCACTTCGAATGAAACATTAGAAAACGAATAAGACATTCCCAACAATGATAAGGTAATAATAAACTCAGCAGTGGATCCCAAAATATTTAAACGAGGCAAGGTATAATAAAATTGAACTAAACTTTGACCGGCGCTCATTAATATAAATAAATTAGGAATCATCATAAATTTTTTTGATGGAATTAATGAAAATAATAAATAAATGACTAAAAAGAAAACTGCCATTATTAATTCTTTCAAATACATACTAAAATCCATAAATAAGAAAGTAGTTTCAATTGTCTTAACTCCGATAGAATGAAAATAAATGAAGCCAAAATAAAATGAAAGCATAAATATTATAGCAGCAAATATCCAGCCTTTAATAGAAATATTTAACTTTTTGAACATAACGTAAAATCACCTTTCTTGGTTAGAATTTTACATTAAATAATATGAAGTTACAAAATTTATCAATACTCACTACATAACATTGACCAAGTATTTTCATCATGAAAGCCATCAAGTAATAACTCATTTTCCCGTAAAACACCATCAAGATGGAAACCACATTTTTTAGCAACTCTATTACTAGCAACATTATCAACTGCTGCATTAATTATGATTTTATTAAATTCATATTTTTTAAATCCAATTGAAAGCATCCCCAAAACACAACGATGCATAATATTATTATCAGAATACTCTTGTCCTAACCAATATCCAATATCTGTATATTTACGATTATGATTAATTTTATTAAAACTAATAGCTCCAACAATTTGATTGTGATACTGAATTAATAAATTCAATGATTTTTCAACACGATATTGCTGTAAATTTTCATTAAGAAAATCAACTTCATCATTTACATTATTAAGATTATTAGCCCAAGGTAACCACTTAGATAAATACGAACGATTAGATTCTACTAAATTAAATATAGTGCTAGCATGTAGTTGAGGATTAGGTAAAATCAAATTAATTTCATCATCAATCTTATAAGGAAACATATCATCGCCTGCTTTCATTTAGTGAAAATTTTTATTATTATGGTTTTCTTTATAAATAATGTTTAATTGTTAAAGAACTTTTTTTAAAGCATCTAATTATTATAAGTAATCAATTTATTATCAGTATTAACAGTAACTGTTGCTCCAATTGGAATTGTAAAGATTGGTTGAGCATGTCCAAAATTAACATCATACATAACCGGAATTCTCTTTAGTATTGGAAACTTATTTAATATATAAATTAACTTTTCTTCTGTCATATTACATTCCATTGGAAAGCGTCCAATTAATAAAGCCTTAGGATTTTCAACTGATTGAAGTAAATTAGCCAAGTTTCGAGAAAACTCTTCCCATAACATTGCTTCAGAAAATTCAACTAACAATATTTTATTGGATAAGTCAGGCTGATAAGGAGTTCCCAGTAACAAGTTAAATGTATCTAAGTTGCCACCTATTGTATTCCCTGTAGCATTGCCCGAATTATAGACTTTCCATTCATTTTTATGCTGAATTAATTTGGCATTTTCTTGATACCATGGCCCACTTTGCCAATTATCAGATGCAATTAATGTTTTGGGATAATCATTATTAACTAAAGCTTGTTTCCAATATTTATCCTGATATTTTCCAGAAGTTCCATTCATTTTTAAAGTAGCATAAGCTGGACCATAATAAGTAATTAATCCAGTCTTTGCAGTAATAGCATTAGCTAAGGCTGTAAAATCAGAAAATCCACAAATAATTTTGGGATGCAACCTAATTAATTCATAATCTATGTAAGGTAATAATTCATTAGAAGTTAATCCACCAATTACAGAAAGAATTGCTTTAACATGAGGATCACTGAAAGCAGCATGTAAGTCACTGATTCTAGAAGAAATAGAAGATGTATTTAAAATATCACATTCATTAACATGCTTACCAAATGTCACTTTAAACCCCATACGTTCTAATTTCTTTTTAGAAGATAAATTAGCATTATAACCACCAACTCTTTTCAATGAATCACTAGGTGCAATAATTCTGATTTCATTACCCTTTGTTAACTTTGATGGAGATATTTTTTTCATAATTAAACAAATCCTTTTAATTAAATTATAATCCAATTTTAAGAACATTTTAAGGATGATTTTTAGACAAATAAAAAAGCTGATTTTATATCAGCTTTTCATAATTATGATTTTTGATTTTCATTGCCCTTAAAGACTTTTTTAAAAGTTGCCATTTGACCAAATTCATCCGCTTTTTCAGTTGGTGAAACAATCAAGTTACTATCAGATTTGGCTAATTCAGCAAAAGCATTAATTGATTGGTTTTCAAAGTATTTATTATCGGCACCCTTCAAACCAGATTGAACAGTATCAATTCGATATTTTTCAGCATCAGCCTTTAATTTAGTAGCTTTGGCATTAGCATTAGCAGTCGCAATTAAGGCTTCATTCTGAGCTTTGGTTCTTAATTGAATGGATTGAGCATCCCCTTCAGCCTTCGAAATTTCAGCTTGACGTTCACGGTCAGCAGTTAATTGCTTATCCATAGCATCTTGAATGGCTGCTGATGGAGTTAATTCATCAATATTAATGCGATCAACATTAATTCCATAAGTATTAGTTAGATCACCAATTGCGATGGCTAAATTTTGATTAATTTTAGCAGTTGATCCCAATACTTCATTCAATTCCATTCTTCCAATAATATCACGCAAATGACCACGCACCAATTGGGACATTGATTCAACAGAATCAGTATTTTCATATTGATACTTAACGGCATCAGTAACGTGATAATTCAAAGTAACGCTGGCAGTGACCTCAGCATTATCTTTAGTAATAATTGAATATCTTCTAAGAGTCTTAGGTTGCATTGCCAAACTTACACTCCTAATTTTTTGCATAAATGGTACATAAAAATGTAGCCCCGATTGAAGTGTCTTTCTATATTTTCCCCAATTTTCTACTAAACCTTCATAATTTTGTCTAACAACTTTAATTCCAAATGGCATAATTCATCTTCCTTTGCATTTATTTTTTTAGATATAAAACATTTCCATTATTACCTACAACTGTGTAATCAGTATTTAATGTGGGTTCTTTTTCATTGATTAAATCAAAACGATAATAAATTCCGTCCATCATTACTAAGCGACTCTTACTATCTATTTTATCGCCAGTAATCTTTTTACCAACAAATTGACGTTGCTCAAAATTGCCGGTTTTAACATTATTACTTAGCACGTTAACTATGTACTCTTCAACACTAGATTTTTCATTATCAGCAGCTTTTTTCACTTGATCTGCTAATACGGCATCTAATTTGATTGTAACTTTCATAGACTATCCTCCTTTTGCTTAAAGTATCCTAGATTATAAAAGTTTTAATTAAATAATCAATACCTTTTATTAAAATAAATAAAAACTTGCATTTTTTAATAAAATACATAGAATAAAAAGAAAACTTTCGAGGTGATTAATTTGTCTTGGCAAAGTGATTGGGCATATAACAAGTATTGGGTCATGGCACGTTCACAAAATGCATATAATGAAATTAGAACCTTAGCGAAAAATAATCAGTGGGATACAGATAAAGAACAACAGTATCAAAAAATAGTTAAAGATTTAGAAAGTATATCTCCCACTAAAGCTACTCTAGTTACCGCTTATCAACATGTGTGGGGATATTTTAAAAAGATTACAACTCCTGAAGAAAAACAAGACTATTTAAAACTGTTAGCTGATTTATCACCAAAAAATGATAAATTAGGTGCGTTTTTAGTGCAATTAACTGATAAATATCAAGTTAAATACTTACAAAATTCTAGAATCATTGTTGAAATTAAGGAGCAAATAAAATGAGATTATGGCATCAAAGTTTAATTAGCAAACTTCCTCGTCAACAACTATTAGGACAGCATCGAGAAATTTGTGCTCTACGTGGTAATGGTTGGGGTAAAAAACACGCTAGTGTAAATTATGTATTTAAGCATTCCCCTTATAAACTATTTCAATTTCATGAATTAGTAATTAATGAAATGCATAAAAGAGGCTACCGTCCCAATGAAAAATGGGAAAATAAAAATTATCGCGGTACAGCTTGTGAACCATATGATAATTTAAAAGAAGTTAAATTGACTGCTCCCATTTACCCAGAACACAATGATGAATACTTAGATGAATGTTTAAAGAACCTATCAAATAAGGATATTTATTTATAAAATTTGTATTATAAAGCATTCGTGTTAAGATTATACTTATTATTAGATTCACTGAAAGGACATATTCAAATGAAATTTCAAAAAACTATTTTTGGTACAGTTGCTGTGCTAGTTATCGCAGTCGGTGGTGGTATTGCTTTTAATAGTTTCAGTCATAATACCGATAAGGCTGATACAATCACAAACACTTCTAATAACTTAATGAAGCGTATTAATGAAAACGACCAATATCAAAAATCTTTAAAAAAACATAAAAAGATTAATGATAATTATGATAATGCAGCAACCCAAAGTGGTAATGATGTTAATAAAAATCCCATTTATAAACCAATCACTAAAAATTATTTAGGTAATTGGTATAAGGGACTAAATGCCAAAATGATTATTCAAAATAATATGTTTATGGCTGACCACCCTACTGATCCAGTGGCTGGAATGCCTCCACTAAATATGGAACGTTATGGTAAAACTAACGCCATTTTCATTAGATCAGTTTACAAAATTAACACTTATTGGCCTGCAACCATCACATACAATGGTCAAAAATACAAAGCAATGGTTACAAGTAATGCTAAGAAATTTAATCACTTTAAATTCTACACATCTGTAAAAACTGCTAAGCAAATTCCAGATTATATTTCTAAAAAAAGCCTTTCTGATTTAGTTGGTAAAAAGGAAATCAATTTAGATCAATTAAATATTAAATAAAAATCCTTTGGGAATAAAAAGACAACAAAAAATTTATTTGTTGTCTTTTTATTTAACAATATAGATGAGTTAGGAAACTAATAAAACATATAAATAATAAAGAGAGGAACCCGATTAATGCTTATCAGAAGTGCAGCTCGATACCCATCATTTATTTTACCAACTGTATTCAATCAATGGATTAAATATTGAATACATACCTATTTTACAATATTATAGATTCTATTAACTTCAATTGTTATGTAAATTAACATCAAATAAAATATACACAATGGTTTAAACATTGTGTATATTTTTTTATAAGGAGTTAAAACATTAAGTAAGAACACTGAACACTAATACGCTTATATTCAATATCAAAACTTTTAAGTTGTTTTGATATTGAATACAAATTTATTATACCTAACTATGAAAAATATTAACTTCAATTATTATGTATAATAGCTTCAAATAATATATTTACATTATTTAAAAATTTGACTTTTAAAAAATTTACTGATATATTTCTTAGTATTAAATATACAAGTAAATTAAAAGCGATGAAAAAGCAGAGTAATAATTTAACTTCAACAAGAGAGTCTTGGTATTCTGGAAAAAGACATGAGGAGAAATTATGAAAGTATCTTTGGAGCTATATACCGAAATCATCAGAGAGTAACGTATATTGGGTACACCCATTAAAGTGTTAGCGTATGTTAGTACGTGAAGTTGGCTATTATAAAAAATAGCAATCAAGGTGGTACCGTGCCTAAAGCACCCTTAGTTTTATACTAAGGGTGCTTTTTTATTTGTTTTTAGATTGATTGGAGATGATGGTTATGAAAGATGTCGTGAGTAAATAATAAAATAAATAATACAACAATACACGATATTTTGGAGGAAAAAACATGCAAGAAGAAATCAAAGACCTTAATAATAAACCATTATCCATCAAACAATATTTAATCATTGGATCAATGTTATTTGCACTATTCTTTGGTGCCGGTAATTTAATATTTCCAATTCATCTAGGGCAATTATCTGGGGCTAATTGGATGCCAGCTGCTTTAGGATTCTTAATCTCGGGAGTCTTATTACCATTATTATCAGTTTTAGCAATTAGTATCACTCGTTCCAAAGGCGTTTATGACATCGCAAAGCCCTTAGGTTCTGGATTTGCGATTGTGTTCTTAGTGTTAGTACATTCAACTTTGGGACCTTTATTTGCAACCCCCAGAACTGCTAGTGTTAATTTCACTGTTGGAATTCAGTCCTTCATTCCGCATCAGTATTTTCAAATTGGAATGTTAATTTTTACTGCAATCTTTTTCATCATTACATTTTTATTAGCATATAAAACTAGTAGTATCTTAGATAGCTTAGGTAAAATATTAAATCCATTATTTTTAGGCTTGTTATTTTTATCATTCTTATTAGCCTTCATTCATCCTATGGGTAGCACTGCCAATCAACCTATCTCTACCCCCTATCAACATGCTTCATTTTTTAATGGGTTCCTTGAAGGGTATAATACAATGGATGCTTTAGCTGGATTAGCATTTGGGGTTGCGGTTGTAAGTGCAGTTAATGTTTTAGGTAAAACTAATCCTAAGTCAAACGCCAATGCAACCGCAAAAGCTGGCCTAATCTCTGAATCTTTAGTGGGAATTATCTACATTATATTAATCTGGATTGGTGCAACATCATTAAATCTATTTAAAGTTAGTAATGACAATGGTGGAACTACTTTTAACCAATTTATGGGTCATTATTTAGGTGCAACCGGACATGCTCTATTAGCTACATTAATGACTTTAACTTGTATCACAACTGCTGTTGGCCTAGCATCTGCATTTGCACAAGACTTCCATCAACATTTTCCCAAGTTAAGTTACCATCAATGGTTAGTTTTAAACTGTATCATTTCATTTGTAATTGCTAATGCTGGCCTAAACTTAATTATTATTTGGTCAACACCTGTATTAATGTTCTTATACCCATTCGCAATTACATTAATTTTATTATCAATTTTTTCACCATTATTCAAGCGTGATAAAACCGTTTATATGACTACCATTATCTTCACTTTGATACCTGCATTCTTTGACATGCTAGTATCACTTCCACCAATGATTAGTCATATCGACTTTATTCAAAGTCTAATTCAAATTGAACAAAATATTTTACCATTCGCCAACATTAAAATGGATTGGATTATTCCAGATATCGTTGGTGCAATCATTGGAATAATCATTTATAAATTTAAAAAAGAATAACAAAAAGCCCGCTCAATTAAATTATTGAGTGGGCTTTTTGTTATTCTGGGAGGATAATATATATGAAGTATTATTAGTATATGCAATTCAACTTAAAAAAAGCTTAAATTAACGAGCAAATATAGATCTATATACTTTTTTGAAAAATTCAGCTATTGATGAAAGTATAACTTCAAAAATGATGTAACATATAAATTCAAAGATTTCTTTGATAGCATCTATAAAAATTGTTTCCATAATAACCATCCTCCCCATTTAATAAAATACGTTAATTAGAATTAATTAGAAGTTTACTGATGGATTCTTTTGCGCGCTTTCATCAGCTTGGAAATAGTTAACTTTCTTGTGGTTAGTGATACTTGCAACTAATGAACCAGGGAACTTAACTAATTTATTATTGTATTCACGAGCCGTCTTGTTGTAACGATTACGTTCAACACTAATACGGTTTTCACTTCCCTCTAGTTGAACCATTAATGTTTGCATATTACTATTAGATTCTAACTTAGGGTATGCTTCTCTAATTGATCCAACCATTACATTTAGGGCACGATCTTGACCACTTAAAGCATTAACTTTATCAGAACTATTATTAGCATTATTGTATTTGGATTTAGCATTGTAGTATTCAGTTCTAGCTTTGCTAATATCACCGTAAACTTGCTTTTCTTGTTTTTGTTGACCTTTGACTGCATTAACTAAATTAGGAATCAAATCAGCACGACGTTGTAGTACCGTTTGCACTTGCCCTAATTGTTCTTCAACACCTTGTTCGCTAGTAGCCATACTGTTTGATGATTTGATAAAACCACCAATTAATCCGATTAATACAACTGCAAGCACAACGACTGTAATGAACCAGCCACGTTTGTAAAAAGGTTTGTTTTCTATCATTTTATGTTCTCCTTGTTTAATAAATTAAATATCAGAGCCTCCGCCACCGAAGTCTCCTCCTCCACCGGAATCACTGAAACCGCCGGAGTCTCCACCAAAGCCACCGAAATTATCACCACTAGAACCTGAGCCTCCAGATCCTAATATTCCGCCTAGCAGTGCTCCAGTCCAGAAGCCGTTATCTCCACCGCCGGAACCACCACCATAGTGGTTGTGATGGTCATCATCATTATTATTTTTCTTAAGGTAATAAGCAATTATCCCAATAATCAAAATTAGAAATAATAAAGTTCCCCATGAAAAATATTTTTTACGCTGATTAGCGTCTTTAGTGGCCTTAGCATCTTTTAAAGATTTGTTAGCATATTCCTTACTAACAATAGATGCAACATCTTGAAAAGTTTGCTTAATTCCACTATCAACTTCGCTAAGGTTATTAGATTTTAGTAAAGCCTTGTTGTTTTGTAGAATCTGGTTTGTCTTACCATCAGGTAAAATTCCTTCAATTCCATAACCCGTACTAATTCTAACATTATTTTTACCACCATTTTGAGCAAATAAAATTAACGTTCCATTATCTAAACCTTTTTTACCCAATTTCCAGCGAGCATTTTCTAAAACATTATCAGCGTAATCAGCAATCGATTGTCCACCAGTGGATTTAACGGTCATCACAACAATTTGTGGTTTAGCTGCTGTTTGTTGATATTTTTTTGCTTGATCAATAATTACCTGTTTAGTACTATCAGACAATACGTTTGCATAATCATCAACTACATATTCTTTCGTTGGTGTAGGATTAATCGACTCAGCATGTGAGTTAATACTACTAGCAATTGTCATAAGTATAAATACTGGTAATAATAAGCAAAATAATCTCTTTAAAGATTTCGTAGATTCATCCCACCTTTGCAATTACTTCTTAAGAGCATATTAATTGATTGGCATAAAATAGTAAAGAAAAACTTAGCTAAAAATTTGAAAAATAAATCTTTTTAGACTACTTTTGAATTGAAGATAATTAAAGAAGGCTTTATGTATGTACAAATATATTTCAATTATTTTTAGAACCATTAGCGTCATTTTGAGTGTAATGGCAGGTATGATTATTGGTTTGGATATTATTCCAATTGAACCAATAGCAGAATTACCAACGACAACAATCATATATGATGTAGTTGGTATTGCTGTAATTATATTACTAATATGCCAAATTATAGCAGCATTTTTTATTCGAAATACTCAATTTGACTTTCTTTTAGCAATAATTATGATTGTATTGACAATTGCATTATGGTTCATCAATCCAGACATTAAGTTTCCTTATATCTGTACTATTATTGCTAATGTCGCATTAGTACTAGGTAATTAAAAAAACAATCAAAAGGATAACTAGTCTTATCCTTTTTTTATTTTGAAATTAGTTATATCATAAGAATAAAAATTATGTCAGGAGTTTTTATAGATGGAAGCTATCGAATTGGGAAAAAATAAATCTCAAAAAATTGCCCAACTTATTAACTTTGGCAATGAAAATTATGATAATGACAAAAAACAAACAGCGATTGAAGCATTCAGTGCTGCAATTGCTATTTACCCTGCTAATACAAAGTCAATCGAAGAAATTAATGGTGACATTCCTGATCGTAATGTCATTTTAACTAAACTAGGCATGTTATTCACTAAATATGGTAATCAATTGGATCCAATTGGTGTACACTTATTTAAACAGGCATTGATATATAATGAAAATGATGTTGAAGCTAACTATTACTTAGGAAAATTACTATTTAATAATGGGAATGTTTATGAAGCTAATTTATACTTAAATAAGGTTTTAGATAATATTGATCAAACTGACAAATTATATGAAGCAACTAAGGAAGCATTAGACGATATTAATAATCAAGAGGAACAAGATTTGCCAATTTTTGCAACCGATTTCGTAATTGGCCAAGCTTTATCACATACCATGTTAAATAGCCCTATTGGAACCTTTAAAAAAATGGATTTTGACAAAATCGAAAAAAAATATGATGACCGTGTTCAATTGTTTCCTACTGAAGATACTAAAAAATTATTGAATAAAATTCGTAATTTTAATTCTAATCATGGGTTTAAGCAAGAAGCTTTTGAAGATTTTCTTCCAACAAACTTACCATTATTTGAAGTTCAAAATAATTTATCGATACTTTTAGGTGAAGATTATACATTAATTGATCAAGGGGCTGAAATATATGATGTTTGTGGAGTAAACGTCCCACCAGAATTAACATTTAATTTCTATAAATTAATCAATAACAAAACTAATCATATTTCATATTTACTGTTATCAGGTAAAAGCCCTTTAGAAATCAAAGATGAAAAAGTAATATCTGATAAAAATAATCATCAAAGAGCAATATTTGATAATTATAAAACCAATGTTTCATACAGTGATACTGAAATGAGATCATTTGTTTTGGCACTTGCGAAAGAATATTTTGAAGATGATGTAGCAGAAGATAACATTGCTGACAGTCATATTTGGGGCATTCGAGATACTAATTTTGATCAAACCTTTGATAAACATGAAGATTTTGATTTAGCAGATTCGCGTGTTGAAATTTTAATTGATACTAATAAAGAATAAAAAGGATTGATTCTTAGTTGAACCAATCCTTTTTATTGTGCCTTTAAATCGCTGTTATATCAACGTTGCAACTAACAGTTGCGAGCTTGTCAGTCAATAATATACATAAATAATTCAATTAACATTTACTATATTAAAATTTAAAGGATAATAAAAATTGTTCAAAGGAGGACATAGTTATGAAAAATGTTTTTAGTAGCCAATTAATTAAACTAAGAAGACAAAGAAATTTTTCTCAAGGCGCATTAGCAAATAAAATGTTTGTTTCAAGACAATCAATTTCAAAATGGGAAAATGGTGAAAGTGAACCTAGTATTGATAAATTGATTGATTTATCAGATGTGTTCAATGTTGATTTAAATTATCTGTTAATAGGTAAAAATAAAATATCCAAAGAAATTATCTTAAAAATTGATTCACTATATAAATCATTTAATAAACCAGTATTAAAAAATATCAATTTAGAAATTCATGGCAATGAAAGAATAGCCCTACTAGGAAGTAATGGTACTGGTAAATCTACATTATTTAAAACATTAATTGGAATAGAGCAACCAGATAAAGGAAAAATCACTTATAACTTTAATAAACATAAAAATTTAAATGTTATGCCACAACAAGATAATTTGATCAATGATTTAAAAGTTAATGAACATATTAACTTATCATCTGCAATTAATAAGAGTTATTCTAAAGAATTAACTAACAATCTTCTCAAGAAATTTAATCTATTTAATAATAAAAATGACTATGTAAGTAGTTTGTCTGGTGGACAAAAAAGAAAATTATCATTATTAATTAGCGTGATTAGACCATCAAAATTACTGTTGTTAGATGAACCCACTGTTGGCATGGATTTAGACACCATTGATTTTTTCTGGAGATATATTGATCATATTGGTGGCGCAGTAATCACCATTACCCATGACTTTAATCAAATTGATAAATTCTTTTCAAGAGTAATTTTAATAAAAAATGGGCAAATATCTCAAGATGCATCAGTAGATACAATTCATAGTCATAATCAAACCATTGAACAATGGTATCGAATAATGAACAAGGAGTAGCATATGATATTAAAAATTCAATTAAAAAAAGTATTTCGTAATAAAAGATTCCTACTATTTACTATAGTATTTCCAGTATTATGGTACCTAATGTTATTATACTTATCTAAAAGTTATGAAGGTGTAACCAAAAGCTTAGATCAAAATACCCTTTTTATGATAGGTTGCCTGATTGGTATTGTAGGTAATAGTATCGTTACTTTTTCAAAACGCGTAAGCAATACTAAAAATTTTTATACATTTCAAAGCAAAATAACTAATTATTCCATTTGGAATTTTCTACTAGATTATATTATTACCCAAGTTATTCTTAACTTAATTATTGTAGTTTTCATAACTTTTATTGGATTAGTATCAAATTCACTTGCAATGAACTATCAATTATTAATGTTAATATTATTAACAATATTAATTGGCATATACTTAAGTGTTATTGGTTTTCTTTGGGGAATTATGTTAGATAGCAAAACTGTTGATGCAAGCGCAACTCCATTAATGTTAGTTGTTGGTAATTTGTTTGTACCTTACAAGCAAATGTTATCAGGAGGATTCGTTAACATTATCGATATTATCCAAAGAATTTTCCCACTTCACTATGTAATGGATATCAGTAATGAGATTATAAATAAGCAAAGCATTTGCCAATCACTCTCAATGTTTATAATTACTTTTATCATCACCCTAATCCCATTTTTATTAATAATTTGGTTTAAATTTATAAAAAAGGAAGTGGCATAGAAATATGAAATTTAATAATCTTCATGATTTTGTTAAATATAATTATGAACACGGATATTATGATAATCAGTATAGTAATCATTATCACAAAAATGCAATGAAAGACTATGATCTAGGATATTATCAGTCTAAAAAAGCTTATAAATAAAAGGATTGATTCATTACGAATCAATCCTTTTATTACTTTATCTATAATGATGGTAATTATGATAGTTATTGTAATGACGATAGTTACGTACATAATGATGATTATTTCTATATGAACGATGATTGTTATTAAAGTTAGGTGCTCCTTCAGGAGTAGGTACATTCATACTTTTATCAATTCTTGATCTACCAGTAGCATAATCAAATTTAATTCCTGGTTGAACGTTATATAAGTAAACATTAAAGTTCAAAATATTATCAGTGGAAAGTGCCTGCATATGGACACCACTAGCCATTAAATTATTACCCTTAAAAATAGGCGTAACTTTATAAATTACTTTTTTACCTTCTTTTAAAGCATCCCTAACTTTAGTTTCATAAATAGTTTGCACTTTTTGATTACTAAATGCACTTTGGGTAAATAAGTTTTTTATATTATTTTGATCACCAGATTTTAGTCCTGGTTTATAACTACCATCTAAGCTAATGCCACCAGAAACGCTATAAGCAATCTCATGGCCACGATTAATAATGGCAGCACCATCAACAAATTTTTGGTGCCAAGCAGTAGGTTCAACTCTTTGAGTACTTCTTAAACTACCATTTGCTAGATTACGATGTTCCAAATAAGCAATGTTACCAGCAGAAGTACGATTTAAATGATCCAAATTAGCATAAACAACATGATTATACTTCCAGTCAGTAGCTTTTAAATTAGCTTTATTATTATTGACCTCAATATATGATTGGTCACCTGACTTATATTCTAATTGATCTAATTTTTGATCCACAAACTTGTCATCTTTACTTGCTATATTGATATTATTATCTTTAACATTGTTTTGATTGTCAGCATTTTTTGATCCACAGCCAGTTAAAACTAACGCTAAAAATAAAGAACTAATCACTAAACCTTTGTTTTTCATTTCTTATCCATCCCTATAATTTATCTAATAATAATCTTAACATAGTCACCAATATATAATTTTAAATAAAATAAAAAAGCTGGATAAAAATCCAGCTTTTAAGAAAACTATTCTTCAACTTCCACTTTATTAGCATAAGCTTGTTCTTCTTTGATCAAACGTTGTTTTTCTTTTTCATTGAACCAAGGAGAAGTAGTAAATGCTAAAACATCATTTGCAACATAAATTGCACTGTTTACAAACATTGCTAAAGTAGCAGAACCTTCCTTGAAAGTGATGAACCATAATACCAATTGAGCAAGACCTGATGCTAACCACCAGAAGTATTGGTTGTTATATCTCATGAAACAAATAATTCCAGCTGTTAAACAAACAGCGAAACTAAATGCATCATAGAATGGACGACCATCATCAGTTAGTGCTTGAATTGCAAAACCTGATCCAACGAATACAACTGCAGTAAAGGCAATAGAAATCACCCAACTTTTAGCAGTAAATTTACGAATTTTAGAAACCATATTGACGTTCCAGTTCTTACTTAGCAATACTGGAATATCAAGTGTGGCTATGTAAGCAATTTGTTCACCAATACTCAAATAATTCTTTGAAGTAAATCCAACAACTATAAAACAAATACCAGATAAAATACCTAAAACACCATTAACAGATTTAGCAGCATTAATTGCAAGGACACATAGAACCCCTAAAGTGGTTCCAATAAAAGTTAAGATTGAAAGCCATGTGATTGGTGCATTTACCAATGTCATAACTTGGCAACCTAAACTAAAGAAAAATAAATAATAATTTTGTTTTGGCCAACCTTTTAATTGATGAGCCAAGAATTTAAAGTATGATGACAATTTAAAAATTCTCCCCTATTTAAATATATAATTTTTAAGGAGAACATACCTAGGATTACTACATGTTGTGTTAACATATAGTGTTCTCTCAAAAAACAACACTATATATATTACCATGTAGAAATATTTTTGCAATCGAGAATCAAAAATATTAGAGTCGTCTCACTAGTAATATCGGGCTCTATATTATTTTTTAAAAATTTTGATTAAAATTTTCCATGAATTTTTTAATTTTCAAAATCAGTGCATTGAATAAAAGTTGAATTTATAAAAATAATAGCAGATATTATGAAAGTAAGACTGAAGTTAGGAATATATAACTCTACAACGAAAAAAATAATCATAACTAAAAAAGCTGTTGCGAAAATAGATAATCCATATATTGGTAGCATTCTTGAACTTTTATTGTGAAAATCATTATTACTATTTTGCAATTCATAATAGATTTTTTTAATTCTAGGATGATTTTTAGATAATAATTTGGTAAATATTATGAACAGCAAAGAATAAGCCATCCAAATGACAATTCCTAAAATGGAAATAGTCACATTGTTAGTAAAATTTAAAAACATAAATATTATTAACAAAGGTAATACAAAAAATAACATTTCTAATCCAAATAATTTCCAATTTGTTTTCATAAAATTTATCCTTTCTTATTCTCAAAACTAAAAGTAGTACATTGGATGAATCTTATAAAAACCTCAATCAAAATAAATAAAATTGTTACGGTAAACAACGTTTCGTTCCAATTATTTAAAAATAAAATTATTAATCCTATTGCGCATAAAATTAAAGCAAAGATATATGTAATCTTCTTTAATTTTTTATTACGTTTGATTAATGAATAATAATTACCATAGTTCAGTTGATAAAAAGATTCGACTTTGGAAAACTTTTTGCCCAATAAATATGAAAATAGTTGTAAAAATAGAATATATATAAAATAAATAGCCACTTGTAAGCTTGAATTTTGCAAGAAAAAAATGTTGTAAAACATAAGTGTTAATGGTAAATAAAGTAATAATATTGTCGAAATGAATAAACCCCAATTTGTTTTCATACTGACCTCGCATTTAATTATTTTACATTCTTAAAATCAGTGCACTGTAAGAAAAATAACACCATAATGACAACCAAGATTGGAACAAGCATGCCATAAGTATTATAAAAATTAGGTAGATATAATCCTAGAATAAAGACAATCACCATAACTACAACCACTGATAATGAAAAAGCTAGTACATATACTGGTAGCATCCTTGAATCTTTATTTTTTAAACCACTATTATTAATACCATAATAAAACTGCTTAATTTTGGGGTGGTTCTTTGATAAGAGTTTTGTTAAAAATATAAATATCAAACAATAAATTAGCCAAATAATCAATCTTATAAATTCACTATTTTGATTTGGTTCTCTGTTGAATGCCGTAAATATTATCAAAAGTGGTAATACAAAAAATAACATTTCTAAACCAAATAATTTCCAATTTGTTTTCATAAGAACTCCTTATTGCTTATTCTCAAAATCAAATTTGGTAAATTCAATAAATAGTCGATAAATAACCATTAGTAATAAAAGAATCATTAACATAAATCCTGTATTCCCAATGGATTTATCACCAATATTTCCAGTAAATTCAACAATAAAAAATAACAAAAGCATAATCAAACTAGGCATATAATAAAGGATTTTAACTTTAGTTATACGATCCTTAATATAATAATTACTAGTAAATAATGCTTTATTCATTTCATTGATGGAAGCATTACGTTTACCGATAACCTTAGTAACTATGTAAAGAATAATAAAATAGATGGCTAAAATTAAAATTGGCAAATACGAATCACTAAATAAAATATAGAAAATAAGCCATAGAACAATAGGTACATATGAAAGTAGGAATACCAATCCTAGCATTTTCCAATTTGTTTTCATAAGAAATGACTCCAATCATTTTTCAAAATTAAATTTAACACATTGCATAAACATACCAAATCCATATATATAATAGCAAAAAATATTATGTATCCAATATCGCTAAAAAGCCATCCAGAAAACATAAAAATAACTAAAATAATAACTATAGTGTTACCCCAAAACATGATTGGGGGACGATTTTTAGCCAAATGACTATCACCCATTATATTGTCATATAGATACTTTATTATATGATTTTTTTTAAAATACTTAATACAGCACACATAAGTATTAAGTAAGTAAAAAGTGAAATAAAAAGTATGAAGTTATTAAACAATCCTAAACTAACTAAACAAAGCATGAGTGGTAAATAGAAAAATATCGATTGTAGAATCAATCTTTGTTTATCAATTTTCATTCAATTCATAACTCCCTACTTATTCTCTAATGAGTAGAATAATTCCAAAATAACTACATAAATCAATGTGAAGAAGAAACCATTAAGTCGCAAAGCTCCAAATAATACGTTCATCAACAATAATATTGCAAGTAAGATAAGTAATGACACTGTTGGATGCTGGCGATAAAATGAATTGTTACGCACGCCAAAACCATAGTAAAACATTTGTGCTAATTTGCTATATGGATGATTTTTACAATACATATATAGAACAACAAAATAAATAATAATGGCTACTAAACTTAATAACCAGCCAATCAACAGTTCAATAATCCCAGCAATCACAAAAGCCGGTAAAACTAAAATAATTCCATTAATAAATGATTTCCAATTAATTTGCATAATAAAGCTCCTACTCTTTCTTTAGTGAATAAATAAAATTAGTAACTGAAAAGATAATGAATAAGTATAAAATATCATTAATATTCCAGTATTTAATTGATATAAGCGCAAAAATAACGTAAAAAATTATAATACAAATAGGAATCAAAATCTTATGTTGCTTATAAAACATTTTATTATCATTGTTAATTTTCCAAAAATAAAAATTAGGGAATAGTTTAAAAAGTATCAAAATTAATACCATTAAAATAATTGCCACTATTAGCGAAATCATAAAACTAATCTGCCAAGCAGCTAGCATGATTAAAAAGTAAATTATAACTATAGTGTTAGCCAAAAAATTCTGCCATAGTATTTTCAATAAGATGCGCCTACCCTTCATCTATCTATGTTATCAAAGTTATAGCTATCTTTTAATAGTTTTTAGAATTATAAAATAATATAATGTAACTAATTCATAACAAAAGGATTTGATTAAATGGAATATCGAATTGAAAAAGATTCTCTAGGCAATGTCAAAGTACCAAAAAATGCTCTTTTTGGACCGCAAACGCAACGTAGTCGCATTAATTTTAATTTTGGTCGACTAATGCCGATTCAAATTATTCATGCCCTTTTACAAATTAAAAAAGCTGCTGCCATTGTAAATGCTAAAGATAAAACTTTAAATCAAGCTAAATCAGAAATGATTGTAAAAACAATTGATCAAATTTTAGATGGTAATTATCGTAATGAATTTCCACTACATGTTTATCAAACTGGTAGCGGTACTCAAACTAATATGAACGTGAACGAAGTAGTTTCACATTTATCGCAAAAATTAAATTCAGATATTAAAATTCATCCCAACGATGATGTTAACAAATCACAAAGTTCTAATGATACCTTTCCCACTGCCATGATGATTGCGGCTACTGATGCAATTAATAATTTATTGCCAGTATTAAAAGAACTAGTTAACAAGCTAAATGAAAAAGAAATTGCATATCAAACCGTGATTAAAATTGGGCGGACTCATTTACAAGATGCAACGCCAATTACCTTTGGCCAAGAAATTAGTGGTTGGAAGTCTGCAATTCAACATGACATTGATTTCTTAGAATCTAATAAAACTGCCCTGCTTGAATTACCAATTGGTGGAACTGCTGTTGGTACCGGTCTAAATACACCTGAAAGTTTTGACTCAGATATGGTAAATCAATTGAATAAACAATTAAATGAAGATTTTAAAGTAGCGCCTAATAAATTTCAGGGACTTGCTAATCATAGTGGAATTACAATGGTACACGGTATTTTAAAAACCCTTGCTACTGATCTGATTAAGATTGGTAATGATATTCGATTCTTAGCATCCGGTCCCCGTGCTGGATATAATGAATTAAATATTCCAAGCAATGAACCAGGTTCATCAATTATGCCAGGTAAAGTTAATCCTACTCAGATTGAAGCATTAACAATGGTCAGTGCTGAAGTCATGGGCAATGATACTACCATTAATTTTGCTAATAGTCAGGGTAACTTTGAAATGAATGTCTATAAGCCTTTAATCATTACTAAATTTTTAGAAAGTGCCAACTTACTAAGTGAATCGGTAGCGTCATTTACTAATAAATTAGTTGACGGAATGACTATTAATAAGGAACGTATGGATGATTTATTGCAAAATTCATTAATGTTAGTAACGGCTTTAAGCCCTCATATTGGCTATGAACGTAGTGCTAAAATTGCTCAAAAAGCAAAGAAAGAAAACACCACTTTAAAAGCAGCTGCTTTAGCTAGTGGTGTCAGTGAAGAAGATTTTAACCAATGGGTAGTTGCCCGCGATATGACTAATATTGATAAATAGAAAAATGGTCTATGAATTCATATTTAAATTTCATAGACCATTTTTATTTATACTAAATTATTAATTGCATATACAATACTCATATCATCAATTCCTAAAACTAACTGATCATATTTTTCATTGTTTAGACGAATTACAACAGGTACATCATTTTTTGAAATATTCCAAAAAGATTTTTGACCATCTTTTATAAAAGTGCCATTAATTAGACCATTAATACTTATTCCTAAATTTTTTATTCCTTTACTATCTGAAACAATCCCCTTATCAATTGTTGCGCCATTAACATTATTAATTGGAATAGTAAAACTGTTCTTTGTTATTTTACTAAAGCCTCCTAACTTTATTAATAATTCATTGTTTAAGATTTTAATACTATTTTTCAATATTATTCACCTCATCTTTTAGTTTTGCTCTGGCAAGGATCCTATTAATAAGTAGATTATCAATCTTAGCTGGTAGAAAATCTTTATACCAATTAGATATTTTTAATCTTAACTTGTTATTACGGGGACATAATTCCATTAAAGCAATTAGGATTATATCTAAATCCATGTCTTTTTCATTCATCTTTAAGCTTGAATCTAAAACTGCTGAAAACATTTTCAATTTACTACCAAATTGAGAATACAAGCTTCCTCTTAACAATTCAGTAACATCAACTAAATCATCTATAGAAGTAGCTTCATAACCCTTTTCAACAAAAACTTTCTTCATCTTTTCTGTAACTTCTGATAAATTATATTTTTTATTTCTTCCCATATTTATATATTATCTTTTTTGACTGAATAGTCAATAATGTTTTAATAAAAAAAGAGTTATTTTTATAACTCTTTTTTTAGATTGAAGTAAAAGCCATAATAATCATAATAATTCCCATAATTGGTCTTAATACTCTAGTTACTTTATTTGGATCATACTTTGATAATAAATAAGGCATAATTGCTGCCCCGATAATTGCTCCAGTTAATAGCATTGTGCCAGCATACCAAGCAACATGTCCTGTTGAAGCGTGTGATAAGAAGCCAACAATTGAAGTAATAATTAAGATATATGAAGATGTTGCTGCTGCTTCTTGCATCGTTAATCCCATTACTAATAATCCACTAACGATGGGGCCACCACCAGACATTCCAGCAATTCCAACCATTAATCCAGATAATGTTCCATAAAAATATGCTACCTTTGGATTTAAGTGTTTTTGTTTTTTACTGGGATGAAAAGATTGATATAAAACTTGAATTCCTAAAATAAAAAATACGATAAAAATTAGCCAAGAATAAACACTTTCAGGAATAAATTTAGATAAAATGCTGCCTATAATTGTGAATGGCACTGCTGTGATTAGCATTCGATTTCCATATTTAAACTTCATATTCCCAGTTCGATAATGGCTATATGACCCAATCAATAATGAAGGAATCGAAGTATATAATGAAGTGGCTGCCGCAGTAACTGGCGATGCTCCAACTAAAGAAGTCAAAATTCCTAAATAAAGCGCGGCTCCACCACCGCCCATGATA
Source organism: Apilactobacillus quenuiae (assembly GCF_002994005.1). Lineage (GTDB taxonomy): Bacteria > Bacillota > Bacilli > Lactobacillales > Lactobacillaceae > Apilactobacillus > Apilactobacillus quenuiae. The sequence continues at coordinate 35,630 of NZ_POSN01000003.1, forward strand.
ATGACAAAGCCACCAATGATAAAACCCAAAAATAATAGTATAAATGTCACATAAATCAACCTTCCTAATGAAAAAAGATGTTCCCTAAACGAGATACATCTTTATTTTTTCTCTATCTTTTGTAGTAATAAATTATTTTCAAAATGGTAATGAACAATCGAAAATGCAATCCAAGCTTGAACAACAAACCAAACTATTTGGAAAACTACTTGAGGAGTAGAAATAGCTACATAATGCGTTTCTGGCATTCCCTGTGACAACGTTGCTGCAAAATCATAAACAAAGTGAAAAGCAATTGGAATTAATAAGCTACCAGTTTTAATATAAATGGCACCTAAAATAACACCAATACCAATTGCGTTTAATACTTGTAAACTTGTAAACCCAAATGATTGTTGAGCCAAATTAACATAGTGAATAAGTCCAAAAGCAATTGAAGCAATTGCCAAAGCTAAATAAACATTAAAATAGGTTTGCTTAACACTTGCTAGTTTTTCTAAAATCCATCCCATGATCACACCACGAAACATAATTTCTTCCGGTAATGCAGCAATGATTCCAATGTCTAATGCAAGCCAGAAATGTTGACCTTTTACACTAATCGCAATTATCAATAAACAGATAAAAATAAATATTTGCCAACCAAACTCAGCAAAATCAGGTTTTAAATATAATTTTTGTCCAATAATATAATGGTTTAAAATTAAAATCACAAAAATAGATAATATCTTAAAAATATTTAAAAACAAAATATAATTAGTGTGAACACCTTGATGAAAAATTAATTCATACGTAAAACCATATATTAGTGGCAAAATAATTTGATCAAAAAGAAACTCTAAAGCCAAGATCAATGGAATCATCGTCCATTGCCACTTTGAATTAATTTTCTTGATTAAAATATAATCACTTCCTGTATGTAAATTTAAAATAACATCTTAACCATTATAATAGCAGATATCAGATTATTCAGCATATGCAAAGCAATGGATACTTTTAAATTGTTTGTTTTCTGATAAACATATGCTAAAAAGAAACCAATTTGAGCATATACCAAGAAAAAGAAAATATTTAATCCTGTATTATGGGCTAAGCCAAATAGCAATCCACTAATAATAATGGGTAACCATTTGAACTTAGGAGAAAATAAAGCATCCATTAAATATCCTCTAAAGACCAGTTCTTCTAGAATAGGACTAAAAATAACAATCCCAAATAGCATTAAAACTACTGTCAATTTGTTAGACGACAACATATTTTGTAATGCTTGTTGATTACCACTAGTCGTTTCATGGTAAGTAACATTACTTAAAAATGAAAGAAATCCCTCAATTACATGTGATAACACATAGGCAATAATAACTAATTTCCAATTGGATTTTGTTATTGGCTGTTTAAGATCATTTCGCCCATGTTTTTTATAACTAAAATAAGCAGCCCAAATCATTAATAAATAAATTAAAAAATATAATGCTGATAAAATAACTTTCATATAGATAGTATTTTGATTTGATAAAGCAAAAATTGGTAAGAATTGTGGACCAAATATAATCATTAGAAATAATAAAATGAAGATAATTATTCGATCAAATAATTTATCTCCTGACCAGAAGTTTGATTCGTTCATTTATAATTCAGCTCCTAAAAAAATAACTTATTATGACAATATTATCATAATAAGTTATTTTTTATTTATCAGATTTATTTTGAATTGATGATAACTCATTTTCTAGCATAGCAACTATAGATTTATATTGAGAAATTCCATATTTTACCGTTATTTCCTGTGTAAAAGAAATTCCTTCCGATTTCCATAATTCATAATTATCAACTAAAGTTTTTAATTTTGAATTTTTTCTACCTATTTCTTCTTTTATCAAAGATACAATTTTTTTCTTAGATAAATCGTCTCCAAAAAATAATCTCATTAAAAAATCAGATTTATATACATCATTAATAACTGGAGATGATAAATATTTATGAAATTCTTCTATTCCCTCATCTGTTATAGAATATACTTTTTTATTAGGTCTGTCAGATTGATTAACAACCTTCTTTATTATTTTGTTTTCAGATTCTAATTTTCTTAAAGTAGGATAAATCATTCCATAAGTTCCATCATAAAAATATGATAATTGGTTTTGTAAAATGCTATTTATTTCATAACCCGTTTTTTCACCGTTTTTCAAAATACCTAAAATAATGTCTCTACCCTTCATGACTTCTCCCTTTAACAATAATTATTATTGCTATTTTACTACTTAAAATAAAAAACAATCAAATTAATGACATTTGACTTTATTATCCTTTTTGTTTATATTAACATTGTTAATATAAACAAAAAGGATATGATTTAGATGACAATTAATAGAAAAAAACAAGTTGCTATAATATTAGCAACTTGTATTGGTATATTTTTATGTATGTTAGACACAACAGTCATGAATATAGCTTTACCATCGATACAGAATGATTTAGACATAAACCTAAATAATTTATCTTGGGCTCTAAATATATATACAATAACATTTGCTTCATTAACTATACCTTTAAGTAAACTAGCAGATAATTTAGGAAGAAATAAGATATATATATTAGGTATCTTATCATTTATAGTTGGTTCATTAATTTCTTCTATGAGTAATAATCTAACTTTTTTAATATTAGGAAGAGGAATTCAAAGTATAGGTGCCTCAATAGTGTTCCCATTATCAATGACCATTGGGATAAATACTGTCCCCATGGAAAAAAGAAAAAGCATAATATCAATTTTAGGAATAACTCAAGGATTAGCTGCAGCATTAGGTCCTTCAATTGGTGGAACATTAACTCAATTTTTAGGTTGGAGATGGATATTTATTATTAATATTCCATTGATGATTGTATCCCTGATAATTTGTTTAATAAAATTTAATTTTAAAGAGAAAAGTGAAGATAATGGTATTGATTATTTGGGTTCTGTATTAGGAATAATATTCATGATGTCTTTAACTTTAACGTTGGTCCAAGGTAAAAGTTGGGGATGGAATAGTAAAATAATAATTTCATTAATAATAACCACTATTATATCAATATTAATATTTATTATTTGGGAACATCGAGCAAATAGCCCAATGATTCCACTAAAACTATTCAAAAATAGAGAATTTACTGGATCTTCAATAGCAATAATATTAAGTAACTTATTTTTAGTTGCAGTAACTGTTATTTTACCCACATTTTTTACAAAGATTCAAAATAAAAATGAATTAACAGCAGCTATTCTTATTACACCAATTACTGGAATGATTTTTATATTCTCGCCAATTGCAGCAATATTAATAAATAAAATTGGTCCAAGACTAATTATTAGCACTGGTTTTATTCTAATGACTATTTCTTATATACTATTTGCAAATATAAATATGGATAATATTTATTATATTGTAATATCATGTTTAATATTAGGAACTGGATACGGAATAATAGCTGGACCTATAACTGTACTGGCCGCATCTAATTTTAAAGGATATTTATTAACATCTTCTCAAAGTGTTGCGGGAGTTCTTAGACAAGTTGGGATTTCAATTGCCGTAGCAATTTATGTAACAGGTTTATCATCAAACATTGCTGTTGCCAACAATAATTCAGTAAATTATATAAAACAAAATGTAATTAAAATGGATATTCCACAGTCAAAAAAGCAAATTATAATTAATAAAGCTACCAAAGAATTATCATCAAATAAAAGCAATAAAAACGTTACTAATCATTTTTCAAAAGCTGAAAAAGATAAATTAATTAGATTAAACTATAATAAAACTATGAAAAAGTATAATTATAATATTCCTCAAAATATAAAGTCCAAAATATATATTGAAGTTCAACAAAAAGTTAACAACAAAATTAAAAAAATAAATAAACAAATCAATCATGTAATATCAAAAATAAAGAACTATGCATTAAATGAACATAGCAATGCTTTTATTAATTTATATAGATATTCAATAATTTTTGTAGCTTTATCTACACTATCGTTTCTATTTTTCCCATCTAAGAACAAAAAAATATAATAATAAAAAGATTCCTATATACTATATAGGAATCTTTTTATTATTTTTCATTTCTTTTCTTTATTGCATCATTAATTTCAGAAGTCTTTTTTCTAAATATTGCAAAACTAATTATCCAACAAATCACATAAATAATTATAAAGTTAAATAAATAATTTAATAAATATGGCATTTCAAAAATTTCAAAATTTTCACTAATAATATTTAATATTGATATTAAAGCAAAAGATACAATAAAGTGTATTATAAAAGCATAAATAGGTTTTAAATCATCAATGTTAAATAATTCAGATAACGGACCAATTAATCCACATATTATTAAATAAATGATTCTATAATTGATATCTCCAGAAAAAAGTCCTGTTAAAACCCATATCATCGATCCAAATAACATTCCATAAAAGAATTCGATGCATAATCTCTTAAATATTTTCATAAGCGCTCACCTCACAACTTCAAACTACGTTTCAATTCTGGTAAATATTTACGACTAACATTTAATTTCAAATCATTAGTTAAAAAAGCAGTCATACTACCAGAAAAAGCAGTTTCCATTGATTTTAAATGGTCAATATTAATGATTGATGAACGACTAATTTGTATAAAATGATATGCACTTAATTTATTCAAAATGTCCTTTAATTTACCAATAGTAGTATAAGTTGATTTTACAGAATAAATTGTTAACTTATTACCATATACTTCAACTCCAATAATATCATCAAAAGGAACCATAATAATCCGATCATTAGTCGCAACAGGTAACATTTGGTTATCATTAAATTCTTCATTCAATTTATTTAAACGTTTCAATAAGTCCATAACTTTGGGTGATAACTTACTAGCACTAACTAAAACTTTAATTTCATCATCTGATAAATCATTATCTTGATGAAAATCAATTTCCATAAATTACCACTCTCCTTTTTAAATAATATTAACACAGCATATTCTTATACTAATTTTCTTTTTAATAGAGATACTAAAGCAAAAATTATAGTTAAAATAACTATAAAAATTAATAAGGTAAATGTATGGCCCATAATTGTAGAAACGTCATTAATATTTAATCCCATGTTTTTATTAAAAGATGTTATAAATTTAGTTGGAACATTTTTAAAGCTAACATTAATTTGGTTCTTCATCAAAAGATTACGATATAATGCTGAATTATACGAAGCAGGAATGAATTCCATAATTTTTTGTCCAATATTAGGTAAAGTTCCCAATGGCATATAGACCCCGGCAAAGAATCCTGAACAAGTACCCACAATTGAATTTACGCCAGAAATTGAAGCTTGATTATCAAAGAATAAATCAATAATCATGTTAACCATTGTCCAAACTAAACTGCTTAAAATAGCAATTAAAACAATGGGTATCAAACTTCCATAACTAACATCCAATTTATCAGCAAACAAAAAGTAAAAAGACATGATAATATAAACAGCTACTTGCATAATAGTTCCAATAATAACTGAACTAAAAACATAGCCTGCATTAATGCCTAATTTAGAGGTATCTGTAAGCATTAAGTCATCAATTCGATTATTTTCTTTATCTATTATTTTCTGATTAAGTGCATTTTGCGTAGTCGTAATTGCAGTAACTGTCATAGTTCCACCAATTAACCATAGATCTAATAATTTGGTCCCTTCATGAATTGATTTCCAATCAGATTGAATTCCATTCTTTAAAAACAATACATATAATATAAAAGAAATGATAGCTCCCATTAAAGAGAAAAAAACTCTTTGTCGATTGTTAAAATACAACATTAAATTTCTTTTTATCAAACTAATCATTATTCTACCTCTTTTCCAGTTAAAGCAATAAAGATATCATCCATACTGCCACGCTGATATTCAAATGTAGTTATTAGCGTTTTAAATTTAGATAAAATGTTAATTGCTTCATTATGATCTTTTGGATTAATTGAAATTGAATTTTTGGTTTCTTCAATAATTTTTTGATTTAAATTGTCCTTTATATTTTTCAAATGATTAGAATATAGGATAAGAGTATCCTTAGCGTATTTATTTTTCAGATTATTTACTGTATCACCTTCGACTAATTTTCCTTTATCTATTACATAAACAAAATCAGCATTTTCTACTTCTTCCAAGTAATGGGTAGTTAAAATAATTGTTAATTTCATCGATTTTCGTAGTTCATTTAATACACTCCATATTTTATTTCTACTTTGAATATCAAGACCTGTCGATGGCTCATCCAAAAATAATATTTCCGGTTTATTTAACAATGACCTTGCAATATCAACTCTTCTACGTTGACCACCAGATAATGTTTTATACTTTTGATTTAAGATACTATTTAATTCCAGATCGTTTAATATTTTATTTTTAAATGATGAATCTAAGTTTTTATACATATTAGACCTGATATTCATATTTTGTTTAACCGTTAGATCATCATCCAAAACACTGTTTTGAAAAACTACACCTAGTTTTCGACGATACTTAGATTCATTAACTTTTAATCCTTCAATTTCAATATTTCCACTGGTCGGTTGCATTAAACCAATTAACATTGAAATTGTAGTTGATTTACCAGCCCCATTATGACCTAACAATGCGACTAGTTGACCTTTATTAATGTTCAAATTAAGATGATCAACTGCTAAATGACTCTTAAATTTCTTAGTGAGTCCATTTGTAGACAATAAATTCATGATTAAGCATCCCCTTTGATAAATTGTTACTATCCTAACAATGAATTTACTTGATGTATCAATAAATTAGTTAAGTAGTATTTAATGTACGATAAGTGGTTAAAAATTGCGTATAAAAAATCCACCCTAAAATTATAGGATGGATTTTTTGATTATAAGTATAGAATTGCTGCATAAATAAATAACGCAATTGTAGTTAAGGTTAAAAACCAGTTAATATTCTGCACAGTTAAACCAAAAGTTTCTTCTTTAACTTGTTTTTTAAAGAATAACTTTGTATTATTCCAAATTTTTGGAATGCTAATTAAAACTAACAACATTGTCCATGGTAACCACTGAAAAATCACTGAAATTACGATACTTGCATACATCAAAAAGTAGTAAGTGGCATAAAGCTTTAAAGCATTGTCTTTCCCAATTCTTGCCACAATCGTAATCCGATGCAGATCAATATCATCTTTCTCATCACAAATATTATTAGCTAGCACCATATTAGTAATTGAAAAAATTGTTAGTCCTGATGCAACGATTGCCGTTAATAATAATTCAATATTGATTTCATTTAATGGCACGTTAATCAAAATACAAGCAAAGGTAATACCAATTCCCATCGTGACACCAGAAGCAAGATCACCAAATCGAGTTGTGGATAATGAATTTTTCCCAGCTGAATAGAAAAAAGCCACTAAGAAGCCCCAAAGCCCAATCAATAATAACCAATATGTAGTAATAAACACTAAATAGATGCCCAAAATAGCAATTAAAATTGCTAAAGCAATGTCTAAGCGAGTGGCCTTAGTAATTGATAAGCCCTTAACTCGTGTGTTTTCAATAAAGCCATGAGCACTATGTTTTACTGCTTTTTTATAATCTTCTAAGTTATCAGTAACATTAGTAAACATATGCATAAGCAATGCCACAATCAAAAATAATAATGAATGCCAAATATTAATGGAGCCAAAATTACCTAGTACAAAAATTATACCTAATAAAAATGCGAAAATAGTTGTTAACAGCGGTCCCAATACTATTAAATTTAAATATTCCTTAATATGAATCATCTCCTATATAAAATTTCAAATAATATTATAAATTATACAACAATTGTTATACAAAAGCTGTTGATTTATCATATAATGTATTGATGTAGATAATTATAATATAAAGAAGGGGATAACATGAAAGAAGTCGTTGTATTAGGTGGTGGATTTGCTGGTCTTCGTGCCTGCAGATTACTAGCTAAAAGCAAATTAGATATTAATATTACTTTAGTTAATAATAATGATTATCATTATGACTCAACAGCATTACATACTGTTTCCGCTGGTACTAGTGCACCAGAGCAAATCACAATGAAAATTGAAAACTGTATTAGCTCTAAAGTTCATTTTATAAAAGATACAGTTAATAATATTGATCATGATAATAAAGTTGTTTCATTGAAAGACAATGGTCAAATTAAATTTGACTATCTATTTAATGCACTAGGCTTTGAATCAGAAACATTTGGCACCCCTGGTGTTGATGAAAATGGATTACAAATTTGGAATATGAAGAGTGGTATTCAAAATATTCAAAAGATTGAAGATAATCTGAAAGAATACCGTAAATCAAAAGATAAAAGTTATCTTTCATTTGCAGTCATTGGTGGTGGTTTCACCGGTATCGAATTATTAGGTGAACTTGCATATCAATTACCAAAATGGGCAAAAGAATGTGATTGTGATACTAATGATTTCACTATTACTTGTATTGCTCCAGGCTGCATTCCAATGTTCGATAAAAAATTAGTCGACTTTGCTTTAGATTACTTACATTCTAAAGGTGTAACCTTTATTATCGATAAAGGTGCTAAAGCTAAGAAGGTTACCGCTGATGGTGTTTATTATGGTGAAGATAATAAATTTGTACCTGCTAAAACAACCTTCTGGACTACCGGAGTTAAAGGTAGCGATGTAATTAAAGAAGCTGGGTACGATCAAAAACGTAATCGAGTAGTTGTTAACGACACTATGGCATTAGATAAATATCCCGATGAATATCTTATCGGTGATGTTTCAGCAGTTATGGATAAAGAAACTAATCGTCCATACCCAACTACTGGTCAAATTTCGATTCAAGAAGCTTCAATTGCAGTTGCTAATTTAAAGGCTCGTTTAAATAATACAAAGAAAGTTCCATTTAGTTATAAATCACTAGGAACTGTTTGTTCATTAGGTCCTACAACTGGAATTGCTGAATTACCTTTAGGTAAGAAAACAATAAAATTAAAAGGACACAAAGTAGCGTTATTAAAACATTTAGTTAGAATGAACACTGCTTTTGAAATTGCTGGCGCTAAGTCCGCAATTCAAAATTAAGGGGGAAAATATAAATAATGTTTGATTTCGCATTAAACGTTCTACCGTTTGCACGTTTTCAATTTGCAATGACAACTATTTTCCATTATTTCTTTATTCCAATGTCTATTGGAATTGGTTTGTCAGTATGTATTATGGAAACAATGTATGCAATCACTAAAAACAAAATTTATCAAACTATGACGAAATTTTGGGGAAGAATTTTTCTACTTGCTTTCGCTGTAGGTGTTGTTACTGGATTAATTCAAGAATTCCAATTTGGGATGAATTGGTCACAATATGCAAGGTTTATGGGTGACATTTTTGGTGCACCACTTGCAATTGAAGCCCTATTAGCATTCTTCCTAGAATCAACATTCCTAGGAGTATGGATGTTCACATGGGACAAATTCAAACCTGCATGGCATGCATTAATGATTTGGTTAGTTTTCCTAGCTTCAACCGCATCTGCTTTATGGATTCTAACCGCTAACTCATTTATGCAACATCCTGTTGGCTATAAATTAGCCTCTTCTGGGCATGTAGAAATGACTAGTTTTAAAGCTTTGCTTACTAATCAACAATTATGGTATGAATTTCCTCACGTTATCTCAAGTTGTATTGTTACTGGTTCATTCATTGTTGCTGGTACTTCTGCTTGGATGATTTTCCGTAAAAAGTCAGTTGGATTTTTCAGAAAGTCGATGCGTCTTGGCTTAGTCCTTGGAATTGTGGGTTGTTTAGGTGCCGTTACTTCTGGTGACTTACAATCAGGTTATCTAATTAAAGATCAACCAATGAAGTTTGCTGCATCTGAAGGTATTTATAATCATACCGAAAATCCTGCTCCTTGGTCTGTGTTCCAATTAACTAATACCAAGGAACATAAAGCATATGGAAAAATTGAAGTTCCATACATGTTAAGTTTCCTTTCTTATCATAAATTTAGCGGATCTGTTGCTGGGATGGATGAAGCTAACCGAGCTTTACACAAGCAATATGATGGTAAATTTGGTAAAAATATGGACTATTCACTTAATGTAAATGTGCTATTCTTTGCATTTAGATTAATGGCTGCTGGCTTTGGTGGTCTAACATTTATTGCACTACTAGGACTATGGTTCTCAAGAAGAAGAAAGAATACGATTATAAAACAAAAGTGGTTAACATTTATCTTATTCTTAGCTACTTTTGCTCCATTCGTTATTAATACTGGTGGTTGGTTATTTACCGAACTTGGTCGTGATCCTTGGGTTGTTTATGGTTTACTACCAATCGCAAAAGCGGTCTCACCAAGTACAAGTACTGCTTCAGTCATCTTTACGATTATTGTTTACTTCTTACTATTCGTAACGCTCGCTAGTTGCATGGTATTCTATGCCAAAAAATCCTTATACAAAGGACCAGAAAGTATCGATAAAACCATCGATTACGATAATGATGATCCATTTTCTAAGGAGGCCTTTAACAAATGAGTTTCTTACAATTTTTATGGTATGCAGTAATTTGTTTCCTATTTATTATGTTTTTAGTCCTCGATGGAGCTGATTTTGGTGCTGGGATGGCAGCTAAGTTATTAGCATTTCGTCCTGCTGAAAGTAATATGATTGTTAGATCAATTAGTCCCCATTGGGATGGAAACGAAGTATTTCTAGTTGCAGCTGGTGGATCAATGTTTGCTACAATGCCATTTTGGTATGCTAGTCTATTCTCTGGATTCTATCTATTATTATTCTTAGTGCTAGTATCATTAATCTTTAGAGGAGTAGCATTTGAATTCAACAATGTTGCTGAAACTCCTAAGGGTAAAAATGCATGGATGTGGGCAACCGCTATTAGTAGTACTACTGCTCCATTCTTACTTGGAATGTTATTTACAGCGATGATTCAACCCGTTCCAATGGATAATCACGGAAATATTTTCGTAGGCTTATTCAACGTTATTAATCCCCTTTCAATTTTAGGTGGCATTGCAGTTACTGCATTATGCTTATATCAAGGACTACATTTCTTTACCCTACATGCAAATGGAATTATGAGATACCGCGCTGCTAGTTTAGCAGGTAACTTATATTGGGCTGCTTATCCTGTCGAAGTATTATTCGCAATTGCATTGTTCTTTGAAACTAATTTCTTCGAAGACCATTTATTAGGAACATTATTATTATTAGTACTAATCGTCTTAACAACTGCTTGGGGACATTTATCAACTGGATTACACAAGGAAGTCCAAGCATACATTGCGAACTCATTAACCATTACGTTTGTAGTTATGTTAATATTTGTTGGCTTATTCCCACATGTATTAATTGCACAAAATCCGGTTAACTCACTATTAATTAAAAACGTTTCTTCTTCTCCACTTACTTTAACTGTAGTTACCATTGTTTTATGTATTTTACTACCAATTCTAACTGCATACTTCATCTGGAGTTATGTAATTCAATGGAAGCGTCATGATTTATCAGAATTCGAAAACACTGACAAAGGTGCCTACTAGAATTCCATATCGGGAGGAATCTTCATATGTTTAATAAAAAATTAATGACAATTCCCGGTATCAAAAAACTAATTATTAAAATTAGCATATTAGCAGTCATTCAAGCATTATCAATTATTGCTGAAGCATGGTTTTTATCAAGAGCTTTAGTTAATGCATGGATGCTTAAAAAAGTAACAGCATCGATTTATCCAATGCTGTTCTTTTTTATTGCTTTCATAATTAGATATTTGATTACTAGAATTGAAAATCAAATCACTGATAATTTTTCAGACAAAGCTAGTAATGATTTAAAAAGAGCTTTATTAGAAAAGACCTTTGAGTTAGGTCCACAATCGGTTGCTAAATTAGGTTCTGGTCAAATCATTACCATTGCACTTGAGGGAATTGATCAAATCAAGAATTATTTAAATCTAATTATTTTGAAAACATTAAATTTGGCAATTATTCCATGGATCATTTTAGTAGCTGTATTCTTCGTAAATGCTTTGTCTGGATTGGTTCTTTTATTAGTATTCCCTATTATAATTTACTTTATGATTATTTTAGGTATCGCTGCTCGTAAAAAATCAGATCAACAATATTTAAACTTTTCTAAAATGTCGAATAACTTTATCAATACGCTTCGTGGCCTAAAAACCTTAAAGTTGTTTGGATTAAGTAAAATTTATGGTAAAAACATTTTTCGGGTTTCTGAAAATTATCGTAAATCTACAATGGAAGTTCTAAAGATAGCCTTATTATCTACTTTTACATTAGACTTTATGACTACCATTTCAATTGCGATTGTAGCTGTAATATTGGGAGTTAGATTAATTAACGGTTCAGTACTACTATTCCCTGCTTTATTCGCATTAATTACTGCTCCTGATTATTTCTTACCATTAAGAGATTATGGTAATGATTATCATGCCACCTTAGATGGTAAAAATGCCCTAGATCATCTAACCAGCATTTTAAATACTACTTCACCAGCAGCTCAAAAACAATTGAATAATTTCAATAGTTGGAATCAACAATCGACGTTAAAAGCTGATCATTTGTCTTTTAAATATGATAAGGAAAATAATCAAGGGGTAAAAGACGTCTCATTTAATCTTACTGGTAATTTAAAAGTTGGGATTGTCGGACAATCTGGTTCCGGTAAGTCTACCATGTTGAACTTGTTAGGTGGCTGGCTACAACCAGAAGATAAAGATAACTTCAAGATTAATGGTGAAAAAACTGATAGTTTAGCACAATTTGCTTGGCAAAAACATCTTAGTTATATTCCACAAAATCCATATTTGTTTTCTGGAACAATTGCTGAAAACATTGCTTTTTACACCCCTAATGCCAGCAAAGATGATATTAAAAAAGCTGCTGAAAGTGCTGGATTATCAGAATTTATTAATTCATTAAAAGATGGTCTTGATACTATTATTGGCCGTGGTGGTCGTGGAGTTTCTGGAGGACAAGCGCAAAGAATTGCATTAGCCAGAGTCCTATTAGATGATAAACGTGAAATTATACTGCTAGATGAGCCTACTGCGCATTTAGATATTGAAACGGAATACGAGTTAAAACAAACGATGTTACCAATTTTTAAAAATCATTTAGTAATCTTCGCTACTCATCGTCTCCACTGGATGAACGAAATGGATTATATTTTAGTAATGGAAAATGGTAAATTAGTTGAACAAGGTAAGCCTAAAGACTTATTGAAACAATCAGGTAAATATCGCCAATTAGTTGATGAAATCGGAGGTGAAAATAATAATGCGTAATTTTTTTAATAAGGATACATGGATTAAACCATATTTAAAAAAGGACAAAAAATTATTGTTCACTGCTTTTAGTCTTGGAATTGTTACAATTATTTGTTCAATTGGACTAATGTTTGTGGCTGGCTATTTAATCAGTCGTTCGGCTACTAGGCCATACAATATTTTAATTGTTTATATTCCAGTCATTTTAGCGCAAGCATTTGGAACTGGTCGTCCAGTATTTCAATATTTAGAACAACTTACATCCCATAACTGGGTGTTAGGAGTAGTTTCTAAACTACGTCAGCGTTTATATATAACTTTAGAAAAAGGGGCTGACTTTGTTGGTGAGCGTTTTAAATTAGGAAATTTACTGGGTGTCTTATCAGATGACTTAGAACATCTAGAAGATCTATATTTAAAAACTATTTTCCCCATTATCACTTCATATGTAACTGGAATTATTATCATTATTTTATTAGGGATTGTTAGTATTCCATACGCATTATTTATGTTTGTTTGCTTTGCAGTCATCCTCTTAGTAATGCCAATCATTTCAGTCATTATTTTTGGTAAAGCTAAAAAATATGAAAAAAATTTAGTCGCTAATAATTATCAAAATTTAACTGATGCTACCTTAGGGGTTACCGATTGGATGATTTCAGGACGTAAAACTGATTTTATTGGCGAAGGCACTAAGAATGATCAAAAATTAGCTAAATCTAGAAATAAGGTTGATCATTTTGAATGGAATCGTGACTTTGCGTTACGTGGCATGATTGGAATTATCATTGTTGGATCGATTATTTGGGGTAATCTTTATCTAAATGATTCTCAATCGATTTCTAATTACATTGCTGCCTTTGTTTTAGGAGTTTTCCCATTATTAGATACATTTATTCCTGTATCACAGGCTATGGAAAACTGGCCGATTTATAAAGAATCAGTCAATCGTTTAAATGGTTTATCTAATAAATTGGATAAAGCAGAAAATAATGATAACGAAGCCAATTTTGATAATAATATTAACAGCATTAGCATGAATGACGTTTCATTTAAATATGCTGATGATAATTCAGCCATTTTAAATAACATTTCTCTGAATGTTAAACAGGGGCAAAAATTAGCAATTATTGGTCCTAGTGGGGTTGGTAAAACAACATTGCTTCAATTATTGCTAGGTAGTATTAATCCAACCAAAGGTGAAGTAAAGTTAAATAATGTTAAGGTCACTACTCTCAAAAATAATCGTTCTAATATTTTTAGTGTTTTAGATCAGAAACCTTTCTTATTCGATACCACCATCATTAATAATGTAATGATTGGTAACGAACAAGCTACTTTTGCAGAAGCTAAGCAAGCATTAGCTGAAGTTGGATTGGCAGATTATATTGAAACTCTGCCAAAACAATATGATACCGATATTGATGAAAGTGGTATTAAATTGTCCGGTGGTCAACGTCAACGTTTAGCCATTGCTAGGATCTTGCTACAAGACAATCCGATTGTTTTGTTAGACGAACCCACTGTTGGATTAGATCCAATCACTGAAAATAATTTGATTAATACTTTGAATCGAGTGTTAAAAAATAAAACCATTATTTGGGTAACTCATCATTTACAAGGATTATCAACCATGGATGAAGTTATTTTCTTACAAAAAGGAACCATCCAAATGGATGGCTCCCCTGATGAGTTATATAAGAATAATGAAAAATACCGTAAACTTTATCAAATGGATCAAGGCATTGAAAATTAATTGAACAACTTATTAACCAATTTTAATAATACTTTTCTAGCATTGTTATTTGGTAATTGATTAATCATTTTTTCAATCGACCGATGATACTCATCCATCTTGGCATGTGTTTTATTCAAAGATCCACTTTCTTTTACAATAACTTTAACTTGAATTAGATCAGCTCTTTTGAGTTGGTCTTTTTTATTTAGAATTGCAAAAAGTTCATCATGATAAACCGTTTGCATTGCATAAATCACCGGTAAAGTATAAACACCATCTAAGATATCATTTAAAATTGGTTTACCGGCTTCTTCTTCAGTGTCTTCAAAGTCAATTAAATCATCACGCAATTGAAAGGCAATCCCAAATTCTGAACCGATTTGTTCAGATAACTGAATAATTTTTTTATCTGCTTTTGAAATAATTGCTCCATTACCAGCTGCTATTTTAAATAAATCTGCAGTTTTGCCTTGCACAGCTGCCAAATATTGTTCTTCAGTTCTTTTAGGATTAAATTTAGTTTCATTCTGACGCAACTCACCATCAATAATTCCTTCAATCCCACTAACATTATATTTAATGTCGCTTTTACTAGGTAGCGTGTCTAATACCAAATGAAAATATTTAACGAATAAATAATCACCTAAATAAATGGAAGTGCGTTCACCAAATTTGTAATTCAAACTAGTAACCCCACGGCGCAAGTCAGACTTATCAATAACATCATCATGAACTAGTGATGCTAAATGAATTAATTCTACTGATGCAGCAACTTTTTCGAAGTAATCATCTTCATCTTTTTGAGTGCCAAATTCAGTAAATAACATCAAAAAAGCAGCTCGCAACATTTTACCACTACCATTAATTAATTCATTAATGCTTTTCTTGAAATCATCGTCATCAATTTGAACTTGCTGTTTCATGATTCTTTCTATATTTTTTAACCTTTTTTCTAATTCAGGCCTTTGCTTCCATAATCGCAGATCCATAAAATACCCCTATTTCAAACTCGTTTATTATATTTCACAATTTTACAACTTTTACAAATTCATATCCAGTAATCATTTATTAAGAATCTAAATTTTAAAGAAATAATAAAGCATTAAGCTAATTGACTATACCTTTATCTAAAAAATAGTTAGAATGTGTATTGTACGATGTATTTTTATACAAAAAATCGAAAAGGAATGATTTAAATGCGAATCGGAGTTACCGCAGATATTATTTTAAGTCAAAATCAAACCTTCAGACAACGTGAAGGCCATTTTGCACAACGCACATTAATGAATTGCCTTTTGGCTAATAATATCACTCCCGTTATTTTGCCAGTTGCTAAACCAGAAATGGCAGCCGACTTATTAGAAACTGTTGACGGAGTGATCTTAACGGGCGGTCCAGATGTATTACCAGCCTTCTATGGTGAAGAACCAATTAAAGAAATTGGCACTACATATGAACCTCGTGATCAATTTGAATTAGCTTTAGTAAAACAGGCTGTTCAAATGAAGAAACCCATTTTGGCTATTTGTCGTGGACTACAAATTGTTAATGTTGCCTTGGGTGGAACTTTATATCAAGATATTGATACACAATTTACACCCAAAGATAATATGAGAATTTTACAACATTCCCAAAAAGCAATTGGATATGCTCCTATTCATCATATTAACATTGATAATGATTCATCATTAGAAAAAACTTTTGGTAAGCGTGCATTTGTTAATTCATTCCATCATGAAGCAGCTAAAGACGTTGCTCCTAGTTTAAAAGTTGTAGCTAGAGCTGATGATGGTATGATTGAAGGCCTTGAAAATGATGATAAATCTATTCAATGTGTTCAATGGCATCCAGAAAATATGTGGGACCACTATAAAGATGAAAATCAATTATTTATAGATTTCTTTAATCGTATTCATACAAAATAAGGAGTGATATTTAATGCCTCACACGAAAAAGAAACTTAGTTTCTTTAGTATTGTACTTTTAGGAATCAATGCAATTATTGGTTCTGGAATATTTTTATTACCTACAGCTGGAATGAAAATATTTGGTCCAGCTAGTATTTTAGTTTTAGTTTTTGATGCATTCTTAGCATTCATGATTGGCCTTTGTTTTGCTGAATGTTCCGGGTTATTTGATGAATCCGGTGGTGCATATATTTATGCTAAACATGCTTTTGGTAATTTTATTGGTTATGAAGTGGGAATTGCTGCTTGGGCCGTTAGAATTATTGCTGAAGCAACTATGTATGTCGCATTTGCAACTGCTTTGGGCGGTTTCTTTCCTGCCTTAAATACATCATTAGCTAAAAATATTATTGTTACAATCATGGCAATTGGCTTAATGATTTTAAACTTATCAGGAATTGAAGCTGCATCAGTTTTCAGTAATATTATTACTGTCGGAAAATTATTACCAATCTTTTTAATAATCATTATTGGTCTCTTCTTTATTCATCCTAGTAATTTTACCCCATTTTTTGTGCCATCATTAACCCATGTATCAAATTTTTCTGATGCTACATTAACAATGTTTTATATTTTTACTGGAGTTGAAGGACTAGTGGTAACTGCTGGTGAAATGAGTAATGTTAAGAAAAATTTACCACGTGCAATTATGGTCGTATTATCAGTGGTAACTATTATTTATATCTTAATTATGGCTGTATGTATTGGTGTGTTAGGAACTAAACTAACACAAACATCAGTTCCATTACAGGCTGCTTTAACTGCTATGATTGGTAAAGTTGGTAGTTACATCGTAGTTGCAGGCTCAGTACTATCAATTGGCGGAATTTGTATTGCATCATCATTCATCACACCACGCTCAACTGAAGCCCTTGCAGATAATGGAATTTTGCCAAAAGCATTCAGTAAGAAAAATAGAAAAAATGCTCCTTATATTTCAATTATTGTAAATGCTATTTTAATTTTAGCTTTATCATATTCAGGAACATTTACTTACTTAGCACAAATTAGTGCCATTTCAAGATTTGCTCAATTTATTCCTACTATTATTGCTGTTATGGTATTTAGAAAGACAATGAAAAATCAGCCTAGAGCCTTTAAATTACCTTTAGGTTACACCATTCCAATCATTGCTTTAGCAATCTCATTATGGTTAATCTTTAATACTAAGGTTAACTTATTAATATTTGGTTTTGGTGCTCTAGTCATTGCATTGCCATTCTACTTCTTAACTCGTGGCTTTCGCAAAAGAAAAATGAATTAAAATAATAAAAAACTCGAACTTTAACAGTTCGAGTTTTTTTATTTAACAGTGATAACAATTGCTCTTACATTAAAGAACAATTCAAATCTCCGGTGCATATATTTAACGGATGCACCCTTTGCTTCAAATTCTTTTTTAAAACGTCTAATCATTCCCGGAGTATTTAACATAAAAATAACTCCACCTGATTTAACAACGCGATTAAGCTCTTCAGATATTGGTTGATAAACTGATTTTTTGCGATCGCTTAATTGATCATCACGCCCATGAATCGCAGTTGCTACATCAAAACTATTATCATCATATGGAATGGCAGTAATATCATGATCTTTCAATTGGACCTTTTCTTTTACATTTTCCAATGTAGAATTCTTTTCTAATCGTTGAATACTATATTGGTAGATGTCTTCAATTCCATACACCTCTTTTAAATGATTATCTTTAGCCATTTTAACTAACGCATAACCAGTTCCAGTTCCTAAATCTAGTCCTTTTTTTGCAGTAGACAAATCATGATTATCCACAAACTGATTAATATAGTTTTTCTTAAAAGTAACCGTTCTAAATAATGTCCAAAGTCCTAATAAGATTAATACTAAAACATATATCATTAATTTATTTTTGTGATCCAAATAAATAGAACCATATAAGCAGAATGCTGCAATAAAAGATAACGCAATTATATATGGTTCATCGGTTTTATAACGATACCAATGTCTTATCCAATTTATAATTTTATTCATTATAATTATGTATCCTTTCGAATCTATTTTATAACCTAATGATAACAAATATAGACCTTTTTGCTAAAAATTTAAATACATTTGCATAATTTCATTGTAAAACAAAAAGAAGTTTATATTAATATAAACTTCTTTTGAAATATCTTTTATTCAGCTTCTAATTCCGATTGAACCAACCATTTATGATTTTTAATGTTCATTCCAGTTTGTTTATCTTTAAAGTTTACAGTGTAAGCAGGTCCCTTATTTGTAGAAACAATCTTACCTTTGGCACCTTTCATCCCATACATATGGTCAGCTTTGACAGTCACTGATTCGCCAGCTTTTAATGCGCCCTTAGCACTTAATTCACTAGCAACTACCCATTTATGATTTTTAACTTCTTTACCACCATTAGTAGGCTTAAAATCTATTTTATATAATTTAGTCTTATAAACACCCGCTACCGTTGCTTTAGCATTCTTCATGCCCTTCATATGATCAGCTTTTAAGATAACCTTTTCACCTACATGAAATTTAGCATGTGTATCTTTTTTAAGTCCTTTAGGCATAGCTGAATTCATATTCATAACTAATCCATCCATTTTCATCATGTGCATAGATTTATTTTTACCTTTATTATGCATCATTTTCATTGATGATTTATCAGCGTGATGCATATTATTCATTGATGCATTAGCACTTACTCCGCCAAATAAAGATAATGACAATGCTGCCATTGAAGTTGTAGCCAATAATTTTGATGCTTTCATTATAAAGACTCCCTAAAAATATATTTGGTAAGATATAGTCTTACTTGATATCAAACTGTAGCATATAAATTTCAAATTTACTTAATATTTGCTTAACAATCATTTGAAATGTTTATTAATAGAAATCATTAATGGTTTACGTTACAATGTAAACAAAATAATAAGAAAAAAGGAGCTTTTTGATGAACATTAAAAAAGGTATGGTAACCATGCTAGCTGGTTTAACATTAGCTTCACTTCCATTAACTACTGCTAGTGCTAGTGGTTTACCTAATAAAAATGCTAATTATTGGAATCAAACAAGATATGTAAAAGTTACTAAAAAGATTGCTGCTACTGAAAGACAAGTAAAGAATAACTCAATTCAACCAAAAGCAGTTAAAAAAATGAATGTCAAAAAAGGTACTGTTCTAGCTGTTAGTCGTATTAAAAATAACCATGGTGAATGGATTTTACAAGGTCTAAAGAGCAGTAAAAATGCTATCTGGACTACAAATCAAAAGAATACTAGTTGGATGGGTAAATATACTCAACCTAAAGCTATGAATCCTAAGAATGATCAATCTAAATTAGTAACTCTAACTAAAAAAATAAATATTACTGAAAAAGCAACTAAGAATCATCAAATTCAAAATAAAACATTGAAAAAAGCGACACTGAAGAAGGGATCAATTGTTTACGTAAAAAGTTTTGGTGGTAATGAATGGCTAGTTTATGGACGTTACATGCCTAAAACTAGTAAAAATGGTGCTTGGATAACTAACAATAAAGGTACTAAATGGATGAAAAACTATGTTCCTAAACAAGCACAAAGTAAGTTAGTTAATTTAACTAAAAATATTAACATTGTTGAAAAAGGTGTTAAAAACAATACCATTCAAAACAATATCATTAGTAAAAATAAACTTAAATCTGGCATGTTAGTATCAGTAAAGCCATTAAGTATTTATAATGATGAATGGTTAGTTTACGGAAATAATATGCCTAAGGGTAAAGATAACGGTGTTTGGGTAACTTATACCAAAGGTCAAAAATGGATGCAAGAACCAAAAACTGTTAAGTCTAATTACCAAACTGTAAATAGTAGTGAAATTGGTAACGATTATACTGATGCATATCTATCTAGTTCTTTATCTGGTAATGATCAACAAGTAATTGCTCAAGCTGGACAAAAGATTCAAGCTAAAAAAATCGACGATAATACTGAAGCAATCAAAGTTAATGATAAAGAATATTCACTTAAAGTAAAAGATAATCAATTTGCTACTCAAAATAATGTATACACGTTCCAAAATGGTAATGTTGGTTCATTTTATGCACCAGATGACTCTAATGCCGTGGTTACAAAGGATTATCAACCTAAGGACAATAGTCAATGGCGTCAAATCCTACCAAATAATCAAATGAAGATTTTCTCATACTCAGCTCAAAAGAACGGTTGGATTGATATGGGAACATTTAATACTAAACAATAATTATAAAAAAAATTATAAAAAATAAGGACCTGCAATTATGCAGGTCCTTATTTTTTTATTCAGCTTCACCAATAGCTCCAGCAATATCATCTTTAGAAAAATCATGTTTCATAAATGCTTCATTATTAACTGGTAATTGTTGTTCTAATTGATCCAACACTTGTGCTGAAACTTCACCATTATTAGTGGAAAAGTCTAATAAATGACCACCCATCGATAAATCATCAGCAATAAAATGTAGATGAAAACCACCTACTGCTGAACCGTTAAATAATTGTGGTGAATAGTATCCCATAACTGTTCCAGTCACATTTTGATCACTAAATTCATGTTGTTTATGAGCACAACTCACTAAATTAGGATATGGTTTTGCTTGTCTATTAATTGATCTAGTTTTAATCTCATCAAAAGTTCCATGAAGCTTAATTGAGAAAAAAGTATTTTGCCAATCTTTCATCTCCATAACCTTTTCTTCCAACTTTTCAGGCGTCATTGTAGATTCAATATCAAATAACTTTTTATAATCAGCAAAATGCACATCAGCAAATGGAACCGTAAAATCACCATCTAATTGATTAACGTTTCCGTCCCCGTCAATTTGATATGGTACACCTTCTTTAACAACTAATTCGCCATCGAGACCATCTCCTGTCCCAATTCCAGTATCTCCATGTTTTAAAAGTTCACTTAATTTTAAAGTTCCGTCAAATAATCCAGGAACTAATAATGCTAAAGTTCCATATTGGTATAGTGTATTTTTTTTAGCCATATTAAAAACTTCTTCCTATAATTACATTATTAATAAGTTGTATTAAATATGATAATAAAAAAGACTCCACCACTTTGGGTGGAATCTCTTAAAATATTATTTTAATAGCTTTAAGCTTTCACGATTGAAATCTTCCAAGTCATCAGGAGTACGACTTGTAACTAATTTATGCTTGCTATCAACAACAACTGGTGCATTCAAGACTTCAGCTCCAGCATAGAATAAATCATATCTGATAGTTGTGTAAGCTGTTAACTTCAATTCATTAGTTAATCCTGTTTGAATAAAGAATTGAGGTCCATGACAAATAGCAAATACTGGTTTATTTGCCATTAAGAATTCTTTAACAAAATTAACATAACGAGTATCCACACGCAAAGCATCAGGAGATCCACCACCTGGTAGTAATAGAGCATCATACTTGTCAAAATCAGCATCATCAATTGAAACATCAACAGTTTGAACATCACCATGTTCACCGTGAATTTCATTGCCAGCTTTTGCTTCAACGATGTCTACATCGTGACCGGCATCTTCCAAAGCCTTTTTAGGTGAAGTTAATTCTGAATCTTCATATCCACTTGTAACAACAGCAGCAATCTTACTCATATTAAAATTCCTCCTATATTCCTGTAATCATCTACATGCTACATAATAATTCATGATGAGACAAGTAAAAGAACTTATTCAAAGTAAATAATTGATATCAGCTTAGAAAGTCTACTATAATAATGTTATAAAATATACGGAGGATCTTAAATAATGAAAAAATTATTAAAAATTATATTGGCAACTTTTGCTTGTCTACTTATTTTAAGTGCATGTGGTAAACAACAGCAATCAGATGAAAATAAAAAACCACTTAAAGTACCATCATTATCTAGTGCTTTTGATACAAGTGGTATTTCACTCCAAAAATATGACAATATAAAAGTATCTACCAATCAATTAAAGGGTGGCAGTTCTAAAGATAATCTTATGAAGAGTTTAGGAAAGCCTTATCATACTTCAGATACTAAATTAACTAATAACCAAAATGCTAAAGAATACACTTGGCACTTAGGGAATGATGCAAAAATAAAATATATTTTTGCAATTGTTTATAAAGATAAGATATTAAGCAAAGGTTATCAACAAAATACATCATCTAAATTAGTTAAAAAACAAACTATTAACGATTTAAAGAAGGGAACTTCATATAATGAGGTTATAAATAAATTAGGCAGCCCTCTTGCTGAACAAATATCAGATGGGGTTCAATTCTTAACTTATCAAAATGACCAAAATGGAAATGCCGTGAACTTAACCTTTAAAAATAATAATTTAGATAATAAGAAATTTACAAAACTAAATGGATAATAAGCAAAAAGCCACTTTTATAAAGTGGCTTTTTAAATATCAATATATTTATCAAGTTGTAGCGATTGAAGCTCTTCAAATAACTCATCAGTACTCATTTTATTCAAAGTTGTCATAAATTCATCATCATAATTATCCATTAAGTCATCAAAATATTTTTTGACTTGTTTAGGATCCATATTACGATATAGTCTAACTTTATCTTCTGGTTTTCTTAAATCATAATGATAATTAGTGTAAAATTTTTTTATGTACCATGCACCTTTGATTTTAGCTTGATATGTTTTAATTCTTTCGTCTGTCCAATACATGAAATTCACCTTCTTTGAATACATTATATATAAAAATACTCAGAAAGTGAAAGATAAAACAAAAAGGGAACCTAAAATTTATTATTCTAGGTTCCCTTTGATTATTTTTGTCCACGACTATAAGAATCATTAAACGCCTTAAAGTTTTTATCATGTAAATACTTAGCAGCATCTGATAACCAGTTAGTATTACGTAACAATGCGCGCCCTTCCATGATTAAGTCAGCTTGATTATTTTGTAAAATATATTCACATAAACCAGGATTATCTAAAAGTCCCACTGTAGAAACTGGAATTTTAACAGCCTGCTTCATCTCAGTTGCAAATTTAGTCTGATATCCATCATGAACTGAAAAATCAGGACTAGCATCAGTTAACCCACCAGTTGATGCATCAATTAAGTCAATTCCTGATGACTCTAACCAACGACCAATTTGTTGCCAATCAGACATTTCGTTTTGAGTACCTGTTGTATCATAATCACTCAATGACAATCTAATCCAAATTGGTCCATTATAATTAGCTTTAACAGCTTCAACAACTTCGCGAACAATGCGGTAACGTTTTTCTAAACTGCCACCATATTCATCATTACGTTTATTTGAAACAGCCGATAAGAACTGATGTAATAGATATCCATGCGCTCCATGAATTTCAACCATATCAGCATCTGCGTTGGCTGCTCTTTTAGCTGCTTTGCCAAAATTATCAACAATTTGTTTAATTTGATCAATTGTTAATGCGTTCGGTGTTCGATAGTTACTACTAAATTCAAATGAACTAGGTGCAACTGGCATATCAGCATCGCTAGCTTTACGCCCCGCATGATTCAATTGCACCCCAATTTTACTACCTAAATAGTGAATCGAATCAACTAATGATTTAAGTTTATCCGCTTGTTGATCATTCCATAATCCCAAATCATTTTTAGTAATACGTCCGTCAGGCTCTACCGCTGTGGATTCTGTAATAATTAAGCCCACTTGGCTAATGGCACGCATCCCATAATGGGAAAAATGAAATGGGGTTAAAATCCCATCTTCATTCTTAACCTCATACATACACATTGGTGACATAACAACTTTATTTTTTAAATCTAAGCCACCAATATTAGCTTTCGATAATAATAAAGACATATTAGTTTTGCTCCTTCTTATTGCTTACTTAATGTTAGTAACATTAGCATGTTAATTTTTAGATGTAAAATAAAAACACTCAGTAAATGAGTGCTAAGATAATGCGTTCATCGCATTAGTAAAACAATGCATTGAACAATTAATTTCGCCTTTAATGATTTTAATTTTATAATCAACATATTCTTGATCAACATCATTTTCAGCTTGTTTTAAATAATTGGTCAAGTTATCAATATCTGAAATAACATTACTTCGTTCATTCTTATTATCAAAAGCATTTAATAAATGCGAACGTGTCCTTTTTAGGTTTAATAATGTTTGATTAATCTTATTATTTTCCATGAAAATACTCCTATTTAATCTCCATCATTCTTAATTGACTTTAAATTTTTTCTAACCAGAAATAAATTAATTGCTGCTAAAACTGTTGTTGCAATAAACACGCCTCGATAACCACCAATTAAAACTACTGCTGATCCAATCATCGGGCCTGAAACATTGCCTGCAGCTTGAAAACTTTGATTCCAGCTAAAAACCTGACTGATTCTTTCTTTTGGACTATATTTAGCTAACATCGCCTGAACTGTTGGTAATAATGCTGCATCTGAAATTCCTATTAAGAACCTAGTAATTCCTAATTGCCAAACATTTTGCACAAAACTGGTTAAAAAGAAAATTAAAATAGAAAATAAGATTCCAAATTTTAGGATTTGATGAGAACCAATTCGATCACCTAGTTTACCAAAGAATGGCGCAATCGATATCATTGCCACCCCATTTAAAGCTTGAATGATACCAGCTACCAGCGCAATATTTGTTGAGTTAGGATCCAGCTGTTTTACATATAGACTAAGAATTGGTGAAATCGAATTATTAGTTGCCTGAATAAATAATGTCGTTAAAAACATCCCAAACAAAATTTGAGCTGTGGGAATACCCGTTAAGAAATGTGGTTGCTTTTCACCTTTTTCATGAACAACTGGCATAAAGTTTTCATGTACAAAAAAGATACTTAGGAAAAATGCAATCAACATTGCAATTCCCGTGATTAAAAAGGTATAACGATACCCAAATAAATCAGCTATCAAACCACCTACCATTGGACCAATCAATGTCCCGGATACATTTCCAGTCGATAATTTACCAGAGGCATGCCCAATTTTATTTTTTGGAGTTTCAGCAGCTACTAACGCATTAGCATTACTAATAAATCCAGAGAAAACTCCTTGTAGTAACCGCAAGATAATCAATTGCCAAGCACTTGTTACTAAGCTCATGCTACCAATCACAACTGCCATCCCAAATGAAGCCCTTAATAGCATTGGCTTTCTTCCATATTTATCAGCTAGATATCCCCAAAGTGGTGATACAATCATTTTAATAATAAATGGTGCAGCAAATGCTAAGCCACTATAGATTGAAGTTTCGGTGGCGTTATAGTGACCTAATTGGCCAATAAATAATGCAATAAAAGGACTAATACAACTAAATCCAATTCCGGCTATAAAGGTTCCAAACCATAAAACATTTAAGTTTTGTTTCCAATTAACAGTTTTCGAACCCAATGTGACACTCATCTCCTTTATTTTTATCATACTCATAAATAAAGAATTATAACACCAACAAATTAGATGCAAAAGTTATTGGTATCAAAGAATATAGGGTAAAATGATAAATGGGAGGTTATATATGATTTACATATTATTATTAACCTTATTTTTATCAATTGGGTTATCTATTATTTCATATAAATTAAACAAAACTAGTATTATAAATGGACTACTGATTTTATTATCTATTTTTGCTATTATTGCTAACTTAGGATATTTAGCATTTAATATACATATTAAAATAATCAATATTCCAGTAATGATTTTGTTCACGATAACAAGTTCATTACTTTTATTAGTTTATTTAATCTATACAATTATCTTAGTGACTGATGGCATTGTTGTCTGGTATTATGAAAAACATCATTTGGCAAATAACTTAAGTCTAATCATGGGTCTAATAATGATTATTTATCCTATTGTTAATCATCTTGGCTTTAATATCTTACCAAATCCCTTTAGTTTAGTTATCGAAAGAATTATTGAATTTGGATTATTATATATGGTTAGTGTTTTTATTGCTTTTTGCATTTCAGTAATTATATGTAATTTAAACAAACCTACATTAAATCAAGACTATATAATTATTTTAGGAGCTGGCTTAATACACGGAAATAAAGTTGGCCCGATTCTAGCGGCCAGAATTAATAAAGCTATTAATATTTATTGGCAACAAATTGAAAAAACAAATAAGCATCCTTTCATAATTTGTTCAGGTGGGCAAGGTCCTGATGAAACTGTTTCTGAAGGATTTGCCATGTGCGAATATGCAAATCAACATGGTGTAAATGAAGCTGATGTTACAGCAGAAGAACATTCAATTAATACAATGACTAATTTTGAAAGATCTAGCAAAATAATTGCTCGAAAACATTTGAAAATTGATAAAGGAATTTTTGTTTCAAGTAATTATCACATCTATCGAGCTAATCAATATGCTAAAATTGCTGGTCTACCAATTAATGGAATTGGCTCAAAGACTAAAATAACCGCGTTATCTAATAGTATTCTACGTGAATATTTTGCGATTATGTTGAATCATAAGCTATTAAATTTATTAATCGGAATATTGATTATAATAACTACAACAATTTTATACATCTAAAAAAAGGATTCCATCATTAAGATAGAACCCTTTTAATTTATTGATTAATATAGTCCAATAATTGATACATAACTCGCTTATTTTCTTTAGGAACAGGATGGTTAATAATATCAGAAGCACTCTGATTTAAAGCATTATCACAAGCATAATTCCCATCATTAACAACAATTTCTCTTAAATCTGTCTGCATTGGTTCAAAGTGAAATTGCAATCCGATAATACGATGATTAATTACAAAACCCTGATTTTTCATCAAATCACTAGAAAACAACAATTTAGCTTGATTAGGTACTTCAAACATTTCACCATGCCAATGTAAAGCTGTTAATTTTTTAGGTAGATTATCTATTATATTAGTTTGTAAATATACGGGTGCCCAACCTACTTCCTTTACTGGAGAAGCAGAAATTCGATATCCCAAAGCTTTAGCTATTTGTTGTGATCCAAAGCACGCACCATAAATTGGAATAGCTTTTTCAATCGCTTCATGAATCAATGCGCGTTCTGCTTTAATCCAATCGTCCCCATCATTAGCACTCATTGGTCCACCTAATATTACTAACATATCAGTTTCATTAATATCAGGTAATTTGTGAAATTCATTAGGATGGTAAATATACATATCGTATCCATGATCTTCTGCCCATGAGCGAATTGATCCAGGGCCTTCATTAGATGCATGTTGTAAAACATTAATGCGCATATCAATTACCTTCTTTTAACTTTATTTAATAATTTTTAACCAACGAGTATTCTCTGGTTTAAACATAACCCATAATTGTTTAGCAGTTTTATGATTTAATTTTAATACCCAGGTAAAATTACTACCAGCACTAGTTAATTTAACAATTTGTCCTTTATGCAAGGTAATTTTTTTATCGACTTTAATGTGGTTATATTCAGGAGTACCAGTAATTTTAATACGGTCGACTTTTACTGGTTTAGTAACCCTAACCGTTCTAAAATGATACCAATACTTGGACATTTGACTAGGATTAGATTTTGCTGAGGCAGTAGTTCCAACGAAAATTAATAAAAATAATGACAATACAAATGATAGAAATAGCTTTTTCATTATAAATATCCTCCTCAAAAATATTTAATATACTTTTATTTTAGCACGATTTTAAAATGGTATATAATAAAGAAAACTCTTTTTTAAAGAAGGTTTATTATGAAAAAGAAATTATTATTATTATTAGTGGTATTACCTACATTAATAGTGTTTTTTCAAAATACTAATACAGCAAAAGCTAATTCTAACCCTAACATTTACAAAATTACCAAAACCAATAGTGGTTCTATCGCTAATATAAATAATCCTAATAAGATTGATATTTATAATAAAGATTTTAATGGTAAAAATAGGATAAGTTTACTAAAAAAAGTTGTGACGGGTAAACAATATCATGTAACAGTTAACGGCGTTAATAAAATATATCAAGCAATATACCAAAAAAGAAAATTATTAGGTTACGTTTGGCACGGATTCTTAAATATCGATTATAATCTAACTTTTTCATATCAAGCTTCTAAAAATTTTAGAAAATTAGTTAATACTTATCGTGATGCAAATCAAATTGATAAATTAAAAGTCAGTCATAAATTAAGCCATGAAGCCAATTTAATCGCTAAAAATATTGATAAGAACTTTTTACCAAAAAATACCAATAATCAAATGGTATATTATACAAAGTATCATGAGACATATATGCCTACTTCATTTAGTTATCTAGCATTTAAAAAATTTGTTTACTTTGATCAAAATGAAAATAATCAAAGTTATAATGCTTTGAAAAATATTAATAATAAATATATTGGTGTCTCAGCAATTAAAAGCCCATTACATTTAGGCAACCATAACGAAATGAATAATTATTATTTAGTTGTTTTAATAAAATAATATAAAAAAGGTAGCGATAATTTTCGTTACCTTTTTTAGTACTCTATTTCAAATACTTTTTAGCCACTTCTTCATACAAATTTATGAACTGAAGATAGGATCCGATATCAATAAACTCATTAGTTTGATGAGCTGTATTATTTCCAGGTCCTAATATAATCACATCTAAGTCATTGTTACGTGTATATTGAGAGGCATCAGTCCCCATCGACATTGCTTTTAATGGAAAATGCGTATCTTCTTCTATTAGATTATTAGCAATTTTTTTAGTTAATTTTACAATTCTTGCGTTAGGATTGCTTTTAACTGGTTGTCCACTAAAGTTAACTTTTAATTTCAAATTAAAATTTTCTTGCATATTTAATTTATCAATCAAATTTTCTAATTTATCGATAATTTCATCGTTTGGCAAACTAGGAATTGTTCGAACCATAACCTTTTCATATGCAAAATCTGGAATTGAATTAACCTGCTTTCCACCATGAAAAACGTCAGGGGTATAAATTGTTCTGCCTAATGTATCATCACTAACTGTAAAAGATGCAAATAGTTGCTTTTCTAGACTTCGATATTCAATTAAATTATCAATTGCATCAATCCCTAATTCTGGAGTAGAACTATGCGCAGCTTTACCAATACTTTCTACTGTATAAATCAAAGCACCTTTATGTGAATATACAATTGAATGATTATTCACTTCATCTCCGGTAGGTTCACCTATTATCATTGAATCTAAATCATCCGCATAGCCTAATTTGGTTAGCTTATGGGCACCACCCTGGGTTAATTCTTCAGAAATTGTGGCTAACAATCGTAATGAACCATTTAAATGAACCTTTTGTTCTTTTAATTCAATCATTGCAATTATCATTGCTGCTAAGCCTGACTTCATATCAGTAGCTCCACGGCCAAACAACTTATCACCAATAACTTTAGCTGAAAAAGGATTTGAGTCCCAAACATTAATGTTGCCTTCACTAACTGTATCCTCATGACCTTCAAAAGCTAATTTAGGTCCGTTACCATTACCAATTTCAGCTACTAAGTTACTTCGGTTATTTTCCTGTTCAATAATTTGGCTATTAATTCCATAATGATTCAAAAGTTGATTGATATATCTAGCAACGTCAGCTTCATTTTCATCAACTGTTTTAATATTAATTAAATCAGATAAAATTTTTAACTTATTTTCTTTATTCATAAAAGACATTCCTTTGCATACTAATTTTCATGATCAGTCCATTTAGCTAATAAGTCGCCAATAATTTGAATGATAAAAATCAAAAGCAAAATTAAAATTAATGAGACAATGGTAACGTCATTTTCAAATCTTTGATAACCAACAATTACTGCTAGGTTACCTAATCCGCCTCCACCAACGGTTCCTGCCATTGCAGTTAAACTAATTAAACTAATTAATGTAACAACTGAAGATCTAATGATTTTAGGCAAGCCTTCTTTTAAATAAACTCTAAAAATAATTGATAGATTAGAAGAACCCATTGCTTTAGCTGCTTCAATAATTCCATAATCTACATCTAACAATGCATTTTGAACTTGTCTGGCATAAAAGGGAATTACTGCCACTACCAATGGAACAATAGCTGCAGTGGTTCCAATACTGGTCCCAACTATAATTCTTGTAAATGGTGAAATAACTGCTAACAAAATAATAAAAGGAATCGATCTAAATAAGTTAACAATCTTATCGAGAACATTGTAGAAAGTTTTGCTTTCTACGATGCCGCCACTTTCTGTAATTACTAAAAGTACTCCCACAATTAAGCCTAAAATACCACCAATTAAGGCTGTTATTCCTGTCATATAAATTGTTTCGAGGGTAGCTTGAATAAAATCAGGAACCATCTGAGAAACATTGGGCAAATATTGAGTTAAAAAACTACTCATCTAATCACGACCTATTCTAATTTTATATCCGTCAATGCAATTTTTTTATTTAATAAGTATTGTTTAATTTCTTTAATAACATCTTGATTGGCATCAATTTCAATTATCAAATTACCAAGTGGAATGTCCTGAATAAATTCAATATTTCCATAAATAATATTGGAAATAACGCCAAATTTTTGATAAAGATTAATAATGATTGGTTGCTCTGTTGAATAACCTACATATTTTAAATGAAATAATTGGTTATTTTTTGCTACATCTAGAAAATAATCTTGTTGTTTTAAAGTTTCTGTCGCCTCTTTAAAATTATTTGTAGTATTAATAAACTCTTTTGTCATTGGATGTTTGGGGGCACTAAAGATACTTAAAATATCACCTTTTTCTACTAATCTACCTGAATCCATGACCGCCACTTTATTACATACAGTTTTTACTACATCCATTTCATGAGTAATTAAAACAATGGTTACTCCTAAATCTTGATTAATTCTTTTTAGCAAAGTCAGGATATCTTTAGTTGTCTTTGGATCTAGCGCACTTGTTGCTTCATCACTAATTAGGATTTCTGGATTATTAGCTAAAGCTCTAGCAATGGCAACTCTTTGTTTTTGTCCACCTGATAATTGAGCTGGATAGGAATTTTCTTTGCCTTGCAAATCAACCAACTCAATTAAATGTTGAATACGTTTTTCTCTTTCCTCATGGCTTTTATTATCACCTAACATTGGATATAAAATATTTTCTTTAATAGTTTTAGAATTCATCAAATTAAAATGTTGAAAAATAATCCCAATTGAATGACGTAAATTTCGCAATTTTGAACTATTAAACTTTAATATATCTTGATTATCAATAAAGACTTCTCCCTTAGTTGGTTCCTGAAGTCGATTAATAACCCGAACTAAAGTACTTTTACCAGCTCCAGAATATCCAACAATTCCATAGGTATCACCTTTATCAATTGATAATGAAACATTTTGCACCGCTTTAGAAATTTTATTTTTTTGCTTAAAAGTAACACTGATATTTTTTAAATCAATTTGAGCCATTTTACATCACCTTATTTAAAATCAATATCCCAAGCTGGAATGTTTTTACCTTTGTATAGTTTGTTTAATAATTTCTTAGTAGCGTCAGATTGATATTCTTTAACAACTGCCTTGTAATACTTATTGTTTTTATCAGACTTATTAGCAGAAATTATATTAATGTATGGAATTGCACCTTTATTTGTTTTTTCTGTAAATAATTCATCTTTGTTTGGTAATTTAGCATCTAAAGCAAAGTTACCATTAACAACTGCAGCGTCTTCATCTGATAAGGATCTTGGTGTTTGAGATGCATCAATTGGAACTATCTTTAAATGTTTCTTATTTTCTTTGATATTCTTAGTTGATGGTAATGCACTGTTATCTAGTTTGATTAGGCCTGCACTATCCAATAGTTTCAAGCCTCTAGCTTCATTCGTTACATCATTTGCAACTGCAATACTTGCACCATCTTTTAAATCACCTAAGCTTTTAACTTTTTGTGAATATAAAGTTAAAGGTGAAAAAACGGTCTTTCCAATAGAAACAATGTTACTTTTATGAGCAGCATTCCAATTATCTTGAAAAGCAAAATTTTGAAAAGCGTTAATGTCTACTTCATGATTTTGTAATGCTCCATTTGGTTGTGAATAATCTGTAAATGAAACTAATTGTAGATTAATACCCTTTTTCTTTAAACGATCAGCGATTGGATTCCATACTCTTTTATCGCCACCCATAATTCCTAGCTTTACTGTATGCCCGGAATTACCACAAGCAGTTAATAAAAATAATGGCAATAGTAATAATAGTGAAGCTCCAATAAAAATCTTTCTAAATTTCTTCATAATAAACCCTCCTAAAAGTATGTATGAAATACAAAATAAAAAAACTCCGTTCCTAGATAAAATCTAGAAACGGAGTTCCGTGGTACCATTCTAATTTAATTAAAGCTTACACTTTAATCCTTACTAACGTCTAAATAAACGCGTGCAATTAGTAATGGTTGCCACCCCATCATCGCTTAAATATCAGCGATGCCAAATTACAGGCCATTTTCATTGTTAAAGAATCGATCTACTCGCAGTAAAACATAGATTTCCTGAACCATCTTTGCAAACAATTACTTTCCTGATCATCTTGTTTAAATTTGTATTTGATAACTTGTAAATAATAATACATCTTATTTTAATAAAATCAAGTATTTTTTAATTTTATTTTAATCCTTTTATAATTAAAGATAGATAATAATTGTTTTATCAGCAATTCTTACTTAAAATTAAATTATATTATGATTTAGGAGGACTAATCATGTCATTTAAGATTCGTGCTTTAGAAAGAACCGACTTAACTAATGTTCATCAATTAATGAACGATCCATTTAATATGCAATTTTGGTTTAAAGAACCTTACCTACAAAAGGAAAAACTAGACGAAAAATTTGATAAGTTAATAAATGATCATGCTGTCCGTAGTTTTGCCATTACTTATAATGATAATTTTGCAGGCATTGTTGAATTAGTAGATGTGGATTTAAGACATCGGCATGCTGAAATTCAAATTATAGTAGATGATGAATTTAGAGGATTAAAATTAGCACAAAAATCATTTAAGGCATGTTTAGATTATGCATTTAGTACTCTAAATTTACACAAAGTTTATTTATATGTAGATGTGGATAATGCACCCGCTGTAAATGTATATAAAAAAATTGGCTTTCAAATTGAAGGTAAACTCAAGGAACAATATTTTGAAAATAATAAATATCATGATTGTTATTTCATGAGTATTTTTAAAAATAATTATTTTAAATAAAGAGGTGAGTTCTTATAGAACTCACCTCTTTATAAATATAATTTAGTTATTTATTAACTGATTTTTTAGTTGGTTTAGTTAAAATCCAAAGATTAATTAGGTGAACTAATTTACCAACATAATGTAATTTAGTATTAGGAAATACCATTAAAATGATTGATCCGATTAATAGGATAAACAAATAATATATTGGAATACCAACATCACGATAACGTCTAATCATCATGAAGATAGTTGGAACTAAAACTATTGCGATATATATAATAATGACTGTATTAAATAATACGAATAATTTATTACCTTTATTAAAATAATCCATAATAAGAAATATCAATATCAATAAAATATGAAATAACTGCGGAATCCAAAAATCTTTTAAATTAGTATGATCTTTATAATTAAAAGCGTTTTTCCAAAATTTTAAATATGAATTAAAAATTTAATACCCCCCTATGACTATTGTTTACTAGGTAAAATAGTAATAACTAAACTGATTAATGAAAGGATGATTGCAATATAGTACAAAATACCAGTTTCTTTAGAAACAATAGTTAAAATATATGGAAGTAAAGCAGTTACAATTAACCACCATGGAGAAACTCCGGCGTCACGATAACGTCTAAAAATTAAAGCAATACTAGGAATTAAAATGACCAGTCCATAAATAGAAAATATAATTACACCTAAGATGATACCAAATATAATTCCCTTGCCTGACATCATAATGCCAAAAAGAACTGCAAATAAAAACAATACTACGATAGAAATAATAAAATTAATTAATTGTACCCACCAATATTCTGCACGACTACTTTTGCCGCCAAAATTAATATAATTTGTAAATAATAACTTGTATGCTTCCCACATTCCGACCATAAAAGGCCCTCCTTAAAAATAAATATGTATTGATTGTTATATTAATAGATTATCATAACAAAAGCAACTTGCTAAAAATATGCTATAATTATTTCATGTTAACTAGGAGGTTTCATATGGAAGATTTAGATCAACTAGAAGCTGAAATATTAAAAGAAGAACAAAGACTTTCGCCTGAACAACAAAATATGGTAGAAAATAGTGCCAATGCCAATAAGGCAAATCCTATTATTGCATGGTTATTATGGTGGTTTTTAGGAGAATTTGGTGGACACAGATTTTATTTACATCGCAACAATGCATTAGCTATGCTAATAATTGATGCCATTGGTTGGATTTTAACACCTATCTTAATAGGACTACCTATTATATTATTCATAAGAATTTGGTGGGTAATAGATGCTTTTTCTATTCAATTATGGTTACGAAAAGATTATTTATTAAAAAAGCAACAAGCTATTGATATAATTAATAGCAATGATAATTCCACATTTGACGGTCAATTTAGTGCTAAATAATTAGAATGCAATTAATTTTGCATTCTTTTTTATTGCAAAAATTTATTTAACCTGTTACTTTATAAATAACATATTAAAAAGGAGTTTTTAATTATGAAATACGCAATTACAATGGTTACTGGAAAATTTGGTAAAGCCGTTATTAATTATTTAATGGATTTAGTAAATCACAATGATATTATTGCTTTAGCTAGAAACGTCAACAAAGCTAAACAAGAACTACCCGATGATATTGAAGTTCGTCCTGGAGATTATACTAATAAAGATGAAATCGTTGAATCACTAAATGGTGTGGACAAGTTATTATTCATTTCATCTCAGCCAGGTGGTGACGTATCGCGTTTACAACAACATAAAAATGTAGTTGATGCTGCTAAAAAAGCTGGGGTAAAATACATTGCATACACAAGTTTTCCTCACGCAGACAAAGCTGATAACTTCCTATCAAAAGACCACACTGCAACTGAACTATATATCAAAGAAATGGGCATCGACCGTTCATTCTTAAGAAATAACTGGTACTTAGAAAATGAATTAGCTACTTTAAAAGCTGCTAATGACGGTGGTACTTTTGTATATGCTGCTGACAATGGTAAAGTTGGTTGGGCATTAGAAAAGGAATACGCTGAAGGTGCCGTTAAAGTATTAACCATGGAAAAACCAAAAGAAATATATGAATTCGCCGGTAAAAGTAGAAACTATGATGAATTAGCCAATGCTTTAAAACCAGTTGCTGCTAATGATTTTGCAATTAAAGACGTAAGCTTAGATGAATACAAAGATGGTATGCAAAAGGCTGGTTTACCTGATGCAGTTGCTAAAGTTGTTACCGATATTCAAGCATTAATTAAAGATGGTGAATTACAAGAAGAAACTGATGACTTGGAAAATGTTCTTGGGCATCCCCTAACACCAATTGAAGAAGCTTTAAAAGAAATATTGTAATAAAAAATAGGCGGTGATGTTGCCATGAAATACTCACATCGACTAAGTGATGCCATTCATGTTTTAACTTATATTGGTGTATCGGATAGTAATACCGATCTATCTAGTCGTGCTATCGCTGGCAGTATTGATTCTAATCCCAGCTTGGTAAGGCGTTTAATGGCTGCTTTAAGTAATGCTGGTTTAATAAATAGTAATCAAGGAAAAATAAGCCTAGAATTAAGCCGACCAGCTAAAGATATTAGTTTACTAGATGTATATCAGGCAATCAAAGAACCTGAATTGCTACATGTAGATCCTAAAACTAATTTAAAATGTATTGTAGGTGCCAATATTCAAAAAACATTAGCTAGTGCTTACTCCAAAATACAGCACAAGGCTGAACAAGAAATGGATCATATTAGTATTCAAGAAATTGTTGATGGTATTTTAACAGAAAATAAAAATAGTTAACAAAAAAGATTCCTGTACTCTAAAGTACAAGAATCTTTTTTTAGGCATTAATACCAATATTAGCTAATTTATTTACGGTTAAATTAGCTAAATTATTAAATTTAAGTTTTAAATGTTTACCGTCATGAAAGAAAGTTCCAGTCATTGTTCTTTGACCATCATTAATATAGATTTCAAAGACGGTATTATCAAAATAAATCGAACAATTGTGGAAACTAGATGAACCTAGTAAAATACTACGACTTGTTTCATCTTCACCAATATTTTTACGATTTAATTTTAAGTTATGTGACTCTTTATCAAAAGATAGTTTTAGATAACTGTCATCTGAATCAATTAACATTTCATTATCTTTGTCAGCTTCAACGTTGAACTTAATTAAACTTTGTTTATCTAATTGCATATCATTTTCAACACTAACTTCATCACCAATTAATGTATCATTTTCTCTAACTGGTGTTTGAATCAATCGACCATCTTTGATGTGTAGTTCACGAACCATCGTCAATGAACCTTCCCAGCCTTCATCATCTGAAAGATATTCAGTGTCTGGTAAACCAATCCATGCTGATTCTAATAGCCTACCATCAGGAGCATTAAATAATTGAGTAGCATAAAAGTCAAATCCATCATCAACTTGATGCATTGCTGATGGGTTAATTAATTTCATGTTTTCCCAATCAAAATCATCAGCAGTGATATAAGCGTTCGGATGAACGTTATCATAACTAAACTTAGTATCATCAGCACCTTGGGGACAGAAAATCAATACAACTTTACCATCAATAAAGCCTAGGTTAGGACATTCAGCCATATAGCCAAGATTATCATGACCCACATCCATTTTCTTATAAAATTTCCAGCCTTTATCAACATGCTTAGAACGATAAGTTAAAATTTTACCTTCATTATCAATATTTTGCGCACCCAAAATAGCATAGTAGTAATCACCATGTTTTAAGATTTGTGGGTCTCTAAAATGACCGGTGATTCCAGATGGTGCGTCATCAATTAATGGTTCTGATAATTTTTCAATATTATTATCTTTATCCATCCAAGCACCATCTTGATATGGATGACGACGATATTCATCATCATCTTCAAAAACATTTCCAGTGTACATTAAGAATAATTTATCATCGATATTAATAGCGCTTCCTGAATAACAGCCATGACGATCATAGTAGCGATCTGGAATCATTGGCTTATTAACATTTTTCCAATTTACTAAATCAGAAGAAACCATATGAGTCCAACTTTTTAAACCATGCACACCACCGTATGGAAATGCTTGGAAAAATAAATGCCATTGATTATTAAAATATGAAAAGCCATTAGGATCATTTAACAAACCAGTTTCAGTTTGAATATGATAACCTAAGCGCCAATTTGATTTTTCAATTTTAGCCTTCAAATCAGTTAATACCTTAGGATCCCAATCTTTATACAAGCGATCCAATCTTTCCAGTGTCCAATACTTTTTATCCATAATAATGACCTCACTTTATTAAAAATGAATCTAAAATATTTACTACCTAAAGTTTAACAAAGTGAGGTCATATTAGCTTTTATTTTGACTAAATAGCAATTTTATTGAATAGTTACATCACCATTTTCATTAGTAAACTTATATTTTTTTGGAGAGTTAGAGTGACTCAATCCTGGCATAACAGTACTATCACCATTTTCTGAAGAAGTATGAATGTTTGCATTGTCTTTAGAATTAATTTCACCCTCAATATCACCATTTTCAGAATCAGCATTAAATATGTGCTTAATATCTTGATGTCCAAATGTGATATCGCCATTTTCATTTGATAGTTCTAATGAATACCAACTATTATTTCCAAGATCAATATCGCCATTTTCATTTTCTAATTTACTAAATCCTCTAACAGATTTGTTATTTCTGATTGACATATCGCCATTTTCACTTTCAATATTAAGCTTTTGAAATGTATTGCTATATATATAAGAATCTCCATTATCCGCTTCAATATAGCTATTATCATCATTAAAAGAACTATGTTCAATACTCATATCATTATTTGATGATTCAACATCTATACTTGGAGCTTTAACATTATAAATACTATTAACTGAATTAAGTTTTAATGGCTTTTCAACTGTTATATCTGAAATATTGATTCTAGAATGTTTTTCACTTTGATTTATATATTTTAAAGATTCTTTGTCAGGTACATATAAAGTAATGTTAGTTGAATTTTTACGATTAAAATTATTTAGGAAACCTATTCTAAAGAAATTATGATACCATTCATTACCATTTCCATTAATTT
Source organism: Apilactobacillus quenuiae (assembly GCF_002994005.1). Lineage (GTDB taxonomy): Bacteria > Bacillota > Bacilli > Lactobacillales > Lactobacillaceae > Apilactobacillus > Apilactobacillus quenuiae. Next base: position 74,939 of record NZ_POSN01000003.1, read on the forward strand.
TTAACACACCATCATCAACGTTATAGTTAACATCTTGTGTTTTATTTAGTTCTACAGAAATTTTGGGATTCGAACTTTGTTTTATATTAATTGGTATATTACTATTAATATCAATTGCATTAAATTTGTCCAAATTTTTGGTATATCTTTGGGTAATTTTTCCGTTTACTGTTTCATTTGATTTAGGCATTGAAAATCCATTGGTTGTAAATCCGATAAGGAATAATACTAATCCAGAAGTTAGTAAAATTATTGCTATTTTAATATATTTTTTCATTATGCAACCTCCTTATTATAACTTTTATGAAAAATACTATTAAATAAAGAAATACAACATTTAACAGTTAATTTATAAATTCCTATGCAAAGTTTATAACAAGATGGAGTCAAAATAACTGCTAATCCAATTGAAAAAATTGATATACCAATTTGCATTAAAGCGATTTGCATACTATCAAAAATATATATAATTCCTGATATAACTCCAATAATTCCACCGAAAAACAGACCGAACAATAAACTAAAAATAGTAATTAAAATAGAGAATACAATGCTAATAACAATAATGACAAAGCTTAATAGAAATGGAGATGCTAAAATCATTAATAATATAACCCACCAATCAATGTGACGAGATTCTTGATTTATATCTTTGTTAGTATCTAATCCAAAACCATTTAAAATATTTTTCGATAAGTTTTTTGGAGATCCAAGTTCTCTAACACAGTCTTCATATTTAGAAAAACCTCCATCTTCCAAAAATTCACTATAATATTTTATTACATTTGAATATTCATCCTCATTAAGAGAAGATAAATATTGTTTTAATTCATCAATATATTTAATCATTATTATTTTCCCCCATTAGATAATCAATATTTATTTTAAAATTTTCCCAATTCTCTTTTAATATAGATAATTCTCTGTTGCCATCACTAGTAATTCTATAATATCTACGATTTCTACCCTGATAAGGAGAATCATAAACAGTTACTAATCCTTGCTTTTTCAGTCTCCGCATAACTGGATAAATAGTAGAACTTGATACTGAGATGCTCTCTTGAATTTTTTGAGTTAAAGCATAACCATAATAATCATCTTTACTTAAAACACCCAGTACACACCCATCTAATAATTCAGTTGTAACTTTAAGTGCCATTAATTAACACCTCTTTTTATGTATTTTTTAATATTATATTTAATATAATATATTATACATCATGATATGTTATTTTCAATAAATCTGTTTATTCCAAATAAAAATGGTGCTATTCGTATATCACGAACAACACCATTTTTAATTTAAGTTGGGGGTAATTCTACTTTAATAGAATTAGTAATGTAATTATTAAATGAATTGATAAATACATTACCCTTTCCATCTTTATATACACCAATTGGTAAAGCATGTTTACTTGAATTTAAGTTTAAATTTTTAATCATGATACCATCTCCCTTACTGATTAAATATATTTATAATCAGTGCTTTAAACGAGCTAAGTGTTCAGAAAATGTATCATTTTTAATTTTAAATGATTTATATTTGAATTGATTTAAACATCTTTCCATATTAATCATCTCCTAATAACGTAACTCACCATAATTAAGTTAACGCTTTAGACGATCACGTCTTTTCAGAGCTTCTTTTGAAATAATTGATAAACTTCTAATGTTAGATTTAAAATTCAGATTTTTTCTAGTCATATTAACCATCTCCTAAATGATTTTATATAAAACTAACGCTTTAAGCGATCCAAACGTTTACCAGAAATTTCAATGTTAATATACAAATTTAAATTTTTATTCTTCATAGTAACATCCCCTTTAATAATTAAAGAAATTTAATTAAAGGAACGCTTCAACTTATCCAATCGAGTAGTCGAGACGTCAATATAATTAAAAATACTTCTCATATCATCTTTGTAAATACCCGTAGGTAATTTAATTTTTTGCATTACCAAGTGCAACAACTTTAAGCGATTTTTATTATTCTTAATCATATTTATCTCCTCCTATCGATTAAGATTATCCTCATAATACTCTCATTATTTTTTAATGCAATAGTTATGCTCAATTTTTTATAAAAAAAGAGCTGATAAATTATCAGCTCTTAATTATAGATTTATTGTGCCATTGCAGGCGTGCTATCATTTGTTCTTTGTCTATTTGTATCAGTTTGATTAAAATATGGTGAATACTTATAAATAGCCTTATACATCTTCGATTGACTATAAGCACTAAAACGATCATTTAAAGTAACAATAATTACTCGATCTTTGCCCGGCAACTGACTAGTACTTACTAAAGTATTACCAGCTAAAGGTGTATAACCTGTCTTTAAACCATCAACATGTAGTTCAGGATAGTATCTTAATCCACCCTTCAATAATTCATTTGTATTGTGCATCCATTGACCATTTTGTTTAGCTCTATAAAGCTTAGATGTATTTACAATATCTGGATATATTTTTAATACATTAGAAGCAATAATTCCTAAAGCTTTAGCACTAAGTTTATTGTAGGAATAATATCCACCATATCTAATTCCATATCCATATAAATCTGAGTTTTCAAGACCAGAAGCCGAAACAAAAGTTGCTTGACGACCTAATCCCCAGTCTCTAGCTTGTTGATTCATCTTCTTAATAAAGTTGGTATTAGAACCAGCAACCCATTGTCCTAAAGCAATCGCTGCACTGTTAGATGAAGCAATAACCGTCGCACGGTACAAGTTATTCACAGTGTATTGTTTGCCTGCAACTAATTTATAACTGCCCAAAGAACGATTATGACTCATATTAGCAAGATTCTTGGGCATGGTAATCTTTTGATTCCAACCATTTCTCATACTTTGTGCTTTTTGAATTGCTAAATATAAAGTCATTAATTTAGCAGTTGAAGCTACTGGAAGTTTACTATAAGCATTTTTACGATAAAAAACATGTCCATCATTCATATCAAATGCATAAGCAGCCTTTGCAGTTTTAGCATTATTATTCATTTGAGTATTATAAGAACTAGCACTAGCAGTAATCCCATTAGCAGTAGCTCCTAAGGTCACTAAACTCAATGTAACTAATAATGTTTTTTTCATCCATTTAAAATTCATTACTATGACACCTCTCTAAATATCAATACTAACTATATAGTACTATTTTTCAAGAGGTAGTGCGTTTACAAATTGTTACATTTAGGTTATTAAATATTAAAAAAAGTACTGATAAATATATCAGTACTTTTAGTTATTATTCAGATAATTTATCATTAACTGCTTGTTGTTCTGCTTCAACTAAATCAACTCGAGTATCAATAGATTTAGTATCCATCTTAATTTCACGAGTTAGTCCTGGATTATCAACTTTAGGACCAAAGAATTCAGTAAATTCATCAAAACGAGCACGTGTGTGGAAAATACCAGCAGTGACAGTAATAAATGATGCGAATTCCATATCACCACCAACTGTATCTTCTAACCATTGCCATTCGTTACGAATCCAATCCCAAGCAAATTGTTGGCCATCATTATTAGCAAGAACTCCTCTAAACCATGAACGTAAATCTTGAGGTTTAATTGTATTACTGTCTTCAAAGTTAGCAACAATGATTGCCAGTAACTTAGGATCTTTGGTTGAAGTTAACGATGCAGCAATATCAGACTTGTAACTTGGATCAGCGGTATGACGATAATCATCTAATAAATCTTCAAACAAGTCCATATCGTTAAAGTTTCTAATCTCATTAGATAGTATCAATACACGGGTATCAGCTGGTAAACCAATTAAATCATCCTTATTAGCTTCAAAGATTGTATGGGCTTTATCCATTGTGTCTTCATTTTCAGCATATAGTGATGCATGAAGGATCAACGGACGAGTTAATTGGTCATCATTAGATTCACCATCTTTACTATCCCATCCTAAACGTTGAACTTGATCAACACTTAATTGGTTCATAAAGTGTTTTAAGTTCTTTTCTTCTTTAGATGCTGGCTTAACAAATTTTCTTAAATTAAATGCTAAACGGTATAATGCATCATTGACCACATTAGAATGACTATCAGCAAACTTAGATAATACTGGAATGACAGATGCATATGAAATATAACGACTTTCAGCTAATAAACGTAAGTCTTGTAAAATTTGCATTTTATCAATTGAATTTAATTCATCTGCATGTTCTAAAATATCATTCAATAATGATTCATCATATTTCACAATAAAATGAGAGTTGTTACCGACATTAATACGGAAAGGTTTACCATTCTTTTGACGTAATTCATCATAATTACCTAAATCAACATGATTATCTTTGAAGATTTCAGGCGCTTCATCATAATTACTATTTAATGGGATTTGCCAGATACGTTCTTTATCATTACCATCACCAATAAAGAATTGTTTTTGTGTTAATTTCAAATGCCCTTCATCAACAATTGCTGAAACAACTGGATAACCAGGTTGTTCTAGCCATGATTGCATGATGTTGGCTAAATCAATTCCTGAAGCAGCACCTAATGCATCCCACAAATCGTTACCAGTAGCATTATTATATTTATGCGCAGCAAAATAATTCTTTAATCCTGTTCTTAATGCATCATCACCGATTAAAGCTCTCACCATAACTAACATCCGAGCACCTTTAGCATAAACAATCGCTGGATCAAACAATGCATCAATTTCTGCTGGATGATTAACTTGAACATGGACTGATTGAACCCCATCAATTGCATCTCGTTGCAAGGCTGCGGGAGCTTCTGAAGTTTGGAAAGTTTCCCAGATATGCCAATCAGGTTCTAATGCATCAACTGATACATATTCCATCATGTTAGCAAAACTTTCATTTAACCATAAATCATCCCACCATCTCATCGTTACTAAATCACCAAACCATTGATGAGCTAATTCATGGGTAATAACAGTAGCCACTAATTGTTTAGTTGATAATGATGTATTATCAGGATCAATTAATAATAAGGCTTCACGATAAGTTACTAAGCCCCAGTTTTCCATTGCACCAGCTGAAAAGTCAGGTAGTGCTAATTGCCAAGAATGTGGTAGTGGATATGGAGTTTGATAAAAGTCTTCATAAAATTCGATTGCACGTTTTGCAATATCTAAAGCAAAATCTAATTCATTTGATTTATGGGCTTTAGTTGCAAAAACACCAACTTTAACCCCACTTTTAGTTTCAGTCATTTTACTTTGCATATCACCAAAAGCAAATGCAACTAAGTAAGTTGACATGCGAACTGTTTCGTCAAAGTAATGAACGCCATCTTCAACATTAATTTCAGGCATATTAGAAATTGCCATTTCACCTGGTTTTTCATCAAATTTAATGGCCAAATTAAATTTAGCTTTAGCTTCTGGTTCATCAACACAAGGGAATGCTTGACGTGCAAAATTAGTTTCAAATTGAGTTCCCACTAATTCTTTAGTTTCACCATTAACTTCATAGTATGATGGATAAATGCCCATCATTGAATCAGTTAAAGTAGCAGTATATTCAATGGAAAATTCAACTGCTCCTGCGCCGGGTAACTGAATATTAATCATTTCATTATCATCATCAACATCATAAGCTAAGTCATCAGCATCTGCTTTAACGGCATTTACTTTTAACCCTTTTTGATGAACAGAAATTTTTTGATCAGAGGCATTACCTTGAATTGTAGTTTTACCAGAAATAGTCTTTTCTTCACGATTAACATATAAATAAACATCGTAATGTTCTGGTTGGAATCGACTATATAACCTTTTAATTTGTTCCATAAAATCCTCCCGCTTTTAATCTTATTTTAATTTATTTTTAATTATATACTATTTTATAGCACTAAGCCATTATTTATATTGTATAAGATGTATTTATCAAATGCTATTAATAACTACTAAAAAGCAATCCAAATAAATTCAGATTGCTTTTTCCATGTATCACATAAAGATTAATATAATATCTTAATCATAGATACCTTTATTCAAGTTTACTACATACACCCAGGAGAACCCACCATTGCCATCAAAACTAAATATGAAAATAGCATCGTAATACCTTGTCCTGCTAGAAATATACGAGAAGAAGGTGTTTTAGTATTTTTATCTAAAGCATCATGCACAATATAGAATCCTATTAAATACATATTTGCAATCAACCAAACAATCGACATTGTGGTCCCCAATAATTCGCTAGTTTCATATAAAAGTTCTAGTTGAACTAATAGGCCAATAATAAAAGACCAAGAAATTAATGTACATATCAGGATTTCCAAATTTTTATTCTTAATTCTATACATAAAAATTCATCTCTAATTTTTCTTATAAATTTTCATTTTATCAATATGAAGGCTACCATTAATTGATTTAACTGTAATATCAGCAGCATTATTATTAACAAGAAAAGCCCCAGCAAAAACTTTATTATAATAATCAACTTCACCGTTGATTTTAGCTTTAAATGTTTTATGATTAGCTAAATATTTTCTAGTGTATGTATTATTTAATGCATGTCTGTTTACACCATCAGAATTAAGTTCTTGATTAACAGTTGATTCGGCTTGATATTGTACAATTTGAAATGATCCGACAATATACATTACGTAAGATGCAAATAAAGTACAAATTAAAAGTAACGTTCCTAAAGCAAAGTGATGACCTTTATACAAAAAACACACCATGAAAAAAAGAAACAATAATACAATTGTTACACATGAAACAAAAATAATATAATCAATATTTTATCTCTCCTTTAGAAATTACATTAGTTTAAATATAAATATTGGTCAAACTTACATTTTCTTAATAGCATCGTAAACTATTTTACTAATTTCTTTTGAACTTTCTGGTTCTTTCTTCATTAACCAACGACTAATAATATTCATATAGCCACCAATAAAGAAGTTAAGTACATATTGTATTTTTTCATCATCATTGTTAATATGCCAAGGCATATCAACATTTTTATAAATACTTTTAAGATTAGCTGATGATTTTAGAAATAGATTAAAAAATAAGCCTTGCTTGATTAAAGTTCTAGTTTCATCCCTTTTATTCCAAAAAAATTCAAAAAATGTTTGTAAAACCATATCGAATGATATTTTCTTATTACTAGTTATCAAATTATTTAACTCAGCAAAATATTCATTGATTGTCTCATTATAGTAATAATCTAATAAATCATTTTTATTTTTAAAATATCGGTAAAAAGTTCTGCGAGCTAAATCAGCTTTATCAGAAATATTGGTAACTGTAATGTCATCATAATCCCCTTCATTCATTAGTTGAAATAAAGATTTTATTAACCATGTTTTAGACATTTCTGAAACTTTTTCTTTTCCATTCATATATTTTTTCTCCTTATTATGTCACACAAGTCACTAAATTGTGGCACTTATGCTGATTATATTGACTTAATTTATTAACGACATTATAGTTAAAAATGAATTGATACACAAGTGTGACATTGATGCGCATCTGAGTTTTTACACATGTATAAATTCAAAATGAATTAAAAAAGAGGTTATCAATATGATAAAGAAAAAATTCATTTTGCCAGTTTTAATGTTAGCCACCATATTGTGTATGATGGATGTTTCAATAATGACTATTTTGTTACCAGATATTCAAACAGCTTTTAATCAAAGTTTAGAAAATTTATCATGGACCATCAATGTATATACCATTGTCTTTGCAACATTAATCATTCCTTTTGGTAGATTAGCAGAAAAAATCGGACAAAATAAATTTGTATTTATTGGTTTAATTGTATTTGGAACTGGATCTTTTCTATCAGGTTTTTCATCAAATTTACCAATCATGTTATGTGCTAGAATCATTCAAAGTGTTGGTGCTGCAGCTATTATTCCGACTAGCATGGTCATTGGTATTTCACATTTTAGTGTTAAAAATAGAAATAAAGTGGTTGCTGCACTTGCCGGTTCCCAAGGACTAGCAGTAGCAATTGGACCAAGTTTTGGTGGTACTATTGCTCAATATTTAAGTTGGCGTTGGGCATTTTACATCAATGTACCACTAGTAATAATTGCTTTAATTATTTTTGCATGCATCTTACCAATGCATAATGAAAAAACCAATAATGCAAAAATTGATTATATTGGTTCCATTTTAAGTATGATAACTCTATTTGCATTGTCACTTGGCTTAGTGCAAGGCAACAACTGGGGTTGGTCGTCTTTATTAACTATTTCTCTATTCATAGGATCAGCTGGAGCATTTATTTTGTTTCTTATTGTTGAACTAAAGAGTTCCCATCCTATGATTGATATGTATTTGTTTAAAAGTAGAAACTTTAACGGTGCAAGTTTAGCTTTAATTTTAGCTAACTTCTTATTAGGTGGCTTTGCCGCACTAATTCCAACTTTTTTAACTAGAATTCATGGTCAAAGTGAACTAAACGCCGCTTTACTGATTACTCCATATTCAATTGCTGTAATGTTTGCTACCATTATTTCATCACTATTAGTTAAAAAATTAAATAAAAAGTTATTTATCGGTGCTGGATTTATAATGATTGCCATTGGATACTACTTTCTATCTATAATGAATGTAAGCAAAAACTACCATCAATTATTAATTGGTGCGATCGTCTTAGGTATAGGTTATGGAATGGTTGCTGCAACCGCAAATATTTTGGCAGTTGCAGATTTTAAAGGCAGCTTATTGACTAGTTCACAAAGTGTAGCTAATGTTTTAAGACAAGTCGGAATCGTCCTAGCCATAGCTACATTTATGACAGTATTATCAGGAAACGTTAGAAATGCTAAACAAAACACACTTAACTACGCTAAAAGCCAAGTTACTAATCTAAATTTGTCCACCGCTATTCAAAAAAAAATTAATCATAAGTTAGAACATAAACTAAATCCTAATAGTAATAATGTCACTAACGTTAAAAATTCAGTATCTTTTAATGGCGAAAGAATATCACAAAAACAACGTGAAGCAAAAATTAACGATGTTTATAACGAAAAACTTGTATTAATTGCATTCAAAAATAACATTCCAGAAAGTAAAATTCCTCAAGCGATGAAAACAAAGTTAAAGGGAATAATTGCACAAAAAGTTAATCAAAAAATTAATGAGACCTTACGAAAGGATAATCATAAAATAAATAACTTATTGCACAAAATTAAGCATCATGCAAAGCATCAATTGAATAAATCCTTCTTAGATGTTTATAAGGTTATGCTATCAATCCCTATTATTTCATTGTTAGTTGTTCCAATATTCAAATTTAATAAGAAAAAATATTAAATAAATATTTTAGTTATTGATTAACAATTGCCTCACTAAAAATAATCCTAAGGAAAGTGATATAAAGCTTCTAAAATAAGCATTCCAATCAACGCTCATGCATCCTAATAATTGATAGCTAATGAATGTTACTATCAAAAAAACAAAGAATTTAAATAATTTTGTTTTTATTTTCATCTAATATCTCCTCAAATTATATATATTTCTTATATTTTATAATTAAATGCAAAGCCGTAAAATATTATATAAGTTGAGAAATATACCAAAAACATTTTGAAAAAAGCATATAATATAGTAAAAAGGTGAAAAGAATTATATTCTTTCCACCTTTTTTATTAGTTTAATTGATCTTTATAGTAATGTTGTAAAGTGCGTTTTTCATAATTACCTAGTTTAAATTCATGGGTACGAATACTATCAGCATGCATAATAAAGTAGCGATGATGAATTTGACGACTGTCATGATCAAAGCCTAATGCATGTCCCATTTCATGAGTAGCAATTTGTGAATTAGTCTTTGATGAATTAAAGAAAGTAGTTCCAGTAAGATAACATGTAACGTTACGTCCGTCATTATCAAAATGACTAATTGTCATTCCTTCTACTTGTTGACTATCAGATTCTGGTAAATCATCATTTGCATCATCATAAGGATTATCAACATGTAGATTAATCACTGTAGCTTTACCATCATGTTTATTAGGAACAATCTTAATAACACCTAAACGGTTCCAATTTTTAATTGCATTTTGCCAAATCTTTTTTTGTGCTGCATATTGATAACCTGAATATTGATAATAAACTTCATGATTACTATTTAGTCGTAATTGAGTTGGCTGGGCAGCAGTATCAGCTGATACTTGTTGTTGTGACCAAGGTGCTAACTTAGCAGATGCTTCTGTTTTGTTGCTATTATAAGCAAAAACAGATGCAGTGCCCACTGCGATAAATAAAGCTATAATGATTTTCTTCATGGTATGATTTTTTCTCCCTATTTTAATATAAATAAATAATTAACATTTTATTATATTAAGATTATTTGTATAACAATAATCATAATACCACAAGTGCAATTGCTTGACAATCAGATATAAATATGAATATAAAAAGACACTTACAAAATAAGTTCCTTTTCAAAAATATCAATTATTATCATTTTCAATTTTATTTTTTAAATTCTCATATCCAGGTTTACCTAACAACGCAAACATATTTTGCTTATAATCTTCAACACCTGGTTGATTAAATGGATTAATGCCGTTCAAATACCCAGATACAGCAATCGCAAATTCAAAGAAATAAATTAAAGTTCCCAAACTATATTCACTTTGATCTTTTAAATTAATAATCATGTTGGGAACACCACCATTAGTATGTGCAATAATTACACTTTGAAAAGCTTTATCATTAACATAATTCATAGATTTGCCTTCCAGATATTGAATTCCATCATTATTATTGCCTATGATTGGAATATCCACATCTGACTTAGGATGATCAATCTTAACTACTGTTTCCATTAAATTACGCATACCTTGTTGGATATATTGACCTAGTGAATGTAAGTCAGTTGAAAAGTTAGCAGAACTAGGATAAATTCCTTTATTATCTTTGCCCTCAGTTTCACCAGCTAATTGCTTCCACCATTCAGCTAAGAAACGTAAATTGGGCTCATAATTTTCTAAAATTTCATTAGTATAGCCCTTACGATACAAGATATTGCGATAAGCAGCATATTGTAGAGCAGAATTATCTTCTAGTGAAGAATTAGAATAATTTTCTTGGGCCTCAGCAGCACCTTGCATAAGTTCATCAATATCAGCACCAGATACAGCAATTGGTAATAGCCCCACTGCAGAAAGAACTGAATAACGACCACCAATTCCATCGGGAATAACAAATGATTCATAACCATTTTCACTAACTTCCTGCCTTAACGCCCCATTGTTAGCATCCGTTGTAACATAGATACGACTATTAGCTTCACTTTTTCCATATTTATCAATTAATAGTTTTCTAAAAATTCTAAAAGCAATGGATGGTTCCGTAGTAGTTCCAGACTTAGAAATTACATTTACAGAAAAGTCTTTGTCACCAATTAATTTAATCAGGTCTTTAACATATGAACCACTAATTGAATTACCTGCAAAAATAACATGTGGATATTCACGTTGATCAGCTGATAATGATTCGTAGAAATTATCATGCAGAAAATCTAGCGCCATTTTAGCACCTAAATATGATCCACCAATCCCAATTACAATTAAGTATTTAGAATTTGCTTTGATCTTTTTAGCAGCTGTTTTGATTCTTGAAAACTCTTCTCTATCATAATCTTTAGGTAGTGTCATCCATTGACGCATTTTCGATTCAACACCCGTGCCATCTAACAACTCGTCGCGAGCAGTATTTAACATGGGTTTAATTTCATTTAATTCATTTTCATTAACAAAATTTCTTAATGCAGAAGTATCAAATTTTATATTTGTCATTATTTTCACCCCAATTAAATTTTAACAATATTTTCTTTATAATACTGTTTTAAAGCAAGCGAAAAGTTTCCTACTGTTGCTGAACCATTATGTGGAACTTGGGGCATTTGAATATACTCATTTAAATCATCAATTGCTAAATAGTTATTAAAAATCTTCTTAAAATGTTTTCTAACCATATCCAAAAATGGTTCGCTAACAACCCCACCGCCTAAGATAATTCGCTCAGGTCTTACAAAAAGTGTTGCTTGCACTACTGCTTGCGCAACATAATATGCTACATAGTCCCATGATGGATCGGTTAATGGTACATCTTTACCATTTTTACCAGTGCGCGCATTAAAAGTCGGTCCTGAAGCCAAACCTTCTAAACAGTCACCATGATATGGGCAAACACCCTTAAAATCTTCATCGCCCTTAGCTCTTTTTAATCTAACATGTCCAGCTTCGGGATGTCCGACATATCCTAAAAAGTGTCCATTATCAACAATTCCAGCTCCTACACCAGTTCCAATTGTGTAATAAACCAATGAATGGATTGGCTTGTGATTTTTAATCGAGGTAATGTATTCACCATAGGCAGATCCATTAACATCAGTTGTCCAATACATTGGAATATCAAAATACTTTTTCATTGTGCCTAAAAAGTTAGTATTAGACCAATGTTTCTTAGGTGTATCTGTAATATAACCATATTTAGGATTATCAACCCTTACTTCAATCGGTCCAAATGAAGCAATTCCAATCGCTTTAATATCAATAAACTTTTGAAAATATTCTACACATTTTCCAAGTGTTTCTTCAGGAGTTGTTGTTGGAATATGGATACTATCTTTAATGTTGTAATTTTCATCACCAATTGCACACACAAATTTAGTGCCCCCAGCTTCAATACTGCCAAATAACATTAAAATCACCTCGTATAATCACAATATATAATTTCATTGTAATATCTTTATCATTTTTGTAGTTTAGGCTACAAGATAAAGATAGCACTTTCTGTAATCGCTTACAACAAATATTAACCAAAACTGTTGTAAACGGTTTCATAAAGTGGTATTTTTTAATTGTCTACAAGTTTCATGTAAAAATGAAAAGAGGGATTACTATGCTATTAGGAAGCATTGAATTACGCGATCACGATGTAACATGTGCCATTAGTGATAATCAAATGAATATTAAGGATAAAGTTGATTTCCCGTTAAACACACCTAATGAAACGCTCAGTAACGTTATTAAATATTTTAAAAATGTCACTGAAGTAAAAGCAATCGGAATATCTTCATTTGGTCCATTAGAATTAAGAAACTATGCACCTAACTATGGTTACATTACTGATTCATCAAGGCCAAATTGGTCTAATATCAATTTATTAGGTACTTTAAAAAAGCACTTAAAAGTTCCAATGTCATTTACAACTGATGTTAATAGTACTGCTTATGGTGAATATATCTTTTCAGTATTGCAGAACAATCCCGTTATGTCATTGGTATATATGACCATCAGTAAGGGCGTTGGTGCTGGCATCGTTAATGCTGGTGAATTAGTTGGGTATAAAGGTAGCCCTGAAATTGGTCATATCTATCCAAAGAGGCATCCTAAGGATCAAGTCTTTAAGGGGACTTGCCCATACCAAGGTGACTGTTTAGAAGGATTAGTTTCTGAGTCAGCATTTCAAGCTCGCTTCAATAAAAGCTATAAAGAAATTTCAATGTTTAATCCTATTTGGGATATTGTTGCATACTATATTGCACAATCAGCAATACAATCTACTCTTTTAATTAGGCCACAAAAAATCATTATTGGTGGCGATATTATTAATAAAATCGAAATACAAAAAATAAAAGAACAATTTCAAAAACTATTTAATGGATATTTAAGTGTTGGCGATAATAATAATTTAAACAATTATATTACTACACCTTCAAACTCAAGCACAAAACTATCTATCATTGGTAATACTGCATTAGCAAAAAAGATTTACTATTCTGATGCAAATATATATGCAAAGTGATTAATTATTTATATATTTAATCTTGTGCTATGCTAATATATTAAAAAATATAATAAGAAATTTATAATAAATAAAGTGAGGAGACAACTAAGAAAATAGTTGTCTTTCTTTTTAAGCAAAAATAAATCTTCTACCATTTTATCTAGTACAATTCAAGCAATGAATACTAAATTTTTGTTGAAACAATTTTCAAAATAATTCAAAAACAATATGCTTTTCTTAAAATATGAGCGTGGTATTATTATTTATGGCTAAAAAATGTAATTTCTAATACAAATGTTTTTGAAATTATTATTTAGCGAGTTATGAAAGGTGTTATTTTATGAAACTGGGTAAACAATTAAAAAAGATAAGACAACAAAATGGTCTAACACAAGAGGAGCTAGCTGAAAGAATCTATTCCTCCTACCAATCGGTATCTAATTGGGAACGTGATAAAAGTTCCCCTAATATTGAAACATTAATTATTATTGCAAAAGAATTTAACATTTCAATTGATGATATCTTAGCGTTAGATAAAGATAATAATCAATATGATGATATTATTATCGATGCATTTTTAAAAATATTAAAAGATGGCAAAGAACCTACTTTAAAATATATTGTTGAATACTCTTCATTAACTACTAGTCAAGTTCATTCTAAATTCGATAAAGACAAAGATTTAATTTATTTTATTTTTAAAACCGTTGATGAAAAAATAAAAAAAGAAATTTATGAACAAAGAAGAGTGAATAAAGAAGAAGATATCATAGAATTTTTCATGTATATTATTGTGGATGTTTTATATAAGCGAAAAGACTTACTACATTTCCTATATACCAAGGAAAATATCAGTGGTATCTGGACACAATATTTAAAAAAGGAATATCTAAGATTGTTTACCCCTTTTTTTGCTGGATATGAACAAAACACAATTGCTATTGAGATTACCATTAATATTGGCGTTGACTTAATATCTGTTTGGTTATCCAATAATAAAATTGATAGTCCTGATATATTACGTCAAAAAGCAAAGACTTTATTCAATACTAACATTAAGGACATTTACAAAAAGAATATATAAAAATATAAATTATGATAGTTATAATACTTAAGTTTTCCGTTTTATTTTATATAGTGTATATATTTAACATTATTTACTTGTTGCTAAATAAGTTTCATGTAAATAAGGAAACATTAAAAGTTGATAACAAAATAGACGGTAAATATACGCTCTGGATTATTATTCCAGCTCTAAATGAGGCTGCAGTTATTAAAAATACCGTTATTAGGCTGCAAAATGAATTACATAAATTATGTAAGATTGGTAATATTAACGCACAAATTGTAGTTATTGATGATTGTTCCAATGATCAGACCTTGAATGAAGCAAAAAGAACATCAGCTTATGTGATTCAGACTTCTAATAAGGATAAACATTGTGGCAAAGGTGCAGTGCTGAATTGTGGTGTAAATTTTATTAATGCTATTTGTGATCATCGAAGGAATAATATTATTGGTGTAATTGATGCTGACGGAATCATGCAATTTAAGGATTTTCATCATATTATCAAATTATATGATGATAAATCTAATAGATATGACATGATTCAAAGTGCGGTTCAAATGCTCAATACCAATAATATGGTAGAAAAAGCACAAGATTTTGAATTTGGTGGTCTAAACCGAAAAGCACAAATTGCTCGTAACAATTATGGTGATGGAATTGCATCTGGCAATGGACAATTTGTAACCCTTAAAATGGCATTAGATGTGCAATGGGGAAATTCATTGTTAGAAGATATGGAATTCACATTAAGAGGACTACTAAAGGGATATCACTGTTACTTTACTGAAAAAGCTGTAGTTAAACAGCAAGCAGTGACAAGTATTAAAAAGTATATAAAGCAACGGGTAAGATGGTGTACTGGTGGTATTCAATGTTCACATTTTTTATTAGCAGTCTATAAATCGCATAACGTGAAAAGATTGCAAAAATTTGCTTTAACTATTAATGCCATTACCCCATTTGCTTATATTTTCATTAACTTTTTTAATCTTTTATCTTTAATAATACAAATTAGATTATTAATTATATTTCCTCAATCTAATCACTCTTTTTTTACATTAATTTTAATATGGTTCATCTTAAATATTGGGATTGCTAATTCATATCGCATTTTCATTATTCATACTGATCAAAAAAAGATTTCATTAACAGAGACTTTATATTTTTCGATCAGCTTTTCAATTGTAAATTTAATAACCTTTTTCATTCCAATTATAAGTATTAAAAATATTTTAACCAATAATCTTAAGTGGGATAAAACAGATCATCCAAATTAAAAAAATACGCTTCCAATATAATTTGGAGGCGTATTTTTAAATAAATCAGTAAACTAATATGAATTAATATATATTATTATAAGAGGAAAAAAGGCATAAAAAAGTATAACTTAAATATGAATTAATATATGAAAGGACTGAACACATGAAGAAAAAATTAGGATATACCTTTATTATCATAACTGCGGTAGTTGGAATGTTGCTATTATTTAATCAAAGTATTGCAAATCATATGATTATTACCATGACTACTAATAGTCTAAAGCAAAATATACATAAGAATAAACAAAAAGCTGTATATAATTTTGACAATGTTAAAAATGTGGATACAACCAGTGTTTTTAAAGCAGTGATTAATAAGGACAATGAAAATACACCGATTGGAAAAATATCTATTCCATCTGTAAATATTAAATTGCCCATATATTTAGGATTGGCAAATAATAATTTACTATCTGGCGTCGGAACTATGATCAAGGGCCAAAAAATGGGATTAAATAATTATACTTTAGCTGGCCATCATATGAAAGATAACAACTTATTATTTGGACCGTTATCAAAGGTGAACGTTAATCATTCAATTTACATCACTAATGGAATTCATATTTATCGATACAAAATCAAGCTTAAAAAAATTATTAATGAATACCAAACTAAATGGATTAATGAGAATAGTAAAAAGCCTGTTATTACATTAATAACTTGTGCAACTGGTAATCCTGGTGAAACTAATCGAATTATGATTAGAGGAAATTTGGATAAAATATATGACTACAAAAAATGATTCTATATTTATAATATAGAATCATTTTAATTAATAGCGCTTCTTAAAAATAGCAAAAGCAATTGAAGAAATAGCGATCATTAAAGCTCCAAGTATTGATAATTTACTATTATCACTTGCACCAGTTTGTGGTAATTTATTTGATTGTTTATTAACAAATAAATTTGGCTCGTGATGTTGTTCAATGGGTTTAGCCTTAGGATGGTTATCAACATTCTTTTTATATGTCCATTCTTGTTTAACAGTATCTTTTCCATCATTACTTGGTGTTGGATTACTATTGGTATTATTTTTTAATAGATTATTAGGTGTCTTTAAAACATCAGTAATGTGGTTTTTAGGTAATTGGCTGTTGTTAGTTTTATTTTTTAATAGGTTATCAGGTTTCTTTAAAGTATTAGTAATATGTTCATCAGGTGATTGATTATTGTTATTTAATTGAACCGTATTCTGGTTAGAATTAACTGGAGGATTAACGTTACTATTATTTTGATTATTATCGTTATTTGATGATGGTACTAATGTATTAGAACTATTGTTAGTGTCTGGTTGATTATTATTTTTAGGAACCGTAGTCCCCTTATTGTCATCATTTGGTTGTGAATTTTGATTAGTTTGATTGTTATTATTACCGTTCGCAGTTCCATATCCACCTGCTAAAATACGTGCATTAGATGATTGGCTTATGAAACTAGGATTACCATTATCACTTGCATTACCATTATTATATTGTGCAGAAATAGTGGCATTATTAGTAGCATCGCTTAAATTATTTTCACTAGATTGATTCATCTTAGTTTCATAAACTAAGCTAACATCCTTGTTAATTGATCCACCATTATTAATACTAAACTGAAGTTTACCATTATTATTACTTACATTAACTGGAACATTTTGATTATCAGAAATAAATTGGTTGTCATTACTTGTATCTACGTGGCCTAAAGTAGCACTAACATTTCCTAAATAGGTTTGATTAGAACTTAAAGTATCTGATATTTGTACATTACTAATGGTCTTATTGGATGGATTAAAGTTGATATTCCAAATAATTTTGTTGGGATCATCATGAGAAATCCATCCGTATTTGTTAATCATCCAACTATTGTCAGTGATGGAATTATCTTTCATCCCTTTAACTGATTCAACGATATTAATTGATTTATTTTTTAAATCATTATAATTTTGGTCAGTAAATGTTAACTTTCCTACTCTTTGACCGGCTTCGGCAGTGAAATTTCCAATGACTGCTCCACTAGTATTCTTAACAGAAAAACTATTATTCCTAGTAGAATTAACATTATCCGGTAAGCTTATATATACATAATCACCATTTTTGATCGATATACTATCGCTAATTGAAAAAGATCGACTAATTGTATAGTCAGAATATTTATCTAATGAATTGCTTTGAGTAACATCATTATTTGAACTATCCTTTATATTATAGGTATAGTTAGTTAAACTATTACTATTAATTTCATCTGCATGTGCATTACCACTCATCATGAAAAATGACCCTGCAAATGTAATTGGTAATGATGCAGCAGCAATTTTAATAACTTTTTTCAAAAAATCATTCCTTTCAAAATATATTTTGTACAAATAAAGTATATATTTTTATTGAATGTGTTACTTTGTATACTTTTTGAAATAAAATCAAAATTAATAGATAAACAAAGATTCTTATTTTTTAAAATTATAATAATGGCTAATTATAGAATAGATATATTTAATAAATAAAATATTAGGAAAACATAGGTCTATACAAAAAGCACTTTCAAATTATATTATTAAAATAATAATATATCGAAAGTGCTTTTATTTATCTTTTCAAAATTATAGATAGTTTAATGTTAAATTTATTTATTAATGATTTTAACATAACGTTTATTAGCAGTTATATAATCATTATTATATATTTTAAGTCTATAAATAGTGCCCATTTTACGAACAGACTTAACTTTTAAAATTGTATTTTTCTTATAGCCACGAACTTTTTTAGTTAGATTTAAATGTTTGTATTCATTTATACCTTTAGCAATAATTTTGATTTTTCTAACTTTTTTTTCATAATAAAGCTTAGTGACATAGTTTCTTCTAGCTGTAATATAGCCAATGCTATTGCGTCCATGCATAATTCTATTTGTATAAGGACTAATTCTAATAACCTTATATCTTAAGTTTCCCTTAGATGATCTAGCATAATCAATTACTTTAAACATAGGTCTATTTATTCTGATATGTTTATTGAATCCATGTATTTTATATTTATAAATAAAATAATTTTTTCTATACATATTTAAACCCTTAATAGCATAAATCCTTTTGCCGATTATACCATGATACTTTTTATGTGAGTCATGTTTATTTGGATTTGAATGATCAGGCTTAATATGATTATTAGGACTTTGTGGATTAGAATTGTCATCATTTGCATTTGGTATCTGAGAATTAGAACCATTATTATCATTTGTATTAGGTGTTGATGGTGAAACATCACTACCATTATTCACTAAACGATAAGTAACGTAATTTACAATATTAGAAGAATCACCACTTATGTTAGGAATTGATGCAATAACTGTTTTATCTGGGCTATAGTTAACAATCTGAGGTGAAGTAACTTGGTTAAAAATATTATTGTTGGGATTCCATTGACCATAAGTATCTGTATTATTTACTGGATCATGTGCAACATCTCTACTAAATGATAATTTTTGTTCATCGTTAGGAGCAATTTCTTTTCCATCTACAGTTAGATATTTTACAGTAGCTGTAACATCTTTTTGTTCTAAAGAATGACTGATATTATGAGCAAAATGTAATGTGTATCTATCATTTTCTTTATTTAAGGTGATTGAACTACTACTCAAAGGACTACTAGTCAATTTATTAAACTTATATCTTGAATCATTCAAAATTGAGCTATCAGGAACATAGTTGATTGAGCTTCCCTGACTTCCAGTTAATGTATCAGTCTTAATCAATTTATTTGATGTATCATCATAATAATTAACGTAATTATTAATAGTTTTTATAACAGTGATTGTTTGTGTTACCTTAGGATTTTGATTATTAATATTTGCTGTACCACCACCTTCTATATATCCTCTTCCATCAGGAGCAGTTTGTATACTATAAGTAACAGTATAAACACCAGGTTTATCAAATACTCCATTTTTAGGAAGATTACTAGAAGGTTCATTAAATTGGAGACTGCTAAATCTAGGTTCAGCAATATTTTTATTGTATACTCTTGCAGTTACAATTCCACTGCTAATATCGTTTTTTGGACTCCAGCTATAAGTTGGTTGATTAGTAGTTAAATCGATTGTTTTATCTGCAACTCCAGAGATAAAGGGATATCCATTAGTATAATTTTCTGGAACATTAACAAATCTACCAGATTCGCTAAGTGAATGATTACCACCATCATAAGTTGCGCTTGATTGTACTTCAACATTTGCTTTTAATGCGTCTGTCTCATTATGAGCATCAACTAAAACATGATTTATCAAATAATAAATTGAGCCATATGAATTAGCACGGCTAATATTCACTTGATGATCATTAACTATATCCCAATTAATTAGAGGCTTTTCATTATTAATATTCTTATTACTAGACAATTCTTCATTACTAACCTTGCTACCGTCTGTATTATAAATAGTAATATTATTTTGAGGATCAATAACATAATTATACTTACCATCATTACTTCGAATAATCGCTCTTGTTGAGGAGGTATCAATTTTATAATTATCAGAAGAAAATTCTAGAGAGTTTGGTTTTGAATTATTAACAGCTTCAAAGGTCTGATAGTAATCCCCATCAACTTTAGATGAATTTAAATCATAGAACAAATGAATGTTACTACTATCAGCTCCAAGTGCAGCGGTATTAGCATTAGCATATTTAGGATTAGCATTAGTATATTCAAATTCATCACCCTGAACTAAATAATTAGGATATCCTACGCCACCTTGTGAAGCTCCTTTAGGAATGTTGTGAACATAATATACCTGATCAGGTATAGCATTATTTGAACTACCCTCATAACTATAATTCCCATCAATGGTTACGGGTTGAACATTATCATTATCCTCTTGTGATCTAGTAGTCAATTTAAAAACAATATTAGATTGTACAGGTGGATATTGGCTTGCTGTAAATGTATAATTACCACCACTTTTATATTCATGAAAAATATTAGAATCATATTGAACATCTGAAACTTGATTAGGATCTGAAATATTAACATTAACCTTTAAGTTATTGATATTATTTTGATTATTATTAGACAAAGTTAATCCATAAGTTTGTTTAACATTATTAGGTGACAAGGATTTATCTTTAGAAGATGGAATTGATAATGAAGTTGCAGAACTAACATTTTTATTATCTTGCAATTCTGTTGTAGCATTTTTTTGACTTAATACACTACCAAGTGAACTGTTTGCACTTAGTTTATTTGGCGTACCTTGAACATCTAATGTGCTTGATGTTCCTTGACCATTTGCTGCACCYGATGCTCCTTGACCATTTGCTGCACCTGATGCTCCTTGACCATTTGCYGCACCTGATGCTCCTTGRCCATTTGCTGCACCTGATGCTCCTTGRCCATTTGCTGCACTTGCAGAATTGGGCGCAATATTTGTTGCGGCTTCCGCTTTAATAGGTGTAGGCCCATTAGATAAAAAGTAAAATCCTATGACCGAAAGCATAGAAACAGAAGCAATCACCCATTTTTTATTATTAAATTGATTTTCTCTATATTGCATAATAATACATACCCTTTCATATTAAGGTTATTTAATTAAGTATAATAACATAAATTTAATTTATATATTTAATAAGATTTACATATATTAAACCAATAAAGAATTCTCATGTCTATGATAACATGAGAGTTTTTTAATTAATATTTAATGTACTTTAATTACCAATCGTTTATTAGCTGTAATGTATGAATGATCTGACAACTTTAGTCTATAAACTGTACCATTTTTTATTACAGATTTAACAATTAATATTTTACCTTTTTTAAAAGTCTTAATTTTTTGTTTAAGAGTTGGTTTCCTATAAGAAATAATTTTATTGGCAATTACTCTTACTTTTCTAACATCTTTAGAGTAATACAAAGGTTCAACATAATTATCTTTAGCGGTAATATAACCAATATTATGTTTTCCCATAATACGACCAGTTTTACTGTCAATCATAACTACTTTGTATCTGAGATCTCCTTTAGATGAAAATACATATCCCAGTATCTTAAACATAGGACGATTAGTTCTTTTTTTATAACTAAAATGCATTATTTTATATTTAGGAGAAAAATAATTTTTACTATATAGATTCAATCCTTTAATAGCATAAATTCTAGACCCAATGAGTGTTTTTTTATTGATTATGTTATTGGTACTGTCACTGTTGTTATGATCACTATTATTGTTGGTATTGCCACCGTTATTATGATCATTATTATTGGTATTACCGCTGTTATTATGATCATTGTTATTGTTGGTATTACCACCGTTATTATGATCATTATTATTATTGGTATTACCACCATTATTATGATCATTATTATTGGTATTACCGCTGTTATTATGATCGTTGTTATTGGTATTACCGCTGTTATTATGATCGTTGTTATTGGTATTACCACCATTATTATGATCATGTAATTTTAAATAATTAGTTGCAAAATCATAACCGTTTTTATATCCGGAATTTGAAAAATCAGTATCCACTTTTTCTTTATTAAATACTTTTTTAGCATCATTAATTCCTCTAATAAAGTCACTAACTCCACTATTAAATGAATCTTTATATATTTTAGATTTTTCATTAATGTCTGGCAAAACAAACTTAGTAGGATCAATATCTTTTTGCCCAATCATAGATTTTATAGCATCATTATATCCTAATTGACTCTCTGCTTTGTCTGTTAATTGCGCATAATAAGTTCCCGAATGATTTTTACCATCAGATAATTCATCGCTACTAAAAATCTTATTATTAGAATCAAGAAACTTGCCGGTATAATCATTGCTTGGAACTGGTAATTGTGCAAATCCAGAATTTGAATTAATTTCAACATTAGAGCCTAATATAATTTTCTCTGGTTGTGCTCCTAATGGATAATTTGGAGAATAATGATCATAATTACTATAGTTATTATCATAACTACCATCATAACCTCCATCAAAAAATAATCCTGTCTGATCATAATTACCACTTAGACTGAAACTACCTCCCAAATTAAGCGATTTAAATAAGCCTCGATAAAACATATAAGTGAATTTATTATTATTACTTGAAGTATCAAAATTTGAAACATCTAAATTATCAAGACTAAGTAATTCGTAAAACATCGCCGTCATATTTTTTACTTTACTAGTGTTAAAACTACTTACATTCAAATATCTCAAATTAGGTAAAACATAAAACATAAAACTCATATCATTAACCTTAGAAGTATCAAAATGTGATAAGTCTAGACTCTTTAAATTATAAAGATTGTAAAACATCGCAAACATATTTGTAACATTAGAAGTATCAAGATTTGATAGTCCATTTATTTCAGAAAGTTCATTAGATGTAATATTAACTTTATCAGAGTCAGGATTGCTTGTTACAAATAATCCATGACTGTCAGCTGGAGCTACTACCTTATCTGTCAAATTAATTGATTTCACATTTTGGTATTCATAATTGTTATTAGCATCTGTAGGTATATCTTTAAATAGTTTTGAATAAGCAAACATATAATTTAAATTTCCACTACCAACATATGCTTTATCATCTTCAGTAATCAGAAGTGGCGCAGTTCCCCAAACACCAAGACCTTTAATATGTTGACCATTTACTGTTGCTTTTGAAATATCTATATGAGTAGAACTAGCATTAGGATTTACACTTGGATCATCAACCGTACTCCTAATAGCATTTTCTAAATCATTATCAAAATGATTCGGATTTATTTCACCACTAACAACAAGTGTTTTAGTTTGTGAGTTATAGTTCCATTGACCATTACCCCATTTATGAATATTGGTATCAGTATTAACAGAATCATTAGTCATATTGGCAGAATTAGCTGAAGCATCAATAATGGTTAATGTTGAAAGCATTCCAGATAATAATATAGTGATAATTAATAATTTTTTATTTAACATTTAATACCTTCTTAAATAAATTCATTGTTTTCCCACATTTCTTTAAAATGTATTAATTTGAATATACCATTTTTTTATTACTATAAGGATAATTATGCTCAATAATTATTTAATTAAATAGATAATTAGCTTTAATTTATTAAAGAAATAATCATATAAAATAAGCTAGGAATTTTATTATATAAAACAAATATTAAAATTAACCTTTTTCAATTAAATGTTGAGTAATTATAGAGTAGATGTATTTAACTCCATAATTCTTAATAATTTCACTACTAGCCAAATCATTATTTACATACTTAATTTCATCAACTAGAGCTGTATAAATATAAAGATTGTTTTATCAAAATATTTATTGCTAGAAAGATAGCCATGAGCTTTAAGTTAACTTTTAGCATTTTCAATTTTGCTATCTATAAATTTTTCCATCCAAAGTTACAGAACTATAAGGTTGAGTAAATATATTATTCATATCTGGTTGCCAACTAGCTTTTAATATATTTTCTTTTAATCCTAATGGATTTCTAAAATTAGCTATATAAACTAATTTAGAATAATATTCTTTTGTTATATTAATAGTATTAATTAATGTATTCATAGCTAAAGAAGCTGTACTATTATTTTATTATCCACCGTTTTTTGTTTTGCTTTTACTTGTATATACTATGACTCTTTATTTGTAAAATATAATTCAATATCTTATGTGTCCCCCTCAACCTCAATTCTAGATAACTCTTTTATATTATTTATCGATAGTATTATTCCAGATATTATTTGAAAGTTCCATCCAAATACCGTTGGAGACACATCTATATTTTTTCATATTTTTGTCTAGGTTTTAATTCTTGTTTCTAAAATTATTTTATTTATCATAAATTAACACATCAAACTAATAAATTTTTTCTATATAAATAACCGATGAATCACTTATTGTATAGACTACTTTAACCTATTTCAATGATATTTCCTAATAATGTTAATTTTTGAATACAATAAAATGTATTTTCTACGTATTATTTTTTAAATTATAACGCTTCTAAGGAGTACCATTATCTTTAATACTCCAATTTAATTCTGCATTATAACCAGTTGTCCCTTTTTGTATACTATAATTATGTTCATTAAAATTAGTATTGTTGCCTAATTTTAATTCATTTTGATTATCCCAATTTATATTATAAATAGTATCATTATCATCATCATTAGTTACATTATTATTAAATACGTCTATAGGTTCACTATTTGGATTCAAAATATTGTCATTATTATTTTTAAAATAATGTAAAATAAATGGAGATTCTTTAGATCCAATTTCATTTACTGAGCTATCATTTATCGGTATCTGAGATAAATACACGCTATAAGGGATTTTATACCTACGTGAGTCATAAATTTGAGCCATATTATAAACTTTATTTTTATCAACATTATAATAATTATCTTGTCTTTTTGTAGTTACCGGAGAAAGTAATCTATTTATATAAAAATTACTCTTTATTCCATAATCAATATCATTTATATAATTAAATGATAAATTTCCATTATCAAAATTATAGTTTTCTTTTTCACCAGTATAATAATTACTTCCCTCATTAAATGTAGGAGTAGATGAAAATGATGTTGGATTTTTATTATCTAGTTTTATTGTAGCTAAAATATTCACATCATTATTAACACTAATAGGTGGTAAATTATAAATAGTAACAAGTTTTCTTTTACTATCATTAGGATCTTTATTCAAAGAATTTCCTATAGAATTATCATAATCATAATTATCACTAATTTTATAGTAAGGTGAACTATTAGTAGAATTGGATGATATATTTTTATTATTGACTAATATATTGGCTTTATTTTCATTTAAACTTGGA
Source organism: Apilactobacillus quenuiae (assembly GCF_002994005.1). Lineage (GTDB taxonomy): Bacteria > Bacillota > Bacilli > Lactobacillales > Lactobacillaceae > Apilactobacillus > Apilactobacillus quenuiae. Next base: position 100,881 of record NZ_POSN01000003.1, read on the forward strand.
ACCCAAAAACTATAAGTACCATTATTTCTTGTTTTAGAACCATCAATAATATTTTTTAAATTAATACTATACTTAATAGAATTATAACTAGATACATCTGAAAGATTATCAGATTTCAATGAATCATTTTTATTAAAATTAGTCATCTTATTATCCACTAATATCCTACTATTAATTGGCGGGGGTGTTTTATTAACATATACATTAGCTATACTTGAACGATTAGCATTATTTCCCTCAATACTATCACCATAAAAATTACTTCCATTAGCAACAACTATGTTACTTCTTGGGTTAGAAATATTTTTATTAGAATTAATTATTGTTCTTATTCCAACGGAAGATGGTTGCACATCACTACTAGAATTAATATCAATAGGTGGAATATCTTCATAAGTAGCATCAATATTGTTCCGATTATCTAACGAAGTCATTCCTTTATCAGATAAATTATCATCAGCCACCTTAACATTAGTCCAATCATTCCCAATTCCATCAATAGTCTTATAATTATAAATACTTACTTTATAAAGTATAACATCACCAACATTAGCGTTTTTAACGGATGCTGAAAAATATTCTGAGGGAATTAAAGATACAAGCATGTTTGATAAATCTGCATCAGAAGATGATGAATTAGGATTATATATACAATCCGTTAATTCCTTCTTTGTTAATTCTGATTGATTAGAATTATCTATATTGTCTTTTATTTGTTTCTTCTTATCATCTGACAAATTCGATATATCTAAAGCCAATTTAGTTATACCAGGGTCTCCCGTAACTGCAGTATCAGCAATAGCAGAAATCATTGTATATAATCCTGTTGAACCTGTAAATCCCCACCATACATATGGGTTATTATCGTTAGCACCTAATATTTGGTTAATATCAACTACATGAGATTGATGAATACTACTATCATCAATCTGAACATCAGCTGTTGCTGTCCCATCACCATTTGGTGTCCAATTATAAATAAATTTATGCCATTTAGGAAGTAAAATTCCAGGCCAGTCTGATAAAGAATGAGCATCATAATGATTTTGGCTGAATCCATTAATATTACCATATGAATCGCTTAGACCATTAATACCAGTAGAATCTGTTGTAGTAAATGCAGTATGTTGGCCTGTTATTGGATTTCCAAATTCATCTTGTAAATTTCTATCACTATAGTCACCATTATAATATGGATCAAATTCATATGAAAAATCATTTTTTATATAGTCTCCATCATAATAATCATTACTTCTTACATCACCATAAGCACCCATAGACTCACCATTATTACCAATAGCATTACTTTTAATAGGGTTACCATTATTATCATTAATCTGTTTTCTATCATCATTTTGTAATGAAAATGTTATACCATCAGCAACATTATTTAAATCTGGTGCTGTAATATAAGCATAGAATTTAATTGTAAAAGGCTTATTAACATTAACTTTGTTTTTCCACCACATTGCCTGCTTAGTTCTTCGTGAACCGTTAGTAATGATTTGGACATTATCATATTTATCATATATTTGTTTAGGAACATTGGAACCAACAACATTAAAATTACCTTGCATTGATGGACCACCTGAAGGTGGTGCTGGAATGTTTACATCTGCATTACTTTTAATATTTAAATTTAGACAGAAAAATACTAAAAATAGAAAAAAAGGTAATAAATTCTTACAAAATTTCAAACTATCATCTCCAAATAATAATTAATAAAGCAAGCAACATAATAATCAATATAGTAAAGATTAGTGGATTATAGGACATCCAAGAACATTTACTAAGTTCTTTGTTTAGATTCAATTTATGATTAACGATAATAGATATATTCTTTAATGATATGTGTTTATTATCGCTTGGTAAAATTAAGTAAAAACTACTTTTAGGGGCAACATTAACACCAGAAAAAGATTTTTTTAACAAACCATCATTGCTTCTTAAATCAAAGCTTAAATATCTATATAAAATATTATTTGGATTTTTAATTTGTATCATGTATCCATGATTTTTGTCAGAATATAAATAATTTCCAATGGATAATTTTTGTAAATCAGGTTTTAAACTATTCTCATTTAAAGAAATGCCATTAATATAACTAACCTCATTCATTATTGTTTTTTTTTGTCCTACATCATAAAAAGTTGTAATTAAGCCTCCAAGTTTACTTCCATAAAACAATTTACTTTTAGTATAAAAATTATAACTTACAACTTTTTGAGTAAATGGCTTTAATGTATTATATTTCAAATTTTTGTCTATTAAATTAGACAATAACATGTCATTATTATGGTTTAAATTATTATAAACTATGTTACCGTTATCAGTTGTACTTGCATTTCTAATAACAGATTTAAAAAGCACTTGTTTACTAGTATTATTCGTTACCATTAATGAAACAACATAATGCTTATTTGGCTCAACAGATAGATTAAAATAATGGCTATTTTTGATAATTGGAAGTCCACTTAACATTGGTTTAACTGATACATGATTTTTTTGTTTAGCACCAACATTAACCTTAAAAGAAAGTATACAAAAAAATATTATAAAAATAATAATATTTTTTTTCATAAAACATGACTTCTTCATTATCATATGCCTCCTATTTTTTTATCTTATTAATAATTATTTTTAATAATAAAATTAAAACAATTATCAATAAAATAATTATTATTGTTTTACAGATGTCTATTATTGGAGGAAAGAAGTCATTTAAATTAGGTTCAATTCTGACCATTGGTTGAGGTTTATTTGTCCTAGTAATAATCCTAGATTTTCTATCATCATAATAATCTGCAAAAATATTAATATAAAAATTATTAATTATTAAAATGATCGTTGATAACATAATCAAAAATTTTAGTTTAAACATTTATATCATCTTAAAGTTAATACTTATTATCTAAATTTTTATGTTTTTTATGTTGCCTATATATTATACACATCAGCAAAATTATCAAAATTAATAGTAATATTATTATTATTAACCACCACCATATTTTTTTAGCATTATATTCAAGAGCCTGTTCAAAGCTTACATTAAAGTCTTTATCGATTTTCCAATGATTATTATTGCCATCTTTTGCATCAATATGAATATGATAAACTCCAGGAATCATTAGATTACTATTTACATAATTATCATAAGTGAAATTAGAATTGGGTGCTAAACTCATACCAGTCTCTTTTGCACTACTTAAAATGTGAGAAGAATCACCTTTTCTATAAATTTTATTACTCATTGTAATATTAGTAGATGTAGTTGGTTTCTCATTGTAAAGATGACTATAAATAATTCCATTCCTGTTTTGTTGCTTAAATCCCACTTTTCCCAAAGTTAATTTAGGTACAACTTTTATATTTCTATCTCTTAAATATACAGGCATCGCAACAGCAAATTTATTAGTTATACTTGCACCGTTTTGTTTATAATATGACTCGTCTAATTTAGGCTTAACATATAAAGATCCAAGTATAATACCTTTATAATGTTTTTTAGGTATACGAACTTGAATTTTCACAGTCGTCGCTTTGTTGGGTTGTAAAGTAACACGATACTTCTTTTTGATACTTAAATCAGAAAATTTATATTTAAGACTATAATCTTTGGGAAATTTTTTTGTATTATCAAAACTAATTGCCCCACCATTAGTGGTATATGCAGTAGTTGGATAAATAACCATATCTTGTTTTTCATTGGATAAATTTATCAAGCTTAAGTCTAAATTTTGTAAATCTCCAGGCTTAGTATCCACAAAAAACATTCCATTTTTAACTATTTGATTATTAGGATATATAGGCTTTAATGCCAATGCAGGTGCATTAGTAGCATAGACATTTGATTTGTTAAAAAATAAAGTTAATGAAGAAAATAGTGTTAGTGAAAAAATTAGAAATAAAAAGTTCTTCTTTGACAACTTGTTCATAAAAATAGCTCTCTCCGTTTAATATGTATTAAAATGGATATTATTAATATCCATTTTGAAATGATAAAAAACTACTATACTAAAGTGGATGGTCTATATGTTTTAGTGACCTGGAGTATTAGTTGTTTTTTGTTGAGCTTGAGTATTAGTTGGTGTTCCAGGTGTTGGATCAGGAGTTGATCCAGCTCCCAATGACCAATAAACGGGGGCATTATAAGTACCAACTTTTAAATTACCTGGCATATCAAGAGTGGCTTGACTACTATTACTTGCATAGTCTAATGTTGTCTCACCCTTGTTTTTTCCAGGACTTGATTGCATTACTGTCTTTGCATTAGAATTACCATCATCGCTTCCCTTTAAACTTACAGGATTAGTTTGAATAATGTTATTCTGATTATTCTTAGAATTTGTATTATTTAAGTTTAAAGTCCAATCCCCAGCATTTGCATTATTATCAGTATATCCTGCATCAGGTGAAGTAAACTTACCAAGAGAAGCATTTAAAGTCCAATTATTATTACCTCCATTTCTACTATCAGATACCGCAATTTCACCATTACTTGAGCCATTACCAAATAAGTTTGCTCTCATAGCACTACTATTGTCAGTTTGAATACCAAAATCAAAATCAGGTACTGCTTCTAAAACTAGATAACCATTTACAACTTTCACACTTGCTTTAGAAGTCTTTTTAGCATAATCAGTTGAACTATTTTTACTATTATTAGGGTCAATAGGGCTACCGTTATTATAAACACTAGTATCTGGAACTGAACCATTAGTACTGTGAGTATCAGCAGCATGAGCCATAACATTGTTTGTAGATAAACCTAATCCCAATAAAGTAGAAAATAAGACACTATATGACATTATTCTCTTTTTCTTTAACATATAAATACACTCCTTACTAGTTAATTATTTATAGATTATTAATGTAAAATTAATGTAGTTTAAAACAATCACCTCCTTTTTAGCTTGTGTCAAATATTTTGTGTAAATAGATAATATCTAATAAAAAATTCATTTTAAATTTGTTTAAAAATATTCTTAACTTGTTTTCTGTTTTTATTGTTGTAATCATATATTACATTAATAAGAACACGTTCAAATGAATTTATATTGGGGAATTGTTCCCTTTTTTTAATTTGACGTTTTAATTTTTTATTAAAGCTCTCAATCATATTATTACTATAAATACTTCTTCTTATTGAAGATGGAAACAAAAGCCAATTTAAAAGATCTTCATGTTCATTAAGAATAGAACCTATTTTTTTATATTTATAAGACCAATCATCTACAATCTTTTCAAGAAGGTTTTTGCCATTATTATAGCTATCAATACTATATATTTTATTGAAATCATTAATTATTAATTTTCTGTCTTTTCTTGATACTATTTTTAAAATTGATCTAGAAGTATGTATCAAGCATTTCTGATGAAGAGCATTAGTAAAATTTTTCTTAATAACTTTAGATAATCCATTTAGCCCATCTGTAACAAATAAAATAACATTAGATAATCCTCTAGACCTTAAGCTATTTAAAAATTTATCCCAAATATCTGAAGATTCTTTGTAATAAGTATAATAACCAAGTACTTCTCTATGACCCATAGAATTAACCCCAATTGCAAGATAAACTGTTTCTTTTTGAACTCTCTTTCTTCTAACTTTAATATATGTTGCATCTAGATATACAACAACATAATTATCATTAAAAAGACGATTTTTAAAAGAAAATACTTTCTTATTAAAAACTTTATTTATATTTGATATGGTCTGTGGTGTATAATTTTTTCTATAAATTTGCCTAATTTCTTCAGAAATTTCACTAGTACTCATGCCTTTTTTATAAAGACTTGTAATAATATTATCAAAATCTAAAGTTCTTCTTTTATAAGCATGAATTACTTTTGATTGAAACAATCCTCTTCTATCTCTAGGTATAGTGAGATTAAGAACACCATATCGTGTAACTAATTTTCGTTTATAAGATCCGTTTCTATAGTTTTTTAATTCACTACGATTATATTTCTCATACCCTAAAAAATGATTCAATTCATGTTTCATATATTCATTAATATTTTCTTCTAATGTTTTTCTAAGGCTTTCTCTCACATCAATTTCTTTATCAAAATATTTAATTACGTTATAACTTGAGTTATCCAATGAATAAACATACCTTTCTTAAATAAAAGTTCACATCTTTGCTATTTTATTTTAGGAGGGTATGGTTTTCAATCACATATTATCTATTTACACAATTTTATTTAAACACCCATATATCCTAATACTTACATATGTATTTATATTTCTTTGAAAAACTAAGATACATTCCGATATCTCGTCACAAAATATACAAAGAATAAATTTGTGTTCCCGTATAGCATTTATACATTAAGCATATAGACTAATTACAAAAAATATAAAGTAAGAAAAAAGCCAATCAACTATTATTAGTAGCTGATTGGCTTTTTATTGTCTGGTTATGATAGTGATGATTATGTATTAATATTTGTATTTAGTTTATAAAAAGAGAGTAGTTCATTTATAAAACTACTCTTAAAAAATTATTTATAAATATTACCATTTTGGAATGTAAAAAGTCCTTGCAGAAGAAAAGAACTCTTTATTTAAATTATATGATTTGTGTTTCTTATTATAAATAACATCTCCAGCTGCAAAAATTAATTCTGGATACTTTTTCTTAGATAATTGTTCTAGTTGTTTTCCCAGAGAAGTCCTTGATAAACTCTTATCTTCAGCATTAATAAATGTGACAAGTCTACTACCATTTTCATCAGACTTAGCAGAACTTATTTTATAAAATGTAGGATATTTATCCACAAAAGCTACAAATTTAAAATAATAAAATCTACTTTCTGTCAATTTAAAATTATCATCAAGTTCTTTTATTAATTCTTCAACTTTTCTCTGTCCATCTTTACCATTAGCATTATTTCTTATATCATCATATTCAAAATGAACAGGTACAATATAATCCTTTCGAATAGATCCAAAATGAATTCTGTCCAATAAAGTCTGCATAGAAGATATATGGGTTTTATTAGATTTATTTTTTATATTTTTTGTCCCATTACTTTTTGTTATCTTACGTTTTGATTTACCTTTTTTAATAGTCCTAGATGTAAGAACTATATTGTCCTTTGGAATTAATGAGGACATTTTTTTAATTCCATTTATTTTATTATTATTATGATTTTTAGATAATTGTTCTTCTAATACTGATAGACATTCTTTAATATGTGGACTATTATGGTGACTTTCAGTAAAATGATATAAATTATTTTTAGGAGAAGTGTACAAAGTTAAAGGTATATCACATTTACTATCCAAGCATTTATAGTTATATTTATTTTCTGGATAATATAATTCATAAGCAGTATTTGCATCAACTTCCTCATTATTCTCAGTATTAATTGCTCTTTGAACCATTGAATTCATCTCCTTTAAAGATAAGTTTAACACGAATTAGTTATACCTTTATAAACAATATTAAATTACAAAAACCTCATCACTTATGGTACGGACTACCTTCATTAATCATAAATGCTCGATAAACTTGTTCAGTTAAGACTAAGCGCATTAATTGATGAGGCAAAGTAAACTTTCCAAAAGAAATTTGGGTATCAGCTCTTTTTAAAACTTTGGGTGATAATCCCAGTGATCCTCCAATCACAAAAGTAATATCTGAATTACCATATGTAGTTAACTTATCTAATTCTTTTGCAAATTCTTCAGAAGTTCTCTCTTTACCTAAAATGGCTAAAGCATAGACGTATTCACGATCTGAAATTTTAGCAAGAATGCGATCTCCTTCCTTATCCATCACATTATCCATTTGTGATTGACTAAGTGATTCTGGAGCTTTCTCATCTGGAACTTCAATAATCCGAAATTTACAAAAACGTGATAAACGCTTAGCGTACTCGGCAATTCCAGCTTTAAAGTACTTTTCTTTTAATTTTCCCACAACAACTAATTTAATATTCATTTGTGAAATTTTCCTTTCGAATATATGTTCGTACCATATTTAGTGTTAAATATTTTTTTGTATACCACCATTATGGTTAGTTAAATGTCAAGACTATCCACAGAGTTATCCACAAGCTGTTACTAATTATTTTTTTGTGTAACAGCTATTAATCACTATTATATCAACGATACAATACTGATATTTTTTCGTGGAACATTTTTATCCACAGAGTTATCCACAAGCAAATTAAAATCATTAACATAAAAAATAAAATACGTATCAATCCCTTTTATAACAGTAAAAAACATTATATCAAATAATTATATTTAACATATTTATAATGTCATTCTTAATTTGTGAAATATAAGTCAAAATAATTTCACAAATTAATTGCTCATGATAATACTTAATGTTCGGTATTTTATATATTAATTTAACATTATATCAATAATTATTATATTAACCAAAAGTACAATTTTTTACATCAATTGGTATGGTAACATCAATAATTTAAATTTAGCTATTAAATGTTTATCAAAATTAAGCCCTTTTATTTGTTTATTAATAATATATATACAATAATATATTTGTAGTAAAAGTGATAAGGAGGAAATATTTTATGACTGATAAATTAACCACAGATGAAGGCCAACCCTGGGCAGATAATAACCATTCATTAACTGCTGGTAATCGTGGACCTGTTTTATTACAAGACTATCAATTAATTGAAAAGTTGGCTCACTTTAACCGTGAACGTATCCCTGAACGTGTTGTTCATGCTAAGGGTGCTGGTGCAAAGGGTGTATTTAAATTAACTCGTGATATGAGTGAATACACCAAAGCTGATTTATTTAATGGTAAAGGTAAAGAAACTCCAATGACTATCAGATTTTCTGAAGTTGCTGGTGAAATGGGATATCCAGATACCCTTCGTGATGTCCGTGGATTTTCAATGAAGTTCTACACTAAACAAGGAAATTACGATATTGTTGGTAATAATACTCCTATTTTCTTTGTTAATGATCCATTAAAGTTCCCTGACTTTATTCATTCACAAAAACGCGATCCTGCTACTCACCTAAGATCACAAGATATGCAATGGGATTTCTGGGCACACTCACCTGAATCATTACACCAAGTAACATATTTAATGGGTGATCGTGGTAATCCAGCTAGCTATGCTAATATGAATGGATATGGATCACATACATTCAAGTGGGTCAATGAAGATGGTAAACCTTGCTGGGTTAAATATCATTTCATCTCCGAACAAGGTGTTAAGAATATGACTGAAGCACAAGCTAACAAAACTGCTTCAGAAAACACTGATTACTTAATCCAAGATTTATATGATCGTATTAAAAAAGGTGACTATCCTAAATGGAAAGTTTGTGTTCAAATTATTCCTTATGAAGAAGGTTTAAATTACAAATATGATATTTTTGATGTTACCAAGACCATTTCACACAAAGACTATCCACTTAAAGAAATCGGTGAATTTACATTAAATGAAAATCCAGCTAACTACTTTGACGATGTTGAAGAAGCTGCTTTCTCACCTGCCAATATGGTTCCAGGAATTGAACCATCAATGGATAAATTATTGCAAGGTCGTTTATTTGCTTACAAAGATGCTGAAAGATATCGTCTTGGAGCAAACTACGAAAAGTTACCTATCAATCGTCCTAAGAATGAAGTTCATAATTATGCTCGTGATGGATTCATGGCACAAGGACAAAATGGTGATGTAAATTACGAACCTAATGGTGAAAATGGTCCAACAGAAGATCCACATGCAAAAATTAAGCCTTACAAGGTAGATGGTGAAGCTGGAAATTACAAGACTTACGATGATGATCCATACTCACAAGTTGGTGCTTTATACAATGTATACTCTGATGCTGAAAAAGATCGTCTAATTGAAACTCTTAAGAATACTTTAGGTACAATTAAGAGTCATGAAAACAAAGTCTTAGAAACTCGTATGTTCTACAAGGCAGACCATGATTATGGTATTCGTGTAGCTAAAGCTCTTGGTTTAGACATGGATGAAATTACCAAAGAAGACTAAATAAACATAAATATTTTTGAAGATTGCCGATATGGCAATCTTTTTTTATGCATATGTATGATACTTTTGTACACAATATGTCAGAATTGTAATATTAAATAATATAACTGTAATTATCTAATAACGTTACTGATACATTTCCCATGTATAGTTATAAATATAAATTAAACGAACGAAATAAATTTTAAATAATTTAATACAAGGAGAAATGTTATATTTTGAATAGTCTTAAAAAATCAATTATTAAATACACAGTAATCGCGTTAGGTACATTTGCTTTATTATTTGCGTTTAACCTATCAACTAACAACCAAAATAATGCTCAAGCTGCTACTAACTGGCAAACAGTTGCTGAAAAAGGTTTATCAAAATCACAAGTTGCTGCTAGACGTTGGGTTTCATTTCATGAATCAACTAACAGATACTATGCAAGAAATGGTAGCTGTTATGGTAAGTTCCAATTAAGTATTGGTTACTTACATGGTAACTATTCACATAAGAATCAAGAATTAACTGCTAATCGTTATGTTAAAAGCCGTTATGGTACATGGACAAATGCTAAACATTTCTGGCAAACACATCATTGGTATTAAAATCAAAAAAAGCTCATCGACTATTAAGTTGGTGAGCTTTTTTTGAAATAGTGATAAAATAGTTTTAATAAATAAAAGTTTTGAGGTGTTAAGTATCAACAATTATTATATAGTTGATAAATCACTATTACCGGAGTCTTTTAGTCGAGTAATAAATGCAAGAAAATTATTAAGTACCGGTAAAGTTAAAAATGTTAGTGAAGCCGTCAAAAAAGTTGGTATTAGTCGTGCCAGTTATTATAAATATAAAGACTTTGTATATGAAGCTGAAAACAATCAACAACGTAAGGCTGTAATTTCATTTTTATTAAATCATAAAAGTGGTATCTTATCTGAAGTACTAAATAGAATTTCAAAAACTAATGCTAATATTTTAACCATTAATCAAAATATTCCTATAAATAATATGGCCAATGTAGTAATTTCCTTGGACATCAATAAAATGAATATTTCAGTTGATGAAATGATGAATAAAATAAGACAATTTAAGGATACAAGTAAAGTTAGATTAATTACTATAGAGTAAAAAATAGAAATCCAAACGGATTTCTATTTTTTATATGATTGTTTGTGATTTTGTATTATATGAAGCTGGTGATTCTTTAGCAACTAAAGTTGAAACTTTTTGCATATGATCACCAAAATCACGAATTAATTTTTGAATTTGTAAATATTCATCATGTGTTTCTAAAAGATTCATTCTTTTGATAATTGCACGACGTTCACGATTACGAAAACATAGTTTAAGTTGACGACTTACATTCAATATTTCAGTTAAACAAAAAACATTAACTGACATAGGTGCCGTTCCTAACATCTGGCTAGCAATATGATCAATAATTTCTTGGTTAGTTTGATGCTTAGGAACAAAAGTTCTAACTTTGTGTAGAAGACCTTTCTTCTTTTCAACTACGTGTCCATACTCAGCAAATTGTTCGCCTAATGCCATATAGGTATGTTTCATCACATCTATATTTTGCAATAATTTAGCAATAACTGTATCAACATCAGAATCCTTATTTCTCTCAATTAAATCCATAAATGAATTTAAGAAGTACAATTGATGTGGTAAATTATTAGAAATTTGAATCTTATTATCCTCACCTATACTAATAACATCTGCAGCTGCTAAATCTATCAAACAGCTATCGACTAGGTATGCACGTGAACGAATATTTTTTAACATTACTCTACTATCTTTTGATTTACTAGTAATCAAAAAATACATTTCAGCAGTTGTAAGTGCCATGATGTAGCCTCCGTGAAAAGAATAGCAATATTTTACCATTTAAACATAACTTTTGCAGTAATATTTGCTAGCTTTGTATTTCATTTTTTATTTTATTAGCACGCTCAAAATTATTGGTGAATAGTCCTTTTATGTGTTTCTTTAATAAAAAGCGCAAACGTAAAATGTGATTAACAGTAAATATTAGTTCTTGATTCTCAATTTCTTCTTGAAAGAATTTCAAATGTAGTGAGTCAAGATGATGTTTTTGCATAAACATTTGCGGATGCTTAATTTTTCTTACTGATAAAAAGCAAAACTTTTGGCTATTATCCAACTTTTGGGCAATCTTTAAAGAATCCATATTAAATGATGAATAAATAACTGGATGACACAAATGATATTCACCCATCATTTTAATCACAATATTTTCAATTCCACGATAATGAATTTTATTAGTTTTAAATTCTAAGTTTAGATAAATATCCTTGTTTTCAACCAAATCTAGTAATTCGCTTAAAGTCGGAATAGGTTCATAGTTATCCAAAGAAAACTGTCGAAGTTCATCTAAATTATAATCTTTAACAAAGCCACGACCATCAGTGGTTCGATTAATTTTTTCATCATGAATTATTACTGGAATATTATCTTTTGTTAAATGCACATCAAATTCAATACCATCAATATGATGATTAATAGCATATCGAAATCCCTGAATTGAATTTTCTGGATATTCAGCAGGAAATCCACGATGCCCGAAAATCAAAGTCTTCAAGATAACCACCCCCCTATATAAATTCATTTACTTTTAATGATAAATCTATTTTAGAATTTTGCAAATAATCAATTTATAGAATGTTATAATAATATTAACAAATTTTTTATTAGGAGGATACTATGATTTATGCAATTATCAGTTTCATAGCTGGATACATAATGTTTGTTTTTTGTTTGTTTCAAGGTGTTTTGGATATGTCTGCCCAAATAAATGAAATTCATAAAGCTGAAAATTCATCCAAAAAATTTAAAGCTATTAGAACTGGACTATGGATGATACCACCCCTAAAAATTATACTTGAAAGAAACCGCTTAAGAAATATTGTTAAAAGCAGTGGTAACTCCAAAGAGGATGCTGAACGTTTCAAAAAATTTTATGATATTTCCAATCAATCTACTGCTTGGGCATATATTTCATTTGCTTGTATGTTAGATTCAATTGTTTCTATCAAAACAGTTTTTGATGCTTTTAGATGGCATCTAACATTGCCACTATTCAGTGTATTATCTTTAATAGTAATTATTGCTGGCTATGCACAAGTTATGTATCGTGCTTCAGACGATCGTGAAGAAAAACTAAGCGCTAAGATTAATCGATTAGGAAAACAATAATTTAATTGGAGGAAATAATGAATATTAACGACAAAAAACTACATATGATTACTAAGGCATTAGATAATTCAACAAGAATTAAAATGCTATATTATTTAGTTGAACATAAAAGTAGTAACGTTTCCAATTTAATTAATATTTTTAATATATCTCAACCCAACATTTCTAGGCATTTAAAAATATTAGCAGATGCTAACTTAGTTTTTAGTACTAAAGATGGTAAAGAAAGAATCTATCAACTTAGCGATGAACATGTTTATCAATTATTAATAACTTTAAAAATTCATATTAATGATTAAATATTATTAATTGACATATATCTCTTTTTGTTATATAAATATATTTGATATATATAACAAAAAGAGATATTTTTATTTTACGGAGGAACATATGAATAACCTAAAAAAGATAAGCATATTTTTAATAATCAGTAGTATTCTATTACTTATTACTGGATGTTCAAACAAAACTAATAATCCTAAAAGAAACATTAATGTGACCACTTCATTAAACTTTTATGGTGAAGTTGCTAAAGATGTTCTAGGAAATCATGGTTCGGTAACATCTATCATTAATAATCCCAATATTGATCCACATGATTTTGAACCTAAAAGTAGTGATGCCAGAAATGTTTCTAAAACTAATGTGATGGTATCAAATGGTTTAGGCTATGATAGCTGGGCTGAAAATCTAACTAGCAACAATAAAGATATTACAAAAGTTAATGTTGGAAAGTTAATGGGAAAAAATAGCGGTGATAACCCTCACATTTGGTACAACATTGATACTATGAAAAAATTAGCATATGAGCTAGCTAATCAATTTGGTAAATTACAACCACAAAATAAAAAAGCATTTGAACAAAATGCTAAAGATTATGTTAATAAATTAAAACCAGTTGAAGATAAAATCAACAATATTAAGAAGAGTAAAATTGATAAACCAGTTGCCGTTTCAGAACCAGTTTTTGACTATTCATTAGATAAATTAGGCTACTCAATCGCAGATAAAAGCTTTGAGGAAGCAATTGAAAAAGGCAATGATCCTGCTCCTGCCGACATCCGGCAATTACAAAATGATATTATTCATCATAAGCTAGCATTCTTTGTAGTAAACAAACAAGTTAACAGTAAAATTGTCACTAACTTAGCTAACCTAGCCAAAAAGAATAAATTGCCTATTGTATATGTTACTGAAACCAAGCCAGTAAATATGAGTAATTATATTAAATGGATGGACAACCAATATGATCAAGTATTGAAAATACAAAAAAATAACCGTTTGAAGTAAATAACTTAAAATATTAGTATATAATATAGATATATTAATATAAGATATTTTAAGTTAAGAGGTTCGAACAATATGGCAATTGCGTTAGTTAAAGAAATGTTCAATGAATTTAATGATCCCGACTTAACCTATATTGAATCCAGAGATGGTAATACAGAGTGGTTTAAGTTATCTTTTCTAGCTGATGATAAATATCACACATATAAAGATGGAAAAAGACAATTTATTGAAAAATACAATGATGAACTAAATGATGTTATGAGCAATTTTCTAAATAAATATCAAAAAGAATTTGAATCATCATTCATTGATGAAAACGAATTCGAAGTATTAGATCGCACTAAAGAAATCGCAAAGGATTTAAAAGAAACTCTTGATAAAGAATTCTTAGTTCCCGATGGAATTGTGCTATTTAGTATTGATTTAGTAGGTAGTTGGCAAGCATTTAAGAGTTCTGGTAAATCTGATTTGGAAAAACGTTTTTATCAAAATATTTCTGAACACGTTAAGGAACAACATGAAAAATAAAAAGAAGCAACTTTTTAAAAGTTGCTTCTTTTTATTTACTATTCTTGCTTGATTTTGCCAGAACTTCTTAAATTGTCTAAATGTTCATAAAGAACACCGTATCTTAAGCCTTGTTTACCAAAAATCATTCGATCAGAATTTAATCTTCTCATCATTTCCATGGCCGGACAAAGACCTCCAACAATAATATCAGCACGTTCTTTAGCAACACCTGGAACTAATTTACGTTCTTCTAGAGTATCATTTAATAACATTAAGAAAATATCTTTAGCTTCGCGATTAGATAAATGAAAGCCATGAATGTCATCCCAATGTTTACGATCTTTATCACGACGACGCTTAATCTTAGCTAATGTGCGGTTTGAACCACCTAAACCAATAATTGGTAAATTAGTTCCTCGTGATAACCACCAAATATCATTAAAAATTTCATTTAGATAATCCAGTGTTTTAAACATCTGACCAGCAGTTGGCACATCAGGATCAATATTTCCTTCTGAAAGGGTTACGGAACCAAATGGTAAACTAATCATATTAACAGCTTGTCTATTTTGAATTAATACCAATTCAGTACTAGCACCACCTGTATCCATGATAATCCCATTGACCACTGGTAAGGAGTTAATAACTCCTAAATAATCATAATATGCTTCAGTTGTTCCTGGAATCACTTCTAAATCGATATCAGTTTTATCCTTAACCTCTTCTAAAAAATCTTTTTGATTCTTTGCCATTCTAGTAGCAGCAGTTGCCATTGCTCTTAAATGAACATTCTCTAAATCTTTGAAATCTTCTTTAAATGACTTCAAAGTGCTAATAGTTCGATCAATTGCCGGTTGTTTTAATATCATTTCAGATCCAATATTTTCAGAAAGCCTTACTGGTTCTTTTCTTTCAACAATGTTCTTAAATGAACCGTCTTCTTTAATTTCCGTAACAGCTAATCTTACTGAATTAGAACCTAAATCAATTACTGCTAAATGTTGCAAAATTAACGCTTCCTTTCATTGGGTTTACGCATTGGAGTAAATTTTGTTTTTTGCTGATTAATATGCTTCTTAGGGAATAACTTTTTAAATAAATTATCGGATATTTTTTTACGATTATCAATCATATACTTTTGTGAATTCAAAGGTTTCTTGTCATTTCTAACGTGTGTCCAAGTATCATCAGAATGTAATTGTCTAGATTTAACATTATCATTCCATAAGATTTTGTAAACGTTAATTAAGTGTTCTCTAATATAATTATTTAATACTGGAAACATTAATTCTACACGACGACTTAAATTTCGATTCATTAAATCAGCGCTTGATAAGAATACTTTTTCATCCCCATCAGCATAGAAATAATAGAAACGACGATGTTCCAACAATTGACCAACAATTGAATGAACCGTAATATTATCGGACACTCCTGGAATTCCTACTCGTAGATTACAAATTCCTCTAACAATTAAATGAATTTCTACTCCAGCAGCACTGGCTTCATATAATTTTTCAATCATCTGGGTATCAGATAAAGAATTCATTTGCATTTGAATTAGTCCCTTTTTACCCATTTTTACGTTTTCAATTTCTTTGTCCGTCATATGCATCAAATAATTGCGAATACCATCGGGAGAAATTGATAATTCATTGAAATATGGGGGTTGAGAAAAACCAGATAACATATTAAAAATGTTAGTAGCATCTACTCCCATTTGTTGATTACAAGTAAATACACCCATATCGGTATAAAGCTTAGCAGTAACATCATTATAGTTACCAGTTCCCATATGCATGTAACGTTTAATACCATTCTCTTCTTGTCTAACAACCATTGCCAGTTTGCAATGAACTTTTAATCCTACCAGTCCATAAATAACATGACAGCCAACTCGTTCTAATTCATCAGCCCAATGTAAATTATTAGCCTCATCAAAACGTGCTTTTAATTCGACTAAAACAGTAACTTGCTTACCATTTCGTGCAGCTTCTTTAAGTGCTTTAATGATTGGTGATTTAGCAGAAACTCGATAAATGGTCATTTTAATAGCTAAAGTTTGTTTATCATGCGCTGCTTGACTAATGAAATCCATAACAGGTTGGAATGAATCATAAGGATGACTAACAAAAATATCATTCTTAGAAATGGCCTCAAACATCGTTTGGTTACGCAATACTTTGGGCATATATGGTATGAATTTTTCAAATAACAAGTCTTTATGACCATTAACTTGTTTAATTAGCTTATTAACACAATTTAAATCAATTGGACCATCAACTACATATAAGCCTTCTTTATCGATTTTATATTCACTTAACAATAAATCTAAAATTTGATGGCTCATTCCGGCTTCAACTTCCAAACGCATTACTGGTCCAAATTCACGTTTTCTTAAGTCTTGCTTAATTTCTTTCATTAAATCAGATGTATCTTCATCAGCTTCAACATCCATATCACGTGTAATTCTAAAGCAAGCCATATCATGAGCTCGATAGCCAACAAACAGTTCATTTATGAAATATTTAATGACTTCTTCTAATAAAATAAAATCATTTTCTGCTCCTGGCAGTTTAATAACTCTTGGACAAGCATCCGGAACTTGAACTGTAGCAAATGATTCATCTTTTATATCATCATTTTTAGTAATCATTAAACCAATATTCAAAGTATTATTAGCTAAGAAAGGAAATGGCCTTGATGAATCAACAGCTAATGGAGTTAATACTGGATAAAGATTTTGATGGAAGTATTCATCTAAAAAGTTTCTTTGTCGTTGATTAACTTGACTTATTTTTAAGACATTAATATTTTCACGTGAAAGTTTAGGTAACAAATCATTAAATAGGATTGAATATTGATTTCTAACTAATTCATGAACTTTATGTGAAATACCACTTAACTGATCAGCAGCAGTTAAGCCGGCTGAATCAGTTCCGTCATAACCTACCGAAATTAATTTATGCAGCGAAGCAACTCTAATATTAAAAAATTCATCAAGATTACTTTGGGTAATCCCAAGAAATCTCAGCCTTTCTAATAATGGATTAGTCGAATCATTGGCTTCTTCAAGTACTCTTTTATCAAAATCAACCCAACTTAATTCGCGACTATTAAAGTATTCAGGTTTGTTGAAACTCATTGTCTAATTTCTCCTTTTAAAATAGGTTTGATACCAAATACCGATTCAAAAAAAGCACCTTTTCTCTTTAAATTAAGGCTTTCTAATGTCAGTTCATCATCAGTAGTTACATAAATAATTAACTTAGTTGGATCATCCAAATTAATATCAATAGTCCTAATTTTTTGTAATCGACTAGCATCTAGTGAATCAGCAATTCTTAAAATTGCTGCCAACTTAATAACAACCATTCGATCTGAAATGCTAAGCTTATCTAACATTTTAAATATCGATGCAGTTGCCGAATGATCATGATATCTAGAAATCATCGCAACCATTATTAATTCAATGTTAGATAAACCTAGGATTTCTGAGTTCTTAATTACATATTCAGAATGGGTATAATGATTATAGCTGTTTACAAAATTTCCAACATCATCAACAATTGATGAAACCTGTAATAATAATCTTTGACGATCATCTAATCCATGAATATCTTCTAAGCCATCAAAAAGTTTTAAAGCAAATTTTTCAACCATAGCTTGATGATTAGGTTCAACATTATATTGCTTGGCCATGTTTCTGGCCGAAACTAACGTCTGGTTATTTAACATCTGTTTAATATTATTCTCTTGTTTATCTTCAATTAATTCACAAGTTAAACCATCAATAAACTTTAAACTAGATAACCAGATTTTTTTCACAGATAATCTATCTAATAATTCATGAATAATTGTAACTAATGGCACAACTTGTGATAAATCATTTTCGTCTATTTTATAACGACGAGTTAGTTCTTGATTATTTACTCGGCGCATCTTGTGGTATAGATTATCAAAATCATCCATCGTTAATTTATCAGTATCTTTGTAAGTTCCAAAAAGTAGTTTCAAAATGGCAACAGAAGAACCTAATAAAATAACATTCTTAGTTGATTCAATATTAGGTAATAACCTAACAAATTCTAACAATTGACTATCAATATAATCATGAAGGACTTCATTAAAATTAGAAATATCCGGTTTTACATCACTCATAGCTTCATAAACTCTTAAAGGACCTAAGTTCAAAGTTTTAGAGTACATAAAATTTCCATTTCTATATCCCATTAGTTCAATATTTCCTGAACTAATATCGATTAATAAGGTATTACTTTTAACAATCTTTTTAAAATCTTTCAAATAAAAATTAGTGGCTAAATTTCGATATAAAGATTCTTGACTTTGACTAATCCAATTAATTTCAAAATTAGTTCTCTTCTGTAGCTGATCACGCACAAATTCAGAATTACGTGCTTCATGGAATGCATTAGTTGCAAAAAATTGATAATCAGATACCTGATAATCCAGTAATAAATTTTTTACAACTTCTAATGAAGAAACAATTTCATTCACTGTATCACCAGCAATGAAGCGATCAGAGAACACATCTTCTCCTAAATCAATATCATAATGAGCATTTTCAATTAATGATGCATGATTAATATCAACAATTTGCACATAAATATTTTGAGACCCCATCACTATTACCGCTGAAAAATTATATTCGTTTGGCATCTATAATCCTCCTATTACTGCTAAATATACAATATATTTTATCATATTATTTTTAAGATTATATAAAAAATAGATTATCCTTGATTAAAAGACTAATAGCGATTAAAACAATGGAGTCAAAATAATTGTTTTTAAATTTTCAACATTTTTGTCAATAATACTCAGAGGTTCTAATAATTTATTTTTAAAATGATAAGTATCGCAAAGCCTATTAATATAGTCTTTTTTAATATACATAAAAAAATAAATAAACATACTTATAAGTAGAAATAATATTAATAACATCAATTATATTAAAAGTGCTTTAATGAATTCAATCTAACCTTTTTACCGCTTTTTAACTTACAAACTATGTTGAAGATAATCATTTTTCATTAAAACATCTAAATTTGAAAAATTTTCATTCATAAATAATTCATTATTAAAGCTTTTTACTACTGTTTTATTATCAATTTTCAGAATTCTTCTTTACATTAGTGTTACGTAAATAACATAACTGAAAAAATAATTTATGTAAGTAAAAATATTTTTCATTATGATTAAGGTTATGTTACATCAATTGCCATTAATAAATAATGCTTGTAAGATAAATCTAATTATTAAATACGTCGATAATTAGTAAAGGAGTTAAATATGAAAAACGGATTAATTAAAACAGCTATTTTTACATTTGCCAGTGCAATCTTATATAAACTTTCCAAAAAAAGTATGCAACTCAGAAAAGCCAATAAAGAAATCTACATGCCATCAAAAGAATTCTTTGTTGACAGTAATATTAACGGTAAAAAAATGGTTTTTCTAGGTTCATCAATTACTCATGGACTAGCATCTAAAGGAAAGTCATTTGTTGACTTCTTAAATATTGAACATGGAGTTAATACTATTAAAGAGGCTGTCAGTGGTACTACTTTAGCTGGTGAAGAAGCTTCATCATATGTTTCAAGAATGAGAAACAACTTAAATACTGACGAAAACATTGACTTGTTTGCTTGTCAATTATCAACCAATGATCAACGAAAGAAAAAAGATATTGGACAAATTAGTAATTCATATAATTTAGAGGATTTCGATACTAATACCACAATCGGTGCAATTGAATATATCATCGAATATGTACAAAAGCATTGGGATTGTCCTATTGTATTTTATACATGCTTAAGAAAACCTGATCCTGGATATGAATTATTACGTGAAAAACTCTTTGAATTACAAAAGAAATGGCATTTTGCAATTATTGATGTTTGGAACAACAAAGAAATCAAAAAAATGAATCATGATAATCCATACTTTATGGCAGATGATGCACATCCAACGTGTGCTGGTTATCGATATGGATGGACACCACTTTTTGTTAAGAACTTAGATCAAATGTTTGCACTATAGAAAAGGAAACGATATAAAATATCGTTTCCTTTTATTTTAATTAAAAAATAATTAAAAAACACTTGCATTTAAATTAAAATATAGTAATATATTATCCAAGGAGATAAATAACAATCTTCTAAAAATTATTGCTCCATGGTTCAATGGTAGAACAGCGCACTGTTAATGCGAAGGTTGCTGGTTCGAGTCCAGCTGGAGCAGTTAGAGATATTTTTCTCTAAATATTTTAATATGATTAATTGCTCCATGGTTCAATGGTAGAACGGCGCACTGTTAATGCGAAGGTTGCTGGTTCGAGTCCAGCTGGAGCAGCTATTTATAAATAAAAAAGACTAGTCTAATTATGACTAGTCTTTTTTATATTCTTATTCAAATACTGATTGATAAGTCCATCCCATTGTTTTACCTTCATATTGCACAAGATAATAATGAGTATTCCAACCAACCTTTTTAGCTTGTCCAATAATCTTAACTTTTTTACCAGCTAAATTTTGGATGTTACCTAGTACTTTATTTTCCGCAAAATGACTACCCTTTACATGTTCATTGAATTCACCAGTAGCATCTGCCTTAATGGTTTTTTCATTATCAGTATTCTTATAATCAATATAGTTTTCAACTGAATTAGACTTAATCCAACCCATGCTCTTACCATGACGAGTTACACGATAATAAACATCACCATTTTTAGTAACTCCCTTTTTGTTAGCAAAAAGAGTAGCAGCTTTATAGTCTTTAACTAAATGTAGTCGTTTTCTAGAGCTATAAGTTTTATCCTCGCCTAAATGATTGTAAAAGTTAAAGTTAGCATTATCTTTAACAGTAAGTTTTAAATTACTATTATAATATTTTACACTACCTTGAATTTTAACAGGTCTACTTTTCTTTTTACTATCGGGTACTAATGTGTTTGTTGATTTACTACTCGCATTATCGTCTTTGTTAGCAACTGGCAATTCAACATTACCAATAAACCAACCTTTACCTTTACCTAATAAACTTGCGTCAATCTTTTTACCTAATGCACTTGAATAGTGACGATCAGTATATTGCCACATTACACTATTTACCGAAGGTTTTTTACTTTGATATGCTGCCACCCAATATCCATCATAATATTTCAATGCTTTAGCTGCATGTTGCAACATAAAATGTTGATAGGAATAGAATAGGATTTTTTTACTACCTACCAGTGGACGTAGTGCCCTAACCCATGCCTTCGTAGCATTGTTAGAACTACCGTGTTTTACTGAAGCCATTTCATAGTCATTAACATAAAACTTAGCATTAGGTGCTAATTTATATAAATGCTTAGCTTCATTTTTAGCAGCACTTGAACTTGAATATCTACTAAATGAGTAAACACCATAAGGTAATCCATACTTTTCTAATAGTCTACGATTATTATTAAAAGTTTTATCATGATAAGAACTACCATATTGAACTCTTAAAATAACAAATGGCACTTCATGTTTTAATTTCTTAACTTTGTTAGCAGTAAAATTTCCTTGCCATTCGGACAGATCATAAACTCGATTACTATTTGCATGTACTTTATTTGTATTAGCAAAACTTACACAAAATAAAAATGCAAATAAAGTTGCCAACATTAAAAACATTGACCTCTTTTTAATCAATATAATTCACCCCTATTTATACTTCTCTAATATCAATACTAATTACTAGTATAAAGGCTAAATGTTGCAAGAATGATATGACAATATTACAAAATATAACAATTTTGTTATTTTAAATAAATTTATATTATAAAATCAATGTTAAATTACTATTAAATCAACATTTAAAAGAGAATCTTAAGTTTTTACAATACTAATAATATATTTGAACGTATTATATAAATTTATATAAAATGCAACACTTTTCTTCATTTTGATGATTGTATATTTTTGTTTTCTTAATATAATAGTTGGTACAATCTTTTATATAGAAACATGAAAGGAGTATTAAAATGTCCTTCTTAGAATTAAAAAACATTCAGAAGTCCTATTACTTAGGAAAAGATGAATTCAAAGTCTTAAAGGGTATTGATTTAGCATTCAATAAAGGTGAAATGATTTCCATCTTAGGTGAGTCTGGTGGTGGAAAATCAACTCTAATGAATATTATTGGTGGTCTAGATAGTAAATATTCTGGTGATGTTTTATTAAATGGTAAATCCTTAAAACATGAAACTGATAAACAACTAGATGAATATCGTCGTAATACAATTGGTTTTATTTTTCAAAGTTTTAATTTAATTAGTCATTTAACCCTTCTAGATAATGTTATGGTTCCATTGGAAATGACAACATTATCAAAAAGTGATCAACGTAAAAGAGCTGAAGAATTATTAACAAAAGTTGGTTTAAAGGAACACATGCATAAGCATCCTAACCAATTATCTGGTGGACAAAAGCAACGTGTTTCTATCGCCCGTGCATTAGCTGGTGATCCAGAAATGTTAATTGCTGATGAACCTACTGGTGCATTAGATCCACAAAACACTGAAGAAATTCTTCAAATCCTAGAAGATATTGCAAAAGAAGGTAAATTGGTTTTAACTGTTACTCATTCTGATAAAGTGGCTTCCTATGGAACTCGTATTGTCCATATGACAGACGGAAAAATTGACCAAGATAAAAACCTTCGTGATAAATTTCCTGAACAAAAAGATGAAACTCTAGAATCTAAGTCATTAGCATTTAGTTCCACCTTAAAAATGACCTGGGACAATTTAAAGTACAATGCAAAGCGTAATTGGCTAATTATTTTTGGTGGAATGATTGGAATCTTTTCAGTTATTTTCATGCTTGGTTTAGGTAATGGAGTTCGTGGTTATATTAATCATGAAATTTACTCACAAGTAAATCCTAATAGTGTACAAATTCAACATAAAGATTCTAATGATCATTCATCATTCAAAGCTTCTGATATTAATAAGATTAAAAATGTAAAAGACATTTCTTCTGCTGAAAAAGGTTATGCCTCAAGCGGGATTCAATTTAAATACGGTAAGAAGACTGCTCAAAGTCAAATGTTGACTACCAGTGCTTCTACAATTAACAGTAATAATATTAAAAAAGGAACTACTCCTAAAGATAATGAAGTATTGATTAATAAGACAACTGCTCAAAGTTTAGATAAAAAGAATTATCGTTCTGTAGTTGGCAAAAAAGTTCAAACTACATTTACCGCACAAAAAGATGGTCGTCCTTTCCCTGTTACTAAAACATTTAAGATTGCTGGTGTTTATGACTCACAATCACCATTAGTTATTACAACTTACAATACTGTAAAGAATGCTTTAGCTGATAACAAGATTAAGATGACTACCACCTTCATTGATGCCAAAATTAAAGGTGGTGTTGGTAATGTCACACCTGTTCAAAATAGTATTAACAATATGAAAGTTAATGGAAAGAACACATATAGTGTTTCAGGTGCTGGATCCATTGTTTCTACTTTAAATACTTACATTAATTTAGCAGTTTATGTCCTAGCTGCAATTGCTGGAATATCATTATTAGTATCAGCAATTATGATTATTGTTGTATTATACATTAGTGTTTCAGAGCGTACTAAAGAAATCGGGATTCTACGTGCACTAGGTGTAACTAAAGGAAGCATTAGAATGCTATTTGTTTCTCAAGCAGTATTACTAGGACTATTCTCATCAGTATTATCAGTTTTAATTGGTTATCTATTACAATTTGGTATTAACGCTGCTGTTGATAATGCAATCGGATATTCAATTATTCAAATTACTCCTAGCAATGCAATTTTTGGCATTATCATTTCAATTATCATTAACTTGTTGGCTTCAATTCTACCTGCAAATAAAGGTGCTAAGTTAGATCCAATTGAAAGTTTAAGTGCTGAATAAAAATAAAGGATGCTCATTATCGAGCATCCTTTTTATATTACATACCACATGTCTTTATTTATAAACTTGTATATATAATCTTTTGAATAGTCATCAAAATTATGAACCCAAAAAGAAATTAATCCAATTGCTTCAACTGCACAATAAAAAGAAAATATTTTATTTCTTTTACTATCAAAGTTGTCTGGACTTTTATCTAAAGACTTTCTAATAATTGATTCAAAGAAACGGACTAATTGAAAATGAAATTCAAAATCACCTTTTTCACTCAATAAAAAAGACAATAATTGATGATTTTTTTCAATTATGTTTAATAGTGATTTGATAAAAATATCTTGCGGTTTACCTTGTTCCAATTCCTCATTACTACAATTACTAAAAACATTATATTTAATTTTTATTTCATTTAAAATACTGGATTCAATAAAATTAACTAAATCAAATTTGTCTGCAAAATGACGATAAAAAGTACTACGATTAATCCCAGTAATTTTTATAATATCACTGACCGTTACTTTTTCTAATCCTTTTTTTCGGGCAATCATAATTGTATTATCAATAATATCTTGCCTTGTGCGTTGCCTTTTGGCTTCATAAATAGCCATTACTAAATCACGACCTTAGATAAACGGATTATAGAATCTGCCACCATCCATTTTCATAAATAAAATTCCTAAAATAACAATGAAAATTGACAACAATATTATAGAATAATCCTTTTTATTAAAATTACGGTTCATATACCAAGTGCGATGTTTATTTTTACCAAATCTACGTAGTTCCATCGCCTGACTTATCGTTTGAATTTTATCTAAACTAGATAAAATTAACGGAATTAAAATTTGTGTAGTGCCCTTCAATCGACTAAATAATTTTCCTTTTTTAGAAATTTCATATCCACGAGCTTGTTGGGCTAAGCTAATTTCTTTAAAGTCATTTTGCACATCCGGTATATATCTTAATGATAATGAAAGAGAATAACTTAAACGATAAGATACACCAATTTTATTTAAGCTAGCAGAAAACTCACTAGGATTAGTAGTAATTAAAAAGATTAACGATATCGGAACCGTAACTAAATATTTTAATCCTAAGTTCAATTCGTAGAACAATTGTTCCTTAGTAATTGTAAAATATCCTAGATTAATAAGAACATGCCTAGTGCCATATAAAGCTGCACCATGATTAGGTGAAAATACAAAGACCATTACTAAATTTAATACTGCAAAAATAAAAATTAACTTAACTACAAATTTAATTTGTACCCATTTAATTTGTGACTGCTTAAAAGCAAAAATAGATAATAATAAAACCAAGATGATGAAACGATAATCATAGCTAATCATTGCAATAATTGATACTAAGATAAAAAAGATTAATTTACTGGTACCAGTTAATTGATGTACCCAAGTGTTATTGTGATCGTATCCAAATAAATTACTGTTCATATTGATTATCTCGCTCCTTGCCAATTAAGTAATTTGAAAAATCATTATATTTAACGTTAAAGCGCTTGGCTAAAATACTTAAACTAGTTCTTCTTAAGTTCGCCTTAGCAAGCAGTTGTTCATCATCCAATACTTTTGCTGGGGTATTATCACGTAAAATATTATGATCACCAATAACTAAAGTTCGTGTTGAATATTCAGCCATCAAATGCATATCATGAGTAATAAAGATCATCGTTAAGGCTTGTTCATGATTTAATTTTCTTAGGAAATTCATGATTTCAGTATAGTGATAGTAGTCTTGTCCAGCAGTTGGTTCATCCAAAATTAACAATTTCGGCGATAAGACTAACATACTAGCTATGGTTAATCGTTTCTTTTGTCCATAGCTTAATGCTGAAATTGGCCAATTCCTAAATGGATATAAATTACATATTTTTAATGCATGATTAACTTTTGCCTTGATTTGTGCTTTAGGATAATGTCGTAATTTCAAACCTAGAGCCACTTCATCATAAATCATAACCTTGCTAATCATTTTATCTGGATCTTGCATAATATAACCAATATCATCAGCGCGCTCTTTAATGGATTTGTTTAATAAGCTTTCACCATTGAACTTAATTTCTCCAGCATTGGGTGTCAAAAATCCAACAATGAGTTTACTTAAAGTTGTTTTACCTACTCCATTTTTACCCACTAAAGAAACCATATCACCTTTTTGAATGTCAACATTCAGGTTATCAAAAATTTCTTTTTTACCATATGAAAAGCTTAATTTTTTAATTGATAAAATGTCATCTGAATCATTGTAATTACTAATTGGCTTGACATTAGCGCTAACCTTTTTTATGCGATCTGCAACTTCTGGGCCATTAACCTTTTCAACTGAATCAATCTCATTTAGTGTGTTTAAACTCACACCCATCTTTTTAAGAGCTTCTATATATAATGGTTCTCTGATTCCATATTTATTCAAAATATTCTTTTTTAAAAGTTCTGCTGGATGATAAATACCAACAATTTCACCGTCATCCATTAAAACTATTTTATCAATATCTTGAGTTAAGGATTCTTCTAAACGATGTTCAATAATAACAATCGTGTTTTTCAATTCATTATGTAAATCTTGTAGTAACTGAATTGATTCATGACCTGCCATTGGATCTAATGCAGCTAAAGGCTCATCTAATAATAATATTGGTGAATCATCAACTAACAGACCAGCTAGTCCAGTCCGTTGCTTTTGACCGCCAGATAAATTATTAGGTGCTTGTTTCAATAAATTATTAATTGATAATTTATTAGACCATTGGTTAACCTTAGCGCGCATAGTTGGGTTATCAAAACAATCATTTTCCATCCCAAAAGCAATGTCTTCAGCCACTGTCAATCCTACAAACTGGTCATTGGAATTTTGTAATAAGGTACCGACTTTTAATGAAGTATCAAATATCGACATATCTTTGGCATCCTTACCATCAATATATATTTCACCAGATAAATCACCACGAAAGTTTTCTGGAATTATTCCATTGATTAAGTTACCTAGTGTTGATTTACCGGAACCAGAAGGCCCCACTACTAAAACCTTTTCGCCCTCATTAATTTGCAGATTAATATTTTTTAAAGTAGGTTCTGCCTGCGCATTATAACGAAAAGTAACGTTCTTAAATTCAATCATTGTTTTGGGCATAAACTACTCCTTTTTTAAACTACCTTTTTCGACTTTAGTTGAAGCATACATTACCAATAAAATAGTTCCAATTACTCCAGTTGAAATACTATTAGTAATTGCTGAAATAATCCCTTGTAAATAAACTTTATTGCTGGGCTCTGAATAAATTAATACATCTCCAGTTGGCGCAAGTAAAACCCAGCCAATAATATTAATAAAAATTTGATAAATGTTATATACCACTAATTTTTTTAAACCAATTTTACCATCCGCTAATACAATGTATCTTTTTAGTAATCCAATAGCAAAGCCAATAAAACCAGTTGTAAATACCCAGGTCCACCATGGAGCTCCAAATTGAGTGAAATCAGATAAGGAATGACCAAAGAAACCAACAAAAAAGCCAACAATCGGACCAAACATAATTGATATAAAGCCTAAAAATCCATAAGAGGTATCAATATTAGTATTAG
The DNA here is from genome assembly GCF_002994005.1 of Apilactobacillus quenuiae. Taxonomy (GTDB): domain Bacteria; phylum Bacillota; class Bacilli; order Lactobacillales; family Lactobacillaceae; genus Apilactobacillus; species Apilactobacillus quenuiae. The sequence continues at coordinate 129,441 of NZ_POSN01000003.1, forward strand.
GTATTCCTGAAGGAATCGAAACATATCTTTTTAGTAAAAATAAAATTGCAGTTCCAATACCGATTGCAACCACACTTTGAACACTTAATTTTTTTCTATGCATATTTCATACCTCATTTTATGTGTATTTATGTAAACATTATAACAGCTCTACTTACAAAAAATTGTTAATTTTAGTGTATCATTTTTAAAATGCTTGCACAGTAGTCTATTTGCTATCATTATTAAATGTATAAATGTTATTATTATATTTAATTAAAATATTTAGGGAGTGAATCAAATGCTTGCACAAGCTGACAATCCTAGTGTATTTACTAAATATCTTGAAGGATTTAAATGGGATGAAATTCTACGTAACATCACAGACATAGTGATTGACCTAGTTTTAATTTCCATTTTCTTTTTAATTATAAGAGCTATCGGTAAGGCCATTATTAATCGTTTATTTAGTAATTATGCACACAAGGAAAATAGTAATATTTCATCTAATCGAATGAAAACTTTACACTCATTATCAATGAATGCATACATTTATATGTTAGTATTCTTTTGGATTTATTCGGCGTTAACCATTATCGGGGTTCCTATCGGTACTTTATTAGCTGGTGCTGGATTATTTTCAGTAGCAATTGGTCTTGGTGCACAAGGCCTTGCTAGCGATATTATTAATGGATTTTTCATTTTATTTGAAAAACAAATAAATATTGGTGACTATGTAACAATTGGTGATGTTACTGGTACTGTTTCTGAATTAGGATTAAGAACTACTAAGATTAGAAGTAATAATGATGCTTTGAATTTTATTCCTAATCGTAATATTACAGGTATTAGTAATATGTCTAAGGAACGCATGAAAGCTGAAATTAATATTCGTGTTAATCCTGATACTCCAATTACCAAGGTAATTAATGTTATGAAAGATATTAACAAAGAATACGTACCAAAAACTAAAGGAATTATTGATACTCCTCAATTGTTAGGTACCGTTGATATGGGTGATGGCACCATTGCTGTTAAAGAATATATTCCAACAACTGATGAAGCTAGATTCGATGTTCAATTTGAATTCCTACAATTATATCTAGAAGCTATTAAGGCTGCTGGGATTACATTACCTAATAACAAAGTTATCTCAGATATTTCAAAAGGATAAACAAAAAAGGAATGCCTATTTTATATGGCATTCCTTTTTATTTAATTGATTTTCTAATGTTATCCAGCACCTTTTGCTGCAATTCATTGAAATAATGTGATTTTAAATAAACTAGATTGGTAACGAACTTGGGCATGTTATCATCTTCTAGCTTCAATCTAACTACATTTTCAGGATAGCTAACAAATGAGTTAAAAAAGCCTACTCCAACGTTATTAGAAATTAGATTCATAATGTTATTGGTTTCATTCGAACGTAAAATGATGTTGGGATGCATCCCATTTTTCTTCGTTAATTGACGAAATGATTCGTTTTGGACAAAACCTTGTTTAAATAAAATGAAATCTTCATTTTTTAAATCACTAAATTTGATTGAATCTTGCTTAGCTAAATGATTTTCTTTCGATACATATACATAAAAAGGAATCTGATCAATCTCCTCAGTTTCAATGCGTGCATCTTCCATCGGATTAATTGATCCTAATAATGCTAAGTCTAATTCTCCACTCTTCAATGCATCTAAAGTGGTTTCAGAACCATACTCAAAAGTAGTAATATTATTTAATAGATTTTCTTCCTTCAAATGTTGGGCAATTTTAGGAAAATATTTAGTTTCAATAATTGGTGGCAAGCCAATTGAAATTTTATTTGATTTTAGATTTTCGATATTTTGCTTAGCTACTTCAAAATGGCGAATAATTGCTCGAGCATGTTTTAATAACTGTTTTCCACTATCGGTAACAATTAATTCACCATGTGTACGATGTCTAATAATAAGTTTAGAATCCATTTCTTTTTCTAATCTTTTTAATGCAAAAGTAATGGTGGGCTGACTCACATTAAATTCTTCTGCTACTTTCGAAAAAATTTTTATTTCGGTTAAGCTTATAAAATATTCAAGATCTCTAGTATTCATTTTAACCACCTTTAATTATTGAAATAACGGCATTTATTTTTTACATATAAATTATTTTTATTATAACACTAAGTTTTGACTATCAAAAAACTATGTATTATTATCTAATATATTAATTAAGAAAAGAGGTATGTACTATGACTATGGGATACAATATTTTAAATGACCCATTCAAGAATAAGGGTACTGCATTTACTAAAGAAGAACGTAAATCTTTGGGATTAGAAGGATTACTTCCTCCATATGTACAAACTTTACAAGAACAAGTAGATCAAACATACGCACAATTTCAATCAAAACCATCTGATTTAGAAAAACGTGTTTTCTTAATGCAAATTTTTAATGAAAACAGAGTATTATTCTACAAACTATTTTCACAACATGTTGTAGAATTCATGCCAATTGTTTATGATCCAACAATTGCTGAAACTATTGAAAATTACAGTGAACTATTCGTTCAACCACAAAACGCAACTTTCTTATCAATCGATGATGATTTAGATACTATCAAAACCTCATTAAAGAACGCTGCTGATGGTCGTGACATCAAGTTAATTGTTGTTTCAGATGCTGAAGGTATTTTAGGAATTGGTGATTGGGGTACTAATGGTGTTGACATCGCTGTTGGTAAACTAATGGTATATACTGCCGCTGCTGGGATTGATCCTAGCCAAGTTCTTCCAGTTGTTTTAGATGCTGGTACTAATAACAAAGAACTATTAGATGATCCTATGTATCTAGGTAATCGCCATGAAAGAGTTTATGGTGAAAAATACCATAAATTTGTAGATACTTTTGTTGAAGATGCTGAGGAATTATTCCCAGAAATGTACTTACATTTTGAAGATTTTGGTCGGGGAAACGCTGCCGAAATTCTAGATCGTTATAAAGACAAATACACTGTCTTTAATGATGATATCCAAGGAACTGGAATTATTGTTTTAGCTGGTATTTTGGGTGCATTAAATATTTCTGGCGAAAAGATGACTGACCAAGTTTATCTTTCATTTGGTGCTGGTACTGCTGGAACTGGAATTGTTTCTCGTGTTTATGATGAGTTCATTCAGCAAGGAATGGATCCAGAAGAAGCTAAAAAACACTTCTATTTAGTAGATAAGCAAGGTCTACTATTTGATGATGATGAAACATTAACTCCTCAACAAAAACCATTTGCTCACAAACGTGATGAATTTGAAAATCCTGATGAATTAACAAATCTTGAAGCAGTTGTTAAAGCTGTTCACCCTACTATCTTAGTTGGTACATCAACTCAACCTGGTAGCTTTACTCAAGATATTATTAAAGAAATGGCTGCTCATACTGAACGCCCAATTGTCTTCCCAATTTCTAACCCAACTAAGTTGGCAGAAGCTAAAGCTGAAGATTTACTAAAATGGACTGATGGAAAAGCATTAATCGGTACTGGTATTCCAGTTAAAGATGTTGAATACAATGGCACCACCTACCAAATTGGTCAAGCTAATAACGCATTAGTTTACCCAGGTCTAGGTTTAGGTGCAATTGCATCCACTGCAACCGTACTAGACGATGAAATGATTTCCGCAGCTGCCCACTCACTTGGTGGTATTGTTGATACTGACAAACCGGGTGCTGCTGTCTTACCTCCAGTTTCTAAATTAGATCAATTCTCAACTACTGTTGCTAAGGCTGTGGCTGATAGTGCTGTAAAACGTAATTTAACTCGTAAAAAGATTGATGATGTTGTTAAAGCTATCGAAAATACTAAGTGGGATCCTGAATACTAATATATAAATTAAATAAGCATCGAATGAATTTTAATGAATTCACTCGATGCTTATTTTTTTATCCATCAACGATATCTTTTAAACTAATATTCTTCAAACTCTTTTCCATATCTAGTTCTACTTTGCTTAAAGCTCTTTCCTGTTTATCTAAAATATTTTCTACTTTAGATTTATTTTCTTCGAAATTTTTAAAATCAAAATCCTTATAGATTTTAAACAGTGGATTATTAATTCCCTCAATTGCATTAAAAATATCAAAAAGAGATATTTTACTATCATCATTGCTTAATGCAAGTCCACCATCCACACCTGCTTTAGTATCTAGTAAACCATTTCTTTTTAACATTGAGATTAGTCTTTTAATACTAGGAACTGGAATAGACAATTGTTCAGAAATATTTTTAATTGATAAATATTTACAGTCTTCTTTTGTAGAACTGATGTCTATATACGCCAAAATAGCAATAGACTGAGAAAATGCAGCAGAATAAGCCAATCACTCTCATCTCCTAATATAGCTTTAATAATATAATAAAATTATATCATATATCTTTAAATGTTAGTGCTCAAGTTATTAGCTACATTTAAATATTTAATAATATTTTCTGAATCATCATCACTTAGTTTTCCACCTATTTTTTCTGTACTTCCATAGTTTTTATTCAAATTACTGATATTCTTCATATCTAAATTATCCAAATTAAAATCATAAATATTAAAGTTTTCATTTATTCTATTAAAATGAACACTTTTACATAAAGAAACAATTCCAAGCTGAAATTCCCAACGTAAAATAATTTGAGCAATTGTCTTGTTATACTTTTTAGCAATCTTCTTTAATACTGAATTATGAAAAAGATTATTACTACCTTCAGCAAAAGGTGACCACGATTCTACTTGTACATCAAGGTTATTTAAATTATTAATACTATCATGTTCTTGTCGCCATGGATTGATTTCTATTTGATTAATTACTAGCTTCACTTTATTAAAAGCATCCAAATCAATTAAATTACGTGTTGTAAAATTAGAAACTACAATTGATAAGATTTTACCTTGTTTTTGAGCATCTTCCATTGCTCTCCATGCACCATAATAATCACCAAAGGGTTGATGTAATAATAATAAGTCTAAATAATCTGTATTCAAGCGTTTTAAAATATCATCAATAGATTTACTAGCTTTTTCGTATCCATAATGATTAACCCATAGTTTAGAAGTAATAAATAGTTCATCCTTTGAGACATAGGAATTATTTATTCCTATCCCAACTGCTTCTTCATTCCCATAAATTTCTGCTGTATCATCAATTAATCTGTAACCAGCGTTAATAGCTTGTGTAACTGAATCAACACATTTTTGTGTGTTTGGTATTCTAAAAGTTCCAAAACCATTAGCTGGAATTTGATTGCCATCATTTAATGTAAAATATTTCATAAACAAACACCCCAATCAAAATTATCAATTTTTAGAAATTTATTTTGTTCTACGCTTAAAGATGAATGAAAGTAATACTAATGAAAATACAAATGGTGTTGCTACTTTATAAATATCAATAAACGCTTTAGTAAACTGTGATTTAGTATGATTACTAATTCTAGTAGTGCTTAGATTAATTTTATTTTCAGTTTTTTGGATCTTATGTCCAACTTTTTCCTCAATTATTGGTTTAATTTTATTACGAAACTGAACTGGTACTTTTTCTAATGTTGAACTGACTATTAACTGTTTTTGATAATCAGATACTTTATATTTACTATCTTTATTATTTTTTTGATGTCTAATTCGATAAGAAACCTGATTCTTCATACTATTTGACTGTTTGGAGTTTAAATTCAAATTATCAATTTGAGTATATGCATATCTAATTGAACTATTTTTAGCGGTTGATACATTATTACTTAAAGCTGTAATAAATATCGATGCCGCTAAAGCAAAACCGACTAACCGCATAACTAAAATTACAGGTTGTGAAGAAGATAATAACTCTCCTTGAAAATCAGAAGCAGCAAGTGTTTGCATAGCCCCAGTAATAATCCCATAACCAGCTCCCAAAATTGCACAGGTTATTCCGACATGAAATTCATTATTCATATCTATATTCCAAAGCAAGATATATGATATTCCCATCGACAAAGCTGCTAATATAACAGCAATTTTCCCACCTAATTTATTTACTAGCATAGAAGAAATAGGTGAAAATAATACAATCATTGCTGAAGCGGGAGTAATTAATAATGCTGCTGTTAAATCACTTTTGTTTTGTAGACTAACAAAATAAGTAGGAAGTACTGTTAAAACTCCAACAAAGAAAACTGTTCCTAACAACATTGAAAGAGCAGCTCCATTAAATTTTCGATAAGTAAATAGTTTCATTGGAATCATTGGATAATCAATGTGTCTTTCATATACAATAAAAATAATTAGACCTACTGCACTTGTCAAAAATAATCCAATTATTCCAATGCTATTCCATCCCCATTTATTACCTTGTACCAATCCTAAAGTTAGCGAGAACAATATCAAGGCACTTAGGATACTACCAAAAATATCAATTTTATTATTAACAACTTTTTCTTTAAGATTTAAAGAAAATACTCCTAATAAAATAGTTATGATTGCTAGTGGAATATTAATAATGAAAACCCATCTCCAGTTAAATCTTTCAGACAAAGTTCCACCAATGGTAGGTCCAAGTGCTCCTGCTAATCCTTGAGTCATGCTGAGCAAAGCAATTACTACCGATCTTCCTTTTTCTGAAACAGAAGAAATTCCAATTACCATAGATAAAGGAAAAACAAATGCAACTCCTAGTGCTTGAATAGAACGACCCAAAATAATCATATTAACATCAGGTGCGAATGCTGCAACAATTGCCCCTGCTAAGAAAACAACAGTTCCACCTAAAAAGGATTTATTTACACCAATTCTTTGAGCTAATCGTCCAAATGGAATTGTTAATGCTGCAAATATAATAGTATAAGCATTTATTGCCCAAGTCATTGAGGATAGGTTTGTATGTAATCCCCTTTGAATTTCTGGCAAAACAACGTTCATGATGGTTTCATTAACTAAACACATAAACGTTCCAATACACATTGCTAAGATAATAGATATCCTTTTAAGTTTACTCATCAAATACACTCCTATTCCAAATATATAATTCATAAACGATTAATTATTTGTTATGTTTAAATTGTTTATGATATAAACAGTATATATTGTTTATACTTTTTAATCAATATATATTATATCTAGTGGCTAAATATTAATATAAATTCCACTAAAAATTTTCTAATTGATTTTTAATAATCATTAAGATATACTTGTAATTAATCAATCTTGAGGAGGTTATTATTATGTTTAACAAACAATTTCAATGTTGTATGAATAAAACTGATTTTAATGTCTTCAAGTGGATTATAATTTAAATTATTAATTTATTAAAAATACATGAGGATATTATAAATCAGCTTTTTTTGCTGTTTTATAATATCCTTTTTTGTTTAGATGGCCATCTGAATTTGTATTTTATTATTTAAGGGGAGCAATAATTTATGAAAAAATTTAGATTATCAATATTATCGACCAGTTTACTTTTACTAGCCTTAGTATTAGTCGGCTGTGGTAACAATAATGCTGAAAATAAAAAATCAATCAATTGGATGACCAGTGCATCACTTGAAAGTTTAGATCCATCTAAGGCCGTTGACGTTAATAGTGATCAAATTTTATTTAATGCTTTCAGAGGTTTAGTTACTCCTGATGGTGGCAATAAAGTTAAATTAGCGGTTGCCAAGGATTATAAAGTCTCAAAAGACGGTAAAACATATACATTTGATTTAAAGAAAACTAGTTGGAGCAATGGACGTGCCCTGACTGCTAAAGATTTTGAATATGCTATCAAACGTAGTGCCAACCCTAAAACAGCTTCACAAATGGCTTATTATATGGCCAACATTAGAAACTATAACGAAATTAAAAATAGTAAAAAGCCGCTTTCTTCATTAGGTGTAAAAGCACTTAATAACTATAAATTACAAATTCAGTTATCTAAACCACAGGCTGATTTTATAAATATTTTAACGTTACCAATCTTCTATCCACAATTAAAATCAGCAGTAGACAAATATGGTAGTGCATATGGAACCATGAGTAACAAGATTGTTTACAACGGTCCATTTAAAGTGACTAAATGGACTGGCAGTAATGATACTTGGAATTTAACTAAAAATAGATATTACTATGATAATGCCCAAACTAAGTTAAACAATATCAAATACTCAGTTATTAAAGATCCTTCAACTGCCTTAAATGAATATCAAAGTGGTAAATTAGATCAAACACTGTTATCTGGAAAACAACAATACAATAATTATAAGGATAATAAAGACTTTCATTTAAGAAAAACTTTTACTGTGAAATATCTATCACTAAACCAAATGAAGATTCCCGAGTTTTCCAATATTAAAATTAGAAAAGCACTTTCTTTAATTATCAATCGCAATCAATTAATTCATGATATTTTAGGTGACGGTTCAGTTGTTTCTCGCGGAATGGTCCCAGATACATTAGCTTATCATAATGGTAAAGACTTTAATGATTATGCTGGCGTTACTGATGATACTTCTACTAATGTCAATAAAGCAAAGCAATTATGGAAAGCTGGCATGAAAGAATTAGGTAAAAAGTCAATTAATGCTTCAATTATGAGTAGTAATGATGGAACTAATAAAAATGTCGCTGAATTCTTACAAAGTGAAATGGAAAAGCTCCCTGGCATGAAAATATCATTAGAATTATTACCATCGAATGTAGCTACTCCACGTTCACTTAAATCTCAATACCAAATTTCCATCTCTGGATGGGATCCATCAATTAGTGATCCAATTTCCCCATTAAATACTAAATATTCTACTAATCCAATTAACACTTCTAAATGGAAAAACAATGAATATGATAAATTAGTTGATCGTTCCAATGATCAAGATGCATTAAATCCGGCTAAACGTTGGGATGATTTAGTAAATGCACAAAAGATATTGCTAAATGATCAAGCAATTATTCCTTTATATCAAATTGGGCAACCTGAATTAATAAAAAGTAATATTCATGATGTTCGCTACTTAGGTAATGGCCCTGTTTGGGATTTTGCAAAAGCATATGTCAAATAAAAAATTATAGTTGATGTTTCACTTAAATTAAATATGTATTAATAATGAATGTTCTATCTATTAGAACATTCATTTTTATTTTATTATGTCTAATTTTTCTAAAACTGGATAGTGATACTTATAACCAAGATTAGTTTTTAAAGTACGATATGACTCTACTTTACAATGCAAGGATAGCTTTTCTTTTGGTAAATATTGATCTTTTAATTTAACGAAGTATAAATGATTATTATTATCAGAAACCGTAGCCTCTTTACTATTATTTCTAGAAAATTGTTGATCCACATGGACATTGTTTAAATCATAAGTCTTACCTACATAAAAATTATTTTTTGCTAAATCCTGATAAGTAATTTTATGATGGGCTTCTAAATGATTTGTTTTATGTAAATACTTTGGAATACTAATAATTGTCTGCATTACAAATAAAACCGTTAAACATAACAAAAAAATAAAAAATACTTTTTTATATTTGTTCACTCAATTCACCTCATTTTTCATGTTTAATATTAAACAATTTTTAATGAATATGTCAAAAAGCAATTTTGACTTAAATATAGTAAAATGGTAATAAATGTTTTATCAATATGTAAAAGGAATGGTTAATATAAATGAAAATCAGTAAAAAAATAACCAGTTTTTTCAATAAACATAGTCGCGCTTTAAAAAGTATATATATCATAGCAATTATTATTTTAGTTGCAATTGCCTTTAACTCCATTCGTAAACAAGTGGAATGGCATCAAGTGTTACATTCATTTGGTAGTTTAACAACAACTAAAATAGTTATGCTAATTGTATTAGGTTTACTATCAGTGGTTCCCATGGCCATCTATGACTATGAATATGTTAAACAAAGTCATAAGAAATTTAAACTATCAACAATTTTAGTCAATAGTTATGTAATTAATACTGTCACTAACCTAGCTGGTGGTGGTGGACTTATTGGTGGGAGTTTAAGAACTTATTTATTTGGTAAAGTCAAAGATGTTAAACAAACCATCGTACAAGTTTCTCAAATTGCTTTATTCACTCTTACTGGATTATCAATGAATGCAATCATTGTTATAATTATGCATTTTTTCTTCGATATTAAATTAAACTTTTTTTATTGGCTAGTGTTAATTGGATTTATTATCTATTTAATCACTTTAGTATTTTTCAGAGCTAAATCATTAAGTCGACATGATACAATTTTATTACTAACTGGATCATTTTTTGAATGGATTTGTTGTCTATCATTCTTTGTATCAATTGGTTTATTCTTAGATTATCATTTCAGTATTCCATCAATTTATGCATTAGTTGCGATTGCTGGAATGATTGGAATTATTAGCTTCATTCCTGGTGGATTGGGCAGTTTTGATTCAATTATGATTACCGGGATGCATATGAATGGATTAAATGTTAATCAAGCAATTACTTGGCTAATTATTTATCGAGTAACTTATTATATTTTGCCATTCTTAGTAGGAATTACATTATATTTTGCGAAGATTATTCATAATCAGTATATAAAAAAGGTCAGATCATAAGATCTGGCCTTTTTTTATTGATAATAGTGTTTTAGTGAATTTTTTTCGTCGGAGCCTAATTTATTCAAAAGTGTTGATCCAGTTTGCGCATTGTAAAACATCATTAATCCACGATCTTTTTGACTATATAAATCATCAAAGCCTAAAGCATGGCCTAATTCATGAATAATAATGTGATTTTTATTATTATCTGATAATTTTGATACATCAGAATATAGAAAGATATTACTATTAGAAATATAATTCATTTTAGTTCCATCTGAAAGAACGATTAGCGAGTTATAGTCAACATAATTATTAGTATCACCCAAGTTACCCTTAATATAGTAAGGGTTATCATTATCTTCTTTTGAAGTTAAATTACCATGCACATTAACTACCGCTGATGAATCATCTACAATTTTGAACTTAATTACACCTAATTTATTCCAAGTAGCAATAGCTGTTTGAAAATTAGCTATTAAACTAGGATTCCCATCATATCTTACATGAATGGTTCCATCATCATTAATTTTTTGTTTAATACTTAATCCAGTTTTGTAATCTTTTATAAAAGGTAAAACAGATGTGCTTGTGTTCTTATCATTAACTTTTCCCTTATAATTTCTATCATTAAATACCCTTTTAGTTGTTGATTGATGTTTAGAATTAGCTAGTACATTTTGAGTCGTAGTATATACTGGGGCAAAAAGTAAAAGCATAATGCTTAATAGTACTAATAATTTTTTCTTCATATATTCCTCCATTTTGCTAATAGTTACGATAACCATTTAATTATTAATATTCGGAATATATTACACTATCAAATTATATAGCACAAGACATTTTTGCAATAAAATACTTTTATTTCGATGTATTTATGTAAAAAAATAGAAGCTACCTTAAAGTAGTTTCTATTTTTTATATTATTTCATTGCTGGTAAGTGGATAGTAGTTTTACCATCATTAACTTGTAATAAAACTAATACCCAACGTTTAGCTAATGAAGAAATTTTGTTTAGATCTGAAAGCTTAAAATTCTTAAATTGTTTTGCAGCTTCACCAAACATCTTATTGCGTTCTTTAGCTGAAGTCATTTTATATTCAGGATTTGATTTCATTGATTTTTCAAATTCATTTCTGAATTGCTTTTTGCTCATTTTATCATTTAAAACTGCTAATAAAAATTCTTTAGTTTCTTTTCCAGATTTAGTTTTAGCATTATATTGTTTAACTGTTGGTAATAAGTCTTTCTTAAAAAAGCTACTAAAATTATAAATTTCATCAGCAAATGCTGTAGTATTATTGTGCTTAGCAACTTTAACTACATGTGACTTCTTTGCACTCGCATTAACATTACTAATATTTGCACTCAATGCAAGTGGTAATAATAATGAAACTACAGCTAGTACTTTAAATAATTTTGACTTAACACTCATATATAATCACCTCATAATTGATATATTTATAGATTAACACAAATAATCAAATTTTCGAATATATAACAATGTATTAACAAATTTTCTTATAATATTTTCAAAAATATTGATGCTATCACTACTGATGCAACCGACACAGTGGCAAAGCCTCCCACTAGCATTTTGGGCATGATATTACTTAGCAGATAGTGCTCTTCTTTTTTATTTTTAGTCATATTATGAGTAACTTCAGATGTCATAATATAATCAGCTGGAAATCCGAATAAAGCTGTTAGTGCACAAGCAAACGACATTTGCCATGACATCTTAAATGGCTTCGATAGAATAAATGAAGTAATAAACATCCCAAAGATTCCTAAAATAATTAGCACAAAGATTTCTCCAATTATGGACAACATACCTTGTGGAGTAGACAAACTAAGTTGCGAAAAAATGTATGCCATCAAACCATACATTAACCAATTAGCAATTCCCGCTTTATTTAGAATATTATCTTCAAGAAAACAAAATTGATGTGCTAAAACACCAAAAACTAAATAAATAACATTTACATTAATTACATTATGAATCAAAGTACTGAATAGTTGCGCAAATAATCCAACTAAGGACACTTTGGTAATTAAAAATGCTGAGGTTTTATAATCAGTTGAAATTTTAGACTTGATTGGCTGAATTTTAGGAATTGGCTTTGCAACATAACTATCATCTTTACTAAAATTTTTCAATAGTCGCTTACATTCTGATTTTAAAAGATAAGAAGTTAATGGATAACCAAAAATGGAATGTAAAACCAACATTGAAACTGGTAATGCTATAAATTGATCTAAACCTTGTGCTTTTAACCCATTAGTCATAATTAGTACTGAAACTAAGCCTCCTGATAATGGTGGAACTGAGGCGACTACTGAGTGCCAATTAAATAATAAATGACCAAAAAATAAAGTTAAAGTTATCGTACCAATCACTCCAAATAGTGCAATACACACTGCTTTCCACTGGTTTAATAATTGTTTCAAACTCATCAAAGTGCCTAAATGCACTAATATTAAAGCTAAACAAAGTCCCTCAAAATTAGTATCAAATGTAGCTGAACTGACAATATTTTTAGGTAAAAAAGTCCAAAAACCAATCACAAATAAAATTGCCGTTACAAATACTGATGGAATTAAAGAGCGGGTTATTTTGGAAACCCATTCACCAATCATTAAAAACAACATTACTATAAATATTGAAAACACATTTACCATAAATAACCCCCACCTTCAAACTAAAAAATATATAAAAAGCCCATGCAGTTTTTAATTACACTGCATGAGCTTTTTTCATGTATCTAAATAAAAAAATTCACACAGATAATTCGTTTAAAACGGAACTACTGTGTGAACAGGTTATTATAACAGCACGCATTAAAAAGTTGAGCATTAATAAATAATGCCAAAAATAAAAATTTATTATTGATTTATTAAAAATGCACACCATTATAATCCACTCCTATTTAAGTACATGTTTTATGTTATTTAAAATGATAAAACAATTAGAAAATAATTACAATAACATTTGTAAATTTAATTTAAGAAATAAAAAATAGCTACCTGAATTTTTTCAGATAGCTATTTTTATTGATTATATTAAGCAGCAGCTTTGTCAGCACTAATTACTACCTTACCATCTTGCATATCAGCATCTAAGTGCTTAATGTCTTCATGGTCTAAGTAGAAGTCAGTAATCTTATCTCTGATTTCTTGTTCAACAACTCGACGTAATGGACGAGCACCCATTGCTTCATCGTATCCTTGATCAATTAAGTAATCCTTAACCGGTTCAGATACCTTAACATCCATATTCTTCTTAGCCAATGTCTTGTTAACATCATTTAACATCAAGTTAATAATTTCTTTCAAATTATCTTTAGATAGATGTGAGAATTCAACAATTGCATTGAAACGGTTTAAGAATTCAGGACGGAAGTATGGAGCCAAACGATCCATTAACTTCTTATCTTTGTTATCGTCACCAGTAACACTTTCATTACCGAATCCAGCATTAGAAGTAGCGATTACAACAGTATTCTTAAAGTTAACAACGTTACCTTGACCATCAGTTAAACGACCATCATCTAAGACTTGTAGTAACAATGTTAATACTTGTGGGTTAGCCTTTTCAATTTCATCTAGTAAAACAATTGAATAAGGATTACGACGTACTTTTTCAGTTAAAGTATTGTTATTGTCGTTGTATCCAACGTAACCAGCAGATGCACCAATTAACTTAGATACAGCAGTTGGATCAGAATATTCAGACATATCTAATCTGATAATATTATCTTTATTACCAAACATGTCTAAAGCTAATTGTTTTGCCAATTCAGTTTTACCAACTCCAGTTGGTCCAACAAATAGGAAGGAACCAATTGGACGATTACCTTCATCAAAACCAGCACGGTTACGACGAATAGCACGAGAAACAGCAGCAACAGCTTCATCTTGACCAATAACCTTACCCTTTAGACGACTGCCCATATTCTTCAAGTGTTCAATATCATTATTGCTCATCTTAGCAACTGGAACTCCAGTTAACCTTTCAACTGATTGAGCAACATCATTAATAGTTGCGGTAACCTTCTTAGCATCACTCTTGTTGTCTAATTGTTTGTTCAATTTATCAATTTCATTTTTGTGATTCAAAGCAGCTTCATAATCTTCTTTATCTGCAGCAGCTTGTTGTGCTTTCTTTTCAGTTTCAATTTGGTCTTCTACTTGTTTCTGATCTAAAACTGGATGTTGAGCTGCCAAATGTGCTGCAGTCATATCAACTAAATCAATAGCTTTGTCAGGTAAACTACGTTGTGGAATATATTGAACTGAATAATCAACAGCAGCTTTCAATACATCATCGGGTAATACTACATTGTGATGTGTTTCGTAAAGCTTACGGACACCCTTCAAGATAGCTAATGTCGTTTCGGCTGAAGGAGCGTTGATTTTTACTTCATTAAAACGACGTGACAATGCAGCATCTTTCATAATAGTATTGCGATATTCATCTTGAGTAGTAGCACCGATAACGGTAAAGTCTCCACGAGATAATGCTGGTTTAATAATATCAGCTAATCCCTTAGAACCACTTTCATCACCGGAATTACCAGCACCTAAAATTTGATGAATTTCATCAAAGAATAGGATTACATTTTTCTTTGCTTTTACTTCTTTAATTAAGTTTTGAATATTTTCTTCAAAACTACCACGGTATTGAGTCCCAGCTTCAAGCCCAGAAATATCAATACTGATAATTTCCTTGTTCTTGATTGCTGCTGGAACATCACCCTTAGCAATTGCTTGAGCTAAGCCCTCAACAACAGCAGTTTTACCAACACCAGCATCACCAACTAGTACTGGATTATTTTTAATTCTTCTTGATAATACTTCAGCAGCTTCTTGAATTTCTTTATCTCTACCAATAACAGGATCTAATTTCCCATCACGAGCTTCTTTAGTTAAGTTACGACCTAACTTATCAAGAATGCTCTTACCATTATTACCTTGCTTTTGTTGTGGATTCATCTGACCATTTTGTAATTGACCAGATTTTCTTAATTGTTCTAATTGCTCTGGGGTGACCTCCTGACCGTTAACCATGTAGCGACGTTGTGGGTTTGAACTCCCAGTATCACCTAAGAATTGATTGAAAATTTTATCAAAATCATCATTGAATGGATTGAATGGATCTCTAGCCATAGTACATCCCTCGCTTTTCTTTATTATTTAGTTTTATTAATGGAGAAAGTTTCTTTATTTATTCATTCCCTTTCTTCATTACAACTATACTATAGCACCTATTTTACATAATACAAGTAATTTGTTGACCTTTTTTGACCTTTAAATTAAAAGAGTTCCTCTATCCCTTTAATAGCAATGATTATCAAGGGCAAATTTTTTCAAAAAAGTTTGAATATGTAAACAATAATAACATTAGATCTTAAAAAACAGTTTTTATAATAGATAAAATATACTTTTAAATCATTTTCTGTTATCATATTTAATATACAATGTTATAAAACATTACATATTAAAGGAGATTATGCAAATGAAAAGACATACACTAGCGGTTCGTTGCATCTTAGCAATAACCTGTGGCCTTATCATTGCGTTAAGTTTATTTGCAGTGCCTGCTAAATCACAGGCTGCTGAAAAAACTTATGAAATTGGTACGGATGTTACTTTTCCACCATTTGAATACGCAAATGATAATAATAAATATGTAGGAATTGATATGGATTTGATTAGATCCATTGCCAAAGACCAGCATTTTAATGTTGATATTAAACCATTAGGTTTTAATGCTGCAATTCAAGCCGTGCAGGCGGGCCAAGCTGATGGAGTGTTAGCTGGAATGTCAGTTACTCCTGAGCGTAAAGGTACCTTCGACTTTTCAAATCCATACTATAATTCTGGAGTTGTAATGGGGGTTGCTCAAAATAATAACAGTACTAAGGGTCTTAATGACTTAAAAGGTAAAACCGTTGCCGTTAAAACTGGTACTACTGGTGCTCAATATGCACAATCAATTCAAAAGAAATATGGATTTAAGATTTCTACTTTTGATGATTCTAATAATGTTTATGAAGATGTTATGACTGGAAACTCAGTCGCATGTTTTGATGATCAACCGGTCCTTAAATATGGTATTAATCAAGGAACTCAATTGAAAATTGTTACTAAACCAGCTGCTGGTACCCCAGTTGGTTTTGGAGTTAAGAAGGGGCAAAATAAAGAATTATTAAATAAGTTCAATGCCGGTTTAGCTAATTTAAAGAAAAATGGTCAATACAAAAAGATTATTGATAAGTATTTAAATGCTAAAAAGAATACTAGTGATAATCATTCATTCTTTGGTATTCTAAAACAAAATCGTGTCTTCTTATGGCAAGGATTCTTACAAACATTATGGTTAACGATTGTTTCAATTGTCTTTGCTACTATTATTGGAGTTTTCTTTGGATTACTAGGTGTGCTTCCTATGAAGTTTTTCCAAGGACTATCCACTACTTTCATTTATGTATTTAGAGGACTTCCACTAATTGTTTTGGCATTATTTATTTACACTGGAATTCCTACATTAATTGGAACTAAGATTCCTGCATTCACTGCTGGAGTAATTACATTAATGTTAGATGAAGGTGCTTATATTGCAGCTTTCGTTAAGGGTGGAATTCAATCTGTTGAAAAAGGTCAAATGGAAGCTGCCCGTAGTTTAGGATTACCATTTGGTAAAGCTATGCGTAAGGTTGTCTTACCTCAAGGAATTAAACTAATTGTGCCATCCTTCATTAACCAGTTCATCATTACATTGAAGGATACTTCAATCCTTTCAGTAATTGGAATCATTGAACTTACACAAACTGGTAAAATTATCATTGCTAGAAACTTAGAAGGTTTCAAAGTATGGGCAATGGTCGCATTGATTTACCTAATTGTAATCACCCTACTTACTTGGCTTTCTAATTGGGGTAAAAGGAGGACTAAAATTTGAGTAAAATAAAAGTAACTGACCTATATAAACAATATGGCGATAACCATGTATTAAAGGGCGTTAACCTAGAAGTTAAAGATAACGAAGTGGTTGTAGTTATTGGTCCTTCTGGTTCTGGTAAAAGTACCCTTTTGCGTTCACTAAACAAATTAGAAGAACCTACCTCTGGATCCATTATTATTCATGGAGAAGATATTGCTAAAAAAGATGCCAATATCGATAAAATTCGTGAACAAATTGGGATGGTGTTCCAACACTTTAACCTATTTCATAATTTGGATGTTGGTAAAAATATCATGTTAGCCCCCGTAGAACTGGGTAAATTAAATAAGGCTGATGCGGAAAAACAAGCTAAAAAACTGCTTAAAGTTGTGGGCCTAGAAAACAAATTCAATGCTTCTGTTGATTCATTATCTGGTGGTCAACAACAACGTATCGCAATCGCACGTGCTTTAGCTATGAATCCTGATATTATGCTATTTGACGAACCAACTTCAGCATTAGATCCCGAAATGGTTGGTGATGTGCTTCAAGTTATGAAGAACTTAGCTAAAGAAGGAATGACCATGGTCGTGGTTACCCATGAAATGGGCTTTGCGAAAGAAGTTGCTGACCGTGTTGTCTTTGTTGATAAAGGTAAAATCATGGAAGAAGGTACTCCTGACGATATCTTCAACCATCCAAAGAATAAACGTCTACAAGACTTCCTATCTAAGGTTTTAGCAGTTTAATTAATTGATAAATCAAAAAGAGTTCGATAATTTTATTATCGAACTCTTTTTTTGCGTGTATATTGGATTATTTAGAATTATGTTTATTCTTTAAGTATAGCTTAATAATAATTATTATTAATATTAGAATTATCAATAATGCTGCTAATAATAGCCATAACCATGTATAATCAGCATGCACACCAGTAGCTTCTTTATTTGCATGATAAGCTTTAGCAAAACTCATATGGAAATCTTTTACATATTTCCAATGATGTTTTCCCCAATCAACCTTACCTACATATACATAATCACCTGATTTAAAAGCTTGATTATTAGTAGGTACTAAGAACTTGAAACTACTGTTAGGAGCAATTGAAGCATTCCTATTAATGTTTGTATACAATGGTTTTTCATGGTTATCATAACCATTTTTACTGTAAATAGCTCCTGACATCTTAACACTAGTCATTAAATTGGGCTGATTATTACGAAAGCGTCCATAGAAACTATTGCTTCCATTAATAAGCTTTCCCCCAGCTTTTAATAATTTAAGATTAGGCTGTGCATCCACATTTTCACTGATTAAAACTGGCAAAGCATAAGAATAAGCATTATGGATAGTTAATTTTCCTTTAGTATTACCATTTTTATCTGGATCATTAGTAAAAGTTAAGCTTCCCAATATCTTACCAGGAAAAGTAACAGCTGGCGCCTTTACATTAAAAGATGTTATTACAGATTGATTAGCTGGAATATGAAGATTCTTTTTATTATCTGTAACTAGCTTACTAAAAGGATACTTCATACTAGTATCAAATGTTTTAGCATTATTTTCACCATAATTAATATTAGCATTATCACTAGTAAGTGCCGTATTAGCACTAGCATGAATAGTAATATCATGATCACTAGAATTCTTAACCGCTGCCTTTAATTGATACGTTTGATTAGGCTTAGACTTCAAATCATAATATGCAGATTGCTTTTTATTCTGCCCGGTAGAAAAAACAGGGCTGACAGAAAAATCAACGCCTGCTGCTTTAACATTTGAACCATTTAGGTTCACTAAAAAAATAATAGTAAATGCTAAAAATAATCCAATCAAAGTATTTTTAATTATTTTCATTATTTACCTGAATTTTGAACACCATCACCAGATAAAGTCCATGTTAGTGTTGTGTTATAATTTGCTGTACTACCGATACTTTGAGGAAGATTTGAATTATTAGGTATTGAAATAGAATTATTAGTTAGAGAAACATCATTTGCTCTATTGTTCATTCCTTGTTCTTTCGTTAAACCATTATCAATTACTGTGACATTAGTTCCTGAACCTAAAGTTAAAGAGGAGCCATTCAAATTCATAGCAACATTATCAACAGTGCTATCATCTTTAGAATCATTAGAACCTGACGACATCTTTAGTTTTGAACCTAGTACACTTATTTTATATCCTATTTGATTTCTACCAGTAGGGTTATTAAGAGCAATAGTCATATCAGATAAATTAGCACCACGTCCCTTAGATAAATCAATGCTACTATTATTGGGAAGTGATGGAACATTTTCAAATGACATAGGATGAGTTGTAATACTATTATTGACAGTCGATCCTAATTTTGTTCCATTAGAGGTATCAGTAGGAGCAGTAGGATTACCAGTAGGAGCAGCATTAGCACTCAATCCAGTAGCACCCATCGTTAAACCTAATGACATCAAAGTCACTGCAGATAAACTTAATAAATTTCTAAACTTCATAAAAAATCCTCCAATTAAAATTAAATTTTAAAAGGTAATTGAATTTATGAATAATAAGAATACATTTCAATATCATTAATAAATTCAATTAAGATTTAACTATTACTATTATAAATCTTTTTAGTTTTATTTTATAATTACATAATTAATGAATTATGTAACATTAGAAATATTTTTATTATAATTTAATAATATTTTCAATGATAACGGCTTTTGTAAGCGCTTTTTTAATTTTGAATATATTAAATAATTTTTTACTATAAATTTAATAATATTTTTTCTAATTTTTATATCTATAATCGTTTATTGCTGATATAATGCCCTGTCGTCTAATTGTCATGGACATGTCGCGTTAGTGTCGTTTACACAAACAGTATTAATAATATAATTATAAGTATGAATAAAACATTAATACCTGAACTAAGAAAGCAACATGGATGGACTCAGGAACATCTAGCTAGTAAATGTGGGTTAAGTGTTAGAACGATTCAAAGACTCGAAAAAGGAGACGATGCAAGTTTAGAATCTTTAAGATTAGTTGCTCAAGCACTAAATGTTAAAGTTGGAGATTTATTTGAATCTGTATCTGATACGCAAAAAGGTCGTGATATTATGGAAATGAATAGTGATCAAACTAATCAAATTAAAAAGAGAAAAGAAGAATTTGATTTAATAAATAAAACAATAAAAATGACATACATTTTTTTAATGCTCATATGTGCATACCTTATATCTAGTTCAAAATATGTAAGTATCCTAGGTATGATATGGGCATTTTCATGGATAATTGGTTTTTATATTATAAGATTAATTAAAATACATTGGTTAGAACCATATTTAGATAAAAAATATCCATTAACTAAAAATCTTCATTAACATCGAAAAAGGAATCCATCCTTAAAAGATAGATTCCTTTTTAATTTAAGTATGATTAGATTTTATTTTGTAATACTAATTAATTTTTGATTTACAAATGACTTAATCCCATCAGGACCTAACTCACGGCCATAGCCAGAACGTTTAATTCCACCAAATGGAAGTTCTGGATAAGCAACTTGAGTAATGCCATTAATGAATACCATTCCAGTATCAATCTTAGAAGCCATCTTAGATGCTCTTTCATGGTTTTTAGATACAATTGAGCCACCCAAACCATAATTAGAATCATTAGCAATTCTAACTGCATCGGCATCATCTTTGGCAACATAAAATTGAGCGACTGGACCAAAGAATTCTTCATAATATGCAGGATTGTCTTTAGAAATATTAGATAAAATAGTTGGATTATAGAAATCACCATGCATATCAGGTATTCCACCACCATATTCTATCTTGGCACCATTTTTCACTGCATTTTGAACTTGTTGATCTAACTTAGTTTGAGCACCTTTAGATGATAATGGTGCTAAAGTAGTGTTTTCATCCATCGGATCACCAGGTTGATATTTAGCAAATTCTGCTTTCAAAGCAGTCATAAATTTATCGGCAATACTTTGTTCAACAATGTAACGTTTGGATGATACACATACTTGTCCAGCATTCCATAATCTAGCATATGCAGCTAATTTGGCAGCTTTCTTAATATCAACATCATCTAAAACAACCATAACATCATTGCCACCAAGTTCCATGGTACTCTTCTTTAAGTTTTTACCAGCTTCAGCAGCAATGTGAGTACCTGCTTTTTCAGAACCAGTTAAGGCTACACCTTGTACTCTTTTATCAGCAATAATGTCAGCAATTTGTTCATGACTTACGAATAGATTCTGGTATGCTGCTTCAGGGGCGCCAGATTCTTTAATAATTTTTTCAAATGCTAACGCACAACCTGGACAATTGCTGGCGTGCTTAACCATCACTGGGTTACCGGCCATAAAGTTAGTCGCAAAAACACGCATTAATTGATAATATGGAAAGTTCCATGGTTCAACACACATAACAACACCAACAGGATTATTTTCTATCCATGAATTACCGGCACTTGTTAGTAATGGTTTAGGTGCTAAAAATTTTTCACCGTTTTCAGCATAGTACTTTGCAATGGATGCACTTAATTTAACTTCAGCAACCGCTTCAGTATAAAGTTTTCCCATATCTTTAACAATTGTTTTAGCTAGACTATCACAATTATTTAACATTAAATCAGCGACATTTTCCAAATAGTATTTTCTGGAAGCAACGGGCTTATTTTTCCATTCTTGATATAATTTTCCAGCCTTGTCTAAAGCTTTTTGAACATCTTCATCACTCATTGATTTATATTCTTTTAGAACTTCATTTGTATATGGATAAGTAGTAACGTATGCCATAATTTTAACCCCCACAAAAATTAATTTGTCAGCATTAATGAAAGCGCTTTATCAACTTGACAACTAAATACTAGTTCCAAAGATTAGCAAAAGCAAATGAAAAGGTTAACAAAGTAATATTTTACTAATGAAATGCTTAAATACATGCCCTAGTAACCAGGACTCCCTTAACCTTCAAAAATCTATATAAATATTTTTTATTATTGTTTATCTTTGCACAATAATAAAAAATAATTCATGTTAAAATCTTCAAATGAAGGAGTTTATAAATGAATAAAAAAATAATTTTCAAAGATATACTAATTGATGTACTATTATTAATTTTACCATTATGGATGATCATATACGGATTAATTGAGTTAGCCAAAGGTAGCCTATTTCATCCAGATGTATTCGTTCTTTTTGGAATCTTAATTATTGGCCCAATTAGCATTTTTAGAGTCTTTTTCTATCAAAGTAAAATTAAAGAGAATAATGGTTGGAAACATTCGATGTTTTACCAAAAATTTTTATTAATATTTTATATAACTTTTTTAATTATTAGTATCTTATTTTGGTTAATGTTTTTAGAAATTATCCCACCAATAACTTGGTAAAAAATAAACCTAGAAAAGCTTTAATGCTTTCCTAGGTTTATTTTTTATCTTTAATTCATCTTTTGCACAAAGGCAAACACATCGGTAGCGACAGCATTATTTAGATTAAAGTCATCTTTAATCTTATCTACTGCTGTCTTATCATCACTATGTTTTTGAATGATTGAATTAACCTTCAAAACATTATCTTTATCGTTTAGGAAGTCAGTTAAAGTTTGACGTTCTCTAAATTCTCTAACGATTCCATATACAACAACTACTACAATTAATAAAATTGAAAATATATTAAACATATATTTAAAAATCACTCCTATATTTATATATTATACGTTAGATTAAAATATAAATAAAGCGCCATGTTCAAATGAATCTATCGATAAATTAGATGAATTTTGCCTAAGATAGATAACACTGCAATCAAAAGCATAATAAATGAGCACAATACAAATTGAACAAGAATAGCTAAGATATCAGGCGCTTGGGAATAAAATTCAATAAATATAAAACAGCTCAGTGGTAATAATCCACCTATAACCCCAATAAATAAACCAGTCTTAAAGAAAAAATGATTTTTATGATATCGATAGATTAAAATTGCATCCAAAATAGAACAAGCGATGCTTGTTAATATTAAAATCCAGGCAATTGTCAGTAAAATAACATCGCCTAAGTCTTGATTAACATTATACAATGACATTCCAATTACAAAAGAAATCGGAATCGAAACAACCATTGCAACTCCAGTAAGAATATTTAGTAAACCAATACCAGTAAAATATTTATTAATAGTACAAAAACTCTTTTCCAAACATCATATTATCATAATCTTTTTTAGTACAATATTTACCTATAATTTACATGCCTTTTACTTAAATCATAAGAACATTTTATATAATACATTTGTACTTAAAATAAAGGAGTGATAAAAATGCATCGTAATTTCAAAAAAATCTTTACTTTTTCTGCAACTTCATTAATTTTATTTACCAGTATGGCAACAGTAATTACTAGCAATGAAAAAATTAGTGTACAAGCTTCCACTCAAACAGGCCGACAAATAAAGCTAAAAGGCACTGTAAATATTAGAGATCTAGGTGGCTATCAAAATACTAAAGGAAAAACTATTAAGTATAAAAAATTAATTCGAGCAGCTCAACTAAATACCGCAACTAAAGCTGATCTTAATAAGCTAAAAGATAATTATAATGTTGGCATCGATATAGACTTTAGAACCCCAAGTGAAATTGCGAAAGCAAACGATCCAAAGATTAATGGCATCAAATATGTAAAAGCGCCAGTTGTTTCTGATAAAGAAAACAAAGCAGATATTAAAGTTTTCAATAAAAATGGTGAAAAAGGAATGCTTCTTTATTACACCTACTTTATTAATCAAAACGGTCGCAAAAATTATCGTAAGTTATTTAACGAACTGTTGCATGCGCCCAAAGATAAAGCCGTTCTTTATCACTGCAGTTACGGAAAAGATCGTACTGGTTTTGCTACCGCACTGATTTTAACCGCTCTTAATTTTGACAAAAAGAAAATTTATCATGATTATCTACTATCTAATAAATACCGTGCTAAAGCTACTAATTCCGATTTAACATCCATGAAGAAAAATGGAGCTACTAAATTAGCTATTAAAAATGAATACTACAATGATATTGTTGAGAAACAATACTTAGATCAAGCATATAAACTAGCTGAACAAAAATATGGTTCAATGATGGGATACCTTAAAAAAGGCATTGGTTTAAGTATCCATGAGCTAAAAAACTACAAACTAAATATCTAGAATAAAATTAAAACACCAAGATAATACTTGATAAATTTTGCGTTTTTATTTGTATTATTATTTCTTTATGGTATATTATTGGTAGTTGATAAAAAATTCATTAAAGACACACAAAAAGCCCAACTACTCCCAATAGTTGAGCTTTTTTATTTTACCTAATCTTTATTAAATCGACACTTGAACTTTTTAATAAAGTAATCAATAACATGATCAAATAGGTTAATTAGAATTCCTGCAATAACAGAAGTGAAAATAGTTGATAATATGTTCATTAAAGACGCCTCCAATCATTGTCCTGATTGGCTACCCAGTGCCGACTATTTAATATTATATTAAAAATCTATAAAGATAAAGAATAATTATAAAATGACTCCATAAGGTTAATTAAAGATAATCTTACGGGTTTTAGTATGGTTTATTTTACTTTCAAATTTATTAATGCTTTTTATACAAAAAGCAATTAGTTTCATGATCATTAACTAAACCAGCTGCCTGCATGAAAGAATAAATCGTAACTGGTCCAGTAAATTTGAAACCATCCTTCTTCATTTGTTGACTAATCAATTTAGCCTTTTGATCAGTTGATGGGATTTGTGAATGGTTAGTATGGTGATGATTGATGGGTTTATTATCTATAAATTGCCAAATGTAATCATTAAATGAAGCTTTCATATTGTGAATAACTTTAGCATTATTAATAATGGCCTTAATCTTTAAACGGTTTCGAATAATGCCGACATTGCTCATTAAATCTTCTACTTGATCATTCATTTTCATTGCTTTAGTAATGTCAAAATTATTGAAAGCTTTTCTAAAATTATTCCGTTTGTTTAAAACCGTTTTCCAGCTAAGTCCTGCTTGCATAATTTCTAATGACAATAATTCAAATAGCTCACGATCATCATGACATGGACGCCCCCATTCATCATCATGATATTTTTGCATTAAGGCATTGTCGCCTACCCATGTGCAACGTTGGATATGTGTCATCTCCATTTTAATTTATATGTTAAATTTAATTTTAAATTATTTAACTTTTCCAAATATCGTTTTCTTCTATTAATTTTAGAATTAGTAATACCGCCAAAGTTAAACCATTTTGCATGTTTCATGCCTAATTGTTTCAATGTTTTATTAATAAATATTTTTTTAATACTATTACCCATTGCCAATTTAAAATAAAAAGTTGGTGTTGTAGATGTTGTAAAAACATAAGTGTGATTTAAATTATTTAATAAACCTCTTACACCAGTTTTAGTTATTGTATGAGTTAATCCTTCTCCTTCTTTCATAACCTTATCAATAAATCCTTTTAGCATTCCAGGAATACTATTCCACCAAATTGGAGTTATAAATATTATATCTGTAGATTCTTTAAGTAATTTTAGATATTTTACAACTAAAGTATCATGTGTTTTACCTAAATGAAATAATGATAATTCTTCACTATCATAAACTGGATTGAAATGGTCATTGTATAAATCTATAACGTTAAATTTTATATTATGTTTATTCAAATTATTTTTTATTGCCAGTAATTCTGCATGATTAAAACTATTATCATAAGGATGACAATAAACAATTAAAAAATTTTTATTCATTCTTATCACTTCCAACTAATTTATTTAAAGCATCTTTAATTATTAATAAATTTATTTCGCATACATTATTACTAATTAAATATCCATATCCTTGAATAAATGACCATAATTGAATAAAAGTATCATTAACTTTTTCTTTATCAATACACATAGAGATTATTTCTTTTGTTATCTTTAATAGTTTAAAATTCTTTTCTATATTATCGTCACTATATGCACCCAGAATATTAGGATTAAAAAATAAAAATTCCATCAAGTTTGTTTTATCATTAAATAATTTAATTATATTTATCCCTAGATTAAGTAAAGCTTCTTTAGGCTTTACCTTATAATTACCTATTTGGTTATATATTTCTAAGTACACCCTGTTTGAAAGAATGATACCTACATTAAAAAATAAGTCATCTTTGCTTATGAATCTTTTATAAAAAGAACCAGTAGTAACATCTAACTTACTTGCAATATTACGTAAAGAAATATTTTTATATCCATAATTATCTATTTCTTTTATAGTTAAATCAATAATTTTATCCTTATCAATATCTTTCATAATAAAATTCCTCCGTAAAAAAATAACAACGTTATTTTTAATCTGTGTAAATAATAACACTGTTATTTTTAATTACAAATTTATGATTTATTAAATAATTGATATAATCGTTTAAAAATAGAGGTGAATAGTATGGCTACCATAATTCTAATAAGAGGAAATTCAGGCAGTGGTAAAACTACTGTTGCAAAAAAGCTACATCAAATATTGGGAAGTAACAAACAGTTTATTAGTTTCTCAGGATTATATTAGACGCAATATGTTGCACGTAAAAGATAAGCCTGGAAATTTATCAATAAATTTAATTGATAATATTATCCAATATGGGA
Organism: Apilactobacillus quenuiae; assembly: GCF_002994005.1. Classification (GTDB taxonomy): domain Bacteria; phylum Bacillota; class Bacilli; order Lactobacillales; family Lactobacillaceae; genus Apilactobacillus; species Apilactobacillus quenuiae. The sequence continues at coordinate 156,583 of NZ_POSN01000003.1, forward strand.
TACAGAATTGCACTTATATAATAGTTGAAGGAATATTTATTAAAAAAATATATGGTCATATGCTTTTTAATAACTTAGAAAGGGCCAATAAATCTTTAAGTTATTATTATAACTTGTCCTTTGAAGAAACTATCAAAAGAAATAATACAAAGAAATTAAAAAAATTCAGCAAAACTTCCATGAAAAATTGGTTCATTCCACATGATTTCCTAGAAAATAAAAATGAAAAAATTATTAACGAAGAAATAAATCAATTTCAAATGTTAAATATTATTTTAAGTGATTTAAATCTAAATAAATTAGATATAAATACTTTTAATAAATTAAAACTGTAGTTATTAATTAATTTTATGTTGTTTATATTTGCCTAATATATCCAAACTTTCACCTAATTTTAGATGAAAGTTTTTCCTTAAATTTTTCACTTTTTCTGAATATTCTTGATCAGTCGATAATATTTTAATAATCAATTCTTTATTCCTATCACTTCTTAAAATATATTCAATTAACTTCTTTGATTTTTTCTCGTTTCTAAAATAAACAAAAGTATTAATTATTGTAAAAGTGAAAACAAAAATATTAAAAATATTCCAAAACATTTAAAAACCTCTTCTCCATTAATGACGTTCTATCTCTAAATATATTATAAAAAGACTAACTAGTAAAAATAGTTAGTCTTTTTATTCATAAATTATTTATTTTTATCAGCGTAATGTACCCATACACAAACTACAATCACAATAATTATGAGTAAAGCATATTGACCGACTGTATCCCAGTCAACATCGTTACCACCTAATAGATTAAATAAAGCAATACAGCATAAAATGAAAAATAAAAATTTCCACATTCTAAATATTAATCCAATACCATTACCGAGTAGTTTTAATAAATTCATATGTATCCTCCATGATTATAAAATCCCAATAATAAATATTATTCGTGAATATACAAAAATACAAGCTCATATTGTTATTAAAAAAATTGTTAGTCAATCAATTTTTTTATATCTAAGAATTGTATTACAAGATATAATGAAAAAGGTATTGCAATAATTATAACTATTATTATATAACAATAGTTATTCAAGATTAATGGATAGTATATTTAAAAATATACGTACAGAAAGAATTTCCTTGTATTTTATTTCCTTGTTTTCTTTATTACACTAAAAGGCCACTTTAATTGTGGCCTTTTTTATATACAAAAAATGTAAAAAATATAACTCATACGTATTCATGATATCCACGAAACTAAATAACTTGTATGATTTTAAATAGAATCATTCCCGCGCATGCGGGATAAACGGTACTAGATCGCTGTAAATACTCATTAACTCAGAATCACTCCCGCGCATGCGGGATATACAGACTGCTCTTGGACCACTGAGAAATGAAATTAGAATCACTCCCGCGCATGCGGGATATACTTAGTGGTAATAACTCCAGACAAATTGGCACAAGAATCACTCCCGCGCATGCGGGATATACACTAAAAGATCAGCGGCAAATCAACAATCCAAAATTACAGATCAAGTATTTTCATTCACTTTTATTATGATAGCATATCCACAAATTAATTAATATAAAATTATAAATACATAAAAAATTAATTTTGAATCTACATCTAATTATCTTATTTACACCCCACTCAAAAACCGCTATAATTATAAGCATACAAAAATAAAACATAGAAAAAGAGCGTTGATCGACAATTATTGACAGTAATTATCGACCAGCTAACAGAGTAATCGCACTTACTTGTTAACCTTTAACGCTCCTTAGTTATTATATAAGAGCTGAGGAGTAGTTGCAATATATCTAATACATATATGAGGGGACAAGTTTATTACTTGTGCCCTCTTTTTCTATCCCAAAGGATGGATAATGATGAAAAAATTTATTAAATTTGATGTCGAATTGCGCAAAGATGAACGTTTAAACAATGATACCCGTTTAGCTTATGCTTACTTATATGATCGAATGAATTCTTCAATTCAACGTCGTGAATTTTTTGATCAGAAGGTAAATGCCTACTACGTTATTTATACGGTGGAAGAAATGATTAAAGATTTAGGCGTTAGTCGCAATACCGTAATTAATGTTTATAAGAAGTTAGCTACTTGTGGCTACATCATTAAAAAGAAAGTCTTTAATGGTGCTACTAGATTCTTTTTACCTCATTTTCATGACGATAGTTTACATTCTAAACCCGTGAAAGTTGCAAATGACAACTCTAATCAAACTAACTTTAAACAAAATACATCTAAGACAGCTGTTACAGCTATTCAACAACAAAATAGAACTGTAAAAATTAGTGAATTTGATTTAATGCAAAATGTAGTTGATGGTTTAAAATCCAAAGCCGCCTTTGAATCTGATTTAATTAATACCTTAGTGAAATATTCTGAAAATGCTAGTTGCCTGTATAACTACGCTCAAATAATCTTTAAAACTAAAAAAGCCTCGCTTAATCGTTTGATTAAACGAGGCTACTGTAAAGCAACAAACGCTTTACGTTTTGAAACGAATTATTATATGCAAAGTGATTTAGTAAAGGTCATGCTCAACTTAATTATTCAAACACGCACTAATCATAAAATTTATAATAAAGATGCTTATATTGCGAAATCACTATATAAGTTTTTTGATGATGCCGTTTTAGATTATCATGATCGAATAAATATGGATAAAGTTACCAATTTTAACATCCCTATCCGCAAATTAGACGAATAAGTTACTGTTCATTTTTTAACTTACTTGCATAGTAATTAACAAAATTCTTTTGTGACTTGCTATGATAATATTTGTTTACTAAATATTTGATTGAAACATGACGTTGCTTTATATAATGGCCATGAGCAACATCTTGTTTGGATCCAACGTACCAGTATTTATAATAAGCGGTATTTCCATTATGTTTATAGTAGATAAAACTAGTTGGATCCCCGTTTCCCGTGACATAAGAATAACCTTTCATCATAATATTGTTTTTACTATCAGCATAGGAAAGTGCACCCATTTTTGTATATGCTTTAACCCATTTTAATGGATATAGATACTTAAGAGTCATCATTATCCCTAACTTCTTATCGTTCAATTTGTAATGACTATATGTACTAACGTTAGACTTAGCATTAATCGATACATTATTCACTGCAAATAGCATAACTGGTATAAATAACATTGTAATTAATAACGCCATTGTTGATTTCTTTGAAAATAACATAATTAATGTGCTTCTTTCTAAAATAATTTAAGTATATTTTACACCTTATGTACTGAGCATTCATATTACATTTATAAACAAATTCTAAAAATATTGTATTGGATTTTATAAATAAAGTGCTAGAATAGCATTCGTTTTAAAAATACATAATTGAAAGGAGCATAGTAATTAATGAAATTAACCAAACTTTTACTATGCATTATCGCAACACTATTATTAGGAATAAATTCATTGGAAATTAATGCCTTTGCATTTAGTACTGGTGCTCATGTTACTGAAACCACTCCCCACGAAGAAACCACAACAACTCATGAAGAAACCGAAACTACTGGTGCTGAACATGAGGATGAAACTACTAATACTAACACAAAGCACAATATGGATGATGATGAAATGTCAGATAACGCTAACGATGATGCTTCCGATAAGGATATTAATCAGCAAACTAAAATAAACCAAAATGACAACAAAAGTATTAATAATAATGACAAATATGGAAAATATAACGAAATTAAAAAGCCAAGTGATAGTAGCGCAGACGGTTTACCATATTGGTATTTTGTAAGTAATCATCATTTAGATAATAGTGATTCAAATGGTTACAACCATAATAGATTACGTGAACTAAAACGTTATTATAATCGTATTAAGATAACTAAAAACATTCCTAATCCAGTTGAAAATATGGATGCATTAAAAAAACAAAACAAAATAATCATTACTCTCAAAAATGTTTATAGCAATTATTTTAAAGATATTTACCCTAACATACCGATTGTTATCGCTAATAGTGATGTCGGTAAACAATTCATTAAAGATAATCATCTGACTTTTGATAATGAATCAATGGTATTTAATAAAGCTAATGGAAAAATGATAGGCCATGTTATTGAACCTGTAACCACAAAATATCAAAATCATATTAAAGACGAAATTAAACAACTAGTCCAAAAAATTAAAGATGAATCTGATGACGATGATGATTTTGGTGGCATGTTTATTTTTCTAATTACAATAATTGCGATTATTGTAGGATTAATAGTTCAATATAAGAATAAAAATACAAAGAATCAAAAATAATTTTTCGCAAATTATACTAATTAATTCAAATATATTAGGTGGCAGAAAATGCAAATTATTTTTATAATTTAATTGTGGATAAATTGTTCACAACCTTTTGTGCTATGATTCTCTCTAAAAAGTTTTCCATTTTATTGGAAAACTTTTTGATTTACTAAAACATTTTTCAATAAAAAAGAACACAATGTGAATATCACATTGTGTTCTTAAAATTAAAATAAGGCCAACCTTAAGCTATAAACGTTTAAAAGATAATACTATATTACATACCAAAGATGTTTAAAAATGATTTTACAATTTGTAAAATAGAATCTGCCATTTTCGATAGCTCCTTACTATAATTTATTTATATCTTATATTAAAAACACCCTCTAAAAACTTTTAATATAGAATATAGTTTTATTATAGCAATGATTTTAAAATATTAATTTCGATTATTTTAAGGATGTATATCAAACCATATACTAAAAAATACCAATCTTTTTAAGATTGGTATTTTTATTATTTATTTCAAATCTTTGAGTGCTTGTTGAGCAACCACATTAATAATATTCCATGGACGGTCAAATCCTGGTTGGAAGAAGAAATCAGCATAAGCTAAGTCTTCAACTTTCATATGAGATTGAATGGCCAATGAAATTACATTCATATTTTGGGTAGAATCTTGTGTAGACATAACTTGGCCACCCAAGATGGCATGTGTTTCTGGATTATAAGTTAGTTTAAATAGTACTTCAGCGTTACCAGCTTCATCTGGAACAAATGGCGGTCTAAATGTATCAGTTACCGTTGTTGATTGAGTTTTTACATCAAAACGAGATGCAGTTCCTTCTTTAATCCCAGTTGAAGCAAATTTGTAATCAAATACAGATAAGGCACTTGAACCTGATACTGGAACCATTGCATGTTCTTGACCTAATGCATTCATGGCAGCAGTTTTACCTTCACGACGAGCATTAGTGGCTAATGCAATAACTGATTTTTCTCCAGTCGGTGCAAATGGTACTAACGTTGCATCCCCAATTGCATAAATATCAGGTTCGCTAGTTTGCATATATTCATTGTTCTTAATAAAGCCATGATCATCCAACTCAACGATACCATCTAGCCATTCAGTATTAGGACGAATGCCGGCAGCTTCAACTACTAAATCAGCTGGAATTTCATTTCCCTTCGAAGTAATTGCAGTAGTGACTTTACCATCATTACCTTTATATTCGGCGACTCCTTGATTACCATAAAAATCAACATTATGGTCTTTCATGACTTTAGTTAAAGTATCAGTAAATTCTTTATCTAGATAAGCACCTAGTAATCTTTCATTAAATTCAATAATTGAAACATGCATCCCAGCTTTAGCAAATACTTCAGCAGCTTCAATGCCAATATAGCCAGAACCAATCACTGCAACATTCTTTACAGTAGGATCAACTGTTTTTTCCTTTAGTTTAATTGCCCAATCACGGCCACGCATTTTATAAATATTTTGTAAGTCCTCACCTTTTACACCAAGGCTTGCTGGATTAGCTCCAGGACTAATGATTAATTTATCATAATGTTCGTCTCGTTCACTACCATCATTATGATTTAATACATGAACAGAATGATTTGCAGGATCAATAGCGCTAATTTCTTGTTTTACAAAAACATCAACGCCCTCTTTGTGCATTTGATCAGGTTTAGCATAACTAACATCATTAACGTGTTTAACTACCCCTTCAAGATATAATTGCATCCCACAAGATAGGAAAGAAATGAAATCTCCTTTTTCATACCATTGAATTTCGGTATCTGGTGCGTCTGATAAAATCTGACGAACAGCATCATAACCACCATGAGAAGAACCTAAAACTATAACTTTCATAAAATATAAACCTACCTTTCATTTCTTGAACAATTTATAAGAGTTTTTACTTTATAACAATTATTAACTACAAGAAAAATATAACAAATATACTTGGTATTTACAAATTATATGATTAGCAATTTTGAAACAAAATATTATAGTCTCAATTTTAATCAGACTATACTTTAAGTGAAGGTTTTGTGAGAAAGGTGGAGTTATTATGTTTAATTATAATATTTTATCTTTAGTACAAAAAATTGCGAAAGATTATCCTGACAAAGTAGTTAGCTTAGATAGTATTTTAAATTATGTAAAAAATGATTTAAAAATGGCTATTCCAGATAAGGAAAAATTAGTTAACGAATATGTAAAAACCAAAAGTCAATTTAACTTAGTAACTGTTGGTAAGTTAACTAAGAAATTAATTGCAATTTGTGATAATGATGGAATTAAACTACCTAATAAATTTAAAACTAGCTTAATGAATAATTCTAAGAATCATGAATTAATTGACTTAGATAAATTTGGTAATATTAATAAGCATCCTAATAAGACTGGTGGCATTAGTGTTAAATTCACTTTGGACAATTTGATTAAAAATGGTTTGCCTAAGCCCGTCACTTATAAAGAGTTGGATTATCGCGTAAAAGATTATTTAAATTATGTTGTTACCGATGATCAACCTAATGTTGCTAATTATGTTCATAAAGAAGATCAACAAATAGATAAATTTATTGAGTTAATTTCTGAAATAGCAATCCAAATTCCTGATAAGAAAGCGTCTAGGAATACTTTATTAAGTCTATTAAAGGGAAATCATGCACAAAATAAATTATTATTATGCAGTATTTTATTAGATGCCCATATGATGGCAGCTAGAGATTTTAGATTATTTAATGAAGATGATGTGGCTTTTACTAATAAATATCCTAAGCAAAAGAAAGCTTTAGATAAAATGATTGATGATGACTTAATCATGAACTTAAATGGTTATGAAAATAAAGCTAATGATAAAACTAACTTTGATATGCGTGAATTTGTAAAAGTTCCTGAGTGTGTAACTTATAATGAGTTATTGCATAAGTTAATAAACAATCGGATTAAAAAATAAAAGTATATATTAATTGCTTTTAAGATTAATGGTAGTAATATTATAAAAAATTAACTGAATTGGTTAATTTTAATTATCTTAAAAGGGACTTGATGCAATTGAAAATGAACAAAATGTTAGTAACATTATCATTAGCACTACCTTTAGCAACAGTAACTCCAGCCATTACCGATGTAACCGCTAGTGCTGCTCAAAATAGTCATAAGGTGACTCATCATAAGGAAAGTGAAAAATCATTTGCTTTAGATAAAGTTGATAATTATAAGAAAGCTAAGACATATAAGTTAAAAACTAAAGATATTAAAATTTACCAAGCCTTGTTTATGGCCGATCAACCAGTGGTATCATTCAGCCACGCTAAAACAGTTAAAGTTAATGACAAAAAAGTACGCGTTGATAAAAAGATTGTGGTTAAAGAAAGCAAGGCTAAACTTGCTAAAATACTAAAAGATAAAAAGAGCTATAAAGCAGCTAAGAATGTGGAATATTTACACGTTGAAAAAATTGGCTGGATTAAGGCTTCTGAAGTTAAATAATGAAAATAAAAAATCGATGTCATAATGTTGGCATCGACTTTTTCTATTTATTGTTGTAAATAAAATATCCTTCATAACTTTTCTTGCTATTTAACTTATTGTTTTTAGTTTTATTACTATAAAATGACCAGATAGAAATATGATTTTTATCATGAACTTTTATCAAATTAGTAACTCCAGCCATCCCATCATCATTAAATTCATAATACATGGCACTATGATGCTTAAATGGAATTGAACCTGCTTTAAGTAAATAATAATTATTACCAATATATTTATAATATGGATTCATTCCAGCAATAGCTGAATATGGAACCCCACTACCAATTTCTTTTTTCTTAAGATTATAATTAATTGTTAGTGGATTATATCCCCTTTCTTTTGTGAAAAGAGTAAAAGTTCTATTATATCCAGATTGCTCAAATTTAAACTTACTTTTTTTATTTCCACCATGTTTAATATAATTAGTTTGCCAAACACCCTTACGAACTAATACTTTAGGGTTACCTTTTCTCCAACCACCATTAGTAGACGCATGAACATTACTAGTTAAAACAAATGAGAACATAAGCGCTAATATCAATGATAGTAATGTAAATTTTTTATTAATTTTCATAAAATCACTTCCTGTAATTAAATTATACTCCTACTTTAGATTTACTAATATTACTACGTAAATCAGAGTAGTCTTTTTTAATTTTATTTCTAGTCCATGTTTCAATCCCATTCATAAGAGTATAGCTCTTTAGTACTCTTTTACCATGAATACGGTTTTTAGATAACCAAACATATGGGCTTTCATCTTTGTAAGGAACTAATTTTCCATTTAATACATATGTGTTTCCAGCAAAATCCATATCTTTTTTATTAATTTTTTGTACATATAACATAAATGCACTATTCATTTTATGATCATTAATATCATATAATTTCATTCCATCTTGATAAACTGCCTTCTTACCAATATACATATGATAAGTTTGCCAATCTCCATAGTTATTTTGCCCAGATTCATACCAATTGCCTCTTAGTTCCGTTGGGGTTTCATAATGGCCCTTATACTTTGCGTAAGTTGATATATTACTAACAACTAAAAATAATGTTAAAGCTAAAAGTAATGAGCAACAAAAACCAATTACCGTTTTTTTATATAATTCCATAAGTATCTCCTTTAGTTAAATATTATGTATCTCAAGCTTAAACTTTCATTTAAGTAAAGACAAATCCAAAAGCTTAGTTATCGTTTTACAATAATTTAATATTGTTTTACAATAAAATAATTAACAAAAGGAGATAATTTTTATGAATACTTTGAACAAAATAGTTTTTAGGATTGCAAGATTATTAATCCAGGTCTTTTTAATAATAATGTATTTCTTTGAAGTAATATTTTTAATTGGAATGATTATATTATTATTTCATTTAGACAATGATAATGCATCAACCTATAGTAGAGGAATTGCTAATACTAATATATATGTTAATGGCTCCATAATTATAATTCTAATTATGTTAATGTTAGTAACCTTAATATTAATTAGTAAAAACATAAAAAAAATAATATATAATCTAGATAGAAAAAATTACTTTATTCAAAATAATGCTATTTCTATAAGAAATATTCTTTATTCTTTCATTGCATTTATAGGATTTAATTTAATTATAAATGTATATACTAGTATTAATAAATTGCAGAATATATCTGGAATATTTAATATTGGTCATTCTTCAATAATTAACTATATAATATATTTTATCATTTTAATTACGATTTACGTTATATATAATGTATTCAAACAAGGAATTAAAGTTCAGCAAGACTCTGATAGTGTTATTTAAGGAGCAAACTTAATGATAGAAATAAATTTAGATGTAGTTATGTTAAAAAGACATATTTCATCGAAAGAACTAGCTAAAAGAATTGGTATAACTCAGGCTAACTTATCAATTTTAAAAAACAATAAGGCTAAAGGAATTAGATTTAATACACTAGAAAAAATATGCAAAGAATTAAATTGCAATCCTGGAGATATAATAAAAAGGATAAGTTAAATTGTGTATATAAAATAATAACTAATCAATGCATTGAATAAACATTTAAAAAAATACTAGGAGGTTTAATTATGAATATTAATATGACACCCATCAAGAATGATAATGTTGATACATTAAAAGCCATTAGCATTGAAACTTTTAGAGACACATTTGGTGACTATAATAGTAAAGAAAATATGCAAAATCACTTTGATACAGCCTACAATATTGATGAGCTTAAAAAAGAAATTAATGATCAAAATAGTAATTTTAAATTTGTTTTTTGTGATCATAAATTAGCTGGCTATTTAAAATTAAACATTGGAGACAGCCAGTCAGAACTTAAAGTCAAAAATGCATTAGAAGTAGAAAGAATTTACATCAAAAAAGAATTTAAAAGAAAATGCCTTGGCACATTCTTAATCAACTATGCAATGGAACAAGCCAAAAAGAATGGCTTAAATACTGTTTGGTTAGGTGTATGGGAAAAGAATGAAGCTGCTATTCATTTCTATAAAAGAATGGGCTTCAGAGAATTTGATGACCACGTTTTCCAATTAGGAAATGATCAGCAAAGAGACTTATTATTCAAGAAAACTGTTAGATAACTAGATATAAATAAAAATAAGAGGCTAAATTCAAAAATGAATTTAACCTCTTAAAATTTATCTTAACCTGGTAAAGACCCAGTAAGTAATTGAATAATTCCATATATATCGTCGGGAAATGCCATAATAGCAGCTTCATCCACTTCTTCTGGAGTCATTTTTTTACTAATAATGATTGACAATGCGTTAGCAATTTGTACTGATTGACTACCTAAAATGGTAGCCCCAACAATTTGATGCGCTTTATTTAGAATAATCGTTGCCTCAGATGTATTTTTATAAGCAGGTTCAAATACTAACATCCCATATGGGACTCTTTTAATTTCATAATCATCATTGTCTTTAACATCTTGAACCTTTAGTCCAACTTGGGCCAAACGTGGTAACGAGAATAATGCTTCAGCAATTGGTGGGTATTTAATTGCTGGATTATCATCATTTAAAATTTCTTTTGCAATGTAATTAGATTCAAAAGTAGCAGTTGGTGTCAACTTAGGTTCTTTTTTATCAATTGTATCCCCACTAACAAAGATGTTCTTAACACTAGTTCTTAAATGATCATCGACCTTAATGCCTTTCGGACCAGCTGTAATATCTAGCTTATCTAAGCCTAGGTGTTCATAATTAGCAACTCTTCCCGTAGCATCTAATACATAGTCAGTATTAACTTTTAGTCCTTCTTTAGTCTTTAAGACTAATCCTTCGTCAGTCTTAGTAATTGAATCAACATTTTGATTAAAATCAAAGTTAATCCCGTTTTTCTTCATTCTCTTTGTTAGTTTTTTAACATATTTAGAATAGAAATTACGTAATGGTTGATCAGAATGGCCAATCACTTCAACTTCTGCTCCTGCAGCATGTGCTAGATCAGCAAATTCATATGAAATAATCCCAGTTCCAATAAACGTTATATGTTTAGGCATCGTAGGCATGCTTAAAAAGTCACGACTATCGTGCAAGTATTCTTGACCATCAATATTCAACTTAGAAGGACGAAGCCCAGTCCCAATCACAATATAGTCAGTTTCATAAATATCTTCACCAACTTGCACATGATTCTGATCTTTAATCGAACCCCAACCATCAATGATATCAATACCTAACTTAGGAAATGATTCTCTGATAGCCTTATGATCAGGATCTGAATCTAACATTTTATGTTTATGATCCATTAAAGCTGGCCAATCAATTTTCACTTCACCTTTTAGACCAGTAGTATTTTCAACCTGATGGACAACGTCAGCAGGTCGATCTAACAAGAATTTAGCATTACAGCCATAATTAGTACAAGTACCAAAAATTTTATCGCCTTCAATTAATGCTACTTTTTTACCTTTTTGAGCTAATTTCAAAGCTCCATGCCATGTAGCATGGCCACTTCCAATAAACATAACATCATATTTTTCAGTCATAATCATACTTCTTTCATATATTAATTTTATTTGATGTTACATAGTGTAGCAAAATTAAAAATAAAAATATCTTAAAAAGCTCACTTAATTTATAGTAATAATCCTAAAAAATAGTGTTACCATAGATTTAATAAAATAATAAAATTTAAAAATAATTAATAAGGGGATAATAAGATCAACGATTTAATAAAGAAAATATTATTAAATTCCAAATATAGTAATGTCCAATTACATCCATATGAAAACAAATCAAAAGCAAAAGTTAAATACAAGGATAGCTACAGAAGAAAATATTTTGTGCATAGTATTCTTAGATGCGATTATTGGATCAAAGATAAAAGCATTAGGAATCAAATGTTCAACTATATTGAAGACGAGAAGAATTCAATTAAAATTACAGGCAATAACAATATTTTAAACAAAGATGATTTGGATAACCTATCAAAATCATTGTTGAATTTAATTAGTAAATTAAATTATGACGCCAAAAAATATATGCAAAATGGTAAAGAATCAATTTCACCATATGTGGATATTTTTAGAAAAGGTGATAATGCTTTATTAAGCATTAGATTAGAAGGCATTCACCCTGCTAAAGAAAAAGTAATTTAAGAACAAAAAAGCGCACTAAGAAAATATCTTAGTGCGCTTTTTGTATAGTTGAAAAATCATTTAAAAATAAATGTATCTAAAATAAATGTAAGCAACGATACTGAAATTATAATAATAATAAAAGCTACAACAGCAGTTTTTAACTCAATCCTTTTTTCAAATACTTGTAATAACAAAGAAAAAATTAATCCAATAGTAGCAAGTAACACAGAAATTATGTATAGCAAATATATATCCATTTATATACTCCATATCTTATAACATCTAAAAGTTTTTAAAATTCATAGGTCCCATATATTTTATGAGTTAGATATACTGAAATGATCCAAATGACTAATAAATTTATTAAAACAATTATAAACGGTAACGGTATAATAAAAACTAAAAGAGCATCTAATAACAATAGTAGTGGGATGAAACTCAAAATGATACAAGATATTAAGTATATAGCTATAAAAATTAAGATCCAAATAATTTTATGTTGAATCATATTATTTCTACGAATTTTAAAATCTTCATCATATTTATTCAAAAAAATTTCTCCCTAACTTTTTGAATTATATCATAAACAAAATAAAAAATACTCTCAATAATTGAGAGCATTTTTTATTATTCTTACATATATTTATCAACTAATTTTTCAAAATTCTTATTTTCTAGTGGGTAAGCAATTATCTTATAGTTTAATAAATCTGAATCAGTTACATTATGAGAAATGGAGTTATAACCCCATGAACCGGTTCCAAGTGTTAATGATGGATCCATTCCATTAACAATATCACCAACACCACCAATACCACATTGGGTATTAACTAAAATACGACAAGCTTTCATGGTTAAACCAAATTCAGTGATTAAGTCATCATCAGTAGTACGAATAGCTGCAGTATGGCCTAAACCACCATAATTTAATAATGCTTCAACAATTCTGAAAGCATCTTTGTGGTCGGAAGCCTTGTAAACTGAAACCACTGGCGATAATTTTTCACCTGATAGCAAATAATCATGACCAATGCCAGTTAATTCAGCAGCTAGTACCTTAGTATCAGAAGGTACTTCAATGCCAGCCATTTCAGCAATCTTAGTAGCTGGACGCCCAGCAATTGGTCCATTCACACCACCAGTTTTTTCATTAAACATAGTTTTAGCTAATTTTTCTTGATCTGATTCTTTAATAAAGTAAACACCCTTATCAGTTAATTTACCTTTTAAATCATCATAAATATCATTATCAATCACTAAACTATTTTCAGTAGCACAAATCATTCCGTTATCAAAAGTTTTTGATGCCAAAATATCATTAGCAGCCGCTTCTAAGTCAGCTGATTTTTCAACATAAAGTGGACCATTACCAGGACCTACACCCAATGCTGGCTTACCAGTTGAATAAGCCGCCTTTACCATGGCAGGACCGCCAGTAGCTAACGTAGTTGCGACCCCATCATTATTAATTAATTTATTAGTTGCTTCAATACTTGGTTCAGTAATCCATTGGATACTTCCTTCAGGAGCACCTGCTTTAATCGCAGCATCTAATACTACTTGTGCAGCCTTTGATGAACTCTTCATTGCTTGAGGATGAAAACTAAAAATGATTGGATTTCTAGTTTTCATTGCCAAAATAGCTTTGAACAAGGTTGTTGAAGTTGGATTAGTAACTGGTGTAATCCCAGCTAAGACACCTAGTGGTTCAGCCACTGTAACTGTCTTTCTTTCATCATTTTTATCCACAATTCCAACTGTTTTATGATCTTTAATGCGATGACCAACTTGACCAGAAGCAAAGATATTTTTGATTGCCTTATCATGAGCAACACCGCGACCAGTTTCTTCATAGGCCATGTCAGCTAGTTCTTTACTATTTTCCAAACCAGCTTTTACCATTGCATCAACAATCTGATCAACTTTTGTTTGATCAAAATTCATCATAACTTTTAATGCATCGTTTGATTTTGTTACTAATTTATCAATCATTTCATCAACTTGAACCATTAAGAACATCCTCCTTCAGAAAATCCTAATATGTCATTACTCTTAAATTGTATCAAATTTCACAAAATGCATTCAATATTTCTGAGACGAATCTAATCAATTTTTTCTGCTTGATTAATCGACAATAAATATAAATATTTCCCAGTAACTGGTTTATGCAAAATATTAGATAACGCTTGGGCATACAAATTGATTTGTCCCCGATATTTTTCAATGATTTTATCTACATGTTGATCAACGTTTCGATTGCCAATATAGTCAGTCTTGTAGTCGAATAAAACCACATGATCAGAAAATTCAAGGTATCCATCAATAATTCCGTGAATCAAGATTTTTTCATCGCTATCTTTAGCAAAACCATTAAATACTAAATTAGCATTCATTAACATTGAAAATGGTGCTTCTCTCGCCAATTTATCATTATTTTCTAAAATTAATTGGCCCAAATCAGTATCAAATAATTTAACCACTTCATCAACATCAATCTTAGCAGCCACTTCTTTAGTGATAACTTGATCTGCAACCAATCGTTCAATTAAATCAATGATTTCTTGATTTGATGGGCGCTTAGATAAGTCTAATTCCTGCAAGATTAAATGCGTCGCCGTTCCCACTTCTGCTGGACTTGGTTGACTAACCGACTGCATAAATTGTGGCTCATTAAAATCACTGTTTACATAACGACTACTTTGTTTATTTTCTTGCCAATCTTCATCGTAGTTTCCCAAAGTAATGTTATCGGGATCTTCAAACAAGCGTTTAATTTCTGAAACGGATTGGTAAGCAGTCGTTTGAGTGGCGACTTGATCAGGATATTGAAAATCCATAATCTGATCAATCTGATCCACGTTAATATCTTCTGGCAATGGTTTTTTAGCCAATTTAGCAAATGCTGATAACCATTCTTTATTATCAGTATTATCACCACTAATCAGCTTGTCAGACAAATCCTTTTGATTATAAAATTTTACATCAAATTGAGTTTGATCTTTATCTAAGTCTGAGTAAGTAGTATCGTCACCAAATTTTGCGCGGAAAAGTGGATGGCGGACTAATGCTGGTCCAATCCAATCTAAATAATTTTTAGCCCCACTTCTTAGCGCATTCGATAACAAGAGTTCATTACTATGGGCGGCTTTTTGCCATGCATCAATAATTTTAGTTTGATCATTGCCATTTTTAGTAGCTCCTACAATGAACAATTGTTGTTCTGCACGCGTTAAAGCTACATATAACTTTCGCATTTCTTCTGCAAGTAGTCCTCTATTTTCAACTTGCGTAACCACTTGGCGTTGCAAAGTATCTTCTTTAACTCGATTATCAGGATTTAAATAAGTAATCCCTAAACCTAATTGATCATTTAAGACATATGGTTGTTTACTGTCTTGTTGATTAAAACCATGTGAAGCATCAATTAAAAATACAACGGGAAACTCTAATCCTTTACTGCCATGAATGGTCATGACAGAAACTGCATTCGTATTTTCATCAGCATTAGCTTCATCTAAATCTTCATTGCGTTCTTGCATGTGACGAACAAAACGTACGAATTGGAATAATCCCTTAAAACTAGTCTTTTCATAGTCAAAAGCTCGCTCATACAATGCATGTAAATTGGCTTGACGCTGCTTTCCAGCAGGCATTCCACCAACATAATCTAGAAATCCAGTCGTTTGATAAATATGCCAGATTAGATCCACAATTTCATGTTGTTGTGCAATATTTCTAAATTCAGTTAGTTGGGCTAAAAAGACTTTTATTTTTTCAAAGACTTGATTTCCGAATTCAGTACTTGTGGAAGTTGAGTAATCGTGCATAAATTTCAGTACCGCATTAAAGTAATCGCCAGTTTTAGAATTAATTCTTAAGTATGCTAATTGATTTTCATTTAAACCAACAATTGGTGAACGAAGGACTGCAACTAGTGGAATATCTTGATATGGATTATCAATAATACTTAATAGCGCCATCATGATTTGAATTTCAGTTGTTTTAAAATAGCTTTGCGCTCCATTTACAATCAATGGAATATTATGACTTCCAAAAATATCTGATAATACTAAATTATTATTTCTAGTTGAAGATATAATGGCAATATCAGAATATTCAATTGGACGCATTATTTGCTTTTTACGATCATAAACTGACATTTGTTTATTAATCATTTCATCGATTTTTTGTGCCACAATTTCAATTTGCCCATGGGCACTATCTTGAATTTGAAATTGCGCATCAACAGCTTCTTCATCATCGTCTTTACTTTCATACATTAATAAATCCACATTTGATGTTAAGCTCTCCGGATATTTAGCCCCCGCTTTTAATTTCGCATCATCAGTATAATCAATATCCCCAATTTGTTTATCCATAATCTGAGTGAAAATTAAATTAATAAATTCATCAATATTTTTAGCAGAACGAAAGTTATCCGGCAACACAATTGTTTCATCGTTAGGATTATCCATGCGGTCAATAAACATTGAAGGATCCGCTAAACGAAAACGATAAATCGATTGCTTAACATCCCCCACCATAAACATATTGCTAGTATCTTGTTTAGCGACTGTTGAAACGATGGCATCTTGCAAACGATTATTATCTTGATATTCATCAATCATAATTTCGTTGTACTGTGCTTGGAGAATTTCACGAATACCTTTTGACTTAGCATTATCACCGCTCAAAATATCATAGGCATAATGTTCAACATCAATAAATTCAAGGGCATGGCGTTTTAATTTAGCTTGCTGGTAACTGTCACTAAAAGTTAAAACTACGCGTACTAATTTATCTACTAATTGTTTTGATGCCTGCATAATTTCTAAATTATCAATTTCATTTAATGCAAAATATTTATCAGGTAACTTTTGAAAAGCTTTTTTAGCACCATCACGAATGTCTTTAATTCGGTCATGCGTCATCTTAGCAATATCATCATAAGTTTTATTAGTTCGAGGAAAACTCTTAAATTTAATTTCACTAAATGCTTTCTTCAAATCATCCCACTTATTTTGCTGCAATGAATCTAAAAGTTGTTGCATTGCTTCAATGTCTAATTGCACACAAGCAGCTTCTTTTTCTAATCCATTGTCTTCAGCAACTGTTTTAGCCGATTCAAAAGATAGCTTTTGTTGTGCCACTTCATTTTCAATAATAGGTAACAAATGCCTTTGATAAAAATCACTATCAGTAATCGAACCCGAATCAATATCATAGATATTAGGCGTTTGTTTTAACCATTCAATTGGGTCTTGATTAACATTTGCATAGTCATAAGTTTTAAAAACTAAGTTAGTTAATCCATCATCAGAACGATCATCGGAAAAGTTTTCAGTTAGTTGTGCAAAAGTACCATCTTTATCATTAGCGTATAAATCTTCTCTAACATTTTCCCAGACTTGTTCTTTTAACATTTGGCTTTCAGTTTGGTCGGCTAATAAGCGAAAATTAGGATCCAAGTTAATAATATAGTAGTAATTTTGGACAATTTTTTGACAAAAAGCATCCAAAGTTGAAATATCAGCGACTGGCAAGCGCCGTAATTGTTTTACTAAAAACACTTTTGTATCATTATCTTTCGTCTGGTTTAATTGTTCACGAAGTGCAATTTGAATCCGGTCACGCATTTCTTTCGCTGCCGCTTTAGTGAAAGTTAAAATCAGCATTTCATCAATATCAATATGTTCATTCAATAATTTATTTATAACTCGATCAACTAATACCCGTGTTTTACCAGAACCCGCTGATGCTGAAACTAAAACATTTTTATCAAAATGATTAAAAACTGCTTTTTCTTGTGGTTTTGTATATTGCATTATTGATTGTCACCTCGTAACTTCTTTAGAATACTTGGTAAATTATAGTTTTCTACATCACGGTAATTATTTTCATTTAATAATGGATCAAATTGCATGATGGAACGATAAGGTGTGTATTGCATTGCATCTTGATTTTGACTCCAACGAGCGGGCTTCATATCAATGTTTCCAGAGAAAATATCATGGCCCGCCTTAGTAATTAATTTTTCATTGTGCTTTAATAACAAGTCTAAATCATCAGGTTGTACAATCGGACTACTCTTATAGTAACTACCATCTTTTTTCTTTCTAATTGGAAATACCTTGGAGCTACCATACTTGTCACCCGCAATGGTTGCATCAATTTTTTGCAGTAAGTCACCATTGTTCACCAAGATACCTTGATATTTTTGCTTACTTAAAATCGCATCTTCAAAAGTCTTTTTTAAATCACTCTTTGAATATTTTGGATTAAAGATATGCATATAAACAGCACCAGCTAATTCAGCCTTACCTGCTTCATCAAAGATTCCAAGATTATGTGCTAACACATCAATGTAAGTCATCATTTGCATCGAAGTTCCATCATAAACCCGACCAAAGTCCATTTTACGTTCACTAGATTTGTAGTCGACAATGCCTAAGTAATCGTGTCCGTCAACATTCATGTAGTCAATACGATCAATTCGACCACGCACATTAATTAATTTAGGCGTTTGAATATCTTCATCTTCTGGAATATCAAACTTCAATGGTTTTAAATCATTTTTATGGCCGACTTGACCGAATGATATTTCCGTTTTACGAGGACGCATTGGTGTAAATTGACTTTGCTTTTGCATCGTTTCAATCGTATGTTTAATAGTTTTTATTAATTGCGATTTAATGTAGTTCATCCGACTAGAGCTTTGTAGAATGGTGTATTGCATATCGTTAGGGTCTTCCAACATTTTAGCAGTCACTGTATCCACTAATTCATTCATTGCTTGTTTATCTAGTGATGATAAATCCACATGATCTTCATTCACTACGCGCATCAATTTGTCTAAGGCTTCATGGTAGAACTGACCAGTACTGGCTGGTGACAAATCAAAAACATCTCGTTCTTTTAAATTCAATCCATACTTCAAGAAATATTCATATGGATTACTGTAAAATTGTTCTAATTTAGAAATTGAGGTATTAATCTGATCACCATAAAGTCCCGTGATAATATCACCAGTTAATTTAGTAGGCGTATTATTATAATCTAAACCACCAAGTAATTTATCAGTTAGCATTGATAAATTATTATCTTTAACTAGTTGGTTATAAACATAATGCCAAACAGGTGCCAGCTTAGTATTAGTAGCTTTACTATTTTGACTAGCTTGCACTAAATGCCTTAAAGTTGCACGCTTAGTTCCAATAAATTGTCTAATAATTGGTTCATTGGCCTTAGGTAAACTCTTTAGATGTTCAACATCTAAATTAAAATGTTCTACAATCCGTGCTACATATGGTGAAATATTGATAGAACTATCATCGTCTTCACTTAAAGTGTAGGAAAAAATTAATTTATCACTGCCGGCTAAAAATGCTAAATAATTTAAGAATGGATCATTCGCCATTTGGTTTTCTGATGTTTCACGTAAATATTGACCATCATCAAAACTATCTTCTAAGTCATCACGATCAGCATCACTAAATAAGGCTTCATTGGTGACCTTATCGGGCATCACATCATCGGTAGATCCCATCATAAAGACAACCTTACGATTATCCATTTGCACAATTCCACTTTCAGAAATTGCGACTTGGTCTAATGTTGATGGAATTTGTGAATAATTCGCACCTTCAAAACCACTTTGTAGCAATAATAGAAAGTCATCTAGTTTAAATTCACGTTCACCTAAAATGGAAACAAAGTCATCTAGTAAGTTACAAAATGTTTGCCAGACCTGTTCTGGTTGAGCAGCTTCAACTAATTTACCATCATCAATAGATTGTTTACGCCATGCCTTTAATTGGTCAGCAACGCCCATGTTAATTAAGAATTCATATAAAATTTGTGCTGCTTCGGTTCCAGTTTTGGCTCTTTTAATCCGTTTAAAAAATGGTGGTAAATTATCCTTAATAAAATGACGAATCATATTAATTTGTTGGTCAATCTTTACAAATTTATCTGCTTTTACGCCAAAATCATCATCGGAAAACCATGCATATTGCCAATCAGCATCTTGTAGCCAACGATTACCTTCATAACCATTTTTCAAAACTAAATTTTCAGTTAAAGCAACGGCTCTACGATAATCTTCGATCGAAATATATTCACCATTTGCATCTTTAGGAATAAAAAGTTCAGTCTTAAGTAGACGCATCACATCAGCGTATTGATAACTACGTTTACTGTTCAATTGGTCAATATTAAATAATGAATTAATGAGTTCAACTAGTGGATGGTCTTCCATTGAACGATTGACATCATTAAATGAAGGAATATCTTCTAAATCAAAAATCGGTGCTAAAACATTTTGGTAACGATCTAAGTGCCGAGTCATCACTAGAAAATCTGAATAATGATAGTTTTGTGTCGCCACCATTTGGCGAATCTTAGTCGCAATATGTTCTACTTCTGAAAATGGACTATCAGCACGAAATACTTGGATGGATTCATTATTTTGCAATGGCTTTTTATCAATTACACCTAGTTTAGTCGATTGCTGCCAGTACTTATCAAAAGTTCTTAGGTCATCACTAACTCGTTGCTGTTTAGCCATTTGATCCATTAAAATATGTGTATCATTATCACGAGCAAAATTATAAAAGTGATTGTACAATTTTGCTGATTGATAAAAAAGATTGGGACTTTCCGGTAATTGATTAGAATATTTGCGATCTAAATTCAAAGAAATTGTCACACTTTTTGCGTGTTGAATTAAGATTTCAACTAAACGCCGTTCTTGAGCAGTAAATTGATTAAAGCCATTAAAGTAAAAATGACTGTGGGATAAATCTAAGTTGCCCTCCAACAAATAATTGCAAAATAAATTAATGACATCAGATTTATATAAATATTGACCACTAGTTTGTTCCTCAAATGCACGATAAATAATAATAAAATCATGCATCTTATCGTGCAAACTAGATTTTAGATTTTCATTATTTGTGTAAATATTACTTAAATCATCTGCAGAAATTTGTCCTGATTGCATTTCAGCGATTTGTTGTGAGATTTTTTTTATAAAACCTGGTTGCCCACTTTCACCACGAAAGACAGTTAATTCATCTTGATGATCTAAAATAATTTGATAAATCAACATATTAATTCCAGACTCACTTAAACGCGTACGTTGATATTCAGGATTATTTTTCATGTAATACCAAACTAAACGTGTAATTGAGAAAGTTTGAAATTTACTTTCTGCATAAATTGTTTCATCATTAAAGTTTAGCTTTTTTAATGCCTGAACTTCAGATTCAAACTTGATATGGTTAGGCACTAGATAAAAATACTGATCGTTGGGATTATCATTTAGTGATTGTTTAAGTTGTTCAATAATAACAGCCTCATGGTCGTAACTAGCGGTTCCTAGAATAAATTGCAGTGCCATTAAATCATCCCTTCTCTTTCGTTAAATAGTATCTATTATTATATAATACGAACTAACTTTTAAAAAATTTTGCAAAAAGAAAACGCCATATTTTAAAAATGTTTCACATGAAACATTTTTAAAATACAACGCTTGAAATAACCAATTATGCTTCTGGTAATTTATTTTCTGGTAACTTGTTTTCTTTCAATACTTTATTAGTATATTGTTCGATATCCATTGCAACTTGTTGCATATTTTGATCTTTAGGATCCATATGGCCAGCAGTATCTTGAGCAACTGCCCAATATGCTAAATTATCAGTTACTGGGATGATATCTCTAACAATTTCCATTTCAATATTGGGACGAGAATGCTTTAACTGTTCAAAGGTATTATAATCGGTGATCATATGCATATATCCACCTTGCTTAGCAACACTTTTGAAAATAACCAAATGTGATTGTTCTCTAGTTGCAGATAGTTGTTGTTTAATCTGGGATAATTGTTCTTTACTTAATTGTAATGCCATAATCTACACCTCTAATATTTATTTTTCTTCAATTAATCCAATGGATTGATTGATAAATTCTTTCTTCACAACCACATTGTAAGCTACATTCGCAACGTTATCAAAAGAAACTTTACCATAATCCATAGATTCTCCTTCATCAATGATTTTTAATTTACCATTGTTTTGTTGTGTCATTGCAACCGGCCTTAAAATTGTGTATGGAACTTCATATTCATCAACCAATTTAACTGCGTATCTTTGTTCATTTAGATATTCTTTGACATTATCAACATTATTATATGTAACTTTTTCGTTCAACTCATTATCAATACCTGCAACTGATAGCATGATAAATTGTTCTAACGGTGGTTTTACTTCATCTAAAGCAGAAAACAATGCTTCAAAATTTAAGTCAACATCCATTGGTCCTAAAAATGAATAAATAATATTAACATCTTTGACTTCATCTATATATGAACCTTCATTATCAAAGTCAACATCACTAAGAACTTTCATATCGTATGATGCATTATCATAAAACATTGAAATCATTTTCTTGGCAACTGGATTATTGCCACCTAATACTAAAATTTTCTTCATATTTACCACCCCAATTTTCACAACTTAAGTGTAACAAACATTATTAAGGTAGTGAATTACAAAATACTTTAAAATTACTTATTTTTAGTTCATAATTGTCATGTTAATAAAATTAAGGAGGTAATTTTATGGTTAAAATTGGTAAATCATCAGTTGAATCTACTGCACTCGGTTTAGGTACTAATGCAGTTGGTGGAAATAATCTATTCCCAAACTTAAAAGATGATACTGGTATTCAAATTGTTAAAACTGCTTTAGACTCTGGCATTACCTTATTAGATACAGCTTTTGCATATGGGATGGGTCATTCAGAAGAATTAATTGGTAAGGCCATCCAAGGCTATAATCGTAGCAAGTTTGTAATTGCTACTAAAGCTGCTCAAGATACTTCTGGTAGTGAAGTTACTATTAATAATAGTCCTGAATTCTTAAAACAAGCGGTTAATGATGCTTTGAAACGTCTTCAAACTGACTACATTGATATTTTCTATATTCATTTTCCAGATGACAACACTCCTAAAAATGAAGCTGTTGCTGCTTTAAATGAAATGAAAAAAGAAGGTAAAATCAAAGCAATTGGAGTTTCAAACTTCTCACTAGATCAAATTAAAGAAGCTAACAAAGACGGTTTAGTTGATGTTGTTGAGGATCAATACAGTTTATTACACCGCGATGCTGAACAAGAATTATTCCCTTACTTAAGAGCAAATAATATTTCATTCGTGCCATTCTTCCCTCTAGCATCTGGATTACTAACTGGTAAATATTCTAAGGAAGTTACTTTCCCAGAAGATGATATCAGACATGGTAACCCTGATTTTGAAGGCTCACGTTTTGAAAAAATCGTTGATACAGTTGATAGCTTAAAACCATTAGCTGATAAACATGGTGTCACTATGGCAGAATTAATTCTTGCATGGTACATTAAGAACCCAGACATTACAGTTGTAATCCCTGGTGCTAAGAAACCAGAACAAGTTCAAAGCAACGCTAAGGCTTTAAACACAACTATTGGTGATGCTGACTATCAAGAAATTGATGAAAAATTTAAGAACCTATAATTTTTATAAAAAATAATACGAAGTCAGATTCTAGAACGGAATCTGGCTTTTTTATAAAATGGAAGTGATGATTATCTCATTTAGTACAATTATATTTCTAATTCTGATTGGCATTATTTCTGGGATTATCAACAGTATAATTGGCATGGCATCCTTAATTTCATACCCTGCCCTAATTTCAGTCGGCATTCCGCCAGTTTTAGCCAATGCTTCTAATACTGTTGCTTTAATCTCCAGTGGTGTTAGTTCAACCTTGTCATCTTTAAGAGAATTAAAGGACCATTGGAAACAAGTGACTCCGGTCATTTTGTTAAATGCAATTGGTGGATTGATTGGATCAGTTTTATTATTACACAGTTCGAATGCTGCTTTTTCTAAAATTATCCCCTTTTTGATTTTCTTTGCCGCATTCTCAATCTTAATACCCAAAAAACCAAAGCTAGAGCAAAATAAAAAAAGTAACGGATTATTTTTTGAATACTTAATTTTGGGTCTTGTCGGAATTTATGTTGGTTACTTTGGTGCCGGTGCAGGTGTAATCATGATTGCTGTCTTATCAAGAATTAGTAAAAGTCCATATAACGTTTATAATGCTACTCGCAACGTTGCTACTTTAGCATCGAATTTAGTTGCATCCATTATTTTTATTTTAGTCGCTAATTTATACTGGAAAGAAATTATTATTTTAGCAATCGGATTATTTATCGGTGGATTTATTGGACCAAAGATTGTTAGATATATTCCAACTAAAATTATGAAAAACGGTGTTGGAATTTTCGCTATTTTTCTATCAATATACTTATTCATCAAAGCATTTTTCTAAAAGGAGAATTATTGAATGTTACAAATCAATGTAATTTTAGGCAGTTCTAGAAAGACTGCTTTAGGTAAAAACTTGTTTAATTATCTAAAAACTAATAAATCATATTATGAAAAATTGACTAACGCCACATTTAATTTTATTGAAATTAGTCAGTATGAATTACCTTCTTCTATGAAGAGATTCCACCATTGGAAAATAAACAACGAGTTGTGCCAGCTAATCAACAACAATGGCTAGATGATATGCAGGATGCCGATGGATATATCTTCTTAACTCCTGAATATAATCATTCAATGCCTGCCGTTTTAAAAAATGCAGTTGACTATTTGGCAGATCAAATTAGTGATAAAGCTGTTTTAACAATGAGTTATTCCAACAATGGTCGTGGTGGTCAATTTGGCGGGCTGGCACTAAATGATGTCTTAACGCGTTTAAATGCTTTCTTATTACCACAAATTGTTTCAGTAGGAAATGTGCAAAAGAAGTTTAATAGCGATGGAACAATCAAATCAGATGCCCCTACTAAAGAACGCACAATGCAAAAATTGGAAACAGCAATGAAGAAAATTACTTTTTATAGTGATCTATTTAAAAATAATAAATTTAATGAGTAAATTAATATATGAAAAACATCCTCACAAAATTTTATGGGGATGTTTTTTTTAAGAGTTTTTTTGACACTATGTCAGTTTTTGCTATAATATATTTGACGATTTGACAAATTGTCAAAAAATGTTAAAGGAGCATTAATTATGAAAACAACTATTTTTGTATTCCATCCATATTTGAATAATGGATCCAAAGTAAACTATTCATTAGCTAATGCTGCAAAAGATGCGGATATTGAAGTTAGAAATATGTATGATATTTATTCTAATAATGATATCGATGTTAATGAAGAAAAAAGAATTTTAGAAAAAACCGATAAGATTGTTATACAATTTCCAATGTTTTGGTATAGTTCACCATCACTACTCAAGAAATGGGAAGATGTTGTTCTAGAACATGGATGGGCTTACGGTAGCAACGGTGATGCTTTAAAAAATAAGGAATTGATTTTAGCAGTTTCACCAGGAGCTAGTGGAGATAACTATGTGCACAATAAAAATTTTAAATATAAAGTAACTGATTTATTACGCCCATTTCAAGCTACTAGCAATTTAATCGGCACTAAATTTATTAAGCCTTTTATTACAACTGGTGCAAGTAGTTTAACCGACGATGAAATTAATAGTAAAGCTAAAAAATACGTTGAATATGTAAAATCAAATAATCATGAAATACTAGGAGACTATGAATAAAGGAGGTTATTTAATATGTACTTATTAAAAATTAAAATTAAGGATAATCAATTATCAGAATCAGAAAATGAAAAATTATTTGCTGAACATAGACAATGGTTTGGCAATGAGTTTAAAAAAGGGAATTTTTTAATGATTGGTCCTGCAAAAGATGAAGATAAAACTGGTTATATTTTTGCAAAAGAGTCAAATAAAGAGCCATTAAAAGATATTATTAAAAACGATGCATTTTATCCAGATAAAGCTGAATATATAATTCATCAATTCGAACCTAAAGCAATTGCAGACAATATAACTGAATATAAAGGTAACTAATTATGTATAGTAATAAATTTAATGCCATTGTATCGGCAACCAAAGAACTAGCCAATAAATTAGAATATAAAGACATAAATATTCAAAAAATAGATGAGTATACAAGTTTTAGCAGAGCTTCAATATACTATTATTTTCACAATAAAGAAGAAATTTTCATCTATATTTTAACTGAAGAATATAATAAAATCATTGCTGAGATTCAACAATTAAAAAATACAGATATAAAAATGACTAAAAACACTTTTGCTGATAAAATGGCACGTATTTTTGATCAACATCATTTAATGCTGAAATTAATTTCAAATAATTTAACGGACTTACAAGAAAAAAGTAGGATGACATATTTAATTAAATTTAAAAAAAGTTATGGGAATTTTTTAGCTACCTATGATAATTGTTTAAAAAAATTCTTTCCCAATCTTTCAAAAGATCAAATTGAAAATATAAATTATGCTTTCTTTCCTTTTTTATATGGAATTTATCCTTTTTCTTCAGTTACAGATAAACAGAAGGAAGGATTAACTAAAGCTGGTTTTATTTACAAACCGCATTCTGTGTATAATCTTGTTTTTAATATGCTTATTACTATTCTATAAATCAAATTTATTATAAGGAGGCTATTTAAATGAGTATCGTTATTCATTTATTCTATACTGGTAAAAATGATGATGCACAAAAATTTGCTAATGAAATGGAAAGTTCAGGAACAGCAAATCTTATTAGAAAAGAAAATGGTAATTTAAGCTATAAATATTATCAATCATTAGATGATAAAAATACCATTTTGTTAATTGATGAATGGAAAAATCAAAATGCTTTAAATAATCATCATAAATCTAATATGATGACAAAAATATCTAAATTAAGAGAAAAATATGATTTAACGATGAAAATTGAATCACTAACAAAAACAGATATTGATTCCAGGAACTATAAATTTATTAAAAAATAATAAAAGTATTAAAAAAGATACCTTACTAAAATGACCCCCTAAAGTTGTTTGAAAATAACTTTAGGGGGTCATTTCATAATAATTTTTTTCTTTTATATAATAATGAAAGCAGAGATTACATTATAATAAATCACGGAAACAATAATAGTCGCCAAATTGTACATGATAATGTTTTATTATAGTTGATATCTTTTTTCTCAATTAACTTTTCTAAATAAAAGAGATAAAAACCATTAAAAAAGAATATGATACCAAATATGCTTGCAATTAAATGGTTATCTTTTACGAAAGTAAACAATACTAAAGTAAAAAAAGATAATAAGTAAGTAATTCGAAATAAATATAGTTTTAATTTCATGAATTGATACTCCTAATTTAATAAATTTTTTAATTATTAACTGCATTTAATCCCACAACAATGCCCAAAAAGAAGCCTAAAGAAAGAATAATCGTAAACAATATCCAATATCTGTATTTATATAATTCTTTCATAATGTAATTGCACCCTTTCATCCCAAGTTTAATTTATAAATATTATCATCAATTTTTTCAATTTGAATATTATTTAAAATGAAATTTATTAATAAAGATTTCCCTCTAAAATTCAATTATTTTAGTAATTATACATAATATATTAAAATTTGTATAAGGAGGATTATTTATGAAAATTAAATCAATTGATCATATAGTTTTAACTGTAAAAGATATTAAAAAAAGTTTATGTTTTTATGTAAATGGTCTTAATATGCAAAAAGAAATATTTGAAACAGATAATAGAAAAAGATATGCACTAAAATTTGGTAACATGAAAATCAATTTACATGAGATAAATAATGAATTTAATCCGAAAGCTGACTTACCAACACCTGGATCAGAAGATTTATGTTTAATTTCAGAAACTCCCATTAAAAAGGTCATTCAAGAATTAAATGATAAAAAAATTAAGATTATCGAAGGTCCTGAAAATAAGCATGGAGCTATGGGATCGATTACATCGATTTATTTGAGAGATCCTGATAAAAATTTAGTAGAAATATCTAATTACAATGATAGATTTATTAGATAAATAAAAAGCAAAAAGGGGCGAAATATATGAATATATTATTACCAGATATAAAAACTTTAGAAAAAATCACCGGCATTCAAATTAATGATTTAGCAGAAATGGTAAAAGCCGCATACATAATGATGACTAATAAAAAATATTATCCATTGATTTTATAGTTCAAAGAACTACTTTAAAAAAATAAAGTTGTTTTCTTTGACTTTAATATAATAATTATAT
Organism: Apilactobacillus quenuiae; assembly: GCF_002994005.1. Taxonomy (GTDB): domain Bacteria; phylum Bacillota; class Bacilli; order Lactobacillales; family Lactobacillaceae; genus Apilactobacillus; species Apilactobacillus quenuiae. Next base: position 185,265 of record NZ_POSN01000003.1, read on the forward strand.
ACTGTTTATTTATACTAATAATTATATGGGGTGCTTTTGGCTGAGATTATACCCAGAAACTTGATCCAGGTAATGCTGGCGAAAGGACAATAAAATGTTACTGGCAGCGCTATCTTTTTTGGTAGTGCTTTTTTATTTAATATTACAGTTAATTGCCCTCCAAATGGAGGATAAATTATGCATAAAGAAAAATATACTGTTCAAAGATTAGTCGTACTAGCTACGATGATTGCATTAGATTTTGTATTATCACCAATTTTTAGAATTGAGGGCATGACTCCTATATCTAGTGTCATGAATGTCATTGCAGCTGTTTTAATGGGGCCCACATATACTGTTATTATGGCAATTGCTTGCGCATTAATGCGGATGCTGTTTTTAGGGATTCCACCATTAGCATTTACTGGTGCTGTTTTTGGCGGACTCCTAGCGGGTATTTTTTATAAATACAGTCAAAAAACTATTTTAGCAATCGTTGGTGAAATTATTGGGACTGGATTAATTGGATCTCTTGCTTCTTACCCGATTATGGTAATATACACTGGCAATAGTAACCAAATTTTCTGGTTTTTGTTTACCCCTAAATTTTTTGGTGGTGCTATTTCAGGATCAATTATCGCCTATTTAATTTTAATAAAATTGTCTAAAATTAATTCTTTTAAGAAAGCGAATACTTATTTTAGTAATAATTATTAATTATTTCCATATATAGTTCGTAAATAATGAATTATTGATATTTATATGGTAAAATTATCATATAATTTACCTAAAAGGCGAACTATAAAAGGAGAGATTACATAATGATTAACAAAATTGCTGACTTTTTTCATTTTAATGAATTAGGTACCAATTACAAAAAGGAAACATTAGCAGGTATTACCACTTTTGTTTCAATGGTATATATCATCTTCCTAAATCCTAATGTTTTAGGAGCTGCTGGAATGGATAAAGGAGCAGTATTTACATCAACTGCTTTGGCAACTGCCCTTGGTTGTTTCTTAATGGGAATTATTGCTAATTATCCAATTGCTTTATCTACTAGCTTAGGAATGAATGCATTCTTTGCATATTCAGTTTGTGTGGGGATGAAAGTTCCATGGCCAACTGCTTTAGCGGGTACATTCATCGCCGCTGTTATTTTCATTATTTTAACTGCATTTAAATTAAGAGAAAAAATCATTGATGCCATTCCTACCGATCTAAAAAGTGCAATTGCTGGTGGAATTGGTTTATTCATTGCTTTTCTAGGATTAAATCAAGGTGGCATGATTGTTGCTGATAAAAGTACTCTTGTGACACTAGGCTCATTTCATACAGGCACTACTTGGCTTACAATATTTGGGCTTATCTTAGTAATTGTTTTAATGAGTGCTCGTGTTCCTGGAGCCATTTTTATTGGCATGGTTGCAACTGCCATTTTAGGTATGATAACTGGATTAATCGCAATGCCTCATCAAATTGTTTCAAGCATTCCAAGTATTAAACCAGTTTTCTTAGCTTGTATCTCACACATTGGTGATATTAATACTGTTAAATTATGGATTGTTGTATTTACCTTCTTACTAGTATCATTTTTCGATACTGCTGGTACTTTAGTTGGTTTAGCACAACAAGCTGGTTTCATTAAAGACAACAAGATTCCAAGAATTGGCCGTGCACTAGCTGCTGATTCTACTACTATGTTAGGTGGTTCATTATTAGGAACTTCTCCTATGGGGGCTTTCGTTGAATCATCTGCCGGAATTGCCGTTGGTGGTCGTTCAGGATTTACAGTTATTATTACTGGAATTATGTTTATTCTAGGAACTTTCTTCTCTCCATTATTAGGTGTCATCACTGATCAAGTGACCGCACCAGCACTAATCATTATTGGTGTTTTAATGGCTAGTTCATTAAAAGATATTCATTGGGAAAAATTTGAATTGGCGGCCCCTTCATTCTTAATTGTTTTGGGGATGCCTCTTTCATACAGTATCTCAGATGGAATTGCTTTAGGATTTATTACTTATCCATTATCTATGATTGCTGCTAAACGTGGTAAAGAAGTTAATGCGTTTATGTATTCATTAGCAATTATCTTCATTATCTTTTTCTGGTTATTAAGTGAATAATATATAAAAAATACCCAATAAAGGGTATTTTTTATATAATTTTATAGGAGTTTATTTTTATGAATAAAAAACAAGAATATATTGATAAGTTATGTTTAGGCCCTCATCCAGAAGGTGGTTGGTACAAGGAAACATATCATAGTGAAAACAATTTTTTTGACGATGATAGCAAGGATCAGCGGTACTTCTACACTTCAATTTACTTTTTACTAGATAAAAATAGTCCATCTCATTTTCATAAATTAAATCATGACGAACTTTGGTACTATCATGATGGCAATACAATCACTATTCATTGTATTTCACCTCAAGGAAAATATTATAAAGTCCAATTAGGGAAAGATATTATGAATGGTCAAGTACTACAATTTAAAGTACCTAAGAATACAATTTTTGCATCTGAAATAAATGAAGATAGTTTTTGCCTTGTAAGTTGTATGGTTTCACCTGGATTCAGCTATAATGATTTCATTTTATTAAGAAAAAAAGAATTAATAAAACAACATCCTAGTTTAAAAAATCTAATTGAGAGACTCACAATTGATTAATTAAGGAGAAAATATTATGTATAAAGAAGCCCTATTAATTATTGATTACACTAATGATTTTGTAGATGACAAAGGTGCCTTAACAGTGGGTAAACCTGGACAAAAATTAGAAGATTACATTATTAACTTAGCTAATCAATTTGTTGAAAAAGATAATTGGGTTATTTTACCCACCGATTTGCATAAAAAAGATAATCCCTATCATCCCGAAACTAAATTATTTCCCCCACATAACCTAGCTAATACTTGGGGACATGAATTCTATGGCAAGCTTCAGACATGGTATGATCAACATAAAGATGATGCCCAAGTTTATATGTATGACAAAACTAGATACAGTGCTTTTGCCGGAACTGACCTAGATTTAAGATTACGCGAACGAAACATTAAAACTATACATTTAGTTGGTGTATGTACTGATATTTGTGTTTTACACACTGCAATTGATGCATATAATTTAAACTATAATATCGTAATTCATGAAAATGGTGTCGCTGCCACTAGTGAAGCTGCACAGGAATTTTCTTTAAATCATTTTAAAAATTCATTAGGAGCAACTATTAGAAAATAGAATATAAAAACAAAAATAGAGCTTTCAATTAACATTGAAAGTTCTATTTTTTACATTAAATAAATCATTTTTAAACTAAGCTCTTTTCGTCAACACTGATAAATTGACCTTTTCCATCAACAATTTGATAATTTTTATCAGCATATTTAATTAATCTATCATCGTGTGTAATTAAGATAATTAATTTGTTTTGGTCATGTGCTAACTTTCTAAATTGTTCCATAACTTCAATTGCCCTTTTACCATCCAAAGCAGCCGTAGGTTCATCAGCCAAAATAATTTTCGGATTAGTATAAACTGCTCGTGCAATCGCTACCCTTTGTTGTTGTCCACCTGATAATTCATCTGGATAGTGATTTAATAAATCTTTCAAGCCTAACTCGTCAATTAAACCATCAAATGAAGATTTAGTAATATTATTATGTTCTTTTACACGATTAGCTAGTTCAAATTGATCTTTAACTTTAAGATATGGAAGCAAATTATATGATTGAAGCACAAAACTAATATTGTTTAACCTAAAGTTACTTTGTGCTTTTTTAGATAATGATTCATAATCTTGTCCATTAATTTTAACTGATCCTGAAGTTGGTGATAAAATACCACCTAAAATTTTAATAAAAGTACTTTTACCTGACCCTGAAGGACCAGTAACTGTTATCATTTCACCCTGATCAGCACTAAAAGTTATACCAGATAAAGCGGTTGTTTTGCTTAACTTAGTGCCATAAATTTTATTAATTTGGTTTAATTCAATCATTTTCATCTTCATTAACCTCCAATCACTGTTGCCGGATCAATTTTGGTTACTGTACGCATTGGAATAATTGATCCAATAATTGCCATCACAACCAATAGTAATGCCGTTCCTAAAATTAACATCATATTAAATGTCATTGGCACTGCTGCTGGCATTAATAACGCTGTGATAAGTGTTAAACCACCACTAATTGCTACCCCAATAACAGATATGATAACTGCTTGACTAATAATGTTCTTAATTAGATAGCTGTTTGCAATTCCTTGGATTTTCATCACAGCAAAGAACGGAATCTTTTGCATCGTTAATACATATAAGAAAATTGCAATAATAAATAATGTAATTAATAGCAAGAAAACAATCATAAAGGTAAAGGTATTATTTTGTGCACTATATCCAGGTAATTTTTGAATAAAATCATTAATCGATAAAACTTGTGTCCCACTTGCTACATTTGTAACTTTATCTTTGGTTACGATTGCACTAATATTTTTAATTTTATTATTGCCAAATTTAAACGCTTGAATATCATTTTCAGCTCCATAAATTACTGGAGCGACATTTAATTTGGCGTTTTTAGTAACACCCACAATTTTAAATTTAGGTGAATTATTACCCATAGTAATTAGTTGTCCTAGATGATAATGATTTTCATTAATCAAGTTTTGATCAACTACTACTTCTTTGGCATTTTTAAATTTACGCCCTTTTACAATATTTAAATCATTGTATATATATTGTTGTTTATTGATTCCTAAAATTTGTACGCCTGTTTTATCACCTTTTTTAAGGTTTTGAACATTTGCTGATAATTGAGTAATATTTGCTCTATTTTTACCAGCTTTAATTGATTTAGACTGCCTATTGGTAAGAGTAGATTGCGTTAATGAACCATTTGCATCCGCATTTAAAACAATATTACTAGCATTCCAAGTATCAATGGCTTGGCGGTTAGAACTGCTCAAACCATTAGCCAAAGCTGTTAGTACAAAAATTAAGTATGCAATTAAGATAATTACTGATCCAATTAATCCATATCTTAATTTATTCTTCTTCATTTCCTTAATAGATAAGAACATAATTTAACAACTCCTTAATCAATTAAACCATTCTTAATTACTCGTAAATATATTTTAAAATCGGATAAAACTTGCTCTTTATCTGCATCCATCAAAATCTCTTTAATAGTTGCATGCGCAGCCATTGTGACAAATTTATAAATAGTAATAATTTTACTAGTATCACTTATATTTTGACCATCAACTAATAAAATTAAATTATTCTTACTTAATTTGTGATAATCATAATTGCTTTGCTTAAGATCATATTGGTTGTATTCAATATATATTTTGTAAAAATTTCTATATTTAGAATTATCAATTTTATTTATAAATTTTAATGTGGCTTCATAAAATGCATTTAAAGTATTATCATTTTCTTTTTTGATTTGTTCGAAAACATCAAAATGCACTTCATGCAAAACCGTTTCTAAAACATAATGATAACTGTCATTAATATCATTAAAATATTTATAAAAAGAGCCTCTAGCAATACCACAACTTTTTATAATTCTTGCAACCTGTGCTTTCGATAATTTGTATTCTGAAAATTCATTTAATAATGAATTAAAAATTTGCTTCTTTTTTTCTTCATTTAAATTCTCAAAAGTTTTAGTAGGCATTTTGCCATCTCCTAATGTGACACTGTGTCACTTAATTTACATTTTATATTCTATGTCGATAGTGACACCGTGTCAACACATTTAAATTAAAAAAGATTAGAATTTGTAAAAATCTAATCTAAAATAATGAATTAGAAAAGTATATATCCCATGAAAGCAGCCAATATTCCTAGCAATGCTGTTATAAAGTAATAAAGGATTGCCATCATTTTATTTTTAAGATTCATCTGAACAGTTTCATTCATATATGTAGAAAAAGTTGTATATCCACCAATAATTGCGATAAAAAAAGCTGTCCAGAAACTGGTTTTAGGTAATTGCCCATTAATCAATCCTAATAAAAACGATCCTGAAATGTTAATAAATATAGTGGCTATTGGAAAAGAGATACTTTTAAAAGTATCCTTAAAAAACTTAGTTGTTATAAATCGAAGTACAGAGCCAATTGAAGCACCCAACCCTACCGTCAAAACGTTAAGTATCATTTACTTTCACCTCTAGTTATAATCAAGTTGCCTAATGAATTGCCCAAATTAGCAAATATTAAACCGCCTAATAAACTTACTAATATATATATAATACCTAGACCAATTTCATGATTAATTAATAAGTTAACACTATCAAATGAAAAAGTTGAAAAAGTTGTAAATCCACCAATTAGTCCCATACTAATTCCACTAATAAGCGCTTCAGAAAGTTCAATTATTTTGGTCAATATTCCTGTTATCAAAGCTAGTAAAAAAGATCCAATGATGTTTATAATAATTATCGCAATAAAATGACTATTACCAGATATTAAAGTAAAATAGCCACGCAAGATGCCGCCAATAAAGCCAAAAATAAAGATATAAATAACTTTACGCATAATCAAATCGCACTTCTTTCATTCAAAATATAATAATATTTTATAACATACCACAAAACATTGTGTATTTCATACTATACCAATTCACATTTTTCTTTTGACATTTATCTTTGCAATAACTATCATTATTAAGGTAGAGATTAATACAATTAAAAAAATATTATTAAATTATTAAAAACCACATAAGGAGTACTCATATATGCTACTTGGCAGCATTGAGGCGGGCGGCACTAAATTTGTTTGTGCTGTTGGTAATAACGATTATCAAATTGTTGATAGTACAATAATAAAAACAACAACGCCTGAAGAAACATTTGAAAAAACAATTAATTTTTTTAAAAAATATAAAGATTTAGCGGCTTTAAGTATTTCGTCTTTTGGCCCTATTGAAATTAGAAAAAAATCATCAAAATACGGATATATTACTGATACCCCTAAAGAAGGTTGGTCTAATGTTAACTTTTTAGGAATCATTAAGGACAATTTTAATGTTCCAATATATTGGACTACTGATGTTAATGGATCTGTGTATGGTGAATATATTAATTTTCAAAAACAAGGTAAAGATTTAGACTCAATTGTTTATTATACAATTGGAACTGGCGTTGGTGCTGGAATCATTATCAATGGAAAATTTATTGGCGACATGGGTCATCCAGAATTAGGTCACGTAAAATTAAAACGTCATCCTGATGACCTTAATTTTGGCGGTATTTGCCCCTATCATAAGGATTGTCTAGAAGGATTAGTTTCTGGTCCTACTTTTGAAAAAAGGGTCGGTAAAAAAGGACAAGATGTTCCATTAACTAATCACGTTTGGGACATCATGGCATATTACGTTGCCCAGGCTGCAGTTCAAATGACACTAACTTTTCGTCCAGCAAAGATTATTTTTGGTGGTGGAGTAGTCAGTGAAACTTTTCTTAAAAAAGTAAGAGCCGAATTTGAAAAACTACTAAATGGTTATATTACGATTGATAATGTTGATGATTACATCATTATGCCTTTGATTGATGATAATGGTTCCGCAACTTATGGTAATTTTGCATTAGCATCATCATTAATAGATAAAAACTAAGTGCATTTATGCACAATGTAATTTTTAACAAAAAAATATATAAATAATTAAAAATAAGCACAACTTGTAAACCCTTTCATAGCAAAGATTTACTTAATGTGCTTATTTTTTATCGATTATTTTTCAAGAAATTTTCCACAAAATGCTTTCTTTTTTTGAAAAATGAGTTATCATAATAGTTGTAAGATTGTGAAATGATTAATTAATTATTTTGCATAAGAAATTAATAAACTTGAAATTCAATATGAAAGGATCTTGAATTATGAAAGCATTAGTTTTAACTGGTAAGAAACAATTAGAAATTCAAAATACTGAAAAACCTGAACCAAAGGCTAACGAAGTTGTTGTAAACGCTAAGTACGCTGGTATCTGTGGTACTGATTACGCATTGTATAATGGACTTCCTGGTTCAGCTCCAGCTGTTCCTCCAATCGTTTTAGGACATGAAAACTCAGGTGTTATCTCAGCTGTTGGATCAGACGTTACTGATTACAAAGTTGGTGACCGTGTAACTGTTGACCCTAATATCTACTGTGGTAAATGTAAGTACTGTCGTACTGGCCGTCCTGAATTATGTGAAAACCTATCAGCCGTTGGTGTTACTAGAAACGGTGGCCTAGAAGAATACTTCACTGCTCCTACACAAGTTGTATACAAATTACCTGAAAGTGTTGATTTAAAATCAGCTGCTACATGTGAACCAATTTCATGTGCTGTTCACGGTATGGACTTATTAAGCATTAAACCTTACCAAAACGCTCTAGTTATTGGTGATGGTTTCATGGGTCTAATCTTTGCTCAATTACTAAAATCATACGGTGTTAAATCAGTTACTTTAACTGGTCGTCATGATGACAAATTAGCTACTGAAAAAGAAAAGACTGGTGCTGACAAAGTTATCAACACTACTAAAGAAAAGATTCCTTCAGAATACGATGTTGTTATCGAAGCTGTTGGTCAACCTGCTACTCAAGAACAAGCTGTTGAAGCAACTGTTAAGGGTGCTCAAGTATTAATGTTCGGTGTTGGTGCTCCTGACCAAAAATTCGAAATGAACACTTACGAAGTATTCCAAAAACAATTAACTATCCAAGGTGCATTCATTAACCCTAATTCATTTGAAGATGCTATCGCATTACTACAAAGCAAGGGTGTAGATGTTGCTGACATTATTGATAATGTTATCAGCCTAGAAGATGTTGAAGGCGTTCTAAACGGTACTTCAGACCTTAAAGGTAAATGTGTAGTTAAGGTTTCTGACTAATTATTTGGAGGATAAAATTATGGCTTTAAACGATTACTTTGATGGATTACAACACGTTGGAATCCCTTCAAAAGATTTAGATAAGACAATTGAATTCTACAAAGCATTAGGCTTTGACCAAGCTGGCGCATTCCATAATGGTGAAAACCGTTGTGCATTCATGAGATATGGTAACTTAACCATTGAAACATGGGAAGGCGATCCAGTTGCTATGGAAAATGGTGCTATTAACCATCTTTCTATGAACTGTACTGATGTTGATAAAGCATTCGAAGCTGCTAAAGAACAAGGTTTCAATGTTTTAGATGACGAAATCCAATCAATCCCTACTTTCTGGGACAATGGTATTCGTTTCTTCAATATTCAAGGTCCTAACCATGAAAAAATTGAATTCTGCCAAATCATTAAATAATATTTGATAGAAAAAAATAGCTTCCCATTTGGGAGGCTATTTTTTTGTGTTTATGGATGTGTTGCATATAAAGGTGTTTTTTTATTATTTTTAATTGAATCTTTTTGATTGAAATGAACATATTTGCTTGAGATCCAACCTTTTGTGCTAAAACCCTTGCCATAAATACTTACATAATAAGAAATAGATTGACTAAAGCGACGTTTCTGATGTTTAGTTACTTTATAAAACTTAGTATCCATATGTTTCTTAGATACCTGCGCACTATAATTTGATGGATTGTTAACAATGATTTTTTTTAAGGATATTTTTTTATGTTTATTAGTTGTTAAATATCCTTTATCATTCAATGAAACTTTTTCATTGCCCAACTTAATAGTTCTATGATAAGTATGCGTTGTATGCATTACTTTTTGTTGATGATTACTTTCAACATGATTTTTGTTGGCAGCAAATGCTAACTGATTACCAGATAAAATTAATGATCCCATAATCACTCCACTTAATAATAATTTAAAATAAATATTGTTATTCATTAAAAGACTTCCCTTTTATTTATATATAGATACTGATTTTTTATTAGCAGTGTATGTTGCTAAATTCCCTTTTGCCATGACCCGATCATTTTTAACTTTAAATGATTTAATAGGTAAAATTTCACCATACTTAGCTTTACGAAGCACTTTACCATTAATATATAAATCAACACCATTTTTATTTATAACCTTCATATAGCTCATATTTTTAACATGATAATAAAGATTTAAATTAAGTTTTTTGTTGTTTTTTCTATATAGTAAATCATTTATTCTACCGCCATATGGAATGGTATTCCCATCAACCTTTTGGCTCAATGATACACTAGGATAAACATTAGTATATTGCCATAGGTCATATTTATACGATGGATTAGGCATGTACTTAGAATAAGAAGCTAGCCAAATATTATTATATGCATTTAAAGTATTTTTATTGAATAAATCTAATGTACTTTTAGATCCATATAATACAATTGGTTTGCCATCGTTCACAGCGCGCATCTCACTAGCCCAAGCTAAAGTTGAAGCATCAGTATTGTTTTTAAATCCAGTTTCAAAATCATTTGCATAAAACAATGCACCCTTAGCTAAAGTATAAAGTCTACGAGCTTCTTGCCTTGCTTGATATGGGTTATTATATTCACTATATCCATAAACCCCATACTTTATATTATAACGATCCATTAACTTAACATTATGTTCAAATTGGGTATCCTTGTAACTACCATCTTGTACTCTTAAAATAACAAATTTAACTTCTTTTTTGAGATTCTTAGACTGATTATCAGTTAAATAACCTTGATACTGTGATATGTCATAAGCTACTGGTGAATAATTCTGGCTACTAGCGTTTACATTCGTTTTACCAAAAAATACAAATAAAAGCATACATAAAAATACAGTTGAAATACAAGCTAAGATCTTATTATTTTTATCCATAATTATTCACAACGTCCCTTTTAGTATTATTGGTAAGAAAGTATAACAAAAAAATAGTCTAAAAACCACTAAGAGTCATAGACTATTATAGATATTATTATTTAATTGAAGCTGCCATCTTTAATGCAGCTGTAGCATTAGGAGCCTTAACTGTGTAAACAGAATTTCCTTCTTGCCAAGTAACTGAGCTTTCAGTATCACTTTCAATTTGGATATTACCTTTACTTTGAGGAATAGGTAATGAATTGCTTTGAACAAACTTAACAGCTGCTTTAGCATTATCTACTGCTTTGTTACCGCCATTTTCAACATTAGCATGTGATACTAATGACCAATTACCAAAGTTAGTGCTTACATAAGCTTGACCAGCACCACGATCTTCATGACCTTTAACATTGTAACCTAAGTCTACTGAAGGTAATCCCTTAGTACTGTCGCTGCTTTGGTAGCCTACTTGTTGACTAGCAGCATTGGTATTACTATAGGTCTTCTTATTTAATGTTGAGCCATCCGTTGAATATCTAACATTATAGTTAGCCTTGTCACCACTAATTTTAGATTGAGCTGAATTTTGTCTTGGTAATTTTTCGTTTCCTAATTTACTATCATTATGGCTTGAACTAGTAGTATTACTAGAACTATTAGCTGAAGATGATTTGCTAGAGCTTGAATCACTTGAGCTAGAATTAGATGATTTCATGCTTGAACTAGATTCTTGTGAGTCACTACTCTTTGATGATTTATCTGAGTTACCTTGACCACAGGCAGTTAAAACTAAGCCTAGAATGGCAATTGCAGGTACAATTTTCTTCCATGCTTTCATATAAATTGAGCATCTCCTTGTAAAACTATTTATAAATTCAGTATAACAAATGTGCAAGTCAATTTGTTTAAAGTTTAGGTTAAATTCTTGTTACTTTATCGTAAAGAACTGCAATAATATAAATAATTGTTTCAATTAAAGCAATAAAGAAACTGACTGGTAAATTGGTAATAAAACTTAGGTATAAACCTACCCAAGTGCCAATTAATGAAAATATAAAGGATAATAACATCATCCCCCAAATACTATGGGCAAAATATTTAGCTGATGATGCTGGAATCGTTAATAAAGCAAAGATCAATAAAGATCCCACTATTTGTGCTGTGACACTAACTGTACATGCCAACAATATCAAAAATACAATTGAAACAAAAGTATTAGCTCTAGAATTAAAACTAGCTCCAATGTCATCAAATGAATTGTATTTTAATTTACGATAAATCAAAATAATTACTAAAATAATTAAAATACTTAATGCAACTAAAGTTGTTACATTATCCAAACTTATTCCCACAATACTACCAAATAAGATATTAGTAGCATAACTAGATTGACTATTAGCTAGTGATAAGAATAAGATTCCTAAACCAATAAATAAAACTGAAAACACACTTATTGATGATTCCCGACGGCTGACTTTCGAGCCCACCGTTCCAATCATCAAGGAACTTAAAATGGTGAATATTAACATCCCAATAATGGGATTAGTTCCTAAAAACACTCCAAAAGAAGCTCCAGAAAAACTTATTTCAGATAGTGTATGAGTAAAAAATGCTGTTCTTCTAGCAACAACGAATACTCCTATTAATCCACATAAAATGGATATGAAAAAACTAGCAATAAATGCATATTGCATAAATGGATAGCTAAACATATCTAACATTATTTTACCCCCTTTATTTTGGAAATGGTTCCTTGATGATTATAAATATTTAAATCATAGTCACCATAAGTTTGCACCAAAACTGGATCGTGGGTAATAAACATAACTGCAGTGTTAGTTTTTTTAATAACTTGTTTAACCACATCTAGCAATAAAAATTTTGCTTCTTTGTCTAAGCTCGCGGTACTTTCATCTAAAATAAGTAATTTTGGTTCTGAAACTAATGCTTGTGCTAAGAAAACTCTCTGTTGTTCACCACCGGAACAATTACCTAGTGGTGTTTTAGCCAAAGCTTCCAAATTAGTCATTTTAATAACTTTTTTGACTAACGCTTTTTCATTTTTACCTAACCAAGGAAGCATTGAATGTTGTAAACCTAAACTAATAAAATCTTTTACTGTTAAAGGATAATCATTATCAATGTTCCTAAATTGTGGCACATACTTCAACTGACTGCGTTTAACATTAGCTTTGACGGTATTATGCTTATTAAAATTTTTTAAAATAGCTTTAACCATGGTTGTTTTACCAACTCCATTTTCTCCTGTAACACAGGTTAAAGTAGCTGGTAAAATTTGAAATGATAAATTATTAATCAAGGTACGATTTTTAACTGCAACGTTTAAATTGTTAACCGACAAAAGCGGTTGATTATTTTCTTTCATCTTGTATCCTTTCTACTTGTTGGTATTGTGACAGCATCCAATGCTGATAAGTTGTATTACTTGGCATTGTTTCAGTAACTTTAACAACTGGCACTTTATGTTTTTTTGCTAATTGAACTAAATTATCAACGATGGAATCACTAGCTTGGGTATTTTCAACAAAAAAAGCAATTTTATGATGAATAATATCGAGTTGTACTGATCTGATTTCACCAGGAGTCGGATCAGTTCCGTTTTCTACTGCCTTGGAATAGCCATTATCTTTAATTTGATAACCCATTTCATTTAATGAATAATCAAAAACCGGTTCTGAAACATCGACTAATTTTTTTCCCTTATTAGCTTTTAATTGTGCAATTTTATTTTGAATAGGAACAAAAGTTTTAATGTATTTTCGTGCATTATTCAAATAATATTCTCTATTAACTGGATCCTTGTTGCTCAAAGTTTGGGCAATTTTATTGGTTAACTTAATCATAGTTTGACTAAAATACCAAACATGCGGATTATCACCAGTTTTTTTATTGAGTAAATCGGCACCAACATTTAATAATTTAGTGTGATGCTTTGTATTCTGGGTTAACGGTTCGATCCATAAATCATAACCTAATCCATTATATACGACTAAATTCGCATTCGAAATATTCTCAGCAACTTTAATTGTTGGTTGATAATCATGTGGATCAACATTAGGATTATTTATAATTGATGTAACTTGGGCCTTGCTTCCAGCAACTGCGCTAGCTGCTTGTCCATATATATCAGTTGAGGTGACAATTTTCATTTTATTAGAGTGAGCGAAGTTACTATTACCACATCCAACTAAAATGATGCTCATAAAAAATACCATCATCGCAACATAAAATAAGTTCCGAATACTTTTCAAAGTTAGATACTCCTTATAATTCCAGATATAATTAATTGATAATTACACATAATTGATACATAATTTTAACATATATATATTACAATTATTCTAATGAAGCATTAGATTTAAATAGTATTCGAGGTAAATTAAATGATTAAACAAATTTGGATAGATTTTAAAAATGCCCCGTTCAGAATTTGGCTAATCAGAGGAATCATATCAGTGATTTTATTAATAATGTTAATCATTGAATTAGCTAGATTGATATCCTCTCCAAAAGTAGAAGCTGAAAGCTTGAACTTGAGAAATGCACCAAATGATCAATCAAAAATCATTGAGCAAGTTCCGTATGGTCAACACTTAAAAATAATCAAAAGTAGTGAAAATAATTGGTGGTATGTAAAGTACAATAATCATAAAGGTTGGATTGCATCATGGTTATTAGATAAAAAAGATTATAATTCGAAAAACAGTAACAAAATTGATGAAGCTACCATTGTAATTGATCCTGGACATGGTGGCTCTGATTCTGGAACTTTATCCGCAAATCAACAATATATGGAAAAGACTTATACTTTAAAAATGGCTAATAAAGTTGTCAGCCGCCTTAAAAAAATGAATGCCAATGTAATTATGACTCGAGATTCAGATAAATACGTTAGCTTAGGACAAAGGACTCGATTGTCTAATTATGTAAAAGCTGATCTATTTGTTAGCTTCCATTTTGATTCTGCAAATGGTGATGGTAACGCCAGTGGTTTTGGTGTATATAAATACCATCCTAATGCTGATGGCGTTGCCAATAAAGTAAATGAAGGCTTTGACTTGCCATTACATAGTCGTGGCGTTTCAATGGGTGACTATTATGTTTTACGTGAAAATAAACAACCTGCTATTTTACTAGAAATGGGATTTATGGATAGTAATCATGATTTGCAATACATTAGAAGCGATTCTTATCAAGAAACTGTTGCTAATCAAGTTGGAAAATCAATTAATAAATACTTTAATGAATAAAAATAACCACCTAGGTCTTATACCTAAGTGGTTATTTATTTGATATTAGTTTTTAGATAAGTTCTTTAAAGATGAAATGGACATCATGACAATAAAGCTAAAGATATATAAACATGATAGCATTCCCATAATCATAAATAATGAATGGCTTTCCATTAATAATCCAATCACGAATGGTGAAAAACCACCAATTGCACGCCCAATTCCCATAATAAAGTTATTGGCAGTTGATCTAATTTCTGTTGGGTATAGTCGACTAATAATTGCTCCATAGCCACCATACATCCCGTTAGAAAAGAAACCGACAACTGTAGCTGCTAACAATAATGTAAAACCATTAACTGCAATTGTAAGTCCATATACCGCAAAAGCAGCAATCAACAAGAAGATTCCAAAAGCTTTACGTGGCCCTAGCTTATCTAAGATGATGCCAAAGGTTAACATTCCAGCACTCATTCCAGTAATCGTAACAATCATCCATAATGATGATCCTGAAACACTTAATCCAAGTTGCTTTTGCATAATTGATGGCAACCAATTGATTAAACCATAGTAACCAGCAATTTGCACAATAACCATTGTACTTAGTGCCAAGGTTTGATAAGTAATTTTAGGTGTCGAAAATAACTTCTTAATTGAAACTTTAGGACGTCTCTTAGTATTCGACATTGCTGCTATGAAATCTGGACTTTCTTTTAAATGTCTTCTGATTATAAATGCAAAGAAGATTGGAATAATGCCAACTAAGAATAATGCTCGCCAGCCAAACATTGGCACCATAAAAGCTGCCAATAGAGCTGCAACAATTGAACCTAATTGACCACCAATTATTGAGATAGAAACTGATTTACCTAATTGTTTCTTTTGGAAACTTTCACAAATCATTGCTACGCCGGCTCCATACTCACCACCAGCACCTAAGCCAACTAAGAATCTTAAAATTAATAAGGTTGTAAAGTCTTTAGCAAAGACGACTCCTGCAGTGGCAAAAGCAAAAATGAAAATGGTATAAGTTAAGATTTTAACTCGACCATAGCGATCAGCTAAAAGACCAAATAAAATACCACCCAATAACGTCCCAAATGTAGTGATTGTTGACAACATTCCAGCGGCTGCTGAAGAAATGTGTAAACTTGCAATAATTGAAGTCAAAGTAAAAGAGATAAATGATATATCCATACTTTCTAACATTTGACCAATCGAAGTTGATGCAATCACCCATTTTTGGTTTTTCGACGTTAAAGCGTGGCTTTTTCGCGTGTTTTCCATATTCAATTCCTCCAAAACGAATGCTCGCAGACATTCATTATTTTTTTGCAATATCTATGAATCAGATATTTTATTCTTCAAAAATTATGCGCTATATTTTTTTAGATTGCAAGTTTAATTTTAAATTTGCATAAAATAAAAATTAATGTATAGTTAAAGTAATTAATGATTTTAAATTAGTCCAGAGAGACTAGCAAATCGATGAACGAAATAAATGTACCCTACACTCGTCGTCTAGTCTCTTTGACTAGACGATTTTTTTATTGGGAGGGTAATTAATGAAACCAGTTTTTATTGCATTGGATTTTCCGACAGCAGCAAAGACTTTTGAATTTTTGAAACCTTTTTTAGGAATTAAAAATCTTTTTGTGAAAGTAGGCATGGAATTATTTTATCGTGAAGGACCCGAAATTATTAAAAAATTAAGACACAATAATATCAATGTTTTCTTAGATTTAAAACTGCATGATATTCCACATACTGTTGAAAAGGCAGCTTTTCAATTAGCTAAGTTGGATGTTCAATATACAACTATCCATGCACTTGGTGGCGGCAAAATGATTCGAGCAGCTAAAGATGGATTAACTAACGGTAGTAAAAATTATCATAATAAATTACCTAAATTATTAGCTGTTACCCAATTAACATCTACTTCTGCTGAACAATTAAACGTTGAGGAACAAATAAATGTTAGTATGACAGAATCAGTTGCTCATTTAGCAAATATTGCTTATCAAAGTGGTGCTGATGGTGTTATTTCTTCAGCATTAGAAGATAAATTTATTCATGAAGAAGTGAAAAAAGATCTGTTATGTATCAATCCTGGAATTAGATTAAATGACAATGATAATGATGATCAAAAAAGAGTGGTTACCCCTACCAAGGCAAGACAATTAGGTAGTGATGGCATTGTTGTGGGGCGCAGCATTACCCAAGCATATAATCCAGTTGAAACCTATAAAATGATTTTTTCACAAATTAACGGAGGTAAACAATATGAATCAATCTATTAGTTCTAAAATTGCCAAAGATTTATTAAATGTTAAAGCTGTGTCATTATCACCCCATAAACCATATAATTGGTCATCAGGCATTAAATCCCCTATTTATACTGATAATCGTATTACTATTAGTTACCCAACAGTTAGAAATGATATTGCTGAAGAATTAGCTAATTTAATCCAAAATAAGTTTCCAGAAGTAAATGTAATTGGTGGGGTTGCTACTGCTGGGATTCCTCATGCTGCTCTAGTTGCTGAAAAATTAAATTTACCAATGATTTATGTACGTTCAAAGCCTAAAGATCATGGACAAGGTAAACAAATGGAAGGCTTCGTTGATAAAAATGCTAAAGTTGTACTAATTGATGACTTACTATCGACTGGTAATAGCGTATTAAATTCTGCTAAATATCTCATTAATCATAATATTAATGTTTTAGGTGTCGCCGCTATTTTTACTTATGGATTACCTGATAGTGTTGTTAATTTCAAAAAAGCTGAGATTAAATTTGATACATTAACTGACTATCCTACAATTATTGAACAAGCAAAAATAGATAGTCTAATTTCTAAAGAAGATTCTGATTCATTAAAAGCATGGCATCAAGATCCATGGAATTGGAAATAAAAAACAGGTTTTCTAAATGAAATAAATTTTAGAAAATCTGTTTTTTTTAATCCTATTTATGATTTTTCTGAATAAAAAGAAATATTGCAGATACTATTAACAAAATAATTCCTATAGATAAATTAATTAACAAAACTAATGAACCTGCAATTCCCAAAATATGACCAATAATTGAAATATTATTACTTTTACTTTTAGTCATCGACCATATATTAAATACCAATAAAATAATAATAATCACATAATTAATAATATGGACATAGCTAGGTACTGGTGTTTTATTTATAATTGCAGCTGAAGCAATAAATATTAGAGCAATCGAAACTAGACAGCCAACTATATTTAAAAAACCAGTAAATGTGTTTAAACCAAGTCTTTTTTTATTCATAAATATACCTCCAAACATTTTGATATACATCTTATTATAATATTGGTGAGAATAATCTGCTAAAAACTTGCTTGAATTTCAACCATTTTGGTTGTCTATTCATACTTTCAATAGTTTCTAAAGTACTATCACGCATATCTTTAATATAAATTGAACGTAATTGATTACTAATAGACTCATCATATAGAAAAGCATTAATTTCAAAATTTAATTTAAAACTACGAAAATCAAAATTAGCTGATCCTACAGAAGCAACTTTCCCATCAACTACAATTGTTTTAGCATGCAAAAATCCCTTTCTGTAAAAGTAAATTTTTACACCATATTTAGCCAATTGTTTAGCATAATATTGAGTTGCGCGATAAACAAAAGGATGATCAGGTTTACAAGGAACCATAATTCTAATATCTACGCCCGACATGGCAGCACTCTTAATGGCATCAGTAGTACTATCATCAGGAATTAAGTATGGCGTTTGAATCCAACAATAATTTTTCGCAGTTTGAATTAATTTAATATACCCCAACTTAATTTGTTGCAAACTAGTATCAGGACCACTAGATACAATCTGGACGTTAGTACTTCCATCCTGATAGGTAGGCGGAAAATAAAAATCTTTATTATTAACCTCATCAATCTGACGATGAATGTCAGTAACATTCCAATCTAAAATAAACTGTGCTTGTAAATTATAAACGGCGCTACCAATTATTCTCAAATGGGTGTCACGCCAATTACCAAATTTCTTTTTACGGTTTAAATATTGATTACCAATATTGAATCCACCAATATATCCTATTTTTCCATCAATAACGACAATTTTACGGTGATCTCTAAAGTTAATACGAAAGTCAGTGATTGCAGAATGGGTATGTAAAAATGGTTCTGCCATCCCACCTGCTTTTATTAATGGCTTAAAAAAACGACGAGTTGTTCCTAAAGAACCAAAACTATCATATATAACATGTACTTTCATGCCCTGTTTAGCTTTTTTGACCAACACATTTAAAACTTGGTTCCCAATTTCATCATTATAAAACGTATAAAATTCAATGTTGATTGAAGATTTTGCTTTATTTAAATCTCTAATCATCTTGCTAAACAAGTCATTACCCTCAATAAATATCTTGATATGGTTACGTCTGGATAAATCTGAAATATCAGAGTTCTTAAAAAGTTTAACTAGGTTTCTAGCTGAATAGGCAACTTCATCCGCTTTAATACTTTTGGGATTACTATGTAGTCTAAGTTGTTCTTCTAACACTTGATGGATTCTGTCATTATCTTTATCTTGAAAACGGAATAATCTTTTTTTAGGCAATTTTCTACCAACGAAGGCATAGATTATAAAACCGATTACTGGTAAGAAAGATAAAACTAATAGCCATGCCCAAGTGGCAGATATTTCTCGTTCTTCCCTAAAAACAGTGATTAACGCTAATACTTCATTGGCTAAAATAATAAAATCAATAATAGCCATTATACTCATTTAAAGTCCTCTTTTTTATGTAATTATAATGATATTATAGCATATTATATTTTTATCATTATCTATCGTGATATACTATTAATATATCAAAAAGGGGGGTTTATAAATTGACGTCCACTACTGAACTAAGAAACATGTTGACTTTGGACTACGAAATGGGTCCATTCATTTCACTTTATGTTACCTTTAAAGAAATAAGTAACAAAAATGAATATTTAAATTTAATTCAAAATATAAAAACAAAGTTTATTAACAAATATAATGAAAGTTTATGGTCTAAGTATGAACGTAAGCTTAAAAAATTTAATTTTGATCGTGCTAAGCATGTTGATAATGGAACTGGATTTGTATTATTTGTAAGTGTTAAGGCTATTCATTCATTTACATTAACTAAGAACACTGATACTAAAGTTGTAATGGCTGACACTATGGACATTATTCCTTTAATAAAAGAACTAGAATCTGAATTACATTATCGTTTATTAATTTTAGAAAAAAATAGTTTTAGATTATACCGTGTTGATAATGGCAAGATTGATGCAATTAATCTGGTAAATAAACCTATTTCTGTGTTAATAGATAATGATCAAAATAAATTTTATCAACTGGTAGATGAATACATTACTGATATGTTCAAAGATGATGATTATCTACCAACTGTATTAATTGCTAATGAGCAAAATCATAAATTATATGCTGATATTGCTAAGCAACCAAAGTTGTTAAAAGATATCATTTATGAAAATGATGTTAATGAAAATAATCTAAATGACATTATTGATAAGGTTAACCAACAATTTTATAAGGCTGGTATTAAAAATAATAAATTTAATTACGGTAAAGCTAAGGCTAAAAATGCTGTTTCAGATGATTTAAAAGAAATTATTTATGATGCTACTTCAGGTCAAATTGATACATTATTTATTAATGAAGATAAATATGACAAACTTTATAATGATTTAGCAATTACAACCATCGGCTTCGCTGGCGAGGTATTTGTTCTTTCTAAAGAAGATATGCCAGTTGATGCTGATTGTGCCGTAATCAATCGAAAATATGTATAGTAAAAAGACTACTCAAATGAGTAGTCTTTTTTAGAAATTATTAAAAAATGTACTGCTTCTAGGACCAGAATTAACATAATTTTCATATTTAGTATATCTATCACCAATAATGTCCCTTATATTTATTGGTATATGATTTTTAGCAATTGGACGTGCGTTAAAAACGAATGATCCTTTATGCTTAACTAAAGCCCAATGATGTTTCTTGTCATATAAACCTGTCGAAAATTTTAGCCAATCGCCACTATTAAATGGATCTGAGTTCACAAGTGCATCCATTTTCCCACTTTTAGTTTTAGTTGGAAGAACTGCATATCCATATTCCGTTTTTAGAAATGGATTCAATACATCGATTCGATCTACCTGATTAATTCTGCCATATATAAAAATGCTTGATGATAAACCAATCATTAATAAGAATATCCCAATAGCAATAAAATATTTTACATACCTTCTCTTTTTTCTCACATCATTGCTAATATTCTTTACGGTTCCATGATCATCTTCATCTAATAAATCGTCCAATGAAATATGTAGAATTTTACTAATACTGAATAGAACATCCAAGTTTGGATAATTTTGATTATTCTCCCATTTAGATAATGCTTGCCTAGTAACATGCAATTTATCAGCTAATTCTTGTTGAGTAAGATTCATATTGTTCCTACCAATTTTAATTTTTTCACCTATTTTCATATAATCACTCCTTTAATATAAACAAGATTATATTGAAATACATGAAAAGTCACGCAACTTTTTGTTGCAATATGTAATAAAAAATGAAAAAGCTACTCAAACTGGAGTGATTTACAAAAGTTATTTATTTATATGAAACTAAATGGATGATTTATGGAATGATTTGAATATTCAATCGAGGTCATTCATTTTATTTTTAAATTTGTTACAAAAACCGCCTTACAAAAGTTAGTTTTTATTTTTAACTTTTTGTAAGGCGGCTAATAATTTATATTTTATTTGATATTCCTTCAATATTTACGATAACATCTGATAAATTAAATACAATTGGATCATGTGTTGCTATAATAATTATTTTATTTAATTTTTTCATGGGATATATAATATTTTTTAAAATATCTTTAGAATTATTAATATCTAGCGCTGCAGTGGGCTCATCTATTAATAGTATATTAGGATTCTTAATAATCATCCTAGCTATCGCTACCCTTTGCTGTTCACCACCAGATAATTCATAAATCTTTCTTTTTAAAAAGTTTTTATCTAAATTGACTTTTTCTAATGCATTGACCATTATATCATTGTGATTTTTCTTTTTTTTTAATGGAAACGCTATAGAAAGATTATCAGATACGGTATCATTATCCAATAAAGCATAATTTTGGAAAAGATACCCCATTATATTAGCAAAATATTTACTTTGCTTAATATTTTTAATGTTTTTATTATTATACATTATTTTTCCATTATATTTATTATCAAATCTAGCTATAATGTTCAGAATTGTAGACTTTCCCGATCCTGAAGGCCCTTTTAATGCATATATTTTTCCGGATGTAAATTTATAATTTAAATCTTCGAAAATTACTTTTTCTTTATATTTTTTATATATGTTATTTAAAGTCAAGTCCATTATAATTTTCCTTTCAAAATAGAATAATTATTTTGTTCATTCATCCAGATTTGTAAAGTGAAAATCAAAACAATTATTATTGTAATAACATATGCTAAATTATTACTATTCATAAACAAATATACTATTCCCGGAGTTATTGAAACAATTAATGAAATATAAATTGATATATATCTTCTTAGAAATGTTTTTCCATTTATTTTCATCAAGAATAATTTTTTTCTTTTTGATGAGAATAATATATATATTGTAAAGTAACAACAAACAAGCACAACTAAAATTGATAATATCAAGTTAAACATTAACATATAATGATTAAAATAAATCGTATGTTGAATCTTAGCTCTGAATATATTTGTGCTTTCAATATTCTTAATATTTAAGAAAGAATTAAGGATATTATTAATGTTCTTAGATTTAAACATTAGTTGTCTTTGAGATGCCCATGCAAGTATATTTTGTTCTACTATAGGACTAATTTTTTTGGCCTCATGTAAATTCAACACTACTACTTGATTTGGAGTTGAAAATGATTGATCTTGATTTTCATCCATTGTTAAATATTTGTAATACTTTTGTTTAGGAATATTAATAACCCTTATGTTTTTTAAAGCAGTATTTAGAGCTGTTGCATAGTTAGCTTTAATATAATTATTGGTTAGTTTTTTATAGGTTAATAATGTTATCGGACAATGTTTTAATGAGCCTGGAGTAATTCGTTGCCCATTACTATATTTAATACTTTGATAGTTAAAATAATTTTCATTTACCATTAAAGCATTTAATGGTGGTTTATCAGAAGGATAATAATTGTAATCCATACTCAATAATAATTTATGTTCAGGAAATTTATTTAATATTCTATTACTTAATATTTTCTGACTCTTATCACTTGGATTTACATTATTAAAATCTAAGAGATTATAAGCTTTTAGTTTATTCCAACTATCATTTGCTTTTGATAGATTTGTAATTTGAATATTACTATCAATGTTTGATTTTATTATATTAGCGAATTCAAAAAATATAAATCCTATTGTTACTAAAGATATTATAGAAATATAATTATAATTTCCTTTCCCCTTCAATATTTCTATAATAGAAAATTTATTAAATATCGCTATTAATAAGATTGTTGAAAATATTATTGTCACCATTATCAATATGTTCAATAATATTGATGCAATCAATGCTAACCTTATTAAATCCGGTGAAATAATTTTAACTATAATATAGAGTAATATTTCGATAATAATAGATGATATAAACAGATGTTTTGTTTCATTAAATAGTTGATCAATATAACTGGTTGTATTACTGTAACCTTTAAATAACTTTTTTATATAATTATATTTTCTTTTTTTTAAAAGTATAAATATATTTAATAAAATTATTATAATTACTAGAAAAAGTATCAAGTAATTAAAGTAAAAATTGTTAATAATGCTAATTGTATCGTTAATAATAGAATTAATACTTGTAGGATTCCAAGTATTAATTTGTAATCCTATAGAGTTCATGTAATTAAATAATTTTTGGGGATTATCATCATTAAATACAGCGTAACCTGTTAACAAGTTACTATTATCATTAGTATATCTTAATTTTTCTTTATTAAGGCCCTTAATATAGTGCATATTACCAAAAATAACCGTCTTAGATTCAAAACGATTATTTTTTTCTTTGTATATCCTTTTAGCAATGGCTATATTATTTTTCTTTGAATAATCTAACAACCGATCATTTATTTGCTTAGTTGATAGATTAGAGCCGTTATAATTAATAGAAAAATTAGTATTTGAAGAAAAATAAGAACTATCATGAGACATGAAATATGCAGTTAGAAATGGCATAAAACATGAAAATATAATTAAAATAATATATATTATATTTCTTGAATAAACTAATTTTTTCATTTATATAATCCTACCAATAATTATAATATGCCTTATTTCCCCACCATGATTTAGGAGCAGAAGCTTTCGCCGTATATCTAGGAACAGTTTTACCACTACTTGCATAATACTGTCCAGAAACTGCAGAACTGTGATAACGATGATTATGTGAATAGTTTGACCAAACATACTTACTTCCTATACCATGTGTCCAGTTACCTCCACCAACATGGGATGCATTAGCTATGGATGATAATCCTATACCTAATGTCGCAATAGTTAAAAAACTTAATATAATTTTTTTGCTGATTTTAAACATAATTACTCTCCTTTGTATTAATATTTTTAACATATATAATATTATATTAACTATTGACAAATAACAAAAAGCCCCTTTTTTATACATATGGTATAAAAAAGGGGCTTTTTGTTACTTATACGTTTATAAATTGAACCATTAGTACAATGATGTAAAAAAGCGTAATAATAATTTAATCATTTTGTGATGTTATATATTATAAAATATCCAAATAAGTTAAATATCAATAATGAAAGAACTAAAGAAATCTTTTCAACAAAGGAGGATTTAATATAAATTTAAAAATTTTATAAAACACTAAATTATTTAGATTCCTTTTGTATATCTATTATATTTCTATTTAAATAATTTAAAAAATCTTTTTTAAATTCTATGGGAACATCAGGTATATCATCTGTAATCCATACTTCTATTATTGAAATAATATACTTGATAAAAATTCTTTTTTTTAAATTGTAATACTTTTTTTTATAAATAATTGCAGAATATCTTCTTTCTAAAAAATTAATCCAATATCCATTTAAAGAACTAGTATATAAAACTTTAATAAGTTCTCTTTTTTCATATATTATAGGAATAATAATGTTAGAAAAATAATTAATTAAATCATCTATATCATAATCAATATTTTTAAATTGAATAAATATATCTTTATCAATTTCTTCAAATATAAATTGTATTATATCCAATTTATCATTAAAATTATTATAAAATGTTGATTTGGAAACATTAGATTTGTAGATTATTTCATTATTAGTTATCTCAATAAGTTGTTTTTTGGAAATTAATTTTAAAAAATTATTGGATATAATTTTCTTAGTTTTATAAATAAAAAGCCCCCCCCTAGCAATTTAATTAATTAAAAATGTTTTATAAATCTATAAAACATTTAAATTTAATAAATAAGCATTTTTGAGAGTGTTTCAATGATTATAAAACATCTTGAACGAAATTGTCACTAAAAAAAATATATATTAATATAAATAAACACTGAAAAATAATTTTTTATACAATTTTTACAATAAGATATTATCTATTGCTGATAAGTATTACAAAATCAAATATTTTTAATATTACATTAATTCAATAACTGCTTTCAAGTTACTATCCATAGTTCATTGTCTCTTTTATATGACAAATTAAAGTTTTAAATTAATTTAAAAGGTTTGACATGATAATTTTGTATAAATGAATAAACAAATTTCATACTTAAATAACAGACCCTGCTAAATTGCATAAAAAACATCTTGATCAAATTATTTTACATACAAATTTTTACTTACTTATTTTCAAAAGATATTAAAAATAGATAATATCTATAATATATAAAATGAAATTAAAGCTTACATCCCTAAACATTTAAAAATTATGAGTCCAATGAATGGAACCATTTTCAGGTAAGCAAAAATAAGAGCAGATTCTCCATAATTAATACAGATAAATTACTCTTATAATGTTTCTACAAAATAGTTATTAAGATTGTAATTAGCGATAATACTATTGATAAAGATGTTAGCAGTAACCATGTTTTTTTAACTGAAAATCCATAGTCAATTAATCTGTAATGTAGCTGCTTTCTATCCCCAATATAAAATGGCTGTTTTTCTTTCAGCCTTTCAAAAATTACCAAGATATTATCAAATATTGGTAAGGCTAAACAAATCACAGGTAATAATATAGTTGTAAATGTTGCTTGTTTCAATAATCCGTCGAGTGATATTACAGCCAATGTATATCCAATTAAAGCAGATCCACTATCACCCATAAATATTTTAGATGGATATTTATTATAAAAGAAATAACTCAAACAACAACCAGATAGTATAATACATAAATAAGCTATATAATAATTACCTTTAATAATCATTATTATAAAAAAGGTCATCGAAGAAATTGTAGATATGGTAGATGCTAAACCATCAATACCATCACTAAAATTTATAACAGTTATAATGCCAAAAATCCAAATCACTGTAAATAAAAAACTAAACAATGGATTGAAATGAATTATTCCAATATTAAAAGGCAATATGATTAAACTAAATTTAGTTCCTGAAAAATATGTCAATACGGCTACTATTACTTGCAGGCTACCTTTAGTTAATGCAGACAAATCATCATGCTTTGTCTTTTTATAATCATCAAATAGTCCTATTATAACTATCATTCCTGAGAGTAAAATAAAAGTTAGTGTTCTGCTCGAGTTATGAAAAAATATTAATAAACATATTATTATTGAAAAATATATGTTTAAACTAGCCAACATTGGTTTAGGTTTATTATGCTTTTTTCTTCCTCTCGGATAGTCCATGAATCCTATTTTTATTGCTATAAGTCTAGTTATTGGAATTGTAACGATCACAATTAAGAATGATATTATAAATACATCTAAAAAGAACATTCATTCTCCCTTTTTTAGACAGCCATATATATAATTTAATTATACTTAGAAAGTTTACTATAAATGTAATTAAACATATAATTGTCTTTTATTTCTTAATTATATGTACTAAGAATTTTTATACAATAAATTATTTTTTTAGATTTATATCAAAATGATTCTAGTTAAAAATAGCCCCACTTAATTAATAAAATAAGTGGGGCTATTTTTAACTAATTATTATGTGAACTAATGATCTGTTTAATGCTCTTTGGTCGATTACGGTTGATCATAATCCCATATCTTCTATTCTTATTGAGTTCACTATATACATCATCATGCATTCTTTCACCATATCTTAATTCATTATGGCCTTGAAGATGACGATATTGTGTCATTGCTCTATTTTGTCTAACTGCTTTAACTGCATCTTTATCAACATCAGTTTGTTCACTGTCTTCATCTTTATTCATCATGTTTTTTACTTTTGAAATTACATTATCCAGCATGTTAATTGCTCCAATCTATAATTTAAAATAACTAACAATATTATTTTAACATTAGTTTAATAATTAATGTTATAAGAAGGACAGACTAGAATACTTATTTATCACTTACATATGCTTTAGCAAAGTCCCAACTGTCACCAGTAGAATTGTATCTTAATCCATGTACGTTAGTTTTTAACAATGTAGGACGAGCATTTTGATATAAATTAACAGCTGAAACATCCTTATCTGCTAATTTACCAGCTTTAACCATATCATCCCAACGTCTGCCTTCATCATTAGAATGGGTATTTTCAGCATCATTCATTAATGCATCAAATTTATTGTTCTTCCATTTACTAAAGTTCATTGAATTGGTAGATTCTCTAGTATCTAAAGTAGCTGATGGATCTGGGATTCCAGGATTCCATCCAGTTAGACACATATCAAAGTTTTGCGAAAGTAACCTAGAAACTCTTTGCTGACTGGGCAAACTAACATTGGTTACTTTTAAGCCAGGTAATTTTTCCCATTGACTTTGCATATATTCACCAACTGATTTAGCAGTATCACTATCGTCAGCAGTTAATTTAAAATCTAAGTTACTCTTACCCACTTCTTTTAATCCTTGCTTCCATAACTCTTTTGCTTTATTTAGATTGTATTCACTAGAATTTTTGACTTGCGCAACATTCGAAAAATCGTTTCCTTTATATGATGCCAATCCTCCAGCAACAAAACTCTTTAATGGTTTGGAACCATCACCTAAAACATCATTAACTAATTGATTGCGATCTAAAGCATAGGAAAGTGCTTGTCTTAACTTAAGATTCTTAAAGGCTGGTACTTTTTGTTGATTTAATTCCACATAATCAGAATCAGCAGTGTTTAATTTATGCAATTCAGGTGAATTATTATAATTGTTTACTTGTTGCTTTGTATTTAAGCTTAATTGATCTAACATTCCGGTTTGATATTCATTCATCCCAGTTTGGCCATCTTTAACAACATGAAAATTAACTTTATTTAATTTCACATTTTTTGCATCCCAGTAATTAACATTCTTCTTTAAATGCCAACTATCATTGGTTCCATTCCAACCTTCAATGGTATAAGGTCCATTGTAAACTTGATTGCTGGATTTGGCTCCGTAACCTTTACCATATTTTTCAACTACTTTTTTATTTTGTGGATACATAACAGAACCAGCGGTTAAGTACTTAAAATAAGTTTGAGGCTTGCTCAAATGAACAACAAAAGTATAATCATCTGGCGATGAAACACCTAATGATGACACTGGTGTCTTTCCCTTACTTACAGCACTGTAGTTAGCAACGTGATCCAAGATGTATGAATCTTGAGATGCAGTTTTCGGATCAGCACTTCTTTGAAAGCCATAAACAAAATCTTTAGCAGTCACAGGGTCACCATTGCTCCATTTAGAATGTCTTAATTTAAATGTATAAGTTTTACCATCTTTGGAAACTTTATAACTTTTAGCGACTCCGCTATCTAACTCATTACTCTTAGGATTTACTAATAATCCTTGATCTGCATTTGCTAATGTTTCAGCACTAGTTGATTCAACAATAGTTGATGGATCTAAAGTTCTAAGATTCCCTTTTTCCATCCAATTAAGTGATTTTGTTTTAGCACCATTTGATAAATTACTACCACTAGCTTGATTTCCACAAGCAGCTAACCCTAAACTTGATAAGGCAGTTAGGGCCACAACTGACAATACTGATTTCTTCATTTTATAATCCCCCTACTTTTATGTAGCGACTGTCCAATGAAGAAATCATTTATCATTCGAATATCTTCATTGGCAGTCTATTTTTATGAAACTTATAAATAATTACGATTCGCATTTTGAATGCCAATAATGTCATGCTTCATAAAAATCATCTCCTTTAATGAATGTTAATTTACAAAATAATCAATTCTTTAGGTGCAGTAGTTAAAACTTTTTGTCCATTCTTTTGCACTAAAACATCATCTTCGATTCTAATACCACCCTTATCCGGTAAATAAATTCCTGGTTCAGCTGTCATTACATAACTTTCAAAAATTTTATTGCTACAACTAGGATTAAGAATTGGTGTTTCATGAATATCCAAGCCAATACTATGACCACTCCCATGGCCAAAGTATTTACCAAATCCTTGTTCTGTAATATAGTCACGAGCAGCTGCATCTACTCGTTTGCAATCTGCACCATCATGCATTGCATGAATCATCTTACTTTGGGCATCTAAAACAACTTGATATGCTCTTTTCAATTCATTACCTGGATCACCTAAAGCAAAAGTTCTCGTCATATCAGAAGTATAATCATCATAGTAAAAGCCAAAATCAACAGTTACTAAATCACCCTGTTCTAATTTCTTATCAGTAGCATCACCATGTGGTAATGCTGATCGATAGCCACTTGCGACAATCGTGTCGAAACTGGGCTTTTGTGCACCATGATTTAGCATCCAATTATATAGCCATAACGAAACTTCTTTTTCAGTTAATCCAATATGAACATAATCTAATAAGGCTTGATATGCTTCACTAACCAACTTAGTAGATTTAGTTAAGATAGATAATTCTTCTCGATCTTTACGATCCCTTAGATTTTCAATTAGGCCATCCTTTGCAACCAAACGATTGGGAAGTAATTGGTTTAACTTTTTATAAGTTTTAAAATTAATCGAACTTTCAAATCCCACATTTTCATTATTATCTTGTAAAATTTGAGCAGCAGTTGAGTAATAATCACGGGTAATCTTCAAATCGACATTTTCAGGTAATTTTTCTTTCATTTCTAATTCATATCTAGAATCAGTAATTAAAACTGGATGTTGATTGGAAACAACCATACAACCATCTCCAGCTAATCCATGAAAATTAGCTAAATAAATTAAATTAAATTGATTAGTAATAATAAAGTTATTAACATTGTTTTGTTGCATTAATTGTTGGAATTGTTCAACTCGATTATTCATATAAGAAGCCTCACTTAGTTATTTGTGTGTACATATCTAAAATCATAGTTACCACCACTTGGATAATAGTTAACGCCTTGAACACGATTTTTTAAAACTTGGGGGCTAACTAGTTGGTATAAAGGAACAATTGCTTGGTCATTTAACATTAATTTTTGAGCTTTTACCATGTCTGACCAACGTTTATTGTAGTTATTAGCATCACTATTAGTTGCTTGATGCATCAAATTATCATATTGTTTGTTACTCCAACCACCATGATTATAGCCATTATTAGTAGTCATCAAGCTCATAAAACTAACTGGATCAGGAAAATCAGCAATCCAAGCATCAACCGTAACATCAAAGTCACCTTTTTCGGTTCTAGTAGTAGCAACCTTGGCTGGTACATTAACATCATTAACTTTTAATCCCGGTAACTTTTGTAATTCATTTTGTAAGAATTCCGTCATTGATTTAGCATCTGAACTATCATCTGATAATAATGAAAGATTTAGTTTACTTTGACCAACTTCTTTCATTCCTTTAGCAAATAGTTTTTTAGCTTGATTCAAATTACTTTGAACCGCTGATGAAACATAAGCATCATCAGCAAAATCATTACCTTTATATTTAGCCATATCTGAAGCCACAAATCCTTCAGCGGGAACCGAACCATTACCTAAAACATTATTGGTTAATTCTTTGCGATTGATTGCTAATGATAGTGCTTTTCTAACATTCACATTCCTCAAAGCAGGTACTTTCTTTTGATTCATTTCTAAGTAATAAGTACCAGCTTCTTTTCTAGCATGATATTCAGAATTGCCTTTAAAACTGGATACTTGGCTTTTACCACTCAATTGCATTTCATCTAAATTACCACTTTGATATTGATCTAAAGCAGTTTGTGGATCTTTAGCAACACTGAAGTTCATAGTTGATAATTTGGTATTATTCTTATCCCAATAATATGGGTTCTTAACTAATTTCCAATTATCATTAGTTCCATTCCAGTCTTTAACTTGAAATGCTCCATTATATAATTGCTTATCACTGTTAGTAGCATAACCACTACCATATTTATTTACTTCATTTTCACTTTGTGGGTAAGTAGGTGGCATGGTTGCAACATATTTAAAGTAAGTTTCCGGCTTATCTAAATGAACTACAAATTTATAATTACCTTCTGCTTTCACTCCTAAACTAGAAACCGGCATTTTTCCTTTATCAACGGCTTGCGCATTATGTACATCATCAAATAAATATTGATAAGCAGCAGCTGTCTTAGGATTCACACTTCTTTGAAAACCATAAACAAAATCTTTTGCTGTCACTGGAGTGCCATTGCTCCACTTGGAATGTCTTAAGTTAAAGGTATATGTTCTCCCGTCTTTAGAAACTTGATAGCTTTTGGCAACTCCTGGAACTACTTTACTGTCTTTTGTCATGACTAATAATCCTTGATTAGAGTTATTTAAAGTGACATCACTAACTTGATCAACTAGCTTAGATTGATCTAATGTTAATAAATTTGATGGTTCTGACATATTAACAACATTCTTAGATGATGAAGAACTAGCTTTATTTCCACAAGCAGCTAAACCTAATGTGGACAATGCTGTTAATGCTAATACTGATAAACTCTTTTTCTTCATAATTAAAGTTCCCCCAATAGACTTTTCGGACTTCAATGAAGAAAAATAATTTAAAAGTTCTTTTTTCTCATTGGAAGTCTGTTTTTATAATTACAATCATTACTTACGATTCGCAGTATCAATGTCATGTTTCATAAAAATCATCTCCCTTAAATTTATGTATAAAAAAAGCGCCCTAATTTCGAATACACGAAATAAAGGACGCTTATGCGCGGTACCACCTTTTGTTATACCGTCTTAATTGCATTTTAAATAGGCAAAACGATATCACTCAAACAAACCTGTTGATTTGCAGATTCAATAATGGGAATTCCCAGCTTAGACTACTTAGTTTGCCTAGCAACTAATAGATGATTTTCATTTTAACCATCAATGATTTCTTGCACCAAACGAAATCTCTCTAAAAAATCATGTTAAAATTACTCTTTCTATTTCAACGTTTTTGATATATTTATTTGCCAACAATTAAAATTCTAATACTTTTCTCATTTTTGTCAAATCTTTTTAATAATTAATTAAATTTAAAAAGAATTTATTACTTTTGCATTTTAATCAATAAATATGAGATAATATTCCTTATACTATTTATAGGGTATAAATAGTTAATATTATGACACTTCAAAATAAAACTAAAAGAATCATTATGTTGTATAATAAATTAATGATTGCTATTTGATTTAGGAGAGGATTTTAAAAAGATGTCAGACATAAAACTAAGACCTATTTTAATGGAATGGGCACAAGATTATAGTGATGAAATTGTTGACTTAGATTTTATTAGAGAACAACTATCTAACGAACAATTTGATGATTTCATGAAGCAAGTTAAAAAACTTGATTTACTAACAAACACTGAAGCATATAAAATTATTTATGATGCTGCTAAAAATGATCTTGAATTAAATCACATTGATGATTTAGAAAACCGTACTAATCAATTAAGAAGACTAATTGAATTATGTGGTGAATATAGAGAAACACCTAAATTTGTTTTATTCGCCAATATGTTTACTCATGCTGGTTTATCAACTGATGACACTTTCGCACGTCTAACATATGCTGAATTAGCATTACAAGATTTTGAATAAATTAAAAGAGCATCCAATAATTGGATGCTCTTATTTTTTAATATTTTTAAACGAATGGACGACCACCAGCAGTAATAAAGCCAATAATAAATAGCAAAATTAGTGCACAATATAAACTTATTATCATTCCCTTAGTAAGACGATCTTTTGTTTTTTCAGCAAAAGTCATTTCCAAAAGCGCAATGAACATCAACGCTGCTAAAACTTTTAGAATTGCAAATAATGGGTCTCGATCATATGCTTTAAAAAATAAAATTATGCCTGTAACAATAAAAACTAAATAAGTTACTCGACTAATCATCATATAAGGCATAAAGCCTTTTTTCTTAAATACTGATAACGATATTAAAACTATTAAAAGTATTGCAAAAATTAAATGAATCCACAAATACATATAAGTTAAACACTCCCATTAAATTAAAATAAACTACTTAGATTCATGTGTATAATCATCATCAATTTCAGATTGATCAACAAATAATGAACCATCAGAGTTACGCAATGGGGTTAGAGTGCTACCATATCCACCATATTCAACACCTGTACGTTGATCGATATAAATGGAAACTCCTGTAAATGATTCTTCAACTAATTTAAATCTTTTAGACAATAAAACTGCCTCCTTGAATTCATCAATAACTACATAATTATAAATCTATTGTACATAATAAAACGTGAATAATCAAAAAAGCATTAAATTGGTAAATATAAATTGTTTTGATATATTATTAAATAAGGAGGTGCAAATTATTAACTACGATGAATTTAAAGCCAAACAGTTAGTTCAACCATATATTAGCAAATATTTTAAAAGTCATAGCATTGAAAAAATAGATGACCTAGAATTAATGAAATTTCAAGATTATTTATTTAAAATGTATAAAAATAAAGAATTAAATGAGAGTCAGACCTTATATGTTGCTGAGGATTACTTAAATTTTAAATTATATCAAGATATTCGAGAAGATATTCAAGCATATAAAAAACGCCAAGATAGAAAAATTGAACTAGATAATTATTTACGACTATGGTTTATTTTTGCAACTGGTTTAGTATTATTTGGCATTGTTTTTAGTATTGCATCATTTGCTTCTTATGAAAATTTTACTGATAGAAAGGTTATCCTTTTCTTTTTAATTTCATCAAATCTACCTATTGCTATCTTTTTGCTAAGCAATATCGTTAACAAAACTTTGTATCGACTAAGTTATTCTAAAACTATAGCAACATTTATTATCCCGATAATATTTGGCCTTGCAACAATGAGTTACCGCAAATATTTTCCACAACTAAGTTTTCATAAATACCGAGAAAACGACGTCATTATATTAGTTTCTGTCACAATGACTTTCTTATTAGCCGTAATTTTCTTAAACTTACTTTCATTAGTAACTAAAATGTTAAAACGTCATTATGAAAAGAAAGGTGAAGATGATTAAAACTTTTTGGCTTGCTATAATTTGATTTTTTTCAATATAAATATTATAAAAGTAGTAATTAAAAAGAAACAGAGATGAAAATAATTATGAATGAAGCTTTAAGAAGTAGCTATAAACATAAAGAAATTTGTCCATTAGATACAACAATAGAAATCTTCAATGGAAAATGGAAGTCAATAATTATATGCAGATTAATGAATAAGAATCTGCACTTCAATGAACTAAATCGCAGTATTATCAACTGTTCTAAAAGAATGTTAGCTATTCAGTTAAAGAAATTAATTAAAGATGACATAGTAAATAAAAATGTTATAGTTAAAAATAAAGATAAAGTAGCTATTATCTACTCATTGTCAGAATTAGGAAATACTTTAGTTCCTATAATTAAAGAAATGGACAAATGGGGAGAACATTATATAAAAACGGTAAAAAATAATTAGATAAAAAATCTAAAATTCATTTTAATGAGTTGGTAACTATAAGTGATATTATTAATCCTATTGATGATAATAAACATATCCCTAAAAATCCAAACAATTCATAGACAATTCCACCTGCTCCTGAGCCTAAAGTAAGTCCCAAATAAAGAAATGAACTGTTAAAAGACATCAAAGTTGAACGGTTTGAGGGAACAACATTAACGATATAAGAGTTTAGTGATGTAACACCTATTCCTTGAGCAAATGCCAAAAATATTAACATTATTACAAACATAACAATATTATTCTTAAAAATATTTAAACATATAATGAAAATTATTGATAAAAAAGCATTAATATTTATTGACCGTTTTTTACCTAATATATCCATTATCTTGCCACCAAAAAAGCTAGTTACAAAGTTAGAAAGGCCATATGAAATAAATATATATCCAGTAATAGCCACATTAAAATTAAAATTATTTTGAATATAAGTTCCTAGAAACGTATAAAAGCTGTAAAATCCTGTCATCCAAGTTAAAGTAATCATTAATGCCGGGATTGCATTGTGAGTAAAAAAAACATTTTTAAATGATTTCAGATATGAAATTCTATCATTATTTAATGGCTTTTTTTGTTTAGGGACTAATAAAATTAAAATAAATGAATATATTGTTAATAAGGATGAACCCCAAAAAGCCATATGCCAATTTTCTAGCTGTGAAAGCATTGTTCCTAAAGGAACTCCGAACGCAATTGAAAGAGATAAGGCAGACATAACAATTCCCATAACTTTATTTAGTTTATTACCTTTAAAATTTGATCCAATAAATGCCCAAACATTTGGAACAAATAATGAAGCCCCAATACCAGCAATTGCTCGACAAATGTAAAACTCATTTAAATTTTTAGAAAATCCACAAAAAAGTGTACCTAAAAGAAATATTAAAATTCCTATGATTAATAATTTCTTTTTATCATATCTATCACCTAATGGTCCAAAAATAGGTGCTCCAATCGCAAAACACAGTGCATATATTGTTACACCATATGCAGTTAAACTAATAGATTCATCAAAGCTGCTTGATATTTCTGGTAATATTGGTGAAATAATAAAAGAATCTGCTCCTGTTACAAATACTCCAAAAAACAAACCCAAAATGGTTAATATATTTTTTCCTTTACTCATAAAATTCCTCCTTTGATATTTATTTAAAATTAAAACATATGTAATTTTCATACAAGTGAACTAAAGAATACCAGGTAACATATTAATGATAATAAATACATTAAATTGCTAAAGATTTGAAGTATATTAATAATATATAATAAAAGTTATAAAATATTGTATATAAAAAGGACTAAACATAATGTTTAGTCCTTTTTTCTTATATCATTTTACTTAAAAATCTTTTGGCTTGTTTTGTTTCTGGATGATTGAAAAAACCATCTGGAGTTTGTTTTTCTTGTAACTTACCTTCATCCATAAACCAAATTTGATCAGAAACATTCTTCGCAAATTCCATTTCATGAGTAACAATAATCATCGTCATATCTTGGTTAGCAAGTTCTTTCATAACATTCAATACTTCCCCAACTTTTTCAGGATCCAATGCAGATGTCGGTTCATCAAATAAAATAACTTCTGGGTCCATCGCTAAAGCTCTAACAATAGCCACACGTTGTGCTTGACCACCAGATAAGCTAGCTGGAAATACATCAGCTTTACTGTCTAAGCCAACTGTTTTTAGTAATTCATAAGCTTTATTTTCAGCAGCTTCTTTGCTCATCCCTTTAACCTTGATTGGTGCTAAAGTAATATTATCTAAAACACTTTTATTTTCAAATAGATTAAAGCCTTGGAAAACCATCCCAATCTTAGTTCTTAATTGAATTAATTCTTTAGAAGAACTAGATACTAAGTCTTTGCCATTCAATAAAATTTTACCGCTGGTAGGTTCTCCTAACATATTAATACAACGTAGAAAAGTACTTTTCCCAGCACCTGAAGGCCCTAGCAATGAAATAACATCACCTTTGTTAACTTCAGCATTTAAATTTTCAAAAATAACATTATTTTTAAATTTTTTAGTTAAATTTTCAATCTTAATCATTGGTTCCATGGTTAAACTTCCCTTCAAAGTATTTCATCATTCTAGAGATAGCAAATGTGATGATAAAGTAGATCACCATAATAATTGCGATTGGTGCAACTCCTTTATAAGTGTCTGCTTGAACCGCTCTCATTTGATACATTAATTCGCCAACTCCAATGGTAGATGCTAATGAACT
Organism: Apilactobacillus quenuiae; assembly: GCF_002994005.1. Lineage (GTDB taxonomy): Bacteria > Bacillota > Bacilli > Lactobacillales > Lactobacillaceae > Apilactobacillus > Apilactobacillus quenuiae. Next base: position 222,687 of record NZ_POSN01000003.1, read on the forward strand.
GTCTTTAATTAAAGTAACTAATTCATTACCAAGTGCTGGCCAAATATTTTTGAAAGCTTGCGGTAAAACTATATATCTCATTGATTGTTTACTAGATAGCCCTAATGAAAGTGCCGCTTCATTTTGACCAACTGAAATTGAAGTAATTCCACTTCTAATAATTTCAGCTACATAAGCACCAGAATTAATTGAAATTGCAACAATTCCAGCTGTTAATGCTGGTACATTAACGATGGCTCCTAAACCAAAGTATACAAACATAATTTGAACTAATTGAGGGGTCCCACGAATAAATTCGATGTAGCAAACCGCAACCACATGTAATAACCAATTATGACTTAATCTCATTAGTGCAAAAATAACACCAAGAATAATACCAAAAATAACTGAAATAACTGAGATTAAAATAGTATTTTCAATTCCTGAAATAAAGAAATCTTTATATTGCCACATTGAATTAGCAGTTGATTGATTTTTATTATTAGGCATTTCATTGATTGCTGTTGGAATAAACTTATTAGTGTATTGATTACCTTTTTTTATATTAGAAATTGTCTTATTTGCTGATTGAACTAATGAATTAGCCCCTTTTGAAAAGGCAATATTATTATCTGAATCACCTGAGTGAAGTCCTGATGGAATTGTCACAATTCCACTATTATGATTAGCATAGGCTTGCGCAACTGATTGATCCATCGCAACTGCAGAAATTTTATTGGATTTCAATGCCATAATTAAATCATTAGCATTTTCCATCCCCTTAGTTGAAACACCAGCTAATTTTTTCACTGAATCATATTGAACCGAACCAACTTGTGCTCCAACTGCTTTACCCTTCAAATCATGATAATCTTTTATTTTATTTTTATCGTCTTTATTGATAATTAATCCAGTACCAGATTTATAATAGCTGTTTGAAAAACTAACACTCTTAGCTCTCTGTGGAGTTTTGTTTAAACCAGCAATTACCATATCCACTTTATTTGTTTGTAATCCGACTAGTAATGAATCAAATCCCATGGATTTAACTTGTAATTTAACTCCCATGTCCTTAGCTATTTTTTGTCCTAATTGAACATCGGCACCTTCAATTTCATTTTGACCATCTTTATTACCTAAAAATTCATAAGGTGGATAATCAGGGGAGGTCCCCATTACTAAAGTACCCTTCTTTTTGATGTTGGCTAAATAGTGATCATTAGTGTTTGCCGCATTAGCATTAGTTGTGCTAAATATTCCTAATAATCCAATGAAAAATATAAACATAATTGCAATAAACTTAAAATGTTTCATGTGAAACTGCTCCCTTCTTTTCTAGATAAAAAAAGTCCTCTTGGAAATTAATCCAAGAGGACGATTGCTCGCGGTGCCACCTCAATTTTTAGTATCTTCACAGACACTAACTCACGAAGTTATAGTAACTTCTGCAGTAACGTTGCGAACGTAACTTTTACTCATTTCAAAGTTAAGCTTACAGATACGATTTATTAAATGTTATCTTTAGCTCTCATCAATTGCTAAATTCTCTGTAAATAATAAGTTTAATAAAATTTCTGTCGATGTTTTTAAATATTTAATTGGATAAAAAAAGTCCTCTTGGAAATTAATTCCAAGAGGACGAATAAATCGTGGTGCCACCTCAATTTTTAGTATTTTCACAAATACTAACTCGAGAAGTTATAAAACTTCAGCCATTAACGCAGCTAACGATTTTTTCTACTCATTTCAAAAAATGACTCTCAGGTACGATCTAATTAAGATACTACTTAGTCTCACAACCCTAAGCTTCCTGTGAAATATCTGATAATTAGAATTCCTGTTCAACGTCTTGTTTGATTATTGAATATCATATAACGATATTATGAGAAATGCAAGTATTTTTAGTTTATATATTTATCCATTAAAGAAGGGTTTTTCATAGATTCTTTGAAAGCTATTTGTTTATTATCTACATTATTATGTTGTTGTCTAACTAGTTTGTAAGCATCATTTTTAGTCAATTTGTTTTTTGTTTTGTTTGTATTAGTTCTTTTTTGCTTAATTAAACCTAAAACGGAATATACAAATCCACTTGCTGACAATAAATAAGTTTTACTTTTAGATATTAAATCTTTAGGAATTAAAATAGTATCATATCCATTTAATACAAATTTTGTACCATTATTTTTTATAATCCAATCTTGTTTTTGAACATTCCATGTTTTAATTTTAAAATTATGAATATATTTTTCTTTATTATATAATTTTGCTATTTTTAGAGTATAATTGCTTAATTCTTCATAAATAATATTAGTTATAAGATCAGAAATAGAATCTTTACCAAAATTAGGTGAAAATATTGAAACTATGTCTATTAATTTTTTATTTGATAGTTTTGTATATATATCATTAACATTATTTAAAGATTCTTTTAATGAATCAAATGATGGTCCTCTACCCATAGATGTAATATTTTTAGAGCCATAACCAATATGCGTAGAATTTAATTCATGAATATTATTTATTATATCATTTAATTTCTTAAAATTTCCGCTTTTATATAAACCAAGAATTGTTTGTAAAAAATTTTCTATTTTTTGTAAACATAACTTATTATTAAAATTAGGTATATTGTGTTTCTTCAAATTAGATGGATCAATAAAATATTTATTATCACATTCAGGTGAAATATTCATAAATGGAATATTAGAAGATTTTATATTTAAAAAATCCGAAATAAGCATATCTTTAAATCATCCTTTATATTTGTCATTTATAGTTATTACATTTTTGCTTTCATTGCTTAAATATCCTTTTTTTAAATTAATTAATCTTTCCCACAAAGATGGCAAAAGACTAAAATTATAAAATTGTTTTATCTCATATGGTATTTGAATAGGATTTAAAATATTGTTGTCTACAAGTAACTCAGTAGCATATTTTAAAGAAGTAGGACTAGAAATAGGTTTATCATTATCTAAAGGTTCTATTTTTCTATAACCTTTGTAACTCATTGATCTTTGTAGCTTTAAATAGTCTTTCGTATTAATTAAATTCAATGAGTACATTCTATAAATTATTGCTGCCATGGAAACATTCCAATAAGCTTTTAATCTTATAATACTGTCAAGATTTATATATTTTAGATCTTTAACAGAATTTATAAAACCATTCCTAGGAAGCAGAAAAGCAGAAGCAAATTTATTTGCTTGTTTTTCTTTATCCCTATATTCTTCATTATCTAATGATTCAGGATCAGTATCATCAGAATGAAGTAACCAATGACCCAATTCATGAGCCAAAGAAAATTGTTGTCTATAAAATGAAGTATATTTTTTAGTAACAATTATATAATATATATAATCATTAATATTTTCATAATTACTAAATGCATCGACTTTATCCATACTTTTGGGTAGAACCGCATTAATAAATCCATGTGTTTCTAATAAATCCATAAAATTATTTATAGGATTCTGATTTAATTTCCAATGTTTTCTTAACATAAAACTAAAATGTTCATAATCAATATAATCATTATTTATATCAACATTTATTCTGTCTAATTTAGGAAAATCAACGTACTTACTTAAATAATCAGCGTATACAGATATACTTTTTACTATCATGTGTGATGGTAATTTTTGTTTTTGAGTAGATGTTAATTTAGACCTGTAAAAAGTCCCAGAACTGTTTTCTGAAAAAGAATCTTTTTGGAAAAAAAATTCGTTAGGAAACTTTAGAACTTTAACTAAATTAAATAGTACTAAGTTACTGGGTCTAGACTTATTATTTTCATATTTAGATACCATTTGTTTTGTTACATTCAGTTTATTTGCAAGCTCAGTTATAGTTAAAGAATTAAAATAACGTGCTTCTTTCAGTCTTTGGCCATTAAAATCACTCATAATTAGTTAGTCCTTCTTTTTGATGTCTTTCTTAATATGAATTTTTGCTTTAACTTCAAAGTGGTTTTCAGAATTTTTAGTTAATTTAATAGTATTACTAGTATTATCAGGAATAATTGATGGAATGTTTTCTGATTTTATTAAAATTCCTTCAGAAGAGTAGTATTGAAGAGTTGATTCATTCATAAAACCCAAATTATGTTTAGAAAATATTAAAACTTTATCAAATTTTTTACTATAATCGCCCATAATATTTCTAATTTTGTCAGTAAAATCAGTATCATTAAGTAATGGAACTGATAATTGTTCATTTTTTTGTAACAGGATATTTAAGTAATGATTTTCTTTTTTATTATTTTTCAAAATAGAATTAATATTTTTTTCTTTCATAAACAAAAATAACTCTCTAGTTTCAGGGTTTATAGTTGCTATTAAATTCCATATTCCTCTATTTAAATTAATAGGTAAAAATCCGATATCATTTGAAACCTTAGAAATATCGTCAAAATGAAAATCCCATTCTAAAAAATACCTAGAATTATAAGTTCCTATGTCAAAATTATTATTTTTTATAGCATTCAAATCCTTATTTACATCTTGATCAAATGCATTTTTAAGTTTAACTATATTTTCTAAAGACGTTTGAGTTATATCCATATAGCTCTCCTTTCATGTAAACTATTTTTGTAAAAAAATCTAAAAAAGTCAACCAGTCATTAATTAAATACCATTATAACAGTCATAATAAAATATTCAAGTAAACCAAAATTATATATAAAAAATAAGCTACCATTTTTGGTAGCTTATTTTTTATATATAATTATTCCAATGAATCCCAAGGCTTCAATTCAATTGGAGCTTGATTCAACATTGCTTTTTGTTTATCTGATAGATATTTTTTATTAACCACAACTTCATAGACATAATCATTCATCCAACTATCATCCATGGTGTAGTAACCATCAAAACCATTCTTAGCACCCCAAGAGTTTTCCATCTTCCAACGACGTGGTTTATCATCGACTAAATCAACACCAGTTAAGGCCGTTGCATGGGAAACCTCAGCATCATGATATGCAAAGCGATCCTTTTTACTCATTGATAAATCAATGTTAAATAAGTCGGCATAGCGATATAAATTAGAATCTAAATACCCTGCTTTTCTTTCTGATTGTTGAGCAATATCATTAGAAATCCAAACTGCTTGACCATCTTTCAATTGGGCAATTGATGCATTCTTTAAATCTTCCATTGGCAAGTTTAAGAATTCAATGTTACGGCCACCAACAACATTATCTTGAGCACTCATGCTATAAACTTTTTCATAATCTTTATCCGGTGAATTACTTAGCACTACATAATCATCTAAATCAATATCTGAGAAATATTTATCAAAGAATGCTTTCGGTGTTAAATCACGATCAATATGGTACTTCTTCTTATCATCACGGTATTCAAAATCAAATGTTTCACGTGGAACACCCAATGAATAAGCAGTAATCCGGTAAACTTCTGATAGCATTTGGCTACGAGCCGCTTTAATATCTTCATCGCTAACATCATCATTAACCATATTTCTTAATTTCATGGCATCTTGACGTAATTTATAATTTAAAACTGTATTTAAATCACCAGTGTTCTCAGAAACTGAAGATTCTGGGAAGGCACTTTTTGGCATTACCCCGTATTTTTGTACTAATGAAACTGCCATTGCCCATTGACCTCCATCAGTACCAGGTCCAGCTAAATAAAACTCAACGGTACGATCATCAACCGGTTTACCAGCAGTCGCAATAATATTGTCATAGAAAATATTAGCACGTTCAATTTTGTCCCAGAAAAATAAATAATTTTGAGACATTTCAAAATCTTTAACCCCGTATTTTTTACCAAATTCATGCTTTAAAGTATTTAATAACGCAAACATCCAGCAACGACCAGATTGTTTTTGATTAGATACTTTTCCGGTGTCTGCTTCCACTGAAAAAACTGGATTCATTCTAATTTTAGTTTCAGGATCACGAGCAACATTATTAATACCATTTTGCGTAACTGCTCGTTCTAACATTTTATTTTCAGGATTACTATCATAATCTTTTCTTAAGTCATTTAAGTACTCAATACTTAATTTTGAATCATTCATTTAGATACACTCCTATCATTATTCCCAAGGTTTTAATACGATTGGTTGTTGGTCTAGCAATTGACGTTGTTCATCAGTTAAGTATTTTTTGTTTACAATTACTTCATCAACATAGGCATCCATCCAATTATCAGCCATTACAAAGTAACCTTTTTCACCGACTTTTTCACCCCATGAGTTTTCAACTTTCCATTTAGTAGGTTTATTATCTACCAAATCAACTCCCGTTAAGGTCATCGCATGATTGGAAATACTATCTAAATATTCATATTTTTGCCCTTTAGTCATATCCATATCAATATCAAACAATTGATCATAATGATATAAATCAGCGTCTAAAATACCAGCCTTACGATCTGATTGCGTAGTAACTGTATTGGCAAACCAAACCGTTTCACCATCTTTTAATTGATTAATAGCGGTCTTTTTCAAAACATCCATTGGCATGTTTAAGAAGCCCACATGACGGCCACCTACAACATTATCAGATGCCGGATTAATATAATTTTGTTTAAATTTCTTATTAGGTGCATTTTCAATTACAACATAATCATCAAGATCAATTTCAAAATATTTATCAAAGAATTCTTTAGGTGTAATATCTTGATCTAAATGATATTTTTTCTTGTCATCACGGTATTCTAAGTTAAATGTTTCACGTGGAACACCACAAGCATAACCTGCGATTTTAAAGACTTCACGCAATAATTCATCGCGTTTAGCATTGATTTCATCATCAGATGCATCCCCATTAACCATGTCACGCAAAATTTTAGCATCACGACGCATGGTAAGGTCCAATACATCATTTAAATCAGACGTATCATCAGTCACTTTACTTTCAGGAAAAGCATAGGTAGGCATTACTCCATATTTTTGCACTAAAGCCACAGCCATTGCCCATTCACCACCATCACTACCAGGTCCAGCTAAATAGGTACGGACTTCACGATCATCAACCGGTTTGCCAGCAGTCGCAATAATGTTATCGAAGAAAATATTAGCACGTTCAATCTTATCCCAGAAGAATAGGTAACTTTGTGATAATTCAAAATCTTTTACATCATAACGTTTAGCAAAATCATGTCTTAGCGTATTTAGTAAAGCAAATAACCAACAACGACCGGAGCGTTTTTGATTGGATACTTTACCCGTATCAATTTCAACAGAAAAACTACGATTTAATTTTGCAGGAACGGTATTATCTTTTGCAGTATTATTGATTCCATTTTGCATAATGGATCTTTGAATTACTTTTGCGCGTGGATATTTCGCATATTGTTCACGCATTGCATCAAAATCTTGTTTAGTTAATTTTGAATCAGCCATAAATAGACCTCCAATTATTTTCGTTATTTATTAGGTTATCACAAGACAAACTATTTGAAACTAATCTGCACTCCAACCAATTTTAGCATTAAATGCAATTTTACCATCAGCTTCATCTTGCATTGCCTTTTTAATTACTTCAAATGCTTTTTGTAACTCTGTTTCAGTAATAACCAATGGTGGTTGAAAGCGCAAAATATTCCCTCTAACGGTAATCATTACGACGCCTAGTTCAAACATCCGATAAATCAATTTAGTTGCGATTTGTGTATCAGCCTTTTTAGTAGTTGGATTAATAATATCAATTCCACCATCTAATCCATACATTCTGACATCGCCAACAAAATCATATTGCTGCTGCATTTCTTCAAAAAACTTCTGCGCTTTGATACCTAGGTCATGACTTCGTTGTAATAAATGCCCATCTTCAATTACATCCAAAGTAGCCAAGGAAGCAGCTGTCGTAACTGGATTGCCAGCAGTTGTATAGACATTTGCTGGGGCTGCCAATGAATCAATGATTTTTTGCTTCCCGATAACTGCACTCAATGGCAAACCTGATGCCAATGACTTTCCTACTGACATTAAGTCCGGTTTAAGTCCCGGAAAGTTTTGAATTGACCACCATTTACCAGTTCGTCCCATTCCTTGATTAACTTCATCGACGGCAAATAGAATGCCATGATCATGAGCAAATTGATAAACCTTTTCCAAATATTTTGTCGGTGCCTTTACAATCCCACCATCACCTTGAATGGGTTCTACTAAAATCACTGCCACTTCATCTGCTGGCAAATAATTTTCAAAAGGCAATTTAAATTCATCAAACATCCGGTCAATAAATTGATCTTTGGTCTCATAATCGCGTCGATACCATGGACTAGGAAATGGCACTTTATAAAATCCATCCAATAATGGCCCCATTTTACGACTCATATTTAAACTAACACCCGAGGCACTCATTGAACCGTATGTAGAGCCATGATATGCGCCTGTAAAACTTACTACATTGGTACGACCAGTATAACCACGTGCAAATTTAATCAATGCATCATTTGCATCTGAACCTGAATTACCCCAAGCTAATTTAACTGGGCCATCAATTGGCGCTAACTTTGTTAAACGACTGGCTAATTGTGCTGCTGGGACATTCGCAAAATAAGCTGGAGTATATTGGATAATCTTTTGTGCTTGCTTAGTAATGGCTTCAAATACGTGTGGATGTGAATGCCCAGTATTGGTAGCCGATGCGCTAGCAAGTAGATCTATGTATTTTTTACCATTCACATCAGTCAAAGTCGCCCCTTTACCAGCCTCAATTACTAAATCAAAATAATTAATCCTTGATGCATTAGCTAGTGAATGTGATTCATTTTCTAAAACTTTTTTATTATCCATTGATTACAACACCTCATCTTTATCATAATATTCTAATCTTTTTTTAATCTTTAAATTGGAATCATTATATGTTTTGTGATAAACGTTGTCAATGTATGGATAATTGAATAATTTATTAAGAATACATTAAAAATGATATTATAATATTGATATTTTTTATTTTACTGGTAAATTAGAAGTTAGTTATGTTTATAGTTTTTTTGGAGGAATTATATATAATTATGAAGAGATTTGCACTTGTCTTATCCCTATTTACAGTTGTCACTTTAGGTCTAATTTTGACCAATAATCGCGCATCCGCAAACAATATATATACCAATCGTAATGATTATACTAACGTATATAAATACATCGTTTCTAATCGTGGAAATAAAATGATGCATTTCCATAATTTTAAACGTTTAGGGAAAATAAAACCTGGATATTCAATCCTATATAATGGCATTAGATTTTGCTACATTCAGAAAATGGATGGTTATGTTCCTATTAACCAACTAAGAAGAGTTAAGGGACATCATAAAGTTTTGCATATTAATCAAAAGATTAATTTTAGTCGTAATAAATAAAAACACCGCTTTATAAGCGGTGCTTTTTTATTATTCAGCTAAGTCATTGATATTATGACGAGCAGTTTTATTGGTTGACCATGGGAATGTATGGGCAACACCTAAGATTTTATCTTGCTTAACAAATCCCCAATAACGACTATCATTTGAGATTGCTCGATTATCACCCATTACAAAATATTCACCCTTAGGTACAACTGTAGCATGTTTATTATATGTCCATTTTGTTTTAGACAGTTTAGAAATATCCCAGTTCTTAATATTTGAGCCATTGTAATTATATTCGGAACCTTGTTGCTGCTGTTCTTTATTAATATAGTTTTGTTCAACTGGCTTGTCATTAACGTATAATTGTTCATTCTTAAAAGAAATCTTATCCCCTGGCATCCCAATCACACGTTTTACATAGTTAATATTTTGTGTAGCTGTAGGATCCTCACCATGGGCATTAAAAATAATAACACTATTACGTTTTACTCTTGCTTGACGAAAAACAAGAATACTTTCATTATTTTTCAAATTGGGATACATTGAATCCCCATCCACATTAGCTCTTGTAATGAAATGGTTAAAGATAAAAAACAAAACAACCCCAATTACAACATAGATTAAAATGCTTAAAGTTTCTTTAAAAAATCTACTATTCATTATTAATTCTCCTAACAATTATATTAACAGTGTATCACTATTTGAGACTTTTAAATATTAATATTATTCGGACAAATCATTGATATTATAACGAGCATTCTTGTTAGTTGACCATGGGAATGTATGCACCACACCTAAGATCTTACTTTTCTTAACAAAGCCCCAATAACGACTATCATTAGAGATTGCTCGATTATCACCCATCACAAAGTATTGACCCTTAGGTACAACTGTAGCGTTTTTATCATAGACCCACTTAGTTTTTGATAAAGTTGGAATATCCCAATTCTTTAAAATATCGTTTTTACCCAACTTATATTCTGAACCTTGTTGTTGCTGTTCTTTGTCAATATAGTTTTGTTTGACAGCCTTATCATTAATATATAACTGATGATTGTGGAATGAAATTTTATCCCCTGGCATACCAATTACTCGTTTGACAAAATTAATCTTACTCATTTGAGTTGGATCTTCACCATAAGCATCAAAAACAATAACACTGTTACGCTTAACTTTAGACTGTTTAAATACTAAAACATTTTGTTTGTCATCTAAGTTAGGATACATTGAATTTCCATCAACCTTAACGAAAGCTAAAAAATGTTGAATAATCAAATAAATAATTGCAATAATTATTATGTATAATACAACATCAATTGTTCCTTTAATATATTTATTTTTCATCTTCAGAGCTCCTTTAATTCGTCTTTTACAAATTATTATATCATTATTAAAATTAATTTAATTCACGAATTACTTTACCAGGAACTCCTGCAACCAAACTATTATCTGGAACATCTTTATTAACGACTGCTCCTGCAGCAATAATCACATTGTTTCCAATTGTTACCCCTGGGGTAATAGTTACATGCCCGCCAATCCATACATCGTTGCAAATCGTAACTGGAATGGCTTTGGCAAGATGTTTTCTGCGACCGTCAACATTCATTGGGTGATTTACAGTATAAATATCAACATTCGCACCAATCATGACATGGTCACCAATTTTTACAGTAGCCATCCCTAAAATAGTTAAATTATAATTACTAGCAAAATCTTTCCCAACATAAATATTTTTTCCATAATCAAAATGAATTGGAGCCTGAATTGCTGGTTGATCAACAAAGCCACCTAATATTTTTTTGATTTTATTATTTCGTTTTTCATTATCAGTTGGATCTAAAATATTATATTCTTCACAAATTTTAGCTGCATTTAACTTACGATTCACAATCTTAGGATCAGAATAGCAATACCATTCAACATTATTTAATTTATCTATTTCCGTCATTAATATAATCCCCTTGTAGAAACTTTACTTTTTATTATAGACAATTTACTGATATTTTTTTACTAAAAAGAGCTAAGCAATGAAAATATTGCTTAGCTCTTTATTTTTATTTATCTTCTGAATTAATTTTTGCAATATGGCCTTGTTGAATATAAACACCCAAAATAGCAACATCAGATGGATTAACCCCAGAAATTCTTGAAGCTTGCGCCACTGTTTGTGGTCTAATCTTTTCAAGCTTTTGACGAGCTTCTGTCGCTAAACTATCGATAGCTTCGTAATCAATATCTTCTGGAATCTTTTTAGCTTCCATTTTCTTCATACGAGCAACATTTTGTTCAGCTTTCTTAATGTATCCGGCATATTTAGTTCTAATTTCCACTTGTTCAATTACACGACGGCCTAATGGCTTAGGTGCTGGTTCAATAAATTGTAATAAAGTTTGATAAGTTACATATGGACGACGCAAGAAGATAGATGCTAGAATACCATCTTTCAATGGTTTATCACCATGTTCTTCGACAAATTTATTAACCTCATCACTAGGCTTAATTCTAATTTTATCTAAACGCGCTAATTCGTCCATAACAGCCTTTTTCTTGTCTAAGAATTTATTATATCTTTCATCAGAAATAAGCCCTAAATCATGACCTTTTTCAGTTAAACGAAAGTCAGCATTATCATTTCTTAATAATAGACGATATTCGGCACGACTAGTTAATAAACGATAAGGTTCATTGGTCCCCTTAGTTACTAAGTCATCAGCTAATACTCCGATATAAGCTTCATCACGTTTTAGGGTAAATTGATCTTTACCTTGCGCACGTAAAGCAGCATTAATTCCAGCATATAATCCTTGCCCAGCAGCTTCTTCATAACCGGAAGTCCCATTAGTTTGACCAGCAGTATATAAATTCTTAACCAATTTAGTTTCAAATGTTGGTTTTAATTGGTAAGGAGCAACCACATCATATTCAATTGCATAACCTGGACGCATCATTTCAGCATGATGTAATCCTTCAACTGAGTGCAACATCTTTTGTTGCACTTCTTCAGGCAATGATGTTGATAAACTATCACAATAGTATTCATTAGTGTCGCGACCTTCTGGTTCCAAGAATACTTGATGACGGTTCTTATCAGCAAAACGAACAATCTTATCTTCAATTGATGGACAATATCTTGGCCCCACTCCTTCAATTACACCAGTAAACATTGGTGCACGATCTAGATTATCGCGAATAATTTGGTGAGTAGTTTCGTTAGTATAAGTTAACCAACAAGATAATTGATCTTTCACTGGAATATAGTCTTCATCAGGGGTTTCATAACTAAAGTGATTAACTTCTGGATCACCTGGTTGTTCTTCAGTTTCACTGAAATCAATGGTACGACCATTGACACGAGGTGGTGTTCCAGTTTTGAAACGTTTTAGATCAAAGCCTAAATCTTCTAAATTCTTTGATAATTTTAAAGCTGGTTGTGAATTATTAGGACCTGATGAATATCTTAATTCACCAATAATGATACGTCCACGAGCAGCAGTTCCTGCACAAATAACTACTGATTTAGCAGTATACTTAGCTCCTGTATAAGTAACGATTCCTTTACATACGCCATCTTCAACAATTAAAGAATCAACAATGCCTTGGCGTAAAGTTAGGTTAGATTGTTCTTCAATGGTTTGTTTCATTGCACGATGATAAGCATGTTTATCTGCTTGTGCACGTAAAGCACGAACAGCAGGCCCTTTACCAGTATTTAACATTCTCATTTGAATGTATGTTTTATCAATGTTGCGACCCATTTCACCACCAAGGGCATCAATTTCACGGACAACCGTTCCCTTTGCTGGACCTCCTAATGATGGATTACATGGCATAAATGCAACCATATCAACGTTAATAGTGATTAACATTGTTTTATTGCCCATTCTAGCTGAAGCTAGCGCAGCTTCACTTCCAGCATGACCAGCTCCGACAACAATTACATCATAATCGCCGGCATCGTATTGGATGTTTTCTTCACTTACGATTTCACTCATTCATTTTTCCTCCATAAACGTAAATGTTTCATGTGAAACGTTTTATTTTTTCGTCATTATTTCACGTGAAACAATACTTATTTACCTAAACAAAATTGACTAAATAACTGATCTAATAGTTCACCATTATAGCTATCACCAGTGATTTCACCTAATGATTCCCAACAGTCACGCATATCCATTTGAACTAAATCAACTGGCATTCCATCATTTAAACCACTAATAACATTGTTTAATGATTCTTTAGCTTTATGCAGCAAGCTTACATGACGAGCATTAGTAACCATTACATCGGCTTGTGAACTTTGAATTCCTTCATTAAAGAATAAATGAGCAATCATTTCTTCTAATGGCTCAGTTCCATCATCTTTAATTGCTGAAGTTGTAATAATATTTTCTTTACCAATTAATTGGTTTACTTCATCAATATCAATTTTTTGTGGTAAATCAGTTTTATTCAAAATAACAATTCGTTTGGAATTATCAGTTAGCTTAATTAATTGTTTATCTTCATCGGATAATGCTTCAGAGGAATTTAGAACTAGTAAGACTAAATCTGAACTTTGAATCGCTTTTCTAGATCTTTCTACCCCAATTTTTTCCACTTTATCTTCAGTTTTTCTGATTCCAGCAGTATCAACTAACTTCAAAGGAACTCCACGTACATTTACATATTCTTCTAATACATCACGAGTAGTTCCTGGTACATCAGTGACAATAGCTTTATCTTGATGGAGTAAATGATTTAAAATACTTGATTTTCCAACATTTGGACGACCTACGATTGAAGTTGCTAGGCCATCGCGTAGTACTTGTCCTTGTTTAGAGGTTTCTAGCAATTTAATAATTTTTGTTTTAATGTCTTTAGCATTTTTCATTAATAAATTGGAAGTAACAACTTCAGCATCATCATATTCTGGATAATCAATGTTAACTTCAACATTGGCTAAGACATCAAGGATTTGTTGTCTTAAGGTTCTAATTAGACGTGATAGGTTACCATCTAGTTGACCCTCAGCAGCTTTCATTGAACGATTTGTTTTAGCATCAATAATATCCATAACGGCTTCAGATTGTGATAAGTCAATTCGACCATTTAGGAATGCACGTTTAGTAAACTCACCAGGTTCAGCCATACGAGCACCATAACTAAGTACTAATTGTAAAATTGTATTAGTAGCAACAATTCCACCATGACAATTAATTTCAATTACATCTTCGCAAGTATAAGTTTTAGGTGCTAACATTACAGAAACCATTACTTCATCGATATCTTCTTTAGTTTCAGGATCCATAATGTGTCCATAGTTAATGGTATGCGAAGCAACTTTACTTAAATCCTTTCCACGATAAATTTTGGAAATAACTTGTAAAGCTTCTTCACCACTAATTCTGATGATTGAAATTCCACCCTCACCAGGTGGTGTTGAAATTGCGGCAATTGTATCAAAATCTGTAGTTGTTGCCATGTTTTTCTCCCTTTCTGTTAAATAAAACGTAGTTATGTGCACAAAAAAAGTGCCCACTCCACGCCACAATAAATAAGCATGGACAAAGCACTTTGACTACTTCATCTAGGTTTTCGTTTTTACTATTAAATATAATGATAAGAATTTTATTTCGATTTGTCAATTTTTAAGTTAAATAATTTTTGCTTCCACGACCACTGAACGATATGGGTCACGACCTGAAGAATAAGTTTCCACATGTGAACTATTTTCCAATTGCGTGTGGATAACTTTTCTTTCAAATGAAGGCATCGGATCTAAATAAACTGGTTGCCCAGTAGCCACTGCTTCACGTGCAGTTTTTTCAGCTAATTTTTTTAATGTTTCAACACGACGATGGCGATAGTCAGCCGTATCTAACTGAATTAATAGACGACTAAAGCCTAAATGGTTCAAATAAATCTGTGCTAATGATTGTAATGCATTAATTGTTAAACCATGTTTACCAATCAAGATTCCTTCTTGATCAGTTTTAAAATTAATTCGAGCAAATTTACGATTAATAACCTCATAATCTAACGTAGCTTCAATTCCTAATTCATTAACAATCGGTTTTAAATAACCAACTAAACTTTCAATTGCTTCTTCGTTAGCATCTTTTCTTGTTTTTGTTTTTTCTTCATCTAAATGAGCTTCTAATTTTGAATTATTATTTTTCTGTTCATCGTTATTAGTATTTTTAGGTTGAGGAGTGATAATTTTATCAATCTCAACGATAGCATTTCTTTTACCAATTCCAAGAAAACCTTTGCGGCCTTTTTGAACAATATTAATTTTAGAATTATCTTTATCAATGTTCAGTTCTGATAATCCTTTTTCAATAGCTTCATCGACTGTTTTCGCAGTAAATGTTGACATTAAGCTTTCTCCCTTTATTTTTAATCATACCCGTCTATATTATCATAAATTTTAATAATAAAGATACCTATTTATGTAATTTAAAATAAATAAAAAGACTGGCTTTGAGCCAGTCTTTTTATTATTTTATTTACGACGTGAACGCTTTGCTTTTCTTATTGCTTTTTGAACAGCATGTTTACGTTGCTTTTCAGCAAGTTGTTTTTCTTCACGTTCTTTTTGAATTTTCCAAGGATTTTGTAGAACTAAAGTTTGTCCAGCTTGGAACAAGTTTGTTACTACCCAATAAATGGAAATCGCAGCCGGAATGTTTAATGCCATGAAGAAAATAATTAATGGCATTCCATAAGTCATTGACTTAGTCATTCCATTTTGTTCAGGTTGTGACTTGGTTGCTAACCATGAACTAATAAAAGTAAATAGAGCAGCCAAAATTGGCATAATAAAGTAAGGATCCTTATGTCCTAATTGTAACCATAGAAAATGACCAGACTTCAAAATATCAGTACGCCAAATTCCTTGGTATAAAGCCCATAAAATTGGTAGTTGAACAATCAAAGGTAAACATCCAGCAACCGGATTAACACCTGCTTCTGCATATAGTTTTTGTTGTTCAGTACGCAATTTTTGCATTGTTTCAGTATCCTTAGAAGAATACTTTTTTTGTAATTTCTTTAACTCAGGTTGTATTTCTTGAGTTTTCTTCATACTCCTAGTTTGATAAATCATCAAAGGTAGGATAATGATTCTTACGATAATGGTGAAAATGATAATTCCCATTCCATAATTATTACCAAAGAATTTTGACAACCAAATAATTGCTCTAGAGAAGTTTAGAACAATTACTCCATCCCATAATCCAGTACTGTGGGAAGTAATAGGTTTATTACTACATGCACTTAAAAAGAATACTAGACCTAATATGGAAGCTAATGAAAAATATTTTTTGAATTTTTTCATTTATTATTCTCCCTCATCAAGTAATTTTGCTAACTTCAAAACATGAACTAGGTTTTGCTTAACTTCTTTCATTGAAAGACCATCGACACGTGGACGAGCAATGACTAAGAAATCAACATCTTGTTTTAAATCAGGCTTTAACTCTAGCAAAGTTTGTCTAACTCTTCTTTTTACCCAGTTTCTGTGTACAGCGTTACCGACCTTCTTACCCACAGAAATTCCAACACGAAAATGTTTTTGATCTGGTTTGTCCATTTGATAGACAACAAACATGCGGTTAGCTACTGAATCATGTTTTTCAAAAACCTTTTGGAATTCTGCTTCTTTCTTTACACGATATGACTTACGCATAATCCATCTCCGTTAATTTTCTATCAATATAATGAAAAAGACCACTGATTAAGTGGTCAGTGGTCTTTAGTATACTAGACAGTTAATGACTTTCTGCCTTTTCTACGGCGATTAGCTAAAATTTTACGACCGTTGTTTGTACCCATACGTTTACGGAAACCGTGTACGCGAGCATGCTTACGTCTCTTTGGTTGGTAAGTTCTTTTCATTACTAACCCTCCTTATTTATTTAAATATTTCTTTTCTATGCTAAATACATTTCTTAAACATAATACCATAAAAAATAAAATCATGAAACATATATTTAAAAATAGGGTGGTTATTGAAAACACAATGTTATCCACATTTTAATTTGTTTCATGCATATTTTTGTGAATTAATCTGTGGATTTAAAAATATTAATTCACAGGGTTATCAACATCTTATCCACATAATCACAGGGTGTGTATATAGTTATCCACAAGTAGTGCATAACTATCTAAAATCATTATTAAAACAATGATTCAACAGAATTATTTATTCACATTTGGCTGTTAATAACTCAAAAATATTATTATTTTATAAAGTTATCTACACCCTGTGGAAAACTTTATGCACACCCTGTGGAACATTTTATATTAATAATAATTACCTGTGGAAAACTTCTTTTTATAATGGTAAAATTATTTAAGAAATTTGCGTGGGAGGAAATAGTTCATGAATAAAGACTCATTATGGGAAAAAATCCGTGATGCTTTTGAAGATAATGTCTCAACTACGACTTATTCAACATGGATAGAAACGGTGAAACCGGTTAGTCTGGAAGGCAATCAGCTAACCTTAGAACTCCCCTCCCCTCTTCATCGAGACTATTGGAAAGATAAATTATCCGACCAATTAGTTGAATATGCTTATAAAATAACAAAAAAAGATATTATTCCTAACTTTGTTCTAGAAGACGAAATAAGGAATGAAAAAAAAGATAGTTTTGATCCAATTGATGAAGATACAAAAAGTAGTAACCTAATGAAAAATACTCATTTAAATACAAACTACACATTTGAATCATTTGTCATTGGTAAAGGTAACCAAATGGCGCATGCTGCGGCATTGGTTGTATCAGAAGACCCTGGTAAAATGTATAATCCCCTACTATTGTATGGAGGTGTTGGATTAGGTAAAACGCATTTAATGCATGCAATTGGTAATAAAATTATCAAAGATAATCCTGATGCCAATATTAAATACATTACTAGTGAATCTTTTACAAACGATTTTATAAACGCTATTCAAAATCATAAAACAGAAAGTTTTCGACAAGAATATCGGAATGTCGACGTTTTACTTGTGGACGACATTCAATTTTTTGCGGATAAAGATGGTACACAAGAAGAATTTTTCCACACTTTCAATGATTTATATGAAAATCGTAAACAAATTGTATTAACTTCTGATCGTTTACCAAATGAGATATCAAAGCTACAAGATCGTTTAGTTTCAAGGTTTGCATGGGGCTTATCAGTTGATATCACTCCACCCGACTTAGAAACTAGAATTGCTATTTTAAAAACAAAAGCTGAAGCTGATAAGATTGATGTACCTACTGATACATTGAATTATATAGCTGGACAAATTGATTCAAATGTCCGTGAATTAGAGGGAGCTTTATCAAGAGTTCAAGCATTTGCTAAATTTAAAAATGTTAAAATAACAACTGATTTAGTGTCAGAAGCATTAAAGGGACTCAATAAGGGTCAAAATACAATCGAAGTAAATATTGATAAAATAATCCAAACAGTTTCTTTATACTTTAATGTATCTATTGATGATATAAAGGGTAAAAAAAGAATTCAAAAGATTGTAATTCCAAGGCAAATTGCTATGTATTTAGCAAGAATAATGACTAATAATTCATTACCTAAAATTGGAGTAGCTTTTGGAGGAAAAGATCATACCACAGTAATTCATGCATATGATAAAATATCAGAATCATTAAAAGATAACGTCAATTTACAAAATAAAGTTGATGAATTAAAAGAAGAACTAAAAAGGTAATTTTATCGTTTGTGGAAAAAAGGCAAAGTTATCCACAGGTTATCCACAGGATGAAAGTTAATGATATCAAGTGATTAGCTTAGTTATACACATATCCACAGGCCCTACTACTACTGTATTTACTATATATTAATTATTATTAATAACAGGGGGAAATTAAAAATGAAATTTTCAATTAAAAGAACATCATTTATTCAAGAAATTAATACTGTATCAAGAGCAATATCATCTAAAACAACCATTCCTATTCTTACTGGTTTAAAATTAACAGTAACTGATAATGAAATTATTCTTACAGGTAGTGATGCTGATGTTTCTATTGAAACTCAAATTAAAGCTAGTGATGGAGATAATGAATTAGATATCAGTGAAACCGGTAGTATTGTATTACCAGCAAGATTCTTTAGTGGAATTGTTAAAAAACTTCCTAATGATAAAATGACCTTATCAGTAAGCAATGGTTTTCAAACTGAAATTACTTCAGGATCATCATCATTTACTATTAATGGTTTAGATGCTAATGACTATCCACACCTACCAGAAATTGATAATGAAAATGAAATCTCATTATCTGGTAATGTATTTAAAGAAATTATCAATCAAACCGTTATTGCAGTTTCAAAACAAGAAAGCCGCCCTATTCTTACAGGTGTGCATTTCGTATTAAAAGATCAAATGTTATTTGCGGTTGCAACTGATTCACATCGTCTAAGTCAACGTAAAGTTGCCTTACCAGATAATAATGGTGAATATGATGTAATTATTCCAGGAAGTAGTTTGTCAGAATTATCAAAAATGATTGCTGATGATAATGAAGATGTGAAAATGAAGATTTCAGAAAACCAAGTATTATTCACAATTGGAAATACTTACTTCTATTCACGTTTATTAGAAGGTGCCTACCCTGATACTTCACGTTTGATTCCTAAAGAATCAGAAACAAATGTTCAATTTGATGCACGTGAATTATTAGGTTCAATTGAAAGAGCTTCATTACTTTCACATGAATCAAGAAATAACGTTGTTAAACTAACAATTAATGCTAATGATAAAAAAGTTACTATTTCAGGTAACTCACCTGATGTTGGTAATGTTGAAGAAGAAATTGATACTAAAGAAGTTAGCGGCGAAGATTTAGAAATTTCATTTAATCCTGATTATATGAAAGATGCCCTTCGTGCATTCGGTCAAACGATGATCAATGTTTCATTTACATCACCACTAAGACCTTTCACATTAGTTCCTTCAGAAGACCAAGAAAATTTTGTTGAACTAATTACACCAGTTCGTACATTTTAAGATAAGAAAAATAAAAAGAGCACTGATTAAAAATATCAGTGCTCTTTTTGTGTCTTTAAATTACAGTTCAAAAATTAAGTTTTAAGACATGTTAATAAAATTGTGGATAATTATACTAAATAGTATTTTAAATTTATTAAATCATGAATAATTTGAATTATATGTGGATAAATTAGTACAATTAAAAGTTATGTAATAAAAAAAGCCCTTGGAAGATATCCAAGAACCCTTCAATTAATTTTATAGTTGTGAGAACTTCAATAAAGTACGAACCATGTTGCAAGTGAAGCCCCATTCGTTATCGTACCAGTTCCAAACTTTAACTAATTGGTCATCACCAACAGTTGAAACATTAGTTTGAGTTGCATCAAATACTGATCCGTGAGTATCACCAATGATATCACTTGATACAATTGGTTCATCATTGTAACCGAATGTTTCGTCCGCATGACTCTTCATCTTTTCATTGATTTCGTCTGCAGTAACATTCTTCTTGTCAACGATGGCAGTCAATTCAGTTAATGAACCATCAATAATACCAACACGTTGTGCAACACCATCTAATTTACCATTTAATTCAGGAACAACTAAACCAATTGCTTTAGCAGCACCAGTTGAGTGAGGAATAGTGTTTACTGAAGCAGTACGGTTGTTTCTGAACTTCTTCCCACGAGGGCCATCTAAGATAGCTTGAGTAGAAGTGAAGGCATGGATAGTAGTCATTGAACCAACTTTAATTCCAAAGTCCTTGTTTAAGAAGTATGCAGTAGCTGCGATACTTCCAGTTGTACATGAACCAGCTGAAACGATTTGATCATCTGAATTCAATGTATCCAAGTTAACACCAGGAACAACTGTCTTCATATCACCAGCAGGAGCTGAGATTAGAACACGTTTTGCACCAGCGTCTAAGTGAGCTTGTGCCTTTTCTTTTGATGTGTAGAAACCTGTACATTCTAGTACGAAGTCAACACCATCATTCTTAACCCATGGTAGGTTAGCAGCATCTTTTTCAGCATAAACTGGGATTTCATGGCCATCAACCACAATTCCAGTATCTGTTGATGAAACTTCACCTGGGAACTTGCCATGTGTTGAATCATATTTTAATAGATAAGCTAGCATTGAAGGAGTTGTTAAATCATTAATAGCTGCTACTTCGATACCATCAGATTTTAATTCATGAATTCTTTTGAATGCTAAACGACCAATACGACCAAAACCGTTAATACCAATTTTTACTGTCATACTTGTACCTCCAAATTCATTTAATGTTTTATTTATATCTTACAAGATACAAATTACCACGCTTTTAGATTAATGTCATGTATTATGCTTGTGAAAATTAGTTTTATTTTTTATAAGTAATTTTTTAACATTTTCAAAAAATATAATGTCTATGGTAATAATTATTGATGAGACAATTAAAGATAATATTATGGTAAATATATTATTTAAATTTAACATTTTAATGAAGTATAAAACTATTTTTAATAAGATTATACCTATCAAAAAATATAAAGCTGATTGTAACAATGATTTCATAAAGTCCTCCAAATGTAATTACTTTGTGATAATTTGATTTTAAAATGTAATTTAACTATATCACTAATGAAACATTAACCATCTACAATATAAATTGTAGATGGAGGATATTTATTTTGAAAAATTTTAAATTGAAATATTTATTTATGAGTATCATTGCGTTATTTATATCGTTTGTATACATAAATATAACTAACGTAAATGCCAATCAAAGAAATGTTTATGATTTATCTGAATGGCAGAGTAATTTTACGGATTCACAAGTTAAAAATTTAAAGAATGAAGTGCCCTTTGTAATTTTAAGAGTTCAATATGGGAGTGCTTATTATGATCGAACTTTTCAGCATAACCGGAAGTTATTAGACAAATACAAAGTTCCATATGGAGTATATTCATTCAGTCAATACGAAAGTGTTAATGATGCAAAAAATGAAGCGAGAGTTCTTTATAATCGAGCACCAAATGCTAGATTTTATGTCAATGATTATGAAGATCAAACTGTTAAATCTGGTGATACTAACGCTGCCACTTTAGCTTGGGTAAATGAACTTAGACCACTAGCTAAAAATAAAAAGATATTGTTCTATTCATATCAAAGTTTTATGCTGCAGTATGCGGCCAATGCTATCAGTTCTTATGATGGTTATTGGTTAGCAGCATATCAATCAAATGAACCAGCACGTGAACATGTTTTATGGCAATATACTGATCATTTTTACTCACCAGCATTAGGTAAATATATTGATTCGAGTTTGTTAACATCTAAAAAGAGTAATTGGTTCATTGGTAATCAAAAGCCAGTAGCTAATACTAAGTATTATCGTGATAGTGGACAATTTACTACTAAGAGCAAGTTCAATGAGAATTTTTATGATCATGTATCAGCAGATAACAAATATGCTCATAATTATAAATTAAAAAATCATGGCTCAGGTTATCTTGCTAAAACGGTTAATGTTGATTGTAAAGCAGTCGTTAATGGTAAAACATTTTATCGTTGTTACTACAAAGGAAAATTATTAGGTTGGATTAGTAGTGATGCTTTAGGACCACATATTAATTATGGAAAAGCTAACGAGTATAAAACAGTTAAGCACAATCCAGTTAATAATTTCTACAATCATGTAACTAATAGTCATTTCAATAATATTAAGATGACTTATCATGGTCATAAATATGCTAATAAGAAGTTAAAAATTACTGCTAAGGCTAAAAAAGATGGTTGGCATAGTTATTATTATAAATGTTATTACGAAGGTAAATACTTAGGATGGATTTATCAAGGTGCATTTAAATAAATAAAAAACAGACACGTTCTAATGTGTCTGTTTTTTATAGGTTAATTTTCATTTATAATTATTCTTGAACGTATTTTAATCCGTCCCAAAATTTTTGCCAAAATCCTTCATCAGTATCATTTATTTTGTGATGTTTGCGTGCAGCATATACATTAATATTAGAATTGCTTACTGCATTAAAGGATACATAACTAAATGATAATGTCATTGTAATGATTGCTAAAGTACTTATTAATTTTTTCAACATAATCACACTCCAATTTATTTTTATAGAGAAGGTAATAATTATGGAAATATCTATTAAACTAAAAAAGGCTAGGAAAGATAAAAAATTAACCCAAGAGTATGTAGCTAGCCAAATCAATGTTTCTAGAAAAACTATTTCAAGTTGGGAGAATGGTCGTGGAAAGCCCAATTCTTCATATTTGAAACAATTAAATTCCATATATGATACCAACTTACAACTTCATTATACACAAAATAAAAACAATAAAAACAATAAAAACAATAAAACTAAGAAAAGATATTTTAATATCATGTATTTTATTAATTTAATATTGTTTTCTTTATGTTTAATTAATATTTTTACAGATTTACTAACTGGAATAGTATTTTTTCTACTACTTTTTGATTCTTTTTTATTTATAAACTATAGAGAAAAAATATATTTCAAATTAAGTAATAAAAGAAAATACATTTTCATATTTGGATTATTATCAATAACATTGTTTGGTATAATCATGAATAATTTACAATTTAAATATAACTTTTCAAGTATTGTAGAAGATATACCGTTCTTTATAGGAGCCATTATCCACTCTTTGATATTAACCTTTAGTTTCTTAATCATAGCTAACTATAGAAACTTGAAATAGTATTGGATATTCTTTAAATTTTTTGTCTATAGACATTAATGGACATTGATATAACAGCATTTTACTATTATTTTATTTTTGCTAATGTAACCCTTATCTTTGTCTATTTTTAATTAGTAGCTTGAGTATTTTTGAAATATTTTATATGTTTAAATTGTTGATAAATTAGTTATCAACAGATCGATTATAGATATGTGAAAAAACAAGGAGCATTTTATGCTCCTTGTTTTTTATTTGTAAACTTATATTATCTACCCCTATTCAAAGCTTTCCAATCACTTCTCAAAATTCCATATTTTACAGAATTCCAGTATTCATTTTGCCAATACCTTACCTTTGGAATCTCAGCTTCTTTATTTAAGCCAATTTTATTTGCTAAATGCATCATACTCTTATTGCCAGACCAGGTGGTTAAACCAATATGTGGTAAATCAGTTAGTTCAAACATTTCATTGATCCACATGCTTAAAGCAATTTGTCCAATTCCTTGATGCCAATTATTTTGATCATATATGCAAATGCCAACATCTAACCACCTTTTTAAATTTCCATCTTCATAATAAGCTGAAACAGAACCAACAATTTTATCGTTATACCAAATAGCTTTGTACATATTATTATTTAATTGCTTTTTTGAAGCATAACCATTTATAAATTCATCTCTTTCAGGTAATTTATCTTTGAAATACGGTCCATTAAATTTTGTCCATTCAGCATTTTTGTCTTTATATGCGACATTCCAAAAATTTTCTAAATCATTTTTGGTTATTTTTTTGATAATTATGTCCATTTTTGATATTCTCCTTGAAATTATAAAGTATTAATTGAAATATAATCTTAATCTAACTTTATCATACAAAAAAAGAACAGAAATAAATTCTGTTCTTAAAATTATAATTATTATTTTGTTGAAGAAACTACTAAAAATTGAATAATACTTAATACTGCTAAAAATATAATTGCAAAAGTATAACCGATTACGTGATTGGCTCCAGAAAAAGCAGTTATCTTAGTAATAATTGTGGAAACAATAACAGTTCCGATTGCACCAGCAAATTGTTGAACGGTAGTTAAAATGGCATTACCATCAGCTTTTATATCAGCTGCTAAATAATCTAAACCTTTTGTCATAATGTTTCCATATGATAGTCCAATTCCAATCATAATAATCGTGTAAAAGAATGTGAAAATCGTATCACTTAAGTTATAAGAAGTAGCTGCTAAATAAAGTAATGAAACAACAATTCCCCCAATTCCAGTTAGGATTGGTTTCTTAGCACCAAAACGATCTAATAAGATACCAGAAAATGGTGAAATTATAGCTCCAACCACTGCACCAGGTAATAAGATTAATCCAGCAATGCTTGAAGAACTATGATTAATAATTTGTACATAGTTAGGGACAATGAACGATAGTCCAAGGATAATTAATTGATTTATAAAAAATGCAATTACATATTTTGAATAAGCCATATTCTTAAGAATCTTAACATTTAAGATAGGTTCTTCTTTTCGATTTTGTATTTTTATAAATATAGTTAAAGCGATAATTCCAATTAACATTGGTAAAATAACGGACATATTAAGTAGTGGTTTACTACTGATATTACTAATTCCAAAAATTAAACCGGCAAATGTTAATAAAATTAAAATAAAGCTGAATACATCAAATTTATTATTGCTTAACTTACTTTGTGGTAATTTTGGAACCGATATAAGTCCCAAGATAAAAGCTAAAATTAAAATTGGAACTAAAATGATAAAAATATAACGCCAACCTAGCGTATTAACAATAACGCCACCAAATGTAGGCCCCACAGCAGATGCTGCAGCAGTTATTAATGATCCAAAGCCCATCATAAAACCAAGCCTACTTTTTGGAACGTTTTCCAAAATAATATTAAACATTAGTGGTAGTGCAATGCCAGTCCCAATTCCTTGGATTAACCTTCCGATTAATAAGAAGATAAATGCTGGTGACATTGCATCAACAATTAGCCCAATTAAGAATAAAATACTAGCACATATAAATAAATGACTAGTCTTGAACCTTTCTTTTAGAAATTTGGAAAGTGGGATTACACTTGATAAAACCAATAAATAAATCGTTGTAATCCACTGGACCACATTTAGTCCAATATGGAATTCTGAAATTAAAGTTGGAAATGTGATATTCATTGAGGTTTCAACAGTTACCCCACTGAATGTCATTACTCCGACAGCAATTATTGCTAATAATACGTTTGTTGATATTCTCTCTTTCATTAAATAATCATTATATTTCGTCTCCTATAAAATTTATATTATAAAATACATTAGTATTGGTAAGTATAATGAATTTAATTTTTTCGTGCAAGAAGAAATTAAAAAAAGATATCCACAAATTTTTTTAATACTTGTGGATATCTTTTTATTAGTCATTTAATAAGTAGCTATATTTACTATTATGTTTAAAAAACATTTGCGCATATTTACAAATTGGTTTAATTAATAAGTTCTTATTTTTGGAATACTTGATTATTTCTAACATTAGTTTATGAGCTACACCTTGTCCGCGATATGCTTTTTCAACCAAAACATGATTAATGAACATCGTATTATCTTTGGTTGTGAAGTTAGCTTTAGCGATTACTGAATCATTTTGCATTGCATAAATATTTTCATTATTATAACTAAATTGCATTTTTAATTCTCCTTTTATTATAAAAAAATCTTATTGAAAAACAAATTAGCATGAATATTATGTAAAATATTAATATCTTAATATTGAAATTAATAGATACACCAAAGTTAAAGCCACCATCTTTGAATATATTTTTAGTTAATTTTATTCCTAATAATGATGTGTGAGGAGTATTGGAACGCATAATAAATATTTAATTGATTCAAGTACTATGAAAATAATAAACCCCAGACTATCTGATAAAAAGTTAAGTAGATATTTTATGTGCATTAAAAACTCTTCTTTCATAGGATATTTATTTTTAATTATAATAGATAAATTACTTATCTGAAAGATAATTTATATTCATAAGTATCATTTACATTGTTATAATTAATCAAAATATTTATAAAGGAATTTTATTTTTATGACCAATAAAAAACTAGGTACATTAATAAAAGATTTAAGAATAAAAAAACATATTTCTCAAAGAGAATTATCTTATGGAATTTGTACACAACCATTAATTTCTGAAATTGAAAATTCTAGGTATATCCCAAATGGAATTATATTATTAAAACTTTTCAAAAAACTAAATATAAGTTTAGATGAAATAACCTTGAATAGTGATTTTGAAATTAGTGATAAAAAGGATTTGAATTTAAAATTAAATGCTTTGTGTAATGAACATGAATATGAAAAAATGTATGAATTCTTGAATAATAAAAAAACGATATTATCTATAAATAATGATTTTAAAGAACAGGCTTACTATTATTATTTAGGAATATCACTACTACAAGCTAAAAATGATCTTGTAAATTCTATTATAAATTTTAAGTTGTCTATTTCATCTAGAATTAATTTAAAAAGTTCAGATACATTGGTTAGATTGGCAGAGATTTCTTTAGCTTATGTATATATTTTAAAAAAGCAGAATAAAATTACTAATTATTATATAAAAAAATCTATTAATGGAATAAATAAATTAAGTTTTACTAATAATTATAATATTATTTATTATTTAGCAGCTTTGAGTAAATATAAATTAGGTGATTATAAAGAGTCAATAAAAATCATTAATCAATTTATTGATTTTGCAAAAATAAATGATTCCCACTATATGTTATCAAACACATATTACTTGTTGTCTATAGTAGCCAGTATTAATGGTGAACAAGATATTTTTATTAAAGCTAATAATTACCAATCCATGCTAAATTCTTTATTTAAAGAAAAAATATTTAGAAATATTTAAAAAAATAAGGATTCTTATTTTTTATATTTTTTTATTTATACTAAACTTCATTTAAGCTTAAAAAATATCTTATTAAACTAATGGAGAATAAAAATGAATAAATACGTTGTAGTAACAGGTGGGACTTCTGGTGTAGGACTTTCAATAGTTAAAGATTTACTTAAATATAAATTTAAGATAATAATTATTGGAAAAAATGTGGAAAAAGGAAAATACATTCAAAAACAATTGGGTGAAAATGTTATATTTGTTTCTGGTGATCTTTCTAATGAGAAACAAGTTAAAAATATATCTTTTAAGATTAAGAGTATAACAAATAATATTTATGCACTTATTCTTAGTCACGGAATTTTTCCTAATAATGCTATTGAAAATATCAATAATAATCTTTTGAGTCATTATCTTTTATCAAAGGAATTAAAATCTGTTTTACATAAAAATAAAATATTAATTGTAACTGGTAGTCCAAATGCGATTATATCTTTACCAATTTGTGAAAATCAAAATAATACTATAGAATGTCTTTCTTGGGAATTAACCCATAAAACTATGTTGATGATTTATCTTTCAAATATTTTTGAAAAGTATGAAATAACAGTTAATAGTTTTTATCCAGGAGACGTAAAAAGTAATTTAATGCCTTATACACAGTCTTTACCAAAAAGAGATGTCAATGTTGCAAGCACTTTAATATTAGAAAATGAATATAAAAACAAAACTGGTAATTTTTATAATAATGATTGTTCAAAAGTAAAATTAAATGGTAAGTATAATTTTGATAATGCAGTAAAAATAATGGAATATTATACAAGTAAAAAATAACTAGGGGTCAGCTTAAGATAAAATTAAGCTGACCCCTAGTTATTATATTTTATTTTTGTTTTGGTGTTTGTATACAATTATGAATGCAATTCCTGTTAGTACATAAACAAACATCGATATTATGCTTGACTGAAAACCAGAACTTCCCCCTGATAATAAATTATTATTGTTTAACATTTTATAAACGAAAGGCCAGTTATTTATTTTAGACAATGATATAGGCACCAAGGAAGTAATTAAATTAAATGTTGCATGTAAATAAAAACTTGACCATATAGTCTTAGTTAAATAGGCAATTAATCCTAATAATGATCCCATAATGGTACCACTTAAAACTAATAATATACCATCGTTTAAATTATTAACTCCGTTTAATAAATGCATTATGCCAAATAAAAATCCTGATAATATAATTCCTAATTTATAATTTGAATTTTTACCAATTATATTTAATATTACACCTCTAAATGTAACTTCTTCTAAAAGAGGAGCAGTAATAGTTCCCATAAATATTGTTGATGATAAGTTTAATATTATGTCGTTTATATTTGAATTATTTGTAATAAATTTTCCATTAATAGTAAAGTAACTCAATAAAGTTAAAATAATAAGTACCATAGGTGCTATTAAATATATTAATTTAAATTTTGGCTTTATTGAGATCATTTTAAATTTTGTTTTATAAATATATTTACATATATATTTATATATAAAAGCATATATAGATATACTCAAGATAGACAAGATTATATATTTTATAATATCCAATACTATATTACTTGTTATTATTTTACTAAACATTCCTAAAATAATTTGAGATACCAATTCGCTAAAAATTAAATTAATTAATATTAAAATTATAAAATAAGTAGCTTTAACATCTTTTTTAATCATAATTATATCTCCTTACATAATATTATATTGTATATAATATATCACAAATAATAATTTAAGTTTAATAAAAAGGTAATATATTAATTATGAATATAATATAGTTATGAAAATTTAACATTTTGATATATTGGGGTTAATATTATATTGAATATAATAATATATCAATAGGAAGTGTTATTTATCTCTAAGATAGTTATGAAAAATATAAATAAGACAATAAAAAACAAGGTAGCCTTATCTAATGCCAATTTAAATATAAATAACAATGAGATTTGTGCATTAATAGGACCTAATGGTGCTGGGAAAACGACTCTAATAAAATGTCTAACAGGTTTATCAAGTTCAGATTCCGGTATTATAAAATTTGATAATGAATCTTTAAATAATCGTAGCATAAACGATATTCTTTCAAAGATAGGAGCTGTGCTTAAATTTCCTGAAAGTATATCAAAAACACCAATAGAAAGCATATTTAATCAAGAATTTTTTTATAGAGGCATAAAACAGCATAAGAGCGTTAATTATTATCTTAATAAGGTTAAACTCAATGTTAGTCCCGATACTAAAGCTGGTAAATTATCTTTAGGAATGAAACAACGATTACTAATTGCTTTAGCAATATCACATAATCCTTCATTATTAATATTAGATGAACCCTTTAATGGATTAGACGTTGATGGTGTTGATTTAATGAAGAATATAATTAGTGATTTTGTTAAGGAAAATAATAACAGTGTATTAATAACCAGCCATTCTCTTAATGACTTAAATGACTTTGTAAGTTCTGTTACTTTTATGCAATCTGGTCATACTTTACATAAAGAAACAATGGAAGATATTAGAGAAAATTATGGTGGAAGTATTAAAGATTATTACAGGGAGGTACACAATAATGAACTTTAATAATATAAAATATGAAATTAATAATATGAAAAAATTAAACAAAAAAAGTGTTTTAGTTTCTTTTATAGCGCTTATAATTGTATTTTTAATTTTTTTGGGTGCTAAAGATAGCGATCCACAAACTAATCATATTAATTCATTTATTAGTATAATTATAATGCTTACTTGTTATTATGAATTGATATATGCAACGGCAAAATCTTGTAGATATGTAGTGTCAGATTATGTTAATGATAACAAGATTAGGCTTTATTTAATGCCTAATGGAAGAGGAAAATTTTTATTGAATAAGGTCATAGCCTTTGTTGGATCTTTTGCAACAAGTAGTACTATAGGAATAACTATTGGGACTTTTCTTATTTTAATATTAAGTAAATTTATTAATTTTGGATTTTCTGATAATAATATAAATTATCTTAGAATCTTGGTTACTCTAGTTGGTTATTTAATATATTTGTCATCTGTTATGATTTTTGCAACATATGTTGGTGTAAGATATCAGTCCAAAGTTAGTGCAATTATAGTATCTATAATATTTTTATTTTTGTTTGGAAATGCAATGATTTCAACTTCTACTTCAAATCAGGTAGCTTTTATTATAATAGTTTTAGTCCTATTATTTATATCATTATTGCTATTGTTACATTGCGTTAGATATATAAATAAAGATGAGGTCTCTAGATAATAAAAAGCTTAGAAATTAATTTTTCTAAGCTTTTTTTATTCATATGAATCTTTTATAACATTAAATAATTCATCGTTTTCTATATTCCAAGAATTACCATCTATCAATACTAGTAAATCTATGTTACTAGGAATATCTTCAAATTTATAATCCACTTTTGTATCAAATCCGCCAATAGATTTTACATAATTTTTGTTAGATGCTGTTTCTACTTTCCAATTTTCGTTTTGATTTAACTGACTTGCTAAATAAGCACTTTCCCAATCAGAATACTTATCTAATATTATAAAAATTACTTTTTTTATTAAAAATATCTCCTAAAATTACTAATATATACTTTATGAGCTTAATATTATTGTAATTATAACTTTATTAGAGATATGTTTGAAAGGGAGTTCAAAAAATGTTTTTTAAATATACATGTGCTATTTTATTCACAATTTTTTCTTTACTGACAGTAGCTGTTTCTATTATTAATATAAACCAATATAATAATTTTATATTGGTGTGTTCTCTTTCAATCAATTTCTTAGTATTTATATCTAGCTTTTATTCTTTATTCTTTTTATCTATTAATAGTGGTCAATTTAAAGTTCTAACTATAATATTATCTATTTCGTTTATCATTGCTGCTATTTTTAATGGATTGGGACAAAACGATTTACATATTGTTCATCATATAGTTAGATCATTGATATTAATAATATACATATTTATTATTTGTAAATAATATTTTATGATACTAAATATACAAATAACACCCCACAATTAACTCATAGGAAGTCGTGTGGGGGTGTTATTTTTGTTAAAGCATATTTATCTTATAAAAGATTATTAATATGAAAAAAGTTAAGCATTCTAATATGTTACATGAATTTCAAGGTACTACCTTAATACATGATTTTAATTTAGAAAGGGTTAATCTAACAATCTTTTGTTTGTTATTGATGTATTAAATTTACAATATCTCTAATGAATAATTCTAGATTAAAATTAATGAAAGACTTACTTTTTAATCCCTAACGGAAAATCAATTCAAACTCAAATAATTCTTTTGAATATCAAAAATTGATTCTATATTTAATTCAACATTAATTGAATTAATCTGATTGTTTAACAAACAATGTAGGAGCTTGGGCATACGTGTATGGATTATATATGTAGTTTTTCAATTCTTTAATAGAATTTTTAGCAATGTTTTTTAAATTTTTGTTTTTAGGTAATTTACTTTCTTTTAACTTATTAAATTCTCTATTAATTAACTTATTGTTTTCACCTTCATTAAACAATGTTAAAACAAAAAATCCTTGATTTATAAATTTCTTTAAATTTTTATTATCTGTATTAATATTAGTAAATCGATTAGAATTAACAAAAACTTTAGTTCTTTTATCTTTAGATATTAAATAATATTTTGGATATCCATTTGAAATAGGAAATATATTTTTTACTTTAAAAATGATACCACTATTAGCTATTTTTTTAGCATTGTATGGACTGTAAGGTTTCGTTAAGCTTGAATAAAATAAGTTTTTATATCTTGATACATTTGATCCTAGTTCTTTTTTATTGTCCAATCTGTAAGTATACCCAGTTTTTATAAATCTTTTTTTCCATCTTTTCATTAATGTCTGATTATATGTTTTAGGTTGAGGAAAAGAAAAAGCATTTACTCTAAATGTTGCTATATTTGAAAACAATATTACAAACAGTAATGGAATAAAAAACATAATTATTTTCTTTTTTAAAATCATTAATAAGACTTCTTTCATAATTAAAATTAACAACATAAAAAATTATATAATATCAATAAAGAAATTAATAATATCACATAAAAATTTTAAATAAATTTATCCTCTAATACTAAAATATTTTTTATCAAATCAAAATAATAATTATTTAAAGTGATTGTATTGATTTTTTCAATATTAGGATTTCAGTTATTAGATTATGATTTTGTTAAATATACTCTATAGACATAATAAGTAATATTAATAATAATATATCAATCATAGCAAATATTGGATATATCATCTTTTTAATATATTCATTTATACTTGAATAAACATTAAGTTTTTTGGTAAACAAAATATATAAGTACTCATCTATTAGAATAGATATCATTATTAATATAATTATTATGAAAGTTTTATTATATACCAGTGCTATATTGAATAGTCCTGATAATACTAGTGCAAAAGACATCCCTAAAAATAAAAAAGAAAAATTAAGATATTTATTCTTTATTACATCTTTGTCTGAATACATATTTTTTTTATTTTCATATTTAATTTTCTGTTTAAAGTGTTTAAATTCTTTAAGAATTTTTATTAATAAATATATCAATGGAATATAAAGCACCAGTATAGTTAGATTTAAAATAAAATGAATGATTACCATCTCCAAAATCAATTTTTAACATATATTTATTTAACAATCTGTTATTTTTATAAATAATTAATTCAACTAGTAATTATCCTAACATATCTTCAATAAAAATATTTGCAATCTAATATTATTAGAAGATTCAAAGTTTTAGTTTGAGACTATGTAATTTAACCGTTTTTCAAGTGGATAAAGCTACTATAACTTATGCGCTAGCGACGTTTTATTTTTAAAATATCACGATGTATTTAAATTAGATGAAAAAAGTTATATTAAAGCCAATATATACATTCATGATTAAAAGACTGGTAAATCAAATACTTTATATTTAAGTTCTATTGAAAAAATTAACTCAATATCAGCAATGTTTAACGACTAATAATATTAAATCTAAATGTCTATTTCTAAGCATTGATAATGATAAATATCTTGATTTTATACATTTTTATATAATTATGCATAAAGTAGACTATCATTTAAATGTTGGTTATTTAGGTATTCGTATCATGTATATACTCAATTTAATTATAATATTAGTTTATTTATGAATTTTTTGAATCATTATTCTTAAACTATATTTATTTTTGTGTAATATTTATATCTATGTTTATAATTATTTAATACATAAGGAGGTATTTAACATATGGCAATATATAAAAAATTGAAATTATGCTTCATAGTATTAATTTTTCTTACTTTTTTATCATTCAGTTTAAGCATTAATGTTAAAGCTGATAATAATATCAACGTTAATGTAAACTATGTTGATTCAGTTAGTGGGCATAAATTACAAAATGATACTACTATATCAGGAAAGATAGGAACAAATCTAAATATTATTCCGCCTAAAATTAATGGATATTATTTTAAGGGCAGTAGTGAATTAATCAATGGTAAGTTCAGTAACAATGTTTCCAGTATAAATATGTATTATGTGCCGGCATCAACAAATAAAGATAACTCTAATAATACAACAAAACAAACAAAAAATTCAGGTGATTCAAATAGTACGTTGATTGATAAAGATAAAAGTGGTTATCATAAATCTCAATCAGATAATGACAGATCTACAATGGCAGATAATAATGTTAATAAATTAAATCCTAGTACAAAATCTAAAGACAATTCTTCATCAAATTTAACAAATAAAGAATCTTTAAATAAGAATACAAATCCAGATAAAAAGGTCAATACAAATCATAAGGACAAGAGTGATTCAGATAAAAACGTAACAGCTAAGTCTCATTCTAATGACAAAAATATCTATATTTATATGGGTATTATTATTGTTTTATTAGCCATTATAATTCCTAGCTACCTTGTAATAAGAAAAAATGGTAAACATTTTAAATAGTATTTTTTCATGAATTTATCACCACGATTTTTTTAATTTGTGTATAATTTTTGAAAAATAACATCATTTTATTTTTTATGTGTTAATGTTTATATAAACATTAATAAAATGAAGGGAGGTATTATTATGAATAAAAATAAATCTATAGCCATATCAATAACTGTTCTTTTAATATCTATACTATTCTTATTTGCAACTAATAATGCTCAAGCTGCTGAGGTTGTCCATAAGGCACCCATAAAAAGTAATCTACCAACATATAAGTCTCTATATAGGAAAAATAATTATAGACACATTTGGACTAAACATATTAATAAAGCATCAGTTGATATTGTTGGATCTCCATTTCTTTATTCTAAGAATTTATATAATTCTTATAAATCATCTCAAGCACTTGAAAATTATGTTGATGTATATGTAGTTTCTAAAGAAAAACTTTATAATAAAAAGAATCATAAATACTATGTGTTCTATGGAATAAATGATGGTACAAGCCATGATATAAAATATTGGGTAAGAGATAAATGGGTAGTATTTCTTAATCAATCTAATAAGTCATATTATAATGAAAAGGTAATTAGTATTTTTAATGGATATTCTACAGATAATAATATTCAATCAATAGCTAATTTATATGCAAGTTATTTTGATAATCCTGTTAATAAGGGATATCAATATTTAATAGATTTTGACGATCAAGCATCCAATATTGATCATAATACAAAAAACTTACATCGTTTTGAATTAAAGCATGATAAAGATAATTATAGTAATGAAATCTTTAAGCAACTAAACTCTAATAAAATTAGTTTTAAAAATTATGTATATAAATTGTATAGACATCAAATTGGTAATATCTATAAATTTGGAAAGCATAAACGTATAGGTGTTTATGTTTATCAAAAAGGAAATAAATATTATGGTAATGTGATTATAGTAATAAATGACAATAAATAAAATAAAGGAAATCTTAACTTTTTAATTAAGATTTCCTTTATTTTTCTATAGAATTTAACATGATAAAATGCACATAAAGGAGTTGTCATAGTAATTAATGATTTCAGTAGACGGTAAACCATATTTTGGAAATATGATTAGCTCAGAGATTATCTTGATACCAATGTTGCTATTATTATTTTTTATGATGTTTATTCTAATTAAGCGAAGAAAACTAAATGTTTTAAATGGCATTACATTAGTTATGTTTTTTATATATTTATATAATCTTATTAGTATGACTATTTTTCCAATAAATATTTTTAATTCATCTAATCTAATTCATAATATCAGCTTTGGTAAACAAACAATGTTTAATTTTAATGTTATGGACATGTTTAACTATTTACCTATTCAAATATGGGGAAACATATTGTTAACATTTCCACTAGCTATTTTTTTAAATTCACTATTTCCAAATAAATTTCACGGTTGGTATATAAATATTATCGTTGGTTTTTTATCAACCTTATTAATAGAAACATCTCAATTAATCCTTAATTATTTTTATTTAGGATATAGGGTATTTGATGTTAACGATATAATTTTAAACTTTATAGGATACATATTAGGATTAATCATATATATAATTATTAAATTTATATTTAGTCGTAAAATAAAATTTTTAAGTATTACTAAATAAAAAAACAGCACTTAGGCTCTCTGCTCTAAGTGCTGTTTTTTGTTATAAATTATTTGTAGTATATAGGAATATCATTATTTTGCAGGATTATTTTTTAATCTCAATCATTAATCCATCTTAAAGAAGCAGCTTTCCAATCCTGATTAACATGTAAATTTAATCTATATTTATGATTTTGATTAATATTTGATTGATGCTTAATAATTAATTGTTTTTTATTATTATAAAACCTTCTTTTCTTTAAGATTATTAACAATATAACAGTGAAATCTTAAATAAAACTTAAGCGAAATCTTTTTCTTTGACATTTCCGTCTACAAATGTAGACTATATATAAATAATAAATTTAAGAGGTGGTAACCATCGATAACAAAGTCAGTAACATTTCCGATGCTGAATGGGAATTAATGAGGGTTTTGTGGACAATCGGTGATTCAAGAAGTAAGACAATTATTGATTTACTTTCCAAGAAAAGTGATTGGAGTGAATCAACAATTAAAACTTTAATTACTAGATTGAAGAATAAAAAAATCATTGGTGTAAAAAAAGTTGATAAAAAGAATTACTATCACTGTTTAATCAATGAACAAGATGCTTACAAAATGAAAATTAAACATATGTTTAATGAAATTTGTTGTATGCAATATGGTTCAACTCTTGATTATTTAATTAATAACATTGATTTGAGCAAATCCGATATTAGCAAACTAATTAAAACCTTAGATAAAAAAATGGTGGATGCACCAGAAAAAGTTGAATGTCATTGTTTAGGAGGTAAGATTTATGAGTCATAAAGACATGAAAAACATGGATCATAGCAAGATGAACCATGAAGAGATGGATTGTTGCAGTACAGACAAAAATGGTCATATGGATCACAAAAACATGAAAAATTGTGATATGGATCATATGCAACATGATGATAAAAATAACATGCATCATGACATGAGTAATATGAAACATGACCATGAAGAGCATATGCACCATGATATGGATATGGGTGGTATGGATCATAATCACGAACATATGCATCACGATATGGACATGAGCCACATGCACCATGGCAGTGGTCATATGGATCACATGGACATGGGTAACATGAACCATGATCATGGACATATGATGAACCATGGTGGTCACATGATGGATATGGGTGATTTGAAAAAGAAATTTTGGATTTCGCTAATTTTAACAATTCCAATTATCCTTATGTCACCAATGATGGGAATGAAACTACCATTTCAATTAACCTTCAGTGGTTCTGACTTTATTGTCTTAATTTTAGGTAGTATTTTATTTTTCTATTGCAGTACCCCATTTTTTAATGGTGCCAAAGGTGAAATGAAAAATAAAAAGCCTGAAATGATGTCACTAATTACCTTAGGTATTTCAGTTGCTTATATTTATAGTATTTATGCAGTAGTTGCTAATGACATTTTGCATGTAACTCCAATGGTTAATGATTTCTTTTGG
Source organism: Apilactobacillus quenuiae (assembly GCF_002994005.1). Taxonomy (GTDB): domain Bacteria; phylum Bacillota; class Bacilli; order Lactobacillales; family Lactobacillaceae; genus Apilactobacillus; species Apilactobacillus quenuiae. The sequence goes on from NZ_POSN01000003.1 coordinate 260,796, forward strand.
GAGTTATCTACATTAATTGTGATCATGTTATTGGGGCACTGGATTGAAATGAATTCAGTTATGAATGCTGGTTCAGCAATTAATAAATTGTCCAAACTATTGCCAGATAATGCACATTTAATTAGCGATAACCAAACAAAGGATGTTTCCACAAGTGAATTATCAGTTGGGGATAACATTTTAATTCAAGCTGGAGAAAAGATTCCTGCTGATGGAACGATTTATGATGGGGCAACTTCAGTTAATGAATCATTAGTAACTGGTGAATCAAGAAGTGTTAATAAAAAATCAGATGACTCAGTTATTGGTGGTTCTGTTAACGGTGATGGTACTATTAAAGTTAAAATTTCTGGAACTGGCAATAGTGGTTATTTATCTAAAGTAATGAATATGGTGCAAGAAGCTCAATCTGCTAAATCAAAAACTGAAAATTTGGCTAATCAAGTCGCTAGTTACTTGTTCTATGCAGCATTAATTGTTGCTATTATTGCCTTTGTTTCCTGGTCATTTATTAAAGGAATTAGTTTTTCCATTCCAGTTACTGTTACAGTATTAATTATTGCTTGTCCACATGCATTAGGCTTGGCGGTTCCATTAATCGTTTCTAGAACAACTTCCATTGCTGCTACTAATGGATTATTGATTAGAAATAAAACTTCATTAGAAAAAATTAATGACATTAAATATGCATTAATGGACAAAACTGGCACCCTAACTGAAGGTAAATTTCAAGTTAATGGTTATGACAGTTTAGATAATAATTATGCAAAAGCTGAAATTTTAAAAATTGCTGCTAGTGTGGAACAAAATTCTAATCATCCATTAGCAACAGGGATTATGGAAGCCGCTAAACAAAAAGAATTATCATTATCTGACGTAAATAATGATAATCAAATTACTGGATACGGAATGAAAGGGACAATTAATAATCATGAATTCTTAATTGTTTCCGCTGCATATTTAGATGCTAATAATATTCAATATGATGAAAACGTAACTAAGCAATATTTAGAAAAAGGTAATTCATTAAGTTATGTAGTTGAAAATAATAAAGTTATTGGCTTTGTGGCTGAAGGTGATTCAATTAAATCCGGTTCAAAAGATATGATTCAATATTTACAAAGCCAAGGGATTACGCCAGTCATGTTAACTGGTGATAATGAGTCTGCTGCAAATAAAGTGGCTTCATTACTAGGTATTACAGAAGTAAAAGCTAAATTACTTCCAGAAGATAAGCAAAAGAATGTTACTAATTATCAAAAAGATGGCAAAGTGATGTTTATTGGTGATGGAATTAATGATGCTCCTAGTTTAACGCAATCAGATATGGGTATTGCAATTGGATCAGGAACTGATATTGCAGTTGATTCTGCCGATGTTGTATTGGTTAACAGTAATCCACTAGACGTGGTTAGTTTAGTTAAATTAGCTAAAGAGTCACATACTAAGATGATTCAGAACTTATGGTGGGGAGCTGGTTACAATATTATAGCTTTACCATTGGCTGCAGGTGTTTTATCATTTGCCGGAATTATGTTAGATCCAATGGTTGGAGCAATTATCATGTCGATAAGTACAGTGATTGTTGCTTTGAATGCGTTGACTTTAAAAATTAAATAATTAATCTAATAAAAATTAGCTAGTCTTTTTATTAAGTCTAGCTAATTTTTTTACGTATATATTTATTTGAAAAATTGATTAATTAATATATAATCGCAACTATGTTAAATAATAGAAAGGAATGCTGATATGAAAAGATTAATATTTTCGGTCATTTTAATTTTTATTTTATTTATTTCATGGAATCATTATAAAAATAATGATGCAAACAATAATTTTCAATATGAAATTAACCAAGTGAAACAAGGTAATTTTAAAGAACTATTAGGATCAAGAAGCCAAGCAGATTTAAAAAATGAAGCAAGTGAATTAGGTGGATCTATTAATAGCCAATTTAAACAAGTAGAAAAGAAATTTAATAAAACAAATAATGAAAGTTCTAAAAATAGAACCAATGAAGAAAATAGAGGATTTAATTCAGCAATAAACAATAAAAACTTTAATATTACTAACGTTTCTGCAGAATTTAAAAAAGGTTATCAACAAGGACTAAAGCAATTGGCTGAATTAGCTAAAAAGTTACATTTGATTAAAGAAGACAATAAGTAAACGTATAAAAAGGACATTGTTATAATTAACAATGTCCTTTTTCAAATTTGACTTTTTATAAATTTTAAGTAACATATAAATTACTTAAGGAATTTATATGTTACTTAAGTAGGAGTGTAAATATGAATAATAAAGTAAAGCTCATCAGAGTTTCTAAAAATCTCCAGCAAAAAGATTTAGCTCTAAAAGTTGGTATTTCAAGGCAAACGTTAAGTTTAATTGAAAAGGGTAGATATAATCCATCTTTAAAGTTATGTGTAAGCATTGCTGAAGCTTTGGACTCAGATTTAAATTCATTATTTTGGAAGGTGTAAGGATGAGAAAAACAAAAGATTCACTATATGTTAGGATAATTAAACATACTTATGGAATTCATGGTTATTTTGATGAATATAAAAAACAAGAAGTAAATAGAATAGGCAATAATGCATTTATAATTTTATTCATTCTTTTTTTCCTGCAGATGTTCTCCACAGTATTTCTTGTTTCATTATTGGATGCCGATGATGTTTTAACAGTTTTATTATTTACTGATTTATTAATATTTTTCACAATTATTTTTTATGTAAATATTGCTGTTTCTAGGCTTAAATTAGATCAAGTTGAAGCATATGATAATAACGACTATAATTTTAAGATTAATAAATTTAAAAGAAAATGTATACTAATGGCATTTAATTTTTTTATTTGTGAGCGTATTTTATTTTTTATTCTTGATCTTTTGTCAAATGACAAACATTTAACAATTCCTCAATTAATTATTTCTCCTAGAGAAAATATAGTTTGGGGAATTTCTGCTATTTTCGTAGGAATTACTAATTATTTTGTTTATAAACACAAAATTAAAAAATAGTTATTTAAGATAAAGGAGAATAAAAAATGAGTAAAAAATATTTATTAAAAAAGTTAAATTATTCAATAATTTTATACATTATGTCCTGTATATTAACGTCAATTTTGTTATATCTTTTATCTTCTTTACAACAACTTAGCGGAATTGTTGTTCTTTTGTTTTGTGGAATTTTTTCTGCATTAAATACTTATTTTAAACGTAGGAATGAGATTAATATTAGAGGTAATGAACTTTGCCTAAATACAAAAATGAATTGGATGATTATATTGTCCATATTATTGCCAATAATATTATTCATTTTAGAAATATTGATTTATATTTATTAATATTTTAAATTTAATTACTAATCGAAGAAGGTAAAACAACTATGATGGAAAAATATTTATTGAAAAAATTAAATTTAGTAACTACTATGGCTATCATATCTATAATTGTATCTTTGTTTGTTGTAATTTATTTGCAAAAAGCATCTTATTTTTTAGCATTTTTAGCTATAGTTGGAGTTATAACTCATTATTTTTTAGACAAAAATAGGATAAAATCTAATAAAGAAATTATGAGCATAAATAGAAAAATGACCTTTATGTGTGTATATAGTTTGTTAATGCCATTTTTATTTTTACTAGTTTCTTACATATTCAGTTAGGAAATTTATATGAAAAGCTATTTGAAAAAATCTTTTAGTACAAAAGAAATTGGAAATACTTTGATTACAATTTTAAGTGTTGCAATTCTCTTCTGGTTTAAAAATAATGTTAATCAAATATTAGATCATAATATGAAAAGCATATTAGAATTTATAATTATATTTATACTTCTTTTATTTCTTTGTATTACCAAAACTATGTATATAAATAAAGTAGATAAAAAGAAGAAATATATAATTTTTAATGTATTTATATTGTTTATATTATTAATTTTATTTTGTTTTACATTTATTATTTAAAAACATCAGGTTTAAGGAGGTTCTCTTGTATGAAATTAAGTAGTGAAAAAACGGCTAAGACTTCTTGCTTAACATTACTAATTTTGTTTATTGTGACGTTAAGTAAGTTTAACTTTATTGTAGAAATTTTATTTTTTTGTTTATTTTTCTTTTCTATTTGTATAAAAAGAATGTATCTTGATGAAAGAAATAATAAAACTTTATATTTAATTTTTAATGTATGTATTTTATTAATAGTATTACTTTTTTTGATTTATATTTTTTTAACCAAATAGAAATTAAATCCAAATATATACACATAAAATAATTATTTTTTTACAAGATAATTTTATGAATTTGTTAACATTGATATTATCATTAGTTCAGTTACATATGAAAATATTAGCAGTGAATTACAACTATGATGTAAAATAAATAGCAGAGGGAGATTTTATAATGAAATTTAATTTCAAAAAGTTATCACTGATATCTTTAGCTACATTATTATTCTCTACCCCATTGTTGAATAATAATGCTAATGCACAAAGTAAGAATAAGTATCCTAAAGAAAAAGTTTATTTATCTAAGACATTAACAAATAAACTAGCTAAAGATGGCTATGTTTACAGACTATATACAACTAAAGACACAAAAAATCCGGATTATCCATATGTATCCGTCCCATCAAAAAACAAGACCAACTTTAAAGTAAAAGCTGTTTGGATTCTTTCTGGTGCAACGGGATCTGAAGGTGTTGAGTTAGTTTCTAGAAAGGGTAAAGTTGTTAATGCAGACTTTATAGATGGTTTCTATAACAACAATAAGAATATAAAGTCATTGAGAAATATAGTAAAACTAGAAACTAAGATTATGAATACTAATAAAAAACATAATAAAGATTTGAGTAAATTGCGCAAAATGATTAATCACGTTAAATTATCAAAGGATCGCAAGATAGCTTTAGAATCTTATCATCAACTAGTAAATTATTTGAAAAATAATAAGAATGGTGCACCATCATTATTAATAGGTGAAAATGTATTTTAATAAATAATATAGAGGCCTCTAAAATATAAATTTTAGAAGGCTTTTTATATCTATTATGATTATCTAACAACAGCAGTTTTTTTAATATTCTTAATTAAATTATGTGACTTAATTAGATGATATTTATATGGAATTTTAATGCTTTTTGCATTGCTCTTAGCACTAATTCCAGTAGTATTTCTAAATGTATTATGTCTAGTGACAAATTTATATGCATCATCTTTATTATCTAAACCAATATTTTGGCTATTGTTAGTTTTATAGAAATAATTATGTTCAGATAATATATTACTACCACTGCCAATTTGCATAGCATTATATTGATTTTGTGAATACCCCTGTGCATTTTGACCAGTAGGATTAGTACTATTATCAAAATAATTATTGTAGGCATGTACGTATCCTCTAAGTAATGGGCGTCCCTTTAAATTAGGACCAAACCAATTATTACTTAGGGTAACATGTAATTTACCTGTTGCCATATATGAATCATTTTTATTAGCTCCTATTAGTAATGGCAATCTTTCTGAGGCTAGATCATGCCAATCACCAACCCAATTCCATTTTGGATCAGGATTCATATTTAACCATTTATTAGAAAACCAAAAATGATTATGATCTACAGTGACTTTGTCTGAGGACAATGATATAGAAAACAAATCATCAGGAATATCATGAAAATCATTGTTTTTAATGATTGCATTATTTACACGACGTAAAGAAACACCTAAATAATTTACACCAACGCCACCAACGGTGATTTGATCATTATTTAATTTTTGTAAATCATTAATATGACCGTAAAATTTGATATTTTTAATTACCACATTAGTAATACTTTGATTTGCTGGTAATAATTCACCATCGACTTTTAATTGGATGTTAACTAATGCGGGATTGCTTCCTTTTAATCCTTCAATAGTTAAATTATCCCAACTTTTATCAGCAAACGTATAAGTTTTTGGCACATCTCCGCCATTGATGGTTCTATCAATAATAATATGATGCTTTTTATTTTTAATAGCATCATTTAATTGTTGAATATTTTTAACAATTGTTCCTTTTTGATGGGAACCTTTAGAATTATAAAATCCATCGGCATTTGCAATACTTAATGTTGCCGTTAACATTAAAGCAAATGTAAAAAATACTATAGATAACTTTTTCATCAAATCATTTCTTTCTAAGAGGTTAACAACATTATAATACATAAAATTATTAATTTAATTGATTGTTATTATGATATGACAAAAAATTACTTCAATATTTCCATTTTTTTGTTATAATTATTCTCAAATTAGGAGGTAGTTTAATATGAACAATAAAGAAATTGCATTAGAACTTACCAAGGAATTCTTCAATCATGCTAGTTTAGACCCACAAGATGGTAAAACTTATTTAGAAGCATTTAATGAAGCATATACATTAATCTACAATAATGTTTGCTCTGCTGAAGCAAACAATACAAAAAAATAAAATAAAAACTGCTTAGAAAAATTTATTCTAAGCAGTTTTTTTAATTGTTAGTTATTATTTTGTAATTTTGACTTCCTAATACCGTAAACAAAATAAACAATAAAACCAATAATTGTCCATATACCTACAGATATTTTTGTAACATTAGGAAGCATTAAGATAAAGTAAATACTAAATACTCCAGCAATGATTGGCAAAAATGGATAAAAGGGCATTTTAAAACCATTATTTTTAATATCTTTACGATGACGAAGTTTGATAACTCCAAATGAAATAAAAGTAAAAGCAATTAAAGTTCCAGCATTTATTAATGAAGCTAGTTGAGTTAATGGCACCAATCCAGCAAAGATAGCTTGGATGATTGCTGCAATAATAATAGCATTACTAGGAACAGAGTGCTTTTTACTGACCGTACCCATTTTTTTAGGAAGCAATCCATCACGGCCCAATGCATATACCAACCTAGATCCACCAATAAACATGGTTACCATCGCTGTAAAAATACCAATTAATGCACCAACAGTAATTAATTTATTCCATGCAGTTAAATGAATTAATTGTAGGGCAAATGCAGCAGGGTCATCCACATTTAATTGCTTATAATTAACAATTCCAGTTAATACTAGTGAAAATGATACATAAAGTATAACGGCAATGATTACAGTACCAATAATTCCACGAACAACATTTTTACCTGGATCAATCGTTTCAGCAGAATTAGCTGCTAAAGCATCAAATCCAATAAAAGCAAAGAATACAGTCGCTGCAGCAGTTGAAATGCCACCCATACCAAATGGTATACTATGAAATTCTTTTGGATAAAATGGAACATAATTATTAGCTTTTACGTAGAAAATACCAATACATATAAATAAAATAATTATGGCAACTTTAATAATTACTGCCCAATTTTCAATTTTCTTAGATAAATTTGTTCCTTGTAGAATAATTGCTGTTATTAATAATATTATGACAACAGCAGTTATATTTATGACACCGCCTTCCATAGGTCCATTTTGTAAAGCTTTAGGAATATTAATCCCGATTGCACTAAGAATATTATTATTAAAATAAGATGCGAAACCAGTTGCTTCAGCTGAAACAGCTAAGAAATATTCAAGAATCAATGACCAACCAAGAAGCCAACCGACCATTTCTCCATATATAATTGATCCAAATGAATATGCTGATCCGGCTATTGGCATCGCTGATGAAAACTCAGCATATGCCATACCAACCATCCCTGAAACAATCGCTGCTAATAAAAATGCAATTGCAACTGCAGGTCCAGCATGATTAGCTGCTTCATGACCTGGTAAAATAAAAATACCAGTTCCAATAACTGCTCCAATTCCTAAACCTATTAAATCACGAGTAGTCAAACTTTTGGATAATTTTTGATCAGCTTTTATGTAAGTACTTACAGATGCTTTTTTAAAAATATTCATATATTATTTATTCACTCCTTTTAATTCGTTATAAATAATATATAATGATGATATCAATAAGTAAAATTAATATTTATTGTTTAAACATTAGAAAAGGTGATTTGTCATTAATAAGTTATTAGTTTTGAAATCAATTTTAGAAAATAATAGTTTTACTAAAGCAGCGAAAACTTTAGGTTATACTCAATCTTCAGTTAGCCAGATGATTAATAGTTTAGAAAATGAATATGATATGAAGATCTTAGAAAGGTCTAGAGTTGGAGTGAAACTTACTCCTCAAGGAAAGACATTATATCCATATATTCAAGAGGCTATTAGTAAATATCAATCATTACAAGAAACTGCACATGATATTAGAGGCCTTAAAACGGGAACCATTCGCATTGGTGCAATTACTAGTGTTAGTTGTTATTGGTTACCTAAATTATTCGAAGAATTTAAAAAGAAATATCCTGGAATTAATTTTGTTTTGCAACAAGGTGACTATGGAGATCTACTGAATTTAGTGAAAACGGGACAAGTTGATTTTAGTATTATGACTGCTAAGTATGGAGATGGATTAGATAAGATAATTATTCATAATACTGAAATGAAGGCTTTTATACCTAAGAATCATCCACTAGCTAAAATGAAACAAATTCCTTTAGCTAAACTAGTTAATGATCCATTTATCTTAGTTGAAGGTGGTGGTTATAGTGAACCTCTTAATGCTTTTAAAAATGCAGGTGTTCAAAAACCTGATGTTAAATATGAAATTCAAGATGACTATACAATTATGGCAATGGTTGAAGCAGGGCTAGGAGTCAGTATTTTATCAGAATTGGTTGCGACAAGAACAGATTTTGATGTCGTTTGTCGACCAACTGTGCCTAAAATTAATCGTCCTGTAGCAATTGTTTCTAGAAATAAAGAAACTATTCCAATTGCAAGTCAATATTTTATTGATTTTGTTATTAAAAATAAAGATAGATTAAATTGATTCATATTATAAAATTAACTACCTATACATTTTTATAAATAGCGATAGAATGGAAATAGGAGGTGGCAAATATATAATTTTAAATTCAATTAAGATTACATATTAGAATATGAAAATAAAAAATACTTTACTAACTATTATAACTTTTACACTTTTAATAATTGCTTTTGCTTCATTTAAGACCAATGTTCATGCAATGTCAGCTAGTGATGCTAATCCTAATAACACTGTTTATGATATGTCCGAATGGCAATCATATTGGACAGATACGCAAGTACAACAACTTAAGCAAGAAGTTCCATTCGTTATTATCAGGGCTCAAAATGGTAGTATGCGTTATGATTATACATTTCAGCACAATCGTGATTTATTAGAAAAGTATAATGTTCCATATGGTGTATATTCATTTAGTTTGTATACTTCGCCCGAAGATGCTGCAAATGAAGCTCGTACATTATATAGTCGTGCACCACATGCAAGATTTTATGTAAATGACTATGAAGAAAATGATTTAACCTCTGGTGATCCCAATACTGCTGCTCAAACTTGGGTCGACACGTTGCGCCCATTAGTTGGACAAAGAAAAGTTTTATACTATGGACCAGCTTGGTTAATGCTAAGAGATACTGCTAACGCAATTAGTTCGTATGATGGCTATTGGTTACCAGCATATCAGGATAGTGAACCACAAAGAGAACATGTTTTATGGCAGTTTACAAGTAATTTTTATTCTAATGCATTAGGTAAAAATATTGATGCTAGCTTATTAGATTCCAAGGATGCTAATTGGTTTATTGGTGATACTGCCGATGCTAATGCACAGCCAACACCAATTGATAACGATGCTAATAGCAGCCAAGCTAACAATCAAAGTAATAATGCTCAACAAAGTAACAATCAAAATCAATCTAATGATTCACAAAATAATACTTCTAAGTCCAAACCTAGAAACACAACTTACACCCAACAATCAAAAACGATGATTATTAAGGATGGCTATGATTATCAAATTTATAATCACGTACCATTAGATAATAAATTCTCAGATAATATTTATGCTAAAGCTAGTGTAAGTGATTACACTCATAAAAGAGTTTATATAAATTCTATTGCTAACGTTAATGGCAGATCATATTATCGTTTGTATTATAAAAATCATGTTATCGGTTGGGTTAATACAAGAGCTTTAGTACCTAATTTAAATTATTCAAGTTACTACGTAAATAAGACTATGAAGAATAATCCAAAAGTGGCTTTCCATAATCATATTAATAATAGTGGGTTTGCCAGTCGTATTACTAATCATGGATATAGCTATGCCAACAAAAAGTTAAAAATCACTAGTCGTGCCATTAAAGATGGCTGGCATAGTTATTACTACAAAGCTTACTATCGTGGCAAATTACTTGGTTGGATTTACCAAAGTGCATTTAAATAATAATAAAAAAACATCTAGATTATCTATCTAGATGTTTTTTCTATTTTAAATATTTATCATTAATTGATTGAAAAATTTCTGACCAATCATTTTTATATTCGACTGTATAATCAGGACCATTTTGCATCAACATTGGTTGATATGCATGACATTTAATATTTTTAGCTATCACATGGTGTGAAGTGTTATCAACGTTGATAACGTTTAATTTATATAAATTATCTAGCACTTTAATGAAAGGGGCGATAATTAGATATTCACTGATTTTATCTTTTGCGTTTTCATATTGATTATTTTGATTAAAGAAGGTTTGGAAAATATCATCAGCTAAACTAAAATGATTTTTTTGTGTTTGCCATCTGATATATTCGTAAACTTTCATATCTGTAGAATACTTATTGTAATCAATATCTACCTTATGATTGATTGAAACTAGACTTTGCTTTTTCATCTCTTTTTGAATTAACTCAGCTAAAGTTTTATTTTTGGATAATTGACTATCATTTCCACGTTTATAATTGTCATAATTTTTATGAAAAACATCATTATTTCTAGTAATAAAATCACGTAATTTCATATGCATCCCTCCTACAATTCTCATTGTAACTAAAGATTCTTTTTTTATATAATAATATAATTATGATTTTAAGCCAAAATAAAAATGCTACTTTAATTGAAAGTAGCATTTTTTATCTGTATTGACTTATTTAAGCGCACTTTGGTAAATCCAACCAAGTGTCTTACCATGGTAAGATGCTTGATAGTAATAACTGTTCCAACCATCTTTGATAGCGCGACGAGTAACTTTTATCTTTTTATTTGCATAATTTTTACCATGCGCAGTTACTTTAACGTTTGAAAAACCACTGTTTGAAATGTGATTATAAAAATCAATTTTAGTGTTTTTCTTTACAGTTTTAGTTTTATAGTAATTAGTATATTTTACGTTTGGGATAAGTGCTTTGGTATTAACCCAGCCAATTGCATGATTTTTGTAATATATACGGTAATAAGTCTTACCATTAACAGTTGCAATTGAATTTACATAAACTGATTTATGTTTATAATCCTTAATACTAGCTTTCGCATAAGTTTTACCTTCGAACTTATTATCACTAGGAACATGATTATAAATTTGATATTCATAACCATCTTTAATAATCATATTGTTAGATTTTTGGACATAACTAGTATTTTTAGGTTTTGGTTGAGGTTTAGTTTGAGACTGATCAGAATTATTATCATTACTTTGATTATTATTATTATTATTTTGGTTATTGCTATTCTGATTATTAGGAGTAACTGGTTGTGCATTGGTATCATTAGTTTCTCCAATGAACCAATTTACATCTTTTGAATTTAATAAACTAGCATCAATATTTTGGCCTAATGCATTGGAATGAAAGTCACTGGCAAATTGCCATAAGACATGTTCTCTACTTGGTTCAGTTTCATTATAGTTTGGTATCCAATAACCGTCATATGAACTAATTGCATTCGAAGTATCTTGTAGCATCAACCAAGTTGGACCATAATATAAAATTTTTCTTTGACCAACCAATGGACGTAATGTATCAACCCAACTTTGCGCTGCATTATCCGCTCCGCCAGATTGTACAGTTCTTAATTCATAGTCATTTACATAAAATCTAGCATCAGGAGCTCGATTATATAATGTACGAGCTTCATTTGCGGCATCATCAGGACTTTCATACATACTGAATGAATATACTCCGTAGGGAACCCCATACTTATTCATTAAATCACGATTTTGTTGGAAAGTATGATCAGAGTATTCACTGCCTTGTTGCACTCTTAAAATAACAAATGGAATTTCTGACTTTAATTGTTGCACTTGAGCATCTGTAAAAACACCTTGATGTTCTGATACATCATAGATAGTATTACTAGGATTAGCATCACTAGCAGTCATTGCATGTACGTTATGATTAGTAGCACCCAAAGTAACTATTAATAAACTAACCGTCATCATTGATAACAAAAAATTTTTTATTTTCATATGTATATATAGAAGATAAATCTATATATTTCAACACCTCCGTATATTTTTTAACCATATCATTTTAATTAGCTTAACATATTTTTTATATGAAATTATCGATAAGAATAAATCATTAAAAAAGATTATTTTATAAATTAATATAATTTTAAATTTTTAATTGAATTAACTATAATAATCAATATCAGAAAAGTTAAAGGATAGTGATATTAATGAATGATGATAAAAAAAGATTTGAGCTTAGATTAGTCTTAACAGCTGGCATTAATGCAGGATTTAGAAAAACAGTTTTTGACATTCAAGGTTTAGAATTTAATGATCAGCTAAGCAAAGAAGAATCCTTGTCATATTTTTTAAAAGAGCAAGATTTTATTATTGCTACTGAAAGTAAAGGTATTAAATCTAAAGAGTATAAAAAGGTTTTAATTTCTGTGAATAATATTTTATCAGCAGAGTTTATTGATGATTAATTAAAAGCGATATTTAACATTAGTTAAATATCGCTTTTTTAATAAATAGTGTATATGAAATTAATATAAAGCTTGAATTTGTAAGAATAATCCCAATAATTATAGAGAAAATTATCCAATGAGTTTTCTTTGTGTTTCACATGAAACAATTTCTAAAATACATAAATATTTTAGAATTATTTATTGTTCAATTAAACTTCAAAATTATTTAATCGCTCTACTTGTTTAGGATCTGAATAGTCAAAAAATAAACTTTTATCTAAGTCGAGATCTTGAATTGCTTTCATTTCATAATCATTCAATTTAAAGTTCCATACTTCCATATTTTGTTTCATTCTTTCAATGTGAGTAGATTTTGGAATGATAATAATTCCACTTTGTACAAGGAATCTTAATGCTACTTGTGCAGCTGATTTTTCATGATATTGTCCAATCATATTTAAAATATTATTATTAAAAAAATTATTTTTTCCTTCTGCTAAAGGTGCCCAAGATTCAATATGCGTGTTGTGTTTATCCATGTATTCTCTTAGTCCTGTTTCTTGATTAAATACGTGTGTTTCCACTTGATTAATTGCGGGAACTACTTTCATATTCATAACCAAGTCTGCATATTGTACTGTATTAAAGTTTGAAATGCCAATTGCTCTAATTTTTTGTTCATCATATAACTTTTCTAAAGCTCGGTATGCTCCATAATAATCATTTAATGGTTGATGAAGGATAACTAAGTCTAAATAATCTGTGTTTAGTTTTTTCATTGATTCTTCAACTGAATCTAAAGTATTTTGATATCCATAATTTTTGGGCCATACTTTAGTTGTTAAGAAGATATCTTTTCTATCAATATCACTTTCTTTAATTGCATCTCCAACATAATTTTCATTGAAGTAAGCTTGTGCTGTGTCAATTGCACGATATCCAACATTTAATGCTTCTTTTACTGATTTTTTGCATAATTCTTTGTCTGTAATTTGGAATACTCCAAAACCTTGTTGAGGCATTAACACACCATTATTAAGTTTTACATTTTTAATTTCACTCATAATATTTCTCCTTTTTACTATATTTGTACAGTCACTATATCCTCAGTTTTAATTATTTTAGATACCTTATTGCTGATTTCTTTATGGAGATTGCTGTTTAATAATTCTATTAAAGAAGTTTTATCTTTTAAATCGATTATCATAACAATTGCATTTTTAATTCCCATAATATCTAGAGACTTATTAACGTTAATATTTAAAATGTTTTTATTTTTACTTTTCATATTTCTCATTTCATTAATAACTTTATTAATGATGTTATTGTCAATATTTTCTCTTAATGGAGCTATAAATATTTGTTTTATCATTTTATGCCTTTTCAATTAAATCCACTACTTTTTCAGCATGTTCTTTAGTTCTCTCTTTAGTATCTTCAAGTAATGAACTATCATCTCTTGCTAAATATGAAACATTATCGGTGTAAACTTCACCTATAATTTTCATTCCGCATAGATTTGCAGTTGCGTATAAAGGTGATAGTAATTCATTAACAGAATACTTCATAAACCCATCTTTTTTATACATTTCTTTGCTAGCACCACTTGTAAAAGACAAGATTATTTTTTTATTTTTTAATTCGTTTCCTGAACTACCATGAGAAAATCCATGTTGAAATGTTTGCTCAAACCATCTTTGCATTAATGAAGGTATTGAATACCACCAAATAGGAAATTGTAATACAATCACGTCACTTTTTTGGAGCTTAGATTGTTCATCTTTTATGTCAATATTAAAATCACTATAAAGCTTGTCTAAGTAATCAAATTCGGCATTTGGCATTAACTTTTCTAAATTATTCAATATATTTTTATTTGCAACAGATTCATTTTCTAATTCTGGATGACCAGATACAACTAATACATTTTTCATAAATCCACTTCCTTATTAAATTTGTAAATAAAATAATATATCAAGTTGCTAATAATTTGAAATGCTTATATTATATTGTTAGTTATACAAAAAATGAATAATGGAAGTGGGAAAATGGATACTAGGGTTCTTGAATATTTTATAATGGTTGCCGAAGAAAAAAATTTTACTAAAGCTTCAAAAATTTTACATGTTACGCAGCCAACTATGTCTAGACAAATCAATTCTTTAGAAGAAGATTTAGGTGTAAAACTTTTTATACGTAATCAACATAATTTAAAATTAACTAGCGAAGGTATTATTTTTTTAAGAAGAGCAAAAGAAATAATATCTTTAACTGAAAAGGCAAAAGATGATGTAAATAATAATGAAAATATGTCAGGGACAATTTCGATTGGTTGTTGTGAATTAAGAAGCTTTGAGTCTTTAGCTAAAGTTATTCATGATTTCAGACTTAAATATCCTAATGTAAAATTTTATATACATAGTGGCGATAATGATGATATTAATCAATGGCTTGATCAGGGATTGATTGATATCGGATTATTTTTGGAACCTGTTAGCACTGGAAAATATGATTTTATTAGAATGAAGAAAAAAGAAGAGTGGGGAATTTTAGTTTCAGATCAATCAAAATTTTTTAATTATGAATCTATTAAACCGGGTGATCTTGTTGGAAAACCTGTAATAACAATTTTAGATAGAGTTGTTCAGTCTAAGTTAGCAGATTGGTCTGGTAAATATGCCAATCAAATGAGAAATTGGGCTAGATATAATTTAATATATAATGCTGCTATGTTAGCTCAAAATAATAATGGAGTTATAATTTGTTTGAAATTGAATCAAAACTTTGATCATCTAAAATTTATTCCATTAATACCTTATTTGCGTTTATCTTCAATTATTGCTTGGCAAGATCAAAAGCAACAATCGAAAACAATTCGTACATTTATTACATTTATTAAAAATTCTAATTTGTAATTTTTGATGTTATACTTATTAAAAAATTAAGGAGAATTTATATGGATGAAGAAAAATCACAAGGATCAGGGTTAATCACTGCTAGTATGGTTATAGCAATTATTTTATGTATTCCCTTAGTAAATCTTGTTAATTACATATTTGGTTGTCTAGATATAGCATTAATTATATTAACTATTCTAGTTTTAAATAAAAAGACTACTATTCCTAAAGTTGGTCCAATTTTAATGTTATGTTCTAGTGGAATCAATATTGTTGGTTTATTAATGTCATATGTTCTTTTTTCTAAACTTATAAAATCAATATCTGAAAATGGACAATATGTTGGTCACAATATTAGTTCTGGTGGAACACCAATGCTTATTATTGGATTATTAGCTTTTGCGCTTAGAATTGCAGCGATTATTATTTATAGTATCTATAGAAATGATCCACATCGTGAAGCTAAATAGTTTTAATAAATTATCTAAAAAAGATTCGAGCAATATTGCCCGAATCTTTTTTATTTTTTAAATCGATCTTTAAATTTATTTTCACTATATTTCATTAACTCTTCAGGTTTAATATTATACATATCACATAACATTAAAATTTGATCTAAATTATCAGCTAGTTCTTCCTTTAAATTATCCATTTTTTGTGCTGGATTACGTTTAGGATCACTGGGATGGTCTCTACCAACTTCCAGTGTTCTAATTGCCCGACTTAATTCACCTTGTTCTTCATTTAAGTAATTCATTCTGACAAATGGAGAATAATTATACCAATTTCTTTGTTTGTAAAATTTAATTAACCATTCTAAGTGCTCATCAATTTTCAAAGATTTCACCGCCATTTTTTATATAATTTTTAATGTAATACATTTTCTATTTTATCAGTAAAATTAAAAACATTTAATTTGTTTTCATAATTTTCTAATTAATCTATTTTCATTAGACGTTAAATGAACTAGAATATTTTATATAGGAGGGGATTTTAATGACTAAGTTAGAACAAGTTCAAAACTGGACTTATAAGCAAGGATTGGATTTTACATATTTGAGTGATCCTAAGACCATTCAATATTTAACTGGATTCTTTAGTGACCCGGTAGAAAGAGTGCTCGCACTGGTTATCTTTCCAGACAAAGCACCATTTATGTTTGCGCCTGCTTTGGAAGTAGAAGCAATTAAGGATACTGGTTTTTCATATGACGTATATGGATACTTAGATCATGAAAATCCTTGGGCAATGATTGCTGAACACGTTAAAGAACGCAACGCTAACCCTAAAAAGGCTGGCCTAGAAATGAATAACTTAACAATCAGTCGTTTGAATGAATTGCAATCAGTCCTAGATGTTTCGTTTACCACTGATGTGACTGATTTCATGAATAGTATGCGTTTGATTAAATCACCAGATGAAATTGAAAAATTAGATGCTGCGGGTCGTGAAGCTGATTACGCGTTTAAGAAGGGGTTTGAAGCTGTTAAAGCTGGTAAACCAGAATCAACAGTGATGGCGGAATTAGAATATGCACTAAAGCTTAAGGGTGTTATGGAAATGAGCTTTGACACTTTAGTTCAAGCTGGTGCCCATGCGGCTGAACCGCATGGCGCAACTGGTGATAATCTAATTAAAAATAATGAAATGGTTCTATTTGATTTAGGAACTGTTCATCAAGGTTATATTTCAGATTCATCAAGAACGGTTGCGGTTGGTAAGTTATCTGATAAACAAAAAGATATTTATAATGTTTGTTTAGATGCTCAATTAACTGCTATGAATTATGTAAAACCAGGTGTCACTGCTGAATCAGTTGATAAAGTTGCTCGTGATATTATTGATAAAGCAGGCTATGGTGAATACTTCATTCACCGTCTTGGTCATGGTATGGGAATGTCAGAACATGAATTTCCATCAATTATGGAAGGTAACAAGATGGAATTGAAACCAGGAATGTGTTTCTCAATTGAACCAGGAATTTATGTGCCTGGATTTGCTGGGGTTAGAATTGAAGATTGTGTTCATGTTACTGAAAATGGATGTGAACCATTTACCCATACACCAAAAGAACTTAAATATTTATAAAATAATGATGCTTATCAATCCTATTGATAAGCATTTTTTATTGCCATTTTTAAAATAAGAGCTTTTTGAGCGATTTTGTTGAGAAATAGTATGTTTTATCTAATGTAATGTAAAATGCTTATATGAGCTAATAATGGCCTATTATCTATACTTTTACCCTATAAAAGGGTATAATAGGAGAAGTAAGAAAAGGTGGGTGAAGTTTTGAAGAAGAGTGTTTTCATCAGTACTGAATATATTACATTAGGCCAATTATTAAAAGAAGAAGACGTTGTTTCTTCCGGCGGACAAGCAAAATGGTATTTGAAAGAACATCAAGTTATGTTGAATGATGAACCTGAAAACCGTCGTGGTAAAAAGCTATATGATGGTGATAATGTTGAGGTAATGGATGTAGGGTTATTTTTTATCCGTAAAAAGTAGGCTAAATCTATGAAATTAAAAGAAATAGAATTACACCATTTTCGTAATTATGATGACGTCAACATGCAATTTTCACCAGGAATCAACGTTTTACTTGGTAACAATGCACAAGGTAAGACTAATATGTTAGAAGCGATTTATGTTTTAGCTTTAACCCGTAGTCATCGTACTAGCAATAATCGTGATCTAATTGAGTGGCAAGCAGATGCAGCACAAATTTATGGTAATGTTGCTAAACATTTGGGAGATACTAAGTTAGAGATTGATTTAGGTAAAAAGGGCAAGCGTGCTAAGGTTAATCATTTGGAACAAGCAAAACTTTCATCTTATGTTGGTGAGCTCAATGTGATTTTGTTTGCGCCAGAAGATTTATCAATTGTTAAGGGTGCGCCAAGTGTTCGTCGTCGTTTTATGGATATGGAATTTGGTCAGATGAGTAATCAATATCTTTATGACAATGCCCAATATAGAAAAATTTTAAAACAACGTAATAATTATCTAAAAAAGTTACAAATGCAAGAAGCTAATGATCAATTATATTTAGAAGTTTTATCTGATCAACTAGCTGCTTATGGTTCTAAGATTATTTTTCAAAGAATTGATTTATTGAAAAAGTTAGAAGTTTGGGCATCAAATATTCATGCTGAAATTTCACAAGATAAAGAAAAATTACAGTTTAAATATGTTTGTGCTTTAAAGAAAAAACAACTAACTAATGTTGATAGCATTTATAATGGATTACTTAATTTATATACTGATAATCGCAACAAAGAGATTAGGCAAGGCAATAGTTTATATGGCCCACATCGTGATGATTTACAATTTATCATCAATAAAAAAGACGTTTCTACTTTTGGTTCGCAAGGACAACAAAGAACCTCAGCCCTTTCAGTTAAATTAGCTGAAATTGATTTAATGAAGGAAGAAACGCATGAATATCCAATTTTATTATTGGATGATGTGTTATCTGAATTAGATGATAGTCGTCAAACACACCTATTAAAATCAATTCAAGATAAAGTTCAAACCTTCTTAACAACCACGAGTTTAAGTGGAATTGCGCGTGAATTAATTTCAGATCCTAAGATTTTTAATATTGAAAGTGGAACCGTCTCAGAAGAAAAGTGATTTCTTTTTAGGAGGAATAAAGTTGACTGATAAGGAAAAAGCAGAACAAAGAAGAAAGACTGACGAATATGATGCCAGTCAAATTCAAGTTCTAGAAGGCCTAGAAGCCGTTCGTAAACGTCCAGGAATGTACATAGGTTCAACTAGTGTGCAAGGACTACACCATTTAGTTTGGGAAATCATTGATAACGGAATTGATGAAGCATTGGCAGGATTTGCTGATTCAATTCATGTAACAATTGAAAAAGACAACAGTATTACAGTTGTCGATGATGGTCGTGGTATCCCAGTTGATATTCAAAAGAAGACTGGGAAACCCGCATTGGAAACTGTTTTCACTATCTTACATGCCGGAGGTAAGTTCGGTGGTGGTGGATATAAAGTTTCTGGTGGTTTACATGGGGTTGGTGCCTCAGTAGTAAACGCATTATCCACTGAACTAGATGTAACAGTTACTCGTGATGGTAAACAATATTACATGGACTTTTCTAGAGGCCATGTTAAGACCCCAATGAAATTTATTGGGAATGATGATCCTGATAATCACGGAACTAAAGTCCATTTCACACCAGATCCAGATATTTTTACAGAAACAACTACTTATAATGTTAAAACTCTAACTGCTCGTATTCGTGAGCTAGCTTTCTTAAATAAAGGCCTAAAAATTTCACTGCGTGATAATCGTCCAGCAGAGCCAACTGAAGAAAATTTCCTATATGAAGGTGGAATCAAACATTACGTTGAATTCATCGATAAGGATAAAGAACCAATTTTCCCAGAACCTATCTATGTTGAAGGTAAGGAAAATGGCATTTCAGTTGAAGTGGCTTTGCAATACACTGATGACTATCATAGTGAGCTTCGAACTTTCACTAACAATATTCATACTATTGAAGGTGGAACACATGAAGAAGGATTCAAGCGTGCTTTAACTCGTGCAGTTAATGACTATGCTAGAAAGAATAACTTATTAAAAGAAAAGGATGCTAACTTAACAGGACCTGATGTGCGTGAAGGTTTAACTGCTGTTATTAGTGTTAAGCATCCAAATCCTCAATTTGAAGGTCAAACTAAGACTAAATTAGGTAATTCTGATGCTAGAACTGCTACTGATCATATTTTTTCAGAGCATTTCTCTAAATTCTTAATGGAAAATCCTAAGTTAGGAAAGCAAATTGTTGATAAGGGTTCCTTAGCATCTAGAGTACGTGCTGCTGCAAAGCGCGCTCGTGAAGTAACTAGAAAGAAATCTGGTCTAGAAATTAGTAGTCTTCCTGGTAAATTAGCCAATAATACTAGTAAGGATCCAGAGATTTCTGAATTATTCATTGTCGAAGGGGACTCTGCTGGTGGATCTGCTAAGCAAGGTCGTTCTCGTTTAACGCAAGCTATTTTGCCAATTAGAGGTAAAATTCTAAATGTGCAAAAAGCATCAATGGATAAGATATTAGCTAATGAAGAAATCAGATCCATGTTTACTGCAATGGGAACTGGTTTTGGTAATGATTTTGATATTAATAATGTTCATTATCATAAATTAATTATCATGACCGATGCTGATGTTGATGGTGCCCATATTCAAGCACTACTTTTAACTTTGATCTACAACTACATGCGTCCGCTACTTGATGCTGGATATGTATATATTGCACAACCACCTTTGTATCGCCTGCAACAAGGTAAAATGATCAGATATGTTGCTAATGATGACGAACTAGATAGATGGAAAGCTGAATTGCCAGCATCACCTAAGCCAAGTATTTCTCGTTATAAAGGTCTTGGTGAAATGGATGCTGAACAATTATGGGATACTACTATGAACCCAGAAAACCGTCGCTTGCAAAGAGTTGAAACTAAGGATGCTGAAAATGCAGCTGGAGTTTTCAATATGTTGATGGGGAATAAAGTAGAACCACGTCGTAAATTCATTGAAGAAAACGCAACATTCGTTGAAAACTTGGATGTTTAGTTAAAATGTTTCACATGAAACATTATGTTATAACGACCATGAATGGAGGCAAATACATTGGCCAATAATGAAGATTTATCAAGTCATCGTATTGAAAATGTTGACTTATCTGAAAAAATGAAAACATCATTTTTAGACTATGCAATGAGTGTTATTGTTGCACGTGCTTTACCTGATGTTAGAGATGGTATGAAACCAGTCCATAGAAGAATTTTATATGATATGCGTGAACTAGGTTTAACCCCAGACAAACCATTCCGTAAGTCAGCCAGAGTTGTTGGTGATACTTTAGGTAAGTATCATCCCCATGGTGACAGTGCGGTTTATGGTTCAATGGTGCGTATGGCACAAGACTTCAGTTATCGTTACCCATTAGTTAATGGACATGGTAACTTTGGTTCTGTCGATGGTGACGGAGCTGCCGCTATGCGTTATACCGAAGCTAAATTAAGTAAGATTGGGATGGAAATGTTACGTGATATCAACAAAGATACAGTTGATTTCCAAGATAACTTTGATGGTAGTGAACGTGAACCAGAAGTTCTACCTTCAAGATTCCCTAACTTATTAGTTAATGGTGCTTCAGGAATTGCGGTTGGAATGGCTACTAACATTCCACCACATAATTTAAATGAAGTTATTTCAGCATTGCATATTTTAATGGAAAATCCAGATGCAACAACTGCTGAGTTAATGGAAGCATTACCTGGACCTGACTTTCCTACTGGTGGAGTTGTGCTAGGTAAATCTGGTATCAGAAAGGCTTACGAGACTGGTAAAGGTAGCATTATTTTACGTGCTAAAACTGATATTGAAGAAAATAAAAACGGTAAACAACGTATTATCGCAACTGAAATTCCATACATGACAAATAAAGCAAAGTTAATTGAACGAATTGCTGATTTAGTTCGTGATAAACGAATTGATGGTATTTCAGATATTAACGATGAATCTGACCGTGAAGGTATGCGGATTGTCATCGATGTTAAACGTGATGCTTCAGCACAAGTTGTATTAAATAATTTATACAAAATGACCTTAATGCAAACTAGCTTTAGCTTTAACATGCTAGCCATTGTTGATGGAACGCCAAGAATTCTAAGCTTAAAAGAAATTCTTCAATACTATCTAGAACATCAAGTTAGTGTCATTAAACGTCGTACTGAATACGAATTAAAAAAGGCTGAAAACCGTGCACATATTTTAGCTGGTTTAATTACTGCTTTAGATAATATTGATCGTGTGATTACAATTATCCGTGAATCACAAACTTCAGCGGTTGCTAAGAAGCAATTGATGGATGAATTTGATTTATCAGATAAACAATCACAAGCTATCTTAGATATGCGTTTAGTTCGTTTAACTGGACTAGAACGTGACAAGATTGCTAGTGAACATGATGAATTATTAAAGAGCATTAGTCATTATAAAGAAATCCTTGCAAGCCGTGAAAAAATCAATGAAATTATTTATGAAGAATTAATGGAAATTCAACATAAATTTGGTGATGATCGTAAGACTGAATTACGTGTTGGTGAAGTTCTAAGCATTGAAGATGAAGATCTTATTGCTGAAGAAGACATTATGATTACCTTAACTCATAATGGATACATTAAACGTACTGCTACTTCAGAATTTAAGAGTCAAAATCGTGGTGGTCGTGGAGTTCAAGGAATGGGTGTTCATGATGATGACTTCATTGAACATTTAGTTTCAACAACGACCCATCACACACTATTGTTCTTCACTAATCAAGGTAAGGTTTACCGTATGAAGGGTTATGAAATCCCAGAATATGGTCGTTCTGCTAAGGGTCTTCCAATCATTAACTTATTAGGAATTGAAAATGCTGAAAAAGTTCAAGCAGTTATTACTATTAGTGAAAATGAAAACTATGATGATAAAGACTTGTTCTTCACTACCCTTCAAGGAACTGTAAAACGTACTTCAGTTGATGAGTTCAAGAATATCCGTAGTAACGGGCTAAAAGCAATTCATCTAAAAGATAAAGATGAATTGATGCGCGTTTCTACCGTTAATGAAAACCAAAACATTATTATTGGGACCCATTTAGGTTACTGTGTCAGCTTTAAAGTATCTGATGTTCGTTCAATGGGACGATCTGCGACTGGAGTTCGTGGAATTCGTTTAAGAGATAAAGATTATGTTGTTGGTGCTGATGTCTTAAATCCAGATGACAATGTCTTTGTTATTTCAGAAAAAGGATATGGGAAACAAACTCCTGCTTCTGAATATCAAATCAAAGGCCGTGGTGGAAAAGGTATCAAGACCGTGAATGTAACGGAAAAGAATGGTCCATTATCTGGTTTAACAACCGTTAAAGGTGACGAAGATATTATGTTAGTTACTGACGAAGGTGTTATGATTAGATTCAATGTTGCTGATGTTTCACAAACTGGTCGTGCTACTTTAGGAGTTCATTTAATTAAAATTGATGAAAATTCAAGAGTATCAACAGTTGCTAAGGTTTCCAATGAAGCAGAAGAAGCAAATGATGAAAAAGATAAAAAAGATAATGAATCATCAGGTTCTAAAGATGAAACTACAAAAGAATAATTAAACAAAAAAATAAGCTAGTGATTTTATTAAATCACTAGCTTATTTTTTAATAGATTCTGTAATGTTTTTTAGCATTATTAACATTACGGTAATACCAAGTAGTCATAGTAGTTTTCTTTGGTAAAGTTAAACGTCGTTTTGTATTTTTATTAGGAATAGCATCACTTAGACTTAAGCGATTATGCTTAACTGATAAGTACCATAAACCGTATTCTCGACCTTCATATATTGGTAGCACTTTAATATTTTTATATTTATTACCAATCAATACCTTAGCGTGAATCATTTTCTTATTGATTCTTAGACCAAAATTGTAATCATCAGTTTTATGGTTCAATTTTAAGTATTTTAAAGAGTGTTCAGTATTATAAACATCACCTAAAGTAATTCGTTTAATTATGTGATTATTTATTACAGATTTTAAAATAATAAAAGGGACATGTTTTGAGTTAGCGGCTCCATGATCATCTTTTTCAGCGTTATACCAGTTACCCCAAAATTGTTTAGGCATTTTGTTTTCCTTATTGAAACCTAATTTTCTTAACTGCCTTTCATTGTAGTAGGTGGCTGGAATGCTGGCATTAACATTAATATTATTTATTCCGTAACCACAAAAAACAATTATGACAAGACCTAAAAATAAACTCAATAACTTGAAAATATTATTTTTAATATACATATATAAAGACCTCTTATATATTCAATTCTAAGATTGCTTGATTATAGTTTCAAATAAAAAGGTAGACATAAATGTAAATAAAAAAGACATAGCTATTAACTATGTCTTAAAATTATTATTTTTCAATCCATGGACGAGCTACATATCCAGTGTGAGTGGATCTAGCATAAATACTTGATACTTGAACTCTTGGAGGCCAACTTTCAATGATTCTATCTTTACCTAAATATAATGCAACATGCCAAATGGTCTTAGTACCTGGTTCATAATAAAAGATTAAGTCACCACGTTTGCGTTGACCGAATGGTACAAATTTAAATTTGTTGGTTGCCCATAGTTTACGTGAGTTCCATTCATTACCAGGGTGGGCATGTTGAATAGCACTAACTGGTTTAGGATTAATTCCACCAGCGTATAAGGCTTGTACAACCAATCCAGAACAATCATTTCCATAATTAGGACTTGAAGATGCTCCATAAATATATGGCTTACCTAAATACTTATATGCTTGTTTGATAGCAGCATTAATATGTGCTTCTCTACCTTGAGTAATTTTTGCACCTAAAGGAGCTACATATTTATCAATACTGTAAAATTGCCATCTTGGGAAACCTAATTTAACCCATGTGTTTACATCGACATCACCAGTAACCTTTAGGTGGTGTTTCTTTTGAAAATTCATAACAGCATTTTTGGTTGCGTAGTTATATTCATAATGTCCAGTTCCAATAGGACCCATATTAATACCTAATCTACGCATTATTTTGACTGTTTTGATACCTTCATAACCAACTTTTACTGTATAGCCAACTTTTCCAACCGGTTTGATTTGTTTGTCAGAAATTTGATAATAGCGTTTTGGATTTTGATAAATGTTTTCTTTGGCATGAATTGTATGTACGGATATTCCCCCGAATGACATAATTAAAAGTAATGTTGCAAATGGAAGCATCCATTTTTTTAATTTTGACATAAATTTTCCTTCTTTCTTAAAATAACATTAAATTACAATTATATTTTAACACTTTTTTAGTGTTATAATTATAAATAAATATTTTAATAAGGAAGAATAAATATGAAAAATAAAATTCATTTTGGCTTTTTGGTAGTTGTTCCTATACTACTAATTCTTATATTTTTGCAATCACCAAATGTTAGTGCGGATGATGTAAACACTAGTTCTAGTGTTAATAATTCAGAAAGTGCTGTCTCAGCAGAATCTAATAATAATTCTAATTCAGTTGCTGATAATAACAGTAATCAGCCTAATAATGATGACCAATCGAACAAAAATGATTCTAATAATCAAAATCATGCCCAAAAGGTTAAAAAACATAAATACTTTAGAGCTTTTTCAAAACAATCCACTAATTTTAATACTGTTGTTAGAAAGAATCGTAGCCTTTATAAAAATGGTGCTTATAACACCAATCAAAATAACATTAAAAGCTATCATAATAGTAAAATTTTAATCAATAAATGGGTTCATGTAACTCAATTTGAAAATACACAATTAGGAAAATATGCTCATATTATACATAATGGTAAAGATGAGGGCTGGATTAATAATTCTGCTTTAGATTATTCATCATTTAAATTGAATAATGTTCCTTTAATTCATCAACGCCCACAATTGCCAACCGGTTGTGAAATTACAGCAGTTACAATGATGATCAATTATGCTACTGGTAAAAAATATACTAAAACCTATATGGCCAATCAGATGCCACGTAGTACTAATCCAAATAAAGGATTTGTAGGTAGTCCTTATTCAAAAAAAGGTTGGTATGTTTATCCACCAGCATTGATGAAACTAGTTCATAAGTATGTTGGTTCTAGTATTAATTTAACAGGTAAAAGTACAGGATATTTAAAATTATATTTAAAAAATCATCAGCATCCAATTGTAATTTGGGTGGCAAACGTAGACGGTTTCCCTAATCATGCAATAACGATTACAGGTTTTACCAAAAATAAATTGTTTTATAATGATCCATGGACTGGCAAAAAAACAAATATGGATATTAATAAAATAAACATTCATCGTAGCCATGATGATAAAAGAGCTATTAGTTATTAAAAAAGCACTTCTCAGTAGATAATTGGGAAGTGCTTTTTACCATCTTTTCGGATTTAATATATCATTATTACCATTTTTCATACTTTCTTCATAAAGATGTTCTTTTTTTGATAAATATTTTACTCTTTTTTGTGCTTCCAATAATTGATTGTGCGCATTTTGATTTAATTTTTTAATAATCTGACGTCTTTCTGGAATTGTGATTGATCCTTCTAAACATAATGTTACATATCTTTTTAATTCATCAATCGACATGCCAGCTTCACGCATCCTTTTATCACCAACTAACCAATTAATAGATTCTTTACTAAAAATTCTATGATTATTTTTATCTCTTTTGACATTGGGTACTAAACCATGATCAGAATAGTATCTAATCGTGTTTTCATTTAAGCCAACAGCTTTGGCAATCTCTTTAATTTCCATATTGAGTCTCCTTACTTGCCTTCATGTTACATGAAGGTGATATGATATTAAAACATTAATTAGGAGGTAATTTCAATGGTACAAGTTCCAAACGTAAAATTAAATAATGATGTTTTAATGCCCCAAGAGGGCTTTGGTGTTTACCAAGTTCCTGATTATGAACAATGTAAACAAGCCGTTAAAGATGCTTTATCAGTAGGCTATCGTGCAATTGATACCGCTCAAGGTTATAAAAATGAAGGTGCAGTCGGTGATGCAATTGCTGAAAGTGGTATCGCTAGAAAAGATATCTTTATTACTACAAAGGTATGGATTAGTAATTTTGGCTACGAAAGAACTTTAGCTTCAGTAAATGAGTCGTTAAAGAAATTAAAAACAGACTATCTGGATTTAGTTTTAATTCACCAACCAGTTGCCGATTATTACAGTGCTTACCATGCTTTAGAAAAATTATATAATGATGGTAAAATTAGAGCTATTGGGGTATCTAATCTAGATCCTGCTAAATATGTTGATTTTATTATGAATAATGAAGTTAAACCAGCAGTGAACCAAGTTGAAACCCATGTTTTCAATCAACAAAAAGCTTTAAGAAAATACATGCATGAAA
Source organism: Apilactobacillus quenuiae (assembly GCF_002994005.1). Taxonomy (GTDB): domain Bacteria; phylum Bacillota; class Bacilli; order Lactobacillales; family Lactobacillaceae; genus Apilactobacillus; species Apilactobacillus quenuiae. Next base: position 288,483 of record NZ_POSN01000003.1, read on the forward strand.
ATGATACCCAAATCGAGTCATGGGCTCCATTTGCGGAAGGAAAAAATGATTTCTTCAATAATGAGACATTAACTTCAATTGGTGATAAATATAATAAATCCGCTGCTCAAGTAGCTTTAAGATTTTTGGCGCAAAGTGGAGTTGTAATAATCCCTAAATCTACGCATATTGAACGTATGAAAGAAAATATTGATATTTGGGACTTTGAATTAACTGCTGATGAAATGAAAAAAATCAGCAATTTGGATTTAGATAAGAGTCTATTCTTAGATCATTCCAATCCTGAAACGATTAAATGGCTAAATCAATTAAAAATATAATAAGAAATACGGAATCTATTATGATTCCGTATTTTTTTTAATTTATATTAGTTTTATAATAGATATAAATATATTTTAAAGGAATAAAATAATGCATAATTTTAAACAAAAAATTTTGATACCATGTTTTATATTAATAATGTTTTTACTAGCGTTTTCTATTAGTACTAATGCTAAAGTAAAAGTTTATAATCAACATGGTGTAGCACTTAAAAAGTTTAGGGTTTCTAAATTTAAATATGTACATAATCATAACTATACTCGAAAAGATTACCATAAACATTATCATCGAGGTTATCGTCATACTCATAATCATATTAAATCTTATGGGGGTAACTATCGAACATATGCAAAAACACTATTCTTTTTAACTAGCGCTAGAAGAGATTCTAAACATCGTCGTTGGAACCCACAAAGCTTAGTAATTACACCTAGTGGTAAATTTGCTTTTGTGATGTATCCAAGAGAAGTTGTTAGATATGATCTATTTAAGTTAAATAAGATGGGCGTTAATTATAAACATCCTGTTTTAACTAAAAAACAAATTCATGCTGCGGTTAAATTTGGCCCCATTATTCAAAATGGCCATGGTCAATCCCTTAGCTACAATTATAAAACTCATCGTCTATGGTTTATTAACATGGGGATTATGAATAAGCATGCTAAGTTGGAAGAATTAAGTATGAAAACTTTAAAGCCAGTGCAAATTATTAAATTTCATTATAGTTCAGATTATTCATTAAGTAATGAACTTGCTTTTGATAAACATGGTAACTTGTATACTTATACTAGAACCAGTGGGAACGGTGCAATTAAAAATGGCACATTAAGAATTAGCAAGGGATATATATCCCATCATAAAGTTCATTTTAAAATGATTATGCAGGGCATTCGTCATGCGCCTGGATATTTAACCCAGTCTTTATCATATAATCCTAAAAATAATCGTTTGTATTTTGTTTCTGACGGTGGAATTTTGTCGGCGCCGGTTAATAAGCTAGGCCATCTTAAAAATCATGATATTCGTGATACTAAATTTCTAACTCGTCGGGAATTCGAAGGCTTGGCATTTACTAGAACGGGTAGAGGTTATTTACTATTAAATAGATCACCTGAAATTATGAGTTTTAATCATTTTTAAATGAATGGGAGAAAATTAATTATTAATCATAAACGCGTTATCTTTGTTGCTTTTCTTTGCTTACTAGCTTTTGGAAGTATAGACATTAACGCTAAAGTAAAAGAATATCATCAAAAGTCTGTAGCCGTGAAAAGTGGCAAAGCTGTTAATTTTGTTAAAAATAGAAGTTATTTTCATTTGCATAAATATAATTATGGACATAGTCACGGTTACTATTCTTCAAAAACTTATCAAAAATATCCACAAAAGTTATTATTTAAATCAGGAAATTTTAAACAAAATGGTAAAACCGATTTTTATTTGCCAGTATCTAGACGTAAAAGTGCTGATATGGGTAATCCACAAAGTATCACTAAGAGTCCTGATGGTCATTTTGCTTTTATTATGTATTCTAATAAGGTACATGGTAAAAATAATGGTACTAGTAATATTGTAAGATACGATTTATGGAAACTATATAAACTTAAATTAAACATGAATAACATGGATGCAATTCGTCGTGGAATTAAGCATAATCCAAAAATTAGAGCAGCAATCAAATTTGGTCCCAAAATTAATGTTGGGCATGGTCAATCGCTAGCTTACAATCCTAAAAATAATACACTTTGGTATATTTTGATGGGAGTGAATGGACATAAAGCAACCTTAGTAAGGGCTAGTTTAAAAACTTTCTCACCAATTAAGAAAATTCATTTTAAATTTAGCTCTAGTTATAATCTTAGTAACGAATTAACTTTTGATAAACATGGTAATATGTATACTTACATTAAATATTTACCCAATAAAAGATCAGCTGGTAGAATTGTTATTTTTAAGGGGAAAATTTTGGGTAATAGAGTTCATTTTAATGTTATTAAACAAGGAATTTTAAATGGACCTGGTTTTCATACCCAGGGATTGGGCTATAATCCTAAAAGTAATCGATTATATTTTGTTTCTGATGGAATAATATCATCAATTCCAATTAAAAAATTAGGTCGATTGAAACCTAATGATGTTCATACTACTTGTTTTAAAACTAAGCGTGAATTTGAAGGTATTGCTTTTTCCAAAAATGGAACTGGTCATATTTTAATGAATCGAGGACCTGAATTATCCAAAATTATTAATTTTTAAAATAAATGCTTTTTATTGCCGTATCTATATATGTATCGTAAACAATTTCCCGTATTGTATTGAATAAAATGATTTTTGATGGTAAACTAATTGAACGTGAGTATTAGTTATAAAACTTATACTCCTTACTCTCAATTATGAGGGTCTAAAGTCCACAAGGAGGTGTAATTCATGGAAGAACATAAATATGAAATTACTTACATTATTCGTCCAGATTTAGAAGAAGGCGCTAAAAATGATTTAGTTGCTAGATTCGACAAGGTTTTAACTGACAATGGTGCTAAGCTAATTGACTCAAAAGACTGGTCAAAACGCCGTTTCGCATTTGAAATTGGTGGTTATAACGAAGGTGTATACCACGTTATTAACTTAACTACTGCTGAAAAAACAGCATTAGACGAATTTGATCGTCAATCAAAATACAGTGACGACATTTTACGTCACATGATCGTAAGAAGATAATTTAAAAATTTATTGTTTTTTAAAAAGAGAGGAGTACTTTCAGCATGATTAATCGTACAACTTTAACGGGTAGATTAACACGGGACGTTGATTTGCGATACACTCCAAACGGTGCTGCCGTGGGTAATTTTACCTTAGCTGTTGATCGTAGATTTACTAACCAAAATGGTGAAAGAGAAGCAGATTTTATTAACTGTGTTATCTGGCGTAAATCTGCTGAAAACTTTGCTAACTTCACTCATAAAGGTGCTTTGGTTGGAATTGATGGACGTCTTCAAACAAGAAATTACGAAAATCAACAAGGTCAAAGAGTTTATGTTACTGAAGTAGTTGTTGAAAACTTTGCTTTGTTAGAACCTCGTTCTGCAAATAATGGTAGCAACAACAATGGTGCTCCTCAAAATCATTCAGGAAATAACAATCCGTTTGATAACCAAAATAACAATTCATCAAATAATGGTGGAAGTAATGGAAACAACATGAATAATAATAATAATTCATCTGATCCATTTGCTAATTCTGGTGATCAAATTGATATTTCCGATGATGATTTACCATTCTAATGAGTAGATAATAGGGGAGGGAATTTTAATGCCACAACAAAGAAGAGGTGGCGGCCGTCGTCGTCGCAAAGTTGACTTTATCGCAGCCAACCACATCGATTACATCGATTACAAAGACATCGCATTGTTAGGACGTTTTGTTTCAGAAAGAGGTAAGATTTTACCACGTCGTGTTACTGGAACAAGTGCTAAGAACCAACGTCGTGTTACTTTAGCTATTAAACGTGCTCGTATCATGGGCTTAATGCCATTTGTTACTGAAAATGCATAAAATTAATAATTTTACTGAGATAACTTATAGTTATCTCAGTTTTTTTATTACATAATTTTTGTGATAAAATAGAAATACAAAAACAGTATAAAAGAGGAGTTACAATGAAAAAATTGTTTTCATTTACTAACTTACCACCTTTCCTTAAAAATAAGATTTTAAGATGGATTACGTTAGCTTTAACTTTACTATCAATTTTTAGTTTAGTAGTCTCATTTTTATATAATTTCATTATCGGAATTGGATTCTTAGTTGCTGTATGTGTACTTCTATCTTATATCTTTAAAAAGATGAATGATTTAAGTGAAAGCACTGAAAACTATATTTCTGATTTATCATATCGAATTAATCGTGGTGACCAAGAAGCATTATTAGAAATGCCGGTTGGTGTCATCATTGTTAGTGAAAATGGTGCAATCGAATGGGTTAACCCATATTTAATGCCTTATTTTGGTAATCAAGACTTGTTAGGTGCCAATTTGGAAGATACTAATCCAGAGTTAAATGATATTCTAACAAACAATTGGAATAATCCAGATAATGCAACAGTTAAGTGGCAAGATCATTATTTTACCTTGTTGATTCAAAAAGAATATCACACTGCTTATATGGTTGATATAACTAAATACTACCAAATTGAAAAAGACTATAGTGATGAAAAGATTTCTATTGGGCAAGTTTTTCTAGATAATTATGATGAAATAACTCAATCTATGAGTGATCAAGAAATATCCAACTTGAATAATTACGTTACTAATGAGTTGAATATTTGGGCACAAAAGTTTGGTTTCTTCATAAAACAAGTTGATGAAGATCACTATATTATGTTTACTTATTCTAAGATATTAAAAGATATTGAATCTGATAAATTTAATATCTTAGATACTATTCGTGAATCTACATCTAAACAAAACTTTCCATTAACGTTGAGTATTGGAATTGCCTATGGTGAAGATAATTTAAATGAATTAGCTGAACAAGCACAAAGTGATTTAGACTTAGCACTTGGTCGTGGTGGAGATCAGGTGGTTGTGAAAGCAAAGGATCATGAAGCTCGTTTCTATGGTGGGAAAACTAATCCCATGGAAAAACGTACTAGAGTCCGTGCTCGTATGATTTCACAAGCATTACAAGAAGTATTCAGAGAATCTGATCAAATCTTTGTACAAGGGCATGGTCAACCAGATATGGACTCAATTGGTGCTTGTATGGGAATGCATCGGCTTGCTCAAATGAATAACAAACATTGTTATATTGTTATTCCAGAGGGAACTTTCCATTCTGATGTGCAAAGATTAATTAATAAAATTCAAGAGGATGATGAATTGAAGAATGACGTCATTACTCCTGATGAAGCTTTACAAAAAGCAACTGATAACAGTTTACTAATTATGGTTGATCATTCTAAGCCTTCAATGAGTGTTTCTTCTAAGTTATATGAACGACTTGAAAATAAAGTTATGATCATTGACCACCATAGACGTGGTGAAGAATTCCCTGAAAATCCAGTTTTAGTTTACATCGAGCCATATGCTTCATCGACTTGTGAATTAATTACTGAAATGTTTGAATATCAATCACAAGATGCTGAACCAATTAACAAACTTGAAGCAACTGCGATGTTAACGGGAATCTTTATTGATACGCAATCATTTACTTTAAGAACTGGAACGAGAACTTTCGATGCAGCCAGTTACCTGCGCTCTGCGGGAGCTGATTCTAGTGAAATGAAAGAATTTATGCAGGAAAATCCAGATAGTTATATGGCTAGAATGCATTTAATTTCATTAGCTCGTTTTATTAGTGATGAGAAAAATATGATGGTTGTTTCTGGAGAACAAGATAAAGTATATGATCCAGTAACTGCTGCACAAGCTGCTGATTCATTATTAAATATGTCTGGTGTTAGTGCTTCATTCGTCATTACTCATCGTCCAGATGATTTAATTGGAATTTCTGCTAGAAGTAATGGTGAAGTCAATGTTCAAAGAGTCATGGAAGAACTAGGTGGTGGTGGTCACCTATCTAGTGGTGCGACCCAAATTGCTGATAAGAAGATTGATGAAGTTGATAAGATGTTAGATGAAGCTATTAAGAAAGCTAAGTCTGAAGAAGCTCCTGAAGAAAATGAAGATTCTTAATAAAACATAATTTAAAAAAAGTTCATTTAAGTTTATAATTGTATGCAGAATAATAAGAGGAGTGATATTGTATGAAGGTTATATTTTTAGAAGATGTACGCGGAAAAGGTAAACGTGGAGAAATCAAAAACGTACCTGATGGATATGCACAAAACTTCTTGATTAAACGTAATAAGGCTAAGGCTGCAACTAACTCAGCAGTGAGCCAATTAGATGGTGAAAAGAAGGCTGAAAAGAAAGAAGCTGCAGCTGAATTATCAGAAGCTAAAGATTTGAAAGCTGAATTAGAAAACGATAAAAATGTTGTTGAAGTATCTGCTAAAGTAGGTGCTGATGGTCGTTTATTTGGATCAGTTTCATCTAAGCAAATTGTTAATGAAATGCAAAAACAACACAATCTTAAGGTTGATAAACGTAAGGTTGAACTAAAAGAACCTATTAAATCACTTGGTTACACAAATATTCCAGTTAAATTGCATAAGCAAGTAACTGCTACTATGCGTGTTCATGTTAGTGAAAAATAGTTCTCTGGATTTAAAATAGAGGATTAATATGAGTAATGATTATTTAAATACCCAAACTCCTCCTCAAGATGTTCAAGCTGAAAAAGCACTCTTGGGTGCGATTCTGTTAGATAATGACCAATTACCCGAATCGCAGGAGTATTTAGAGCCTGATGACTTTTATCAACGTGCGCATCAATTAATTTATGCAGCGATGGTTCATTTATCTGATGAAGATCAACCGATTGATGCTTCTACTTTACGTTCTGAATTAGATGGTCAAAAACAATTAGAAGATGCTGGTGGAGTGGCCTATTTGGCTGATTTAGCATCATCAACTCCAACTGCAGCAAATGCGATGTATTATGCCAAGAATGTGCGTAAGAAGGCAGTTGCTAGAAAACTGATTAAAACTGCTACTAATATTGTGACCGAAAGTTATAATAATAATGACAATATCGATGACTTATTAGATGAAGCAGAAAGATCAATCTTAAATGTTTCAGAAGATCGTAATGATACTGGTTTTCAAGAAATCGGTGAAGTTCTAAAAAATGCTTTAAACAATATTGAAGATTTAGCAGAAAGTACGACTGAAGTTACAGGGCTTTCAACTGGTTATCCGGCATTAGATAAAATGACAACTGGATTGCACGAAGATGAATTAATTATTTTGGCTGCTCGTCCAGCGGTTGGAAAAACTGCTTTTGCATTGAACTTAGCCCAAAATGTTGGAACTAAGACTGATAAAACCGTAGCCATTTTTAGTTTGGAAATGAGTGCTGAATCATTAGTTAATCGTATGATTTGTGCTGAAGGTAGTATTGATGCCAATCATTTAAGAACTGGTCAATTATCTGATGAAGAGTGGAATAACATGATGATTGCGATGGGAAGTTTAGCGAATGCTAGTATTTACATTGATGATACGGCGGGAACTAAAATTTCTGAAATTCGTGCTAAATCACGTCGCTTGGCAAAAGATACCGGTAATCTTGGATTAATTGTAGTTGATTATTTACAATTAATTGATGGTGGAAATAAAGAAAACCGTCAACAAGAAGTATCATATATTTCACGACAATTAAAAAAAATTGCGAAGGAATTAGGTGTCCCAGTGATTGCTTTGTCCCAACTTTCTCGTGGAGTTGAACAACGTCAAGACAAACGTCCAGTTTTATCTGATATTCGTGAATCTGGTTCAATTGAACAAGATGCCGATATTGTTGCGTTTTTATATCGTGATGATTATTACGAACGTGAAGATGACGACGATGAGGATGATGGCGATGAACAAGAAAATAATGATGTTGGTGAAGTTGAAGTCATTATTGAAAAGAATCGTTCTGGTCCACGTGGAACTGCGAAATTACTTTTTATTAAGTCGCATAATAAATTTTCATCGATTGCATATAATCAAGATGAATAAAAATTAAATTCTTAGCCAATATAGCTAAGAATTTTTTTGTATAATAAAATAAAGGAAAAAGAAGGTGAATTGATGAATGAAATAAAATTACATTGGTTATTTATGGGCTCATTGATTAATAATATTGCGGTGAGTACCGTTTGGCCACTTACGACCGTTTATATGCATGATAATTTAGGCAAAAGTTTAACCGAAGTGGGCATTATATTATTTTTATACTCAGCTTCTAATGTATTAGGTAATTATATTGGTGGAAAATTATTTGATCGGCATAATCGATACATATTAACAATATTAGGAATTATATTTTCTATTTTGGTATCTGCCGGTTTAATCTTTTTCAATGGCTGGCCTGCATATCCAATTGGTTTAGTTTTATTCGGTTTTTCAACTGGGTGGAACTTAACGATGATTAACTCATTGGGGACAACAGTTAAAATGAAATCAGGCCGGTTTATTTTTAATATGTTGTATTTAGCACAAAATGTAGGGGTCGTTTTTGGAACCATGGCAGTTGGTTTGCTCTATCCGATTGGGATTAGTTCAGTTTTTATATTATCGACCGTTATTCTTATTATCTACGGTTTTAATGCAATTTTAACTTATAATAAACCTAATTCTATTCATCCACTAATTAAGAAAACTGATACTAAAAAAGTTAAACTACCCAAACCAAATTTGGTAATTATTATGACCTTTTTTGTGAGCTTGGCGGTTATTTGGATTGTATATGAACAGTGGGTTTCCAATATGTCTGTATATATAACTGGCATGGGGATTCCAATGAGTATGTACAGTTTATTATGGACGCTTAATGCATTCTTATTAGTTATATTTCAACTAATTATTAATTGGATTGCAAAGTATTATGATAGTCTGTATTTTCAAATTTACTTTGGGATTATTTTTATTGGACTATCTTTCTTTACCCTTATTTTTATGCACTCATACTTAGGTTTCGTTATTTCAATGATCATTTTGACTCTAGGTGAGACTTCAGTAATTCCAGCTATTCCAGCTTTAGTTAATGAATTAACACCCGTTTCAGTTAAAGGGAAGTATCAAGGCTTAACAAATGCATGGGCTTCGGTGGGAAAAGCTATTGGTCCATTAGTTGGTGGAATCTTGATTGATATTACATCTTATCATTCATTATTCATTATTTGTGCATTAACATGTTTATTAATATTTATTTTATCAATGATAATCGCAAACTATATTAAAAAACGAGTTACTAAATATTCTGAATAAAAAAGGAGCAATAATTAAAAAATTACTGCTCCTTTTTATTAACCATTTACTAAATTTTTTGGTGCAAACAATTTATCTATTTTTGTTTTATCCAAAATATTACGATTTAATAGAATATCTTTCACAGATATTTTTTTCTTCAAAGATTCTTGAATAATTTTAGTTGTTTGTACATAACCTAATATTGGTGAAAGAATAGTTGCCGTAACGGCTGATTTTTTAACATCTTCTCTACACTTATCATCATTAACATCAATATCTTTTAAGCAATTATTAATTAATGTCTGCATCGCATTAGTTAGATGCTCTTCGGCTGTCAAAATACTCTTAAACATAATTGGTTCAAAAGCATTTAACTCAAGTTGTCCGGCCTCAGATGCAGCAGTGACGGTTGCATCAAAGCCAATGACTTCAAAAGCAACCTGATTAACTACTTCTGGAATGACAGGGTTAATTTTGTTAGGCATAATGGATGAACCAGCTTGCCTTTTAGGAAGACGTAATTCATTTAAACCAGATTGTGGGCCGCTTGCTAATAATCTTAAGTCATTGCTTACTTTGGATAAATCAACTGCCAAGGTTTTTAATGCTGCTGAAAATGTAACAAAATGATCGGTATTTTGAACCGCATCGATTAAATCTTGATCCGATTTTAAATTCATTTTTGAATATTTATTAATGTTTTCCACAATATGCTGTTGATAATATTTAGAAGCATTCATACCAGTTCCAATAGCGGTTCCACCCATGCTAATAGTTTTTAATTCTTCACTAGCATGTTTAATCCGATTGATATCGCGATTAAATAACGATGCATATGCATGGAAACTTTTACCATATGTAGTAGGCACCGCATCTTGTAATTGAGTTCTTCCTAGTTTAATGGTCTTTGAAAACTTTAATCCTAATTCTTTAAATGTGGTCACTAATCTGTTTAATTCACCTAATAGACCCGGAATTAATTTTAACATGGCCATTTTACCGGCAGTAGGATAAGTATCATTAGTAGATTGGGATTGGTTTACATCATCATTTGGATGGACAAATATATTTGGATCTATTTTCATTGCTAAATTTGCGATTACTTCGTTGGTATTCATATTAGTTGATGTACCGGCACCACCTTGAATTGCAGGAGTAATAAATCCAGATTGATCGCCAGATTTTAATAGCCGGTCACAAGCTTTTATGATAATGTCATATTTTGTTACATCTAGTGTATTTGCAGCGTAATTTGTTTTTGCTGCGGCTTTTTTGATCTGAATATAACTTTCAATTATTTTGGGATGAACTAAGTCCTTAGTGATCGGGAAATTACCGACAGCTCTAAGCGAATGAATACCATATAAAGCATTATCAGGAACTTCCATTTTACCAACGCAATCTTCTTCGATTCTCATTACAAGCATCTCCTAAACATTCATTTGTTATAAAACCTTACATAGAATTATAGTTCATATCTTTAATAAGTCAATTTAAATTTGAAGTTTATTTGTTATGTTGACAATTATTTCTTATAAGATTAGAATTTTGATAATTATTCTAATTATTTTCTAATAATTGTTGTAGGTGATTTATATGATTGAAAACATTAATAAAAATTTAAAAGCAATTAAACCTAATCCAATTTTAGGTTTCAATGATGAATTGTCGAAAGAAGAGGGGTTGATTCCGCTAACTTTAGGCGAACCAGATTTTAATACTCCTGAGCATGTTAAAAATGCTGCAATAGATGCAATTAACGATAATTATAGTCACTACACTAATCCACGCGGAATTTTAAAATTGAGAGAAGCTGCTGCCCACTTTTTTGCTAAAAAATATGGACTCAATTATGATTCAAATACACAAATTATTACTACAGCTGGAGTGACTGAAGGAATTTTTGATTCTTTAGCTACAATTTTAAATCCAGGAGATAGCGTGATTGTACCAACACCAGCTTTTCCGTTATACATGGATAATATTCAGTTGCATGGTGCACATTTAATTGAAGTTGATACATCAAAAGATGGCTTTATATTAACGCCGGAAAAATTAAAACAAGCACTAGCTGAAAATGAAAATGTAAAAGCAATTGTTATTAATTCTCCTGGGAATCCAACTGGAATATCTTATGATGAAACAACGCTTAAAGAATTGGCCAAAGTTATAAAAGATAGTTCAATTTTTTGTATTAGTGATGAAATATACAGTGAATTGACTTATGGTAAACCACATGTTTCAATTGCAAAATTTATTCCCGAACAGACAATTGTTTTGAATGGATTATCCAAATCACATGCAATGACTGGTTGGAGAATTGGTTTCATTATGGCGCCAGCAGATTTGATTGATATGATTAATGTTGTTCATCAATATGCAGTGACGTCAGTTACTGATAATGTCCAATTTGCAGCGCTTGAAGCTTTAAAAAATGGTTTTGATGATGGTATAAAAATGAGAGATATTTATGCAAAACGACTTAATTTACTGAGATCTGGATTGTCAAAATCGGGTTTTATTAGTTCTAAACCCACTGGAGCATTTTATATTTTTGCTAAAATACCTGAACAATTTACTCAAGATGATTTTGAATTTAGTCGTCAATTAGCCCATCAAGCTAAAGTGGGTGTGATTCCAGGAAGTTCATTTGGCGAAGGTGGCGCTGGATATATTCGTATCAGCTATGCCACTAGTGAAAATAATTTAAAAGAAGCAATCAAAAGAATCCAAAATTTTGTTAAACAAGAAGGTTAAATATGAAATTATTAATGTATTCAGTTAGAGCAGATGAATTAGAAAATTTAAAAGCAATTGAGCAAAAATATGACGTTGAAATTAAGACAACCGATAAGCCATTAAATTTAGATACTGTAGATTTGGCAAAGGGGGTTGACGGCATTACAGTGCAACAACATGGCAAGATTGATGATCCACTAATTTATAAAAAACTTCATGATTTTGGCATAAAACAAATTTCATTGCGCATTACTGGTTATGACATCATTAATTTTGTAGAGGCGCAGAAGTATGATCTTAAAATCACTAACGTTCCAGCATATTCACCACGTTCGGTCAGTGAATTGGTTTTAGCTGATGTGATGGCGTTATTACGTCACTTACGTGAAACACATTTGCGTGAAGATAATTCTGATTTTGCTTGGAATGGATTACAAGCTAGAGAAATTCATAATCTTACTGTCGGCATTATTGGTGCTGGAAAAATTGGTAGCGCAGTTGCTCGTATTTTTAAAGCATTAGGATCTAAAGTAATTGTTTCTGATCCAGTGAAACGACCAGAATTATTTGATACCGTTGAATATGTAGATTATGATACTTTGTTAACGAAAGCTGATGTTGTGACTATGCATACGCCAATGACTGATTTTATGCATCATTTCATGAATATTGATAAATTCAAGCAAATGAAAAACGATGCTATTTTTATTAATGCCTCTCGTGGACCAGTTGTTAATACTTCAGATTTAATTAAGGCATTAGATGATAAAGAACTTGCTGCCGCTGCAGTAGATACATTTGAAGGCGAAGCTGGTATTACAGGTGTTGATTTGTCTAATGAAGGATTTGAAAATAAACATTTATCAAAACTTTTACAAATGCCCAATGTAATAGTTACTCCACATATTGGATTTTACACAGACGACGCTGTTAAAAACATGGATTTAATATCATCAATCGATGCAATTAAAATTATTAAAGGTGAAGAACCATTGCATTTAGTTAAATAAAATATTATAAAAACAGTAATCTTAATCAAGGTTACTGTTTTATTTTGTCATATATATTTGACAAAATTATGAATTAGTTTTATGTTATGTGTAACATATATGTGACTAAATTGGAGGAGTGATTTTGAATCGTGTTCGCGAATATCGAGAGAAACAAGGATTATCACAATTTGCTTTGTCACAAAAAATTGGGGTAGCAAGGCAAACGATTAACTTAATTGAGAATAATAAATATAATCCATCACTAAATCTATGTATCAGGTTGGCCAAAGTATTAGGTACAGATTTGAATGGACTATTTTGGGAGGAAGAAGATGAAAAATAAGGAAAATTTTTTAACTAAATGTATTAAAAGATTTTATGGAATTACTGGACCTTTAGATGAGTATAAACGTCAAGAGATTAATCGCATTGGCAATAATTCATTTATTATTTGTTGGATTTATTTAATGATATCTAATTTTATATTCTTTTTTTGTGGATATAATCATCCAGGACATGCTGTAATTATTTATGGTGGAGTTAATTTCATTTTTTTAATGTCCATTAGTTTTTATATAATGATTGCATCTTATAGATCTAAAATAACTATAAATGAAGTTTCAGAAAATAATTATAAAAACGAAAAAAGAAAAATAAAATATCGAATGATAATTAGTGGAATTATTTTTGGGTTATTGATTTATTTAATTAATCCTCTTACATCTGTTGTTGTAGATCATGAGTCTTATTTAAATCAAATAATTCATCCTACTAAAAGATATTTGATTCAATGTATATTAGAAACAGTATTTTGGTGCTTATTTATGTATCTTATTATGAAAAATCGTACGAAAAAAATGAAATAAAACATATATGTAAAGTTAAAAAATAATTGCCTATAATTTATCTTTAAATTTATTTATTATTTTGAAAAAGTATTAGATACAAAGTTTAGGAGGAATAACATGAAAAATAAGGAATCTTTATTTACAAAATATATGATGTTATTTTATGGCATATCTGGTCCCTTAGATGAATATAAAAAACAGGAGATGCGCAGAATTGGAAATAATTCATTTATAGTTAGTTTGTTTTATATATGTATATCTAGTTTATTTTTTGTTATATATGGTATTCATAACAAATATGCAGGATCTATATATGCAATGGTTAATGTGGTATTTTTAGTTATATTAAGTATTTATATTTCTATAGCTACTCATAAAGCAAAGCTAACAGAATTAGATGTTAATGATGCTATATCATATAAAATAGCCCACAAAAGTGCCATATATAAGGGCTTTGGGGCAGCAATATATTTCGGATTATTTATGTATTTATGGAATGCTGTAATGGAACACTTTATAGATGGAAAATCATTTTATCTAGCATTTTTTAAACCAGAAAAAGGATTCATAATTTTTATCATTGGTGGTATTGTTTTTGGTATTGCTATGTACATTCAATGGAGAATTCGTATTAAAAAATGAAATAGGAGATGAACTTTATCTTACATATAAGTAAACTAGATAAATATTTTGATAATTTACATGCTTTAAACGATGTAAATTTTGATGCAAAAGATGGTCGTATTTTAGGATTAATTGGTCAAAATGGTGCTGGTAAATCTACAACGTTTCATAGTATTTTAGATTTTATTAAATACAATGGTGAAATAACATGGAATGGTAACCCCATAAATGAAAAAACATTTGATGAAATTGGTTATTTACCTGAAGAACGTAGTCTCATGGAAAAAGCCACAGTTCAACAACAAATTGTTTATTTTGCCAAACTAAAAAATCGTAAGGCTAATTGGACTAAACCTAGAATTAAAAATTGGATGAAAAAATTTGATGTTAAAGGTGATTTAAATTCAAAATTAAAATCATTATCAAAAGGTAACCAACAAAAGATTCAATTAATTTGTACATTAATTCATGAGCCTAAATTAATTATTTTAGATGAACCATTTAGTGGTTTGGATCCAGTTAATGCTGATTTATTAAAACAATCTATCTTAGAAGCAAAAGCTAATGGAGCCACAATTATTTTTTCTAGCCATAATATGAATAATGTTGAAGAAATATGTGATGATTTAGTAATGCTTAGAAATGGCGAGGTTGTCTTAAACGGTAGTGTTCAAGCTGTTAGAAATCAATTTGGTAAAAATGAATTGTATGTAACAACGCCAATGCCGAAGGAAGAATTAAGGCAATTACCAGGTGTCGAAACTGTATTTGTTCGTGATAATGAAAAATATAAACTTAAATTATCTAATCCAGATGCTGGAGTTGAATTATTTAAATTAATCAGTAAAGGTGAATATATTGAGGAATTTAGCCAACAACCACCATCGTTAGACGAAATCTTTAGAGAAAAAGTTGGTGAAACTAATGAATAAATTTAAGGCGATTGTTCAAGAGACTTATGTAAATCAAGTTAAATCTAAGAGTTTTATCATTCTATGTTTATTACCAATTATTGCTATTGCTCTTATCGTCATAGTTGGATTGATTAGTTATCAGAACGCAGCTTCATCTGGGAATGATGATACCAATCAAATTGCTTTAATTGCAGATAGTGGAATTAAAAAATCCATTGTTCAAAAAGATGGAGATTCAATTGATTCATCTATTAAAACTGAACAACAGGCAAAACACAAATTAAAGAATGACGATATTTATGGTTATGTAAAAGTCACAAAAAATAATGATAAATATACAGCCAAATATATCGGAAATGAATCCATTGATGGAGGTGTTAGGGATGATTTAATGCAAAATTTATCATTACATCAAAATAAATTAAATTTAAGTAATAATAATTTAACATCAGAACAAATCAAAAAATTATCCAATAAGCCATCATTTTATAACTATGTAAAAAGCCGAAGTAATGATAATAAATCTGATGATAATGATATCAAGATGGGGTCATTACAATTATTAATATATATTCTATACTTCTTCTTATTTTTCTATTCATCAATAACTGCTACCGTAATTTCAAAGGAAAAAGGCTCTAAATTAGTTGAAGTTATTTTTAGTAGTACTACCGCTACTAAATATTTTATAGGTAAAATTACTGGAATTGTTCTCATGATGTTAACACAATTTGCTATATATTTGATTATGTTGTTTAGCAGTTATGCATTTTTATCTCAAGCAGATTTTGCCAAAAGTTTTATCAAAGAAAATTCAAATTATGTTCATCAGATAGTAAGTAATTTATTTAATATTAATTTATTATTCATTATTTTTGGATTACTATTGGGGATTATTTTGTCAGCTACTGCTGGATCTTTAGTTTCTAGAAGGGAAGATGCTAATAAAGCTGGGCAACCAGTATTTATGATTGTGATCATACTTTTTGTACTTTCTATTATGTTTCAAAATAACAGTAACAGCATTATTCCTAAAATCCTTTCTTATTTCCCATTGTCATCATATTTCTTCATGCCAATTAGAATGATTAACAATCAAGCTAATATTTATGAAGGCCTAATTTCTTTATTCATCTTAATCATATTTATTATTGGACTAACTTACTTTATTTCTAAAGTCTATAAAGGACTTATGTTACAAAATAATAATGAAGGATGGTTTAAAAATTTAATTAGAGGGGTAAAATACCGTTAATTATAATTTAAAGGAGCTCAATTTAAATGACCGAATTTGAAAAAATGAAAAATGGCGAATGGTTTGAACTTTTTGATGAGGCTTTTTCGAAAAGAAAGCAAAAATACAAAAAATTGTGCAGTGAATTTGCTGAAATTCCTTCATTAAATGAGAATGAACAGCAAAATAAAATCAAAGAAATGCTAGGTAGTTATGATGAACATGTCTATATTCAACCACCGTTTGCTTTTGATTATGGTCAAAATATACATGTGGGATCTCGTTTCTATGCAAATTATAATCTAACGGTTTTAGATATCAATGATGTTATTATTGGAAACAATGTGTTAATTGGGCCCGATGTTGGTATTTATACAATTAATCATCCTATTAATGCTAAGGCTCGCAATAAAGGTTTAGGTCAAGCTTTTCCTGTCCATATTGGCAATGATGTTTGGATAGGTGGGCATGTAACCATTGTTCCAGGAGTAAATATTGGAAATAATGTGGTAATTGCAGCTGGAGCTGTAGTTACTAAAGATGTTCCCGATAACGTAGTTGCAGGTGGAGTGCCCGCAAAAGTGATTAAAGAAATTGAAGATTAGTGCACAAAAAGCTCAAAGCGAAATGCTTTGAGCTTTTTACTACATACGTCCAACTAATAATGTTGGGATGTTTTTAACATCACTATTGTTAATGAAAACTTTGATTTCTTTAATTGATTGTTGAGCTAATATTTGGCTGTGATCACTTAATTTATTAGTTAGCTTTATTGCAGTTTTTAAATCAGTATTAATTGATTCTTTAATTTGATTAATTTTTTTAGCGTGCAGCTTTTTACCTTCATATTGGTAGAAGGTAACGTCTTCTGCCTTATCGCAAATATTATTTTCTAATTGAACTAATTTTCTTAAGTTTTTATTATTGCGTTCTTTGTTATAAATGTCATTGTAATTAATCCAGCCACTAACTTTTCCAGATTGTGAGGTAACATTAACTTCTAGTCCATTTTTATAGCTCCAGATATGATTAACTCTAAAATTCATATTTGAATTAGCGAATTTTTTAACATCTTTAATATTATAATTTGATGGTTTTTTATGACTAAAATTTCTTGTAAATTCACCATCATAGTAATCCATTTGGCTTTTCTTAATTCTGAACACATATCCATTTTTACTTAGGCGATTAGCCCACTTACTATTTTTAGTAATAGTTTTAGCACTATATTCTTGTTTGGTACTTTGTTTATTGTTTTTTTGACTAGCATTAGTTGAGATCCAACTAGTTACAGTTGATAAGGCGATAATTGTTGCAAATAAATATACGGATTTTTTATTAAATAATTTCATAAATTGTATCCCTCTTTCAAACCTTCTTAACATCTCTGTAACTATAATGTAACACTATTGTAATATAAGTCAACATATATTAAAAAATAGCTAACAAAATGTTTCACATGAAACATTTCATTAACTATCATTTAATTAACCAACCGAATCTTCCATTTGATAATCGATTAATTTATTTAATTCTACTGCATATTCCATTGGTAATTGATTTGAGAAGGGTTCAATAAAGCCCATAATAATCATTTTCGTAGCTTCGCTTTCTGATAGTCCACGACTCATTAAATAATACAAATCAGTTTCAGAAATCTTAGAAACTTTTGCTTCATGTTCAACTTCTGAATCGCCATTATTGATTTCGTTATGAGGAATAGTATCACTCGCAGAATCATCATCCATAATAATAGTGTCACATTCAATATGCGATTTAGAATAATGAGCGTCTTTATTCATACGAATAGTTCCACGGTAATTACAAATTCCACCAGATTTACAGATAGATTTTGATATCACGTTTGATGAAGTATGTGGTGCATGATGACGCATAATACAGCCAGTATCTTGATAAATATTATTACTTGCAAAAGCAATCGATAACATCGTACCGGTTGCATGGGGACCATTTAAATCAATACTAGGGTATTTCATGGTTACTTTTGAGCCTAAATTACCATCGACCCATTCCATCGTGCCATTTTCATCAGTTGAGGCACGTTTGGTTTCTAAACTATAAACATTGTCTGACCAATTTTGAATGGTAGTGTAACGACAAAAGGCATTCTTCTTAACAAATACTTCGACATTTGCAGCATGTAAGCTATCTTCTGAATAATTGGGAGCAGTACAACCTTCAACATAATTGACACTAGCATCTTCATCAACAACAATTAAAGTTCTTTCAAATTGACCAGTACGTCCAGCATTAATTCTAAAGAAAGCTTGAATAGGAATTTTAGCATGCACTTCTTTGGGAATATACAAGAAAACACCACCAGACCAGACGGCAGTATTCAAAGCTGCGAATTTATTCATTTGTGGAGTCACTAGTTTACCAAAATGTTCTTTTACTAGATCTGGATGTTCACGAAGAGCAGTATCAGTATCACTAAAGATAATGCCCATTTCTTTAAATTCTTTTTTGATATTGGCATAGACAGCCTCTGACTCATACTGTGCTTCGGCACCAGCTAAATATTTTCTTTCAGCCTCTGGGACCCCAATCTTTTCAAAAGTATTTTTGATTTTATCAGGTACATCATCCCAATTTCTTGAAACATGGTCCGATGCACGTTGAAAATATCTGATTTTATTTAAATCTAAGTCGGATAAATCAGGGCCAAAATCAGGCATGGGTAATTTTTGATAAATTTTAAATGCTTTTAAGCGAATGTTTAACATCCACTTAGGTTCATTTTTATGAGCAGATATTTCACGAATAATATCCTCACTCAATCCATCACCGGTTGAATAAAGGGGATTGAAATTATCCTTAAATCCATATTGATAATCATCATTTAAATTTTTAATTGAGTCATCGATTATTATCATCTCCATTCACTAATTGATAAATTGCTTTAAATGGTAACATTGCACACTTAATACGCATTGGTAAATGTGATACTGATTGTAAAACAACCGCATCATCCAATAATTGTTTATTGATTTTTTTATCATTAGTCATAAATTCAGAAAAGTTCATCACAATTTCTTCAATTTCATTTTTTGTTTTGTTAATACAAAGAGCCTTCATAAAGGAAGTTGCCGCTTTAAAAATAATGCAACCATCAGCATTAATGTTTATTGCTTTCAAAATATGATTTTCATACCGACAGCTTATTGAAATATCATCGCCACAAGTTGGATTATGTAAATGAACAGATGGATTTTGAATCTGCTCACTTGGACACTTTTTAGCATTTTCTAAAATAATGCGTTGATATAAATCTCTAATTTCCATTGAAGAATGACCTCATTTCAATAATCTGTTGAATTAGTTCATCACATTCACTTTTATTGTTATAAAAATACATACTAGCGCGCAAGGTAGCGTTTACACCTAATTTATGGGTAAGTGGTTCGGCACAATGTTGTCCAGCTCTAACGGCAATATGATTAAAGTCTAAATAAGTTGCGGCATCATGGGGATGAATGTTATCGACATTGAATGAAACAATGCCAGTTTGTCTCTTTTTAGGTCCATATACTGTAACTCCATTAATTTTTGTTAATTGATCATATAAGTATTGACCTAAATTTTGACAATATTTTTCAATGTTATGCATGCCGAGACTTTGTAAATAATCAATTGCTGCGGATAGACCAATGACACCTTCAATATTTGGGGTGCCAGCTTCTAAACGATAAGGAATATCTTTTGCTTTAAAATTATCCTTATCAACATGTTCAATCATTTCACCACCAAGTTGGGTAGGATGCATTTGTTCTAATAATTCTTTTTTACCATATAAAATACCAATTCCAGTTGGTGCCAACATTTTATGTCCAGAAAATGCCAACCACTCTGGTTGTAATGCTTGGATATTAATTTTTATCTCAGGAGTAGCTTGAGCTGCATCAATTAAAAAATCTGCATTTTTTTGATGCGCAATCTTAATTAAAGCTTCTAAGTTATTAGTCGTGCCTATAACATTTGAAACGGCCGTAATAGCAACTAATTTAGTTTTAGCATTAATAACTTTTTTGGCAGATTCAAGATTTAGAGTACCATCTTGATTAATATCGATGAATTTTAATTTAGCGCTATTTTGTTTGGCAATATTTTGCCATGGCAATAAATTACTGTGATGCTCTGCAATTGATACGACAATTTCATCATCTTTTTTTAAATTATATTTGTAATAACCATTTGCGATTTTATTAATACTTTGGGTAGTCCCAGCCGTAAAAACAATGGATTTACTATCTTTAGCATTAATAAATTTAGCAACCTTTATCCGACAATCTTCAAACATTTTAGTAGTTTTTTCGGCTGCTGAATAAACACTACGATGAACGTTAAAGTTATTATTTTCATAATAATTAGTTACAGCATTAATTACTGATTGAGGTTTTTGCGTAGTCGCAGCATTATCAAAATATATGAACTTTGGGTGCTTTATTAACATTGGGAAATCTGCTCTAATTTTTTGATTATCCATTGATGCGCTCCTCTAAGTTAATCATCATTTGTTTTCTGATCTTTTCATCAGGAAACTTATTAATTAAAGGAATTAAAAATCCACGAGTAAGTAATAAACGAGCTTCTTTGGCGGGAATCCCACGAGTCTTTAGATAATATAATTGATCAGCGTTAACTCTACCGACGCTAGCTGCATGGCCTGCAATAACATCATGATTATCAATGAGCAAAATAGGATCAATTTTCCCTTTACTTTCCTTAGATAAGGTTAGTAAACGATTTGTTTGGTCTGAATAACTATTCGGCGCATCTTGTTTAATTTGACCAGTAGTGTCACAAATAGTTCTAGCTTCATCGGCTACAATGCCACGTTCATTAATGGTTCCACTAGTATGTTCACTTTGGTTCACAATCTTAGTTTTAATTAACTGCTTTTGTTGCTTATCAGCTAAGTTAATTAAGTTGATGGTTGCTAAACTACCAACCCCGTCTAAATCAATATTACTGTCATAACGACTATTAAAATGGTTAAAGAGGCTAGTATAAGTATTTAATTCGGCATTCTGTGCTAAGTAAGCGTTCAAAACCCGATGGGTATTTTGTGCTTTTGATAAAGCAGCATCATAAAAGTTCACTTTAGCATGATCACCTAAAAGTACTTCGATCATTAAGCGGTCATTTTCAATATTAGTGTTTTTATCTTCAAAAATAATATTAGATGCTGAACCAGCAGCGGCAATAATCAACAGGTGCTTCTCTTGATTATCATGTTGAATTAAATTACTGATGTTAATTGGTTCATCAATATATTTATTATCGGGAATAAAAACAAATCCACCAGACTGTAAGTATGCTAGATGATTGGCATTTAATTGATTATCACGCCAATAAATAGCCTTTTCCATAAAATTCTCTTGGATTAATTCGGGAAATTGATTAGCCGCTGCAAATAAGTCCATCGCAATGACTCCATCTTTTTGATGCTGATCACTAGCTTGATTACTGAAATTGATTTTTTGTTGATTTAAGTTTGGCTTGGCAAAATTAAAATTACGTTGTTGATTATCAATAGCAAAATTTGGTGCCATTTTGGCAGCCACCATTCTTTTAACTGCTAACCATTGTGGTTCATTATTTTTTTTTGCAAATTCTTGAATTGATAGGCTCATTAATCATCCACCAACTTTGCATCAATGCCTAAGCGATCACGAAGGGTAGCATATCCACCAGCTTCTAATTGTTCTGCTAAATGATAGTCACCACTGATTACTACACGCCCATCCATCATGACATGGACTACATCAGGACGAACATATTTTAAAATACGATCATAATGAGTAATAATTAATGCACTAAAATTATCATCACGCATTTCATTAATTCCTTTGGATACCACTTTTAAAGCATCGATATCTAGTCCGGAATCAATTTCATCTAAAATAGCTAATTGGGGTTGAATCATCATCATTTGAAGAATTTCGTTACGTTTTTTTTCTCCACCAGAAAATCCTTCATTTAAATAACGATCCGTATAATCTTCTGGAATATCTAGAAAGTCCATGACTTTATCTAATCGGTGCATGAATTCTAAAACACTGACTTTTTGCTCAGCAGGTTTCATTGCATTCATGGCAGCATGAATAAAATCAACATTTTTAACCCCGCTAATTTCAGTTGGGTATTGCATACCGATAAATAAACCTAGGCGTGCTCTTTCATCGGTTGCTAAATCATTTAATTTTTTATGATTAAATTCAATTTCACCACTGGTAATACTATATTTTGGTGATCCCATAATAGTTTGCGAAAGGGTAGATTTACCAGTTCCATTAGGGCCCATGATGACATGGACTTCACCATCTGGAATGGTTAAATTTAAACCTTTAATAACTTCTTTGTCGTTTTCGTTAATTTTGACATGTAAATTTTTAATTTCTAACAATAGCTGACTCCCTTAGTGAACTAACTTATCCCAAATAATAACTGTATCTTGTTCTAATGATTCAGGGACGTTGATAATACGTTGATTGGAACTACCACGGAATTGTAAAGTTAAGTCTTTTTTATCTTCCATAAAACGACCATCAACTAAAATATCAATCATTGATAATAATTTTAATTTATCATACGATTCTTTCATTAATTCTTCCCAACGATAACCGGACCATGACCAGATATCTTTGGTATGACCAAATTCTTTACGGACACGTTTACATAATTGTAAACAAACTTGGGTATTCAAGAATGGTTCACCACCTAGAAGAGTTAGGCCCTGAACATAATCTTCCTTCATATCTTCAATAATTTGATCTTCTAAATCCTTTGAGTATGGTTGTCCGTAATGGAAATTTTGTGATGCCACATTGTAACAGCCAGGGCAATGAAAATTACACCCACTTACATAAATACTGCAACGAATGCCTTCACCATCAACAAAATTAAATGGCTTGTAATCAGCGATATATTGTAAACTTAAATTATCAGCAAGCCATTCTTTAGGCTTTGGATTGTTTGGCTGTCTCTTCATTTGCGACATCTTTAATCATTCCTTTCGACATATTTTTTTGACGTGATGAAATTTCAACGTGACGACCATGAACCATTGGACGTGCTTGGGGGTTACCTAAATAACCACAAGTTCTTTTAACCACATCACAATACTTAGGATCATGATTTCCACATTGCGGACATTCAAATCCACGGGCAGTAGCTTTAAAGTCACCTTTAAAACCACATTTGAAACATTTATCAATAGAAGTATTAGTACCTAAATATCCAACATGATCATATGCCCAATCCCAAACAGCTTCTAGCGCTTTAGGATTTTGTTTTAAATTAGGGTATTCACAATAGTGAATAAAACCAGCTGATGCATAGTGAGGATAGGCTTCTTCAAAGGTTAATTTTTCAAATGGATTAGGGCGTTTTCTAACATCATAATGGAAACTATTAGTGTAATATTCCTTATCAGTAATATCTTTAACTTTACCGAATTTTTCAATATCATCTTGTGCAAAAGTATCAGTTAATGATTCAGCAGGAGTTGAATATAAACTATAGTGGTATCCACTTTGTTTAGACCATTTTTTACATAGATTATTTAATTCACGGACAATGCTGACAGTAAAATCATGAGCTTCTTGATTATGTTCCCAATCAGGTCCATACATAGAAGTCGCAACTTCATAAAGACCAATATAACCTAGTGAAACAGTTGCTCGTTCATTATTGAATAATTGATCAACATCATCATCTGAGTTTAAGCGTTTTCCAAAAGCACCATATTTATATAATAGTGGGGCATTATCGGGTTTAGCCTGTTTAGTTCTTTCAATGCGATATGCCATTGCTTGATGAACAATACGTAACTTTTCATCAAAAATTTTCCAGAATAATTCTTGATTACCTTTTGCGAATAATGCAATTCTTGGTAAATTAACAGTAACCACACCTAAGTTCATGCGCCCAGCGTTAATTTCTTCGCCTTCAGGACTAACCCATTTAGGGACAAATGAACGACAACCCATTGGGGCTTTGAAGTTACCAGTGATTTCACAGAGCTTGTCATACATTAAAATATCTGGATACATACGTTTAGTGGCACAATCAATCGCCCATTCCTTAACATCATAATTAGGATCATTTGGTTTTAAGTTCAAGCCTTTTTTTAGGGTATAAATTAGTTTAGGAAAAATAGCAGTCCGACGTTCTTTACCTAAACCTTTAATTCTAATTTTTAAAATATCAATTTGGATTTCTTTTTCAATCCAATTTTTACCCAAGCCAAAACTTACTGTGGTAAATGGGGTTTGGCCTTGTGAAGAATATAAGGTATTGATTTCATATTCTAATGATTGCATAGCATCATAGATGTCTTGCTTAGTACTTTCTTTTGCATATGCTTCTTGTTCATCTTCAGGAACCCATTGTTGGGCGATTTTTAAATGTTTTTGATAATTAATTTCAGCAAATGGAGCTAAGACTTCATCAGCGCGATCAAAAGATAAACCACCATATTGTAAGGAAGCAACATTTGCGATAATTTGTGAAACTTGGGCAGTAGCGGTTTGAATTGAACGAGGCGACTTAACTTCAGCATTTCCAATTTTAAAACCATTGGTTAACATTTCTTTAAAATCAACCAAACAGCAATTAGTTTCTGGAGTAGCAGGTGAATAATCTAAATCATGCCAATGAATATCACCACGTAGATGAGCCTTAGCTACCATTTCTGGCAGCATTTTTAAGCCAATCGCTTTACTTGCCGCACCAGCTTCTAAATCACGTTGCGTATTGAAAACTTTACTATCTTTATTTGCATTTTCATGCACAACACGATCTTCTCGTCCAAATAATTGATTGATACGATGTTCTACATCAGTCGCTTCGGCAAAATTCTCTTTATCTTTAGCTTGAAAATTTAGATATTGTTGTTTTTCATTTAGAAGATTATTTTCTTCTAGAAATTGAATAATAAAATCATGAATATGTACAGCAGTGATTTCATTTTGATCTTTTGTTAATAAGTTTAATTTTTCAAAGAAATTTTTTCTTTGTTCATCTGAAAATTTTAATTGATCAAAAATATAATCAATTTTGTATTTATAAAATGGAGTTTTATCTCCAGTTTTTTTGATAACATTTAAATGGTTGAATAGAGTGTCTAACATTTGTACATAACCTTTCAAAATAAAAAATTACACTATAAATTGTGTCCATTTCTAGATTAACACATACATATAGTGTAATTACATTCTTGAAAAGTAATTTGAATAGTGCATACTTAACGATTAAAAGGTTTTAATTTTCTTAGAAAGCCGCAAAAATGGTAATGCTTTTATAAAAAGCTTAACGTTTTGAAAAAATAAAATATAATTGTTCTAAAATTATGTTAGTATTAGTAAAAATAAATTATTGAAAAAGGATATTTTATGCAGAAATTATTTAGACTCGTTTTTATTATATTTTTAATACTATCTGGTATTTTTCTACTAAATCGTCCGCATTTATCTAATGGATTTTATGTAGGTTCTTCAAATCAAAGTGAAATTATGCTTAAAAATTATAATTATTATTCTGTACCAAATAAAGGTAAATTACCGCTTAAATTACAAAGTGGTCATTACACGGTATCTGGCAATAAAATTTTACTAGATAATAAGCTTAAAGGTCATATAAATAATAAAAGATCCTTTGAATTATCTAATGGTAATTACAATGAAACGTTTAAGCTAGTTGAATAAAAAAGCACTTAGAAAAAATTCTAAGTGCTTTTTAAATGTTAATATAGCAGCGTTGCAAGAAATCATTGCTAGCATTATATCTACATAAAAATTATATTTAATTAGTAATAAGAGGTGATAAATATGAAATTTGGTAATCGCTTAAAACAAGCACGTAAAGATAATAATTTAACTCAAGAAAATGTTGCAAAACATATGATAGTTTCTAGGCAAACAATTTCTAGTTGGGAAAATGAAAAAACATATCCTGACATTACTAGCTTAATTAAGTTAAGTGAATATTATGATGTTTCTTTAGACTTGTTATTGAAGGAGGACAATGGAATGAGAGAATATTTGAGAAAGAAAGATTTAGCTAAAACAATAAAACCCATTAGTACTTTATTACTAGTGATTGATCTTATTTTTGTTATTTTAATGCTTGGGGAGTCATTAAATATTATTAAATTAGGTGCTTCAGGAGTATTCATATTAATAATTGGTGTTATAAATGCATTAGCTATAGGTAAAATTGATGATTTAAGAGAACAAATTGGAATTGAACGTAAAAGAAAAATTAAATCATTTCTAAAAGAAAATATTGTAAAACATTTTTGGATTATTTTGTTATTTTCTTCATTAATTACATTAATTGGTATTTTTGTTTTCATTAAAACTTTAGGTAATAATATTGGAGTATTTATTTTTGGTTTAGTTATTTCAATATTTACATTTTCAATATTAATTAAAAATAATAAAGCCTAACTGAATGATTGAGCATCCGGTTATAAGGATCCATACTATTAACTCAATAGCATTATCTTCAAAATTGTTAAATTTAGTCATTTCAGTAACAAGCTTGATTAATACTATCGACATTAGAATAATCCATATATTAAATGAACCAGTGGTGAATTCGATAACAAAGAAGGTTAGTTGTAGTAATTTAATGATTAAGTATCTAATCACAATGTTAATTTTCATTAACTGCTTATTTAGTTTAGTGAATGAATGATCAATAAATACTGTTATGCGATTTTCAGCAAAAAAATGTTTAATCTTTTTATCTATTTTTTCAAAGGTACTTAATACCTTTTCAGTGAAATCATCAAATGATTCTAGCTTGCCCATTTTTTTGTATATATACCTAATTAATAAGTACAAGTTGAATAGTACTAAAACAAATAAACTTAATAAAAAAGAAAAAGTTGAAATTAGAACAGCAGCGAATATTATCAAGTTTAAGATTAATATTATTATAAATGGATTGTCTTCTAGTTTTTTCTTTTTCATTTAATCATCTCAATTATTTTAATTTGTCAGATTGTTGCTTAAATAAGTCTAAAATTAAATCGTTTTTTATGTATGCATCATCTACATCCGCTAAAAGTGGCTTATTTTCTAATGCAATTTTTTTAAAATTATCAGTACTTTCACCATTTTGCTTAGCATTATCGTACAATTTAGCATAATTAAAAAACGTATAATATTCTTTGATAAAATGATTTAATTGAATTAATGAATTAACATAGTCATTATTATCTTCGGCATCAATCAAAGTTTCACCATCATCTTTCTTAATACTTTGATTTTTATTATCATGATTACTAACGGTTAGTTTAATTACTTCATCGTTAGCGGGAAATTCTAAAACGTCTTGGTCAATGTTAATATTTAAAATCGTATACAAATCTTATCAACTCCTTAAATGGTATTTTATACGTTAAGCAAAAAAATGTACATTTATGTTAATTATGATTAATATAATATTTATTATGGAAATAAAACTAGGTGGTTAATTAAATTGTTTAAATATAAAAAGACTATAATATCAATGGGATTTTTAGTGACATTAGCTATTTTTTACACTGCTAGTATGATTGTAAGTGGCAACAAAATTCCAGGTACCTATATTGACCGTCCAATTGAACAAAATGCAAAAGTTGTAGAACTAAATGCTCCTTATATTAGTCAACAATCAGACAGAGCTTGGAATGGTTGTGAAGCTGCTAGTTTATTGGAAGGTTTTCATGAAAAAGGTATTCTTTTAAATATGAACTTATCAAGCTTTCTAAAACAAATGCCTTATAGCAAAGATGAAAATCCAAATAATGGTTATGCAGGTTCACCATACGTTGAAAACCAAAATAATATGCCACAGTCTATTTATCCTAAAGCATTAAGTAATTGGGGAAATTTATATCATCATGTAAGTGATATGACTGGAGCAACTACTAATGACTTGAGAGAACAGGTTAAAAAGGGAAATCCGGTAGTGACTTATATTGTTAGTCATTATAATGAAACACCTGAGTATCAACATTATAAATGGGGATCTGGGATCGTAAATAGTCACGTTGTACTAATGGACGGATATGAACGTGGCTATTATCATATTTCTGATCCTAATCGTGGCAAATATTGGGTTAAAGCTCACTTGTTTGAAAAAGCATATAACTATAAACGCTATGCTGTTGCTATCCAATAAAAAAGTTCTCAAACATGATTTGAGAACTTTTTTTATTTAAATAATTAGAATAATTAGAAGAGGTCTAATTTATTTATAATCGATATTTAATATTGCATTTAAAAGTAGTATCATTTATATTAACAAAATTTTAAGAGGGTGTTTTTGATTTTCAAATCAGTCTTTAATTACATTGGTATTATTATTTGGGGACTTTTTGCTTTGATTACTATTTTTTATTTTAACGAAACTATTCAAATAAATAGTTCTACAACTGCAATGGGGCAAAGTTCATTTAGCTTTAAAATGGTTTACAGTTATTGGGATTATTATTTTATATTTTCACTATTAATATTATTACCATATGTTGTTCATCAAATCCCTATCCTATATAAAAAACACATTAGTAAGATTGATACTTATAAAGATCGGGCGATGAAGTTACATAATCAAGATTTAAACCAAAACCATACTAATCGTGTGTGGTCAGTAAATGGTTCTCGTATGAATAATCCTTATAACTATTCATTCTCAGAAACCCAATCGTATGGCGATCTTTCTGGTAGTCTATTAAACCTTTTGCAAAAGTATTTAATAAATATTATCGTAATTATTTTTGCCCCAATTTTTATTATCTTTATAATTATTAGGAAAACTATAAAGAAAAAATGATGCTTATTAAAGCAATTATTGGGAGTAAACCTTGCTTTATAATGATACTTTTTTGACTAGTTAATGATCCATAAATTGCAACCAAAATTGCATAAATTAAAATTGGAATTACTATTTCTTTGGGATGAGGAGCAATAAATATTCCATATAATAATAAAAATCCAATTAAGCCATTATAAATACCTTGGTTTTTCATTAAGGTTCCGGTAAATTTGTCGTTGATTGCACTATTAGGAATTTTAAAAATTCTAATAGTGTTTTTGGAATTAGTTTTAAATGTTTGAATAAACATAATATATACAAACTCAATTGATACTAGGATAGTCAATATATTTGATAAGATGTTCATTTTAATCACCACGATTTATTTAAAGTTTAATTTATAACACAATACTATCGAACTAATTATAGGAGGAGTTTATATGGATGAAAATGTCACCAATGTTAATATAACTGATCATCAATCTAATATTCAAATTATTAAAGATATTACAAGTAATTTAATCGGTTCATTTACCGGTGGAATGCTTTCTTTTGCAATGGGCTTGATGCTACTTAGTGCAACTCATTCAGCAATCAGTTTTGGACTTAGTATGATTATAACCCCCGTTATTGGATTATTATTCATGGTTCCAATAGGTAATATTGTTGATACATATCGCCATAAAAATATTATTGTCATTAGTATGATTATTAGGATAATAGCAATGATTATATTTTATTTTACAATTAATACGTTTATAGGTGAATATAAATTAATTCCAGTAGCCATATTTTTAAGTATTGATGCTATTTCTACCAATTTTAATAGTACTAGTGTTGACGCATCAGTACATGAGTTAGTTAATGATAGTAATATTGAAAAGTTGACTTCGCTGGTACAAAGTTCAATGGCAATTTCGTCAATATTTGCACCGATGTTAGGAGCTGCTTTATATTCATTATTTGGATTTGATTTATTTATTCTCATAGAAATTATTTCTAGTATCATATCTTTATTTATAACATTTTCAATGCAATTCCATTATCTTCCTGATGTCTCATCAGGTAATCTTAATAAAGAATCATCACTTGAAAAATTTAAATCAGGATTAGAGTATGTAAAAAAATTTAAATTTATAAGATATATTATCATGATTGGGGTCGTCTTTAATTTTTTCTTTACTGCTATAACAACTGGAATGCCTTATATTATTCAAGTTCAATTACATATGGGAAAACTGCCAATTAGTATCCTTGAGTCTAGTGCGTCATTAGGGATGCTGATTGGTGGATTAATTATAAACATTATTCCTAAAAATGCTGGGTATAACATTAAATTCATTTTTCCAATCATTGGGACTGTACTTTCATTAATCTTATTTGGTTTTGTATTTTCAATTCATTCAATCATTGGAATATCAATTATTGGTGGAATTGTAATGTTTTTCATAATGGGTTTAATTACAATAATGAATATTTCGGTACAAGTAATGCTACAAAAAAATGTGAAAAACAAAATGCTAGGTCGAGTGATGTCTATGACTATAACTTTTAACATGTCTGTAATGCCATTAGGAATATTATTTTATTCATTTATATTTAACAAGTTTAATAACGGAGGATTAATTTTTATAGTTAATGGATTGTTATTGTTAACTTACATTTTATTTTTAATTCCTTCAATTTTAAAAATGCTTAAATCATCCAAAATCAAAATTTAGCCAAGCAGAATTATAATAGTATAATTACTTAACTATACTTGTATTGACGATGTTTTAATTGACTAATTGGCAACTATGAATTAATGTTAATAACAGAAATATCAAATATATATATTAAATATATAACTGAAAGGGAGATTTCTAATTATGCCTGAAGAACGTAAATTACCGGTTATTGAATTACCAGAAAGACAAATTACTCTTAGCAAACTAGATGAAAAATATGATCCAATTGTTAAAATGATTAATCGCTTCTCAAGAATTGCTCTAGATGGACAATTTGATGAACGTTACACATTTATTGCTAATTTGAGAGAACTACAAACTTATGCAAAACGTTTTAATCATTACTACAAGTTACAAAAATTAATTATGGTTAAAATTGATGATTTAACTAAAGCTAATGATTCAGAAGAAAAAATTAATTTATTGAAGGAATTTTTGAATGGGTACAATGAACACTTGCAAGAAATTCAAGATGAATTAGACGAAAGCTTTTCTGCTCCTGAAATTGTTGGAATGGGTCATGCTCTTGATAAGTTTATTTATAAAAACTTTGATAAGCTAGAAGATCGCCCTGAATTCAATGAATATTTGGAATATAGAATTAAAAATAAAGAACTATAAAAAATAATCCTCCAAAACATTGGAGGATTATTTTTTATTTACCATTTAAATATGTTTTAAAATATTATTATAAAATATATAATTGAATGCATCGAGGAGGGAAAATATGAAACGATCATACTTAATCGCAATGTTATCTACCTTATCCATTGCTTTTGTTTTTATTTCAGGTCAATCTGTTGAAGCCAAGCAAAAGACTAATTATGTATATGCTTATAGTAATACAAACTCTGAGTTTAATGTTTCAGATACACCAGTAACGCAAAGGGTGGCAAATAAAGATTTTACCGCCAATATCCAAGATAGTGATGCCCAATTACAAATAAAAAAGGGTACCGTTATGAACCTTAAAGATGGTAATAATCAGTTAGTAACAATTCCTGATAATACTTCGACTTTATCAATACCTGAAATTAATAGTGTTTCTTATCCTTATAAAGACTATTATTATAGTAGAAAAGATTATAAAAATTTATCAAAAGATGGTGCTAAATGGGCTAAAGGGTTAAGCAAAGCTCAATATAAAGCTATAGGTGATTATAGTGATTCTGGGTATCAAAATGATAATACTTATCTTCGAACCGGAACATCTAAGAAAATTACCAAAACTAAACAAGAAGTTCATAATATTCAAAATGCTTTGAAAAAATTTAATTTAAAGAAACCAATGACTGTTTATCGTGGATTAAATGGATCAGGATATTCAAAGGGCTTGAATGGACAAAAAAGTCAAATTGGTTCCGTCTATTCTGATAATGCATTTCAATCAACAAGTATTGATAAAAATGCAGCCATTAGATTTTTGAATATGACTGAGAAGAACGCTAATAATAATATTTTAATTAAATTAAATGTTCCTTCTGGGTATAATGGTGCTTATATTTCATCTGTATCTCAAATTAAAGATGAAAAAGAGTACTTAATTAACTCAAAACAACATGCAGTAATAACTAGAATTCAAAAGGTTAATGCGAAAATGAATTATAAATATTATTATAAAACCAATTTATCTAAGTCTAAAAGCAAAAAAGTCAGCAATAATTCTAATAATAATTTTAACTACACATTAGTTACTATGAATCTTGTTAAATAGAAAAAGGATGTTTTCAATTTTGAAAACATCCTTTTTT
Organism: Apilactobacillus quenuiae; assembly: GCF_002994005.1. Classification (GTDB taxonomy): domain Bacteria; phylum Bacillota; class Bacilli; order Lactobacillales; family Lactobacillaceae; genus Apilactobacillus; species Apilactobacillus quenuiae. Next base: position 321,322 of record NZ_POSN01000003.1, read on the forward strand.
AGTTATTATATTTTAATTAACCTTGATCATTATGAAGACGTTTGTCTGCAGGTTTTGTTTTTGGAATTCCACCCATTGCTTCCGGATTTTCTTGATAAGTGAACTTTTTACCATCTTTGGCAGTTTGACCTTCAAATGCACGTGAACCTTCACCATCAGAGAAGTTCATTAGCACATGAGTAAATTCGTCATGTTCAATATCTTTCATATCGCCAGGTACAACGACACCATATTTTTCTTCTAATTCTTCTTGAGCTTTCATAAATTGTAATTGATGTTGAGTTTCACGAGCTAATAAGAATTTTAGCATGTCGCGAACACCTTCATCTTCAGTCATGTAATATAGACGACTTACTTGCAATCTAGCTTCTGATTCACGAACAACATTAAATCTCATGTCAGCAACTAGATTACCACTTGAGGTAGTGTAACCTGCATTCCAAGCACCACCATTAGGGTTATTTAAACTAGCTGTCATTCCGTGAACAATTGAATGTTCTGGATCCATTCCAGCATATTTTGCAGCTAATGAAGGGTCTTTCTTTAAATCTTCTTCACTAGGGTTTAAAGGAGCATCTTCTAAAAGATAAGCAATCATGGTAGAAATCATTTCTACGTGAGCTATTTCTTCAGTTCCTGTATCTAATAATAGGTCTTTATATTTTTCATCACCAGTAGATGACCAGCCTTGTGATAAATAGGACATCATTCCAGTTACTTCACCCCATTGACCACCAAGTGATTCCTGTAATCTACGTGCCATTAATGGATCTGGTCTGTCTGGCTTAGCGTTATATTGTAATTTACGAGTGTGTTTAAACATAAAAATCCTTCTCCTTTTAAATGCTGAGAAAATGAAGAAATTAAATATGATGAAATACAAAGATTATGTATTACCTAATATATAATTTTCATATCTCTTGTAATAGATATCATAAATTTGCAAGGACAACGTTGTTTTATATAATTATATCTTGCACGATTTAATATACCACGACGTAAAATTATAGTCTAATATAATGACTTTTAAATTTTAAGGAAAATGTTTATTTATTATTATGGATAATGAAAGGAGTGATTATATATTTATAAACAAAAAAAGCTACCTTAATAAGATTTTATAACCTTATCAAGATAGCTTTTATATCAGTTATGGGCAGTCAGGGGCTCGAACCCTGGACCCACGGATTAAGAGTCCGTTGCTCTACCAACTGAGCTAACTGCCCAAACACTTATTAAGTTGTTATTAACTCAACAAATAATATAATATCATTTAGAAAATATTTTGACAAGTGTTTTTGAAAAAATATTACAAATATTTAAAGATAATTAAATTTGTAATTCATAAGATTACCTATGAAGAAATGAATGGGTTTTGCGTGTTATAATATTAATGGTTAATTAAAATTAACCTAAGAAAACTTAAAATAAAAATAATCAATCCAAAATATAAAATATTCTTGTAAAAGGAGAGTATAGTTTATGACAAAAATTTTAGTAGTAGATGACGAAAAACCGATAACAGATATTGAAAAGTTCAACTTAGAAAAAGAAGGTTATGAAGTTTCTGTTGCCTATGATGGTGAAGAAGCTATTCAAAAGGTCGAAGATGACTCTCCAGATTTAATCATTCTAGATTTGATGTTGCCTAAAATTGATGGTCTGGAAGTAGCCCGAGAAGTTAGAAAAAATCATGACATGCCAATTATTATGGTAACAGCAAAAGATTCTGAACTAGATAAAGTCCTTGGATTAGAACTAGGTGCTGATGATTATGTTACGAAGCCATTTTCTAACCGTGAACTAGTTGCTCGTGTAAAAGCTAATTTAAGAAGACAATCTAGCAACGATAATGCTCAAGCAAAAGATGATGAAAATAAAGATATTCAGATTGGTGACTTAGTAATTCATCCAGAAGCTTACACCGTAAGTAAACGTGGAGAAAATATCGAATTAACTCATCGTGAATTTGAATTGTTACATTATTTAGCCCAACATATTGGCCAAGTTATGACTCGTGAACACTTGTTGCAAACTGTTTGGGGATATGATTACTTTGGTGATGTTAGAACAGTTGACGTTACAGTTCGTAGATTAAGAGAAAAAATAGAAGATAGTCCTAGTCATCCTATTTGGTTAATTACTAGACGTGGTGTTGGCTACTATTTAAGAAATTCAGAAAATGAATAGTTACTTAACTATTCAATAAGGAGTATTTTACATTGAATAATAAAATTAAGTATTTCCAATCAATTCATTTTAAGATTGCGCTGGTTTTAGCGTTAATTTTATTAGTAACTTTAGAAATTGTAGGAGCTGTTTTTGTTAGTCAACTGGAAACTAAGAATGTTGACTCTTATAAAAAACAAGTACAACTTCCTACATATGTAAATACAACCTTAATTAACGAGCTTTCAAAAACTAATATTAGCAAAGCAAATGTTGGTATTAGCTCTTTATTGTCAGATATCGATAATAAAAATTCTACTGAAGTTGAAGTAGTTGATGCCAAGAATACAGTTCGTGGGACCAATGAAAGTGGAAATCAAAGTCAAGTTGGTCAAAAAAATGTAAAAACTAACATCAAAAATACTTTGATTAATCGTCAATCTTATAGTGGAATTATTAGTGATTCTAGTAATTCTAGTAGATACTACACAGTTATTACCCCTCTAATTAAGAGTAGTAATAATGAGTTAGTAGGGGTTGTATATGTTCGTGCCAATTTAGATTCAGTGTATAAAGAAATCAATCAAATTACTTTGATATATGTTGCTGCCGCTTTAGTTGCTATTTTAGCAGGATTGTTAATTTCGATTGTCATTTCTAGAGCAATTACTAAGCCAATTGATGAAATGAAACAACAAACATTACAAATTGCTAAGGGTGATTATTCAGGTCAAGTTCATGTTTACGGTCGAGATGAGTTAGGTCAATTGGCTAATGCAGTTAACAACTTATCAGTTAAAGTTGAAGAGTCCCAAGAATCTACTGAATCTGAAAGACAAAGACTTGATTCGGTGTTAACTAACATGACTGATGGTGTGATTGCGACTGATCGGCGCGGAAAAGTAATCATTATGAATGATGAAGCTGCTAACTCACTTGAAATTTCAGAATCAGAAGCAATTGATAAATCTATTCTTGATGTTTTAGATATTGGTGAAGAATATACTTTAAGAGAAATTATTGAAAATCCTGATGAAACAATTATTGATCGTTCTGATCATTCTCATGATTTAATCTTACATGCTCATTTTTCACTTATCCAGAGAGAATCTGGATTTGTTTCTGGTCTAGTATGTGTTTTACATGATGTTACTGAACAACAAAAGATTGATAATGATCGTAAGCAATTTGTTTCTAATGTTTCTCATGAACTAAGAACGCCTCTAACCAGTGTGCATTCATATATTGAAGCCTTACAAGATGGTGCTTGGAAAGATAATACGATTGCACCTAAATTCTTAAAAGTAACACAAGATGAAACTGATCGAATGATTAGAATGATTAATGATTTGTTGACATTATCCAGAATGGATTCTAATACGCAAAAAATTAATAAAGAACTAGTGAATATTAAAGAGTTATTTAACTATATTCTAGATCGTTTTGATATGATTATTAAAAGTGATGATGATAGTAAGAAACCTATGAAAGATTATAAAATTATCAGAAAATTCACTAAAATTGATTTATGGGTAGAAATTGATACCGATAGATTTACTCAAGTTATTGATAATTTAATGAATAATGCAATTAAATATTCGCCCGATGGTGGAACGATTACTTGTTCACTTTATGAGACGCACAACAATGTTATTTTAAGCGTTAAAGACCAGGGACTAGGAATTCCACGGAGTTCAATTCCTCATATATTTGATCGCTTTTATCGCGTTGATAAAGCTCGTTCCAGAGCACAAGGTGGAACTGGTTTAGGTTTGGCCATTTCAAAAGAAGTTATTCAAGCTTTAGGCGGTAGAATCTGGGTTGAAAGTACTGAAAATAAGGGTTCTACTTTCTATATTGCTTTACCATATGAACCAATTGAGGAGGACCTTTGGGATGAAAATTAAAAACTTATTTTTACCAGGATTACTATCTATCGCAGTTGTAGTTAGTGTGGTTTTATCTTCTTCAATTTGGGTTAATCCAGCTCATTACCGTGATAGCCAACAAACAAGTTTAAATAATAACTCATCTATTGATAATAAACCTATGTCATATGTATATTCACCTACTCAATTAATTAAGACTGATGAAAATGGTAAACAGAATATGTTGACTAATCATTCAATTAACTTAATTTCTGAAGTTGGTAATCAGATGAAAAATTATCATAATAAGTCAATTAAAAAGTTATCGTCAGGGAATGTTTCTGAATACAAAAAGTTTTTGCAATATAATAACTCCATTATTTTAAATTATCCTTCTAAAATTTCTATCAAAATTTTTAGTAAATTTATTAATGACTCATTGTCTAAAGGACCGAATCGCAGTATTAATAGAATCGTTGTTCCTTTTAATGATAGTAATGAAATTTATTTAATGAGTGATAATGGTTTCAATATTTATAAAGCTAAATTTAAGAATACCAATGTTTCAGGTTTAAAAAATGCTATTAAAAACAATGTTGGAACAATTCCGGTAAAAATAGAGATGGTTAATAAAACGCCAACAATTGATTTTATTAAATCTTTTAAGATGCCACAGTATGGATATTTGATTAATAAAACTTCACAAAATTATTATGTAACTCGTTTATTACCTAACTTGCATAACACTAATAATATTAAGCGTCATCGTAATTCAGTTGTTTACAATGATCAGTCTTCTAAACAATTAACCTTTTATAATAATGGTGAAGCAGAATATTTTGATAGTCGACCTAATTTTATATCCAGTGATTTCACCCAGACATTAATTGATTCCTATAAGAATATTTCTAAGTTGAATATTAGTGATAATTTAAGCAATCTTAGATACTTTAGTTATAGCCCTAAAAATTCTACGATTATCTATCGTAATTATGTCGAAGGCTTTCCAATTTTTAATCAAAATCAATATGGAGCTGTTCAAATAAAATTAGTTGATAATACATCTTTAAGATATAACTTCTCATTAAATAATTTACAAATTCCAGTTCCTACTGGTGGCTCTGATATTAAAATGAAAACTACTAATGAAGTTGTAAATGATTTGTCCAAATCAGGTTATGATACTAAAAAAATTGGTCCAATTGAATTAGGTTATCAATGGAGTAGTTCTAAAAATTCTAATATATTAGTTACATTACAACCTACTTGGTTTATTTATTATAATGGTCGTTGGAATAACTATGACCAAATGATTAATAAAATTGGATATTAGAGATTGGGGTGAATTGAATGGATTTTAAGAAGATTCAGATAATATTTTTGGCTATTTTTGTAATGATTGATGTATTTCTTTTTATGATGTTTCATCAAAACACTTCTTTGCAAAGTGAAAATGTTAATCAAGGTAGTAATTCTGAAATCATAAAACAAATGCAGAATGATCAAATTAATTTTAAACTCAATCTCACCGATAAAAAAAGTACTGGATACTATTTGTCTGCAACTTTAAATAATAATTTAAAACGAGATAGTAAACATTTGAAAAATCAAAAGTTTTCTTACAATAATAATATTTTAAGAAGTACATTTAAACGTCCTTACGGTATTTATTATTCTAATCCAGAAGAATTATTGAATAAATTAATTAAGCAGAAAAACTTTATTTCTAACGGGTCAGATTATGAATATAGTTCCTCGTTATCTACCAATAATACGATTGTTTATCTACAAAAAGCTGAAGATAGGCATATTTATTCTGGCACTCGTGGTCAAATTAAATTTGATATTAGTGATGACCATACTTTAACTGGGTATACACAAAGTTACTTGGATAATGTAAAAATTCTTCGTGAAAAGTCTGATGTTATTTCTAATAAGAGTGCATTAGTGGGGTTATACCAATATAATGAAATTCCTAATAATTCTAAAATTAATTGGATTCATTTATATTACACCAGACTACTTTCGATTAAAGATAATCAAGTATTAATTCCAACTTGGGTTATTTCATTTAATAGTGATAATTCTTCAACTTCAACTATTAAGCGAATTAATGCATACACAGGAGCTATTTTAGATGGTAGTGGGACAACAAAATCCGCTAGAGACAGTGTTAATAATAACTAGATTATAGAAATGAGGAATATTATGAGTAACAATGCTGATTCGATGCGCATTAGTGTTCTATCCAGCGGTAGTGGTGGAAATGTTACCTATATTGAAACCAATAAACATAAGGTTTTATTAGACGCTGGATTAAGTGGTATTCGGATTGAAAAACTAATGACGTCAATTGGCCGTGATATAAATGATGTGGATATGTTACTAGTGACTCACGAGCATAATGATCATAGTAAAGCTGTTGGCATTTTGGCACGTAAATATCCTAAAATGAATGTTTATGCTAACGAGGAAACCTGGGATGCGATGGCTTCAACGATTGGTAATGTTTCAGAAGAACAAAAAAATATTTTTCCTCCTAATATGACTCTGTCATTTGGCGATTTAGATATTGAAAGCTTTTCTGTATCGCATGATGCAGCAAGAGCACAATTTTATAATTTTCATCACCATAATAAAAGTTTTGTTGTAATTACTGATGTAGGATACGTTTCTGAGCGCATTCTTGGTGTGATTAATAATGCTAATGCATATGTTTTTGAATGTAACCATGACTTAGAAATGCTGCGAAGTGGTGAATATCCATGGTCATTGAAACAAAGGATTATGGGCGATGAAGGTCACTTATCTAATGAAGATGGCGCTAATGCGTTAATGGATTGTATTGGTTGCAATACTGAATATATTTTTATTGGTCATCGTAGTCACCATAATAATGTAAAAGAATTAGCGCATTTAACGGTTGCTTCTATGTTAGAAGAACATGATTTTGGTGTAGATCATGATTTTGATTTGTTAGATACTGATGTTGAACAAGCATCATCATTGTATACTTTATAGTGCTTTTTTTAGCTTATTTTAAGCTTCAAAGTTATAATATAAACATAGTAAAAGTGGGGAGGATTATTTATGAAAAATAATAATCATTTAATGCCCAAAGTAGTCATAGCAGCGCTAGTTGCAGGATTACTTGGTGGTGGAATTACTTATGGTGGAATTAATATGTTCCAAAATTCTGGTTTGGATACGGCAGTTCCGACTGGATCTAATGCTGGTGGTACTACTGGAACTTCAAATATTAAAGTTAATGTACAAAATCAATCTGAAAAAGCTTATAAAGCGGTCAAAAATTCAGTTGTTTCAGTTATTAATTTAAAAAAATCACAATCAAGTAATGATCCATTTGCCTCCATTTTCGGTGAAAACCAAAGTAGTAAAGATTCTAATAAATTAGAAGCTAATAGTGAAGGCTCTGGTGTAATTTACAAAAAGAGTGGTAACGCAGCTTATATTGTTACTAATAATCATGTGGTTGCGGGAGCCTCAGCATTACAAATTTTATTAAGCAATGGTAAACAATTAGAAGCTAAATTAGTGGGACGTGATTCAGTTACTGATTTAGCAGTTTTGAAGATTAATGGTAGTCAAATTAAAGATATTGCTAGCTTCGGTAATTCTGATAACATTAATGTAGGTGAAACTTCACTTGCTATTGGTTCTCCATTAGGATCAGCTTATGCTTCATCATTAACGCAAGGAATTATTTCTGCTAAGAAACGTGAAGTTCAATTAACGGGTTCTAATGGTCAACAAACTGGGAATACAGCTTCAGTTATTCAAACTGACACTGCTATTAATCCTGGTAACTCTGGTGGACCATTAATTAATTTAGCTGGACAAGTTATTGGAATTAATTCTATGAAATTAGCTTCTGATGGTCAAGGTACCAGCGTTGAAGGAATTGGTTTTGCTATTCCAAGTAATGAAGTTACTAGGATTATTAATGAATTGGTTAAAAATGGTAAAATAGAACGTCCTGCATTAGGTATTAGATATATTAATTTATCTAATATTGCTGTCAGTCAACAAAAGTCTGTATTGAAACTACCTTCATCAGTTGAAAATGGAGTAGTAGTATTTGATGTTACCAAGAATGGTCCTGCTGCTAATGCTGGATTGAAAAAGTACGATGTAATTACTGAATTGGCTGGTAAGAAGATTAGTAGTCAAGATCAAATTAGAAGTATTTTATATGAACAAAAGATAGGTTCAACTATTCAAGTGAAGTTCTATCGTGGTGGACATTTACACACTGGTAATATTAAATTAAGTGAAAATAGTTCACAACTAAAAATTAACGATTAAAAGAATAAAGCACTAATAATATTATTTTATTAGTGCTTTTTTTATTCCATATTTGAATTTTTTTTATAAAGGCATATTATATATAGTTGTATTATTTAATATTATTAAGGGAGTTTTTATTATTACTATTTTAGGATTTAGTATTTGGACCCTGCTATTATTTATACCAGTAGGTGTAATTGCGGGAATTTTAAGTACTGTAACTGGATTAGCTTCACTAGCTTCTTATCCGGCTTTATTATATTTTACCGGTGGAGCTTTGAATCCAATTTCAGCCAATATTACGAATACTTCAGCATTGTTATTTAATGTTGTAAGTTCCGGCCTTTCTTCTAAACAAGAATTAAAAGGTCATGGCAAAGAACTAATGAAAGTTATGACGATCATTTTCTTTGGTGGAATTGTTGGTGTGATTTTACTAACATTATTACCTTCAAAGGATTTTGAATATGCAGTACCAGTTTTCATTGCAGCCGCAGGTATTGGTATTTTGTTACCATCTAAGGACACTACTAAAGCAAATACTTCTACTGAATTTGCAGAAAAATCAGTAGGATCAAAGAAAATGTTAGCTGATCTTGCACTAATTATCGGTTACTTCTTAATTGGTATCTATGGTAGTTATTTTGGTGCTGCAGCAGGAGTTATCTTATTAGCCGTACTATCAAGAACTAGTAAGGATCCATTCCCTGTTTATAATGCAATTAGAAATGTTGCAATGGGTTCGGCGAATGTAATTGGTACTATTTTATATTCCTTTAAGTATGGTCAACATGGTAGTACCCATATTTATTGGGCACTAGCAATTCCATTAGGAATTGGCTTTTTAATTGGTGGTTATGTTGGCCCTAAATTAGTACGTGTTTTGCCAACTAAATTGATTAAAATTGTTACTGGTATTCTTGCTTTAGTTTTAGCATATACGCAATTTTCTTCAGCTTACAATATTCGTTTATTCTATTTCTTTTAAAAATTAGAGCTATGCTTAAATTATTTAAACATGGCTTTTTTATTATAATCATTTAGTTTAGTTTTTTACTTAATATTGTTAGAATTAGATTAGAATTATCACTTTATAAAAAGAAGGTCGATTAAAATTACTCTTTTTGGGATTAGCATATGGATAATTTTTCTATTTATACCTGTTGGAATTTTGGCAGGCATTCTAGGCACTGTGACTGGTTTAGCTTCACTGGCTTCATATCCAGCATTGTTATATTTTGCAGGATTGCCAGCTGTATCTGCCAATGTGGTAAACAAGGCCGCATTAATGTTTAATTCAATTGGTTCAGCTGTTTCATCAACTCAAGAATTACATAACCATTGGAAAGAATTACTTAAAACGATGATTATTATTTTCTTTGGTGGCATTACTGGAGCCATTTTATTAACTGCATTACCATCATCTAGTTTTACGCATATTGTTCCAGTTTTTATTGCTGCTGGTGGAATTATGATTCTTATTCCGTCTAAAAATGAACATGAACATAAAGGGGCTAACAATTTTGAACCACGCAAAGGCCATGTTAATCAACATTCATGGTTACGCAATATATTAATTATTTTCTTAGTATATTTAATCGGTACTTATAGTGGCTACTTTGGTGCTGCATCTGGAATTTTGTTATTGGTATTATTAACTAGAACCAGTTCAAATGAATATACAGTAAGTAATGCAATTAGAAATGTTGCGATGGGTGCTGCTAATATTGTTGCAACCATTTATTATTCATTTGAAGCACACATTGTGTGGATCTTAGTTTTACCATTAGGAATTGGTTTCTTTATTGGCGGATACATAGGACCTAAGATTGTTAGAGTTTTACCAGTTAAATACATTAGAATACTAACCGGTATTTTAGCTTTGATTTTAGCTTATACGCAATTCTCAGCTGCATATAATATTAAGTTATTCTACCTATTTTAAATTTGAGGATGAGCAATCATCCTTTTATTTTATTTAATATATGATATAATTTTCATATGTTAAAAAATTCATATGAAAAGTGAGGATAACATGAATACAAATTATTTAAAAGAAGCCAGTCAAATATTCAAGTTATTGAGTAATGAAATTAGATTAAAAATGTTAGTTAATTTAGAAGACAAGGATATTAATGTAAATGAATTGAGTAAGATACTTAACCTGGAACAATCTGCAGTTTCACATCAATTATCTATTTTGAAGCAACATCAATTAGTAGATACTAATCGAGTAGGAAAATCTATTTATTATCGATTAGATGATCCGCATATTTTAGATATTGTAAATGAAGCGGTTCAACATTCTAGTCATGTTATTAGGGGGAAAAAGCATGGCGAATAATACACTTAGAAAAAGTATTAACATTGAATATTTATCAACATTATGGATGTTACTTGAATTTGTGGTTGCATTATATTCAGGAATTATGGCTAAATCTATTTTATTAATTGCTTTTGGATTAGATAGCTTTTTAGAAATTATTTCTGGTAGCATATTAATTTGGCGCTTGAAAAAAGAAGCTAATGGTGCAGATAGTGAAACGATTGAAAAAGTAGAAAAAATTACTTCAAGATTAGTGGGAATAATATTGATATTATTGTCAGTATACGTGACGCTCACTTCTTTTCTGAACTTATTTGGTCATGGGGTGGCTGATGATTCGTTGTCAGGAATTATTATTGCAATTTTATCTATATTAATCATGCCATTTTTTATTATTAAAAAACGTCGTTATGGTAATCTATTAAATTCAGGTGCTTTGATTGAAGATAGTTATTGTAATGTTACTTGTGCATATATTGCCGGAACGGTATTAGTAGGGATAGTATTAAACGAATTGTTTGGCTTTTGGTGGGCTGATTCAGTTTCTGCTTTAGTTTTAGTATACTTTATTTTTACAGAAGGTATTGAAGGAATTAAAGGCGAATAAAAAGACTTAGCTAATGCTAAGTCTTTTTATTTAGGTTGAATATCAATAAATTTTTGTTGATTAAAATCATATAACCCTTGGTCAGTTAATTTAATAGTTGGGATAACTGGCAAAGTTAGAAATGATAGAGTAATAAATGGATTGAAATTAATCTCACCGCTAATTTGTTTAAATGCTTGAGTAATTGCATTTAAATCTTCACTAGCATTTTGCCATGATTTATTAGACATTAGTCCAGCTACTGGTAATGGCATGGTGGCTAAAACTTTTTCATCATCAACTACAGCAATTCCACCACCAACTTTTGTAATTTCTTGAATGGCTTTATAAATACTTTCATCGGAAGTTCCAACAGCCACAATATTATGTGAGTCATGCGCAACTGTAGTAGCAATCGCACCGTGTTTAATATTAAAGCCATGAACTAAACCAAGACCAAAGGTACCTAAGTTATGATGACGTTCAACATCCACCATTTTTAGAATGTCATTTTCTAAATCAGATTTGAACGCGCCATCTTCAACTGGCACTTTTATCTTTAAATGATCAGTTTCAATATGGTTAGGTTGAATACCAATGACATGGCATTCTTGATTACTTTTTAATGGTAACGCTAGATCTTCTAATTTGATATTTTGATGAACAGTATTTTTAGTGAATTTCAATGGAGTTGTTTTAAAATTATTTTCCGTCATTACTTTTCCATTTTTAATCACCTGTTTTACATCCACCTTTTTAGGATCAGAGATCATTAAAATGTCAGCTTTATATCCAGGAGCTAAGGCTCCCAAATTATTAATTTTATGTGCTTTAGCCGCATTTAAACTAGCCATAACATAAGCATCTTCTGGTTTAATACCATATTCAATCGCTAGCTGAATATTAAAATTAATACTTCCTTCATTAATAATGGTAGTGATAAATTTGTCATCAGTACAAAATGAAAATTTATCAATATTATCTTCATTGACTGCTTGAATGGTATTTTGCAAGTCTCTTTCAACAGTACCTTCGCGTAAGAAGATATTCATTCCAACATCTAGACGGTCATACATTTGGTTTAAATCAGTAGATTCATGGTCAGTAGAAATACCGACTTCCTTGTATTCGCCTAATTGCTTGGCTGATAGACCAGCTCCATGACCATCAACTTGATAGCCTTTTTCTAAAGCATCATTAATTTTTTTCATCATATCATGGTCACGATTATGAACTGCCGGAAAGTCCATGACCTCAGCTAATCCGATGACAGATGGTTCATTATAAAGAGAATTTAATGAAGAAGCGTTTAAAGTTGCACCATTATGTTCAAAAGAAGTAGCTGGAACACTAGAAGGAAGCATAACAAAAACATCTAACGGAGATTGTTTAGCATCATTAATCATATATTTGATGCCATCAATGCCAGCTACATTCGCAATTTCATGTGGGTCGGTAACCACTGAGGTAACTCCCATTGGAACAATCACTTTGCCCAATTCAGATGGGGTGATTAATGAGCTTTCAATATGAACATGTGAATCAATAAAACCAGGGACTAAATACTGATTGCTAGCACCAATAATTTTTGTTGCTTTAAATTCAGATTCATTTTCAGTGGAGACTATCTTTCCATCATTGATCCATAAATTTTTCTTTTCAAATTTTTTAGTAAAAACATTTAAAACTTTTCCATTCTTAATCAATAAATCGATAGTTTGCATTTTGATAGTCCCATCCTTTTTTTATACGAATAAAATTATCAAATATTATGAGACATTAACATTAATTTGTCAACGTTTGTAATAGTTCGTATTTTATGTTAATGAGATAAATAAAAAAGCTTTGCGTATGCAAAACTTTTTAATAATTTATTATTTTGGAGTGCTGGAATTTACACCATTATCAGATGCACCAGAAGTCAAATTCCAAGTAATAGTACCATTATAAGTACCTGATTGTGATTGCCCATATTTTAATTGAATAGAGTTAAATAAATCAAACCAAGTTAAACCACCTTGATTTTGATTGGCCTGCATAACTTGTTTTGTGCCATCATTTTGTGATAAAGAGAATAATTTGTTATTTGTAGGAGCTTGATTATCATTATCTGTTTCTGTAGCATTTCCATATGCTGGTTTTGCACCATCATTAGAGTTAAAAGTTATTGACGCTCCCTTTAATTTTGCTCCATTTTCTGATTGCATTGGATTACTTAATGTTGCAGTCAAATTCCAACCTGGTTTATTATTCCTATTGTCTGTTACTTGCGTGTAGTAATACTGACCATTATTATTTTGATTGTTGTAAATAGTTTCATTATTATTTCCATTTTCTGCTTGGTTAGTTGTTTGACCAAAGTTTAAATCAGTAGGGACAGCATCAAGTGTTAACTCACCACTAGAATTAGTGTCAGTTATATTGTTATTTTTACCGTCATTAGGCAATTCATTTTGTGGTGTAATTGGATCAACTGGAAAAGTATGGTTTCCAGAATTATCTATTTTAAACATTGTATTTGTCACATTATTATTACCATTAATATTATCAGCCTTAGTATTAGTTTTGCTCAAAATGATTGAACTTCCAGCAAACATTGTTAAGGCAGCTGTACATAATAATAATTTTTTCATATTAAAATCTCCCTTTATAAATTCATTGTAATTCTATTTTCTATGGTCCATTGACCAAATTCCATGTTGCAATTCCTTGATATTTTCCTGAAGGTGATGGGGTAAAATCTAATATAATATTATTTTTATTAACACTATAGTCAAAAGTTCCATTATTAGATCCCTTATTATTAAAATAATTTATGCTTTCTCCAGGCATTGCTCTTTGGTTATTAATGATAAAACTTGTATTTGATAATACTTGATTATGTTTGTTTTTTAATGTTGACAACTTAACACTTATATTAAAATCACTTACATTAAATTTTGATAATACTAGGTTACTGTTCAATGTTTGAGATGATAATTGTGTCATTCCACTACTACTGTTAGTACTTTCAAAGAATAAATCTGGCATACTATTTATTTTAAGTAAATAAATTTTGCTTAATTTATCTAATATATTTTCTTGTGTTTGAATCAAACCAGGTGAATTTTTGATGCCATTTACGATATATTTTATTAAGTTCATATTTAAATATGAATGTGGAGAATTATACATTTTAAAGGTGGAATTGTTATCTACTTCTTTATTTATTAAATTTTTATAATTATACTGTTTGCTAAATTTAGATTTACTAATTTTTAACCGGATTTGTCTTTCTACATTCTTAATTTTTTCAATTGATGCTTTAATTAAGTCACTGTAAGTTAAAGTTTGAGCTGTTTCAAAAATATGATATTCAGGTGTGAAATTATTGTCGGGCTTGTAATTATAATCGCCTGATTTGTAATAAAGATAAACTAAAGGACTACTATTATAAGAATTAGTATTGAAATTCATTTTTGGTTCATTTGAAACCGAACTATTCAAATATAATCTTACGGTTATTATTCCACTATGATAATTCATACCTTTCAGACTTATTTTAAAGCTATAAACTCTTTGATTATTTTGTGTATAGTGATCGTAAGTTATGATTTTTTTATTATTATTCTTATTTAAATTAAACTCAATAGGATCATTATTAGATTTGTAATAAAGTTTAGAATTATCACCATCTATCATATTTTCAGAATTTCTGAAATCATTATCAAATTCCATTTGAAAGTTAACATACCTATTGGCTCCACCAGTACCTCCGGGGCTACCATAATCAAATTGAATATATGGTTTCGTATCATCATACCCCATTTGAATATTTCTAATACTATTGTCATAGTTATTAAAATTTGAACTACCTTTTGTACCATTATCTGATTTAATCCGGTTTACATATTGATGGTTCTTAAAAAAATTATCATCAAAAACATTCTTATCATTATGTGGTGGATCGTCTGAAATGTTTGTATCAGCTTTAACTGAAATTGAAAATAAAATCGTACATAAGAAAAAGGATAGTACCCATATTTTTGTCTTTTTTTTAATCAATTAAATCGCTCCTCAAAATAAAAACTATTTATTTTGATTGTCTTCTTCATCATTCTTTCTACGTTTTAGGAATATAAACAATAGAATTAATAATAAAATTATGATAATTACAATTAAGCTAATGATTATAATCATGGTCCATGGGAATGGCTTTTTATTTGTCACAATATTATTTTGTGTGTTATTAAAGTTTTGTTTAGTAACATTAAAGGTTTTGTGCCAATGCCATGTTTGACCATCACTAGCACTAGCATTGCCATCCAATGTATAGTCACCAGGAGATAATGTTTCCTTTAACGGTATTGATAAATCAAACTGGCTAATAGGCGCAATTTGACCTAAACTGGTTGAATTCTTTGCTACTGTTTTGCCATTCTCATCCTTAACTACAGATTCAGTTTTAACACCACTAATAAAGTTACGTTTATCATTTTTAAGTGTACTTGTAACAGCGGGAGCATAATTATCAGGAGCTTGTTTAGCATCAATTAGTTTTAAGTCTGGTAATACATTGCCCTTTTGATTTCTTAATAACACAGCAATCGAATAAACAAATCGATTACTAATATTGACACCGTTTTTATTATTACTTTGTTGTTTGTAATAACTATCATCTTTGTAAACTGATATTCCACCCATGATAATGCCCTTAAATTTTTCTTTAGGCATATTCAATTTGAAAGTGATAACTTTAGAACTTTTTGCAGGCATTGCAATTTTTTGTTCTAAATTGCCATCAATTAATTCTGATAACTTAGGTGAGCCAATTAACTTTTGTTTACTTTTGGTATAGTCAATTGCGAGTCCATTACTAGTAGTTGCATCGTTCGCGGAAACGATAAAATGCTGGGTAGCGTTAGAACTATTTCTAACATTTACTTGTACATTTTGTTTTTGTCCTGGGTTATATAATGCATCGATATAGCTAGTTTTGCTATTTATCTGATTTTTGGGATGAATAGCATTTATTGTAAATGGAATTGATGTATTGTTATTTTCCGCATGGACAGAATTAATTCCTCCAATAAAGAATAATAAAGCAGTAATGAAAATTAAGTATATATTTTTTCTTTTCATTTTTTCTCCTTTCATAAATTTATACATAAACTAAAATAATAGCATGAATTTACATAATGTCTATATTTATTTTATATTTTATATTTAATGGGCCAAAATATTTTGCTTATTAGGATATTATTCATAACAATATATGACCTTAATTGATGTTTTTTTTAGTATTACCTAAAAAAACATTTAATTTTATTTAAATATAATGTATAATACATATGTCTTCTTGAAAGATGTTTTTTTAATTATGGAAAGGGTGGAAAGTTTTGAGTGAAAACAATTCACACGCAAAAAAAGGTTTCGTTCAATATGCGAACGGACCTTCTCTAGATGAAATAAACGGTAAGATTTCCGTTCCTAAAGGTATGGGATTTTGGAAAACATTATTCGCATATTCTGGTCCAGGTGCATTAGTTGCCGTTGGTTATATGGATCCCGGTAATTGGGCAACTTCAATTACTGGTGGTCAAAATTTTGGTTACCTATTAATGTCTGTCATCTTAATCTCAAGTTTGATTGCGATGTTACTACAATACATGGCAGCTAAACTTGGAATCGTGAGTCAGATGGATTTAGCGCAAGCTATTCGTGCAAGAACTAGTAAAACATTAGGAATTGTATTATGGATTATGACAGAATTTGCTATTATGGCTACTGATATCGCCGAAGTTATTGGTGGAGCAATTGCTTTATATCTATTATTTAATATTCCACTAATCATTGCGGTATTCTTAACCGTATTTGATGTTTTGATATTGCTATTATTAACTAAGATTGGTTTTAGAAAAATTGAAGCAATTGTTGTTTGTTTAATTGTGGTTATTTTACTTGTTTTCGTATACCAAGTAGTTCTATCACATCCTGATTGGGCTGGTGCTCTTAAAGGTCTACTTCCAGTTCCTGAAACTGTTTCAACTGGACATGAAGTTGCTGGTATGACTCCATTATCAGGTGCTTTAGGTATTATTGGTGCTACTGTTATGCCACATAACTTATATTTACATTCAGCTATTTCACAAACTCGTAAGATTGATCATAGTGATGAAGACGATGTTGCTAGAACTATTCGTTTTACAACATGGGACTCAAATGTTCAATTAACTTTTGCTTTCTTCGTTAATGCTTTACTATTAATCATGGGTGTTGCTGTATTTAAATCAGGAGCTGTTCAAGATACTTCATTCTTTGGTTTATTTGATGCTTTAAATAATACTAAGATGTTATCTAATCCAATTTTGATCAGTGTTGCTAAATCAGGAATTTTATCAACATTATTTGCCGTTGCTTTACTAGCCTCTGGTCAAAACTCTACTATCACTGGTACTTTGACTGGTCAAGTTATTATGGAAGGTTTCATTAACTTGAAAGTCCCATTATGGGCACGTCGTTTAATTACTCGTTTAATATCAGTTATCCCAGTTTTGATTTGTGTATCAATGACTGCTGGTGAATCAACATTAAAACAACATGCAGCTATTAATGACTTAATTGAAAACTCCCAAATATTTCTAGCTTTTGCTTTACCATTCTCAATGCTACCATTGTTAATGATGACTAATAGTAAAGTTGAAATGGGTAAGAAATTTGCTAATAGATTATGGGTAAGCATTTGTGGTTGGTTATCAGTTCTTGTGTTAACTGGATTTAACTTATACAACATGCATGATTCTGTTGCTGGTTTCTATGGTGATGGGATAACTGCTGCTCAAGACAAACAAGCAGGTATTATTGCTTGGATTATCAACATATTAATTGTGTTACTATTAATTTGGACATTAACTGAATTACACCGTGGTAATAAGCGATTCATTAATGCTCATCCTGAATTAAATAATGACTAATCTTTAAACTAATATTAATAGAATAGAAGGTTTAAATATGAAAAATATGAATATGGATATTAACTTTAAGAATATTCTAGTTGCTGTTGATGATTCTGATGACGCCATTTTAGCTTTTAAATATGCTATTGCACGTGCTAAAGAAGAAAATGCTAAGTTAACTATTGTTTCAGTTCTTGAAGATGAAGATATTAATATTTATCAAGCATTATCTGGAAAGTATGTTCATGGTAAATATGAAGATCTTGAAAAACATATTAAGAAATATGAAGAAACAGCTAAAAAAGCTGGCGTTAAAGATGTTGCAGTTATGGCGTCACAAGGTGAAGCTGGAGAAACTATCGTTAAGGATGTTATCCCTAAGGTAAATCCTGATTTATTAATTGTTGGATCAGAATCCAAAAAAGGATTATCTAGACACTTTGGTAGTCAAGCTGCTTACATGGCTAAATACTCACCAGTTTCAGTTATGGTTATCAGATAAAATTATATTTAAAGCTAATTAAATTATTAACTACTACAAAAAATAACCGCTAAGATTTTATATCTTAGCGGTTATTTTTATGCTTCATTATTTAAATTAAGATAGTATCTGATCATGGTTAATGAAGTATATGGAGTTACATAAATCGCAGCAATTCCAAATGTTATTATTACAACAAACCACCATCCAATGAAACTTAGTCTTAGGACAAAGTATTCAGCTTTATGTCCATCCATTAGTTGACGACTTTTGGTGATAGCTTCTAGTACGCCAATCGGATGACCATTTTTTGCAGCATCACGATAGATATATACTGCTTGTGAATATGAACATGCTTTAATAAATGCAGGGAAGAAGAGTAAAAATGCCCATAATGTAATGAAAATAAAAGACATTATAAACACACCAATCGTTCCCCAGAAAACTTTTTGACTAGACATAATGTTGAATGATTTAGAAAAGCCATTTTCAAAATCACTTTTATTACGCCATGCATCTAATATATTGAATTCAGCACTATAAGAAAATATCACTGCTACAAGTCCAAAAAGACCAGTTGATAAAAGTAAATTACCATTATATGTTGTTTGTAATACACCATCAATCATAGAAAAAGACTCACTACCGTTATTAGTCATACTGGTTAATATTTCCATAACAAAATATGGTATAAATAGGGTAAAAAAGAAGCCAAAATGTTTACTTAACATTTGATTAGCTTCCATTTTTAATTGTGAACGATCCAATGAAAGACCTCCTTGTATGTTTTCTTTTATTATACTATATGTAAAAAACTCTTTAAGCAATTTACTTAAAGAGTTTTTATTTTTTTATAAGTTTTTCCAAGCTTCATGACCAATTGAAGGGAAAAGATGAACGTTACGTTCAATTTCTTCTTCATTCATATGCATATTAACTGCGGGGACAAGTGTATCAATTGTATTATCAGCATCATCAGAAATTTCTGTAAAACCAACTAAACGATGTTCTTTATCAAATACATATGCATTTTCAGCAATTTTAGCTTTAGTGGCTTGTCTAAACCATGTTCCTGCCATATCATGCTTTTCAACTATATATGCATCACTTTTTTCAGCTTCAGCAACTGAAACGCCCATTTGGCTAATTCTTGGAGATGTAAAGACAACTGAAGGAATAGCAGGAAAATCAATAGCCTTATCAGTTTCCCCAGCAAAAAGATGGTTTAAATATTGTGATTCGAAAGTGGCAGTAGGGGTTAAATTAGGTTGTCCAGTAGCTGCAACATCACCGGAAGCGTAAATGTTATCAACTGAAGTTTGTAAATGATCATTTACGATAACACCTTTTTTATCATCATATTTAACACCAATTTCTTCTAGTCCCATATTATGAACCATAGGAACACGACCAGATGCATCTAAAATCCATTCTACATTTAGTTCTTTTTTATCACCATAATTTACAACATAATTGTCGCCATCACGATTAAAAGCATGAATATCGGCATTTTGAATGAAATGAATGCCTGAGCCTTTCATTTCATTAATCACTTTTTCTACATATGGTTGATAAAAACTACGTAATGCTTTATCACTATGCATTAGCATTGTGACATCAGCACCAGCTTCATTAGCCATAGTAGCGAATTCCATTGCGATATAACCGGTTCCTACAACGGCCATGGATTTAGGCATTTCGTCTAAGTTTAAAAAATCTTTAGAATCATGAGATAATTCTGTATTTTCTACATTCACTCTATGAGGAGTTAAACCAGTTGCGATGACGATTTTATCGGAAGTAACATGTTCACCATTAATTTCTAATGTATGAGCATCAGTAAATTTGGCAAATCCATGAATAACATCCATGCCTAATGACTTCATAGTAGCTTCACGATTTACTTTAATATTATCAATTCCAGCATGTTTATTTTGCATATTAGCATGCCAATTGATCTTGGTATCACCTTCAACAATACTACTCATGCGATGTTGCTTTTTGGCTAAAGTGATTGGTAAATCTAATGTAATTTTTGCATTACATCCCCAATTAGGACATGTACCACCAACAGCATCGGCTTCAACAAACGCAATTTTGAATCCTTTTTTACATAATTTTTTAGCACCATCAAAAGCAGCGTGACCAGAACCAATATAAATTACATCGTAATTATATTTATTATTTTGCATAACAAATCCTCCTTGATATATGTATCTATCAACACTTAATTTAATATAGTGTTCATTAATAAACAAATAAATAGACTTATATAAATAAAAAGTTCCAGTTTCCTGGAATTTTTTATTTATAGATATGCTTGTTTTAAATTTTAGTGATTAGATATTTTGCCATGCATCGCTTCCAATGGATGGGAATAAGTGAACTAATCTACCAATTTGTTTTTGATCTAGTTTTAGAGCAACGGCAGGTAAGATTGAATCGATAACAGAATCAGCTTGATCAGATACTTCAGTAGCACCTACTAAGTGATGTTCTTTATCAAAGATATATGCACGTTTGGCAATTTGTTCTTTGGTAATGGCACGATACCAATCTTTAGTCATATCAGTTTCTTCAACTGTATATTCATCGCTATTCTTAGCTTCATCAACTGAGACACCGACTTCTGCAATGCGTGGAGTTGTGAATACAACTGATGGAATAGCAGGAAAATCAATAGCAGCTTTAGTTTCACCAGAGAATAAACTAGTTAGATATTTAGATTCAAACATAGCAGTAGGGGTCAACTTAGGTTTACCAGTATCAGCAACATCGCCAGAAGCATAGATATTATCAACATTTGTTGCTAAATGATCATTAACTTTGATACCACTTTTATCATATTTGATACCTAAGTCTTCTAAGCCCATGTTTTCAACATTTGGAATTCTACCAGTGGCATCTAAAATGTAGTCGGTACGAATATCTTCATTATCTAATTGAACAGCGGTTACGCAGTCATCTTTTTGTATAAAATCTTTAATTTTAGCATTTTTTACAAAACGAACACCTTTATTTTCTAAGTCTTTCATAACCATATCAACATAGTCTTGATTAAATTGACGAAGTGCTTTGTCACCATGCATTAAAACTGTGACTTGAGCATCAGCAGCATTAGCGATGGTTGCAAATTCCATTGCAATATATCCAGCACCGATGATTGTCACATGTTTAGGCATTTCATCTAAGTTTAAGAAATCTTTAGAGTCATGAGCTAATTCTTTACCGCTAACATCTAAACGATGTGGACGTAGTCCAGTGGCAATGACAATTTTATCTGCAGAATAGCTTTTATCACCAACAGTTACAGTATGATTATCATTTAATTTAGCAAAACCATGAATTAAATTGATACCAAGGGATTTGATTAATCCACTAATTGCATCAGGTAATCCATCAATTACCTTGTGTTTATTAATCATATTTTCTTTCCAGTTGATTGAAGTATCGCCATTAATGATATTTTGTAATCGTTTTTGGGTTTCATTTAATTGGACTGGAATGTCTAAAGCGATTTTAGCGTTACATCCCCAATTAGGACATGTTCCACCAACTTTATCTGCTTCAACGACTGCAATTTTATAACCCTTTTGTGCTAATGGAATAGCACCATCAAATGTACCATGACCAGCACCAATATATAAAACATCATAATCGTATTTATCAGCCATTTATAATCATTCCTAACATTATTAAAATTATTAATTAATATTTCTATTTTCTAGAATAGATGCCTTATTATTATAATTCAAATATTTTGCTTTAGATTGTTTAGAGTGCGACTAAAATCTTATGTATTTTTAATATTTATTATGTATTATAATAGTGAAGTGTATTAATAGAAAAAGGGGATCTTTTTATGTCACAAAAAGTTGCATTTGTTACTGGTAGTGGTCAAGGTATTGGAGAAGCAATTGCTAAAAGATTAGCAAAAGACGAATTTGCAGTTGCCATTGCAAATCGTACTGCAAAAAAAGGTGAAAAAGTAGCCAAAGAAATTAATGCTGATGGTGGAAAGGCGATTTTTGTTCAAGTCGATGTATCCAAACGTGATGAAATGTTTAAAGCAGTTGATGAAACAGTTAAACAGTTAGGCGATTTAAACGTGGTTGTTAACAATGCTGGAGTGGGTCCAACAACTCCAATTGATACAATTACTCCAGATCAATTTGATTTTGTATATAAAACCAATGTTGCTTCAGTAATTTGGGGAACTCAAGCAGCTAAAGAAAAATTTGAAAAATTAGGTCATGGTGGAAAAATTATCAATGCTACTTCTCAAGCTGGGGTAGTTGGTAATCCTAATTTAGCATTATACAGTGGTAGTAAATTTGCTATTCGTGGAATTACTCAATCAACAGCTCGTGATTTAGCTCCATTAGATATCACAGTTAATGCATTTGCCCCAGGAATTGTTAAGACTCCTATGATGATGGATATTGCACATCAAGTTGCTCAAAATGCAGGTAAAGATGATGAATGGGGAATGAGTACTTTCTCCAAAGATATTGCATTAGGCCGTTTGGCTGAATCTTCAGATATTGCTAATGGGGTTGCCTTTTTAGCAGGTAAAGACTCAGATTATATTACTGGACAAACACTTGAGTTAGACGGTGGAATGCAATTTCATTAATAATTCCATATTAGACAAAAATAAAAGGACATGCATAAAATGCATGTCCTTTTTTGTGAGATATAATAAAAACAATATTAATAAAAAAGTACTCCAAAAATTAAATCTTCAAAGTACTTTGGTTAGTGAGCTGTGATGCTTCGAACACCATCTTCTCAGCAAAGGACTGAGTGCTTTTTACCTTAAGCTAACAGCTCATAATATTGAATTAATTGTCGATTACTAATCAACAATTAATATTAAACCATAATATTAATTTTAATGCAACAAAAATTTGGCATTTTTTTCTAAATTTAGATATACTTTGTCTACGAATACATATTTGGGAGGCTTTATAATGAGTTTTATTATTTATTTAATTTTATTTGTGATAATTTTATTTTTAGTATCAACACTTACTACTGTTTGGATTCTTCATCGTCAAAATAAAAGACACAAATAGCTTTATAACAACAATATAAATGATCTTTCTATTGACATATAAATTTTATTTATAATGAACGTATTTTTTGACTATATCTTATGCGATGTTTTATAGTTTGATATCGTTAAATAAATTTAAAAATAAAATTTTATATAATTAATAGGAGGGGTTAAAAATGGATGTATTTTTTACATCAATTCAAAGTGTCCTAGTAGTTGTACTAATCATGATTCTAGGTTATGTACTGCGTAAAACTGGATGGTTTGCTGACACATTTAGTAAGAATATTTCTAAACTAATTAAAAATATTGCGCTACCTGCTTCAATCTTTGTTGCAGTGTTAAATAAATTAACTCGTGATCAGCTAGTTGGTTTTAGTAGTTATTTAATCTGGGGAATTATTTCAGTAGTCATTGGCTACATTATTGCGTTTGCACTTGTTAAAATCATGAAGATCAGAGTGGGTCGTCGTGGAGTATTTATTAATGCCGTTGTAAACGCCAATACTATTTTTATTGGATTACCATTGAACTTAGCACTATTTCCTAACTCAATGACATATTTCTTGGTTTACTACATTATTAATACCGTTTCAACTTGGGCCTTTGGGGTCTTCTTAATTAGTAATGATGATCCTACTAAGAAAGACCAACCAAAAGAACATCACAAGATTAATTGGAAGCAAGTATTACCAATGCCACTTGTAGGATTCTTAATTGCTTTGATTTTCTTATTATTAAACATTCCAGTATTAAAAGTACCATTTATTTCACAAACATTATCATATGTAGGAAGTTTAGTAACACCATTATCACTTATCTACATTGGAATTGTTTTAGCTGATGCTGGATTAAAGAGTATTTCATTTGATCGCGATACAGTAGTAGCCTTAATTGGTCGTTTCGTTTTAGCACCAGTTGTAATGATTGGAATCTTAGTCTTAGCTATGCACGGTGGAGTTTCATTGCCATCAATGTTCAACCAAACGATGATTGTTCAATCTGCTACTCCAATGCTAGCTGTATTGCCTATCCTAGCTGCTGAAGCTCATGGTGACGTTAAATATGCTACCAATATTGTTACCACATCAACTATTTTATTCATTGTAGTTATTCCTATTTTGATGACAATTGTTCAATATATTTAATTAATAAAGAGTTGCCAATTTAATTGGCAATTCTTTTGTTTTATTGACAATAATTATGGGGTAGCATAAAATTTTAGTTAATCTGAATTCGCATACAAAGAAGGAATTTATATGTTTGAAAAGTTATGTTATATCTTAATCGCAATCGCTATTATTATTGCTATCGCAGTTTATATTATTTGTTACTAAATATTATTCATAAAAATTTTTCAATTTAATAAATGATAAAAATGGATGACTTTGTATTTTACCAAAGCCATCCATTTTTTGTTTATATCTTAATTTTTCATAAGTTTAACTTTTTCTTTTTTAGCTACTTCTTGATCTGAAACTTTATATAAATTATCAAAAAAACTACCTAAAAACATATAAGGTTCGTTAATTTTTGCAGCCGCAATTTCACCCACAATGCTAAATAATTTAGTGGCCATTACTACTGATGATATTGATGATTCAATTCCCATAAATGCGCCAATAATGCCATCTAACATATCGCCACATCCAACATTTAATGCAAAAAAATGATTTCCATTATCAATTTCATATGTTGTTTCACCATCAGTTACGATATCTGAAGGTCCAGATAAAACTACAATGGCGTTTAATTTACGAGCTGCTTTTTCAGCAATACTTTGTAAACTACCTTTACCATTTCCTGCATCGATACCTTTGGCATCCCATTCAACGCCGGCAATAAATGCAATCTCACCAGCATTACCTCTTAAAACATTGATTTTAATATTATCATTAATATATTTGAAATTATCCTGCCGTAACTTTGATGCGGCAATCGCTACTGGGTCTAAAACAATCGGAATTTTTTTATGGTTTGCTTCTTTACCAGCAAAAATCGCTTGATCAATTGTTACTTTACTATTAGAGCCTAAATTAATTACAAGTGCATCTGATATATTAACTAAATCTTTTGCTTCTCTTTTATCATTGAACATAATGGGAGAGGCGCCAATGAAATTGATAGCGTCAGCAACATGTTGTGGAGTTACCATATTAGCAATGTTTAATACTACGGGGTTTGCTTTTCTTAATTTTTTGATCTCATCCATTTTTAAGCCCTCTTATTTTGTTAATAGTTTTTTCAATATTATCGCTATCTATAATTTCTGAAATGACGGCAATACCGTTTACAGGTGTATATAAAACTGTATTTATATTTTTGGCATGAATGCCACCAATAGCTACAGTAGGAAATTTACTGATTGTTGCTAGTCGATTTAATTTATCAATACCAATTGCTTTCTTAGGATTAGCTTTTGAACTGGTATGATAAATTGGACCAATACCAAGATAATTAACTTTATTATTTTTAATGTTTAATAATTCTGTTTCATTGTGAACTGATAAGCCAATTATTTTATTGGGAATTTCATTTCTGATTTGATTGATACTTTCATCATCTTGACCGACATGAATTCCATCGGCATTGATGCTTTTAGCCAATGTTAAATTATCATCGATAATTAAGGGAACACGATAATAATCAGTTATTTTTTTAATTTTTTTGGCGACATTTAATATCTCATCAGCATTTAAAGTTGATTCATCTTTTTCTCGATATTGAAACATGGTTATACCATTAGCACATGCTTTTTCTACAATTTCTAATAGCTTTTGAACATTATGATTAGTATTTTGGCTACCCGCAATGAAATATACTTTTAATTGTTTGATATTAAAAGGCATTTTTATTTTCTCCTCCCCAATGATTCAGAGGCCCATGACCATTTCCAACGATGATTTTATTCTTTAAAATGGTATCGATATATTTTTTTCCATAAAATATTGCCTCCCGAATGTTTTTCCCCTTAGCGAGTCCGGCAACAATAGCGGATGATAAAGTATCACCAGTGCCGTGTTTGCGCTTGGTGTGATACTTTTTGCTATTAAGCCAGAAGTCATGACCGTTTTCGAGTAATACATAGTCTGATATTATATTTCGAGACGAGTGACCGCCTTTAATAATGACATTTTTAGCACCTAAATCATGAATGATATGAGCAGCTTGTTTAATCTTTTCGTTTGATGATAATTTAAAATTAACGATTACTTCAGCTTCTGGTAAGTTAGGAGTGACAATATCTGCAAGTGGAACCAAATCTTTAATAATTGTTTTGATGCCATTTTCACTTAATAATTTAGCACCACCTTTAGCTACCATAACGGGATCAACTATTAGGGGATGCAAATTATACTTTTTGATATTATCTACTATAATTTTGACATGTTCATTATCGAATAAAGCCCCAGTTTTGGTGGCACTAATTTCGAAATCAGCTATTACGGAACTAAATTGCTGATTAATGATATTAGCAGGTAATGCAAAAACATTTTGAACGTCAATGGTATTTTGTGCAGTAATACCAACAATGACATTGGTGCTGAAAACATGGTTTGCTTCCATGGTTTTAATGTCAGCTTGGATGCCAGCACCACCACCAGAATCGGAACCAGCAATTGTAAGTGCTTGTGGAATTATTTTTGATTTATCCATTTACAAGCTCCTTACTAAAAACATTTTTAAATTGCCAATCTTCTTTATAAAAGGCTTGCTGCCAAAATTGCCATTCTAGTTCACAGCTCTTTAGAAAGTATGATTTAGCTTCATCTAATTTTTCGTTATTTAAATTATTGGCAAATTTAACTAACATAATGAATAATCTGTTAGTTAATGAATTGTCTTGGTCTTCCTCAAGATAAAAATTAATCCAATCCTTAAATGGATTTTTGTCAAGGTTGATATTACTTTGCATAATCTTTTTGGCGATTTCATTGTATGTCCAAGGACATGGTAATAATGCAGCTAAGATATTTAATATTTGACCGCTATTGACGGCTTTATACATGTGTAATTGGTATAAATAAGCTTTTGGCGATGGAGTGGCATTTTTCAAGTCTTCATATTTTAAATTTGCCACTTTGCAAAAAATTTTGTGATGGTGAATCTCATCATTCAAAATAAAATCAATATTATTATTGAAAAATCGAATATCATTACGGTCTTTCAATAATGGAATGATTGATGCATAAATTTTCATAAATTCAGATAGATATTGATAGTCTTGCTCTACATAGAATTTAAGAATACTATCATCAACTTTTCCATTTTTAATTCCCTCAATAAATTGATGCTTAAAAATGCTTTGTAAAATAGGATTTGCACTTTGTTTCAGTTCATCAGAAAACATAAAATTCCTCCTATAATACTGCCACCAAATAAAAATACCCTTTTGCTCATAGCAAAAGGGTACACTTCTAGTTTAATTATCATTAAAGTGTGTCTTAACTTCCTTCGCTAGAGTTAACTAGATCAGGTTCAATGGGTATAATCTCAGTCTTAACGACACCCCAGTGGACAGCAAAAATATTTAATTTATCTTACAAATAAAAATATAGCATCTTATCTTTAAATACTCAAACATTTTTTGTTTTATTTTAAATGTGTATAATTGTGATTGAAAGGAATGATGATTTTGAAGAAATTTTATAGATTAGTATTTCCTATTGTTAGTATTTTGTCGGTTATTTTCTTTATGACAGCTTGCGGTAGTAGTAATGCTAATGGCCATAATAAAAATAATATTGGTAATAAAGAAACATCAAGTAAGATGAGCAATGCCAATTGGCGGAAGTCATCTGAAAATAAACCTTATCCAAATATGAATGTAAAGCATAAAAATTGGTTGTTTGTTTCTACCAAGAAACAACGTGTTTATGTAATGAGCCCTAAACATAAGGTTTTATATACAATGTATTGTTCCACTGGTAGTGGTAATAGTGCTACTCCTAAAGGAACTTATCATATTCAGGCTGAACGTGGTAGCCATTTTTATAATGCTAGTTCAGGCGAAGGTGCTAATTATTGGACTTCTTGGAAAAATCACGGAATCTATTTATTCCATAGTGTCCCAGTTAACAAAAATGGTAAGTATTTGATGAAAGATGCCCATGAATTAGGTAAGAAAGCTAATTCTCATGGTTGTGTTCGTTTATCAGTTCCAGATGCTAAATGGATTAATCAATATGTTCCATTTGGTACTAAAGTTGTAATTAAATAAAAAAGTGTCGATACGATTTATTCGTACCGACATTTTTTGTTTTAAGGTAAAGTAATGACAATGGCTAAAATCAAGATCATTATGATAGCTATAATCAAAATTGGAATTATATTTTTAGTTAGTAATTTATGTTGCTTATAATATAAGAAGCCAAGTAATAATAACATTGCAATTACACCAATTGCATACATAATGATTAATTTGATTTGAACTGAAAAGTCACTAGCCATCATATTTTAGCCACCTTTGTTATTTAATTAGTAATTGGTATGCATATCTAGCAGTCCAAGGATGCCCATTTTCACGCATATGGATAACTCCACGTTTTTCAAAACCATTAGATGTTATTACATGTTGCATTGCCATATTTTCGGGATGAGTATCGATTCTTACGTCTTTAAATCCTAAGACAGTGGAAACTGTAATTAAACCGCTCACTAGTTTTTGTGAAAGATGTTGTCCACGGAATTTATTTGAAATTGCAACACGATGAATTGCTGCATAATGAGCTTCAGATCCATTTACCCATTCACCATCTTCAATTTTTAAATAATTAGGATCAATTCCTTGGTGGATAGTTGCTGTTCCAGCAATGTTTCCATCAGTTACTAAAACATAATTGATTCCGTCTGCAATATCTTTCTTCAAGTCATCATCAGCAGGATAACCATGTTGCCATTGGTCAATTCCT
The DNA here is from genome assembly GCF_002994005.1 of Apilactobacillus quenuiae. Taxonomy (GTDB): domain Bacteria; phylum Bacillota; class Bacilli; order Lactobacillales; family Lactobacillaceae; genus Apilactobacillus; species Apilactobacillus quenuiae. The sequence goes on from NZ_POSN01000003.1 coordinate 350,966, forward strand.
TGTTCACCTAAGTATGAAATAGCTGAATGAATAATGTCCAAGATTTCTGGTAAATCCTCTTCTGTTGATTTTCTTAAGTATGTTGCGGGCATTTTAACACTTCCTTTTGGATTATTATTAATTTATAAAAACCATAACTTAAGAGTATATATAAAAACGTCACTAAATGCAACGAATTGAAAAAACTCTCATATAATACAGGATACAACAAATGAGTTATTGTTCCACGTGATTTGTTTTATAATAATGTAATTTTCATTGCCATTCCCATACCACCACCAATACAAATAGTAGCTAAACCACTTTTTTTATTGGTTCGTTTTAAATTATAAATCAGGGTTCCGATAATTCTTGCCCCAGAATCACCTAGAGGATGACCCATTGAAATGGCCCCACCAGCAATATTTAGTTTATTTTTATCAATATTGTAGTTTTTAGCTACCGCTAATACTTGTGCTGCAAATGCTTCGTTAAGTTCAACTAAATCAATATCGTTCATACCGATTTGCATTTTAGCAAATAGTTTTTTAGTAGCATCATATGGTGCATAGCCCATATAATCAGGATCACAACCAGTTTCAGCATAATCATCAATTAAGGCTAGTGGTTTAATTCCTCTTTTTTTAGCTTCAGATGCACTCATTAATACAAGCGCAGATGCACCATCATTTAAACTCGCTGCATTCCCGGCAGTAACGGAACCATTAGGAGTAAATACAGGCTTTAATTTGCCTAAAACTTCCATATTAGTATCAGGCCTAACTGTTTCGTCATTTCTAAATATGAAACTACCTTTACGACTATTTATTTCAATGGGAGCAATTTCTTCATTTAGATAATTCTTCTTTTGAGCATTTAAGGCACGCATATGTGATTCATATGCCCATTCATCTTGTTCTGTTCTAGAAATATTATATTTTTTAGCTACATTTTCTGCAGTCATACCCATTGGTTGTTTGTTGAAAGCATCCATTAAAGCATCGTTATATATAGAATCAATTAAAGATACATTGCCAAACTTTTGCCCATTTCTCATATTCATATTTAGAAATGGTGCGTTTGACATACTTTCAACACCACCAGCAACAACAATTTTAGCATCACCCATAGCAATTGCTGCTTGAGCATTTCTGACAGCTTTTAGTCCTGAACCGCAAACCTGATTAACGGTATTTGCTGTACTAGAGTAGGGGATGCCAGATTGTACTTCTATTTGTCTAGAAATATTTTGCCCAGCACCGGCTTGTAGAACATTACCAAATATTACTTGATCAACATTATCTTTTTCTATTTTTGCCTGTTTAATTGCTTCTTTTGTTACGATGGTTCCTAATTCAACTGATGAAAATTTTTTTAGTGCACCATTTATTTTACCGATAGGGGTCCTTTTTGCTGCTACAATAACTACCTTTTCCAATTTATCTTGCTCCTTTTAAACAATTTATTGTTCATTATAAAGGTTATATTTTATTTTTTGTTGAATTTTAATCATTTTTTAAATTTATTGTTGACGCTAATCTGAATTATTGATATTATTATTCCTGTTGTCATTTTTGATAACAAAGCACAAAAATAATTATAAAAAAGTTGTTGACGTTATGTTATAGCTTTGATATAATTATAAATGTCGTCGAAAAGACAAGTTATTTTTTAAAAATAATTATAAAAAGTTGTTGACTTTTACTTGTTAAGATGGCATAATGATTAATGTTGCGTTGCTGATATAACAAACAGCAACATACCAATTAAAAATTTAATTATAAAAAAGTTGTTGACATTGAATTGTTAATATGATATAATTAAAAAGCTGCTTGTTTCAAGTAGTTAACTGATAAGTAGATCTTTGAAAACTGAACAAGATTGATAATCAATGATGTGTAAGGAACTTACGATTTAGATCGTAAGTAAATTAAACACAGCGAAGTCAATTCGCTTTTAAAAACAATTAATTTGATGAGCTAGTTAAAAGCTTTTCATCTATAAGATGAGAGTTTGATCCTGGCTCAGGACGAACGCTGGCGGCGTGCCTAATACATGCAAGTCGAACGAGTTCTCCCAATTTGATTTTATGCTTGCATAAATGATTTTTGGATTCGGGACGAGTGGCGAACTGGTGAGTAACACGTGGGTAACCTGCCCTAAAGCAGGGGATAACATTTGGAAACAAGTGCTAATACCGTATAATTAGTTGGAACCGCATGGTTCCAACTTGAAAGATGGCTCTGCTATCACTTTAGGATGGACCCGCGGCGTATTAGCTAGTTGGTGAGATAATGGCTCACCAAGGCGATGATACGTAGCCGACCTGAGAGGGTAATCGGCCACATTGGGACTGAGACACGGCCCAGACTCCTACGGGAGGCAGCAGTAGGGAATCTTCCACAATGGACGCAAGTCTGATGGAGCAACGCCGCGTGAGTGAAGAAGGGTTTCGGCTCGTAAAACTCTGTT
>NZ_POSN01000004.1 GCF_002994005.1 Apilactobacillus quenuiae
ACTAGTACTAATTGGACTAGTACTAATTGGTCGAGGACTTAACCAAGTAAGGTGGTTCTCTAAAGGAATAATAATATCTAGTTTTGAAAGAACGAAGTTCTTTTAAAAGAATAGTGTGGTGGCGATAGCTAGAAGGATACACCTGTTCCCATGCCGAACACAGCAGTTAAGCTTCTAAACGCCGAGAGTAGTTAGAGGATCGCCTCTTGCAAGGGTAGGAAGTTGCCGCGCTTATTATTCCGAATTAGCTCAGTTGGTAGAGCACCTGACTGTTAATCAGGTTGTCGTCAGTTCGAGTCTGACATTCGGAGTTATATTAGAAAGTGCTAACTTTTGTTAGCACTTTTATAGTATCTAATTAGTTTGCCGGCTTAGCTCAGTTGGTAGAGCATCGGTATCGTAAACCGGCGGTCACAGGTTCAAGTCCTGCAGCCGGCATAAAAAGCCAAATTGTGTAAAAACTATTTGGCTTTTTTTATATTTTTAAAAGGAGTGATTATTACTTGAATAAAAGTAGTAATATTTCTAATAATCAACCACAAGGATTATTTTCTCTTATATCTACAGAAACTTTTGAAAGATTTACCTATTATGGTACAAGATCAACTTTATTGTTTTATATGTATTATTCCATAAGTAACGGAGGATTAAACTTAGCATCTTCTACAGCGGCTTCTATTTTTGCTATTTTTGGTTCGATGGTATATCTTGTTTCTGTATTTGGAGGATATATAAGCGATCGTTTTTTGGGTAATCAAAAAACAATATCATTAGGAGCTATCTTAATTATATTTGGACAAATACTTCTGTCTATTCCATTCTTTAATTTATTTTTATTGCTTTTTTCATTACTGTTTTTGACTTTTGGTACTGGACTATTGAAGCCTACGATATCTTCAATGATTGGTAATTTGTACGGTAAAAATGATAAAAGACAAGATTCTGGTTTTACATATCTAATGTCTGGAATTAATTTAGGAGCGTTATTTTCACCAATTGTTATCGGATTCATAGGGACACATATAAATTTTCATCTAGGCTTTCTTTTTGGGGCTTTTTCTATGATAATTGGTTTTCTAGTATATCGAAAAAGTAGCTTTAAATATATTAATGATGATAATATTTATCCATCCAATCCCATTGAGCCGTATGATATAAAAAATATATTTATTAAATTATCAATATTCTTATTTGGTATATTTTTAATTTCATTATTGATGTTTGAACTTGGCTCTTTTAATGTCAATAATTTAATTACTTTTATAAGTATTTTAGTAGTTATTATTCCATTTTTATACTTTGTGTTTATCTTTTTTAGTAGTAAAACCGATAAAAAAGAAAAACATAATTTATGGTTATATTTATTTTTATTTATATCTGCGACCATATTTTGGATTATTTCAGAACAAGGATCTACAGTTTTTGCCATAATTGCTAATATTAATACGAATAATAACTTTCATTTTAATTCTTATATATTTGAATTAATATTATTTGCATTTTTTTTATTCATTATTTTTATGTTTAGAAATGAATTGAAAATTAAAAATTTACTAATTATATTTTCCATCTTTATTTCTATTTCTCTTTGTATATTTACATTATTTAACAACATATACATACACATTCCTTCTACTTGGTTTCAAGCAATTAATCCTTTATTTATATTAATTTACACACCGTTATTTGCTATTCTTTGGAAAAAAATTCAATTTTCATCAATTATTAAGTTTTCTATGGGAACTTGTTTTGCAGGAATAGGATGCCTATTTATGTTAATTCCAATAATACTTTTTAATGGTGTTAGTAATCCTGTATGGATATTAATTACTATTGGAATTATAAGTATTGGAGAAATGTTTATATCACCAATAGGTTTATCGTTAACTAATGAATTAGCTCCTAAATATTTTAAATCACAAATGATGGGAATGTCATATTTATCGTATGCTAGTGCACAAGCAATTAATTCTCAAATAATTAAATATTACTATCTAAATCCTTCAATTTATTTTATGGTTTTAGGAATTTTGGGAATAATTATGAGTATATTGTTGCTGTCTATATATTTTTTTATAAAAAAATAAATTATTTTTTGAAAAGTATTGACTAATTAAGCTTAATTAGATATTATATTAATTGTTGGTTACGAAAGGCCAACTCAATAACTTAGTTAATTAATTTTAAAAAAGTTATTGACAACAATTAGTTATAGATGTTACAATTAATATTGTTGATTAATTTTATATCTTTCGGAGGGGTAGCGAAGTCTGGCTAAACGCGGCGGACTGTAAATCCGCTCCTTCGGGTTCGGTGGTTCGAATCCACTCCCCTCCATATTATTGGGCTATAGCCAAGCGGTAAGGCATCGGGTTTTGATCCCGTGATGCGCTGGTTCGAATCCAGCTAGCCCAATTATTTAATGACTAACCTTTGTTAAGGTTAGTCATTTTTTTGTGTTATAATTATAACATTATTAATTTCGGAGGTTATGTATTATGAAAATAGGATTTATTGGTGTTGGATCAATGGCAAGGGCAATGATTAAAGGATTTATAAATTCTAGAAATATTAATTCTAATGATATTTTGATTCATAGTAAACATTCGAATAATTACGTTAATTTTGCTAAAAAACATGAATTAACTGCTGTTAGTACTAATGAAGAATTAGTTAAAAATAGTGATTACATTATTTTGGCTGTAAATCCAAATCAAGTAGTTGATGTTTTAAAAGATACTAGGAAGTTATTATCAGTTGATAATAAAATATTAGTATCTATTGTATGGGATTATAGTTTGAATCGTCTTGAAGAACTAACCGATTATGATTTACCTATTTTTAGAACTGTTCCTAATGTAAATGTTGAGATTAATACTGGTAGTTTAGTATACACATATAATGAAAATTTTAGTGATGAAAGTTTAAATGACATTATATCTAAATTTAATTTACTAGGAGACATGATTAATTTACCTGAAAATAAATTAAACACAGCAGGAGCTCTTGTTGGTTGCACACCAGCATATGCTTATTTATTTGCTGATGCTTTTAGTAGGGTTGCTGTTAAGCATGGCTTAAGTAAAAATGAATCAAATAATATGATTGCGCAAGCTATTAAGGGTTCTATGAATATGATTATTAAAAGTAATGATAATCCTGCTGATTTAATGGACGAAGTATGTTCACCAGGAGGTAGTACTATTAAAGGATTACTTGCATTAAAAGAAAATGGCTTTGAAAATGCTATCGATAAATGTTTTGATGCAACTCAAGATAATTAGTTTTGTGGGAGGTTTAAATAAATGGTTTTACCAATTTATATCCAAATTCACAATGAAATTAGAAAGAATATTGAAAATGGTACCTGGAAATTAGGTATTAGAATTCCTTCGGAAAGAGAGTTATCTTCACAATTTAATGTTAGTAGGATGACTCTACGCCAGGCAATTCAAACCTTAGTTGATGAAGGCATTTTGGAGCAACGTGTGGGTTCTGGGACTTTTGTTGCTAATGAGAAAGTACAAGAAAAAATGTCTGGGGTTACTAGTTTTACAGATATTATGTTAGCTCAAGGGAAAACTCCTTCTAGTAAAACAATCTCTTACCATTCTTTAGAACCTTCTTTAAGTGAAATTGAGAAACTTAAAATAAATCAAAGTGATAAAGTTGTTCGAATGGAAAGAATTAGATATGGTGATGGTTTACCCATATGTTTTGAAATTGCAACTGTTCCAGAAAAAATAGTTCAAAATTTAAGTAAAAACGATGTAACTAATTCATTTTATGCTTCTTTAAAAAATAAACTTGGTTTGATTCCTAAAGTTTCTAAACAAACGGTTTCTTCCACTTTAGCTTCTGAAAAAATTGCTGATTATTTGGATATTAAAAAAGGCGATGCAATTTTATTACTACGTCAAACAACCTCTTTACAAAATGGCGAACCTTTTGAATATGTTAGGACGCAATATGTTGGAGAACGTTTTGAATTTTATTTAGATAGTAAAAAGAGTACTCTTGAATAATTTATTCATGAGTACTCTTTTTGTTTTGTTTTTTCACTAAATATATGAATTTTGGTAAAGATAACATTCTCTTGAATCTAGAAGGTTGTTTAATCAGTCTATATAACCATTCAATATTATGTTTTATCCAAAATTTTGGAGCTCTATCAGTATGTCCTGATAAAACATCAAAACTACCACCTAGTCCTATCCATAAGCTATTTAATTTGTTTTTATATTTAAATATAAAGTCTTCTTGTTTAGGAAATCCTAACGCTACAAATATCATATCTGGTTTTTGTTTAATAATGTCTTTGGCTACTTTTTCATCATCTTTAAAATATCCGTCTTGTAGTCCTTTTATTTTTAAATTTGGATATTTATCTATTAGTATATTTTTTAAGTCTTTAATGACTTCTGGTTTAGCTCCTAAAAAGTATGCTGATTTATTATTCTTATTGCCCCAAGATAGTAACTCCAAAAGAACATCATAACCAGTTATTCTTTCTGGCATATTTGCTCCTAAAATTTTAGCACCTTTTAATATTCCAACACCATCGGGAACTAAATAATCAGCTTGTTTTATCTTGTTACTATATTTAGGATGATCCAAAGCATAAGTTATTATTTCAGGATTGGCGGTTACTACAAATGTATTTTCTTTTTTATTAATTCTATATTTTATATTATTTAGGAAATCATTAAAATTAGTGTTTAAGAAATGAAAGCCTAGAATATTAATTTTGTTATTTTTCATTTTTTTCCTTTCAAAGTTAATTATATATGAATATTTCTTTAATTAATGATAAAATAAAAGACAATAAAAAGCGATAATATTAGGAGGATTTAGTGAAATATGGCAGTTAATTTTGATAATTTAACATTACACACTGATGCATATGAACTTAGCATGATGCAAACATATTTTCAACAAGGTTTACAAAATCGTCATAGTGTATTTGAAGTTTATTTTAGAAAAATGCCATTTGAAAATGGATTTGCAATTTTTGCAGGTCTAGAGCACGTTATTGATTATGTTAATAATATTAAATTTACAGACGATGACATTGAATTTTTAAGAAAAGATGGTAGTTACAGTGAAGACTTTTTATCATATTTGAAAAACTTTCATTTTACAGGAACTATTCGTTCAGCGGTTGAAGGAGACTTGGTTTTTAACAATGAGCCTATTATGCAAGTTGAAGGAAATGTTTGTGAATGCCAATTAGTTGAAACTGCAATTTTAAATATAGTGAATTATCAAACATTAATTGCTACTAAAGCAGCCAGAATTAGATTAGCTTGTGGTAATGATACACTTATGGAATTTGGTAGTCGTCGTGCCCAAGAAACATCTGCAGCACTTTGGGGAGCTCGTGCAACTTATATTGGTGGCTTTGATGCTACTTCAAATGTACTTGCCGGTAAAGAATTCAATATTCCAGTTAGTGGTACTCATGCTCACTCATTAGTAGAGTTTTTCCAAGATGATTATTTAGCATTTAAGGCATATGCTGAAAGTCATTATAACTGTGTCTTCTTGGTAGATACTTTTGATACAATTAAAAGTGGAGTGCCTAATGCTATTAAAGTGGCTAAAGAAATGGGTAACAAAATAAATTTTGCTGGAGTTAGAATTGATTCCGGTGATATGGCTTATTTATCAAAAAGAGTTCGTGAAATGCTAGATGAAGCTGGTTTCCCTAATGCTAAAATTGTTGCATCAAATGATTTAGATGAGAAAACTATTACTAGTTTGAAAATGCAAGATGCTAAAATTGATGTATGGGGAATCGGAACTAAATTAATAACTGCCTTTGATCAACCAGCATTAGGCGCTGTTTATAAAATGGTATCTGTGGAAAATGATAAAGGTAAAATGATTGATACCATTAAATTGTCTAATAATGCTGAGAAGGTTTCTACTCCTGGTAAAAAACAGGTTTGGCGAATTAATGAAAAGAAAGACGGTAAATCTGAAGGAGATTACATTACCTTTAGTGATGAAGACCCTAGAGAACAAGATAGTCTTTATATGTTCCATCCTCAATTTACTTATATTAATAAAACATTAAATGATTTTGATGCAAAACCATTATTAAAAACTATTTTTAAGGACGGAAAATTAATTTATAATCAACCTACTTTATCAGAAATAAAAGATTTTTCTGTTAAAGCATTGTCATCATTATGGCCTGAATATAAGCGTGAATTGAATCCACAAGAATATCCAGTTGATTTATCATTAAAATGTTGGAATAATAAAAGAAATATTATTCAAAATGTCCATGAAAAAATTAAGAAATAGAAAAGGTGAATTTTAATGCGTTCAATGCAAAAACAAATTATTGACGACTTAAAAGTAAAGCCATCAATTGATCCAAATCAAGAAATTAGAAACAGAATTAATTTTCTAAAAAGTTACATGAAAAAATTTTCATTTTTAAAGTCATTAGTTTTGGGAATTTCTGGTGGTCAAGACTCAACATTAACTGGTAAAATTGCTCAAATGGCTATTAGTGAATTGAGAAAAGAAACAGGCAACAGTGACTACAAGTTTATTGCTGTTAGATTGCCTTATGGTAAACAAGCTGATGAATCGGATGCTATGGATGCAATCAAATTTATGAATGCTGATAGTGTAGTTCGAGTTGATATTAAAGCAATGGCTGATGCTGCCGTTACAGCTGTTGAAGAAGATGGCCCTAAAATCTCAGATTTTAACAAGGGAAATATTAAAGCTCGTGAAAGAATGATTGCTCAATATGCAATTGCAGGTCAAGAATCTGGTGCTGTACTTGGAACAGATCATGCGGCTGAAGCAATTTCAGGATTTTATACTAAATTTGGGGATGGAGCTGCTGATATTACACCAATTTTTGGTTTAAATAAACGCCAGGGTAAAGAACTTTTAAAAGTATTAAATGCTCCTGAACATTTATATGAAAAAGTTCCAACTGCTGATTTGGAAGACAATCGTCCAGCATTACCTGATGAAGTTGCTTTAGGTGTTCGTTATGATGATATTGATGATTATTTAGAAGGTAAGACTGTTTCTGATAAAGTTGCTTCAATCATTGAAAATCGTTATAAGAATACTGCTCATAAGCGTCACTTACCTATCAGTATTTATGATGATTTTTGGAAATAGAGAGGATATATTTAATAATGAGAAAAAATAAAATGCCAATGTATGCTTCACTACTATCAGATTTAATTTCTGGTACTAATGAAACTGGAGAAAAAATGAGTAAAGATTATGAACCACTAGAAGCAGCAATTAATAAGAATGATTTAAGTAATATTGATTTAATAGCTACTAAGAATACTTTTCAAAATGGTACTGATACTTATAAGACTTATTTAGATCAATTGAATGATGCTGATGTACCTGCTAAAGCATTAGGAATGCATTCTAATCTTAAGTCTGCCTATGCTAATTATGTAGAGGGATGCCAAAACATGGTAGATAGTATCAAAGATGATTCAATCGATAATGAGGCTTTTAAAGCTGCTGGAGACTTACAACAATCAAGTATTGAAAAGGTCTTTAAGTATGCACAAAAAATAATGATGACTGCTTAATTTATAAATTCAAAGTAGTTGGTGATTTTTATTGCCGACTACTTTTTTTTACAAAAAAGTAAATGATATAATACTTATAGTGATTTTTACTAAAGGGGATTATTAATTTTGAATGCAGAAATTATAAAAACAGTTGCTAAAAATTTGAATAATTTTAACATGAAACAAATTAACGCAGTTTTGTCTATGTTAAGTTCTGGTAATACAGTTCCCTTTATTGCTAGATATCGTAAAGAACGAACTGGAAATTTAGATGAGGTACAAATTCGTTCAATTGAAGATGAACATAAAAGAATTACTAATTTGTTTAATCGTAAAGATGAAGTAATTAAAATAATTCATGAACAAAATAAATTAAATGATCAGCTATATAATGAAATAATTAATGCAGCAACTTTGCATCAGGTGGAAGATTTATATCTACCTTATAAAAAGAAACGTATGACCAAAGCTGATATTGCTAGAAATCAGGGCTTAGAACCCTTAGCTAAAAAAGTATTATCATATGATGATACTTTTGATCAACAAGCTAAGTCTTTTATTAATAGTGATAAAAAGTTAGTTAGCGTAGAAGATGTTCTATCAGGTGTACATGAAATATTAGCTGAACATTTTGGTAATGTTGCTAATTTTCGCGATTGGATTCGCAAGTATACCAATAGTACTGGTCTTTTAATTAGCAAAATAAAAAATAATGCTAAAGATAAAGATGCTGATCAAATATATAAAAATTATTATGAATTTGAAATCCCTATTAAAAAAGCTAAAAGTTATCAAATATTAGCAATTAATCGTGGTGAAAAACAAAAAATACTGACGGTTAAAATAGACGTTAACAAAGATAAAATTTTTAAATACCTATCTGGTCAAATTAATGGCAATATGCACGGCAAAGCAGCTAATTTTATCGAAAATAGTTATCAAGATGCCTATGATCGATTTATCAAAACGGCAATTGATCGAGAAATTAGGAATAAATTAACTGAAGTAGCTGATGAACATGCTATTAAAATTTTTGGTAAAAATTTATATAACTTATTAATGCAATCACCATTAAAGGGAAAGATAGTCATGGGTTTTGATCCAGCTTATAGAACCGGATGTAAATTAGCAGTTATTGATGGAAATGGTAAATTTTTGGATAAGTTGGTAATTTATCCACATGCACCAGCTAATAAAAATGAACGTGAACATGCTTTAAAACAGTTTATTGATTTTATTAAAAAGAATCATGTCGAAATGATTGCAATTGGTAATGGTACCGCTAGTCGTGAATCTGAACATTTTGTAATAAAAGCAATTAAGAAAATAAATTGGCCAGTTTATTACGTAATTGTAAATGAAGCTGGAGCTTCCGTATATTCTGCTAGTCAAAATGCTCGTGATGAATTTCCTAATTTTCATGTTGAAGAGCGCTCAGCAGTAAGTATTGGAAGAAGACTTCAAGATCCGTTAGCTGAATTAATTAAGATTGATCCTAAATCAGTAGGAATTGGTCAATATCAACATGATCTTCCAGAAAAACAACTGGATCGGGAGCTTGATCGAACTGTTGAAACTGCTGTAAATAAAGTAGGAATTAATGTCAATACTGCCAGCGTTGAACTTTTGACGCATATTTCTGGAATGAACAAAAATGTTGCAAATAAATTAGTGTCTTATCGTAATGAAAATGGTGAATTTAAGACAAGAAAATCTTTATCAAAAGTACCTAGATTAGGTAAAAAAACATATGAACAAGCGATTGGATTTTTAAGGATTATTGATGGTGAAAATCCTTTAGATAATACTGATATTCATCCAGAAAGTTATTTGATTGCTAAAAAAATAATTAATATGACGCATATGAATTTAAATATGATAGGGACAAATGAAATGATTAAAAAATTAAATTCCTTAGATATTTCTAAATTTATTAATGATAATCATTTGGGATATGAAACTGTTCATGATATTTATCAAGGTTTAATTAAACCCGGAAGAGATTTTCGGGATAGCATGCCTAAACCAATTTTAAAACAAGATATTTTAAAAATTGATGATTTATCTAATGGTTTAAAGTTAAAAGGAACCGTTCGAAATGTTGTTGATTTTGGTGCCTTTGTTGATATTGGTGTAAAACAAGATGGTTTGGTTCATATTTCTAATATGAGTGATAATTTTGTTTCAAATCCTAATGCAATTGTTTCAGTTGGTGATATTGTAACAGTTTGGATCAAGGAGATTGATGTTAATCTTAATCGAATTCAGTTAACGATGATTAATCCGACAAAAAATGGATAATTTATGACAAATAAAGAATTACAATTATTGGTAGAAAAAATTTCTTTAACTTATTTTGCTAAAAAATTTAATCATAAAGCTTATTTTAATAAAAGATTAAAAACTACTGGTGGTAGATATCATATTCAATCTCATAATATTGATATCAATCCTAAAATGTTAAATGAGCATTCATATAAAACTTTAGCAGGAATAGTTAAACATGAACTTTGCCACTATCATTTGCATTTAGCGGGTTATTCTGGTAAACATAACACAGTTGCATTTAAACAAATGTTAAATGCGGTAGGTGGATCTAAATATGCACCTTCGCCTAAGAATAAACACATGCTTAAATATATATGTAGTGATTGTGGCCAGCTATATTTAAGAAAAAGAAGAATTAACACTAATCGCTATGTATGCAGTAAATGCCATGGCAAATTAATTAAACGGGGATGATTTATTTGGATAAAAAATTAATCGTTAGAGTTCCGGCAACTTCATCTAATTTAGGTGCTGGTTTTAATTCTTTGGGAATTGCTTTTCATTTATACTATACAGTTATTGTTGAAGAAGAAATGGATGATTGGCAAGTTAATCATGCATTAGGTAAAGATATTCCACATGATGAAAATAATTTAATTGTTAAGACAATTTTGTCAATTGACCCTGATATTCATCCACATCAGTTGACAGTCATGTCAGATGTTCCAATGGAAAGAGGAATGGGTTCTAGTACAACTGCTTTGGTAGCTGGAATTAAAATTGCTAATGTTTTAGGTCACCTAAATTTATCATTAGATGAACAAATTAACATAGGGGCAAAATTAGAAGGACACCCTGAAAATGTTACTTCTGCAATCCTAGGTGATTTAACCATTTCTACTTTTGATGGTAAAAGATGTACTACTGTAAAAGCATCAATGCCTAAGAATATTTCTGTTTTAATGTTTATTAATAAACATTCAGTAGTATCTAAACAAGATTTGCCCAAAACAATTAAATTTAATGATGCTATCCAATCAAGTAGTTTTGCTAATGTTTTTGTTGCTTCAATCATGAGTGGCGAATGGAGTAAAGCAGCTGAAATGATTGAAAAAGATAAGTTTCACGAACATTATCGTGAAAAAGATGTTCCTGAGTTAGGTACCATTAGAAAATATGCACATGATATTGGAGTTCGTGGTACCTATATTAGTGGAGATGGTCCTACTATTGCTACATTTGGAACTGAAAATGAATTATATCAATTAAGGGACATTCTAAACAGTCACCATTTAGATGGTGATTTAAGAGTTCTAAAAATTGATTATGATGGTGCTACAGTTAGAGGAGAATAGGGAGTTATTAATTAACTACAAATAAATTTGTCAAACTAATAAAAATTGATTATAATGTTATTTATAGTTAATTAAGCGGCCATGGCGGAATTGGCAGACGCGCAAGATTAAGGATCTTGTCGGGAATAATCTCGGTGGAAGTTCGAATCTTCTTGGCCGCATAAATAAAAAAGGTAACCTCGAAAAATTTCGAGGTTACCTTTTTTATTTATTAATATGATGTAGCTGTCATGCTGTTATTGTTTGAACTGGTTGAATCTGCACTGTTATCACTAGTTGTATCTTGGGTATTATTTAGAACACTAGCAGTACTTAATCCTAATGTTTTTCTAATATCATTTGATACATTTAATAATTCTTGTTGTGTTGGAACTTCATAGTCAACTCCATTAACCATTGCAGATTCACCTTGGAGTGTTTGTGATTTAATATGATGAGTGGCATCACCATATCTTTCACGTAGTGCAACCATGTCATCAAATTTCATATCTGTTTTTAGTTTACCAGAGATTGAATTTAATATTTCTTTATATCTAGGGAATGAAGAAATGTTCATTCCTTTAATTACTAATTTTTGTAGAACTTGTCTTTGTCTAGTTTGTCTACCATAATCACCAGCTGGATCTTGGTGACGCATTCTTGAGTAATCAAGTGCTTGAGCACCATTAAGAGTTACAGTTTGTCCTTTAACAACGTTAGCGTTACCATATTTAAAAGTGAGAGGAGGGGTAACTGTAACACCACCAACAGCGTTAACCATTTGTTCTAATCCACCCATGTTAATAATTGCAAAGAAATCAATTGGAACGTTTAATAAGTTTTGTACGGTTTGAACTGCACTTGATGCACCACCAATTGAATAAGCAGCATTAATTTTTTCATAAGGTTGTGAATCACCTGGAACTGTTACTTTAGTATCACGAGGAATACTGGTTAAATGAATTGTTTCTGATTTCGGATTAATGGTTGCTAAGATCATGGTATCAGTTCTTCCAGTATCGTTACGCCCTAATGCACCAGTATCAGTTCCTAAAAGTAAAATTGATACTGGTTTATTTTGTGCAATAACATTAGAAACGTTTCTTGCTTTATGTGTAACACCTGGTTCATATGCTTTATTTGCTGCTGACTTCATATTTGTATAAACATTATAAACGCCAATTAATCCTAATATTAATAGGATTAAAAAGATAAAGAATGCTATCCAAGCACCGCTATGCTTTTTTTTCTTAAAATGAGGCTGATTGTTTTGTGTTCTAGAGTATGCCTTATTTTTATCGTTATTGTTTTGCATGTTTTAGTCATTACTCCTTTTATTTAAATGTAATCAAAATACTAATAGTTTATATTATAAACGCATTTTATCAAAAAAAAATAAATTTCTCGATATTTTTTAGATGTAAGTAGGTTATGATATAATTTTATCGTTTGATTGATAAACGATTTTGATAATAAATTCACTTAAGTACGTAGTTTATCAATTTTTATATAATTTGTAAATTTATAAGGAGCGATATTTGTTTTGAAAAAAACTTTTCTGTATGTTTTGATATCTACATTTATGTTTAGTTCAATGGAAATTGCACTAAAAAGTGTAGGTGGTGCTTTTAGTCCTATTCAATTAAATTTAATTCGTTTTTTTGTTGGAGGATTAGTTTTATTACCAATTGTTTTAAAAAATAAAAATAATGCTATTAACAGCAAATGGAAGAGCTTAGGAATATTTGCTTTGACTGGTTTTTTATGTGTTGTGTTTAGCATGACATTGTATCAGTTAGCAATTGTTTATGATCAAGCAGCAACAGTAGCAGTTTTATTTAGCTGTAATCCAGTTTTTGCAATCTTATTTGCTTTTATTATTTTAAGAGAGAAAATTAATCGATTAGGATTAATATCACTTGTAATATCTATTATCGGTTTATTAATTATTGTTAATCCAGCTAATTTAACAAATCCTTTAGGATTAACTTTAGCATTAGGATCAGCTTTAACTTTTGGCCTATACAGTATTGTATCTCGCTGGGGATCATTTGTGAGTGGCTATAAGGGATTAGCACTAACCTGTTATACCTTTCTAGCTGGCTCTATAGAATTATTTGTTTTAATTTTAATCACTCATATTCCATTCGTTGCTACTTTTATGAACTCAGTTTCATGGTTAAAGTCATTTGCTAATACACCTGTATTGCAAAATGTTAATTTTCATTACTTTTGGATTTTACTATTTATTTGCGTATGTGTTACTGGTGGTGGATTTGCTTTTTACTTTTTAGCAATGGACCGAGCAGGTGTTTCTATTGCCTCGTTAGTATTCTTTATTAAACCTGGTTTAGCCCCTATACTTGCAATGCTTTTAATTGGTGAAAAAATTAGTTTAAATACTTGGATAGGAATCATTGTAATTTTAATTGGTTCTGTAATAACATTTATTGGGAGTCAACTTGAACAAAAAGAATCTGACTTAAAAGAATAAATAATAAAGAGATGATGATATGTCATATTTAGTAATTATGCGACATGGTGAAAGTGAGGCCAATCGAGATAATATATTTACTGGTTGGAATGATGTTCCTTTAACTGAAAAGGGGATTGAACAAGCTCATTATGCTGGTAAACTAATTGATAAGTTAAATATTAACTTCGATGATGTTCACATGTCATTTTTAATGCGTGCAATTGATACTGCACATATCGTTTTAAAAGAGATTCATCAAGAATATATTAAAGAACATAAAACATGGCGCCTTAATGAACGCCATTATGGTGGTTTAAGAGGTAAGAAAAAAAGTTATATTAAAGAAAAATATGGAGAAAAGCAATTTAAATTATGGCGTCGTAGTTTTTCGGCAATTCCTCCATTATTGAAAAAATCAGATAAAGAATTACGCTATGAAAAAATTGGCGTGAAAGAACCGCGTGGAGAAAGTTTGAAAATGGCTTATGAAAGAATATTAAGTTATTGGATTGACAACATTGCATCTGAACTACTTGATGGACATAATCAATTGATTGTTGCTCATGGTTCTACTTTGAGGGCACTAATTAAATATTTAGATAAAATATCAGATAAAGATATTGATAAAGTTGAAGTTCCTAATGCTAAGCCTATTATTTACAAATTTGATAATCGATTAAATATAATTAGTAAAAATATGATGAAATAAAAAAGCAATGATTTAATCATTGCTTTTTTATTTCATTATTATTATTTTTCATAGAAGGCAAGAGTACCCATTGGATCCCATGGATCTAGTACAACTGGCTCTTTTGCTTGAGAATCTTTTAATTCATCTGATAAGTATTTTTTGTTAATAACAACTTGGTATGCAAATCTTCTGAACCATGATTCGCTCATTACAAAGTATCCTTTTGTACCTACCTTGTTACCCCATGAATTTTCAACTTTCCATTTTGTAGGTTGGCCATCAACAATATCAACACCAGTTAATACCATTGCATGATCCATAACACTTTCTTTGTAATCTAATTGTTCTGCTTTTGAAAGTGATAGGTCAGTATCGAATAATTCATCTTTTGAGTACAATCCATCATCCATAATTCCCATTTTTCTATCTGAGTTTTGAACAACATCACTACCAAACCAAACGCTTTCGCCATTTTGAATTTGTTTAATAGCTAATTTTTCAAAAGTATCGATATCAATATTTAAATGCTTAACTTGTCGACCACCAACTACATTACCTAACATATCAATAGTATATGTTTTGTTGTATGGTTTATCGTCAGTAGGGGAATTAATAAATGACACATAGTCTTCTAAATTCAAGTTTACATATTTATCAAAGAATTTATTTGGTGTTAGATTTTTATCAATATGATAGTTCTTATCATGATCGCGATATTCAAAATTGAATTCTTTAGTAGGTTCACCTAGTGTATAAACTAAAATACGGTAAATGTCATTTAACATTTCATCTTTAGCACTTTCGGCATCTGAACCATCTTGAACTAATTTACGTAATTGAATAGCATCTTTTCTTAATTTAAGGTTTAAAACAGAATTTAAGTCAGTAGTGTCATTACTGTTAAAGGTTTCAGGCATTGCTGATTGAGGAACAACTCCATACTTTTCAATAACAGCACATAACATATCCCATTGACCACCATCTTGTTGAGGAGTTTCAAGCAACCATGCAACTCTTCTTGAAGTTAATGGTTGATCTGCGGTTTTAATGATATTTTCTAAGAACCAATTTGATTTTTCAAATTTATCCCAGAAAGTAGTGTAAATTTGTGATAATTCAAAATCACCATTTAAATTAAAGTTTTTAGCTAAATTATGTCTCATTGTGTTTAATGCAGCAAAAATCCAGCAACGACCACTATGTTTTTGGTTTGAAACTTCACCAGTATCTAATTCTAATGAAAAGACAGGGTCCATTTTACTTACAGAACTATAATTAGAAGATGTTTTAGCAACACCGTCATGACTTATAGCACGTTGTAAGATTTTTGCCTCTTTACGGTTATCCAAATCTTGTTGGTACTTTTTAACATTGTCTAAACTAATACTTTTTCCCATTATAATTCCTCCTTATATATTCTAATATTATAGACCTTTTTTCTAATTTTATAAATAATAATTCCAATAAAAAGACTCGATTATATTTTGATAATCGAGTCTTTTTATTAAGATTAGATTAAAACTTATCTTGCATGATAAGTTTTCGAACCATTTTTGTCACCAACAATAACTGTATTTACCATATCTAAGAACAAGCCATGTTCTACGATCCCCGTTAAATTATTTAATATTTGTTCTAATTCATGTGGATGTTCTATTGAATGCATTTTTAAATCAATAATGTAATTGTCAGCATGTGTAAGAACATGTCCACCTTTAGCATTAGTCCTAAATTGTGGTTGGTATCCCATATCATTTAATCTCTTAAATAAATGAGTACTTCCATAGGGTGTAACTTCAAGTGGTAAAGGAAATGATCCCAAGTTTTTGGCCATTTTAGTTTTATCAACAATCCAAATATTCTTCTTAGAATTGATGGCAACAATTTTTTCTCTTAAGTGCGCAACACCGCCACCTTTAATTCCTTGAAAGTTTTCATCAATTTGATCAGCTCCGTCAACTGTCAAATCAATATGATCAACATCATCGATGCTTTTTACATCAATACCTAAGTCACGAGCTCTTTTGGCGGATCTATTAGAAGTAGGGACACCAATTATGCGAAGTCCTTCTTTAGCAACTCTTTTTCCTAATGCATCTAAAAGATATTTAACTGTAGAACCAGTTCCTAGTCCAACTGTCATACCATCTTTAATATACTTAACAGCTTCTTGACCGGCTACTTGTTTCATTAATTCTTTATCCATAATCTTTGCCCCTCTAAAATATTGGTAAATGAATGTGGGATAAGATAATACATTATCCAATTTAATTTTCGATTTAAGACTAATTTAACCTAATATGGTTAAACTATTAGTTACTATAATTTTCTATTTTAATGGCATGTTTGTCAAATAAAATATTATGTTTATTATACTTAATATTTGCTATAAAATAGGTACTATAATTATAATATAAATAATGGGATGTGTATTTATGAAACGTGGATTTCAAGTTGTATCAAAGTATAAAAATGACGATATTCATTTACCATATCGTGCAACTAAACAAGCTGCGGGTTATGATATTGAAAGTGCATGTGACTTTAAACTGCCCTCAATTTGGAAAATAGGTTTTCTAAAAGTCTTGTGGGCAATTAAAAATGAAAATTCTGTATCAGAAAAAGACATGCAAAAGGCTAAAGAAATTTTGAAACCATATTTAGTACCTACTGGTATTAAAATTTATATGCAGAGCAATGAAGTTTTTATTATTGCTAATCGTTCTAGCGGGCCATTAAAGCGCAATATGGTATTGCCTAATGGAATTGGCGTGATTGATGCTGATTACTATAATAATGATAATAATGAAGGTGAATTATTCGTTCAATTAACTAATTTTGGTCTTACTGATCGTAAAATTAAAAAAGGTGAGAGAATTGGACAAGGAATCTTTATGCCATTTTTAACTGTTGATAATGAAAAAAATAAAGGTGAAACTAGAACTGGTGGTTTTGGTTCATCTGATAAATAATTTTTTAATGAAAGGTAATTATATTGGCTAAACCAAAAACTCAATTTGTTTGCCAAGAATGTGGATATATTTCGCCTAAATATTTAGGTCATTGTCCTAATTGTGGCAAATGGAATACATTTGAAGAACGTACAGCTCAAAAAGAAAATAATAGTTTAAAGTCTACTCGTAGAATGGACTTTAATGGGAAACAAGCTAAGCCAGAGTTAATTGGAGAGGTTTCTTACAATAAAGAAAATCGCTTTGAAACTGATTCTGATGAATTTAATCGCGTACTAGGTGGTGGAGTAGTTCCAGGCTCATTGATATTAATTGGTGGGGATCCTGGGATTGGTAAATCTACATTACTTTTACAAATTTCTGGTCAATTAGGTAAAAAGAATCAGACCATTTTATATGTCTCTGGAGAAGAAAGTGCTAGTCAAATTAAAATTAGAGCTGAACGATTAGGTGTTGAAGGCAAAAATTTGTATTTATATCCAGAAACAGATATGGGTGCAATCAAAAGTGCAATTGATGATTTAAAGCCCGATGCAGTAGTAGTTGATTCAGTACAAACTATTTCTGAACCAGAAGTTGATTCAAGTATTGGATCGGTTTCACAAGTTCGTGCAATTACTTCTGACTTAATGTCGATTGCAAAGACCAATGGTATTACAATCTTCTTAGTTGGTCATGTTACTAAAGGTGGGGCAATTGCTGGCCCTAAAACTTTAGAACACATGGTTGATACAGTTCTTTATTTTGAGGGAGATATGCATCATTCATATCGCATCTTAAGAGCTGTTAAAAATCGTTTCGGTTCAACTGATGAGTTGGGCATATTTGATATGCAAGAATCTGGATTAGAAGAAGTTACTAACCCATCAGAAGTATTTCTGGAAGAAAGATTAAAAGATGCAACTGGATCTGCAATTGTAGTTTCAATTGAGGGAACTAGACCTATTTTAGTCGAAATTCAAGCATTAATTACACCTTCGGTTTTCGGTAATGCACAAAGAACAGCAACTGGTATTGATCGTAATCGAGTAGCGGTTTTAATGGCAGTTTTGGAAAAAAGAGCTGGTTTGATGTTACAGAATCAGGATGCATTTTTAAAAGCAGCTGGTGGTGTTAAGCTGAACGAACCTGCAATTGATTTGGCAATCGCAATTGGAATTGCTTCAAGCTATCGTGATGTCGGAACTAATGCTTCTGAATGTTATATTGGTGAAATTGGTTTAACTGGTGAGATTAGACGTGTCAATCGCATTGAACAACGAGTTGCAGAAGCTAAAAAATTAGGTTTTAGTCGTGTTTTAGTACCTAAAAACAATTTACAAGGTTGGAAAGTACCCAATGGAATTGATGTTGTGGGTGTTTCGACTTTATCTGAAGCAATTAAGATAGCTCTAAGATAATTTATTTGAAAAGGGGATGAATAAAAAATGAAAGCCTTTGATAGATACGCAGTGGTACAACTAATATTTATTATTGTTGGAGGTACGTTAGGTATAATTTATTTACCGATATTATGGTTAGCAATGTCTGTTGAAAATGTTGGCTTACTAAACAATGGATTTGTTAATTCAATTTTAGGCGCCATTATTTTCTTCGTATTATCTTTAATTTTTGGCAGAAGAATCGTTAGAACATTAAGTAAATTGGAAATATATTTATCTAGTAAAAACCCATTTTATATTTTAATGGGTACTATTGGTATGATTATTGGCTTAGTTTTAGCTATTTTAATATCAATTGTATTATTCAGAACGCCATATTTCATAACTAATACTTTAATTCCAGCTTTATTAATGATTGTTTTTGGATATTTGGGCTTTGTTTTAGGAACTACTAGATTAAATGATTGGAATAAAATATTTCACTTTAGTTTAAAAAAAGCCACTAATACTTTTAATAGCAATAATAAAAAAGAAAAAAGTTATAAGATCTTAGACACTAATATTTTAATTGATGGACGTATCTATGAATTAATTAAAACTGGATTCTTAGAAGGAACTTTATTAGTTCCTAAGTTTGTATTGTATGAGTTACAATATATTGCCGACTCTAGTGATAGTGCTAAAAGGGTTCGTGGACGTCGAGGATTAGACATTTTAAATAAACTACAAACTGAAAAAATAATGCCAATTGAAATTACAGATAAAGACTATAAAGAAATTTCAGAGGTAGATAGCAAGTTAATTCAACTAGCAAAAAGTGTTGATGGTGAAATTGTAACTAA
Organism: Apilactobacillus quenuiae; assembly: GCF_002994005.1. Lineage (GTDB taxonomy): Bacteria > Bacillota > Bacilli > Lactobacillales > Lactobacillaceae > Apilactobacillus > Apilactobacillus quenuiae. The sequence continues at coordinate 19,537 of NZ_POSN01000004.1, forward strand.
TGACTATAATTTAAATAAAGTAATTAAGTTTCAAAGGGTTAAAGTCCTAAATATTAATGAATTAGCAAGTGCTTTGAAGCCTAGTTACATTCCAGGTGAACATCTTGAGGTCATGATCCTTAAGAAAGGGACTGAAAGAAACCAAGGTGTTGCATATTTAGATGATGGCACAATGGTAGTTGTTGAAGAAGGTAAAAACTATCTTAATAAACGATTAATGGTTGAAGTTACAAGTTCAATTCAAACTGATGCTGGTAAAATGATTTTTGCTAAGATAATCAATAAGTAAACCGTTCATAAGAATTTGTTGAACTCTTTATTTTTATTAATAATAATTGTAAAATTAAAATGATGCTATTTTACAAGAAGAGGAGAAATATCATTGGCTAATAAAAATATTCGTGTTAGATATGCACCAAGTCCTACTGGTCATCTACACATTGGTAATGCAAGAACAGCAATTTTTAACTACCTATTTGCTAGACATAATAAAGGTAAGTTTATCATTCGTATCGAAGATACTGATACTAAACGTAACGTAGATGATGGTGAAAAAAGTCAGTTAGATAATTTAAAATGGTTAGGCTTAGATTGGGATGAAGGTCCTGATAAGCCTGGTAAATTTGGGCCATATCGTCAATCAGAACGTCGTTCAATTTATGATCCATTAATTCAACAATTATTGGATGAAGATAAGGCCTATTATTCATATAGAACAGAGGAAGAACTTACTGCTGATCGTGAAGAACAACGTGCTCGTGGTGTTATGCCCCATTATGAATATGAATATGAAGGTATGACAGAAGAAGAAATTAAACAATCAATGGCTGAATCTGAAGCAAAAGGATTAAAGCCGGTTATTCGTTTCAGAGTTCCTAAAAATCATACCTATGATTGGGATGATATCGTTAAGGGACATGTTGAATTTAATTCAGATACTATTGGTGGGGATTTCGTCATTGTAAAACGTGATGGTATGCCAACTTATAATCTCGCTGTTATTATTGATGATCATATGATGAAAATTTCACATGTATTTAGAGGTGATGATCATGTTGCTAATACACCAAAGCAATTAATGATGTATGAAGCATTTGGTTGGGATGCACCTAAGTTTGGTCATATGAGTCTAATTACTAGTGCAGGTACTGGTAAAAAATTAAGTAAACGTGATGAATCAATTATTCAATTTATTGAACAATATCGTGATCGCGGATACCTTCCAGATGCAATGTTTAACTTTATTACATTGTTAGGTTGGTCACCAAAAGGTGAAGATGAAATCTTTAATAAACAACAATTTATTAAAATGTATGATGAAAATCGTTTAAGTAAATCACCGGCTAACTTTGATAATAAGAAATTGGAATGGATTAATAACCAATATGTTAAATCTGCTGATGAAGATGTTGTTGTAGATCTTGCTTTGCGTCAATTAATTGATAAGGGCAATATCGAACAAAATCCTGATTCAAAGACTGTTGAATGGGCACGTAAGTTAATTGTTACTTATAAACAACAAATGAGTTTTATGGCTCAAATTAATTCAATGGCATCAGTATTCTTTAATGAACCAGAAGAAATTTCTGGAGATGCATTGGAAGAAATTAGTAATGATACTGCGCCAACTGTATTGAAAGAATTTTCATCAAGAATTAAGAATGTTGCTATTTTTGATAAAGTTGAAATTCTTAAGACTATTAAATCAATTCAAAAAGATACTAAAATCAAGGGACGTCAGTTATGGATGCCAATTAGAATTGCGGTTACCCATGAAATGCATGGACCTGAGCTTCCTGAATCTATTGAGTTAATTGGTCGTGAAAAAGCTTTAAAACATATTGACGAAACTTTAAAACAAATTAATCAATAATAATATTTTATTAAAATGTAAATTGGTCTTGTTAGTTAATGTTCTAACAAGACCTTTTTTTGTGGATAATGAAGCTGAAAAAATGACTAAAATTATGATAAAATAAATTAAAAGTATAAATAATGAACAGGGGTGCCCAAATTGTTAAGGATCTATAATACATTAAGTCAAAAAAAAGAAACATTTGAACCAATTAAGCCAAGAGTGGTTAATATGTATGTGTGTGGTCCTACAGTTTACAACTATATTCATATTGGAAATGCTAGAAGTGTAGTTGCTTTTGACACTATTCGTAGATATTTTGAATATTGTGGATACCACGTTAACTATATTTCTAATTTTACTGATGTTGATGATAAGTTGATAAAGGCAGCTAATGATCAAAATATGTCGGTTATGGATTTAGCTGATAAATATATTGAAGCTTATAAAGAAGATGTAAAAGCTTTAAATGTAGAACCTGCTACTAATAATCCTCGTGCAACTGATAATATTGATGGAATAATTGATTTTATAAAGCAACTAATTAATAAAGGATATGCTTATGAGTCTGACGGTGATGTTTACTATCGCGCACGTAAATTTAATGGGTATGGTCAATTAGCTCACCAAAGTGTTGATGACTTGGAATCCGGTGCTAGCCAGCATGTTAGCAATGAAGAATTGTCTAAAAAAGAAGATCCAATTGATTTTGCATTATGGAAGAAAACAAAAAATAATGAAATTGCTTGGAACTCACCATGGGGTAAAGGACGTCCAGGCTGGCATATTGAATGTTCAGTGATGTCTACTAAATATTTAGGTGATACTATTGATATTCATGGCGGTGGTGAAGATTTAGAATTTCCTCATCATGAAAATGAACGTGCTCAAAGTGAAGCCAAAACTGGTAAGAGATTTGTTAATTATTGGATGCATAATGGGTTTGTTACTGTTGGTGATGAAAATGAAAAAATGAGTAAGTCTTTGGGTAATTTTGTCACAGTTCACGATATTATTAAACATGTAGATCCACAGGTTGTTCGTTTCTTAATGTCGACGACCCAATATAGAAGACCTATTCAATATAATCAAGCTAATTTAGATGCTGCGGCCAATAACTTAAAAAAGATAAAAAATGCTTATAATAATTTAAATTACCGTTTAAAAGATGCTGATTCTTTTAATGATCCTAAAGTAGATCAAGAAGTTAGACAGATTCAAGCAGATTTTCAAGATGCAATGGATGATGATTTTAATGCACAAAACGGTATTGATTGTGTTTATGAACTAGCTAAATTAGGCAATGTTTATGCAGAAAGACCGATGGTTTTTGAACAGACAGTTAAATTAATCTTAAAGAAATTAACCAAAATGGCATCAATCTTTGGTGTTGAATTTGAAAATGATGAAGATATTAATGATGAAAAAATCAATAATTTGATTAAAGAAAGAAATCAAGCACGAGCTAATAAAAATTTTGCCAGAAGTGATGAAATTAGATCAATCTTGAAAGCTAAAGGGATTATTCTAGAAGATACTGCCCAAGGAACAAGATTTAGAAGGGAATAATTGAATTAATGGAAGAACAAGTACCTAACTACAAACAATTGAATGGAATTGCTTTAGCTTACTTAGGTGATTCTGTTTATGAGGTTTATATAAGGAAACATCTTTTAGCCTTAGGAATTACTAAGCCTAATCGTTTACAAAAAAATGCCAGAAAATATGTGTCTGCTAAAGCACAAGCTGCCTTAATTGATTTGATGAATCAAGATCATATTTTGAGCGCAGAAGAAGAATCTGTTTTTAAGCGCGGGCGTAATTGCAAAAGTTATACCCATGCTAAAAATACTAGTGTATTAACTTATCGTTATTCTACTGGTTTTGAGGCAATGATGGGGTATTTATCATTAAGCAATAATAATGAACGTTTGCAAGAATTATCTAAATGGTGCATTGAAAAAGTTGATGCAGGGAGGCTAGAACATGAAAAATAATAGTGGCGAACAAAGCCAAAGTGAATTTATTATTGGTCGTCATCCAGTAGTATCTGCATTAAGAGGAAAACAAGAGATTAATAAAGTTTTCTTACAAAATGGAATTCATAAAGATGAAAAAAGTGTGGAAGAAATCATTAAATTAGCAAAGAAAAAGCATTTAGTGATTTCAATGGTACCTAAACAAAAATTAGATTTATTATCCAATTATCAAAATCATCAAGGTGTTGTATTATCAATATCTCCGTATAAATATGCAAGTATTGATGATTTATTTGAACATTCAAAAAAGAATGATACTGAACCATTCTTTTTAATCTTAGATAATATTGAAGATCCACATAATTTAGGATCTATCATTAGAACTGCTGATGCTGCTGGAGTGACTGGAATTATTATTCCTAAGCACCGTGCTGTTGGCTTGACTGCAACGGTTGCTAAAACTTCTGCTGGGGCTATTGAACGAGTACCGGTTGCAAGAGTTACTAATTTAATTAATACTGTGAACGACTTAAAGAATCGTGGAGTTTGGGTCTTTGGAACTGATATTAAAGGAACTGATTATCGTCGCTGGGATGCTAATGGTTCATCGGCTGTAGTAATTGGTAATGAGGGAAAGGGGATTTCTCCATTATTAAAGAAAAATGTTGATGAAATGTTAACTATTCCCATGGTAGGCGATCTTCAAAGCTTGAATGCTAGTGTGGCTGCTGGTCTTTTAATGTATCAGGGTTATAGTTCTAGACACCCGCTATAGGATATTTTAAAAATGAAAAAACAATTATTATTGTTAGATGGATATAATATTATTGGAAACTGGCCAGAACTAAATCAGTTGAAGCTTGCTGATCGATTAGCAGATGCAAGAGATAAATTAATATCAATTATTGCAGAATACAAAAAGTATCGAGATTTAGATATTTCTATTATTTTCGATGCAATGTATGTTCCAGGATTATCTAAGAAAGATACTAAACATAATTTGAATATTATTTGGACTAATAAGGATGAAACTGCTGACAGTTATATTGAAGCTTATGCTCGTCGTAAACAATCAAGGTTTGTGCAAGTGGTAGTTGTTACTAGTGATCAGGCAGAACAATGGACTGTTTTTTCTGCTGGGGCATTAAGAATTTCTGCAAGAGAATTGCTTAGGGATGTTAAAAGATCTAAGCAAGAAATTAAAAATCAAGTTAGTAATTATGCTAATAAATCTTATGTTAGAAACTCCCCCTGGTCTGGTAATCAATTGCTGGAATTAGAAAAGCTAAGAGATAACCTTTCTAAATAATATTAAAATATTAATATTGATATTTTGGTATAGATATTAATTATTATTATGAGAACTTTAGTTCGCTTGTACTTTGATTTTTATATGTGTAAATTAATTTTATTAAATTTTCGTAAGGAGAAATTATGAATAATTGTTTAATTGATTTACAACTTATCAAAAGTTTTAAAAATGGAAATGATCAAGATTTTGAAGAACTATTTGTGAAATATAAACCGATTGTTAAAAAACTATGGCGACAATATTATTTTAATGACATTGATGAAGATGATTGGTTTCAAGAATCAAGAATTATGATGTTAAAAATAATTGATAAATTTGATACAAATCGTGGAACATCATTTGGCATGCTTTATAAAAGAAGCCTTAAAAATCGTTTGTTTGATATATTAAGAAAGAGTAAAGCTAAAAAACGAATGCCTATTGATAAGAAAATTTCATTTAACGTTAACGAAGCATATTATAGTAATTGTGCTAAAGACTATCGAAGACTAAATCCAGAATTTTTTTTAAAAATGGATACTGTTAGAAAAAAATTATTTACTCGATGTTCCAAGTTTGAAAAAGAGTTAGTATTTAAAATCCTTAGTTCTAAATTAGAAAATGATGATTATCAATTGGTTAAGTTTAAACAGATTAATAAAATTAATGATGAACAATTTAGAAATTGTTGTTCTAGAATAAAAAATAAACTCAAAATTATTTTGGTTGAAGAAGACATTGTAAATAAAAATCGTAAAATTGACGATTAAATTTTAAAATGATACTATCTATTTATCAGTTTAGGAGGATATGTCTTGCCACAAAAAAAGGTTTCATTAGCATGTATAGTTTGTGGTTCTAGGAACTATACAACTAATGTTAAGAAAGATCATACTAAGCGTTTAGAAATTAAAAAGTATTGTAAAAATTGTAATAAATCAACTGTTCATAAAGAAACATTTTAATACGGAGGAAATGACATAATGAAGTTAATTAACTTTTTTAAAAGTGTTGGTACAGAAATGAAATTAGTTGTATGGCCAAACAAACATCAAACAAGAATTGATACTTCAACTGTTGTTGGAATGTCAATTGTTTTTGCAATTTTCTTTGCAATTATTGACTGGGCTATTCAATCAGGATTAACATTTATCTAATTAAATATTTAATTAAAATAAAATAAATGATATTATATATTTAATGCGGAACTTCGTTTAGGCGAAGTTTTTTTGTTTGGAAAAAATTAAAAGGAGCTAATTTCAATGGAATCAACGCAAAAACAATGGTATGTAATTCATACTTATTCTGGATACGAAAACAAAGTAAAAACTAATTTGGATTCTCGTAAAGAATCAATGGGAATGGAAGATTATATTTTTCAAGTAGTTGTTCCTGAAACTGAAGAACATGAAGTAAAAGATGGTGTTGATAAAGTTAAAATGGATAAAACATTCCCTGGATATGTTTTAGTGGAAATGGTCATGACAGATAAGGCTTGGTATATTGTAAGAAATACACCAGGGGTTACTGGATTCATTGGTTCACATGGTCAAGGTAGTAAACCAACACCATTACTTCCTGATGAAGTTGATTATATTTTAAGTCAATTAGGTGTAGAAAAGAAACATCAAGATTTAGATGCAGAAGTAGGCGATACGATTACAATTGTTGATGGCGCTTTTGCTAATTTAACAGGTAAAATTGTTGAAAAAGATGAAGAAAAAGGTAAGCTAAAAGTTGATATCGATATGTTTGGTAGAGAAACAACTGCTGAACTTGACTTCAATCAAGTTAAACCAATTAGATAATTTGGGGTTGTACAAATTATTTAAACATGATATATTATATTCTGTATGTTTATGCATACTTGTTGTGGGAGGAGAAATCTAATCTCCAATTTTTACCACACACGGACTTAAGGAGGTATGTCTCGTGGCTAAAAAAGTAGCTAACGTAGTTAAATTACAAATTCCTGCGGGTAAAGCAACACCTGCTCCTCCAGTTGGACCTGCATTGGGTCAAGCTGGAATCAATATTATGGGATTCACTAAGGAATTCAATGCACGTACTGCTGATCAAGCAGGCATGTTAATTCCTGTTGTTATTTCTGTATATGAAGATCGTTCATTTGATTTTATTACTAAAACCCCACCTGCTTCAGTACTATTGAAGAAGGCTGCTGGTGTTGAACATGGTTCTGGTGAACCAAATACTAACAAAGTTGCTAGTGTAACTAGTGATCAAGTTAAGGAAATCGCCGAAACTAAGATGAAAGATCTAAACGCAGCTGATGTTGAAGCCGCAATGCGTATGATCGAAGGTACTGCTCGTAGTATGGGATTCACTGTTGAAGGTTAATTTCATATTCAACATGTAAGTACTATAGCACCTGAATAATTCAGATGTTATGTGGGAGGTTTATCCGTTACAACCACAATTGCAAGGAGGAAAACACAGATGGCTCAAAATAGAAGAGGTAAAAAGTATCAAGATGCTTTAAAACAAGTAGATCGTAATAAATCTTACTCAGTTGAAGAAGCTGTTGAACTTGTTAAAAAAATTGATTTTGCTAAATTTGACGCAACTGTTGAAGTTGTATTTAATTTAGACGTTGACACAAAACAAGCAGATCAACAATTACGTGGTGCTGTTGTCTTACCAAATGGTACAGGTAAAGACCAAAAAGTTGTTGTATTTGCCAAAGGTGACAAAGCTAAGGAAGCTGAAGAAGCCGGCGCAGATGTTGTTGGTGAAGCTGATTTAGCTGAAAAAATCCAAAATGGTTGGTTAGATTTTGATGTTGCTATTGCAACACCGGACATGATGGCACAAGTTGGTCGTTTAGGCCGTGTTCTTGGACCAAAAGGTTTAATGCCTAACCCTAAGACTGGTACAGTTACTATGGACGTTAAGAAAGCTGTTTCTGATTCAAAATCAGGTAAGGTTACTTACCGTACTGACCGTGATGGTAACGTTGCAGTTATTATTGGTAAGTCATCATTTGATGCTGACAAATTAGTTGGTAACTTCAAGACAATTGAAGATTTAATTGTTAAGAATCGTCCAGCTTCTGTAAAAGGTTCATATATTACTAACTTATCAATTTCAACTACATTTGGCCCTGGTGTCAAAGTTGATCTTGAATCATTCTAAAGTTAAGTAATTAATTTGGAATTTAAAAATCTCTATTGACCATACTATAATTATGTGGTAAATTGTTATTGCTAATTAAATATGATTTCTACCTAAGACTTGGGTGGTATTTTATACCTTAATATCCTGACGAGGACTTTAAAATGGTTTCTCTATGTCTAGGTAGGCATGGGGATTTTTTATTAAATCCCAAAAAAATTTGGGAGGTGAAATAATGCCAAAGAAAGCAGTTATTGATGCTAAAGCTAAACAAGTAGAAGCCGTTACTGAAAAATTTAACAATGCTACTTCTGCTATCATTATTAACTATCGTGGTTTAAACGTTGAAGAAGTTACTGATTTACGTAAACAATTACGTGACTCAAACGTTGCTTTCAATGTTATTAAGAACAACATCGCTGTTCGTGCTTCTAAAGAAGCCGGATACGAAGAATTAGGTGATTTATTTAAGGGACCTACAGCCGTAGCATTCTCTGATGAAGATCCTATTGCTCCAGCTAAAATTTTAAAGAATTTTGCTGATAATACTGATGCTGTTGAACTTAAAGGTGGAGTACTTGAAAATAAGGTTGCTAGTCTTGATGAAATTGAAGAATTTGCTTCATTACCAAGTCGAGAAGAATCTATTTCTACTCTTGCCAACATCTTACAAGCACCTGTTCGTAAATTTGCTATTGCAGTTAAAGCAGTTGCCGAAAAAGATGATGGAGACGCAGCTTAGTTTCTAAATAAAATTATAACTATCCAAATTGGAGGAAAATAAAATGGCTTTTGATAAAGACAATATTATTGAACAAATTAAAGAAGCTTCAATCACAGACCTAAACGACTTAGTTAAGGCAATTGAAGAAGAATTCGACGTTACAGCTGCTGCTGCTGCACCAGCTGCAGGTGCTTCTGATGGTGGCGCTGCTAAAGATTCATTTGACGTTGAACTAACTGAAGCAGGTAACCAAAAAGTTAAGGCTATTAAGGTAGTTCGTGAAATTACTGGTAAGGGTCTAAAAGACTCAAAAGACTTAGTTGATGGTGCTCCTTCAGTAATTAAAGAAGGCGCTAAAGAAGATGAAGCTAACGATATCAAGTCAAAACTTGAAGAAGTTGGCGCAAGTGTTACTCTTAAGTAATAACTTTCTTCTAAAAAGACGTACAACATTTGTTGTGCGTCTTTTTTGTTAAAACTTGTTAACTTAATTATAAATTGAGATAATAATATTATTAATATTATTATGGGGGAAATATATTTGAAAACTTTTTTTCGAAAATGTGCTGATTGGATAAATCGACACATGACACTCGTCAAAGTACTATTCGTTATATTTGTTTTATTTGTAGTTATTCATGTTGGAATTTCTGAAGGATCAGAAATTAGTGGACATAAAATGGCACAAAGTTTTGCTACACAAACACCAATGTCATTATTTATAATGATGATATTAGGTTTTATTGCTGTGTTACCGATGCTAATGTATGATTTTACGATTGTTGATTTTTTACCAGGCAAGTTTAAAAAAACATATATTGCTAAAACTGGTTGGATTACTAATACACTTACTAATATTGCTGGTTTTGGTGGGGTATTAGGTGCCAGTTTAAGAGCAAATTTTTATAGTGAAAATGCAACCAAAAAACAAATTTTATATGCAATTTCTAAAATAGTTATATTTTTATTAGCTGGTCTTTCAACATATTGTTGGATAGCATTAATAATGATGTTTTATTTTGGATTTGGTACAAATTCTTTTGACTGGTGGTGGTGGATAGTATTAACTTTAGGTGGTTTATACTTTCCTTTATTGCTTTTAATTACTAGAAAAACAAATCTTGATTATTTTAAAGACTTAACTTTAAAGTTAGAATTGAGATTGGTTATTGGTTCATTATTAGAATGGCTTGGTTGTGCAGCCTTCTTTATGATTATTGGATTATTTATGCATCAATCAATTAATATTATGGCGGTTTTCCCTGTATTCATTGTTGCTAATGTAATCGGAGTTGCATCATTAATCCCTGGAGGATTGGGTAGCTTTGATAGTACCATGATGGCTGGATTATTATTTCTAGGTATTTCGCCTAGTAGTTCTGCTGTTTGGTTACTCTTGTATAGAGCATTCTATTATATTTTACCAGTTGCATTAGGAATTATTTTATTTATCATAGATTTGTTGCAAAAATTAAATGGCTTTTTAGATGATATTCCTAAAGTTATTTTACAAAGAATTGCACATATATTTATAACAATTTTTATGTATTTCTCTGGAATAATGATGCTGTTAATAGCAGTTATTCCTAATTTAGTTTTAGTGAATAAATTATATTTGTCTCTAGAGCCTTATACATTCTATTTTTTAGATCAATTAACTACTATTATTGTTTCTTTCCTGTTAATTGGTTTTGCTAGAGGCTTTGGATCTAAAGTTAAAAAGGCTTTTTGGCCTACTACTATTTTATTAGCTATCTCGATTGGAAACACTCTTTGGAAAGAAGATTTTCCTACTAATATGGTGATTTTATCATTATTATTAGTATTTGCACTATGGCTAAGCTATGGTGTCTTATATCGTGATAAATTTACTTATTCATGGGGACATATTATAATAGATTTTATAATTTTTGGTCTTGCTTTTATTTTCTATGGATTAATTGGCCTATTTACTAATTTTCAATTTACTAAGTTTCCTTTCCATTTAACTAATTCTTATTTATTTCCATCACCTCAAGTATGGTTTGCAGGATTTTTGGGATTAATTTTAGCATGCTTGATTTTACTTCTAACTTATCGTTATTTATCTTATACTAAAGCTCAATGGATAAATCAGCCTTTTGATTCTAATCGAGTATTTAATGTAATCAAGGAATATGGTGGAAACGAAGTTAGTCATTTAGCATATGTTAGAGATAAAGATATATATTTTTATCAAGAAAATGGTAAAGATCAATTATTCTTTATGTATAAACGTCGTGCAAATAAAATTATTATTATGGGTGAACCTATTGGTAATATGGATAAATTAGATAATGCCGTTGATAATTTTATAGATGATAGTAATAATTTAGGGTACTCATTAGTATTTTATGAGATTGGTGAAGATTTAACGATGCTATTACATGAAAAAGGCTTTAGTTTCACTAAAGCTGGTGAGGAAGGCCATGTTGTATTAAAAGACTTTTCAATTTCTGGCAAAAAACATCGTGGTGAAAGAGCATTAATGAATAAATTTGATCGTGACGAATATAAATTTGAAATTATTCAACCGCCATTTTCAAATGAATTTATTAGTGAATTAAAAACAGTTTCTGATCAATGGTTAAAGGGTAATCCTGAGAAGGGCTTTTCTTTAGGATACTTTGATAAATATTATTTAAGTCAAGCACCAATTGCTATTATGAAAGACAAAAATAATAAAATTGTTGCTTTTGCTAATATTATGCCAACTGGTGATCATGAAATGACATCAATTGATTTAATGAGATCTAGTAATGATGCTCCTTCAGGCATTATGGATGGAATATTTATTAACCTATTTAATCATGTTAAAGATCAAGGATATAAGTCATTTAATTTAGGAATGGCACCATTATCTAATGTAGGTGAATCTAGATATAGCTTCATTGATGAAAAAATTGCTAATTTAATTTATAAGTATGGAACAGCATTTTATAGTTTCCAAGGTCTTCGTTCTTATAAAGAAAAGTATGTACAAGAATGGTCACCTAAATATATTTCTTATCGTCGTGGTAATTCATTAGTATTTACAATGCTACAATTACTTATGTTAGTAAATGAGCATATTGATATTAATAAAAAGCCAAACTTTTTTAAGAAATATTTTAAATAAATATTTATATAAAAAGCTCTAAATGTTTTTATAAATCATTTAGAGCTTTTTTTGTATTAAAAAAAGATGTATACAGTTTAATCTGAACACATCTTTTTATTAATTTTAATGTTTAGGATACCAAATCTTATAATCATCTTTCTTCATTGCTTCAACTTTACCTAAACGATAACCGTTACCAACTTGTGAAAAGAAATCATGATTAGCAGTTGAAGTAGAAATACCATTCATAACAATTGGATCTACATCTTCACTAGTATCAGGGAAGAGTGGGTCTTGACCTAAGTTCATTAATGCTTTATTAGCATTGTAACGAATGAACGCTAGGACATCATCAGTCCATCCCACTTGATCATATAATAGATGGGTGTATTTTTCTTCGTTTTCATATAAATCATATAAGAAGTTGTACATCCAATCCTTAATATCTTGTTGCTCATTCTTGCCTAATTTATTGAAACCAATTTGGAACTTGTACCCAATATAAGTTCCATGAACAGATTCATCACGAAGAATTAATTTAATAATTTCAGCAACATTAGGTAATTTATTGTGGCCTAAATACCATAGAGGGGTATAAAATCCAGAATAAAATAAGAAAGTTTCTAAAAATACACTAGATATTTTTTTCTTTAGTGGATTGCCATCATCATGATATAAGTTATAGATTTTCTTAGCTTTATTTTGTAAGAATTCTTCAGAATCACTCCAGTCGAAAATTTCGTTAATTTCTTCCGGGGTATTTAAAGTTGAAAAAATTGAAGAATAACTTTTAGCATGAACAGATTCCATAAATTGAATATTGTTTAGTACAGCAGTTTCATGAGGAGTTACAATATCTTTTCTAAGAGCTGCCATTCCATCTTGTGATTGAAGGGTATCCAATAAAGTTAGACCACCAAACACATGTCCAACTAACCATTTATGATCGTCATCTAAAGTACGCCAATCAGCTAAATCATTTGATAAAGGAATACGGGTATCTAACCAAAATTGTTCAGTTAATTTTTCCCAAGTTGCTTTGTCAATTTGATCACTAACAGCATTCCAATTGATTGCTTTATAATTATCCATCTTACTTAGCTCCTTAATTAATTAGATTGAGCAACTTTCACACTCATTGACACCAACTTCTTGATTGTCATCTGTGAATGTTCTTACATAATACAATGATTTAATTCCCATTGCGTGTGCATAATTTCGTAAAATATTTAAATCACGGGTTGTCATCTTATTAGTGCGATCATCTTTCCATTCATAAAGTCCTTCAGGAATAGTTGAACGCATAAATAAGGTAAGGCTTAGACTTTGGTCAACATGTTCTTGTGCAGCAGCATAAATATTGATAACTTTGCGCATATCAATATCATATGCTGATTTGTAATATTTTAATGTTTCATTAGATAAGTATGGAGCAGGATAATAAATTTTACCAGTTTTTGATTCATATCTTTCTTCGACCTTACTAATAATAGGGTGAAGACTAGCTGTTGAATCATTGATATATGAAATAGAACCATTAGGAGCGACTGCTAATCTATTTTGATGATAGATACCATCTTTCATAACAGCCTTCTTTAATGTATTCCAATCATCTTCATTTGGCACAAAAATATTTTTAAAGATAGCTTTAATTTTATTCGATTTTGGCCCCCAATATTTATTAGTATATTTATCGAAGTATGATCCATCAGCATATTTACTGTTTTCAAAATTATAGAAGGTTTCTTTTCTTTCTTTAGCAATCTTATTAGAAGTAACTAAAGTCCAGTAGTTAAGTAACATAAAGTAAACATTAGTAAATTCAACAGATTCATCTGAACCATATTCAATTTGATTCTTAGCCAAAAAACTGTGTAGACCCATGCCACCTAGACCAATACTATGTGACAATTCATTCCCACGTTGAATAGAAGGAACTACATCAATGTCTGAATGATCAGTTACGAAAGTTAATGCTCTAACCATAGAATCAATTGATTTACCGAAATCAGGACTAGCCATTAAGTTAACAATATTTGTTGAGCCTAAATTACATGAAACATCAGTACCTTTTTCGATGTAATCTTGTTTATTATCAACAGTTGATGGTTGTTGAACTTGCATAATTTCTGAACATAAATTACTCATCACAATTTTTCCATCAATTGGATTAGCTCGATTAGCGGTATCAATATTCATGATATAAGGGTAACCTGATTCTTGTTGTAATTTACTAATTTCAGTTTCAATATCACGAGCTTCTACTTTTGTTTTTTTAATTTCATCGTTTGCAACCATATTGTCATATTCTTTTGTAATATTAACATATGAGAAAGGCTCACCATATATTCTTTCCACATCATATGGACTGAATAAATACATATCTTCGTCATTTTTAGCTAATTCATAGAATTTGTCAGGAACTGTAATTCCTAGTGATAAAGTTTTAACACGAATCTTTTCATCTGCATTTTCTTTTTTAGCAGATAAAAAAGAAATAATATCAGGATGAAATACACTTAGATAAACAGCACCAGCACCTTGTCTTTGTCCTAATTGATTAGAATATGAAAAACTATCTTCTAATAGTTTCATAACAGGTACTACACCAGAAGCAGCACCTTCGATGTGTTTAATAGGATCACCAGCAGCACGTAGATTTGAAAGATTAATTCCAACACCACCACCGATTCTAGATAATTGTAGGGCAGAGTTAATGGTTCTTCCGATTGTGTTCATATTATCAGTAGGTTGAATTAAGAAACATGATACAAATTCACCACGGCGTTTTCTACCAGCATTTAAAAATGAAGGAGTGGCCGGCTGATATCTTTGATGAACAATTTCGTTAGCTAAGTCTAAAGCTAATTCTTCATTTCCGTCAGCAAATAAAAGAGCATTCATTGCTACACGATCAATAAATCGTTCAAGATAATATTCACCATCATTAGTTTTTAAAGCGTATTGAGCATAAAACTTATATGCTGCCATAAAAGTTTTGAAGTGGAAGTTTTGTTCTTTTAAGTATTTATATATCTTTTCAATAAATTTGAAATTGTATTTGTTTACAAATTCTTTTTCAATATATTGATTTTCAATTAAATAATCAAAACGTTCTTTTAATGAAGAAAAACTTTTTAAGTTGGGCTCTACATTTTCTTTAATAAAAGCATCTAAAGCTTCTTTATCTTTATTCAATTGGATCTTACCATCTTTAGGGATGTTAATTTCATTATTTAAATCATAATAAGTAACATCTTTTAGGTCCTTTAATGACATTTACAACCACTCTTTCATAATTTTTTGATTATTAGATAAAATATGGCGAGACCATTAGCGGTTTCGCCAAAAATTAAATTTTATAATATAATGTAATTATTAACAATTATGCTAATTGGCTTAATTGGTCTGGTCTAAACCCTGAAATAGCATTCATACCTTTAGCTTCAACTACAGGTAATGACATAAATCCTTTTTCTTTTAGGTAATCAACATATTCTGGTTGTTCATTTATATTTCTTTCAATAAATTCAATATTATGTTCTCCTAAAAAACGTTTAGTCATTTTGCATTGCATACAGTTATTTTTTGAATATACGGTAACTTTTTCCATGATATAATAATCCTTTCTGGTTGTTAATTGGCTTTTTATTTCCGTCCATCGGAATTAATTTATATATAAATTCTACACCAGAAAAATAAAAAATCAAACATAAAAACACCATATTTAGTGTTGAAAAAATTCTAAACATACTAAGTATAGTGCTTTGTTGATTTTAAAAAATTTTATAAATATTTTTTTAGAAGTGAGTGATATAAAAATGAACGAATACTATTATACACCTAACCCAGATGTTGTCCATGAGCTACATACATGGAACTATAAATTACTAGGTAACGATCTAACGTTTACTACTGATAATGGAGTTTTTTCAAAAAGAACAGTTGATTATGGATCGTCAACTTTAGTTAAAAATATAAATCTAGATAAAATACCAGTTGGTAATATATTAGATTTAGGGTGTGGATATGGTCCTATGGGAATTGCTTTGGCCAAAAAATATCCAAATCGAATTTTTGAAATGGTAGATGTTAATAATTTAGCTTTATCTTTAGCTAAAAAAAATGCTGAACAAAACTTTGTCCAAAATATTAAAATTCACAATTCAAATATTTATGAAAATGTTAAAGATAAATTTGCTGCTATTTTGACTAATCCTCCTGTTCGAGCAGGAAAAGGTGTTGTAAATGGAATGATCTCAGGTGCTTTAGATCATTTGCAAACTAATGGAACACTAACGGTTGTTCTTCAAAAAAAGCAAGGAGCACCTTCTGCTAAAAAATTAATGAATTCCTTGTTTGGCAATTGTAAAATTATTCGTAAAGATAAAGGATATTATATTTTAGAAAGTACTTTTAAAGGATAGTTAATTATGAATAAATGTTTTATGAAAGAGGCTTTATATGAAGCTAAAAAAGCCAGTTTGATTAATGAAGTCCCAATAGGTGCAGTTATTGTTAAGGATGATAAGATTATTGGACGAGGACATAATTTAAGAGAACATAGCAATAATGCTCTTGATCATGCTGAAGTTATTGCAATTGATGAAGCTTGTCGCTATTTAAAAAGTTGGCGATTGGAAAGTTGTGATTTGTATGTAACGATTGAGCCATGTTTAATGTGTGCAGGAGCAATAATAAATTCTAGAATAAGGAATCTATATTATGGCGCACCAGATTATAAAGCTGGAGTATCTGAAAGCTTGTATCACATATTTGATGATCAAAGATTTAATCATCATGTTATCGTAGAAAATGGTATTCTAGCTGATCAAGCTAGTTATGAAATGAAAGCTTTTTTTAAGAAAGCTAGAAAACGTAAAAAGTTATTAAAAAGATTAAACAATAGTCTTGATAAATAATATTAAATCAGTTATTATTATTTATGTCGAAAGACCTTGAAGCAAAGTTGTGTTTACGAACCGTGTCAGATCCGAGAGGAAGCAGCACTAAGTATTCTACGCTTGTGCTTCTTGTTTTTTATGTAGTTAAACTCTTAGCCAATTGATGGCTAGGAGCTTTTTTTATTTAAAATAATTTTTAAGTTTATGTATGCAATAGCATAATTACTAAATAGCATATATAATATAAGTAATAATTAACATTTGAAAGGAATTTTTTGATGAGCTATCAAGCTTTGTACCGTGTTTGGCGTCCTCAACGTTTTGATGACGTAATTGGGCAGGATGTTATTACTACTACTTTAAAAAATGCAATCATTACTAATCAATTAAGTCATGCTTATTTGTTTGCTGGGCCTCGTGGAACAGGAAAAACTTCTGCTGCTAAAATTTTGGCTAAGGCAATTAACTGTCCTAATAAAAAAGATGGTGAACCATGCAATGAATGTACCCTTTGTAAAAGTATTACTAATGGTACTTTAAACGATGTAATTGAAATTGATGCGGCCTCAAATAATGGGGTTGAGGAGATTAGAGAAGTACGTGATAAGGCTAAGTATGCCCCAACGGAAGCCGAATATAAAGTTTATATTATTGATGAAGTTCATATGTTATCAACAGGTGCTTTTAATGCCTTACTTAAAACACTAGAAGAGCCACCTGCACATGTTATTTTTATTTTAGCAACAACAGAACCGCAAAAAATTCCTGCTACTATCATTTCAAGAGTTCAAAGATTTGATTTTAAAAGGATTACGTCTAAAGATATTCTGAAGAGAATGGAATTTATTTTAAATCAAAAGAATATGGATTATGATGATAGGGCCTTAAAGGTCATTGCCAAGTCAGCTGAGGGTGGTATGCGTGATGCTTTGAGTATTTTAGACCAAGTTTTATCTTTTGGATCTGATCATTTAACCTATGAAAATGCATTACAAGTTACTGGAAGTGTTACTAAACAAGCGATGACTAAATATTTGTATTGTGTTATTCAACATGATGTTAAATCAGCACTAATGAATGTTCAAGACATTTTACAAGAAGGTAAAGATGCCAGTAGATTTATTGAGGACTTAATAAATTATTGTCAAGATATTCTACTATATCAACAATCTCCTGAGATGGTTGAATCAGCTGAATTAGGGATTATTGATGATGACTTTAAGAGCTTATCTAAACAAATTGATGCTCAAATAGTCTATAAAATGATAAATCAGCTAAATGATATTCAATCACAAATGCGTTATACAATGCATCCGGATGTATATTTGGATGTCTTGACAGTTAAATTATCAAATAACTATGATGCTAATAGTGAATCTAATGATGATAATTCTGAACTAAATAGTAAAATTCAATATTTAAATGAGAAAGTTTCTGTTTTAACTGATCAAATTGATAAATTAACTCATGAAAAAAATAATCAATCAAGAAATGATAGCCAAACAGTTTCTATGGAGATTCCTGAAACTAAAAATAAAACTAGAGTAAGTCCTTCTAGCAGGGAAGAAAAAGTTAACTTGAGTAAAATTTATCCAGTATTAGATGATGCTACTCGTGAAAACTTAAATAATTTACAAAATATTTGGGATGAGTTATTACAATCTTTAGATGTTACGCAACGTGCAATGATGCATGTTTCTAAACCAGTTGCTGCAAGCGAAAATGGTGTAATTGTTTCTTTTGAGTATCCATTTTTATTTCAAAAAGCTAATTCAGATACTGACCTTAGTGATGCTTTGGAAAATGGATTGGACCGCATTTTAGGCTATGTTCCTAAAATTGTGTTTGTTCCAAGTGATCAATGGCCAGAAATCAGAAAAAATTATTTGATTAATAGAAAAAATGAGCATATAACACCGGAAAATAATGTTAATTTAGAACATTCTTCTATTGAAAAAAATGAAAAAAAACATGATAATAATGATGAGAACAATCCAGATGATTCAGAGATTGTAAAAAAAGCCACAGATATGTTTGGCAATGATATTATTAATTTAAAAAATGATTAAGGAGATATAATAATTATGATGAATGGTATGAACATGGGAAAGATGATGAAGCAAGTTAAACAAATGCAAAAACAAATGGGTGCTGAACAAGAACAAATTAATAGTAAAGAATTTACCGGTAAAGCCCCTGAAGATATGGTTAAAGTAGTGTTCTCTGGTGATCGTAAAATGAAAGATATGCAAATTAAGCCAGAAGCTATTGATCCAGATGATCCAGATATGATGTCAGATTTAGTAATTAGTGCAGTTAATGATGCATTATCACAAATTGATAAAGAAACCCAAGACTCATTAGGCAAATACACTAAAGGAATTCCTGGAATGTAATTTTATTAAAGAAGGTATATTATGCAATATCCTGAACCAGTTGCTAAACTAATTGATAGTTTTATGCGTTTACCTGGAATTGGTCATAAAACAGCAATTAGATTAGCTTATTTTGTAGTAGATATGAATACTGATGATGTTTCAAAGTTTTCTTCTGCTTTAAAAGAAACTAAAGATAAATTAAGATATTGTTCTGTGTGTGGAAATTTAACTGAAGAAGATCCATGTATTATTTGTAAGGATAAAAGTCGCGATCAAAATATCTTATTAGTTGTAGAACAACCTAAAGATATTATGGTTATGGAAAAAATGAAAAGTTATCATGGCTTATACCACGTGCTTGGAGGCGTTCTTTCACCAATTGAAGGTACTGGCCCAGAAGATTTGAATATTAAGCCGTTAATCAAACGATTACAGACTAACTCAAATATTAAAGAAGTAATTATTGCAACTAATGCTACTCCTGAAGGAGAAGCTACAGCTATGTATCTTTCTAGATTGGTTAAGCCTGCCGGCATTAAAGTTACTAGATTAGCTCATGGATTATCAGTTGGTAGTGATATTGAATATGCTGATGAAATGACTTTATCTAGAGCGGTTTCTGGTAGAACTGAAATATAGAGGTGTTAAAATGTTAGGTTTTAGAAAAGGTTTTAAAAATGTGGGTGCACAATATGATGAATTTCTATTAGATTCCATTGATCGAGCAAAAGATCAATGGGATAAGGCACAAGAAACTGAACAAGCAGTTTCAGAAATTGATGAAGAAATTATCGCTCAGACTCAGTTATCTAAAGCCAAGTATTTATTTTTATACCGCGAAGCAAGAGAACGTAATGTTCATAATAATAAAATTCAATCTTCAGTAATAGATTATTAAATAAAAAAGTGTTAAAGTCTTTTTAAGATTTTGACACTTTTTTATTTTAATTTGTTGAAAAGTAAAAATTAAAGTACAATTATTACATAAATTAAAAAAGTGAGTGAATTAATATGTCAGGTAAATTTGTTACTTTTGAAGGTCCCGATGGAGCGGGTAAAACTACTGTATTAAATAAACTGTTAAATAATTTACAACTTAAATTAGGATCTAGATTGGTTACCAGTCGTGAACCTGGCGGTAACCATATTGCTGAAAGTATCCGAAATATGATTTTAGATCGTGAAAATATTAAAATGGATTCTAGGACTGAAGCGTTACTATATGCAGCAGCTAGAAGACAAAATATTATTCAAACAATAAAACCTGCTTTGAATGAAAATAAATTAGTAATCTGTGATCGCTTTTTAGATAGTTCAATTGCTTATCAAGGTGGCGGTCGTAAAATTGGTGAAAAATTAGTTTATGATATGAACCAATTTGCTACTGAAGGGTTCTTACCTGATTTGACAATTTATTTTGATATTCCAGTTGAAATTGGATTAAAAAGGATTGCTAAAAATCGCGATGCTAATGATATTGACCGTTTAGATGTTGAAACGGTTGACTTTCATAAGCGTGTTCATAAAGCTTACCAAGATATTGTTCACGATAATCCAAGTCGGGTTAAAGTAGTTGATGCTACTAAACCAATAGCAGATGTTTATTATGATGTTTTAAATATTATGAAAAAATATGTTAATGAATTTATGTAATAATGATTTTAGGGAGTGACTGATAATGAAATTATTAATTGTAATTATTCAAAATAAAGATGCTAATAAACTTCAATCCCAATTTGTAAAAAATAATATTCAACAAACCAAGTTATCAACTACTGGTGGTTTTCTAAAGTCAGGGAATACTACCTTTATGATTGGAATTAAAGATGAAAGAGTTCAAGAAGTTTTGGACCTTATTAAGAAAGTTTCCAGAAAACGTGAACAATACATGACACCGCCAGTTAACTTAGACGGCGGAGTATCTGATGCTTCTTATCCAGTTAAAATTGAAGTTGGCGGTTCCATTGTTATGGAAATGCCGATGGATAATCTTTATCATTTCTAATTGAGGTAAATTAATGAGTGAAAACAACGTAATTAATGAAGTGAATAATAAACAACCTCATCTATCTGAAAACTTTGTTAAAATCATTGCAAGAGATGAATTGTCTCATTCATATCTATTTAATGGAGAATCTGGAGTTGGTAAATTAGCACTTGCTTTATTTATTACAATGGGAATCTTCTGTCCTAATCGTAACAATGGATATCCATGTGGAAAATGCAATGAATGTCGTCGTATTACTGAACAACAACATCCTGATGTTGTTATTATAAAACCTGATGGTCAAAGTATAAAAGTTGATCAAGTTAGGTATTTAAAAGATGAATTTTCTAAGAGTGGTCTTGAAGGTAATAAAAAAGTATTTATTATTCAAAGTGCTGAAAAAATGACTAGTGGAGCTGCTAACAGTCTTCTAAAGTTTATTGAAGAACCTGGCAATAATATTTTTTCATTTTTACTAACGACTAATATGAATTTGATTTTACCTACGATTATTTCTAGAACTCAAGTTATTAAATTTCCAAATTTAGATAGTGGGTCTTTTGAAGAAGAATTAAGCAAGTTGGGAATTCGCAATAGCCAATTGTATTTAGTCAATAAGTTAACTAATAGCACTGAAGTTGTAAAAAAATGGCAAGATGATGATTGGTTAAGCAAAATGCAAAATTCCATTGGAGTTTGGTTCGATTTAATTGTAAAAAATGATGCTGAAGCGTTTGTTACAATTCAATCTAATATTATTCCATTAGTAATTGATAAAAATCATAGAGAACCCATTATTAACATGATGATTGCTGCTTTTGAGGATGTATTAAATTACAAATATTTAAAAGCTGATCAATTTAGTTTTCCAAATAATGAAAAAAATATAAAAACGCTGGCTAGTAATATTTCATCTATAACTTTAGTTAGGGTTTTGGAACTTATTTTAGGATGTAATAAACAATTATCAATTAATGTTAGTTTTCAAAATATATTAGAATCGATAACATTGCAGATTATGAATCTTTTAGACCAATAGTTAATTTAAAAAATGGAGTGGATTTTAATTGGATAAACGTGAATTATATGATGGATTCAAGAATATGGAAGCTCAAACTCAATTAATGCTAACTAAATTTTATGAATTAAGAGAGGGTTTGGCTGAAGTATTAGAGGAAAACGCAGAATTAAAAATTGAAAATCAACATCTCCATGAATTTATAGAAGCACAAAAAATTGATGATAAAAACGTTGAAAGTATTAAAGAACCTCGACTATCTAAGTCACGTAAGAATCTAGAGAAGCTTTATAATGAGGGCTTTCATGTATGTAATCAATTTTATGGAACTCATCGTGAAGATAATGAAAGTTGTATCTTTTGCAATGAAATTTTAAATAGATAATTTTATGGGGGATTAAATTGAATATTCAACACAGTTTTACTGGGATGAATAATAAAGGTAAACTTTATTTGGTCCCAACACCAATCGGCAATTTAGATGATATGACGTTTAGGGCC
Source organism: Apilactobacillus quenuiae (assembly GCF_002994005.1). Taxonomy (GTDB): domain Bacteria; phylum Bacillota; class Bacilli; order Lactobacillales; family Lactobacillaceae; genus Apilactobacillus; species Apilactobacillus quenuiae. Next base: position 42,424 of record NZ_POSN01000004.1, read on the forward strand.
ATTAAAACATTAAAATCAGTTGATATTATTGCAGCAGAAAATCCTAGTCATACACAGCAATTGTTAAACCATTTTGAAATTGACAGCAAAAAAATTAGTTTTAGAGAAGATAATAAAGAACGTCGCATTCCTGAACTAGTTGAAAAATTGAATGCTGGGATTTCAATAGCTCAAGTTAGTGATGCTGGGATGCCTTCAATTAGTGATCCAGGACATGAATTAGTTTCTGCTTGTATTAATAATGACATTAATGTTGTGCCGTTACCTGGTGCTAATGCTGGGATTACAGCATTAATAGCATCTGGATTAAATCCACAGCCATTTTATTTTTATGGATTTTTGAAACGAAAAAATAGTGAACAAATTAGCGAATTAGAAAGCTTAAATAACCACGAAGAGTCATTAATAATTTATGAAGCTCCTCATCGCCTACTTAAGACTTTGAAAAATATTAAAAAAGTTATGGGCTATAATAGAAAAACGGTTCTTTGCCGTGAATTGACCAAAAAGTTTGAGGAATTCACTCGTGGAAGCGTTGATGAGTTAATTGAATGGGCAAGTAATAATCAAGTACGTGGAGAGTTTGTTATTATTATTGATGGCAATAATGATGTTGACAATCATAAAGAAGATAAATTATCTGGATTGTCTATTTCTGAACAAGTTGACTATTTTATTAACCAGAATATGAAACCCAATGCTGCCATTAAAAAAGTTTCTAAAATCCATTCAGTTAGAAAACAAGAAATTTATAATATATACCATGAAATTAAGAATTGAGGTTTAGTTATGGAACCCACAGAATATAGTGAAAAACATCGAGTTACTTATTATGAAGCTGATTTTACTAAAAGAATGACTTTAGCTATGATGCTGGATGTTATTATATTGGCTTCTGAAGATCATAGTGATTATCTTGGGGTTGGTGCTGATTTTGTAAGAAAATTTGGAGTGACATGGATTGTAATCCAATATAATGTTGATATTAGTCGAATGCCAACAGTTGATGAGGAAATAACTGTAACTACTAAATCTAAATCTTATAATAAATATTTTGCCTACCGTGAATTTAAAATTAGGGATACTAATGGCAAAATTTTGGTTCATATGACCGGACTTTGGGCAATTATGAATTATGAAGCTAGGAGAATTGCTTCTATTCCTAGTGAGGTAGTTACACCGTTTGGTGCTGAAAAGGTTAATAAAGTTCCTAATTTAATGAAACCACGTAAAGTTGATTTAGAGAATTCTAAACATCGGCGCTTTAGTGTTAGATACACTGATATTGATTCTAATAAGCATGTTAATAATGCTCATTATATGGATTGGATGATTAATGTATTGCCATCAGAATTTTTAACTACTCATGCACCTATTCATTTTGATTTAAGATATGAAAATGAAGTTAAATATGGCACTGATATTGAAAGTCATTATAGTATGGAAAACTTAGAAGATGGTAATATCTTAACTAAACATGAGATTATGAGTGGAGAAAAGCACTGTACAGTCGCTAACATTATTTGGAAAAATAATTGATTAAATTAATAGGCGTTTTCATTTTTTTATGGAGATGTCTATTTTTTTTGTTATAATTTAGTTTGTAATTTTAAAATAATTAAAAATCAAGGGGATCGAAGATTAAATGAAAGTATTGGCTTTGGATACATCTAATCGACCATTAACAGTTGCTATTTTAGATGACAATTGTGTTTTAGCAACAGAATCCACTACAGTTCATCAAAAGCATGCAGAATATTTATTACCAATTATTGATGAATTGTTTCAAAAGGTTGGGATGAAACCTAAAGATTTACAAAGAGTAGTAGTTGCTAATGGTCCTGGTTCTTATACTGGAATTCGTATTGCAACTGCAACTGCTAAAACTTTAGCATATACTTTAGGTATTGATTTAGTAGGCGTTTCCAGTTTGTTAACACTAGCTCTTAACGTACAAACAGAAGACAGCTTAGTTATGCCAATCTTCGATGCCAGAAATAATAATGTTTTTACAGGTTTATATAAAATTGAAAATGGAGTGCCAAAATCAATCATTAAGGATCAACATACTGATTTTGATAAATGGTTATCATTGGTTGGAAAGGTAAACTCTGATATTTATGTAATAGGTGATACTGAAAACTTTTTAGATAAATTGAGCCAAAACTATGGTAGTAATCTAAAATTATTAAATCAATTTGATAATTTACCTCAAGCGGCTAGATTAGGAATATATGGAGAAAAACAATCTCCAATTAAAAACATTCATAGCTTTGTTCCTAACTACTTACGCTTAACTAAAGCAGAGGCAGATTGGAAGAAAAATAATCCTGAGGAAGAAGAAACATCATATGTTGAAAAATTTGATTAATTGGTATCGAAAAACTTTTCTTAACACCAACAAATCTTTTAAAAGAGAATGTTTAAAAGTTAAAAATCATAATGTTGAGATTAATGATCATAAATACTACGTTGCTAAAGCAATGGTTACAGATATTCCCGATATTATTAAGGTTGAAAAATCAGTTTATAATGGTGCTACTCCATGGACATCGGATGTATTTGATACAGAATTACGTCCACGTGATGACCGATTTTATTTGTTGGTAAGGTATCGTGATCAATTGGTTGCCTTTATCGGTAGTTCTTTGAACGATAAAGCAAAAGATTGTCATATATCTAATGTTGCTGTATTGCCTGAATTTCAGGATCGTGGATTAGGATACTTTTTAATTGCTAAGGTTATCCAAAAAGCACGTCAATTAGAATATGAGTCGGTGTCTTTAGAGGTACGTTTAAGTAACATTAGAGCGCAAAGGTTATATTCTGATCTAGGATTTAAGAATAACGGTGTAAAGAAAAACTATTATGACGATGATAATGAAGATGCATTAGATATGGTTTTAGACTTAAATTTATATGAAACCATCCCTAATAACTTTGGAATTTAATATAGAAATGAAGGTATTTTTTTGGAACCACATATAGTAATGTCTTTTGAATCTAGTTGTGATGAAACTAGTGTGGCTATTATTGAAGATGGTCATAAAATTTTATCGAATATTGTTGCTACACAAATAAAAAGTCACCAACGTTTTGGCGGAGTGGTACCAGAAGTTGCTAGTCGTCATCATATTGAAGAAGTTACCATTTGTGTGGAAGATGCAATGAGAGAGGCAAATGTAACATATGATGATATTGATGCAATTGCAGTTACCTATGGCCCGGGATTAGTAGGTGCTTTATTAATTGGTGTAACTGCTGCTAAAACAATTGCTTGGGCTCATAATATCCCATTAATTCCAGTAAACCATATTGCTGGTCATATTTTAGCTGGACGCTATGTGGAAAAAATCGAATATCCTGCATTATCATTAGTTGTTTCTGGTGGACATACTGAATTAGTTTTAATGCCTGAAGAAGGTGAATTTAAAATTATTGGTGAAACTAGGGATGATGCTGCTGGTGAAGCTTATGATAAAGTGGGTCGAGTTTTAGGGATTAATTATCCTGCTGGTCCTAAGGTAGATCAGATGGCATCAAACGGGAAAGATACTTTTGATTTTCCACGTGCTATGGAGAAAGATGATACTTTTGATTTTAGTTTTAGTGGCCTGAAAAGTGCATTTTTAAATACCACTCATCATGCTGATCAAGTAAATGAAAAACTAAATAAGGATGATTTAGCAACTAGTTTCCAAAATGCGGTTGTTGACGTCTTAGTATATAAAACTAAACGAGCATTAGAAAAATATCCAGTTCGCCAATTAATATTAGCAGGAGGGGTTGCTGCCAATCATGGATTAAGATCTGCTTTAGATAAGGCTATCAATGACATTCCAAATACTGATTTGATAAAAGTTCCATTAAAATTATGTGGAGATAATGCTGCTATGATTGGTGCAGCCGGTTATGTTTTAGCTAAAAAGAACATTTTCGCTGGTGTTAATTTAAATGCAGATCCTAGTTTGGATTTTGATTTATTATAAGATAAATAAAAAATACCTTTTATCGAAATTACGATAAAAGGTATTTTTTTTTATTCAATTTTAAGACTGTATTCTTCCCATTTATTTTCTTTTTCTGTAATTTCTTTATTGATATCATCCAATTCTTTTTGCAAATCATTTAGTTTATCAATATTTTGCAAATTATCAGGATTAATCATTGATTTTTCAATATCAATTTTATTTTGATTTAAATCTTCTAAATCATTTTCTATTGTCTTAATAGTCCTCTTAATTTTACGTTCTTCTTTTTTTTGATTTTTGTTAATTATGAATTGTTTTTGGTTATCAGATTTATCATCATTTACTTTATTAGTGTCTTCATTTTTTTCTTGATGATTTTTAATTGCTAATTGCTCTTCTTTTTTTTCTATATAATAATCATAGTTACCTAAATATTCATTAGAACCTTCATTTGTTAATTCAATAATTGAAGTTGCGATTTTATTGATAAAGTAACGATCATGAGAAACAAATAGAATGGTACCATCAAATAAATTTAAAGCATTTTCTAAAACTTCTCGGCTATCAATATCGAGATGATTGGTAGGTTCATCTAAAATAAGAAAATTATCATGATGCATTGCTAGTTTAGTTAATAATAAGCGGGCTTTTTCTCCACCAGAAAGAGTACCTACGATCTTGTCAACATCATTACCAGAAAATAGGAAACTTCCCAGAATTGATCTAATATGTTGTTCAGTTTGAGTAGGATAATCATCCCATATTTCATCTAAAACAGTTTTTTTATAATTTAAGTTTTCTTGATGTTGATCGTAATACCCAATTTGTACACCAGTACCAATATTAATTTTGCCAGCCATTTTTGGTAATTGTTTAATTATAGTTTTTAATAGAGTTGATTTTCCAACACCATTTGGTCCAATTAATGCAACGGCCTGATGTTTTTTTATATCTAAATTTATATTGGTACTTATTTCTTTATTATTATATCCGATTGCAAGATCACTAACTTTTAAAACTACATTTCCACTTTGTTTATAGGGTGAAAATGAAAATTTAGCAGCTTTTTCTTCATTTTCAGGGGCATCGATACGATCCATTTTTTCTAATTGTTTACGGCGCGCTTGTGCTCTTTTAGTTGTAGAGGCCCTCACAATATTCTTATTCACAAAGTCTTCCATTTTGTGAATTTTCTTTTGTTGTTTTTCAAAGTTTTTAAGCTGTATTTGATAATTTTCATGTTTTTGTTTAACAAATGAAGAATAATCGCCTTTATATTGGTCCAAATGTCCATGATTTAAGTCATAAACCTCATTTACAATTTTGTCCATAAAGTAACGATCATGTGAAATAATCAATAATGCACCTGGATAGCCTTTTATATAATTTTCTAACCAAGAAATTGTTTTGACATCAATATGATTGGTTGGTTCATCAAGTATTAATAGATCCCTTTTTTCCAACAATAATTTAGCCATAGCTAATTGAGTTTGTTGGCCACCTGACAATTCATCAATTCTTTTATTATATGAATCTTTTTTAAATCCAAAACCTGCAAGAACTGATCTAATTTCTGCTTCATATCCAAAACCATTTTTTGCTAGAAAATTTGCCTGTAATTGATCATAAACTTTACTAATTTCTGCTAATTCTTTAGGATTATCAATTACTTTAGGGTTAGCCATTTTTTGTTCGTATATATGAATCCTTTTTTCTAGTTCACGAAGTTCTTTAAAAACAGACTCCATTTCTTCTATAATGGTTTTTTTGGATCTTAGTCCAGTATTTTGTGCTAAATACCCAATTGTCAATCCATTCTTGGTAGTAACGCTTCCTTCATCAATTGATTCTTTGCCTAGAATCATTTTTACTAACGTTGATTTACCAGCACCATTACGTCCAACTAAGCCAACTTTACCGTTTTCTGGAATACTCATATTTACATTTGTGAAGAGATTTTCTCCACCAAAACGTTTGGTTAATTTATTAGTTTGTAAAATAATCAAATTATTCACCTCCTGTAAATAATTGCTAATATAACAATACTAGTCATTTTAGCATATAAAGTCCCCATTATTAAAATTATATAATTATAAAAGTTTGAAAAGTATTTCACAATCCATGCTTTTGTGTTAAAATTATAATTCGTTATGTGTAAAACTCAAGAGGAGGAAATGGACATGAAAATTCCTAGGGCAACAGCAAAAAGATTGCCTATGTATTATCGATATCTTAGTGGATTACATAATGCAAAAGTAAAACGTATTTCTTCAAGTACTTTTGCTGATGCAGTTCAAGTGGATTCAGCAACAATTAGAAGAGACCTTTCTTATTTTGGTGCCCTTGGTAAACGTGGCTATGGATATGATGTTGATGACTTGTTAGACTTCTTTAAAAAGATCTTAAACCAAGATCACTTAACAAATGCAGCTTTAGTAGGATTAGGTAATTTAGGCCAAGCATTATTGCATTTTAATTTTCATAAAGATAGTAATGTAAGAATTTCCGCAGCTTTTGATATTCACGATAATATGATTAATACTGTTCAAAGTGGTGTACCGGTTTATGATGTTAATGATCTTGAAAAGCAGTTAAGTGAACAACAAATTGAAGTTGTTATTTTAACAGTTCCTACTGGAGTAGCTCAAAAAATTTGTGATCAAGCTATTGCTGGTGGTGCTAAAGGAATTATGAATTTTACTTCTAAAAGATTATCAGCACCTAAAAATGTAAGGGTACAAAATGTAGATTTAACTAATGAATTACAAACACTTATCTACTTTATTGAACATTATGATAATTAAAATAAAAAAATTAATATAAAAAGTGCTCTCATATATTTATGAGAGCACTTTTTATATTAAGCACCTTTCTTGCATTTAGTTAAAAAACATAATATATTAATAGTTGTAATTAGCACTCTTTGATATAAGTGCTAATAATTATTAAATGTTAATTGGAGGGATAGTAACAATGTTAAAACCATTAGGTGATCGTGTTGTTATTGAAACACAAAATGAAGAAGAAAAGACAGTTGGTGGCATCGTTTTAGCAAATAATGCTAAAGAAAAACCACAAACTGGAAAAGTTATTTCTGTTGGATCTGGACGTATTCTAGATAATGGTAAAAAATTAGAACCATCTGTTAAAGCCGGAGATAAAGTTTTATTTGATAAATATGCCGGAACTTCAGTTGACTACAATGGCGAATCTTACTTGATTTTGCATGATAAGGACATTGTTGCAATTATTGAATAATAAAAAATATAATCTAAATTATTAAAAATTTAATGAGGTGAAGTATTTATGGCTAAGGAAGTAAAGTTTTCTGAAGATGCTAGAAATTCAATGCTAAGAGGTGTTGATAAATTAGCTAATACTGTAAAAACAACTTTAGGACCAAAGGGTCGCAATGTTGTTTTGGAAGAATCAGCTGGTAATCCTAATATTACTAACGATGGTGTAACTATTGCTAAATCAATTGATTTAAAGAATCATTTTGAAAATATGGGAGCTAAGTTAGTTTCCGAAGTTGCTTCTAAAACTGATGATATTGCTGGTGATGGGACTACTACTGCTACGGTTCTAACCCAAGCAATTGTTAACGAAGGTATGAAGAATGTTACTGCTGGTGCTAACCCAGTTGGAATTCGTCGTGGAATTGAGAAAGCTACTAAAGTAGCTGTAGATAAGTTACATAGCATGTCACATGAAGTTAAGAATAAAAATGACATTGCTCAAATAGCTTCAATTTCTGCAGATAATCCAGAAGTCGGTAACTTAATTGCTGATGCTATGGAAAAAGTAGGTAATGATGGAGTTATTACCGTCGAAGATTCTCGTGGGGTTAACACTACCATGGACGTTGTTGAAGGGATGCAATTTGATCGTGGATACATGTCTCAATATATGGTTACTGATAATGAAAAAATGGAAGCAGATTTAGATAATCCATATATTTTGGTAACTGATAAAAAGATTAATAATATTCAAGAAATTTTGCCAGTATTACAATCAGTTGTTGAACAAGGTCGTTCATTACTAATTATTGCTGATGATATTGGCGGAGAAGCTTTACCAACTCTTGTATTAAACAAGATGCGTGGAACTTTTAACGTTGTTGCTGTTAAAGCTCCTGGATTTGGTGATCGCAGAAAAGATCAATTACAAGACATTGCTACTTTAACTGGTGCAACACTTCTAACTGACGATTTAGGTATTAACTTAAAAGACGTTAAAATTGATCAATTAGGTCAATCAAATAAAGTAAATGTTACTAAGGACAATACAACTATTGTTCAAGGTTCTGGTGATAAAGACCAAATTAATAAACGTGTTACTGAAATTAAGAATCAAATGGACGTTACTACATCTGATTTTGATCGCGACAAGTTAAGAGAACGTTTAGCTAAATTAGCTGGTGGAGTTGCCGTAATTCGTGTAGGTGCTGCTACCGAAACTGAGTTAAAAGAACGTAAATACAGAATCGAAGATGCTTTAAATTCTACTAGAGCTGCTGTTGAAGAAGGCTTTGTTCCTGGTGGTGGAACTGCATTTATTAATGTCCTAAAGGATATTAGTTCTATTGAAGCTAATGGTGATGAACAAACTGGTGTTAATATTGTTTTAAGCGCACTAGAAGCTCCAGTAAGACAAATTGCTCACAATGCTGGTGTTGATGGTTCCGTTGTTGTTGAACACTTAAAAGACAAGGATGCAGGTGTAGGATACAATGCCGCAACTGGTAAATATGAAGATATGATTAAAGCTGGAGTTGTTGATCCAACTAAAGTATCTAGATCAGCATTACAGAATGCCGCATCTGTTTCTGCTTTGTTATTAACTACAGAAGCAGTGGTTGCTGATATGCCTAGTGAAAATGATGGTGGCAGTAATAATGCACCACAACCAGGTATGGGCGGCATGATGTAATTTTTAAATTTAAGATAAAACAAAAAAGGGTTCCATTGGAATCCTTTTTTGTTTGTCTAACTTGTTTTTGATTGTGCATATTTGTATAATTTAGTTAATATAATCTTAATTGAAAGGAAAACGATTAATGTTAAAACTTGAAATAATCGTTTGCTTATTTGCGACTTTAATAATTTCAGCTGTCTTAACACCATTTATTAGAAAATTAGCTTTTAGATGGGGAGCTATTGATGATCCAAATAAACGAAGAATGAATAAAATTCCTATGCCTACTCTGGGAGGATTAGCAATTTTTGCGTCATATACCTTTTCTACAACTATTTTGTTAAGAAAACAGATGCCCACACATCAACTATATGGGATGCTTGCTGGTGAAGTCATAATAATATTAACTGGTATTATTGATGATATATGGGTTCTTAAACCTCGTCAAAAGGTATTAGGTATAAGTTTGGCATCTATAGTTGTTTTCTTCTTAGGTAGTGTCCAGATGAACACAATAACTTTACCATTTATTGGAACTTTTGGTTTAGGATGGTTTAGTTTACCAATTACTTGGATCTGGATTTTAGCAATCACTAATGCGGTTAATTTAATTGACGGTCTTGATGGCTTAGCTACTGGAGTATCAGCAATTGCACTAACTACAATGGGAATTACAGGGATGTTTTTCTTAAACGTAGGTAATACATATGTATCTATTATGATATTTGCACTGGTTGCGTCATGTTTAGGATTTTTACCATATAACTTTTTTCCTGCAAGAATTTATTTAGGTGATACTGGATCATTATTTATTGGCTTTATGATTTCCATATTTTCTTTAAATGGGTTGAAAAATGCTACTTTTATAACTGTAATTATTCCAGTTATTATTTTGGGAGTTCCAATTACTGATACTATTTATGCAATTTTAAGGCGATTGTTAAATAAACAAGCTATTTCACATGCTGATAAGAAACATTTACATCATCGTTTAATGCAAATTGGTTTAACCCATCGCCAAACAGTTTTAGTTATTTATGGAATTGCTTTAATTTTTTCATTTATTTCATTATTATATCCAATTTCAACAATGTGGGGATCAATTTTACTTACAATCGCTACATTGTTAGGCCTTGAATTATTTGTTGAATCTATTGATTTAGCTGGTAAGGGAAGGCAGCCATTGTTAAATGCAATTAAAAAAATTGTAAAAGAAAATACTAGTAAAAGTAATCATTAAAAAAGATTGATTCTTAAACAGAATCAATCTTTTTTGTTATCTTTATAGGGATCAAAATCAACTTCAAAGTATTTTTCATCACCATCAATCATATCTACACGATTATTTAATAGGTTGACTATTTTTTTCTTAAAAGCTTCAATTGAATGGTTATCGATAGCCACAATTACTGAAACTTTATCAGTATATTGAGTATCAATAATATTAATATCATTTTCATTTAAGTAATACTGTAATTGATCAAATAATTTGTAATCAACATTAATTTTAATTTCAGTTTGTAGAACATTTTCAATTACTCCAATGCTCTCTATGGCTTTGGTAGTTGCATTACTATAAGCACGAATTAATCCGCCTGCACCTAATTTAATACCACCAAAATATCTTGTAACTACAGCTACCGTATTATGAATACCAATCATTTTGATTGCATCTAAAATGGGAACTCCAGCAGTGCCAGATGGTTCTCCATTATCACTAGCACGTTGAATGTGATCATCTTGTCCAATTACGTATGCGTAACAATTATGAGTTGCCTTTTTGTTGTCTAATTTGATATTTTCAATAAAATTATTTGCTTCTTCTTCATTTTGCACCCTTGCGATATTACAAATGAATCTTGACTTTTTTATATCAATTTCATTTGTTCCCTTTGTTTTAATTGTTAAGTAATTCTTTTGCATTTAAAAACCTCTTATATTAAATTTTTATTTTTTCGTATTTATTAAGTATGATTAAAAATATAGCTGAATTATACGGAAGACAAATTGATGAAATGATGATTGATCCAAATCTATTGAAATCTAATTTAATAAAAAAATATTTTCCAATTGAAATTAATAATAACCATATTCATTGTAAACGATGTGGACAAGATAGCAATAGAATTGATATTACATTACCTAATGATAACTATTATTGTCCAATATGTATAAATTTGGGTAGAGTTACTTTTAAGAATCGATTATGTTACCTAGATGAACCTAATGATTTTAAAAAGCCAAATAAAATATTAACGTGGGAGGGGAAATTAACTAAGTTACAGAATACATGTTCTAAAAATATTATTAATGTTTTTAACCAAAATAAAAAGCACTTATTATGGGCGGTAACTGGTGCTGGAAAAACTGAAATGTTATTTAAAGGAATTGAAGATGCAATTAAACAAAATAAGCGAATTTGTATTGCATCGCCTAGGGTGGATGTCTGTAACGAACTATTTCCAAGAATTAAAGTTGCTTTTAAAAATACTGATATTATTTTATTACACGGGCGTCAAGATGAAGATTATCGATATACGCAAATTACAGTATGCACAACTCATCAGTTATTGAGATTTTATCATGCTTTTGATGTTCTGATTATTGATGAAGTAGATTCATTTCCATACGTATCAGATCCAGGTTTACATTTTGCAGCCCAAAATGCATGTAAACGAATTGCTAGCTTATTGTATTTAACCGCTACACCATCTGATGATTTAATTAAATTGGTTAACCAAAATAAACTAAGCATTAGTTATTTGCCATTACGTTTTCATCAACATTTATTACCCGAGATTAATAACAAATTAATAGGAAATTGGAGATTAAAACTTAATAAAGAAAAACTGCCATTTCAACTTGTTGCTTTGATTAATAAAAAAATAAATAATAATCAAAGATTTTTATTATTTGTTCCGCGTGTTAAAGATTTAAAGCCTTTATCTGATTTATTGAAAATAAAATTCAATGCTCAACTATGGGAAACAGTTCATTCAACTGATGATGATCGCATAAAAAAAGTACAAAAGATGCGTGATGAAAAGATACTGTTTTTAATAACAACAACTATTCTAGAGAGAGGAGTGACATTTCCTGGAATAGATGTAATTGTTTTAGGTGCTGAAGATGATATCTTTTCAACATCGGCTTTAGTTCAAATTGCAGGTAGAGTGGGGAGAAAGAATGACCGTCCATTTGGTGAAGTGATTTTTTTGATAAATCACTATACAAGAACCATAAAAAAGGCAGTTAAACAAATTAAATATATGAACAAATTAGGACGAAAATTATTATGACAAATAGATGCTTATGGTGTAATAAAACTATAAACAATGAACTAACCTTATCGTTTATTCTGAGTCTTAAAAAGTATCAAGATGAAATTTTATGTAGTGAATGTTTATGTTTATTTAAAAAGATTGATAATAATTTATGTTGTTATATGTGTGGTAGAAATGGTAAATTTGAATTAAATAAATGCTTAGATTGTTCAAGATGGGAACTAATGGGTGATACTTTAATCAATCATTCCTTTTTTCAATATAATAAGCCAATGAAAGATTATATGCAGAAATATAAGTTTAATGGTGATTATCGATTAAGAAAAATTTTTTGTAAATATTTTGAACAATATTTAAATCCTGATAGGATAATTATCCCAATTCCGGTTAGTAATAAAACTTTTAAACAGAGAGGTTTTAATCAGGTAGAAGGATTTTTAGAAAATATTGACTATTTAAGGGCTTTATTAGTTAATGAAGATAAGAAAACACAATCGCATTTGAATCGTAAGGGTCGAATTAGTATGAAGCAACCTTTCAAATTAAATGATTCATTTAAAAATGATATTATTGATAAAAGTATTATTATAGTTGATGATATTTATACTACAGGAACTACAATACGTCATGCGGGTAAATTATTGATGGAAAATGGTGCTAAAACTGTTCAAGGACTGACTTTAGCAAGATGACTCTTTTATTATGTTACTTTTAGGTTATAAAACATAAAACTATTTTTAAAAGTAGCAATAAAATGTTAAGATAATATAGTATATATGTTAATTAAAATCGGATTAAATTAAACAAAATCAAAAACGAAAGGGAATTTATTAATGCCTAATATTTTAAAAAAATGGGTTGAAAGCGATAAGCACGATATTAAACGCTTAAGTAAATTAGCTGATAAAGTTGATAACTATGCTGATGAATATCGTAAATTAAGCGATGAAGATTTAAAAGCTAAGACTCCAGAATTTAAAAAACGTTATCAAAATGGTGAAACATTAGATGACCTTCTTCCTGAAGCATTTGCTGTTGCAAGAGAAGGAGCTACTCGTGTTTTAGGATTAACGCCATTCCATGTTCAAATTATGGGTGGAATTGTACTTCATGAAGGTAGTATTTCTGAAATGAAGACTGGTGAAGGTAAAACATTAACTGCTACTATGCCTGTATATTTGAATGCATTGGCCGGTAAGGGTGTTCATGTTATTACTGTTAATGAATACTTATCTAAACGTGATGCTGAACAAATGGGTGAACTATATAATTGGTTGGGATTAACTGTTGGTGTTAACTTAACTGAAATGAGTGCCGAAGAAAAACGTGAAGCATACAATGACGATATTACTTATTCCACTAACAGTGAGATTGGATTTGATTATTTACGTGATAACATGGTTGTTTACAAAGAAGATATGGTGCAACGTCCATTGAACTTTGCTATCGTTGATGAAGTTGATTCTATTTTAATTGATGAAGCTAGAACACCATTAATTATTTCTGGTCAAGCTAAGGGATCTCAAGAATTATATATTCAAGCTGATCGTTTTGCTAAGACTTTAAAGAATAAAGATGATTTTAAAATTGATTTGGAATCTAAAACTGTTGCTTTAAAGGATCAAGGAATTGAAAAAGCTGAAAAATACTTTAACTTAAAGAATTTGTATGATACTGATAATACTGCTTTAACCCACCATTTGGACGAAGCATTGCGTGCTAACTACATTATGCTTAAAGATAAGGATTATGTTGTTTCCAATGGTGAAGTATTAATTGTTGATTCATTTACTGGTCGTATTATGGAAGGTCGTCGTTTTTCTGATGGATTGCATCAAGCAATTGAAGCTAAGGAAGGCGTTGACATTCAAGAAGAAAGTAAAACTATGGCTAACATCACATACCAAAACTTATTCAGAATGTATCATAAGTTAGCTGGTATGACTGGTACTGCAAAAACAGAAGCTGATGAATTTAGAGAAATTTATAATATGGACGTTATCTCAATTCCTACTAATAAACCAGTTGCTAGAGTTGATGAACCTGATTTATTATATCCAACTCTTCAATCTAAATTCGATGCAGTTATTAGTAAAATTAAAGAATTACACACCAAGGGACAACCAATGTTAATTGGTACTGTTGCTGTTGAGACTTCAGAATATCTTGATAATAGATTAACTGAAGAAGGAATTCCACATAACGTTTTAAATGCCAAGAATCATGCTAAAGAAGCTGACATTATTTCCAATGCTGGACAAAAGAATGCAGTTACGATTGCTACTAATATGGCTGGTCGTGGTACTGATATTAAACTTGGACCTGGTGTTGTTGAATTAGGTGGACTAGCAGTTATTGGTACTGAACGTCATGAATCAAGACGTATTGATAATCAATTACGTGGTCGTTCAGGTCGTCAAGGAGATCCAGGACTTTCACAATTCTATCTTTCATTAGAAGATGACTTAATGCGTCGTTTTGGTTCTGATCGTATTAAGAGTTTCCTAGAAAATATGAAAGTTGATGGAGAATCAGCTGTTATTAAGAGTAGATTAATTACTAAGCAAGTGGAATCTGCTCAAAAACGTGTCGAAGGTAATAATTACGATTCTAGAAAACAAGTTCTTCAATATGATGATGTTATGAGACAACAACGTAATGTTATTTATGGTGAAAGGTATCAAATTATTGAAGAAAATAAAACTCTTAAATGGGTACTAATGCCAATGATTCAAAGAACTATTAATAGAATTGTTAATCTGCATACCCAAGGAGATAAAAAAGATTGGGATTTAGATACTATTTTAGATTTTGCTATTAGTGCTTTAGTTAGTCCTGATCGCATTAGTTTAGATGATCTAGAAAATAAATCTGTTGATGAAATTAAAGATACTTTAATGAATCTTGCTAAACAAGTGTATAAAGAAAAGCAAGATCAATTATATGATCCTAATCAAATGCTTGAATTTGAAAAGGTAGTTATTTTAAGAGTTGTAGATTCGCATTGGACTGATCATATTGATGAAATGGATCAATTGAGACAATCAGTTGGGTTAAGAGGTTATGGTCAATTAAACCCATTAGTTGAATATCAACGTGAAGGTTATCAAATGTTTGAAGAAATGGTTTCAGATATCAATTATGATACAACTAGACTATTTATGAAGGCTGAAATTAGACAAAACATTGAAAGATAATTTTTAAAAACGGGGATGGACTTTTATAGTTCCATTGCCGTTTTTTACATAAGGAGATAACAAGTTTATGGAACTAAAAGATGCAAAAGATGAAATTATTAAAATAAAAAAAGCAATTGCTGGCTTTAGGGGGTCTCTTTGACTTAGATTCATTATCTGAAAATATTGAAATTAATGAGTCTAAAATGGCAGATCCTAATTTTTGGGATGATCCTAATAAAGCCAAAGATTTTATAGAAGAAAACAATAAGCTGAAGAAAAAGTATGATAATTTTAAAGTGATTTCTAATGAGAGTGATGACCTAGAGGTTAATTTGGAACTACTTGAAGAAGGTGACGATCCTTCAATTATGGCAGAATTTGAAGATAATTTAACTAAAACTAAAAATCATTTAGAAAATTATCGTCTAGGAATGTTATTAAATGGAAAGTATGATGGTAATAATGCTATTTTAGAAATTCATCCAGGTGCAGGCGGAACAGAATCTCATGATTGGGGTATGATGTTACTCCGCATGTACACTAGATGGGCAGAACAACATGAGTTCAAACTAGAAACTTTAAATTATCAAGTTGGTGAAGTAGCAGGAATTGATAGTGCAACTTTGTTAATATCTGGTGAAAATGCATATGGTTATTTAAAATCAGAAAAAGGTGTTCATCGATTGGTTCGAATCTCTCCATTTGATTCAGCAGGTCGTCGTCACACATCGTTTGCTTCTGTTGATGTGATGCCGGAATTAGATGATTCCGTAAATATTGATATTAATCCAGCTGATTTAAGGGTTGATGTTTTTAGAGCTAGTGGAGCTGGTGGACAACATGTTAATAAAACTTCATCTGCAGTTCGAATTACGCATGAACCAACTGGAATTGTAGTTGCTAGCCAAGCTCAACGTTCCCAACTACAAAACAGGGAAACTGCAATGAATATGTTAAAGTCAAAGTTGTACGAATTAGAAGAAGAAAAGAAAGCTGAGCAAAAAGCTCAATTAGAAGGTGAACAAAAAGAAATTGGCTGGGGTTCACAAATTCGTTCTTATGTTTTTCATCCTTATTCTATGGTAAAAGATCATCGTACAGGCTATGAAACTGCTAAGGTACAAGATGTTATGGATGGTAAATTAGACAAGTTTATTAATTCATACTTACAATGGAAATTAAGCAAACAAAACCCAGATTAACTTAGGAGACAAGCAAATGAATTATTTATTAACGTTATCTATAATTTTTATTCAACCAATTCTTTGGTTAGGGATAATTAAGGTTATTCTAAATAATAAAAAAAGAATTTCTCGTGAAAGAAATTCTTTTAATACTGCAATCTATCAAAATAATTTTGAATTGAAACATTTTTTATTAGGTTTTTTAATTTTTGGTGTTTTAGGTTCGATTCTTTCAACTTTAGTTGGTGCATTTATTTCTGTTCCATGGATTCTTGGATATGAAATATTATTATTGTTAAATATTATCTTAATTCCTTATAGATTATTTCCAATTATAATAGCTGGAATAACAACTTTGATTACAATAATTCCAAATTTATCTGACTTTATTAATAACGAATTTGAATTTTCAATTGATTTATCAATGACTTCAAGTCAAAATATATTATTTCTTATTAGTTTAATGGTTTTAATATCTGGCTTTTTCTGGCGATATTTTGTTGGTCACTACAATACTCCCAAAGTATCTAAAAATAAGCGTGGTAATCGTGTCGCTGGATATATATTAAATGAAATGACAGTTTTTCCATTATTGGTTTTAATTCCAGGAGACCAGATTCAAAAATCTATTTCATTTTGGCCTATATTTATGATTGGACATCAATCATTTAGTTTGTTTTTATTACCTGTACTTTTAAGTGCAAAAATGAAAATCTTTAAAAACGTTCCGCGTCAGATTTCTAATGACATTGGTAATTCCATTATTAAAATAGGTGTTTTAGGATTAGCATTTACAGTGACAAGTTACTTCTTGCCAATGATTACCCTGTATTTAATTGGGACAATAATTATTCTTTATTTGTTAATTTTAATTAAGCATAAGTTACAAGATCTTAAATCTGAAAAGTGGTTTTCTGATGCCGTTGAAGGAGTTAGAGTGATTGGCATTAGGCCATCTACTCCCGCTTATAAAATGGGAGTGGAAATTGGCGATCGAATTGTTGAAGTTAATGATAAAACAGTTCATAATGAAGCCGAGTTTTATGAAGCAATCCTATCTTCACCTACATTTTGTCGTTTAAAATTAATAAATAGAAATGATCGAATCAAAATTGCTGAATCGGCTATTTATAATGATTCACCAAACGAATTAGGGATTGTTTTATTTAAATAAATCATTTTTTGGTTAAATGTATTGTATTTATTTATGAAAAGTGTTTAAATATCTAATTCAAAGGAGTTGTTAATAAATTGAAAAAATTAACTAGATCAAAAACAGACAGAATGTTAACTGGAGTTGCTGGTGGAATTGCAGAATATATAGGAATTGATTCTAGAATTATAAGGATAATTTTTATTATTCTTGCGTTCTTTCATGGTATTGGATTACTTGCATATTTGATTTTACTTGTTTTAATGCCAAATACTCAAAAAGCAACCGGACCTTTTGATGGGATGTTTAATCATTATAAAACTAAAGAACAATCAACTACTAAGAATAACGACAAAAGAAAAAATTTAAAAGATGTTCAAGAATTTGATCACAAATAAAGGAGCTTTACAAATGGGATTTTGGGGTCGTTTATTAGTTAATACCTTATTATTTATAGCTATTGCAGGCTTCTTTCAAGGAAGCTTTTATGTTGCTAATATAACAACTGCAATTATAGCTGCGTTTGTACTTGCTATTTTGAATACTCTGGTAAAACCGGTATTGTTTATCCTTTCATTACCAATTAATATTTTGACATTAGGATTATTTAGCATTGTTTTAAATGCGTTTATGTTAGAAGCAACTTCATATATTGTTGGAAGTAATTTTCATTTTACGTCCTTTGGTATGGCGATTTTAGTATCTATAATAATGTCAATTTGTAATGCGGTACTATCTAATAATCAGTCAACTGAATAATGTTAAAATAAGTAGGTATAGTAATACTTGCTTATTTTTTTATTTTTAATGTGCTTTTAAGATTAAAAGATAATAATTAAAATGGTAAAATAATAATAATATAGGAGGTAAACTTATGACCTATAATGTTAGTGTCGCTGACTTGGTTGAAAATACACATCTAGATATTTTTTATGGTAAGGATTATTTAGATAGACCTATTACTACTAGTGATATTTCCAGACCTGGTTTAGAGTTAACTGGATATTTTAATTATTATCCAGCTAAAAGAATTCAATTGCTAGGTATTACTGAAACTTCATACGCAAAAGGTATGAATAGTGCTGATCTTTATAAAGTTATGAAGGAAATGTGTCATCCAGAGACACCGGCCTTTGTAATTTCTACGCAACTAGACCCTCCAGATGAATTAATTAGAGCTGCTAAAAATAAGCATATTCCTATCTTAGGATCGAAACTAACAACTTCTAGAGTTCTAAGTAATATGACTAATTATTTAGAGAGTAATTTGGCAGAAAGAAAATCTATGCACGGAGTTTTAGTTGATGTTTATGGATTAGGAGTTTTAATGACTGGTGATTCAGGAGTTGGTAAAAGTGAAACCGCTTTGGAATTAGTTAAACGTGGACACCGTTTAATAGCTGATGATCGAGTAGAAGTATACCAACAAGATGAACAAACATTAGTTGGACAAGCTCCAAGAATTTTGCGTCATTTATTGGAAATTCGTGGAATTGGAATTATTGACGTGATGAATTTATTTGGTGCTGGAGCTGTACGTTCCAAAACTAAAGTAGATTTGATTGTTCATTTGGAAAATTGGTCAGATAATAAAGACTATGATCGTTTAGGTAATTCTGGTGAGACTAGACGAATTTTTGATGTTGATGTTGAAAGAATTAATATTCCAGTTAAAACAGGTCGTAATTTAGCTATTATCGTTGAAGCTGCTGCTATGAACTTTAGAGCTAGAACAATGGGGTATGATGCAACTAAAGTATTCAATGATAATTTAAACAGTTTAATTAAAGAAAATTCAAAAACTAATAATTAATTAAATATTGAATGGAGGAGATCTTATTTCGTTATCTTTAAATCCGATTGCATTTAATTTGGGATCAATTCAAGTCCATTGGTATGGAATCTTCATTGCTAGTGCAGTTATGATTGCAGTATATCTTTCTGTTAAAGAAGGTTCTAAACGTGGAATTATTGCAGATAATATTTATGACATGATTTTATGGGCATTACCTATTGCGATTATTTGTGCTCGTATTTATTATGTTGCATTCCAATGGCCATATTATAGTCAACATTTAGATGAAATTATTAAAGTTTGGGATGGTGGAATAGCCATTTATGGAGCCTTAATCGGTGCTGGTATAGTTGTATTTTATTATTGTCGCAGTAAGTTTATACCAGTGTGGTTAATGTTAGATATAATTGCCCCGACGGTAATAATGGGACAAGGTATTGGTAGATGGGGCAACTTTATGAACCAAGAAGCATTTGGTAAAATTACAAGTCTATCTTTCTTGCAACATTTACATTTACCATCATTTATAATCAATCAGATGTTTATTCAGGGGGCATATCGTCAACCAACATTTTTATATGAATCTATTTGGGATATCTTTGGTTTCATATTATTAATGAACTTAAGACATATTAACAATTTCTTTAAACGTGGCGAAGTATTTTTAGGTTATGTAGTTTGGTATTCATTTGGTAGATTTTTTGTTGAAGGAATGCGTACTGATAGCTTGATGGCTTTTGGTGACATTAGAGTTTCACAATTATTATCAATTATTTTATTTTTAGGTTCTATAGGTATTATTATTTTTCGTAGAAAGAAAAATAAAGATTTACCATACTATCTTGACGGTAGATCAATTATCAATAAGTAATATAAATTACAAGGAGATTTTATAATGGTAGAAAAAGTTGCAGTTTTAGGTGCAGGATCATGGGGTAGTATGTTAGCTAACATCTTATCTGAAAATGAAAACGAAGTTCGTTTATGGTCTTATAAGCCAGCTCAAGTTGAAGAATTAAATAATAAACATACTAATACTAAGTATATTGAGAATTTTACATATTCTAAGGATTTAGTAGCTTATTCAGATATGAAAGAGGCTATTAAAGGAGTTGACGATATTTTATTTGTTGTTCCAGCTCAAGTTACTAGGTCAATTGCCCAAAAGGTAAATAACATTTTGGCAGAATTGAATATGAAAGTAAATATTATTCATGGAAGTAAGGGAATTGAACAAAAAACATACAAACGGATGTCTGAAGTACTTTCTGAAGAAATCGATCCTAAATACCGTAAATCCATTTCTGTAATATCTGGTCCTAGTCAAGCTGAGTCAGTAGCCAAACACGATATTACTTTGGTTACAACTGCCTCAGAAAATATTAAAGATGCTGAGCATGTACAATCATTATTTATTAATGACTATTTCAGAGTTTACACTAATGATGATATTATAGGTGTTGAAATTGGTGCAGCATTGAAGAACATTATTGCATTAGGAGCAGGAGCTCTTTATAGTTTAGGATATGGTGATAATACCAAAGCAGCTTTAATGACTCGTGGTTTAGCTGAAATTTCTAGATTAGGGACTTCATTTGGAGCTAATCCGCTTACTTTTACTGGATTGTCTGGTGTTGGGGACTTAATTGTTACTGCAACAAGTAGTGATTCAAGAAACTGGCGTGCTGGATATCAATTAGGCCAAGGAAAATCATTAGATGAAGTTATTGAGCATATGGGAATGGTAATTGAAGGAATTGCAACCACTAAAGCAGCTTATGAATTAGCTAAACAACGTGGTATTGATATGCCAATTACATCAGCCATTTATCATGTAATAAATGATGAATTAACGGTTAAAGATGCAATTAATAACTTAATGCATCGTGAAGGTCGAGCAGAACTAGACTAAATTTAAGGAGAATCTTTTATGAAAAAAATTAGAAAAGCAATTATCCCAGCTGCAGGTTTGGGAACTAGATTTTTACCAGAAACTAAAGCAATGCCTAAGGAAATGCTTCCAGTAGTTGATAAGCCTGCAATTCAATTAATTGTTGAAGAAGCGGTTGCTTCTGGAATTACTGATATTTTAATTATTATTGGAAAAGGCAAACGTGCAATTGAAGACCATTTTGATTCTAATACTGAATTAGAATTAAATCTTGAAAAGAAAAATAAAATGAAAATGTTGGAAGCTGTTAGGAAAACTAATGGTTTAAATATCTATTTTAAGCGTCAAGAACATCCTAATGGTTTAGGTGATGCTGTTCATACTGCTAAGAGCTTTGTTGGAAATGATCCATTTGTTATTATGCTAGGGGATGATTTAATGCAGGACAAAACTCCTCTAACTAAGCAGCTAATTGAAAGTTATGAAAAAACTAATTCTTCTACACTAGCTGTCATGAAAGTTCCACATGAAGACACTTCTAAATATGGAGTTATTAATCCTGCTAAGGAAGTACAAAATGGATTATATGATGTTACTAGTTTTGTTGAAAAACCTAATCCAGAAGATGCTCCTAGTGATTTAGCTATTATTGGTCGTTATTTATTAACACCAGAAATATTTGAAATACTAGAAAATACTAAACCAGGTAAGGGAAATGAAATTCAATTAACTGATGCTATTGATACTTTGAATAAGAATGGAAAGGTGTATGCCCATGAATTCAAAGGGGCTCGTTATGATACTGGTAATAAGTTTGGCTGGTTGCAAACTAATATTGAATTTGGCTTACAGCATCCAGAAGTATCAGATCAATTGAAACAATATATTAAAGATTTAGCTAAAAAATTAGATTAATAATAATTTGTGTGCAAAATAATAGACAAACTTACTATTTGATAGTAAAGTAATGGTTATTGAAATTTAGAGAGGAGCTGAAACTATGGAAAAATATGATGTAGTCGTAATTGGTGCAGGCCCTGGTGGAATGACTGCAGCTTTATATGCTTCTCGTGCCAATTTATCTGTTTTGATGATTGATCGAGGCATTTATGGTGGCCAGATGAATAATACTGCTGAAATCGAAAATTATCCTGGCTTTAAATCAATTTTAGGCCCCGATTTGGCTAAGAAAATGTATGAAGGTTCAATTAATTTTGGTGCAAAATACGCATATGGAACTGTTGAATCTATTGAAAAATCAGGTAAGAATAAGGTTGTTAATACTGACCAAGGTAGTTATGAGACAGGTTCTGTAATTATTGGAACAGGTTCTCAATATCGCAAATTGGGTGTTCCCGGTGAAGATGAATATGGTGGTAAGGGTGTCTCTTACTGTGCCGTATGTGATGGGGCTTTCTTTAAAAATAGAGAAGTTGTTGTAATTGGTGGTGGAGATTCAGCTATTTCTGAGGCATTATATCTCGCTGGAATTACTTCAAAGGTTACTGTTATTCATCGTCGCGATCAATTAAGAGCGCAAAAGGTTCTTCAAGATCGTGCTTTTGCAAACGATAAAATTACCTTTATTTGGAATACTAATGTAACTGAAATCATTGGTGACAATATGAAAGTTACTGGTGTTAAGACATTGAACAATCAGACTAATGAAACTGATGTTGTTGACGCTAATGGAGTTTTTATCTATGTTGGAAATAATCCAATGACTGAACCTTTTGATAATTTACAAATTACTGATGATAAAGGTTGGATTAAAACTAATGAACGTATGGAAACTTCATTACCTGGGATTTTTGCAATTGGAGATGTTCGTTCAAAAGAATTAAGACAGGTTGCAACTGCTGTTGGTGATGGTGGAATTGCTGGTCAAAATGCTTTTGAATATGTATCATCATTAGAAAAATAATCGATAAAAAGGAATGCTTAAATAGCATTCCTTTTTATTATCTTGGCGGATACGTATTAATTTTAGAATGTATGTTCGTGTGTTAAAATATATACAAAATTATAGAGATGTTTAAGGGCTTATAATTTAAGCTCTTATTTTAATGAGAAAGTGAGGGCTTTTATTGCAAATTAAACGAGAAAAAAATAATCATTTTGATTTAGTTTCTAAATATAAGCCAACTGGAGATCAACCAGAGGCAATCAAAAAATTAACTGATGGTATTGAAAACGGTCAAAAATCGCAAATCTTATTAGGTGCTACTGGTACCGGTAAAACATTTACGATTTCAAATGTTATCAAAAATGTAAATAAGCCTACGTTAATTTTGTCTCACAATAAAACCTTGGCTGGTCAATTATATGGTGAATTCAAGGAATTTTTTCCAAACAATGCAGTTGAATATTTTGTTAGTTATTATGATTATTATCAACCGGAAGCTTATGTACCTTCAAGTGACACTTATATCGAAAAAGACTCTTCTGTAAATGACGAAATTGATAAGCTACGGCATGCTGCTACTAATGCACTCCTAACTAGAAATGATGTTATTATTGTGGCTTCAGTATCATCTATTTTTGGTTTAGGGAGTCCAGAAGAATACTATAAACATACTGTATCTTTACATGTAGGACAACAAATAGAACGTGATGATGTTTTACGTCAACTTGTGGATATTCAATTTGATCGTAATGATATTGATTTTCAACGTGGTCGCTTTAGAGTTCATGGTGATGTGGTAGATATTTTTCCAGCTTCTGGTGATAAACATGCACTTAGAGTTGAATTTTTTGGCGATGAAATTGATTCAATTAGAGAAATCGACACATTGACAGGTGAATTTTTAGGAAAAAAGGATAATATTATTATTTTCCCTGCGACTCACTTTTTAACTGATGATCAAAATTTGGATCGTGCTTTAGCTAACATTAGGAAAGAAATGGATGAGCAAGTTGCTAAATTCAAAAGTGAAGGTAAACTTGTTGAAGCACAACGCCTTAAGCAAAGGACTACTTATGATGTAGAAATGATGGCTGAAATGGGATATACCAACGGTATTGAAAATTACTCTAGACATATGGACCATCGTAAACCAGGAGAACCACCATATACATTACTTGATTTCTTCCCGGATGATTATTTATTAGTTGTTGATGAGTCACACCAAACTTTGCCCCAAATTGGTGGTATGTATAAGGGTGACAAGGCTAGAAAAGAGCAACTTATTAAGTATGGTTTTAGATTGCCTAGTGCTTTAGATAATCGTCCTTTGAAGATGCCTGAGTTTAAGAAACATATTAACCAAGCGGTTTACATGTCGGCTACGCCTGGTCCTCGTGAACTTGAAATGACTGATAAAAAGAATATTGTTCAACAAATTATTCGTCCAACTGGTCTTTTAGATCCTACAGTTGAAGTTCGCCCAATTATGGGACAAATGGATAATTTGGTTGGTGAAATAAATAAGAGAATCGATAAAGATGAGAGAACATTTGTTACCACTTTAACCAAAAAGATGGCAGAAGATTTAACTGACTATCTTAAAGACTTAGGAATTAAAGTAGCATATTTACATTCGGATGTTAAAACGCTTGAGCGAACTAAAATTATACGTGATTTAAGGTTAGGTAAATATGATGTTTTAGTTGGGATTAATCTTTTAAGAGAGGGAATTGATGTTCCAGAAGTTTCTTTAGTTGCAATTTTAGATGCTGATAAAGAAGGCTTCCTAAGAAATGAACGTTCATTGATTCAAACAATTGGCCGTGCAGCTAGGAATGAAAACGGTGCTGTTATTATGTATGCCGATACAGTAACTGATTCAATGAAAAAGGCAATGGATGAAACTGCTAGAAGAAGAAAAATTCAAAAAGGATACAATAAAGAGCATGGGATTACACCGCATACCATAAAAAAACCAGTTCGTGATCTTATTAAGTATGACAACAACGATGATGACGAACCAAAAGAAAGCCATTCATTTGTTGAATCTGATTTTCAAAAGATGACCAAAAAAGAGCAACAATCAATGCTTGAAACTTTAAATAAAGAAATGAGGCATGCTGCAACAAAATTAGACTTTGAACAAGCTGCCTCGATTCGTGATACAGTTATGGAACTTAAAAGCCAAATGAAATAATTAAGGAGTGATTTCTTGTCAAACGACAAAATTATTATTAAGGGTGCTCGTGCCCATAATCTAAAAAATATTAATGTTTCAATCCCTAAAAATAAATTAACAGTAATGACAGGACTATCTGGATCTGGTAAAAGTTCTTTGGCTTTTGATACTTTATATGCTGAAGGCCAGCGTCGTTATGTTGAAAGCTTATCTTCATATGCCAGACAATTTTTAGGTCAAATGGATAAACCAGATGTAGATTCAATCGAAGGATTAAGCCCAGCAATTGCGATTGATCAAAAAACGACTTCTCATAATCCTCGTTCTACTGTAGGAACCGTCACTGAAATTAATGATTATTTTAGATTATTATGGGCTCGTGTTGGAAATCCAATTTGTCCTAATGATGGGACTAAGATTACTCGTCAATCAATTGACCAAATGATTGATGAAATCATGGCATTACCAGAACGTACGAAATTGCAGATTCTTTCACCAGTAGTTCGTGAGGAACGAGGTCAACATAAAAAGACTTTTGAAAAGATTCAAAGAGAAGGCTTTGTTCGTTTTCGTGTTGATGGTGAAGTTCACGAATTAGGTGATGGAGTGGAATTGGATAAAAACAAACGACATAATATTGATATTGTGATTGATCGAATTATTGTAAAAGATGGTATTAAGTCAAGATTGTCTGATTCTTTAGAAACTGCTTTAAGATTGAGTGGTGGATATGCAGTTGCTGATTTAATGGGGCATGGTGAAAATCTAATCTTTTCAGAGCATTATGCATGTCCTTTGTGTGGTTTTACCATTAGCGAATTAGAACCACGTTTATTTTCATTTAATTCTCCAATTGGCGCCTGTCTAGATTGTGATGGATTAGGGATGAAGCTAGAAGTAGATGATAGTCTAGTTATTCCTGATCAAAATAAAACTTTAAATGAAGGGGCGATTGAGCCATGGAATCCAATCAGTTCTAAATTTTACCCAAGTTTGTTAGAACAAGCTTGTCATGCTTTTAAAATTAATATGGATACTCCTTTCAAAAAGTTACCTAAGAAACAACGTGATATTGTTTTAAATGGATCTAAAGGTAAAGAATTTCATTTTCATTTTGATAGTAACTTTGGTGGCGTACGTGATACGGATGCACCATTTGAAGGGGTTCTAAATAATATTGATCGTCGTTATCATAGTACTAATAGTGATTTTACTCGTGAACAAATGAGAAAATACATGACAGAATTAACGTGTCAAACTTGTCATGGTCTTCGATTAAATCGTGAAGCACTAAGTGTCAAAATTAATGGGGAAAATATTAGTGAAATTACTAATTTAGATATTAATAAAGAACTAGAATTCTTTAAAAAATTAACCTTTGGTGAAAAAGATACCGTAATTGCAAAACCAATCTTAAAAGAAATTATTGATCGTTTGTCTTTCTTAAAGAATGTTGGGA
The DNA here is from genome assembly GCF_002994005.1 of Apilactobacillus quenuiae. Lineage (GTDB taxonomy): Bacteria > Bacillota > Bacilli > Lactobacillales > Lactobacillaceae > Apilactobacillus > Apilactobacillus quenuiae. Next base: position 69,342 of record NZ_POSN01000004.1, read on the forward strand.
TAGATTATCTAACATTGTCTAGAAATGCAGGAACTTTATCTGGTGGGGAATCACAAAGAATTCGTTTAGCTACTCAGATTGGTTCTAACTTATCAGGTGTTTTATATGTGTTAGATGAACCATCCATTGGATTGCATCAACGCGATAATGATCGATTAATTAGTTCATTGAAATCAATGCGTGATTTAGGGAATACTTTAGTAGTGGTCGAACATGGTGAAGACACTATGGAAGCTGCTGATTATATTGTAGACATTGGTCCAGGTGCTGGTGCTAATGGTGGTAACGTAATGGGTGTTGGAACTCCTAAAGAAATTGCTGATAATGATAATTCCTTAACAGGTCAATATTTATCTGGGAAGAAGTTTATTCCGGTACCGTTGAAACGACGTAAAGGTAACAAAAAACATATTAAGGTTAAGGGTGCAGCTGAGAACAATTTAAAGAATGTCGATGTTGATATCCCATTAGGTGAATTTAATGTTGTTACTGGAGTTTCTGGTTCTGGTAAATCAACATTGATTAATCGTGTTTTAAAACGAGCCTTGGCACAAAAACTCAATAATAATTCAGAAAAACCTGGTAAGTATAAGTCTATTTCTGGTTATAAGAATATTGATAAGTTAATTAACATTGATCAAAGTCCGATTGGAAGAACTCCACGTAGTAACCCGGCTACTTATACAGGTGTTTTTGATGATATCCGTGAATTATTCGCTGAAACTAATGAGGCTAAGTTAAGAGGGTATCAAAAAGGACGTTTTAGTTTTAACGTTAAAGGAGGCCGTTGTGAAACTTGTCATGGAGATGGGATTCTAAAAATTGAAATGAATTTCTTACCTGATGTTTATGTGCCTTGTGAAGTATGTCATGGTAAACGTTATAATAATGAAACACTTGAAGTTGAATATAAGGGTAAAAATATTGCGGATGTTTTAAATATGACTGTTAAAGAAGCTTTATCATTCTTTGAAGCAATGCCTAAAATTACAAGAAAACTTAAAACAATTGACGAGGTTGGGTTAGGTTATGTTAAGTTGGGACAATCTGCCACTACATTATCTGGTGGTGAGGCTCAAAGAATGAAATTAGCAGCTGAATTATACAAAAAATCTGCTGGCAATAATTTATATATTTTAGATGAACCGACAATTGGATTACACACCGATGATATTAAACGTTTATTGGTTGTTTTACATGAATTGGTGGATCAAGGTAATACGATTTTAATTATTGAACATAACTTGGATGTTATTAAGACTGCTGATAACATAATTGACTTGGGTCCAGAAGGTGGTGAAGGTGGCGGTAATATTATCGCTACTGGAACGCCTGAAGAGATCATTAAACAAAATGATAGTTATACAGGCCAATATTTGTCTCCAATTTTGAAGCGTGATACTAAAAGAACTAAAATGAATAATAAATAAGAAAGAGTTTTTGACTCTTTTTTATTTTGTTTATAAATGACACGCCCGGGTATGTGTGTTAAAATATCATGAGTTATTATATTGAACGAATAAAATGTTAAAGAAAGGCGGTAAAATTAATGATTAATGATTTAAATGACCGTCCTAGAATTGTAGTTATTGGTGGTGGAACCGGACTACCAGTTATATTAAAAAGTTTAAAAGAAAAGAATGTTGATATTACAGCAATTGTTACAGTTGCTGATGATGGTGGTTCATCTGGAAAAATTCGTAATTATATGGATGTGGTTCCGCCGGGTGATATTCGAAATGTTTTGGTTTCTTTGTCAGAATTGCCGAAGTTAGAATTGGATTTATTCCAGTATCGTTTTAATAACGGGGATGAATTTTTATCTGGGCATTCAATTGGAAATTTAATTATTGCGGCTTTATCAGAAATGAAAGATGGAGTTGATAATGCAGTTGAATTAATTAGTAAGATGATGAAAGTGAGGGGACATGTTTATCCATCCTCTAGCCAAAATTTACAGCTATGTGCTGAATTTGATGATGGAACCAAAATGACTGGTGAATATGAAATTACTTATGCTGATAAGAATATAAAACGTGTTTGGATTGAAAATGTTGAGGATAATGAACAACCTAAAACTAATCAAAAAGTAATTGATGCAATTATGAATGCTGACCAAATTGTTTTGGGGCCAGGTAGTTTATTTACTAGCATTTTGCCTAATTTAATGATTAAAAATTTAGGGGATGCGGTTATCAATTCACCTGCTGAAGTAGTTTATATATGTAATATCATGACACAAAAAGGTGAAACTGATCATTTTACAGATGCTGACCATGTACAAGTTTTAAATCATCATTTGGGATGCAATTTTATTGATATTGCTTTGGTTAATAATACAGTAATTCCTGATAACTATATTGATAAATTAAAATGGAATGAAATATCTAAACAAGTTTTTCATAATGAAGCTGGTCTTAAAAGACAGCATTGTAGAGTAATTCAAGATAACTTTTTAAAATTATCTGATCATTGTGCTTTTCATAATGGAAAACTAGTATCTGATAAATTAGTTGAATTAATAAACAAAAAAGGATTGGAGTAATTAATATGTCATATGCAAGTGAAGTAAAAAAAGAGTTAACCACTCTAGAAGTTCATAAAAAAAATGCTAAGGCTGAATTAATGGCTTTAATTCGAATGAATGGTTCAATTTCTTTATCTTCGAACCAAGTTTTATTAAATATTCAAACTGAGAATCCAGCAATTGCTCGCAGAATTTATAGCTTGATTTTGAAATTTTATGATGTAGAGAGTAAATTGGTTGTTCGTAAAAAGATGAAATTAAATAAAAACAATATTTATATCGTAAGAATTATGTATCAAGTTAGAGAAATTCTTGATGATTTAAAAATATTTGATAACTATCAAATTGTTGAAACTGTTCCAACTGAATTATTAAATAGTGATTCTCAAGTTAGATCATATTTAAGAGGGGCTTTCTTAGCTGGTGGTTCTGTTAACAATCCAGAAACTTCTCGTTACCACTTAGAGATATATTCATTATACGAAGAACATAATGATATGATTTCTGAAATGATGAATAATTATGGGCTTAATTCCAGAACTACTGAACGTAGAAGCGGTTATATAACTTATTTAAAGGAAGCCGAAAAGATTGCTAATTTTCTACAATTAATTGGTGCTACCAATGCAATGCTAAAATTTGAGGATGTAAGAATTATGCGGGATATGCGTAATTCTGTGAATCGTTTAGTCAATTGTGAAAATGCTAATATGAATAAGGTTGCTAATGCATCGACAAAACAATTATCAAGTATTCAATATATAGCTAATACAGTTGGATTAAAGCAATTACCAAAAAAACTTTATGACGTGGCGATTACCAGAATAAAAAAACCAGAAGTTAGTTTAAAAGAATTAAGTGATTCATTGCCTTCTGGTGGGATTTCAAAATCAGGGATTAACCATCGTTTGAGAAAAATAAATGAATTTGCTGATAGGATTAAGAAGGAAGCTGAGGAGGCTGCTGAAACATAAAAAAGCATTTGGAATAATTCCAAATGCTTTTTTATTATATACAGATTGTATTATTTCTTTTCAGAGCTATTTTTCATGATTGCATCAATTAAACCATAATCAACTGATTCTTGAGCACTTAAGTAGTGATCACGTTCAGTATCATGATTAATTTTCTCAATTGATTGACCAGAATTTTTAGCTAAAATCTCATTAATCATATGACGGGTTTTTAAAATTGATTCAGCAGCAATTTCAATTTCAGTTTGTTGACCTTGGGCACCACCAGATGGTTGGTGAATTAATACTTCTGAATGTGGTAATGCAAAACGCTTACCCTTAGTACCAGAAGAAGCTAAGACACTGGCCATTGATGCAGCCATACCCATTACAATAGTTTGAACATCCGCTTTGATAAACTTCATAGTATCATAAATTGCCATTCCGGCAGTTACGACACCACCAGGAGAATTTATATATAAGTAGATATCTTTATCGGAATCTTGGGCGTCAAGAAATAATAATTGAGCAATTACTGTATTTGCCATATTATCTTCAATTGGACCTGATAGCATGATAATGCGATCTTTTAATAATCTTGAGTAAATGTCATATGCACGTTCACCATTAGATGATTGTTCAATGACTGTTGGGACTAAATTCATATTGTTTCCTCCCCATAAATTCATTTCTTTTTAAAAAGCTGTAATTAATTCTATATTATTGGTCAATCAAGGTCAAACGATTTGTTTGAAACTAATGCACTTGAAGGGAATCGAACCCTTAACTTAAGAACCGGAATCTTACGTGCTATCCATTACACTACAAGTGCATAAAATTACTATAAATGAATAAGCTATAAAATTCAAGATAACTATTAATTTGCAAAGTAAAAATACGATTGATATACTAAATTTGTAGAGATTAATGCTATTTTATTTCTAAATAATTATTATAAATTAATAATGAAAATTATTTTAAATTAGTTAGCCAGTTTTATAGACTATCACTGGAAAAAGTAGTAACATTAGCTCTGTACGTAGTACTTAAATTTATTTCTCTAGGAGGAAAACAGTTATGACTGTAAAAATTGGTATTAACGGTTTTGGTCGTATTGGTCGTTTGGCTTTCAAACGTATCAACGAACTAAACTCAGATGAAATTGAAGTTGCTGCTATCAATGATTTAACAACTCCTTCAATGTTAGCTTACTTATTAAAATATGATTCAACACATGGTAAATTCCCTGGTGAAGTTTCATCAACTGATAAAGGAATTGTTGTTGACGGTAAGGAAATCCCAGTTTACGCTGAAAAGAATGCCGCTGACCTTCCATGGGTTAAGAATGATGGTGTTGACTTTGTACTAGAATGTACAGGTTTCTACACTTCAGAAGAAAAATCACAAGCTCACTTGGATGCTGGTGCAAAACGTGTCTTGATTTCAGCTCCTGCTGGTCAAATTAAGACTGTTGTTCCTGGTGTTAACTTGGATACATTAAACTCAGATGACAAGATTGTTTCAGCTGGTTCATGTACTACAAGTTGTTTAGCACCTATGGCTTACTTCTTAAACAAAGACTTTGGTCTTAAAGCTGGTACTATGACAACTATTCATGCCTTTACTTCTACTCAAGCTATCTTAGATGGCCCTCGTGGTAAGAAGTTCAGAAACAACCGTACTGCTTCAGTAAACACTATTCCTCACTCAAGTGGTGCTGCTAAAGCTATTGGCTTAGTAATTCCTGAATTAAATGGTCATTTGCAAGGTCACGCACAACGTGTTGGTGTTGTTGATGGTTCATTAACAGAATTAGTTTCTGTATTAGACAAGAATGTTACTGCTGATGAAATCAATGAATCAATGAAGAAATATGCTAAAGACAATGATGCCTTCGGTTACACTGAAGATCCAATTGTTTCAACTGATATTATTGATGATTCTCATGGTTCAGTATTTGATACAGGTCAAACTGAAATCACAGCAAATGGTGACACTCAATTAGTTAAGACTGTTGCTTGGTACGATAACGAATGGGGCTTTACTTGCAACATGGTTCGTACTTTACTACACTTTGCTGAACTTTAATATTAAATTAATGCTTTTATAGCAAACAAAGGTGGAGGAGGCATTTGCCTCCTCCATTTTTTATAAAATATTTTTCATTATTCTTTAAAAAAGAAGTGAAATGAATTATATTTAATATGTGATTTATAATAACAATTCTTTTGAGGAGGTCGTCTAAATTGGCTAAGACTATTGTTTCTGATTTAGATTTAAATGGCAAAAAAGTTTTAATGCGTGTTGACTTCAACGTTCCTGTTAAAGATGGCGTTGTTGGTGATACTAGTCGTATTGTTGGTGCCATTCCAACAATTAAATATGTAATTGAACATGGTGGTAAAGCTGTACTATTTTCTCACTTAGGTCGTATTAAGAGTGAAGATGATAAAAAAGCCTTATCATTACGTCCAGTAGCTGAAAAGCTATCTGAATTAATTAATAAACCTGTAACTTTTGTTCCTGAAACAGAAGGTAAAAAATTAGAAGATACAGTTAACAATATGAATAATGGTGATATTGTCCTAGTACAAAATACTCGTTATGAAGATGTTGTTGATGGTGAAAATGTCAAACGTGAATCCAAAAATGATCCTAAATTAGGTCAATATTGGGCTTCATTAGGTGATTGTTTCGTAAATGATGCATTTGGTACCGCTCATCGTGAACATGCCTCAAATGTTGGTATTGCTCGTGCAATGGAAGCTAATAACAAGCCAGTTGCTGCTGGATTCTTGATTGAAAAAGAAATTAAGTTTATCGGTGGGGCTGTTAATAATCCTAAACGTCCATTTGTTGCCATTCTTGGTGGTGCAAAAGTTTCTGATAAGATTGGAGTTATTGATAACTTATTAGGCAAGGCTGATAAAATTATTATCGGTGGTGGAATGACTTACACATTCTATGCTGCTAAAGGTTACTCAATTGGTAATTCACTTGTTGAAAAAGACAAGATTGATACTGCTAAGGAAATCTTGAAAAAGGGTGGCGACAAAATCGTCCTACCTATTGATTCTGTAATTGCTCCTGAATTCAAGAATGATGCACCTACTGAAGTTGTTACTGACAATATTCCTGATGGCCAAATGGCTTTAGATATTGGCCCTAAGAGTATTAAGTTGTTTGAAGATGTACTAAGAGATGCTAAAACAGTAGTTTGGAATGGACCTATGGGTGTATTCGAAATGAGTAACTTTGCTAAGGGTACTTTAGCTATTGGTAAATTCTTAGGTGAATTAAAAGATGCTACTACTGTTGTTGGTGGTGGTGATTCAACTGCCGCTGTTAACCAATTAGGCGTTGCTGATAAATTATCACACGTTTCAACTGGTGGTGGAGCTTCACTAGAATATATGGAAGGTAAAACCTTACCAGGTATTGCTGCAATTACTGACAAGTAATGATATATTAAATTTAAAGAGTTCGATACTGTTATTATCGAACTCTTTTTTTTATTTATGATAAAATTAAATTACTTAATTTATTTTACCTGAGTGGTATCATTGATTATAAAGATTAATATTTAATTTTATTAAATATTTAGGAGGAAATAATAATGAGGACTCCTTTTATAGTTGGTAATTGGAAAATGAATTTAACTCTTGAAGAGGCTAATGATTTTTTAGACCAAATTACTAATAAATTACCTGATACTAATAAAGTTGAGTGTGCAATTGCAGCATCACCAATATTTTTAGAATCTTTGACTAAGTATTGTAAAAACAGTCCTTTAAAATCAGCTGCTGAAAATTGTTTTTATAAAGATAAAGGCGCTTATACTGGCGAAGTTAGTCCATATTCTTTATCTGATATGGGAATTAATTATGTTATGCTTGGCCATTCTGAAAGGCGTAAGTATTTTAATGAAACTAATAAGATAGTAAACAAAAAAGTTAAAGCTGTATTAAAAAACAATATGATTCCAATTATTTGTTGCGATGAAACTATGACTAAACAAAAAACTGATAATCATATGGATTGGGTGGTAAATCCGGTTGCAGAATCCTTAAATGGTGTTTCATCTAAGAATGCACAAAAAATAGTGATTGGATATGAACCTAGTTGGGCAATTGGAACTGGTAAATCTGCTAGTGTTTCTGAGACACAAGAGGCTTGTTGCTTAATTAGAAAAACAATTGCTGAACTGTATGATGAAGAAGTGGCAAATCAAGTTAGAATATTATATGGTGGTAGTGTTAATGATAAAAATGTCAAAGAATTAATGAAACAAAAAGATGTTGATGGTGTTTTAGCAGGAACTGCTAGTTTAAAACCGAAGGAATTTTTAGAAATTATAAATTATTAAAAATAATTCGCTTTTTATAAGGAGTTTATGTTGAAAGTTTGGCTTTAAAATAATAAAATGAAAGTAGCCTTGATTCTGAGGTAACAACTTTCATTAAGGAGAGAATAAAATGTCAATTATTTCAGATATTTATGCTCGAGAAGTATTAGATTCTCGTGGAAATCCTACAGTTGAAGTAGAACTATATACTGAAGCAGGTGCAATGGGTCGTGGAATCGTACCTTCAGGTGCATCTACTGGTGAACACGAAGCCGTTGAATTACGTGACGGTGATAAAAACCGTTACATGGGTAAGGGTGTTACTAAGGCTGTTAACAACGTTAATAACATTATTGCTAAAGAAATTGTTGGTTATGACGTAACTGATCAATTAGCTATTGACCAAGCTATGATCAAATTAGATGGTACACCTACTAAGGGTAAGTTAGGTGCTAACGCTATTTTAGGTGTTTCATTAGCTGCTGCACGTGCTGCTGCAGACGAATTAGGTGTTCCATTATACAACTATCTTGGTGGTTTCAATGCTCATGTATTGCCTACTCCAATGATGAACGTTATCAATGGTGGTGAACATGCTAATAATAAGGTTGACTTCCAAGAATTTATGATTATGCCTGTTGGTGCTGAAACTGTTAAAGAAGCTATCCGTATGGGTTCTGAAACTTTCCACAATTTAAAGGCTATCTTAAACGAAAAGGGTTACTCAACTGCCGTAGGTGACGAAGGTGGTTTTGCTCCTGATTTGAAGAACAATGAAGAACCATTCGAAATCTTAGTAGAAGCAATCCAACGTGCTGGTTACAAGCCAGGTAAAGATGTATCAATTGCATTTGATTGTGCTGCATCAGAATTTTATGATGCTGATACTAAGAAGTACAACTTAGTAGGTGATGGTAAATCATACTCTGCTGATGAATTTGTTACATTGCTAGAACAATTAGTAGACAAATACCCAATTATTTCAATCGAAGATCCATTGGATGAAAACGAATGGGAAGATTGGCAAATGGCTACTAAACGCTTAGGTAAGAAAGTTCAAATCGTTGGTGATGACTTATTCGTAACTAACACTGACTACTTACGTAAGGGTATCAAGATGGGCGTTTCAAACTCAATCTTAATTAAACTTAACCAAATCGGTACTTTAACTGAAACTGTTAATGCTGTACAAATGGCTAAGGAAGCTGGATACACAGCTATCATTTCACACCGTTCTGGTGAAACTGAAGATACTACAATTTCTGACTTAGTTGTTGCTATGAATGCTGGTCAAATTAAGACTGGTTCAATGAGTCGTGGTGAACGTATCGCTAAGTACAACCAATTAATGAGAATTGAAGACCAATTAGGTTCAGTTGCTCAATACAAAGGTGTACACTCATTCTACAACCTAAGTGAAGAAGCACGTAATAACATCATTAACAAATAGTTTTGCTATTTATTAACAAAAAGGCATTGAACATAATTTATGTTTAATGCTTTTTTGTTTATAACTTATGATATGATTTAATTATTATGATTTAGGGAGAAATTGCTTTGAAAAATGACAATATTAAACGCTTTAAATCAGTGTTATATGGCACCTTAATTGGATTGTTAGTTGGATTTTTTATCAGTATATTTAGAATATTAATTGAGTTTTTATCTGGAATTTTGTTAAAAATATCAATGTATGCTAACCATAATTTATTATCTTTAGTATTATTAATTTTCATTAATTTAACGTTTGCAATTATTACTTATCAACTAATACTATCTAATTCGGATATTAAAGGATCAGGAATCCCTCAAGTTGAAGGCCAATTAGCTGGAGAGATTGATTATAAATGGTTACCTGTATTTGTAAAGAAGTTCATAGGCGGCGTTTTATCTATTTCAAGTGGCTTATTTCTTGGTAGAGAAGGACCATCAATTCAACTGGGTGCTACTTTAGCTCAGGGCACAGCTAAGCTTACTCATAAAATTGGTGTTGATAGAAAAATAATGATTTCAGGTGGAGCAGCAGCTGGTTTATCTGCGGCATTTAATGCACCAATTGCTAGTACTTTATTTGTTTTAGAAGAAATTTATCATAATTTTTCTACTTTAGTTTGGACCGTTGCATTATCAGCAGCAGTTGCATCTAATTTTATTTCAACAGCTATTTTTGGAAAAACTCCGGTCCTACATATGCAGTATTTTCATGTAATTCCATTACACATATATCCTTATTTAATCGGTTTAGGAATATTTTTGGGAACTTTTGGTAAACTGTATGAGTTTTTTACTATTAATATTAGCAAATGGTATTCTAAAATTGAATTTTTGCCACGTTGGATTTTCACTATAGTTCCTTTCGTATTAGTAATACCAATTGAGATGTTTGTTCCTAAAGCTTCTGGCGGTGGCAGTACACTAGTCTTGATGATTGCTAAGCAGTCACCAGCAATATCCATATTGTTTTTTTATTTTTTGTTACGTTTTATCTTTTCAACTATTTCATATGGGACTGGTACCCCTGGAGGGATTTTTTTACCTATGCTGTCTTTAGGTGCTATTCTAGGAGCATTATATGCAAAAGCATTAATTCATTTTAATTTGATGCCATCATATTTATTTATTAATTTTATTATTGTTTCAATGAGTGCATATTTTGCTTGCATTAGTAAATCACCTTTTACAGCAATATTATTAATTACTGAAATGGTGGGTTCGTTGCAAAATTTAATGGCCTTATCATTTGTTACTTTGGTAGCATATGTAGTTTCTGATTTAATGAATAGTAAGCCGATTTATGACGAAATGTTAAATAATTTATTAAGACCACAAAAGCAAAGTGATTTAGGTGGCTTATTCACAATTAATTATTCAGTATTTGTAGGATGTAAAATTGATGGTAAAATGGTAAAGAATGTTCCTTGGCCAAGTGATACTATTTTAAGTTCAATCGATCGAAACGATAAAAAAATTATTCCTAATGGTTCTACGATAATTAAAGCAGGAGATAATTTGAAAATATCAACTAATTATAACAATCGTGGTTATGTACATTCTTTGATGTCTAAACTAGTAACTAATAATTAACAAAATTTATTACTAATTGGAAAGATTTGTTTTATGTGATAAACTAAAGCATAAAGCTATCAATTATTGATTTAAAACCTATTTTAGGTAGGAGGCAACGAATTGTATAATTTATTAATGGATATAATTTGGATTGACAGTGTTTTAATAATCATTGCCGTATTAATGCAACCAGCTAAAACTAATAATGATGCAATGTCATCATTGAGTGGTGGAGCTGATGACTTGTTTGCCGGCTCAAAGCCTCGTGGTTTTGAAGCTTTTATGCAAAAAGTTACTGTTGTTTTATTAATTATCTTTTTTGCGTCTGCATTAGCTTTAGTATGGCTATCATCGCATTAAAAAAGAATGACTCCTGTAAAATTTACAGGGTCTTTTTTTATATTTAGTTAATAAAAGATAGTATAAAAATGTTAAAATAACTTATAGAAGTATGACGGAATTTGATTAAGTTCAAAAATAATAAATTAATGAGGAATCGATATTGGAAGATAATAATTTAAAAAATGAAGTCCAAGCGGTTTTAAACAAGTTTCCTAGTCAAACCTTTGCTGTTGAAGAAATTGCTGATGAACTAGGCTATCACGGTGCTAATGCATTTACTCTCATCGTGCAAACACTTGCTGTTTTGGAAAGAGAAAAAACTGTAATTGTTACTGAAGAAGGTAACTTTAAATTTAATGAAGAAAATGAAAAACTAGAAGGTATTTTTCATTCAAATCCTAAAGGTTTTGGTTTTGTTAATTATGATGATGATTTGGACGATGCGTTTATTGCTCCTGGAAATACAATGAATGCAATGAATGGCGATACTGTTGAAATTAAGATTGTAAGAAAAGGTGACCAAAAATCAGGTAAAGGTCCTGAAGGTAAAATTGTAGATATCATTGAAAGAAATTATGAACAAGTAGTCGGTGAATTTACTCGTACTGATGATGATCAAGGCTATATTGGCCAAGTGAAGTTAAAGGAAAAAAAGTTAATCAACTATAAATTTTATGTTGTTGGTGTTGGTTTAAATCCAACCCCAGGTGAAGTAGTTACTGCTGAAATAACAGAATATCCAAATGAAGAGCATCCTGATTATATGGTGGGAATTGCTAAAGAAGTAATAGGTAGTGTTGATGATCCAGGCATTGATATTTTGCAAATCGTTTATGCTCATAATATTCCATCACAATTTCCAGAAGATGTCTTACAAGAAGCTGATGCCATTCCAGAAGAAATTAGTGAAGAAGAAATGAAGGGCCGCGAAGATATCACTGATCAAGATTTAGTTACTATTGATGGTGAATCTTCTAAAGATTTGGATGATGCTGTTACTGCATGGAAATTACCAAATGGTAACTATCATTTAGGTGTTCACATTGCTGATGTATCACACTATGTTAAACCAGGTAGTTTACTAGATGAAGAAGCATATAAACGTGGAACTTCAGTTTATCTAACTGATCGTGTTATTCCAATGTTACCTCGTCGTTTATCTAATGGTATTTGTTCGTTGAATGAAGGCCAATTGAGATTATGTATGAGCTGTGACATGGAAATTAATCCGGAGGGGCACGTTGTTAAGCATCGTATTCATCCTAGTGTTATGAAATCTACTGCTAGAATGACATATAAAGCGGTTAATGATATCTTGGAATCAGATGATGAAAAAACCAAGGAAAAATATTCACGTTTAGTTCCAATGTTTAGAACCATGGGTGAATTACACAAAATATTATATAAACAACGTCGTCGTCGTGGTGCTATTGATTTTGATGATAATGAAGCAGAAATTATCGTTGATGATAATGGTCATCCAATTGATATTCAAGTTCGTGTCCGTGGCCTAGCAGAAAAAATGATTGAATCATTTATGCTAGCTGCTAATGAAACTGTTGCAAAGAACTATTGCCAAAAGCATGTACCATTTATTTATCGTGTCCATGAAACGCCTGATGGTGAAAGAGTTAAGAATTTCTTTGAATTCTTAAGTGCATTTGGGATTGATATTAAGGGTGATCCAGACCATTTGAAGCCTAAGATGTTACAAAATGTCTTAAAGAAGGTTGCAGGTAAACCTGAAGAAGCTGCGGTATCAGTTATGATGTTACGTAGTTTAAAACAAGCTAGATACACTGATCAACCACTTGGTCATTTTGGATTAGGTGCTGAATACTATACCCACTTTACTTCACCAATTAGAAGATATCCTGATACTATGGTGCACCGTTTGATTCATCATTATGAAGATAACGGCATGGGTAAGGAAGCTAAAGCAAAGTATGGTAACTTACTAGAAGAAATTTCAGTACATTCATCTAAATGTGAACGTCGTGAAGTAGATGCTGAACGTGACACTGATGCAATGAAGAAAGCTGAATACATGGCTGATCATGTTGGTGAAGAATTCGATGCAACTGTTAGTTCGGTATTGAAATTCGGTATGTTTATTGAATTACCAAATACAGTAGAAGGATTAGTTCATATTAGTCGCATGAAGGATGATTATTATGAATATATTGAAAAATTCTTAGCTTTAGTTGGTCGTAATACACATCGTACTTACCGTATTGGACAACCAGTTCGTGTTAAAGTTGTTAATGTTGATGTGGATCAAAGTGCTGTTGATTTTGATATTGTTAATCCACAAGACACACCAATGTCTAAATTAAGACCTGAACATAAGAACAATGGTTCTCATGGCGGTAACAGACGCAATCGTCGTAACGTCGGCGATAAAAAGGGTCGCGGAAAATTCAATGATAAACGTTCTAGAAGAAACGATAATCATAAAAACAATCATAGAAAATCTAACCATAAGCATTAATTATCCTAGATCTTAGAGGTGATTTTAAATGGCTAAGAAAAAACAAAATGCAAAAAACGCTAATTTAATGGCTCAAAATAGAAAAGCTAGACATGATTATCGTGTTTTGCAAACTTACGAAGCAGGTATTGCTTTGACTGGAACTGAAATTAAGTCTGTTAGAGCACATCGAGTTAATTTAAAAGATGGCTTCGCTCAAATTCGTAATGGACAAGCTACTTTGATGAATGTGCATATTAGTGAATATACTCAGGGAAATCAATTTAATCATGATCCATTACGTAATCGTAAGTTGCTTTTGCATAAGCAAGAAATTAAGCGATTAGCACGTGAAACTGATAAAAAAGGAATTACTTTAATACCTTTGAAAATGTATATTAAGCGCGGATTTGCTAAAGTTTTAATTGGTATTGCTGAAGGAAAACATGAATATGACAAGCGCAACACAATTAAAAAACGTGATCAACAACGCGAAATTTCTCGTGTAATGAAACATTATTAACTATAATTAAGAGCACTTTCTGTTTGGAAAGTGCTTTTTTGTAAATGTAATTTGGATATTAATTGTGATAAAATTAATCTGAGGTGTTTAGACATGAAACCTTTTATTCATAATGATTGGTGGGAAGTTTTACAACCAGAATTTGAAAAAAGTTATTATCAAGATTTAAGAAAATTTTTAGTTAATGAATACAATCACTATGATATTCATCCGGCAGCTGGTAAAATTTATGAAGCTTTTGAGTGGACACCATTTAGTAAAGTAAAAGTGGTTATTTTAGGACAAGATCCTTATCATGAGCCTAATCAGGCTCATGGTTTAAGTTTTTCAGTTATGCCAGGTGTTCAATTACCACCATCTTTACGTAATATTTATAAAGAACTACAAGATGATTTAGGAATCAAGCCAGTGAATCATGGTTATTTAGAAAAATGGGCTAAACAAGGAGTTTTATTATTGAACTCGGTTTTAACTGTTAGGAATGGACAAGCTTTTTCCCATAAAGGTAAAGGTTGGGAGCAATTGACAGATGCCGCAATTAAGAAATTGTCAGCACGTTCAGAACCTGTTATTTTTATATTATGGGGAGGAGCAGCTCGTTCCAAAATTAAATTGATCAATACTGATACTAATATTGTTATTCAATCTGCTCATCCTAGTCCTTTATCTGCATATCGTGGATTTTTTGGGTCTAAACCATTTTCTAAAACGAATGATGCATTAAGAGCATTGGGCGAACAGCCAATTGATTGGCAACTACCTGAACATGTATCAATAAAATGATTTATTAGGAGGCTTTTATATGACTAACTTATTTGATGGATTAAGAAATGATATTAAAGGTAAAAATAAAAAGATTGTTTTTCCAGAAGGATCTGATGAAAGAATTATTGAAGCAGCTTCACGATTGGCTTCTGAAAATTTGATTACACCAATTTTATTAGGCAAAGATTCTGATATTGCTGATAATGCTCATGGTGCTGATTTAAGCAAAGTTAAAATTGTTGACATCAATAATTATCCTAAAGATGAATATGAAGAAATGTTAGATGCTTTAGAAGAGCGCCGTAATGGCAAAAATACTCGCGAACAATTATCTGAATGGTTGAATAATGAGAATTATTTTGGAACAATGTTAGTTTATATGGGCAAAGCTGATGGCATGGTGTCAGGAGCAGCTCATGCCACTGGAGACACAGTTAGACCGGCATTGCAAATCATTAAAACTAAAAAAGGAATGCGCCGAATCTCTGGTTCTTTCTTAATGCAGAAGGGTGATACTCGTTATGTATTTGCTGATTGTGCTATTAATCTAGAGTTAGATGCAGCAGGTATGGTTGAGGTAGCTAAACAAAGTGCAGATACTGCTAAAATGTTTGGTATTGATCCTAAAGTGGCATTCCTAAGCTTTTCTACTAAAGGTTCAGCTAAAGGTGAAATGGTTACTAAAGTGCAAGAAGCTGCTAAGATTGCTCAAGATGAATTAGCTTGCCCATCTGATGGTGAATTGCAATTTGATGCTGCACTTATGCCAGAAGTTGCAAAGAAGAAAGCACCTACATCTGCAGTTGCAGGAAATGCGAATGTATTTGTATTTCCAGAGCTACAATCAGGAAATATTGGCTATAAAATTGCTCAGCGTTTAGGTGGCTTTGAAGCATTTGGTCCAATTTTACAAGGCATGGCCAAACCAGTTTCAGATTTATCCAGAGGTTGCAACGCAGAAGATGTTTATAATGTTTCAATCATTACAGCTGCCCAATCTCTAAAATAGGAGGTTAATAAATGAAAGTTAATGTTAATACTCCAGACGAAACCATGAACTACGGTAAAAAAATAGCTGATTATCTAAAGCCTAAGGACGTTATTCTGCTAGATGGCGATTTAGGTGCTGGTAAGACTACTTTTACCAAAGGACTAGCAGAGGGGCTAGGGATTAAAAGAAACATTAAAAGTCCTACTTTTACAATTATTAGAGAATATCAAGATGGTCGTTTGCCTTTGTATCATATGGATGCATATCGTTTAGATGATGGTAGTGGTGATGAATTAGGCTTAGAAGAATATTTTAATGGTGACGGAGTTAATGTCATTGAATGGTCTAATTTTATTGAAAATGAATTGCCTAATGAATATCTTAAAATCATTTTTAAACGTGATGATTCTAAGGGTGATAATTATCGGACAATTGATTTTCAGCCTAAAGGTGAACATTTTAATAAGATTATTAAAGAAAGTTATTTAAAAAATAATGGAAAATGAAATTGATATAATGGTTACTTTAGCAATGCCTAAAGATGCTGAAAAATTAATTGGTTTGCTAGAGCAATTAAAAACTGAATCAGATACTTTTACAGTTGATCCAGAGCTAGGTCAAATGAGCGTACAAAAACAAGCTCAGCAAATTATGTTAGTTAATCAAACACGTGGTAACGTAATTTTGTTAGCTAAACATTTAGATGAAATTATTGGTATAGTTACTGTGCAAAATTTAGATGATTCTGATTTAGGTGAGTTAGGTATAGCAATTACTAAAAAGTATTGGAACTATGGATTAGGAACTGATTTAATCAAAGAAGCTATTAATTGGGGAACTAATTATAGTAACCTATCTAGAATTGCATTAATTGTAGAGAAACGAAATCATGCTGCCATTCATTTGTATAAAAAGTGTGGTTTTTCATTTTCAAAAAAACGGTTAATTAACATTCATGAGAACTATCATTCTACTTATGAAATGAATATAAAATTATAAAAAATAATCTGCTTATTAAATTAAGCAGATTATTTTTTTACTTGAATGAAATTTTTAATTGCATCATTACCAAATTCTTGCTGTTGTTGAATTAGTATATTGGCACATGCTAAGCTATCATCTAAGGCATTATGATGATGATGTAAATTAATATTCATATTTTCACATACAGTCTTTAATTTATGATCTGAGAGATCTGGCAAAAAGTACTTTGAAGTTTTTACTGTATCTAAAGTTAAGTATTTAGGTACAATTAAATTATACCTTATTAGCGTATTTTTTAAAACACTGTTATCAAATGAATTATTATGTGCAATTACCAGCTTATCATAGCTGAAAAAATTTTTAATAATTGGCCATATTTCTGGGAAAGTAGGTGCATTAGCGACATCCTTTTCATGTAATCCATTAACTTTAATATTGCGCCAATTAAAATCTACTTCTGGATTTATGAGTGTATAAAATTCATCAATAATTTTATTATTTCTTACTACCGTTATGGCTAATGAACAGGCACTTGCACGTTTGTTATTAGCTGTTTCAAAATCAATTGCAGTAAAATTCATTTATAGACTCCTTAATATAAATTTGTACTTAAGTATAACATGGTAACAAAGTCTTTTATCGTGTTAAAATTAAATTATAAAATATATTAAGGAAATTGATACTTATGACTAATACGTTAAAAATTTTAAGAAATGAATCATTATCAAAATATACATTTACTCAAACGGGTGGTTTAGCTGATTTTCTGGCTTTTCCAAAAAAAGTTGATGAGGTACAAGAATTGTTGGAATTTTCTGAAATTAATAACTTGCCAATTACGGTTCTTGGTAATGCCAGTAACTTAATCATTAAAGATGGTGGAATTCGTGGATTAGTAATTATGCTAACCTATATGAATAATATTGATACCTCTGATGATTGCATTATTGCTGATGCTGGTGCAGCATATATTGATGTTACGATAGCTGCACAAAAAAATGGCTTATCTGGTGCTGAATTTGCAGCTGGGATTCCAGGTAGCGTAGGTGGAGCAATATTTATGAATGCTGGTGCATATGGTGGAGAAACTGATCAAATTGTTGATAGCATATTAGTATTAACTCCCGATAATAAAGTTAAAAAAATTGATCATGATAATTTGGATTTTGGATATCGTCATAGCTATGTTCAAGATAATAACGATATTGTTTTACAAGCTACCTTTAAATTGAAGCATGGTGATAAAAATGAAATTCAGCTAAAAATGGATTATTTTAATTCTTTAAGGGCTTCAAAGCAACCATTGGAGTTACCTTCTTGTGGAAGTGTTTTTAAACGTCCTAAAGGATATTTTGCCGGTAAATTAATACACGAGTCTGGATTACAAGGCTATCAATCCGGTGGGGCACAAGTTTCTACTAAGCATGCTGGATTTATTGTAAATATAGGTAATGCAAGTGCTACTGATTATCTTAATGTAATCCATCACGTTCAAACAACCGTTTATGGTAAGCAGGGAGTTAATTTAGAAACTGAGGTTAGAATTATCGGAGAAGATAAATAAGGAGTTAATTTATATGGAACTCATTGAAATTATTCTACTATTAACTATTATTTTACTATTGTCTAATATAATTCATCATTGTATTCCAGTAATTCCAGATAGCCTTATTCAAGTAGCTTTAGGATGCTTGTTAGCGGTTATATTTGGCTTCAATATTCGCTTAAGTAGTGACTGGTTCTTATTACTATTCATTGCACCCTTATTGTTTAACGATGGTCGGCGTTTTCCTAAAGATGATTTATGGGAATTAAGATGGCCAATTTTTGCTAACTCTATTTTATTAGTATTCATAACAATGATACTAGGTGGTTTAGTTATTTATAAAATGATTCCATCAATGCCACTGCCGGTTGCCTTTGCTTTAGCAGCTATTTTGTCACCAACTGATCCAATTGCAGTTGAATCAATTGCTAAAAAGGCAAAACTACCTAAAAATATTTTACATTTAGTTAATGGTGAAAGTTTAATTAACGATGCCAGTGGACTAATTGGTTTTAAATATGCAGTTGCTGCTACTGTCTATGGATCTTTTTCTTTAAAGGGTGCCGTTGTTGATTTCTTTTACATTAGTATTGTTGGTGGAATCATTGGAATTATAACAATGTTGTTTATTTTATTTATTCGTAAATTTTTATATGAAAATGGTCTTACAAATATTCCTTTTAATATTGTTTCTCAAATAGCATCACCATTTTTAATATATATGTTATCTGAAGAAGTATTTCATGCTTCAGGAGTAATCGCAGTTGTCACTGCTGGAATTATTTATCATTTAAAATCCTCAAAATCAAATGCTTCTTCTGCTGAATTAGATATTATGAGTGAACATACTTGGGATGTTATTATCTATTTATTAAACGGGATTGTGTTTATAATATTAGGGATTGAAGTACCTTTTGCTATGGAAACTGTAGTAAAAAGTATGCAGTTTAATACCTGGTTGTCTATTGGATATGCAATTATAACTTGGTTGATTTTACTAATTATTAGAATTGTTTGGATTATTATGTATGAAATTTTTTCTACATTTATTGCTGAATATAAATTTGCTCCAATTGATTTTAAAACTTCTATTATTGCAGGATTATCAGGAGTTAGAGGTGCAATTACAATGGCTGGTGTGCTATCAATACCATTTTTAACTAATCAAGGGATATCATTTCCAGATCGCGCTCTGATTTTGTTTATTGCTGCAATTGTAATCATTTTAAGCCTACTTGCTGCAGTCATAATATTGCCATTAATTCCTAGTGATAGTAAAAAAATTATAAAATATAATAATAATAATTACTGGAATGAAGGCAAAACTCGTATTTATATATTGAATTTTGCCATTGATAGTATTAAAAAGCATAGTTCTGAAGACAAGCATATCAGTAATGTCATTATTGATCAGTATCAAATGATCATTAAACAATTTTCTATGACACATATTAGTAAAATGGAAAAAGACATTCGACTTGCAGCTATTAAGTATGAAAAAGTGGCAATTAAAAAATTAATGGCACAAGGACAATTGTCTAAAAAGATGATTAATGCAGTTAATTATGAAATTAATCATCGTGAAATTAAAAATTTGAATCAGTCTAATCAATCTAATGCTAAGTTGGAATTAGTATCTTCATATCAAACTTTAAAGTTATGGTTATTTAAACAAAATAATGATGAACAGATTAATAAACAGATGCGCAAAATTTTGATTAAAATAAATAGTTATACAATTGAAAATTTAAAACAATTGTATAATAAGTATGACAAAGATGTTGTTGAAACAATAATTGATGAATATTTAAACTATAATGAAGCATTAAAAACAAGTCCAATTGATTATGATAAAAGATATCGTAAAATTAGAATTAGGGCATTAGGTGCTCAAAGAATAGCAATTCAAGAGTTACTTAGTGATGAAAAAATTGATTGGAAAACAGCATCTGATTTAAGGCAAGAAATTAATTACCTGGAAAATCTTGAACTAGATGCTTAAAAATAAAAAATCACTCACACATGTATGTGAGTGATTTTTTATTAAACATTATTTTTAGTATCTTTGATTATTATATATATTATCCAATATACAAAAGTTTGAATGATTGTTAAAATTATTACGAATACAATCATGTAAGATGTCCACATATTAATTAACGGATTAATCAATAATTTTGGTGATAGTAATAAATATATTGTATGAAATCTTAAAAATCTTCCTATATAGATGCCAATTGAAGCAAGTATGTTAAAAACTATAATTAAAATTACACCAAATAATTTATTTTTAATATTAAATTTATTTTTAATCTCTTTAACTATTTTAAATAGTCCGTATAATCCAACTAATGAGCATCCTAAGGCACTTATTATTAGATAGGAATAACTTAACCACATATTACTTGATAAACGAAGTAAACCCTCATTTGTATATGGATTTAGTAAAGACAAATGAAATAAATCGGTTAAAAGATATGGTGCATTTGGATAAAATATTAACCATAATATTAAAATAGGCCAGAATATCCATGACTTTTTAACTTGTTTATTTGTAAGATCTAAACTTAGTTCAATTGGAATATAACCTAAGATGGTATTTAAAATTAAAAAACCAAATGGTGGTTGTACCATAAAGTATAAGAAAATAATCCATGCGATAAAGACTATTCTAATTTGCCATTTTATATTTTTAAACATTACGCAACCTCTTAAAACTATTATTATTAACATAATATATTTTAACGCGAAAGGTAATTTTATTGAACAATTAAAAGCTAAAAATTACAATGTAATTATTAATATTAAAAAGTCCCAATGTTGAGTGATATAATATACATTGTTAATTAAATATGGAGGAATATTTATGAGTATAAATTTTAGTAGTATATTTAATCTAAGCAACCTATTAGATATATTAGTTGTTTGGTTTATTATATATGAAGTAATTGTCTTACTTAGAGGGACAAAAGCAGTTCAACTATTTAGGGGAGTACTAGTAATTGCGATTGTAAAAATTATTAGTATTATTTTTGGGTTGACTGCAGTTTCATGGTTAACTGATCAGGTTATAAATTGGGGAGTTATTGCAATTATTGTTATTTTCCAACCAGAAATAAGACGTGGATTAGAGCATATTGGTCGTGGATCAATTTTGAAACATACACAAAATCAAAATGTTGAAAATCAAAAGATGATTAGTGCTTTAGATAAAGCAATTCAATATATGTCTAAACGGCGTATTGGTGCTTTAATAACAATTCAAATGGATACAGGATTAGAAGACTACATAGAAACTGGTATTAATATTGATGCTGATGTTACCGGTGAACTATTAATAAATACATTTATTCCTAATACTCCATTACATGACGGTGCTGTTATTATTAGAAATAATAGGTTAGCAGTAGCTGCTGCTTATTTGCCATTATCTCAAAGTAATTTAATTCCAAAAGAACTAGGAACTAGGCATCGTGCTGCCGTTGGAATTTCAGAAGTTACTGATGCTCTTACTATTGTTATTTCGGAAGAAACCGGTGAAGTTTCTATCACCAAAAATAATGAATTATTAAGAGGACTTACTCAAGAAGATTATATTAAGTTTTTAAAAGATCAATTAATTACCAAACAGGATTCTGTTAATAAGAATTTTTTTACTACTGTTGGTACATGGATTGATAAAATTAATCTTAAAAATAAAGATGGAGGTAAAAAATAATGAAAAAATTTGATAATCCTTGGTTTTTTAGATTGATTTCATTAATTTTTGCTATCCTTTTGTTTGTTTATGTTAATCAAGGTAAATTTTTTGGTAATGATAATAATTCTACTGATAGTTCAATCACTCAACTAACGGCTACAAAAAAATCAACTTTATCTTTGCCATTGCAATTAAATTTTGATAACAATAAATATTTTGTAACTGGATATCCTGAAAAAGTATCAGTTAAAATTAGTGGACCAGCTGCTTTGGTTACTACTACTGTTAACACACAAAACTTTAAAGTATATGCTGATCTTTCTAGGCTAGGTGTTGGACATCATAAAGTTAGAATTTATCAAGATGGATTAAATAATGAGCTTAAATATAAAACTAATCCTTCTTATATTAATGTTAATATTCAACCACGTAGAACAACTGAATTTCCGGTGAATGCAAAGTATGATGAATCTAACATTGCTGAGGGATATCATGCTGGCAAAGCGGTTTTAGGTAATGATAAGATTAAAGTTACAGGTGCTGAAAATGAAATTAATAAGATTAGCAAAGTGGTTGCTGAACTAAGCATCCCTCAAGGGACTAATAAAACTGTTAATTCTTCGGTTATTCTTGAAGCTTTGGATTCAAAAGGAAAAATTGTAAACGTAATTTTGACGCCTTCTACGACTTCTGTTAATTTACCAATAAGTAGTGGTAATAATAAAAAAGTTCCAGTAAGTTTGCATACTGAAAATTCTTCTTCTGCTAAAAAGTATACTTTAACTTCTGACATTAAAAAGGTTAAAGTTTTTGGTACATCAAAAGAGTTAGATGATATCAAAGAAGTAAAAGTCTATGTTGATGTTTCTGGAATAAATAAAGAAAAGAATGTTAATGTTCAATTAGATAAAAATCTAAATCATGTATCTGGGTTTGATCCTGATAGTATTAGAGTCAAAGTCAAAACTAATGAGAAGTAAATAAGCCTATTAAACGAAATAGAAATGGAGATATTATTATGAAATATTTTGGAACTGATGGTGTCAGAGGAGTAGCTAATGAAAGTCTTAGCCCCGAATTGGCATTTAAATGTGGTCGTGCTGGTGGATATATTTTAACTAAACATAGTGAATCAGAGGGACAACCTCAAGTTCTAGTTGCTCGTGATACTAGAATCTCTGGTCAAATGTTAGAAAATGCCTTGGTTGCAGGCTTGTTGTCTGTAGGAATTGAAGTATTGCAGCTAGGAGTTGTAACAACACCTGGGGTTGCTTATTTAGTAAGAACTCAGGGAGCTGCAGCCGGTGTTATGATTACTGCATCTCATAATCCTGCAGAGTATAATGGTATTAAGTTCTTTGGTTCAGATGGTTATAAGTTATCAGATGAATTGGAAGAAGAAATTGAAAAAATATTAGAAGAAGACAAAGATGATTTACCTCGTCCATCAGCTAAAGGATTGGGTACTGCTGATGATTATTCAGAAGGTAGTCAAAAGTACATTCGTTTCTTAGAACAAACAGTTCCAGAAGACTTATCTGGAATGAATATCTGTGTTGATTCTGCTAACGGTGCTACTAGTAAACTAGTTTCCAGACTATACGCTGATTTAGGTATTGAATTTGATACTATGGCTACCATGCCTAATGGAATTAATATTAATGATCAGGTTGGTTCTACTCATCCAGAGCAACTACAAAAAATGGTTGTTGATAAAGGTGCTCAAATTGGTTTAGCATTTGATGGAGACGGTGATCGTTGTATTGCCGTTGATGAAAATGGTGAATTAGTCGATGGTGATAAGATAATGTATATTTGTGGTAAATATATGTCTGATCATGGTCGTTTGAAACAAGATACAGTTGTAAGTACTGTTATGAGTAATCTTGGTATGTATAAAGCAATGGAAGCTAATGGTATTAACAATGTTCAAACTAAAGTTGGCGACCGTTATGTTGTAGAAGAAATGAATAAATCTGGATATAATCTTGGTGGTGAACAATCTGGACATATTGTTTTCTTAGACTTTAATACTACTGGTGATGGATTGTTAACTAGTTTACAATTACTACATGTAATGAAAGATACTGGCAAAAAATTATCAGAATTGGCTAGTGAAGTTAAAAAGTATCCACAAAAATTAATTAATGTTAAAGTTTCTGATAAACAACATGCTTTGGATAACTCAAAAGTTAAAGATGTTATTTCACGAGTAGAAACAGAAATGAATGGTGATGGACGCGTACTTGTTCGTCCTAGTGGAACTGAACCATTATTGCGTGTGATGACTGAAGCACCTACTCAAGAATTAGTTGATGGCTATACCAAACGTATTGCTGACGTAGTTAAACAAGAAGTAGGAATTGAATAAAGCAATTAAAGACCTTCTTTAGGGTCTTTTTTTATATTTAAACATACAACTATACCAATTCGTTCTTATTAATTGACATATATTATAAAACATTGTAATCTATTACTTGTCTTGAAAAAATATATAATATGAATGTCTATACCAATTAAAAATTGAAAGGAATATAAAATTATGTGTGGAATTGTTGGAGTCGCAGGTAATAAAAATGCTGTTAATATTTTAATAAATGGTTTACAAAAACTTGAATATCGTGGATATGATTCTGCCGGTCTTTATGTCAGTGATGAAGATGGTAAGGATTGTCTAATCAAAAGAACTGGGGCTATTTCTAATTTAAAAAATGCTATTGGTTCAGATGTAAAAGGAACATCTGGAATTGGTCATACTAGATGGGCTACTCATGGTGGAGTAACTGTAGAAAATGCTCATCCTCATTACTCACAAGATAAGCGTTTTTACCTTGTTCATAATGGGGTTATTGAAAACTATAAAGAATTAAAAGAGCAATATTTAAGTGACTTTACTTTTACTTCTCAAACTGATACTGAAGTCGTTGTGCAATTAGTTGATTATTTTGCTACTAAGGAAAATATGAATGCTAAGGATGCTTTCTTAAAAGCCTTATCCTTATTAGATAAGGGCTCATCATATGCATTTCAATTAATGGATCGTGAGGAACCAAATACTATTTATGTTGCTAAAGATAAAAGTCCGCTATTGATTGGAATTGGTGACGGATTTAATGTGGTTTGTTCAGATTCATTAGCAATGTTAAATGAAACTCATGACTTTTTGGAATTGAATGATGGTGACTTTGTTACTGTAAAGCCAAATTCAATTGATATTCAAGATAAAGATGGAAATGAAGTTACAGACCGTAAACCTTTCCATGTTGATATTGATGCTAGTGATACAGATAAGGGAACTTACCCATACTATATGCTTAAGGAAATTGATGAACAGCCCAATGTTATGAGAAAATTATCTTCTGAATATTTAAATGCAGATGGTAATCCTGAGATTGAACCAGATTTACTAAAGTCAATTAAACAAGCAGATCGTTTATACATTGTTGCTGCTGGTACTAGTTATCATGCCGGTTTAGTAGGAAAGAACTTATTTGAAACGATGGCTCAAATTCCTACTGAAGTCCATGTTGCTTCTGAATTTGCATATAATATGCCACTTTTATCAAAGAATCCATTCTTTATTTTCTTGAGCCAAAGTGGTGAAACTGCTGATAGTCGTGAAGTGTTAGTCAATGTTAGCAAATCTGGTTATAAGAGTTTAACCATTACTAATGTTGCTAAGTCAACTTTGTCACGTGAATCAGACTATACATTGTTATTGCATGCAGGTCCTGAAATTTCTGTTGCATCTACTAAAGCATATACTGCTCAAATTGCTGTGGAAGCTATTTTGGCTAAAGGATTGGGTGAAGCAGATAAAATTAAGGATGCTACTGAGTTTAACTTAAGACAACAATTAGGGTTGGTTGCAACAGGGATGCAAACAATTGTTGACGAAAAAGAAAAAATGAATCAATTATCTAAAGATTACTTTGTAAATGCTAGCAAGTCATTTTACATTGGTCGTGGAATTGATTACTTTGTTTCGTTAGAAGCTGCACTTAAGCTTAAAGAAATTTCATATATTCATGCTGAAGGTTTTGCTTCTGGTGAATTAAAACACGGAACAATTGCTTTAATTGAAGACAAAACTCCAGTTATTGGAATCATAACTCAAAAGAATACTGCTAATTTAACTAGGAGTAATTTGGAAGAAACCATGGCTCGTGGATCAAAAGCTATTACAATTGTAACTAAATCATTGGCTAAAGAAGATGATGATATTATTATCCCTGATGTTAATAGTATGTTGACTCCATTGTTAAGTGTTGTTCCTGCTCAATTACTTGCTTATTATACAAGTTTAAATAAAGGACTAGATGTTGATCATCCTAGAAACTTAGCTAAGAGTGTTACAGTTCAATAAAATCGAAAAAAGAAGCATCGGAATTTAATCCTAATGCTTCTTTTTTATTTTAAAAATGTTTTTGTTTTGTAATAACGATTTATATTTAGTGATGTTATAATTTTAGTTAAGGGTATGTAAATGTTTATCTTATTAATGTTATAATGCCAAGGATTGGAGTTCGATTTATGAAATTTACTAAAAAAAGATCAAATAATGCTAAGTCGCAAGCTAAGAAAGACAAGACTTGGGAAAAATTTAAAAATCAACAAAATAAATTAAGCGCAGATAAGCGTGGTATAAGAAGATAATATACATAAATATGGAGGAAGACTATGCGAAATAAAAATATTTCAAAAACTTTTCTATCAGTTATGGTTGTTAGCTCAATTATGACATCTTTTAAAGTTTTAGATGTTAGTGCTGATGATAATAATCAATCTAATAGTTCTAGTGTCGATGTTAGTAATACTAGTAATGTAAGCGTTATTTCTAGTGAACTTAATAGCCAGAACTTTTTTGATAAACTTGGTCCATTAGCACAAAAAATTGCTAATAAAAATGATCTATATCCTTCTTTGTTGCTTGCACAAGCAGCTATAGAAAGTGCTTATGGGCAAAGTTCTTTAACTCAAAATAGTAATAATTTATTTGGAATTAAAGCTACCAATGGACAAGGCATTAATACTCAAACTAATGAATTTAGTAATGGTAATAGTTATACAACTAATTCTACTTTTAGCACTTATCCTGATTTATTAAGCAGTTTGCAAGGGTATGCCGATTTCTTAAATAATAATAGTAGATATTTGAACGTTCACCGATCAATGTCTCCGTCAGTAGAACAAGCAGCTATCAATATTCAAGCTGATGGTTATGCGACTGATCCAGCTTATTCTAATAAGCTAATTTCATTTATTAATCAAAATAATTTAAAAGCTTATGATTCTGGAACAATGCCATCTAATAATTCTCAGAACGATCAAAATACTCAAAATAATAATGATAATAGTACGCAGAATAATAATGCTATTCCATCACAACCTAAAAAAGAAAACATTACTAAATATGTTGGGGCAGATGGTAAAGAAACTTTTAAATTATCAAATAAGTATAGAACATATAAATTATATAATCATGTAAAAGGGACTACTCGTAATATTAAGTCTTATGGTTGGAATAAGTCCCTTAATTCTAGAAAAAAGGTTTTTGTTGATTGCTTAGGTATTCGTAATTATGGTCAAAATGAATCTAAATGGTATCGGATTAGACTATCAGAACATTCAAAGAAAAAATATTGGGTATATTCAAAAGCTTTAGATATACCTAAAGTAAACTACATTAAAGAAAACAAAGAAGTTACTGTGAACACTAATACTGACGATGGGGTTTATAACCATGTTTATAATTCACCATATTTAAGTAAAAAAGTTAAAGACAATAAGAACTTAGTTGATGATAAATATCATACCAGTTTAAAGGCCGTAATTGATAATGATGGTATCAGAACAGAATGGTATCGAATTTATATTCCAGGAACGGGTAATGCTTGGATTAAGTCTAAAGATTTGTCTAATATTACTAAGCACAAAGAAGTAAAAAATAACTATAATAATAAATCTGGATATGCTTATCTGAACAACTATGGTAAGTATCATCTTTATAACGATATCCCTGGATCATCAAAGAAGGCCAAGATTACTAATTGGGACAATGTAAAAGTACCTAATGATTATCTGATTACTTATGATAAATCTGGGGTAAAGGGTAAAGATAGCACTAATTGGTATCGCATTAATCTAAATAATAAGAACT
This sequence comes from Apilactobacillus quenuiae, assembly GCF_002994005.1. Taxonomy (GTDB): domain Bacteria; phylum Bacillota; class Bacilli; order Lactobacillales; family Lactobacillaceae; genus Apilactobacillus; species Apilactobacillus quenuiae. The sequence goes on from NZ_POSN01000004.1 coordinate 97,714, forward strand.
ATTGGATTGCATCAGGGGCTTTAAAGTTTTAGTTTAACTTTTTAGTTATACTTTGATTTGATATAATGTTCATGTAGTTTTATAATAAACAAATTGAATAAAATTTTAGGAAGTATAAAAATGACAGAAGATTATAAAATTAGGGTTCAAAATGTAACAAAAGAATACGACTTATTTAAAACTCAAGCTGATAAATTAAAATCATTTTTTTCAATTAAAACGAATGTACCTCATTTTTGGTCTTTAATGGGGATTTCTTTTGATGTGAAGCCTGGAGAAACTTTAGGACTAATTGGCGTTAATGGTTCAGGTAAATCAACTATATCGAATATAATATCAGGGATTATTCCACAAACTAGTGGTTTCGTTGATGTTAGAGGTGATACATCAATCGTTGCAATTAGTGCTGGTTTAAGAAAGAACTTAACGGGTCGCGAAAATATTAGGTTAAAGTCTTTAATGCAAGGCCTTACTAATAATCAAATTGATGATATGATGGATGATATTATTTCATTTGCTGATATTGGTGATTTCGTTGACCAACCGGTTAAAAGTTATTCAAGCGGTATGAGATCTAGATTAGGTTTTTCAATCGCTGTTCATATTAAACCTGATATTTTAATTATTGATGAAGCCTTGTCAGTCGGAGATGATACTTTTTATCAAAAGTGTGTTGATAAAATTGCTGGCTTTAAAGCTGAAGGCAAAACAATTATTTTTGTTAGTCACTCATTAAGACAAATTGAGCTACTTTGTGACCGTGTTGCTTGGATTAATTATGGTGAATTAAAAACTATTGGTAAAACTAAGGATGTTACTAAAAAATATCGTGAATTTACTAAATGGTTTAAAGGATTATCTAAACAACAAAAAGTTGATTTTGAAACTGATAAAAAGCAAATTCAAAAAGATTTTGATATTAATAAGTACCAAGACAAGGTAATTGAAACAGAACAAAAGGCACATCCTGATGAAAAAAGAGTAGCTGCTAAAATTAAGAAGCGTTTTTATAGCTCTGTTATTAGTGAAAAAATGCCAAAATTAACAGTTGCATTTACATGGTTAGTTGTTTTTGCAACTATGTTTTTCTGTTTAGTAAATATATCTGGTCATTCGATTAGTCATATTGTTAAAAATCCTTCTTCGATTGTGAAACCTTCAAAGACATTGAAATTGCCTGGTAAATTAGAGCAGGCATCAGGTATTAAAAAACATCATAAAACTCAAAAAATGAGTGTAAAATAATACAAAATCCGTTTATTCGGATTTTTTTAGTAAGGAGATATTAGATAATGTCTGAAGAATATAAAAGTAATGAAACTTTAGACTTAATTGAACAAATTACTAGGTTAGATGGTAGTAAATATATGGAAATTAGTAATATGGTTCAAAATGGTCGAGCTGAACTGGCTGCTGAAAAAGGTTTTATTAAGGAAGTTAGAATCCTTCAATTAAATATTCCACATTCTGATCACGTTGTAAATTATGAAGATTATATTAATAAGAATTATAAAATGCAAGATGAAAATTTAGATCATTTTGAAGAATGGAAAAAGAATGATGAAATGAAAAAAGAAGTTCAAATGATTCTGAAAGAAAATCATGTTGGATAATAAAAAGACTGCTGAAATAATCAGCAGTCTTTTTGATATGTGTCCACTCATATATTGCAGAAAATAATAGCAAGAAAAAATTAAACAATATTTAGTGGTGAATTTGAATATGTATTCATAATTATAACGTAAATTGTTAAGTAGTTCAACGTAATATAGTAGATAATCAATTATGTTAATATATAAAGTAATTATATATTCTTTAAAGGAGATGAATTATTTGAACTACTTAATTGAAATAGTGTTAATTTTAGTATTTTCTATAATATTTGGAAAATTATTTCAAAAGTTAGGATTGCCAAGCGTGGTTGGACAATTAATTAGTGGAATTGTGTTAGGACCATCCATTTTAAATATTGTTAATACCGGTTCAATAATCAGTACTTTTGCAGAAATTGGTGTAATTATATTGATGTTTATTGCTGGATTGGAAAGTAACTTAGATCTTTTAAAAAAATATTTGAGGCCTAGTTTGTTAGTTGCAATTTTAGGTATCATATTTCCAATCTTGTTTATGTACATTGCAGGTATTATACATCATTTTTCTAATATTGAAAGTTTATTTATTGGAATTATATTTGCAGCTACTTCGGTTTCTATATCAGTTGAAGTATTAAGAGAAATGAAAGAATTAGATAGTTTTGAAGGAATTACTATTTTAGGGGCTGCAGTGGCTGATGATGTTTTATCAATTTTGGCTTTAAGCTTCGCAGTATCTTTCTTTGGTGTTAGTGATGATAACAATAATAATATTTTTATAACTATTTTACTTCAAATATGTTTCTTTATTTTTATTTATATTTTATATAGAATATTTGATAAATGGTTAAATAATTTTATAAAAAAATTTAAGATTGGCATCACTGAATTTTCTATGATTATATGCATATTGTTATCCTACTTAGCTGAAGAGACATCTTTGAGTACTATCACGGGAGCCTTTTTTGCTGGAATTATATTTAGTCGTACTGATTTTAAAAAAGATATTTCTAACAAATTTGAAAATATTGGATATTCCTTATTTATCCCTGTTTTTTTTGCCAATGTTGGCTTAAATATGGAATTAAGTGGTATTGTAAACAACTTATTCATTTTTGTTATATTTACTTTATTAGCAGCTATAACTAAATTCTTTGGTGCAATGTTAGGGGCCAAATTTAGTAAATTTAATTATATATCTTCAATGGAAATTGGCGCTGGAATGATCAGTAGGGGAGAAGTTGGATTGATTATAACTGGTATTGGATTAAATGCTCATTTAATTAATGAAGATTATTATTCAACAATCATTGCCTCAATCATTGCAACAACCTTGATAGCACCTATAATTCTCAGAAAAATTATTTTAATAAAGAAGAGAGGATAAAATGAATTCGTTCACGAAAGAAATATTACTTAATTTAGGATTATTAGTATTTCCATTTATATTTATTATAAGTGGAGTAAGTGATTCTTCACCAGTCCTGTATATTGGTATCATGTTACTAGGAATTATTTGTTTATTAATGGCACCAATATATACTTATTATTGGTTTAATAACCCCAAGGGCCTTTGGTATCGAAAAACATTAGCAATTATTTACATTATTGTATTATTGGCTTGTATTAATTCATATATTTTTTAGTAATAAAAAAAGATTTACCAACTAATGGTAAATCTTTTTCTTTACTATTTTTTTCTCGAATGAATTGAATGATAGATCTTTCTTTGTACTAAATATTGATCATGTTGCATCGTTATAAATAGTGGCGATGATTCTTCAATTACATTACTGAATTCTAATCCATACCATGAAATAGGTGACGCAGTAATATTTTGTAAGAAAATACGTCCAGAAATTAATTGGCGATCGAAAGCATTGATTTCAGAATTTAGTGCTAAATCAGAAGGCCTTTCATTAATAATAACGAATTTAAAGTCACCAACATTACCAGGAACATTAGTTGATGAATAACGTTGCTTCTGTGGGTCGATTACACCTTGTTCTATTAGGTAATGAACGATTTGATGCAAGTAAATACTTACACTTTGTTGTTTTCTAAATCCTAAGTACAGTTGAATATCTACAACATTCTTAGTGTCTAATAAATCAACGGTATAATTACTTTCATAGGGATTATTAGTTTCGTTAACAGTTACAAACCAATAAACCTTTGCACGTTTAGGTTCCTTATCTAAAATGGAATACATAGTACTACGCTTAATTTGATAATCATTTTTAATTTTAGTCATATAGACTAAATTAGATGTATACAAAGGAATTGAATCATCATTACTTAATTCCGATAATTGTTGACGATAATCTAATAATGAAACATATTCACTTTCTTTTTCATAATGATCACGACGTTTGTTACCAAAGTACCATAGAATCATTACTAGTAAAATAGATAGCATGATAATAAGTGTTACATATCCACCATGAACGAATTTAACGATACTTGCTAAGAAGAAGGTAAATTCGATTACGGCAAAGAACAATGCAATGAAAAAGGCAAATACTCGTTTAATTTTAGCCGATAAGAATTCAAATAATAGCAACGTAGTCATTAACATAGTAATCGTAATTGCTAACCCATAAGCTGACTCCATTCTTTCTGAGCTTCTAAAGAACCATAGCACAATAAATGTAACTATACATAAGAACCAGTTAACAGTTGCAATGTATATTTGGCTTCTCACATTACTTGGATGTTTAACAATCATTCTAGGTAAGAACTTTAGACCAATTGCTTCATCTACTAATGTAAATGATCCTGTAATTAAGGCTTGCGATGCAATAATAGCAGCTAATGCAGCAATTGCAATTGCAAATCCACGTAAACTACTTGGTAGCATATCATAAAAAGGATTTAAATTTTTTAAACCAGAAAAGGCAGGATTATGAACATTTTTAATAATCCAAGCACCTTGACCTAAATAGTTAAGAATTAATGAAATATAAACAAAAGGCCAAGTGCCGTAAATATTCTTTTTACCAACATGTCCCATATCAGAATATAATGCTTCAGCACCAGTAGTAGCAAGGAAAATACTACCCAAAATAAAAATTCCAGATTTATTAGTGGGACTAAATAAAATTCTTACAGCATAGATAGGATTAAAAGCTTTTAGAATCATAGGATAGTGTAATAAGTTAATAATCCCCATAATTGCTAAAAACGAAAACCAAACTAACATAACTGGACCGAAAGAATTACCAATAATTCCAGTTCCAAATCTTTGGATAATAAATAGTAATAATAATACACATGATGTAATTATTACAACGTCTTGTTGAGAATTGCTGAAAGAAATAGCACCAAACGATTGTCCTTTCAAACCTTCAACAGCAGAAGTTACAGTAACAGCAGGAGTTAGAGTACCATCAGCTAAAAGGGCAGCTCCACCGATTAAAGCGGGCCAAACTAACCATTTTGCTCGACGTCTTACTAATGCATAAAGAGCAAAAATACCACCTTCACCATTATTATCAGCCCTCATTGTAATTAATACATATTTAACAGTAGTAATAATCATAAGAGTCCAAATTATTAAAGAAATAGATCCTACAATGTAATCTGGAGTGATGTCAGACATTTTTCCAGCATCACCGATAATTGCATTCATTACGTATAAGGGTGATGTTCCAATATCACCATAAACAATACCTAATGCAATTAGCATTCCAGCAAAGGATAGCTTATCAAATTTAGCTTTCATAACTAAATCCTCCAAATAAATATAAAATTTTATGTAATTTTTACCTAATAGAATACAACATACCACTAAATCAGCATACTTTAAAGAAAAACTATAAAATATTAGAATAAATGTTAAATTATATACAAAGACAAAAAATTGCAATCTAAGAATGGGATGATTTTATAAATGAAAAAAATTAAAGACAATATTTTACATGACCCAATACTTAAAATTGTCACTATAATACTCATTATCATGATATTTATTGGTATGCCTAGAATAAATGATATTAACTTTACTACCATTTTAACTTTATTTACGATGATGATGTTAGTCTCAATTATTAAGGATCTAAGTATTTTAAATTTTTTCAGTAATTATATAATTAATATTTCACATAGTATCCGACAAGTTGTGTTTTTGATGACAATACTTTCTTTTTTTGGATCAATGTTAGTTACAAATGATATTGCAATTATAACTTTAGTTCCTTTATACATAGAAATTGCTGCTAATCAAAATTTACCAATTCCATATCCAGTGACATTAATTACAATTGCTGCTAATCTAGGTAGTTCTGTAACACCATTTGGTAATCCACAAAATGTTTTTTTACTATCATACTACCATTTATCAATTAATCAATTTTTTAATCCGGCATTTATAGTACTATTGCTAGGAATAATTATTTTATTAATTTTACTATCATTTGTCAGCAATAAAAAAATGAATTCAAACAATTTATCAGTAGTTCATTTGAATTATAGAAAATGCTTTCCTGTCATTATATTAATTATCTTTATTTTTCTTGGCATATTTTCAATTATCAATCTATGGATTCCATTTTTAATAACATTAATTTATGGTAGTTATATTAATCGTTCAACAATAATTAATGTTGACTATTCATTATTACTATCATTTATTGGATTCTTTTTGATTGTTGGTATTTTAAGTCGAAATCAATTAGTTATTAGTAATTTAAGCCTTTTATTAAAAACACCACATCAGGTGTTTTTTTCTGGGGCATTAATTAGCCAAATAATTAGTAATGTTCCGGGATCTGTTTTAATTGCTAAATTTACACGTGATTTTTATTCATTATATTTGGGCGTTAATATTGGAGGCTTAGGTAGCTTAGTTGCATCTTTAGCAAATTTGTTAGCCTTTAAGCAAATTCAAATATATTCAAATAAAGATAGTTGGTCATTTCTAAGAATTTTTACATTTACTAATGTAGTTTTATTATTATTAACAATGATAATAATTAGTTTTTTAATTTAGAAACTAATTATTAACGTTTTTTAATAATTTATGTAATAATTTAAATAGTAAGCGTATTAGAGAGGAATGATTTTAATGTATACAGATCTTAAGGGAAAAGTTGCGGTTGTTACTGGTGCTTCAAAAGGTATTGGTAATGCTGTTGCTATTCGTTTAGCAAATGAAAATATGAAATTAGTATTTAATTATAATTCTGACGAAGCGGGAGCTCAAAAGGCTGTCGATCAAATTAAGCATGAAGGTGGCGATGCTGTTGCTGTTCAAGCAAACGTTGCTAAGGAAGAAGATATTCAAAAGCTAGTAGATACTGCTGTTGAACATTTTGGTACTTTAGATTTATGGATTAATAATGCTGGTATGGAAAAGGAAGCTCCAACCCATAAATTATCATTAGAAGATTGGAACAAGGTTATTAATGTGAACTTAACTGGTACTTTCTTAGGTACTAAGGCTGCTTTAAACTATTTCTTGGATAATAATAAGCAAGGTAACATTATTAATATGTCTTCTGTACATCAAAAAATTTCTTGGCCACACTTTGCTGACTATTCAGCTTCAAAGGGTGGTAGTAAATTGCTTACAGAAACAGTTGCTAAGGAATATGCCAATAAAAATATTCGTGTAAATGCAATTGCTCCAGGAGCCATTAATACACCAATTAATGCTAAAAAGTTTGCTGATCCAAAGACTTATGCAGAAACTGCTGAATTAGTCCCAATGGGTCGTATTGGTAAACCAGAAGAAATTGCCGCTGCTGCTGCATGGTTAGCATCTAACGAATCATCATATGTAACTGGTGATACAATTTTTGTTGATGGTGGTATGAAATTATATCCAGCATTTAACAATGGTCGTGGATAAAAATAGACGATAATCTTATTACAAAAAAGGTTCACTGAATGCAATCAGTGAACCTTTTTGTCTATAGTGCTTTGAATCCAAAATCTTTGGGTTGTATTAATACTTCAATAATTGGATAAATCATTAAAATTCCTAAGAAAATAAATCCATATTCATATGCAATATTAGTTTTCATAAAAGTTGATAATGCTGATATAATCACTGTGATAATTGAAACTCCTAATCCTTGCGCCATGGTTTGAAGGACTGAACTTAGGGTATTAGCAGAATTTCTTTCGTCCATAGGAATCTCTGAAAAAGTAACAGCATTATAACAAGTTAGTGCCAACGATCGTCCGCAACCAGATAATAATGCTAATAATGCAATTATTATTCCGTTTGTATTTGGACGAACTAATGAAATTAATGAAGTACTAATAGCGACAGTAATTAATGCTAAAATTAATGACCATTTATATTTAATAGTTTTAATTATCATATTAGTAAATGGTTTAATTCCAATATTACCTATAAATACAAAGATTACATAGTATCCAGCAGTTAATGCAGACCAATGGAATACGGTTTGTAAATAAATAGTTAATAAATATGGCAATGCTCCAACTGACAACCATAGAAAGGTGCCACCAGTTTGATAAATTCTAAATGAGCTTACTTTCAATGCTTTTATTTCAAATAATGGTTCATCTGTTTTTGATAAATGGTATCCGACTAATAAAATCATTAATAAACCAATTATGACTAAAGCACCTGATAGTGGCCATAAATATTTACCATAAGTTGCCATTTCTGCACCAATTAAAATTAATCCAGATGATACAGCAATTTCAATAAATCCTAATAAATCAAATTTACTACGTATTTTCTTATCATCCTTTTCAATTAATTTGTGTCCGATTACTACTGCAACTAATCCAATTGGAATATTAAGTAAGAATATCCATTGCCAACTAAGATATTTAACAATAAAACCTCCTAACATAGGAGCAATTGCAGGTGCAATCAAAGCGGGCCAAACTAAATAATTAGCCATTTTTAGCAATTGATTGGAAGGTGTTTTTTCTAACATAATTAATCTAGCAGTTGGTGTCATTAATGAACCAGCAAATCCTTGTACAAAACGACTAATTAATAAGAAAGAAAACGTTGTAGCAATTGCATCTCCCAATGAACTAAGCACAAATAGTGAAGTTGCTAATATCCAAGCATTCTTTTTACCAATTCTTTTAGCAATCCATCCACTTAAAGGGATAAAAATAGCCATAGTAATAAAATAAATACTAACGGTTAACGATAAAGAACTAGTCGGCACTTTCAAACTTTTTCCGATATATGGTAGAGCAGTTGTTAAAATAGTGGCGTCTAAAAACTGCATAAACAAGCTTGATGCCATTAAAATGGCGACTTTTTTATAATTATTAATATTAAGCCAAATCCTTTCTTCATAATGATAAAAACATATATAATATATTGTATCAGTACTTAAATTTTACTATCAATTATTTAAGTTAAAATAATTATATAAAAATGAGGGATTATATTTGAAGAAAGTACATAAACTAATTGATTCTACTTGGATAGAATTAGTTGATGCCAATACTAAAGAGGTAGTTAATACAATTGATGATTACAAACTACCTAACATATTAAAGGGGTATATGCTTGATATTCATGAACATTCTCGTTTTGAATATGATTCTGTCAAAAAATACTCAGTTCTGATTGCACGCGCATTGATTAGCGGCCAAGATGAAAATGTTGATACTTCTCCGGTAGTTGCTGCATTTACTGATGATGTAATTATAACTAAAAGTGATTCTAGATATCGAGTTAAACAACAAAGTAGTTGTAATAAGTTTGATGTTATTTTTAGTATCTTACAAAGAATTAACAAGCCTTATATGAATAAATTAGATGAAATTAACGAAGACGTTGAACATTTGCAAGGGCTACGTAGATCCGTTAATAATAAGCAACTTAATGAAATTGCTATTTTAAAAAATGATTTAGTATATTTAAAGTCCTCTACAGCTGCAAATATTATGGCTATTAATCAATTACAAAAGTCGAGCGATAACTTTGTGGTTCCAATTACCTTTAATAACCATCAAGATCAACATATTGACGATGTTGTTGTTGAATATAAAGAGTGTAAGTATATGTTTGATGTTAATGATGAGATTGTCAGTCAAATTGAAGATACCTATAGTAATATTATTAATAATAATTTAAATGAAACTATGAAAATTCTTACTATTTGGTCTTTGATATTAGCTATTCCACCAATTATTAGTGGATTTTATGGAATGAATGTTGGCTTACCTTTTGCTAATAGTAGTTGGTCGTGGTTGTTTACAGTGTTTATCACATTTGTGATCATTTATCTAATGATACATTATTTAAGAAAACACCATGACCTATAATTATTTCCAAACAAATTCAGTTTGATGATCTGGATTTGTTCTTTTTATTACTTGATTTTGATCTTTAGTATTAATGAAGGAAATAAATATTATTAATGAAATGGTAGTTACTATAATTATCTTTTTTATCATTATTTTATTCATTTTAATCACTTCCATATATTTTTTTATATTTTAAATTTAGTTACTTAAAAATAGCTTAAATGAAAATTAATGAAAGCGCTTTACTGAAATTGTAATTGAATGTATAATGATAAATATACAAAATGATATTTAACTTTAACTATAAAAAAGTGCATAATTAATTTTGTAATCAAATGAGAAAGAAGTGCTTCTAATATGAGTTTGAATATTTTAATCGGAATACTTCCTGCTATTATGTGGGGGGTTGGTCCTTTAATAGCCACTAAAATTGGCGGTCGTCCAATTGAACAAGTGGTAGGTACTGGATATGGACAAGTTATTGTTGGATTAATAATTTATGCGTTTACTAGACCTTCAATATCTTTCCAAGAATTTTTATGGCCTTTCTTAGGTGGAATGGCTTGGTCATTTGCTCAATTTACTCAATTTAGTTCTTTCCAAAAAATGAATGTTTCTTCAGCAATGCCTATTTCAACAGGATTACAATTAATTGAAATTCCTTTATGTGGTGTGATTTTCTGGGGTGAATGGGGATCTATTGATGCCAAGACAATTGGATTTATTAGTATTGCTTTATTAATTATTGGAGTATTTTCAACTAGTTATGTTGATAAATCAGTTTCTAGAGTCAAGATGGATTATAAAGCTGGAATTCCATTACTACTTATTGGATCTTTAGGTTACACTGCTTGTTCTGTATTTCCTAGAATTCCTAATGCTTCTGGAATTGTTGGCTTATTGCCCCAAACAATTGGTATGTGTTTAGGTGCTATTGTTATTTCATTTGTTATGAATGGTAATAGTAGTGTTCAATTAATCAAATCTAAATTTACTATCAAAAATGGAATCATTGGATTATTAGGTGGTTTAGGTACATTAGCATACTTAACTTCATTAAGCTTAAATGGTGTGGCAACTTCATTCCCATTAACCCAAATGAATGTGGTTGTTTCAACTATAGGTGGTTTATTAATCTTAAAAGAACACAAAAATAGAAAAGAATTATTATTTACAATTGCCGGTTTAGTAATGATTGTATTTGCTGCCGTTATGATTGGAAGATTATCATAAATTAGATTTATTAATTAGAACTGATTAATTTAATCAGTTCTTTTTTTATGTGTTAGTTTATTAATATTATAATAAGATTAAAAACAGATTGCATCATTTTAATGAATGTATTAATATATTCATTAAATTAAATGAATGGAGTGATTTATATGGATTTTCAATTTTCAAAACGTGTACCTAATTTAAATAATGACGTGGTTGGTGAAATTTTAAAAGTAGCGGGAGATCCTGATATCATTTCATTTGCTGGTGGTTTACCGGCACCAGAATTATTTCCAGTAAAACAAATGCAAAAAGCTGCTAACGAAGTTTTTGAACATGACGGTCAGGATGCATTACAATATACTGCATCTATTGGTAATCCTAAATTAAGATCATTAGTTAAAAATCGAATGCAAACACACAAACATATTAGTTGTGATGTGAATAATGTATGTATTACTACAGGATCAGAACAATCAATTGATTTAATTGCTAAAATGATGGTTAATCCTGGGGACGTTGTTTTAGTTGAAAAGCCTACATATCTTTGTGCATTAGATGTTTTTAGAAGTTATGGAGCTAAAATCATCGGTGTAGATATGGATGATGATGGGATGAAAGTTGATACCTTAGCAGATACTTTGGAAAAATATCCTGAAGCTAAGTTGATTTATACAATTCCTAATTTTCAAAATCCTACTGGACGTACAATGCCTGCTAATCGTAGAGAAAAAGTAGCTAATTTAGCTAGTCAATATGATGTGATTGTGATGGAAGATGATCCATATGGTGAAATTCGTTATTCTGGTAAAGCAATTAATCCAATCAAACATTTTGATCCAGATGGACATGTTATTTATATGAGTACTTTTTCAAAAATATTAGCTCCAGGAATGCGGTTAGGTTGGATTGTAGCTGATAAGAAGTTTGTGGATATGTTTGTTGTTATGAAACAATCAGCTGACTTACACTCTGATAACTTGTCGCAATATATCATCGCTAGATTCATGGAAGAAAATGATTTAGATGCACATATTCAAAAAATTCGTGATGTTTATTATAGTCGTGCTTCTATGATGATAAAAGAGATTGATGAACAGTTTCCTAAAGGGGTTAAACATAGTAACCCTGAAGGAGGAATGTTTATTTGGGTAGAAGTCCCCGGTAATATCAATACAATGGATTTATTTAATACTTGTGTTGAACATAACGTGGCATTTGTCCCAGGAGAACCATTTTATCCAGATGATGTTATTCCAGGAACTTTTAGAGTGAATTTCTCCAATATGAATGATAATCAAATTCATGAAGGAATTCGTAGAATGGCAGTTGCCATTGATGAGATGATGAATAAATAATATGTTTGTAAAAAAGACTACCTAAAATTAGGCAGCCTTTTTGTTTTAAAATAGATTTTTTTAAGTAATTGATTGGACTTCTTTTTTAGCTAATCTTAACGTTTCAGTATCTTGTTTTTCTAAAATTGCAACGATAATTTGAGCAATTCTTTCAGCATCCTTTTCATTAAAGTTATGACTAGTAATTGTAGGAGTACCAATTCGAAGTCCTTCCATTACATTTTCTTTTTCATTTGGCAATAATCCCTTATTGGTAGCGATGCCTATTGAATATAATAAATCAGCACCTTGTTCACTAGTTAAATTATTTTTTTGGATATCTAAGATTATTTCATGATTTTCAATAGAATTAGAAACCACTCTAATTTTCCTTGATTGATTAAATGTTTTCGTCATAGATTGAGCATTTAAAATAACTCTTTTGATATAATCTTTAAATCCTGGAGTCATTGCTTCTCTAAAAGCAATAGCTTTAGCTGCAACAACATGCTCTAAGGTTCCACTTTGTGATAATGGTAAGGCTGAATTATCTAACTTATCTGCATATTGACCTTTAGCAAGAATTAGACCTCCTCGTAGTCCGCACAAAGTTTTATGAGTAGTTGAAGTTACCACATCAGCTACTTCCTTCCATTGGATTATGATGTAAAACAGCAGTAACAAACCCAGCAATATGAGCCATATCAATCATTAAATATGCACCTACGGAATCAGAAATCTTTTTGAATTGATGCCAATCAATAATATGTCTATATGCTGACGCACCGACAATAATTAATTTTGGCTTTATATTTTGAGTAATTTTATTAATTTGATTGAAATCCAATCGTTTAGTTTGCGGATTGACACCATAAAATGAACAATTATATAGTTAACCAGAAAAATTGGTAGGCTGACCATGCGTAAAATGCCCACCAGCTTTTTCACTCATGGCTAAAATCTTATCGCCTGGATTTAATAATGCTGCATAAACAGCTTGATTAGCTTGAGTTCCTGAATGTGAATAAACATTAGCGTATTCATCATTAAATAATTTTTTTGCTCGTGTGATAGCAACCTTATCAATTTTATCGATGGCTTCATTACCAGTGTAAACACGTTTATTAGGTGAACCAACTGCATATTTATTGGTTAATATTCGCTCCTTGAGCATCCATTACTTCTTTAGAGACTATATTTTCCGATGCAATTAATTCAATTACATTTTCTTGACGGTTTTTCTTCACTAATCACTGCCCATATTTCTTTGTCTTTATGATTTTTATCCATTTATATTTTTATGAAAGAGGTGACTTAATTGTCTAATAATATTAAAATACTTGAAGCAAAGCAAGGCTTATTAAAAGTAAAATATCGCGGCGAATTTGGTTATTTTTTTCCTTCAACAAAGTTGGTTAAAAATGATGCTAAAATTAAATCTTTCAATGATGCGAAAAAAGAACTATTAGAAAAATTAAAATTAAGTAATGCTATCTTTGCACCAACTGAATTTGATATCGATAATCAATTGTTTATTATTCAAGTTATTAATCGTGATTTTAAGAATTATGGTATTTTTATTGTTGATAGTTTAGGCAAAATAAAAGAAGTAATAGATTAAAAATCTATTACTTCTTTTATTATCTTATTTAAAAATTAGAATGGTGCATTTCCTGGTTCACGTGGGTAAGGGATTACATCTCTAATGTTTTCCATACCAGTTACGTACATAACTAGTCTTTCAAATCCAATACCAAATCCAGAATGCTTAATTTCACCATATTTTCTTAGTTCAGCATACCAAGAATATTCTTCAGGTTTTAGCCCAAATTCATGAATTTTTTGGTCAAGTACATCTTCACGTTCTTCACGTTCGCTTCCACCAACAATTTCACCAATTCCTGGTACTAAACAATCAGATGCAGCAACTGTCTTACCATCATCATTATCACGCATATAAAATGCTTTAATATCACGAGGATAATCAGTTAAGAAAGTAGGACGCTTGTAAATATCTTCACACAAGTAACGTTCATGTTCAGATTTTAGATCCATACCCCATTTAACTGGAATATCAAATTTTTCACCTGATTCTTGTAGTAATTTAATTGCATCAGTATAAGTGACACGAGCAAATTCTTTGCCAGCAGTACCTTTTAGTTTTTCAATTAATCCAGGTTCAACATTTTTATCTAAAAATGCTAATTCGTCTTTAGCATGTTCTAGAAGGTAATTGATAACATATTTTAACAATCCTTCAGCACAATCCATCATACCGGGTAATCTAGTATATGCCATATCTGGTTCAATCATCCAGAATTCTGAAGCATGTCGAGGTGTATGTGAATTTTCAGCTCTGAAGGTAGGGCCAAATGTATATACATTCTTAAATGCCATAGTAAATGCTTCTTCTTGTAATTGTCCACTAACAGTTAAGTTAGTAACAGTTTTGAAGAAGTCTTTTGAGTTATCAACATTACCTTTATCATCTTTAGGTAAATTATTCATATCTAAAGTAGTTGCACGGAACATTGCTCCAGCACCTTCAGCATCACTACTAGTAATAATAGGGGTGTTAACATAAACGAAATCATTGTGTTGTAGATATTCATGAACAGCGAATGCTGCTAATGAACGAATACGAAAAACAGAATAGAAAGTATTAGTTCTTGGACGTAAATGCGCAATCGTTCTTAAGTATTCAAAACTTTGTTTTTTCTTTTGTAGTGGGTAATCAGCATTTGAATGACCAACCAATTCTACTTTTTGTCCATGAATTTCAAATGCTTGTTGAGCATCTGGAGTTTTAATAAATTCTCCTTCAACAGTAATTGTTGATGCAATAGGTAACTTGCTAATTTCTTCAAAGTTAGGATTATCTTTTTTTAAGATAACTTGAGCACTTCTGAAACATGAACCATCATTTAATTCAATAAAACTGATATTTTTTGATCCACGAATGGTTTTTACTGAGCCTTCAAGAGCAACTGTTGATTTGTCTTCAATGTCTTTGTCGTATAGATCAATAACACTTAGTTGTTGCATATAAATTACACACCTTTCTAATTTCATTAAATACGATAAAAGAAAAAGAGCTTTCATCCATCAAAGGACGAAAACTCTTTTCCGCGGTACCACCTAAAATGCCTTGTAAAAAGGCCACTCTTTCATGTAACGCACGAAAAACGTTTATTCCTACTTAAGGTTCGAAATAAAAACAAATAGGTGTTATTCCTAAATAACATCATTATTAAGCTCTCACTATCCTTAACTCGCTAAAAATTTGAAATTTAGTACTCATCCATATTTATAGTATTTAATATATAAACTTATTAACATTTAAATATTAACACTAAACAGTATCTATATACAATACTATTATTTTCAATATTTGTTATGAGTTGACTTATTGGGAAATTGTATTTTACTTCATTATAATTAAATTGTAATTAGAGATGTTTAGGAGATGTTTATTTATGTTAATTTCTACTACTGAGAATATTGGAACTAAATATGAAGTACTGGGAGAAGTTTTTGGTGTAACTACTCAATCAAAAAACGTAGGAAGCAACATTGCTGCTGGATTAAAGAATCTTGTTGGTGGCGAAATTAAAGGCTATACTCAAATGCTACATAATTCTAGAGAAGAAGCTATTCAAAGAATGAAAGATGAAGCAAAAAGTAAAAACGCAGACGCTATTGTTATGATGAGATTTGACTCAGGATCAATTGGTAATGATATGCAATCAGTTGTTGCATATGGCACAGCAGTCAAGTTTGTTCAGTAATGCTCATTTTATTATATTTAGCTATAAATTATATGATTAATAAGTTATAATATTATCGAGGTGATATAAAATTATGCTCATATTTTTTCATAGATTTATATCTTGTTTACCTTACTATCAATTGAAATAGTTTAATATAGTTTATTTAAATTGTACTAAATTGAAAAGGTAGATATAAATGAGTGATAAGGAAAATTATCAACTAACTGTTGATCAAATAATAAAGAAATTTGGCATCAAAAATATTAAAAATGGATTGAATGATGAACAAGTTCAATCTAAATTGAAAAAAAATGGATTAAATAAAATTGAAGTTGTAAAAGAGCCTAAGTGGAAATTGTTTGTTCGCCAATTTAATAATATGATTATTTATATTTTAATTGTTGCGGCATTGATTACATTACTAATGGGACACTATTCTGATGCTATGGTAATTGCTTTAGTGGTAATAATTAATGCTTTAATTGGTTATTATCAAGAGGCTAATGCTTCTGAAGCCTTGGAAAAGATTAAACAAATGTTATCAACCCAAGCAACCGTTTATCGTAATGGTAATCGTGACGATATTCCTGCAGAACAATTAGTATTAGGTGATGTTGTTTTCTTAGAAGCCGGGGATAATGTACCTGCTGATTTGAGAATCTTCGATGCTGATAATTTAAGAATTCAAGAAGCAGCATTAACAGGTGAACCCGACTCAATCGAAAAAATTGAAGGTGTTATTGATAAGGCTAAAACTCCCTTGGCTGAAAGAAAGAACATGGCATATGCTTCAACTTCAGTAACCTCTGGTAGCGGTAGAGGAATTGTTGTGGACACTGGTGTGAATACACAAATTGGTAAAATTTCTTCCGAGGTAAGTAATACCAAGTCTAGGAAATCTCCATTGATGATTGAATTGGATAAATTAGGTACTCAGATTACTTATGTAATCATAGCCGTTTCAATTTTGTTATTTATATTGGGATTATTTATGGGGACCTATTCATTGTCAGTTCTAGCTTTAGCGGTTGTCTCAATGTTAGTAGGTGCTATTCCTGAAGGCTTGCCAGCCACGACTTCAGTTGTTTTGGCAATGGGTGTTAGTGATATGGCTAAGAAGAAACATACAATTATTAAGTCATTACCCGCAATTGAGACTTTAGGATCAGTTGATGTAATTGCCACTGATAAAACAGGGACACTTACTAAAAATGAAATGACTGTTAAGAATATTATTGTTGATAATAAAAATTATGAAGTAACTGGTAATGGTTATGAACCAAGAGGTCAAATTAAATTTAACAATGAACCTATTGATATTAGTCCTAAGATGAAATTGTTCTTAGAATCTGGTTATGAAGCTAATGATACTATTCTAGATAATGATGAAGGTATGTGGGAAATTAATGGAGAACCTACTGATGGAGCTTTTCTAGCTTTATATCACAAAGTATTTAATTATCCCAAAGCACCTGACTATGATGAGGTGGATACGCTACCTTTTGACTCTGATTATCGTTATATTGCTAAATTAGTTCTTGATAAATATGGACAAAAGAAGATTTTTATTAAGGGATCTCCAGACAAGTTATTTAACATGACAAATAAGAATGATAGTTCATTTGACGAATCATTCTTAAATAAGCAAATTAACGAACTATCTAAGCAAGGAAAACGTGTGATTGCTGTTGGATATAAAGATGTTGCTGATGATGTAAACGAGATTACTCATGATATTTTAAAAGATGGAGTGACATTCTTAGGGTTAGCAGCAATCATTGATCCACCAAGAGAAGAAGTAATTCAAGCTCTTAAAGAAATGAATTCAGCTGGGGTTAGTTTGAAGATGATTACTGGTGATAATTCGATAACGGCTAAAGCTATTGGGGAGCAGTTAGGTCTAGCTGATAAAATTAGTGCAGTTACTGGTTCACAATTAGATGAAATGTCCAATGCAGAATTTAAAGATGCAGTATTAAATAACCAAGTATTTGCTAGAACTACTCCTAAAAATAAAATGGATATCATTAAAACACTTGAAGATGCCGGTAAAGTAACAGCGATGACAGGGGATGGAGTTAATGATGCTCCAGCTCTAAAGAAAGCTGACATTGGTGTAGCGATGGGAATAGAAGGTACTGATGTTGCTAAAGATTCTGCTGATATGATTTTAACCGATGATAATTTCAGTACAATGGCAGTTGCTATTAAAGAAGGTCGTCGTATTTATGACAACATTAAGAAAAGTATTTTATTCTTGTTACCAACTTCATTTGCTGAAGGCCTAATTATTGCATTTACTATTTTGATGAATAAAGAAATGCCATTGCAACCTACTCAATTGCTTTGGATTAATATGGTTTCAGCAATTACCATTCAATTTGCTTTCATTTTTGAACCAGCAGAAAATGGAATTATGAAACGAAAGCCTCGTAATAATCAAGATAGTTTATTAAATAAACATGATGTTTTTCAAATGACTTATATTTCATGTTTGATTGCAATCATGGGAATTGTAGTATTTGAATGGTTAACTGGGCATGGTTATGCTGAAGCCGTTGCAAGTACAATGGTTGTTAATGTCGTGGTGTTTGGAAAAATATTCTATCTATTTAACATCCGTACTAGCAAGCCAGCAATATCAAAAGAATTGTTTACTAATATGAAAGCTTTCTGGATTATTGGGTTAATGATTGTCTTGCAGTTAATTTTAACTTATGTTCCATTTATGCAATCCTATTTTTATACTGCTAATATTAGTTTATTAGATTGGTTAATTATTATTGCTTCTGGAGCTGTAATCCTAATTGTTGCAGAAATTGGCAAAATGATTCGGATGCGTTTAAAATAATGAAATGATCGATTTTTAAGTAACCACTATTAATTAGTGGTTACTTTTTATTTTGTAAAGGTTTAGATAAATTATTAAACTTTTATAGTTTACTTTGATATAATCATAAACAAACAGGGAGGTAATTATAATGAAAGAGTTTGACTTATATGTAGTTCGTCATGGACAGACTTATTATAATATATATCGTAAAATGCAAGGATGGAGCAACACTCCCTTAACAAAACAAGGCATTAATGATGCACAACAAATTGCAGATAAATTGTCTAATGTAAAATTTGATGCTATTTACTGTAGTGATATGGAAAGAGCTAGATACACTGCAAAAACTATTTATGATAACAATCTTTATCGTTCAAATGATCATAATATCATTGATACTCCTTTATTAAGGGGAGTGTTTTATGGTTCCTTTGAAGGTAGTAATATTGATACAACTAATTATACTTTAGCTGCTTCTAATAAATACGATTCTTATTCTAAAATGGTTAATACATTAGGATTAGATGGCATAAAAGATTCTTTTCACGAAATGGATCCATTCCAGCAAGCAGAAAATAGCGAAGATTATTGGAAACGCTGGGATAAAGGACTTCAAAAAATTATAGATAATCCTAATATACAAAATAATGGAAAAGTATTGTTGGTTAGTCATGGGCCAGCAGTGCTTAGTTTAGTTGATCGATTCGCTAATGGTAAATTTGATGTTAGTCAAAGACCGCAAAATGGGAGCTTGACTAAGCTACGCTTTACTTCAAAAGGTAATTTTGAGGTAACTGGATATAATATTAAATAGAAAAATTGTAATTATTTATATCATTATGAAAAATATAGCTATCCAATTTTATTTGGATAGCTTTTTTTGACTTCATTATATTTTTGTTGATGTACTACAATATTAAACTTTAAAATATTTTTGTAATTTATGTTGACCATTACGCTAGGTTATAGAAGATAATGAATTTGTTGGAGGGATAGTACTATGAAATATTCAACAAAAAATATAGCTGATATGTCCGGACTTACAGTTAGAACTTTACATTATTACGATGAAATAGATTTACTGAAACCCAAAAGATCATTAAATAATTATCGAATATATGATTCTGATGATGTAGTTATCTTACAAAGGATATTATTTTATAAAGGGTTGGGATTTAGTCTTGATAGAATAAAGACTATTTTATCTTCAAGTAATTTATCATTCTATGATGAATTGCAAACCCATATTGATAATCTTTTGATAGAGAAATCTAAAATTGATAATACTATTAAAATGATTAAAAGGATTCAAAAGGGGGATGAAAATATGAATGATAATGAAAGACTAGAAATTTTTAAGCAAAATAAAATTGAAAACAATGAAAAAAATTATGGAAATGAATTAAGACAAAAGTATGGGGATGATTTTATAGATTCATATAATCAAAGTTTTGCTAATTTATCTAACAATAACATTGATGATTATAATAATATTGGTAGAAAAATAATTGATTTATTAATTAATAGTATTAAAAATAATGATAAAAGTCATTATAAGGATATCTTTAATTTACACCAAAATTGGTTGAAGCTAATTAATAAAAATTATAGTAAAGAGTATCACATTTATATGGCTAAAATGTACTTGGATGATGATAGATTTACTAATTATTATGATTCTAGAGCTGGTAAGGGTGCTGCTAAAAGATTGAGTTCAATTATTATGGAATATTTAAAGTGATTTTTAATATTGAGTATCTTCTATGGGGATGCTCTTTTTTATTATAAGGGAGTTTAATTTACTGAACATCATTAATTAGGCAATGTAGAATTTTGTTTCTAAGTGAAATAGATTAATCTATTTCATTACACTGTGTTATTATTTTATTTATAGGAGTGATATTTATGATTTACATAATTGGTTATACTGTTTCACTAATAGGATTGCTTATGTTGCTTTTTAGTTGGAAAACATTCTTTCCGAAGTTAGATAAATTACAAAAATTTGCATTTTCTATTCTATCCCTAGGTATAATTGTTCCAATGATATATGGATTTGTTATAGGATTTATTAGTAATATTAAATAGCTTTTTACAAATGATTTATAGGATGTGAACCTATATGAAAATTAGATTATTTAAAAATGAAGATGCAATTGATTTATCTAAACTTGTTGCTAAAACTATGAAGATTAGTAATTCTAAGGATTATAGCTTAGAATATCTAAAAAAGGATATCTCTGAAAGAACACCTGAATTTTTTATTGACAGATCTAAATATTTGCATTGTTATGTTTTCTTAATTAATAACAAAATTGTTGGAACTGGATCGATTGGTCCGTACTGGGGTAAAAAAGATGAAAGTAGTTTATTTAATATATTTGTAGATCCAGTTTTTCAAGGACAAGGTATCGGTAAAAAAATTATTATAACTCTTGAAAATGATAGTTATTTTAAGCAAGCTAAAAGAATTGAAATACCTTCATCTATTACTGCAGTAAATTTCTATATAAATTTAGGCTATACTTTTAAAGATAATATTAAAAGTATAGATAAAGAAGGTCTATTTAGGTTAGAGAAGTTTAATGTTTAATTGAAATTAAAATTCTTTTCAATTGATTATCAATAATGTTGATAATCTTTTTTATTTTCATGGATTTTTGGTACTTTACTTTATATATTATTCACCTTAATGTTTATTTTGTTTGCTATTCACGAAGTGTAATTTTTACTAATTAAAAATGGTAGTGGGATTATAACATAACCAGATAAAAAAACTACTGATAATTAAACCAGTAGCAAATGGTGAATTTATACAATATATACATAAGCTTATATTATGTATATTTATTAAAATAAATTTTGAATCGAAGAAAATGCGTTTATAATTCCAACGATAATAATAAAAAACATTAATGAATAGAATAACTTAGCATTACTCATTATCTTATTTAAAGACCCGCCAAATAAAATAATTATTATAGCAATTGCTATTAATGTTAAATTTAATAAAACTAACAAACCGTTAATTTCCTCTATACATTAATTGAACTGTCAAATAACTTGAAAATAATATTTAAATATCTTAAATATAAATTTATATTGTTATAATAACATTACAATAAGCTCTCCTTAAAAAAGTATATTGCTAATATAACAGTCTTTTATATTTACATATATTTATCATACTATTGTCTAATGATTGTGGTATTTTTATAGCTATGACATTTCATGATATTTTAAAAAGTCTAAAAATAACATCTTTACTAGTTCTTCTTTATCTATCATGATATTATGTCCAGCATTATTTAATATTAGTATTGAACCATTTACATAATTGTTTGTAATATCATAATATTGGTCCCTATAGCCTACGACTTGGTCCTGCTTTCCAGCAACTAATAAGGTAGGTATAGATATTTTGTTGTGGTTATTTTCTTCTGAATATCTATAGTTTTTATTCAACATCTTTAAGAAATTTGAATTACTGTGTTTTATTCCTGGAAGTATTAAATCGTTATATAAATGCCAAGTTGAGTCATTTACTATGACATTCATTGAAATAAAGTCTTTGTAATTCTTATCTGAGATTATATTTACATCAGTTATTTTTCCTACATTATAATGTTTTTCTGTTAATCTATCTTTTTTATTAGCTTTTACTACCGGACATGTTAAAAATAATTTTAATACTTGCTGTTTTAGCTTTATTGATATGAATTTAGCTATATATCCACCATATGAATGTCCATATATTATAAATTTATTGTTTCCTATTTTATTTTTAATAAATGTGATTATTCTTTGGATAATGCTTGCGCTACTGGGATTGGTTTCTTTGCTTTTACCCATTCCTGGAAGATCAATATAAATTCTATTAAAAGATGTATTCTTAAGAAAGCTTTCAAAAAAACTTATTGTAGAAGTACTATCTAAACCTAAACCATGTATAAATATGATAGGTGTTCATTTACCGAATTCTGTATAATTAATAACTGCATTCATATGAACAACTCCTTTTTATTATTATATACTAAAAAACCACTCAAAAGAGTAGCTTTCTCATCGCATCTTACACGAATAATTATTCTTCATATTTATGGTTTCTATGCTGTTATAATTTATTTAAACTGTACATAATTATTTTATTTTTGATACCAAAACAAAGAAAAAGCCCGTTGCTATGGTAAAATTAAAACCAATAACAACGAGCTTTTTTATCATCTAATGGAGTCGGCGGGATTTGAACCCGCGTCCGAGCATATCGCCATTCGAATTTCTACGCTCATAGGAATATTATTTAAATTTCACTAATCAAAACGCCATACACCAAGGCTATCATGGTTAGCTAACCCGATTAATCTCTTCTATCAACTTCAGGTGGGAGTTGAATAGCGTAACCTATTTCATATAAAACCCAATGTTAACCCATAGGTAAAGCTAAATCGGATTGCTACAAGGCGCCTATTAAGCAGCCATTAAAGTAGCGTTGTTTGAATTATTGTTTGCAGTTATAATTTAAAACTGGACGGTTTTGCGTAGACGCCGCTACGTAACGCCATTCGAATTCGAACTATACCCGTCGAATCCATAACGACCCCAAAACTTACATAACTAATTTTACCATATTATATGACTGTGTAAAACATTTATAATTCTTAGCATAAAATATTAATAAAAACCGCTAATTATTGTTATAATTATTATATTGAGGGTGAATTAATGAAAGCAAATGCAATCGCAAGTGAAAGAATAAATCCTTTCTACGTGAGGTTGAAACATCTCAAAATGGAAAAATGGTACGTTAATGAAATGCAAGAAGATAAAAGCAAACGTTGTTCATTTTCCAAAGAAAATAATTATAATAAGTTAGAAATAGATAAAATTGGATTTTATAAAAAACAATTATGGTTCCATTTTTGTGGAGTTGTAAATGAAGGCTGGGTATCTCATAAATTTGTTCGTAAAAATTATCGTTTATTGAAATTGCATTTTAAAGTTGATCATCAATATGATAATGCAATTATAGCTGCACAAAATTTGTTATCATATTCAGGATATGATCTATCCATTGGTAGTGTCATTAAATTTATTGAAGATAAGCATTCCTATGTTCCTAATGATTTCTTTAGACTATTTATTAATAACAAGGGTTCATTTAAACTACTTAATAATAAGTCATATCGTCGAATTAGGGGCCAGTTGTTAAGAAATCGCCCAGTTGTAATGTGGTTAGATAATAATGAACATTGTGTAATTTTAATTGGATTTAATCGTAAGGTATTTTTTTATAAAGATGCATATGATGGATTAAATAAAACAATTACTGTTAGTCAGCTTACTCATAGATGGAAAAAAAGTGGGTATTTAGCATTTAGTTATTAAATCATAGAAAAACAAAAGGCAAGTCGTTTAACGACTTGCCTTTTTATAATCACCCGCATGGGTCTCGAACCCATAACTCCGCCTTGAGAGGGCGACGTCTTAAACCAGTTTGACCAGCGGGCAATAAATATTAACAATAATCATGTTACTTTA
The DNA here is from genome assembly GCF_002994005.1 of Apilactobacillus quenuiae. Lineage (GTDB taxonomy): Bacteria > Bacillota > Bacilli > Lactobacillales > Lactobacillaceae > Apilactobacillus > Apilactobacillus quenuiae. The sequence goes on from NZ_POSN01000004.1 coordinate 122,255, forward strand.
AAATAATTAAATTGTCAATCTATCAATAATGTTGACAGTTTTATCACATAAGTTTATCATTAATAAATGTAATACATTTTTGGGTATTCGCCAAATTGGTAAGGCAGCGGACTCTGAATCCGCAATCTACTGGTTCGAGCCCAGTATACCCAATCATTCAACGTCGCAGTTTGCGGCGTTTTTTATTTTTTAATATTATTTTATAGTAACTATTTTATATAGATGGAAGTTCTTTTATTTCAATTTTGGTTCATAAATATTAGAATATCATTAACTGCATTTGTATCAATGCTTATAGATATATTTTTAAATTACAATTAATATACTTTTAAATTATTTTTTTAAGTATATAATTATCTTTTGCATTTTTCAATATTTATAAATAATTAAAGAAGGAGTGATTATTGACATGATAAGATTAGCTAAGAAATATCTAGTTTGGAGTGCAGTCTTAGCGGCTGTGCTATTTTTAGTGGTTCAGGTATCTTGTGATCTATATTTACCAACCGTTACTTCCAATCTAATTAATAATGGGGTAGCTAAAAATAATGTTCCTTACATCTGGAGTGAAGGATTTAAAATGTTATTTGTTACCTTTATTGGTGTAGTTGCTGCTGGTGGAAATATTTATTTTGCAGCAACTCAGTCTCAAAAAATGGGCAAAAAGATTCGTTCAGCTATGTATCGTAAAATAATGTATTTATCTGATCAAGATTTAGATAAATTTGGGGATGCCTCATTAATTACTAGAAATACAAATGATGTTGTTCAAATCCAAAATGTAATGATTCAGGTTTTAAGAATGATGATTATGTCACCAATTATGCTAATTGGTGCAATGTCTTTGGCATTCTTTAAGAGTCCTCGTTTAACCATCGTCTTCTTTGCTGCATTGGTTGTTTTAGCAATTGTAGTTTCTATTATTATGTCCTTTGCTGGTCCAATGTTTAAAAAGTTACAAGGACAGACTGATAAATTAAATTTAGTATTTAGAGAAGGCTTAACTGGTGTTAGAGTAATTAGAGCTTTTAATCGTGATGATTATGAACAAAAGCGTTTTGATAAATATAATACTAAATATGCTAGTACCGGAATTCGTGTATTCATGTTAGTTTCTTTAATGTTCCCATTGATGACTTTTATTTTAAGTGGAACGAATGTTGGAATTGTATGGTTTGGTGCAAAAATGATTGCTAATAGTGGATTAGATGTTGGTAATTTAGTTGCATTTATGACTTATGCTACCCAAATCTTAATTAGTTTTATGATGCTATCATTCCTATTTGTATTTATTCCTAGAGCACAGGCATCTGCTTCACGTATTAATGAAGTTTTTGATGTTAAAAATTCAATTAATGATCCTAAAGATCCTAATAAAGTTGGAAAGGGTAATAATACTTTAAGTTTTGAGCATGTTGATTTTAAATATCAAGATGCTCAAAATCTTTCCTTAAAAGATATTAACTTTTCAGCAAAAGCGGGTCAAACAGTTGCTGTGATTGGTGAAACTGGTTCTGGTAAATCAAGTTTAATTGATTTAATTCCAAGATTATATGATGTTACCGCTGGGGCTATTAAAATTGATGATACTAATATTCAAGATATTGCTCAAAGTAATCTTCATTCTTTGATTTCTTTAACCCAACAAAAAGCAGTTTTATTTACTGGAACAGTTAAAGAAAATATGCAATATGGTAATGAAGATGCAAGTGATGAAGAAATATGGCATGCATTAGATCTAGCAAAAGCTTCTGACTTTATTAAAGAGGAAGGTGGCTTAAATGCTAAAGTTGAACAAAATGGTGAAAACTTCTCTGGTGGTCAAAAACAAAGATTAGCAATAGCTAGAACTATTTTAAAAGATGCTGCTATTTATATTTTTGATGATTCATTCTCAGCACTTGATTTCAAGACTGATGCTAAACTAAGACAAGGTCTAAACGAAGACGATAAAATTAAAAATGCAATTACTGTAATTGTTGCTCAAAGAATTTCTACCGTTGCCGATGCAGACTTAATTCTAGTTTTAAATAATGGAGAATTAGTAGGTGCTGGAAATCATAAAGAATTATCTAAAGATAATCCATACTATAAAGTTATTTTAGACTCTCAAATAAAGAAGGGAGAATCCAAATAATGGAAAATAACAATAAAAAACGTGCTGATAACTTTTGGGGATCCACTTGGCGTTTAATAACCTATGTCAAACCATGGTTGCTTGGAATTATTGCTACTTTAATCATGGCGGTTGTCGCAACAATTTTGCAAATTGTTACTCCCAAAATTTTAGGTGAAGCTACTACTGAAATTTATAAAGGGATTATGAAGGCTTTTGAAATGAAAAAGTCAGGTTTGCATGTTGGTCGTATTCCAATTGACTTTGGTGCGGTTGGTCATATTTTATTAATAGTGGGATTATTATATGTTGCTGCTGCTTTATTTAACATGGGGCAACAATTTATCATGACTTATATTTCTCAAAAAGTGGTTTATCAGTTGAGAAAAGATATGAAGGCTAAATTAAAGCGTTTACCAATTTCGTATTATGATACCCATTCTAATGGGGATGTTATGTCCACAATGATTAATGATATGGATAATATTTCTACGATGCTACAAACTAACTTAACTCAGTTAATTACCAGTGTATTGTTATTCTTTGGGGTACTCTACATGATGACAACAATTAGTTGGTCTCTAACATTAGTAGCTTTGTGTACGTTCCCATTAATTGCGGTTATTGTAGGAATTGTTACTCCCCGTTCACAAAGGTTTTTTAGTAAACAACAAAAACATTTAGGTCAAGTTAATAGTCAAGTTGAAGAAAACTTTGCTGGTCGTAATATTATTAAAACCTTTAATCGTGAAGAAGAAACTATTCAACAATTTGAAAAAGAAAATGATAAATATTACCAATCTGCTTGGAAAGCTCAATTTGTTTCAAGTTTTATTTTTCCATTGATGAACTTTGTTAAGAATTTAAATTATGTATTCGTTGCAGTATTTGGTGGAATTAAAGTTGCGGCTGGAACTATTGCTTTAGGTAATGTCCAAGCATTTTTACAATATGTAAATATGTTTAATCAACCAATTACTAATTTGGCTAATTTAACTAATACCATTCAATCAACCATTGCTTCTGCTGAACGTATTTTTAAGATTCTTGACGAACCTGAAATGAATGATCAAACGGTTAATAATAAAATTGAAGATACTGATGATGAAATCACTTTTGAAAATGTTGATTTTAGATATTTACCTGACACACCGTTAATTCAAAATTTTGATTTACACGTTAAGCAGGGAACTACGGTTGCCATTGTAGGACCAACTGGTGCTGGTAAAACTACTATTATAAATTTACTTGAGCGCTTTTATGATATTGATTCTGGTTCTATTAAGTTCAAAGGCAAGGATACAAGGGACTTTAGTAAATCAGAATTGCGTTCACATATTTCAATGGTACTTCAAGATAGTTGGCTATTTACGGGTACTGTTCTAGAAAATATTAAGTATGGTAATGCTAATGCAACTGATGAAGATGCCTATAACGCAGCTAAAGAGGCACAAGCAGATGGCTTTATTCAAAAGCTGCCAGATGGCTATGAAACTGTTTTAAATGAAAATGCTACTAATATTTCACAAGGCCAGCGTCAATTAATAACCATTGCACGTGCCTTTGTTGCTGATCCGGAAGTACTTATTTTGGATGAAGCAACTAGTTCAGTTGATACTAAGACGGAATCATTGATTCAACAAGCTATGGATAAATTAATACAAGGTCGTACTAGTTTCGTAGTTGCTCATCGTTTATCTACAATCCAAAATGCTGAAAAAATCATTGTAATGGATCATGGCCAAATCATTGAAACTGGTGATCACAATTCATTAATGAAACAAAATGGATTTTATGCTGATTTATATAATTCTCAATTTATAGGTAACAATTTATAAAGTGAGCATTTAAAATAAAATCAAGTTATAATGTAATTAAATAAAACACTTTCGATAAATCATTATTTTTATGATGTAAATTTGAAAGTGTTTTTTATATGAAAAAATAAATCAGGTGAAAAGCATGCATTATCCAAAAACTATAGAACTGGTAAACAAATTAGTTAATGATGGGGTTGTTCCTGGAGTTAATTATGCTTTTATTGATGGCAATAAAAGTGAAAGACATTTAGTCGGTGACAGTGAATTAATACCTAAAAAAATAAAATTAAAAGACAATTTAATATATGATATGGCATCCATTACTAAAGTAGTGGGAACGACAATGGTAATTTTAAAGTTAGTTGATAATCATCAAATTAAAATGGAAGATTCTATTAGTAAATATTTACATCAATGGAAATATCCAAAGATAACAATACGCAACTTGATCACCCATACTTCTGGAATTGAGGGATACATTAAAAATCGAGATACTTTAAGCCATGATGAACTAATTGATGCATTACTTGGTTTGAAAGCAGGCAAAGGCTTAAATCATGAAATGCATTACGCTGATGTAAACTTCATTTTTCTAGGCTTAATTGCTAAGAAAGTTACAGGACAATCAATCCAAAAATTAATTACTGAATGGGTGTTAAAACCAATGCATATGAATAATAGCTCTTTTGCCCCTAAAGATAAGAATAAGTGCGTTCCCACCGTTTATGATGAAAAAAAAGGATTATTACGAGGATCAGTTCATGATCCTAAAGCACGAGTTTTAGGTGAAGATTGTGGATCAGCAGGGCTGTTTAGTAACATGGATGATTTAATTAAATTTACCCATTCTATTCTATATCCTGATGATAATCCGATTATTTCATCATCGTTAGTAAAGCAATTCTATGATGACCAAACTTATTCTCATAACTTGGGACGTAGTTATGGATTTGAATTAATTCATTATCATGGGATGAAAGTAATTTGGCAATCTGGTTACACTGGCACCTTTATGGTTATGATTCCAAAATTAAAACGAGCAATGATTTTCTTATCAAATCGAGTTCATCCAAAAGCACCAAATGAATATTATATCGAAAGAAGAAAACCGCTAATTGAAACTTATTTAGATGAAAATAAAAACGCTTAGAAATAATTTCCAAGCGTTTTTTATTAATAAGATTTTTCAACATCCATTTTTTCTAATTTTGTAAAGTCATCATTAGGATAACGTCTTTTTAGTGCTTTAATTAAAATATGTTTAGCAATAATATTATTTCTAGCTAAAATTGGTCCATGAAAGTAGGTACAATAAACATTTTTGTAAATAGCACCTTCAGCTTTATCTTGACCATTGTTACCATAACCTTTTTCAACATCACCTAAAGGACGTTCTCCTTTGCCTGTGTAAGTGACACCTTGGTGATTTTCGAATCCATGGTATTGTTCACCAGTTTCTTCATTTTTAATTAAAATGTTACCAATGAAACGATTATCATGTTGTTGTTCTGTGTAATGATCTAGAACTCCAATGCCAGGAATTTTATCGCCATTAGCATCAATATAATATTTACCTAGTAGTTGAAAGCCACCACAGATTGCTAATAGGCAACCATCTGATTCAATAAATTTTTTAATTTCGGCTTTCTTAGTCTGAATATCTTTCGAAACAATCGTTTGTTCAAAATCTTGACCACCACCAAATACGGCAATATCATAATCATCTGCTTTAAAATCTTCATCTAAGCTGACTACATTTGATTGAACATCAATTCCCATTTTTTTACCATAATATTTTAAAACTAAAATATTACCTAAATCACCATAAGTATTCATTAAGTCTCCATATAGATGAGCAATATTTAGTGTGTATTTATTTTCCATTACTCAATACCTCCCTTAATGTATCCTTTTTCTGCAAAATCTTTTCTAAGCTGCATCATTGCAGTATAAGTAGCTAAGATGTAAACCTTGTTTGTTGGTAAATTAGGGATATCTTTGACTACTTTTTCTAAATTTGGTTCCACATCATGAATTCTTTCATCAACACCAGCTACTTTTAATCTAAAGGTAATATCACGATATCTTTCACCGCCAGTAATATATTTTTTAATTGGCATGTTCTTTAAACGTTCAAATTCACCATCCCAAATCCAACTAGTATCGATTCCATCAGCATAGTTAGCATTTAATAAACCAATAAACGAAAATGCTTCTTTTTCTTTTGAAATCATGTCAATAACTTGGTTTAATCCAACTGGATTTTTTACTAAAATTAAAGTAACTTCTTTGCCTTCGACATTAATTTGTTCCTGGCGACCAAAGACTCTTTCATTAGAATTAAAAGCTTCAGCAGCTTTTGCAGGTTCAATACCTAAAAAGCGCCCAACTGAATATGCAGCTAGAGCATTATAAATGTTATAAACTCCGCCAATACCAAGGGATAATTCTTGTCCATCAACTTTAAATGATGATGAATTAGGAGTTAGTTGACCCAATTTTGTTAGTTCATGACTTAACATGGGACGCTTAAATCCACAGTGAGGGCAGAAATAATTACCTAAATTAGCATAACTAATATAATGATAATGCAAAATATTTTCACAAACTGGACATAAAATACCATCAGTATTAGGTTCTGCTTTCATATCTTTTTCATCATTATGATTTTTAAATCCATAATATATTTTAGGGTTAGGTAAATCTGCAGAATTAAAGATAGGGGCATCACCGTTAGCAATAATAGTTGCCTTTGGTGCTAACTTAACTCCATCAATAATTTTTTTATAGGTGGTATATATTTCACCATAACGATCCATTTGATCTCGGAAGATATTTGTAAATACAAATGCAACGGGTTTAATATATTTAGTTAGCTTAACTACGTTAGCTTCATCTACTTCTAAAACTGCAAGTGGACGTTTATTTTTATTATTTTTGGCTTTTAAAAAGGTAGTAACTAGTCCCTGTTCCATATTAGATCCAGAGGGATTGGTTAATACATTATCGTATTTTGTTTTTAAAACTTGAACAGTAAGAGCAGTGGTTAAAGTCTTACCATTAGTACCGGTAATAACAACTACGTCATAATTTTTTCCTAAATGTTCTAAGATAGCAGGATCAATCTTAGTAGTTATTTTTCCTGGTAATGAACTTCCGCCATTCATGAAAGTATGTAAGAACCAATATGATGATTTTCCAGCAATAGTTGCTAGTTCGCTTCTAAGTGACATTTTAAATGCGCTCCTTATTGATATAATATCCAAAATTTTATCATACTTTACCATTATAGACCGTAAAAGTGCATATAAGTATGTCAATTTCATTAACTTTATTTCATACTATCGAAATTACTCTTTAAATCAGCTATAATAATAATGAAAATAAAAAGAGAAAGCGAGTTGTACCATGGCTCAACTATATTATCGTTATGGGGCAATGAATAGTGGTAAAACTATTGAAATTATTAAAGTTGCTCATAATTATGAGGAACAAGGTAAATCAGTAATTATTATGACTAGTGCTCTAGATACCAGAGAAGAAAGAGGAACTGTTTCTTCAAGAGTGGGTTTAAGCAGAAGTGCGCATATAATTGATACTGAATCTGATTGTTTTGAAATGGTTAAAGCAATTAATCCAGATGCCAGTTGTATCTTAGTTGATGAAGCACAATTTCTAAGCAGGGCAAATGTACTACAATTTGCTAAAATTGTTGATGAACTTAATATTCCAGTAATTGCTTTTGGATTAAAAAATGATTTTCAAAATAAATTATTTGAAGGATCTGAAAACTTACTTCTTTATGCAGATAAAATCGAGGAAATGAAAACAATTTGTTGGTTCTGTGGTAGAAAAGCCATCATGAATTTACGCTTTCATGACAAAAAGCCAGTTTATGAAGGAGAACAAATTCAAGTTGGTGGTAATGAATCATACTACCCAGTTTGTCGCAAACATTACTTCAATCCACCATTAGATTTAATCGGAAAGTGAGGACTTTAATTTATGGATGAAATATTTGAAAAGTTACAAGCGGTGGTTGACCGTTATGATGAATTAAATGAATTAATTAGTGATCCAGAAGTGATTGCTGATACAAAACGTTTTATGGCTTTATCTAAAGAAGAAGGTAGTCTTCGAGATATTGTTAGTGAATTTAATAAATATAAAAAGATTACTGCTCAGCTAGATGAAGATAAAGAAATGTTAGCTGAAAAGTTAGATGATGACATGAATGAAATGGTTAAAGGTGAAATTAGTGATCTTGAACCACAAAAAGAAGAATTAGAAGAAAAAATGAAGATTATGTTGTTACCTAAAGATCCTAATGATGATAAAAATATTATTATGGAAATTCATGGCGCTGCTGGTGGTGACGAAGGTAGTTTATTTGCTGCTGATTTATATGATATGTATATTCGTTACGCTGAAAAACAAGGTTGGAAAACTTCTATTATTGATCAAAGTGATACAGAGGTTGGTGGTTTTAAAGAAATTGCCATTATGATTCAAGGTGAAAAAGTTTACTCCAAACTTAAATTTGAAAATGGAGCTCATCGTGTACAACGGGTACCCGCAACTGAATCAGCTGGTCGTATTCATACTTCAACCGCTACTGTTGGGGTAATGCCTGAAGCTGAAGATGTTGATATTGATATTGACCCTAAAGATATTAAGACTGATGTTTATCGTGCCTCTGGTGCTGGTGGACAACACGTTAATAAAACTTCATCTGCAGTTAGAATGACCCATTTACCTACTGGAATTGTAGTTGCTATGCAAGATGAACGTTCACAACAACAAAACCGTGCCAAAGCAATGCAAGTTTTAAAAGCTCGTGTTTATGATTATTATCAACAACAAGAAGAAGATAAATATGATTCAGAAAGAAAGGCCGCTATTGGGACGGGTGATCGTTCCGAAAGAATTAGAACCTATAATTATCCACAAAATCGTGTAACCGATCATCGTATTGGCTTAACTTTAAATAAATTAGATAAAGTGATGAATGGAGACTTGGACGAAATTATTGATGCCTTAATTGTTTCTGACCAAGCTAAGAAGTTGGAGCAATTAAAGAATGAATAAAATGACATACTTTGAAGCCCAAAAAAGGGCTTCTTTGTGTATAGAGGACAAAAATTTAGATAAAGAAGTTGCCAAGTTTTTAATGATGGAAAGGTTTAATTTAGATAATACTCATTTATTGCTTCATTATCGTGATGAAATGGATGAGAAAGATTTAAAGCAATATTTTGATGATATTGATCGGTATATTGATGGTTATCCACCACAGTATATTATTGGTAAAGCTAATTTCTTTGGACATGAATTTTATGTCGACAGTAATGTTTTGATTCCACGTCCAGAAACAGAAGAATTAGTTGAATGGGTTTTATCAGATCATTCTTCTAAGAATAAACGTAATGTTTTGGACATGGGGACGGGCAGTGGTGCAATAGCAATTTCATTAAAAATAGAAAATAATGATTGGAATGTCGATGCTGCTGATATCTCAGGTGGTGCTTTATCAGTTGCAAAGAAAAACGCTAAAGCCAATCAAATTGATGTAAAATTTATTAATAGTGACTTATTTAAAAACATAGATAAATTTTATGATGTAATTGTAAGTAATCCTCCTTATGTGGCAGATGATGAGCTGAAATATATGGATAATAGTGTTATTAAATATGAACCGCATGAAGCTTTGTTTGCTAAAAATCATGGCTTATTCATATATGACAGAATTGCTGACTATATTAAATCTATTTCATCTAATCATCATGGTGATTTGTATTTAGAAATTGGTTTTAAACAAAAAAATGCAGTTGTTGATATTTTTAGCAAAAAAATACCAGCTGCTTTAATTACTACCAGGGATGATTTTTATGGTAATCCTAGAATGGTAAGAGTGAGATATTAAAAGGAACGTGATAAATTATGGATACAAATATTTATACTAAAAAAGATTTAAAACTTGCGGTCAAAGATATTAATGATGGTCAGTTAGTATCATTTCCTACTGAAACTGTTTATGGCTTAGGTGCAGATGCTACCAATGAAAAGGCAGTTAAAGCAGTTTACGCTGCCAAGGGTCGTCCAAGTGATAATCCTTTAATTGTGCATGTAGATGGTCCTGATATGGTTAAAAAATATGCACAACCACTATCACCTGAAGCACAAAGTTTGTTAGATACTTTTTGGCCAGGACCATTAACGATTATCTTTAAATTAAAACCTAATGTTTTATCTAAAGCAGTTACTGGTGGCCTAGATACAGCTGCTTTTAGGAATCCTAATAATGATGTAACATTATCATTAATTAGAGAGGCTGGAGTGCCAATTGTAGGTCCTTCAGCTAATACTTCTGGTAAACCTAGTCCAACTAGGGCAGAACATGTTTATCATGACTTAAAAGGTAAAATTGCCGGTATTTTAGATGATGGGGAATCTAAATACGGGGTTGAGTCTACAGTTTTAGATATGTCAACTGACAAACCAGCTATTCTTAGACCAGGCGCAATCACTGCTGATCAAATTGCCAAAGTCATTAATAAATCTGTGCTGGATCAAAGAACTAAGGTTGCAGATGATCAGGTTCCTAAAGCTCCTGGTATGAAATATAAGCACTATGCACCTAACGCTCAAGTTTACATTGTTGACGATGAAGACAATTGGCAAGAAGCAGTTGATTGGGCTGCTAAACAGGATCATCCGGTGGGAATTATGGCAGATAATCGTAATATTGATGACTATAATTGGTCCGATAATGTTGAAACGTTTAGTTTAGGTGATAACGTTAATTCTGCTAGTCATTTGTTGTTTGCAGGACTAAGACATTTTGATAATGAGCCAGAGGTTAAATCTATTTTAACCCAAGCTTTCTCATCAGATGGAATTGGTGAGGCTTATATGAATAGATTGAATAAATCAGCGGGTCAAGTTCATTTTCATTTAAAATAAAGATGCATTTTAACTATTTATAATTTATACTTTAGATGTAACTTATATTTAGTAACCTATATTTGGAGGAGAGAACGCCATGAATTATGATTATGTAAATGTAGATAAAGAATTGTGGGATGCAATCCATAATGAAAAAGATAGACAGGAACATACTATTGAACTGATTGCCTCTGAAAACATTGCTTCAAATGCCGTGATGGCAGCTCAAGGTTCTGTGTTAACTAATAAGTATGCTGAAGGTTATCCTGGCAAGAGATACTATGGCGGTTGTGAATTCGTTGATGTTTCTGAAAGCTTAGCAATTGATCGTGCTAAAAAATTGTTTGATGCTGAATATGTAAATGTACAACCACATTCAGGTTCTCAAGCTAATCAAGCTGCATATGCTGCATTTTTAAAACCTGGCGATAAAATCTTAGGAATGGATTTAAACGCTGGGGGACATTTAACTCATGGCGCTAAAGTTAACTTTTCTGGAAAAATTTACAAATCATATTCTTATGGATTAGATCCTGAAACGGAAGAATTAAACTATTCTGCTATCTTAGAAGAAGCTAAAGAAATTAACCCACAACTAATTGTTGCCGGAGCTTCTGCATATAGTAGAACTATTGATTGGAACAAGTTTAGAGAAATTGCTGATGCAGTGGGAGCATATCTAATGGTAGATATGGCTCATATTGCAGGTTTAGTTGCAACTGGATTACATCCAAGTCCAATTGGCATTGCTGATGTTGTTACAACAACTACTCATAAAACCTTAAGAGGTCCTCGTGGTGGAATGATTTTATCACAAGCAAAATATGCTAAAAAATTAAACTCTTCTTTATTCCCTGGTACCCAAGGTGGTCCTTTAGAACATGTGATTGCTGGTAAAGCAGCTTGTTTCTTTGAAGATTTACAGCCATCATTTAAAACTTATTGTGAACAAGTTATTAAGAATGCTAAGGCAATGGCCGATGAATTTAATAAGTCTTCAAATATTAAAGTAGTTTCAGGTGGAACTGATAATCATTTAATGGTTTTAGATTTAACTAATACGCAATTAAATGGTAAGGAAACTCAATCATTACTAGATACATTAAAAATTACAACTAATAAAGAAGCCATTCCTGATGAAAAATTAAGCCCATTTGTTACTAGTGGATTAAGAATAGGAACTCCTGCAATTACTTCTCGTGGCTTTAATGAAGATGATTCACGTGAAGTTGCTAGATTAATATCTAAAGCAATCGAACATCATGATGATGCATCTGCTTTAGATGAAGTTAAAGACAAAGTTCGTTTATTAACGAGTAAACATCCAATTTTTAAATAGAAAAAGAGGTATTATATTAAATGGGTAATTTTGAAGTTATGAATCATCCGTTGATTCAACATAAGTTAACAATTATTAGAAATAAAGATTGTGGAACTCGTGAATTTCGTGAAGTTGTTGATGAAATTGCTACTTTGTTAGCATTTGAAGTTTCTCGTGATATGCCATTAGAAGACGTTGATGTTAAAACTCCAGAAGGGGTTGCACATGCAAAACGCTTAGCCGGTAAAAAAGTGGCTGTTGTGCCAATTTTAAGAGCAGGTATTGGAATGGTTGATGGAATTCTAAACTTGATTCCTGCAGCCAAAGTTGGTCATATTGGAATGTATCGTGATGAAAAAACATTTGAACCCCATGAATATTTTGTAAAGCTACCTAATGACATTGATAAAAGACAAATTTTTGTTGTTGATCCAATGCTAGCTACTGGTGGTTCAGCTATTATGGCAGTAGATGCTTTAGTTAAACGAGGTGTTCCTGAATCTAATATTAAGTTTGTTTGTTTAGTCGCTGCTCCAGAAGGGGTTAAGGCTTTGCAGAAGGCTCATCCTAATATTGATATTTATTCAGCTGCACTAGACGATCATCTAGAAAATGGTTATATTGTTCCTGGTCTAGGAGATGCTGGTGACAGATTATTTGGAACTAAATAATTATGATAAGAAGTTACTGTTTTTTTGCAGTAACTTCTTTTTTTGTATATAATAATCAACAATTAATATACATATTTTATTTTAGCTATGTTTATTGATTTTTGTTTTGAAATAACCATCGAATGGTGGTAAGATTTTAATGTATTTTATAATAAAATACATCATCTTAGAGTTCATACTTACATCGTTTTTGTTAATGATGTATAGTAAGCTAAGAAAAGGGGTGATATTCTGTGAATGAACCTGTTTCCACTTTTAAGCTTTTTGGTTTAACCTTTGATATTGGTAACATGGTTTCTTTAGTTGTAGTTGCTGCAATCGTATTTTTCTTTATATTTGCTTTATCTAGAAAACTACAAATTAAGCCTACTAAGAAACAAAATGTTTTAGAAATGATAGTTGAATATACAAATGGTTTATCTACAAATTCGCTTTCCGCAAAGAATGCTAAGCCTTATGGTTTATATGCTTTTGTTTTATTTGTATTCTTATTTATTTCTAATCAATTAGGACTATTCCTAGAAGTTGCTTATAATGGGGTTACTTATGTAAAAAGTCCCACTTCCAATCCAGTTGTCACTATGACATTGGCTGTAATGGCTTTGGGTCTGGCTCATTTTGCAGGAGTTTCAAAATTAGGCTTTAAAGGGTACTTTTCAAGTACATATTTAAAGCCATTTAAGTTATGGTTACCACTGAATATCTTTGAAGAGTTTGCGAACTTTCTAACTCTTGGCTTGCGTCTATTTGGTAATATATTCGCTGGTGAATTGCTACTTGGAATGGTTAGTAACTTAGTTGTTACACATGGAGTAGTAATGGTTATTCCTGGATTCATTTTAGGAATGGCATGGGTTGGTTTTTCAATCTTTATCGGAACTATTCAATCATTAGTTTTCGTAATCTTAACTTTCGTTTACATTTCTCAAAAGATTCAACCTGAGGAATAATTTTTTCTATTTTTAAGGAGGATTTTATCATGGGAGCAATTGCTGCTGGTATTGCCGTAGCCGGTTCTGCTATTGGTGCAGGTATTGGTAATGGTGTTGTTATTTCTAAATATCTAGAAGGAATGGTTAGACAACCAGAAATGACTGGTCAATTAAGAACTAACATGTTTATTGGTGTTGGTTTGGTCGAAGGTTTACCAATCATTACATTAGTTATGGCATTTATCTTAATGAACAAGTAATTTTTATATAAATATAACTTTTTTAAGTAAGGAGGTGTCAATAGATGCTTTCACAAACATTGTTTTCTTCTGTTGCTGCAACAGAAGAAGGTGGACTAGCTATTGGTAATATTATCTTTACTGCTATTGTATTTATTGTATTAATGGCATTAATTAAGCACTATGCATGGAAACCATTATCTGATGTAATGGCTAAGCGTGCTGATAAGATTTCTAACGATATTAGTTCAGCTGAAAAGTCTCGTAAAGATGCTGAAGAATTAGCTAAAAAACGTGAAGTTGCTTTATCAAAATCACGTGATGATGCTAATGACATTATTAATAATGCTAAAGATTCAGCACAAAAACAAAGTGAACAAATTGTTTCTGAGGCTAGAAATGATGCACAAAGTGTTAAAGCTTCTGCTCAAAAAGATATTGAGCAAGAAAGAAAAGATGCTTTGGCTAACACTAAAGATGATGTAGCAAACTTATCTGTTGAGATTGCTTCAAAAATCATTCAAAAAGAATTAAAGTCTGATGATCAAAAAGCATTGATTGATTCTTATATTGAAGGGTTGGGGAAGCAAAATGCTAGATAAGATTACATTTGCAAAACGTTATTCAAAAGTAATTTTTGAACTATTAGATTCTGATAATCAAGTTGAAGATGGTTATAATGAATTATTGCAAATCAAAAAAGTATTTGAAAATAATTCAGATTTAGGCAATTCTTTAACTGATGTTAGTTTCCCAAAAGAATATAAAAAGAATTTAGCTAAACCTTTGATTGAAAATGTTGATATTGATGTTATTAAAAATCTATTGAATGTTTTGTTATCAACTAATAATATGGATGAAATTACTATGATTGTTGATGAATTTGAACAATTATATGATGAAAAGAACAAGATCGTTCGTGCAGTAGCAATTACTGCGATTCCATTATCAGATGAACAAACAGCAAAATTATCCGATACTTTTAAAGCACGTATGAACGCAGAAAAAGTTATTTTAAATAACAAAATTGATCAAAGTATAATCGGTGGTGTAGTTATTAAATCATCGAACGTTATTTTTGATGGAAGTGTAAGTACAAAGATTAATAGTATTAAGAAACTTCTATTAAATTAATAACAATATCTATCAAAGAGGTGAAACTTTTATGAGCATTAAAGCTGAGGAAATCAGTGCTCTAATCAAGCAACAATTAGCTGGCTACAAAGATGAGCTATTTGTTGATGAAACAGGTATCGTTACTTATGTAGGTGATGGTGTTGCTCGTGCTCATGGCTTAGATAATGCTTTATCTGGTGAGTTGCTTGAGTTTGAAAACGGGATTTTCGGTATGGCTCAAAACCTTGAAAGCAATGATGTAGGTATTGTTGTTTTAGGTGATTGTACTGGAATTCGTGAAGGCGCTACTGTAAAACGTACTGGCCAAATCATGGAAGTTCCTGTTAGTAAAGATATGATTGGTAGAACTATTAATTCATTAGGTCAACCAATCGATGGTAAAGGTGATATCAAATCTGAATCATCTCGTCCAATTGAAAAGAAAGCACCAGGAATTATGGACAGACAAAGTGTGTCTGAACCATTACAAACTGGTATTAAGGCAATTGATTCATTAGTTCCTATTGGTCGTGGTCAACGTGAATTGATCATTGGTGATAGAAAAACTGGTAAAACTTCAGTTGCTATTGATACAATTTTAAATCAAAAAGATCAAGACATGATTTGTATTTATGTTGCAATTGGTCAAAAAGATTCAACTGTTCGTTCGCAAGTTTCAACACTTGAAAAATATGGTGCAATGGATTACACAATTGTATTATCTGCCGGTCCATCAGAACCGGCTCCATTGTTATACATTGCTCCTTATGCAGGTGCTGCCATTGGTGAATACTTTATGAATCAAGGTAAGCATGTTTTAGTTGTATATGATGATTTAACAAAACAAGCTAATGCTTACCGTGAATTATCACTTATTCTTCGTAGACCACCAGGTCGTGAAGCTTATCCGGGTGATATTTTCTACACTCATTCACGTTTACTAGAACGTGCTGCTAAGTTATCAGACAAATTAGGTGGCGGTTCAATGACTGCTTTACCAATTGTTGAAACTCAAGCAGGGGATGTTTCTGCATATATTCCAACCAATGTAATTTCTATTACTGATGGACAAATCTTCTTAAATTCAGATATGTTCTATTCAGGTACTCGTCCAGCTATTGATGCTGGTACTTCAGTATCTCGTGTTGGTGGAGATGCACAAATTAAGGCTATGAAGAAAGTTGCTGGTACTTTAAGACTTGATTTAGCATCATATCATGAACTACAAGCTTTTGCTCAATTTGGTTCTGATTTAGATGATGCAACTCAAGCTAAATTGAATCGTGGAGCTCGCACTGAAGAAGTTCTAAAACAACCTCTTCATGCGCCACTACCAGTTGAAAAACAAGTGATTATCTTATATTGCTTAACTCATGGACATTTGGATAATATCGAAGTTGACGACATTGCTCGTTACCAAAATGAATTATTCGAATACTTTGATGCTTCACACCGTGACTTATTAGATTCAATTGTTGAAACTGGTCAACTACCTGATACTGATAAGTTAGATGAAGCAGTTAATGCTTTTGATAATTCATTTCAACCAACTAAAAAAGATACACAAAATAACTAGCTTGAAGGATGGTGATAACTAATGGCTGAATCTATTAATGAAGTTAAACATCGTATTGCATCAACAAAAAGTACACATCAAATTACAACTGCAATGCAAATGGTTTCGACTGCCAAGCTAAATCGTATTCAAAAGCATTCAGTTTCATATGAACAATATGTTTCTCGTGTTAAGTCTGTTGTAATGCATTTGGCTCAGTCACATTTGTTAGACAACATTAATTCCTCAAGTAATGCAGACTCAGGTAAAGCTAAAAAGACTGCATATCTAGTTATTACTTCAGATCGTGGAATGGTTGGAAGTTACAATAGTAATGTAATTCGTGAAGCCAATGCATTTATTGAAAAGAATACTCCTAATACTGATGACTATATGATTTTAGCTGTCGGTGGTAATGGAGCTGATTTTTACAAGAATCGTAATGTTAATGTTGCTTACGAATATCGTGGTGTTTCTGATATTCCTACGTTTACTGAAGTCAGAGAAATTGTTAAAACTGCTAATTCTATGTATGAAGATGGTGTATTTGACGAATTATATGTTTGTTATACTCATTTCATCAATAGAATTTCTTCAGAATTCAGGGCTGAAAAAATGCTACCAATGGATAGTGAAGCTATGAATGAAGGAGCAAGTAAAGATGTTAAAACATCAAAAATTAGTGCGGAATATGAAGTTGAACCTGATAAACAGGCAGTATTGAAGTCTATTTTGCCTCAATATGCCCAAAGCTTAGTTTTCGGTGCTATTCTTGATGCTAAAACTTCTGAACATTCAGCAAGTTCATCAGCTATGCAATCTGCATCTGATAATGCTGAAGATTTAATTTCAAAATTAGAATTACAATATAATCGTGCAAGACAAGCTGCTATTACTACTGAAATTACTGAAATTGTTGGTGGTCAAGAAGCACTTAAGCACTAATAACAAAAGACATGATGGGAGGAATTAACGAAAATGAGTACTGGTAAGGTTATTCAAGTTATTGGACCAGTCGTTGACGTTGAATTCCCAACGGACGCTGAATTACCTAATATTAATACTGCACTTAAAATTAACAAGGGCGAAAACGACAGTTTAATTACTGAAGTTACTCTTGAATTAGGTGACGGAGTGTTAAGAACTATTGCTATGGACGGAACCGATGGTTTGCGTCGAGGCATGGAGGCTGAAAATACAGGCGCACCTATTTCTGTACCTGTTGGTGAAAACACTTTAGGTCGTGTATTTAACGTTCTTGGTGAAACAATTGATGGCGGTCAAGAATTTGATAAAGATGCAGAACGTTGGCCAATCCATAGACAAGCACCATCTTATGATCAATTAAATCCATCTGCTGAAATTCTTGAAACAGGAATTAAAGTTATTGATTTATTAGCACCATACATTCGTGGTGGTAAAGTTGGATTGTTCGGTGGTGCCGGTGTTGGTAAAACTGTTTTAATTCAAGAATTAATTCATAATATTGCTCAAGGTCATAACGGTATCTCAGTATTCACCGGTGTTGGTGAACGTACTCGTGAAGGTAACGATATGTACTTTGAAATGAAAGAATCAGGTGTTCTAGATAAGACTGCCATGGTTTATGGTCAAATGAACGAGCCACCTGGTGCACGTATGCGTGTTGCTTTAACTGGTTTGACAATTGCTGAATACTTCCGTGATGAAGTAGGTACCGATGTTCTATTATTTATCGATAATATTTTCAGATTTACTCAAGCTGGTATGGAAGTTTCCGCATTACTTGGTCGTATTCCATCTGCCGTTGGTTATCAACCAACATTAGCTACTGAAATGGGTCAATTACAAGAACGTATTACATCAACTAAGAAGGGTGCTATTACATCTATTCAAGCTGTTTATGTTCCTGCCGATGACTATACTGACCCTGCTCCAGCTACAACATTTGCCCATTTGGATGCAACTACTAACTTGGAACGTTCATTAACTCAACAGGGTATTTATCCTGCTGTTGATCCATTAGCATCAACATCTTCTGCTTTGGATCCATCAATTGTTGGAGATGAACATTATAAGGTAGCTACTGAAGTTCAACAAGTATTGCAAAGATATCATGAACTTCAAGACATTATTTCTATCTTAGGTATTGATGAATTGTCAGACGAAGAAAAGACGATTGTTGGTCGTGCTCGTCGTATCCAATTCTTCTTATCACAAAGTTTCAGTGTTGCTGAACAATTTACTGGTTTACCTGGTAAATATGTTCCAGTTGATCAAACTGTTGCTGGATTTAAAGCTATCTTAGATGGTAAGTATGATGATCTTCCTGAAGATGCATTTAGAAACTGTGGTCCTATTGAAGACGTAGTTGAAAATGCTAAAAAAATGAAGCAAAATAACTAAGGAGGGTTCTAATTGGCTGATAACTCAGTATTGACCGTTAGTATCGTAACTCCTGATGGTAAAGTATATGAATGTGAAACTGCTACATTAGTTGTTGTTAGAACTATGAGTGGTCAATTAGGAATTATGCCTAATCATATTCCTGTAATTGCTTCATTGGAAGTTGACGAAGCAAAAGTTAAGCATGACGGAAAAGAAGATGAAATTGCTGTAAATGGCGGTTTCGTAGAATTTTCTGATAATAATTTAACTATTATTGCTGATAGTGCTGAAAGACAAGGAGACATTGATGTTGATCGTGCTTCTAAAGCTCAACATCGTGCTGAAGAACATATTAGAGAAGCTCGTGAAAAACACGATAATCAAGAAGTCTTACGCAGTCAAGTTGCCTTGAAAAGAGCTATTAACAGAATTAATGTTGCAAAACATTAGTTTAAAGACCTACAAAGTTTTTGTAGGTCTTTTTTTACATATTTTGTAAAAAGACAAAGTCGTATTTTTATGGTATAGTTTTGATAAGAAAATGGTGAAAATATGCAAATAATAAACATTAATAACATAATAGATATAATAATTCAGCTATTTTTTATTAGTATATCTTTTTGGTGTATAAAAGATATTCATTTAGAGAAATATATTTACATGCATGAGAATCAATTTAAACTTTTAATAACATTGTTGTCCATAATGATTGGCTTTTCTTGTGGATCATTTTTTATATGGATAATTAATATATTTTATAGTTTTAGCTGATTAGTTTAATTAGGAGGTCTACCATTGGATAAAATAATTGTAAATGGTGGTAATAAATTATCTGGCGAAGTTAATATTGAAGGTGCTAAAAATGCAGTTTTACCAATTATGGCATCAGCTATTTTAGCAGATGAAGATGAAACAATTTTAAATAATGTACCACTACTATCTGATGTTTTTACAATGAATAAAGTTTTAAGATATTTGAATTTAGATGTTAATTTAGATTCTGATAATAATTCTATGCGTTTGAGTGCTTCAAATAATATTTTACCTGAAGCACCTTTAAAATACGTTTCTAAAATGCGTGCATCGATAGTTGTTATGGGACCATTATTGGCTAGACTAGGACATGCTAAAGTTGCATTACCTGGTGGATGTGCTATTGGATCTAGACCAATAGATATTCATTTAAAAGGATTTGAAGCTTTAGGAGCTAAGATTAGTCAACATGATGGGTATGTTGAAGCCTTCTCAGATGATGGCCTTAAGGGTGCTAATATTTATCTAGATTTTCCTAGTGTTGGTGCAACTCAAAATCTTATGATGGCTGCTACTTTAGCTAAAGGTGAAACAATTATTGAAAATGTTGCTAGAGAACCTGAAATTGTTGATTTAGCTAATATTTTAAACAAAATGGGTGCAAAAATAACCGGTTCTGGCACTAGCAAATTAAAAATTGAAGGTGTAAGTCACTTACATGGGACAACGCATAATGTATTGCAGGATCGTATTGAAGCCGGCACTTTTATGGTTGCTGCTGCATTAACTAAGGGTGACGTTTTAATTAAGAATGCTGAGCCTCAATACAATGAACCTTTAATTTCTAAAATGAGAGAAATGGGCGTAATTATTAAGGAAGAAGAAAATGGAATTAGAGTTATTGGACCAGATAAGCTAAAGCCTGTGGACATCCAAACATTGCCATATCCAGGTTTTCCAACTGATATGCAACCACAAATGATGGTTCTGCAATTGGCCTCTGATGGTACTAGTATGTTAACTGAAACGGTTTTTGAAAATCGATTTATGCATTTAGGCGAGCTTAGTCGTATGAATGCTAAATTTCATATTAATGGTCAAACTGTTATTTTAAAGGGACCAACTGAGTTTAGTGGGGCCGAAGTTTCTGCAACTGATTTAAGAGCAGCAGCAGCACTAGTTTTAGCAGGTTTAATATCAGATGGTCAAACTCAAGTTACTAATTTAAAATATTTAGATCGTGGATATTATGATTTTCATGATAAATTAAAAGACTTAGGTGCAGATATTGAACGTGTTTCTCTGAATGAAAAAAATGAAGTTGTTCAATAATTTTTGTAAAAATAATCTAATATCTTAAATAGCATGTTCTATAAATATGATATAATATATTAATACAAGTTGATTCAGGAGGAAAATGAAAGATGGTAAAAGATATCGGCATTGATTTAGGAACTGCCAATGTTTTAATATATGTAACTGGTAAGGGAATTGTGTTAAATGAGCCTTCAGTTGTTGCAGTTGACATTCAGACTAATAAGGTATTAGCTGTTGGATCTGAAGCTTATAGAATGGTTGGTAGAACGCCAAGCAACATTAGGGCAATTCGTCCATTAAAGGATGGAGTCATTTCAGACTTTGACGTAACCGAACAAATGCTGACTTATTTTATTAATAAGCTAAGTGTTAAAGGTTTTATGTCAAAACCTAAAACTATGATTTGTGCACCTACTAATATTACAAACATTGAAAGAAAAGCTATCATTCAAGCTGCTGAAAAAGCTGGTGGTGGCAAAGTCTATATAGAAGAAGAACCTAAAGTTGCAGCTATCGGTGCTGGTATGGACATCTTCCAACCTAAAGGTAATATGGTTATTGATATGGGTGGAGGAACATCTGATATTGCTGTAATTTCACTTGGTGATATTGTTGCAAGTAAATCAATTCGAGTTGCCGGTGATTCTATGAATAACGAAATTGCTGCTTATGTTAGAGATAAGTACAATATGGTTATTGGAGAACATACCGCCGAAAAAATTAAAATTCGAATTGGAACTGCCACCGTTGATGAAGACGATGCGAAAGAAATGGAAGTTAGAGGAAGAGATGCAATTGGTGGAATGCCAAAATCAATTACTCTAACTGGTCCTGAAGTACAATCTGCAATTTCTGATATTGTTAAGCAAATTATTGAAGCTGCTAAAGATGTATTAGAAGTAGTGCCCCCAGAATTGGCTTCTGATATTGTTGATCGTGGAATCATGTTAACTGGTGGGGGAGCTTTATTAAGAGGATTAAGTCATGCGATTTCTAAAGCTTTAACCGTACCAGTTATTATTTCAGATAATCCTTTAGATAATGTTGCTAAGGGTGCAGGTGCTTTGTTGGAACATATGAACAAAACAGAAAAGCGTAAAGATTAATATAAGAAGTAATATAATGACAAAATTTTTATTATTTTTAGTCGGTGCTTATAAAAAGTACATTTCGCCTTTATTTCCACCTGCATGTCGTTATTACCCTACATGTTCAACTTATATGATTGATGCTATTAAAAAAAATGGTCCTTTCTTAGGTTTGATTATGGGAATTGCTAGAATTCTTAGATGTCAGCCATTTGTTAAGGGTGGATATGATCCAGTTTCTGATCATTTTACTATTTTTAGAAACAAAAGAGCGAGAGATGATTATCGTCGTTCTATGAATTTGAAGTAGCCGATCTTTATTTATCGACTACTTTTATTTTTGGAGGAAAATATGTCAAAACCAAATAAAAATGTTAATGTTAAATTAGATACTAAAGTAATAGATGGTGATAGTTGCGAAGTTCTATCTATTGGTAAAAAGGAAGTAGGTTATATTAAGCCTAATAATGAATCAAAATTTGATGTGATTTTTGGTGAAAATATATTTCATACAAAAAGTATTGATGAAGGTGTTGAAACATTAATTAGTCAATACCATTTACATCGAGGATAGTTAAAATTTAATAAGGTGATGATTTAGATTGTTTAATAATTCTAATGAAAATGACAATATTGATTCTAGAATTGACTGGCCAATAATCATTTGTGTATTTTTGTTGGCATTAATTGGAATTGGTTCTATTTTTATTGCTGTTTCTCATGACGCTTATTCAGGAGTTATTGTAAGGCAAATAATAACTCAATTTGTATGGTATACAATTGGAACAATTACGATAATAATTATTATGCAATTTGATTCTGAACAACTTTGGAAGATTGCCCCGATTATTTATTGGGGTGCGTTGCTGATGTTAGGATCTTTATTAGTTTTATATAGTCGTTCGTATTTTGTTCAGACAGGTGCTAAAAGTTGGTTTCAATTAGGACCACTGACTTTTCAGCCTGCAGAAGTTATGAAACCTGCATTTGTTGTCATGTTAGCTAGAGTAATTGTTGAACATAATCGTAATTATGGACAGCATTTAATTAAAACAGATCTTTGGCTTTTATTAAAAATGATTCTTTGGACATTGCCAATTTGTGTTTTATTAAAAGCAGAAAATGATTTTGGTACAATGTTGGTTTTCTTTGCTATGCTTGGGGGATTGGCTATTGTGTCTGGAATTACTTGGAAAATCCTTGTACCAGGAATTGTTTCTTTTACAATAATTGGCGGAACGGCTTTAGTTTTAGTAATTACGAGTGGTGGTCGTAAAATTTTGGAAGCAGTTGGATTTCAATCTTATCAATTCGATCGTGTTAATGATTGGTTAGATCCATCTAATCCAGCAAATTTAAATGGTTCTGGTTATCAATTATGGCAAAGTATTAAAGCGGTTGGTTCTGGTGGATTTGGTGGAACAGGCTTTAATGTTTCACATGTATATGTACCAGTTCGTGAATCTGATATGATTTTTTCGGTCATTGGCGAAAACTTTGGCTTTATTGGTGGACTAGTACTTATTGGAATATACTTTTTATTAATTTATCGGATGATTAAAGTTACGTTTGAAACTAAGAATATATACTATGCTTATATTTCTACTGGTATTATTATGATGATATTATTCCATGTTTTTGAAAATATTGGTATGAGTATTGGTTTATTACCATTGACAGGAATACCTTTACCATTTGTTAGTCAAGGTGGATCTGCTCTAATTGGTAATATGATTGGAATTGGCTTAATTATGTCAATGCAATATCATAACTATGGATCTATGTTTAGTTCTAATAAGGATTTTTCATAGTATTTTGTTGACTTTATAAAAAATTATTTGTACAATTGTTAAAATTTAATGAAAAGATGAGTAAATAATTAATGAATGAAAAAGAGAGCTTTTAAATGCTGAAATAAAGCCTTTTGTTATTATTGAATATGGTCTTTTTTTATATTTATTAACTAGTTTTAAACAAATTAATAATGTTTAGCAATCATTATTTTGCTAAGTATAATATACTTATTGAGATTATTGTTGTGAAGCAATAATGAACAAAGGTGGTAACACGAAGCTCTTCGTCCTTTACTATTAATTTAGTAGAGTGCGGAGGGCTTTTTTATTTAAGGGGGTAAACTTTTTGATAAAATTTAAAAATGTTTATAAAAAATATAAATTAGATAAAAGTGTTTTAACTGCTGTAAATGATGTTAATTTTGAAGTTAATGATGGAGAAATTTACGGTATTATAGGTTACTCTGGTGCTGGTAAAAGTACCTTAGTTAGAATTCTTGATGGATTGGAAGCACCTACATCAGGTTCAATTGAGATTAATGGAAAAGATATTGCTAAATTAAGCAATAAAGCATTAAGAGAACAGAGAAAAAAGATTGGCATGATTTTTCAACATTTTAATCTTCTTTGGTCTAGAACTATTATTGAAAATGTTGAATTGCCGTTAGAAATATCAGGTGTAAGCAAAGAAAAAAGAAAAAAACAAGCCAAAGAGTTTATTAAATTAGTTGGATTAGAAGGTCGTGAAAATGATTATCCTTCTGAGTTATCTGGCGGTCAAAAGCAAAGAGTAGGCATTGCAAGGGCGTTGGCCAATAAACCAGAAATATTAATTTCCGATGAAGCTACTAGTGCTTTAGATCCACAAACGACTGATGAAATATTGGATTTACTTTTAAAAATCAATAAACAGTTAAACTTAACCGTTTTATTAATAACACATGAAATGCATGCGATTAGAAAAGTTGCTAAAAAGGTTGCAGTCATGGAAGATGGAAAAATTGTAGAGCATGGTAATGTTTATGATATATTTAAAAATCCTAAACAAAATATTACTAAACGTTTTGTGAATGAGGATAATCCAGCTTCTTCAGGTGAACTTAATATGACAGTTGATGATATATTGAATAAATATCCAAATGGGACTGTTCTTAAGTTATCGTTCAAGGGTAATCAATCACAACAGCCAGTTGTTTCTAACATGATGCGTGAATTTGATACTTTAGAAATGAGTATCATTGAAGCTACTATTCATCAAACTCAAAGTGGTTCAATTGGTTCATTAATTATTCAATTATTGGGTAGTCCTAAAGATCAAGATAAAGCTATTGAATACTTAAACTTATTAAACATTGAAAATGAGGTGATCAACCGTGGATAATCAAGGAATTCAATCATATTTTCAATTAAAAAATATAAACTGGCCAGCAATGAGACAGGCAACCTGGGAAACAATTTGGATGACAGCATTATCAATGATTATTGTTGCAGTTGTAGGAATTATTTTAGGCTTATTATTATTTGAAAGTCGTAATAAAAAAGGAACTGGATGGAGAATATTAAATTGGATTATTTCATTCTTTGTAAATGTATTTCGTTCAATTCCATTTATTATTCTAATTGTTTTGTTACTTCCATTTACAAAGGACTTGGTTGGAACAATTATTGGCCCTAAAGCGGCAATTCCTTCATTAGTAATTTCTGCAGCACCTTTTTATGCAAGAATGGTTGAAGCTGATTTTAGAGAAGTAGATAGTGGAGTTATTGAAGCAGTTAAATCAATGGGGGGAACTAATTGGGATGTTATTTTTAAGGTTTTGCTTCCTGAAAGTACACCTGCATTAATTGCTGGTGGAACTGTAACAGCTATTTCATTGATTTCTTACACAGCAATGGCTGGAGCTATCGGATCAGGTGGCTTAGGATATTTAGCATATTTAGATGGCTTCCAATCTAATAATAATACGGTCACTTTAGTTGCGACTGTTATTATTTTAATTATTGTGTTAATTGTTCAAACTATTGGTGATTTATTAGTTAAGAAAACTGACAAACGTTCATTATAGGGAGGATTGATTATGAAAAAAATTGTATCCTTCGGTTCAGTAATAATTTTATTTATTATTTTATTATTTTTAGGACCTGGTAATTATAAAGCTAAAAATACTTTAAGAGTAGGTGCTTCTAATATTCCTCATGCTGAAATATTAAGGCATGTTGAACCTATCCTAAAAAAGGAAGGTATAAAACTGGATATTGTCACATTTCAGGATTATGTATTACCTAATCGCGCTTTAATTGGTAAACAACTAGATGCAAATTATTTTCAAACACCCGCATTTTTAGATCAATGGAATAAGCAAAATGATGCAAATTTAGTAAACATGGGTGCTGTTCATTTGGAACCAATTGGAATTTATTCTAAGAAAGTAAAGAAGTTATCCCAATTAAAAAATGGATCCAAAATTTTAGTAAGCAGTAATGCTCCTGATTATGGCAGAATTATTCAATTATTCCAGCAACAAGGGTTAGTTAAAATTAAAAAAGGTGTTAATATTTCTCAAGCAACTTTTAGTGATATTTCATATAATCCTAAACACTTAAAATTTCAAACTGGATATGAGCCTAAGATTATGCCATTAATTTATAATAATGGTGAAGGTGATGCGGTAGCTATTAATTCAAATTACGCTGTACAAGGTGGCTTACAACCAGATAAACAATCTATTGCTTTACAAAAAGCAACGAAAGATTCTCCTTATAATAATATTGTAGTTGCTAGACACAATGATCATAATAATCGTGAAATTAAACTATTAGTCAAGGCATTGCAATCTAAATCAACTCAACATTGGATTAATGAAAAATATAAAGGTGCGGTTTTACCTGCCGAAAAATAATATAATATTTTATTAAGTACTCATCTTTGGGTACTTTTTTTGTTGACAAAACTATTTGATATATATATAGTTAGTTATATAAGCAACTAACTTAAATTGCATTAGGAGGTGCTTACATGCAATTTGATTTTCAAAGTCCAGAACCAATCTTTTTACAAGTGTCTAATCAAATTGAAGATGCTATTTTTACAGGGGCTTTTAAAGAGGGAACTCAGATTCCATCAACGACAGAAATATCAAAAACATTTCAAATCAATCCAGCAACTGTACTAAAAGGAATGAACCTTTTGGTAAATAATAATTTATTAGAAAAACAAAGAGGACGTGGAACATTTGTTACTTATGGTGCTCAACAAAGAGTAATTAATGAACGTCGCGAACATTTTTATCATGATTATGTTGTAAATTTAATTAATGAATCTAAAAAATTACATTTATCAAAAGACGACATTTTAGAATTAATAAAGAGGGGTTATGACAATGGATAAACTAGAAGTTCAAAATTTAAATAGAAATTTCAAATTTGGTAAACAAAAGGTCTTAAAAGACATTAATGTATCGTTTTTATCTAATAAAATATACGGATTATTTGGTGAAAATGGAGCTGGTAAATCCACTCTAATGAGTATTATTGCTGATTATAATTTTCCAACTAATGGAAAAGTTTTATTAGATGGTGAAAATGTTCATGATAATGATAATGCTTTGTCAAAAATTTATTATATGAACCAGAATAATATGTATCCAAAAAATGAGAAGGTAGCTAAGACTTTTAAATTCGTTCAATCAATGTATAAGGGATATGATGTTGATTTACAAAATAAACTGATTAAAGAATTTCAATTAAATACTAAAAGTCGCTTTAATAAACTATCAACTGGTTATAAATCTATTATGAAAATAATCATTGCATTATGTGTACCATGTGAATTTATCATGCTTGATGAACCTACTTTAGGTTTAGATGCTAGAAATCGTGATATTTTCTATCGTGAATTAATTGAATCCTATACAGACAATCCTAGAACTTTTATTATTTCTACTCATATCATTGAAGAAATAGACAAATTAGTTAGTGATGTTGTAATGATTGATAATGGAAGAATAGTTTTGAATGATTCTGCTGATAATATTAGATCCAAAGCATATTCAATTAATGGACCAGCTGATTTGGTTAATAAATATGTTAGCGGCTTAGATATTATTGGAAAAGAATCATTGGGTCAATATGAAACTATTCATGTTATGGGGTCATTACCAGAAAAAGAAGTTCCTAGTGGTGTTGAAATTAATAAAATGGAACTGCAAAAATTAATTGTTAACTTAATGGATGGAAGTGAAGGTGATTAATAATTATGCAAAAATTAGCTTTATATAAAAATCTTATTATGAGATATTTTCTATATTTATTGATTTTTTCTTCTATCGGAGTTTACAGTGAATTTTTAAATGGGGGTCACAACTTACAAAAAATCTTTAATGTCTTAATGGGCCTTAATGCATCGAATGGTAATAATGGTAATCCAATTAACATTGCATTAACTCTAATTTTGCTTACGTGTTTATTATTATTTGTTAATTATAAGTTAACTAAAAAATCTCAAATAAGAAAATAAGGTTTAAGGAGGATACTATTAATGAAATCAAGATCATTATTTAAAAAAATTAATCAGCAAAACTTATTTATATGTTTATTGGTCATCGTTTTTATATGTTTTTCTAATGTTATTTTTGGAGGACCTTCAAAAGATACATTTTTTATAATACTTAATTCATTATCTGCTTGTGTAGGATTATGCTTTATTGTACTATTATCTAGAAATTATGGTAATTTTAAATTAGCCATTCAAAGTGGTATTAGTAGAAACCAGTTTTGGAAAGTAAAAATGATTGTAATTATATTTAGTGCTTTTTTATCTAGTATATTTAGTTTTATCATTACTATGATAATTTATACTTTTGATAAGTCTTATTTATCTTCTTTTTATATATCTAGTTATTTTCAGTTCTTTAATGTTTACATATTAAATTTAATTTTTATGTTTATAGCTTACTTTTGTATGATGTTATTTTTAATTGTTCTATTGAATACGTGGGGAAGCTTAATGTCATTATTCAATCGTATGGTTAAATTTATTATATATTTGTTACTGATTGGATTAATGATTTCATTTTTTATTGGAATTGCTCATGAAGGTTTCTATGAATATTTTGTAAGAATAATGGATGATTTACATGTTGTACCTATCTTTAAGTTTATATCTGGATTTAAAACTATAGATATAGATCAAAGACACGCATTAGCTAACGCTAATCCGATAAATGCTATTCTAACATTACTAGCATCCAGTTTTGTTTTGAGTTGCATTAATTATAAAATAACTAAACTACAACAATTAAATAGATAGAATAAGGAGATATAACAATGAAGGAACAAATACTCTTTAAACATATTACAAAAAAATATTTATTCATTTCTTCTTTAGTTGTTTTATTACTTTTTTTATGGGATTTATTTATTACAGGAATTACAAGAACAGATATGGACTTATTTAGTCTTTTACACGAGGTTTTTATATCGATTCCTTTGTGGACAGTATTTAATTTAATAATCATTTTGCTTTTCGTTTTTAATTATAAAAACTTTAAATTAGCTATCCAAAATTCCATTAGCAGAAAGAACTTTTTTAAATTGAAAATTAAATTAATATTATTTTTTTCTGTAATATCAGATTTATTTAATCTTTTAGAAAATTTGATAGACAAATTTATTTTTCATATTTCTATGGATGAATTGTATTCTAAACAATATGACAATTATTTTAATATTAATTTTTATAATACAATTTCAATTTTTTTAATGACATTTTTCGTAATTTTCTTTTTTATTTTAGTATTTAATACATGGGGAAGCTTTTTATCTCTATTTTCTAATTTATGGAAATTTATCATTCATATTTTTATGATATCAATGTTTATTTCTTTTTGTTTCTTATTATCTAATCCAAGTTATTATGATATTTTTGCTAAAATTATGATTTCTATTAATGCCAATTTTGTATTAGATCTTGTATCTGGATTTATTGCTGGATTTAATAATCAGCCATTAATTCAAAATAATTATAGTGGGGTGGCAATGTATAACCCTAATTTTACATTAGTATGTCTAATTATTATGTTTTCTATTTTTTTAATAGCTAATTATAAAATAACTAAACTACAACAGTTAAATAGATAATACATCATTTATAAAAGTATGGTATACTATAGTTTCAAAGATTAATTATAGGACGGTTATAAAAATGGCAAATAAAACACATTTAGCACTATTATTTGGTGGGGATTCATCAGAACATGATGTTTCAAAACGTTCAGCACATAACATTTATGATGCAATGGATAAAGAAAAATATGATATTAGTTTATTTTTACTTACTAAGAAGGGAATTATCTTAAGCAATGAAGCTTCTCATCGCGTTTTTAATGGTGAATCCGAAGACGATGTTGTAAAAGAAGAAATGACCAAATTAGACTTTTCAGATCCTTTGGCACCAATTAAAAACTTATCAGAAGTTCATGACATTGATGTATTTTTCCCTATCATTCATGGTAATTTGGGTGAAGATGGTACTATTCAAGGTTTATTAAGATTATTACATAAACCATATGTTGGTAGTGGTATCTTAGAATCAGCAATGGGATTTGATAAAGATATTACTAAAAAAATGTTAAATCTTGCAAACGTTAGAAATACTAATTATCAATTAATTACTCCTGATAATAAAGATGAATGGTCATATGCTAAGTTGCAAGCAAAATTTGGTGATGTTATTTTTCTAAAACCAGCTAATCAAGGTTCATCAGTTGGTATTCATAAGATTACTAACGAAAAAGAATTTGAAGATGGGTTAAGAGATGCATTTAGATATGATTATAAAATTCTTGCTGAACAATCAATAGATGGTCCAGAAGAATTGGAAATTTCCATTTTAGGAAATGAAAAACCTATTGCTTCTAAGTTAGGTGCAATTAGAGTTCCTAAACAGGATAAATTTTATACTTATGACAACAAGTTTGTTGATGCTAGTCAAGTTATCTTTGATATCCCAGTAGATGTTTCAACAGAATTATCTGATGAAATTACTGACATGGCTCTAAGAGCATATAAAGCATTGGGACTTAAAGGGATGGCTCGAATTGATTTCTTAGTAT
Source organism: Apilactobacillus quenuiae (assembly GCF_002994005.1). Classification (GTDB taxonomy): domain Bacteria; phylum Bacillota; class Bacilli; order Lactobacillales; family Lactobacillaceae; genus Apilactobacillus; species Apilactobacillus quenuiae. The sequence goes on from NZ_POSN01000004.1 coordinate 153,400, forward strand.
CTAAGGATGATGTACCATATCTTGGAGAAGTTAATACACTTCCTGGATTTACTAATATTAGTTTGTACCCACAACTATGGGAATCATCAGGTATCAGCTATACTGAATTGATTGATCGGTTAATTGATTTAGCATATGCTGAATTTGATCGCCAATCCAATATTATTCATGACTTTAAACCATTGTCATAATATTTTTTTAAGCACTCTGTCGAGTGCTTTTTTTAGTTTAAAATAATTTTAAATAAAATTCGTATCTCATATTTTGAATGGGAGTGTATATTTTTGGTTGAAAGATGTACTTGGGCAAAAAGTAATTTAAAATTATTAATATATCATGATAAAGAATGGGGAGTTAAAGAAACTAACAATCAGAAATTATTTGAAAAATTATCACTTGAAATCATACAAGCTGGATTAAAATGGACATTGATTTTGAACAAAAGAAATGAAATTATAAAAGCTTTTGATTATTTTGATATTGAAAAAATTTCTAATTATGATAATAATGATATTCATCGTTTATTGAGTAATCAAAAAATCATTAGGAACCAAAAAAAGATAGAAGCAATTATTTATAATGCAAAGATATGTAAATCTATTAACTTTAAAAATTTTATATGGAAGCCATTTAATTATAGTACACTAGATCATCTATTAAATGAAGATGATTGTAAATATGTAGATGATTTTATAGCACAATATGTATATAAATTTAAGAAAATGGGATTTAAAAGAATTGGGAATAAAACGCTATACTCATTTTATCAAGTTATTGGCGTAATTAATGATCATGAAATAAAATGTTTTTATCATAATCGATAAAAAAGTATTGATTAAAAATAATAAAAGGGTATTATAAATAAGTACACATATTTATGAAAGGGTATACACAACAGGGTGTATATATAACTTAACCACCATGCAGAAAAGTGGCGCATTAATTAAAAAGTCCAGAATTAATATGGGCATTACTCAAGTTGAATTAGCTAGAAGAATCAATTGTACTCAAACAACTATTAGTAATATTGAAAATGGTAATCATAAAACTGATTTGAATACAATTTCTTTAATATCTGATATATTAAATATTCCTATTGAAAACTTTTCTAATGATACTTTTCAATTAACACATCGTAAATTAAACACAATTTATGAATATATTATCGATGGCAGATTAGATTCTGCTAAAAATTGTTTAGATGGAATTATTACTTGTAATATTGATGATACTTTTACAAAAGGTAAATATTATTTTTATAGTGGGTACATTAAATTTCATCAACAAAAAGATTGTACTGAAGCCATCTCATTAATGTTGAATGCCTATTATTGTTTATATAAAGATAAAAAGCATCTATCATATTATATTTGGATATGTAGTTATCTTGCTAAACTATATTACTTAGTAAAAAACTATGATGAATCTAATTATTATATTAATAATGCTTTAGTGGTTATTAGATCATGTAAAGATAATAATATTGATCACTCTTTAGAATATGTGAAGGATGCTTATAATAAACTTCATTATGTCTTATATAAAATGCATAGATTTAAAGATGCTAAATGCATATTTAATTTAATTGAATATCGAGAAATGGCTTTTATTTCAACTTTTGAAATTATTTTAAGGGATCACAAAAAGAATAGACCTGATGATAGTCAATTTAATAATTTATGTAATTATATATGTAAATCAGGTATCAAATTACCAAACAATTTTCAAAAAATCATAAAAAAACACAATTTAGAATAGATAAGAACTTATCATTTAACTAATCTTGTAATTATTCATACAAAAAAGTAGCCTCAAATTATACTATATTTACCAATTAGAATAGTATAATTTGAAGCTACTTTTATTATCTATAAAACATTAAAATAACCTTATTATAATGTTATTTATTATTTGTTTTGTAAATCTGTTTTAACCATTAAAACATCACATTTAGCTGACCGTGTGACATATGATGCAACTGATCCAATCAAAAGTCTTTCGGTCATATTCTTACCATTTGCACCAATTATAATTAAATCAGTATTAAACCTTTTTACTAAATCCTTAGCAATAATTGATTTGGGCATTCCATATTCAATAACATAATCAACATTTTTTATTCCAGCATCAGTTGCATTTTTCTTATATTTATCTAATGTCTTTTTTGTATCAGAAGTTAATTCATCTAGCATTGATGTATCGAAAGCGGCTAAATCGTTAAAAACTCTTGTATCAATAACATGTGCAATGTGTAGTCCAGCATTATTTCTTTTGGCTACTTCTACTGCTTTATTGAAAGCTAACTTAGAATATTTTGATCCATCAATTGGAACTAAAATTTGTTCATAGTTTTTTAACATATTATTCACCTCAACAATTATTTTTGTGGTAAGAACTTAATTAATGTTAATTCCATCACTAAAGACATTATACAACTGATAATTAATATAGTGATAATAAAATACATGATGTTTATTATTACTGATATTAGAGACATTATTGATAATCCAATAAAAATTATCCCATAATATTTAACCATTGAACTTAGTAACTGATTGTTTTCAGGACGCAGTAACATGAATGGCTTATTACGGTGTTTATATAAATACAATCCTATTATTAATAGAATTATTGTAAAGATAGTCATCAAAATTGTAATAATCATCTTGTTCCTCCATTACTTTTTTCTTTGTGCATTAATTAGTTTTTCGTACTGCCGTTTATAAGCTGTTTCAATTTTACCGTTACTTTTTGGTTTATAATATTCGTCTTTTTTTATTTTATCAGGTAAGTATTGCTGTTTAACCCAATCATTTGGATAATCATGTGCATACTTATATTCAATACCATGACCTAATTCTTTTGCTCCAGCGTAATGAGAATCCTTTAAGTGATTAGGAACCTCTCCATAATTTCCATTTTTAATGCGTTCAATAGCACTATCAATAGCATTAATCCCAGAATTAGATTTTGGTGATAATGATAATTCAATAATAGTATCTGCTATTGGAATTCTTGCTTCTGGTAAACCAACCTTATTGGCTGCATTGATAGCTTCAACTGCTCTAGAACAAGCAGGGGGATTAGCAAGCCCAATGTCTTCATATGCAATCACCATTAATCTACGACTAATCGAGTTAATATCTCCAGATTCCAATAACCTAGCTGCATAATGCAAAGCAGCATTTACATCAGATCCGCGTATGGATTTTTGAAACGCTGAAACAACATTATAATGAGCATCACCATTTTTATCTTGATTCAAAGCCTTTTTTTGTAAACATGATTCTATATCTTTCAATTTAATTTCTATCAAATTATTGTTATTTGGATTAGTAGACTTTGCAGCTAATTCTAAAGCATTTAATGCACTTCTTAAGTCGCCATTAGTATTATTTATTAAAAAGTTCATTGCATTCTTATCAATTTTTATATTCATTTTACCTAAACCGTTATTTTTATCTTCTAAAGCTTTTATTATTGCATTATGAATATCATCAGGTTTTAGGGGATGGACTTCAAAAATTTGAGTTCTGCTTCTGATGGCGGGATTAATGTTTATATATGGATTTTCGGTTGTAGCACCAATTAAAATAATATTTCCACTTTCTAAAAGGGGAAGTAGAAAATCTTGTTTAGTTTTATCTAATCGATGTATTTCATCTAAAAGCAGTACTACGGTACCAGACATTTTAGCTTCTTCTGCAACTATTTGAAGATCCTTTTTAGTGTCAGTAGCAGCATTTAATTGTCGAAAAGCATATTTTGTAGAACCAGCAATTGCGCTTGCAATACTAGTCTTTCCAGTTCCAGGAGGACCATATAAAATCATTGATGATAGTATCTTTGCTTTAACCATTCGATTGATAATTTTGCCATGGCCAACTAAATGTTGCTGTCCCACGATGTCTTCAATTTTTTTGGGCCGCATTCGATAAGCTAAAGGATGCAAAAAATCACCACCTTAGTTATTTAAAAATATTTTTAATTTTATCTATAAATGAAGATTTTGAATTCTGTTCATTAGAACTATTTTCTGAAGAATTATCATCATGATTATATTTATTTTCAAAATCAATATTGTTAATATTAATAGATTGTTTATTAGCGTAAACAACACCGTAGTTTTCAGGTTCTGTTTTATAGAATGAATCTGTTTTTATAACAAATTTTATATTATTTTGTGAAGCTAATTTAATAAAAGGGGAAATTAAATCATGTGATAAATTTCCGTTTAGTATTAATTGATAACTAGAGTTATCATCAAATTCTTTTTTTAAATCTTGAACAGCGTTAGAATTACTTAAATCTTTTATTTTAATTGCAAATGAAACTCTTTCTCTAAAAGTTCCCAAATATTTTCTTTGTTCGTCAGGATTTACTTTAGGAGTTCCTCCCATTGAAGATTGTTCTAATCTATCATTTACATTATTTTCACTCATAATAAAACTCCTTTTATTACACTTAATAGTTACTATTTTATCATTTATTAAATAATGGCAACAAAAAAAGTGCTTTGCATAAGCAAAACACTTTTGATGAAAAAGAAAATTGAATTATAGTTTGTTGTAGTATTCAACAATAAGTGAAGCATCAATATCAGCATTCATTTCATCACGTTGAGGTAATCTAGTGATTGAACCTTCAAGTTTATCAGCATCAAATGATACATATTGTGGACGGCCAACAACGGCGTCCACAGCATCTTTAATGATTTGTAGATCTTTTGATTTTTCACGAACTGAAACAACTTGACCAACTTTTACTTCATATGAAGGAATATCAATACGTTTACCATCTACAGTAATGTGACCGTGGTTTACTAATTGACGAGCTTGGCGACGAGTAGTTGCTAAACCTAAACGGTAAACAACATTATCTAGTCTACGTTCTAGTAATACCATGAAGTTATCACCGTGACGTCCTTCTTTAATTTTACCTGCACGGGTAAATAATTTTGAGAATTGACGTTCAGTTAAACCATACATGTAACGTAATTTTTGTTTTTCCTTTAATTGAGTACCATATTCGGATAATTTACCACGACGACCTTGACCATGATCACCTGGTGCGTAAGGACGACGAGCTAATTCTTTACCAGTACCTGATAATGAAATACCAAGACGACGTGAAATTCTCCAACTAGGACCTGTATATCTAGACATAAAAATATCCTCCAATAAATTTGTTTTGGAGTAAAATAATCCTTTATATACTTAGTATTCGTGCATATTGTTTTGCGACTTTCGCTTCAGCAGCCGTGAAGTTACTAGTAGGACCAATGTTGCGGCATCAATATGTTGACGAGCTTACCGTATATTGCTGCATTATTTTACACAAAAGGTATTTTACTTTCATTATTATAATTTGTCAATGTTCAAATGATTGGTGAATACTTTTGTAAATTCCTTTAATATAATTTCATCTTCCATTGAAAAGCGATTTAAAATAGGAGCATCTATATCTAGTACTCCAAATTTATTACCATTTTTAGTAATGGGAATAACAATTTCGGATTTACTGTCTGAATCACAAGCAATATGACCAGGAAAATTATTTACATTTTTGATACGTTGTACTTTTTGTTCTTTAAGAACAGTGCCGCAAACTCCATTACCATTTTTGATATGGACACATGCCACTTTTCCTTGAAATGGTCCAAGAATCAATTCATCTTTTTGCTCTTCATATAAATAGAAACCAGCCCAACTGATATTTTGAATATTTTGCATTAAAAGTGCAGATGCATTTGCCATGTTAGCAATATTATTATCTTCATTAATTAAAAGTGCATCTAATTGTTTAGCGATCATTGATTTAATTTCACTCATATGTGCTTACCTACCTTATAAATTGCCTATTTGGTATTTTAATAATCTTTACATACTGATATAATTTAAACATATATGAAAATATTCTATTATTATTAAAAAAAAATTACAAATAAAAAATATTATTAAATGAAAATAAGGGGACATATAATAAAATGGTTGTGACAATGTCTGCTATATTAGTATTTGCTATAATAGTTATACTAATATTAGTTGTTTATCGAAAGAGTGTTTTGAAAAAAATTCAAGATGCTATTAATAAAAAGGAAACCTTAAGTAAAACGCCAATTGGTGATAATATTGAGGCTACTTCTAAATTAAATTTGACAGGTGATTCATTTGATCAGTTTAATGATTATAAAGAAAAATATGAAAGAATCATTGATGATGAGTTACCAAGCGTCAATGTTGCATTAAATGACGCAAATAGTAATGCTAAAGTATTTAGTCTATTAAAGGCTAAATCATTATTATCTGAATCTATTATTACCCTTAATAAATTTGAAGATTCTATGAATGAAATTGATGATGGCTTAAACAAACTTAAAGACCTAGATGATCAGCATACAAGAGCCATTGATGAATTAGATAAACAGATTAAAGACTTAAATAAAAATATTTTATCTAAGAATTATTCTTATGGTCCTAGTAGTGATAAAATTGAAGATGAGTTAAGTAACATTAAATCTGATTATCAAAAGTTTATTAAAACGGTTGAATCAGGTGATCAATATACAGCTGATGATATTTTAAATAGTTTGATCAAGCAAATTGAAACGATTTATTCATTAATGAAGGAGATACCTAAATTATATTTATCTCTATCTAAAGATTTTCCAAAACAAATTGATGAAATTGATCGTGGACATAGAACTATGATTGAAACTGATTATAATTTTTCAGATGATAATATTGATGAAAATATTGAAATAATAAAATCAGCAATTGATAAATCGATTGCTTTACTTTCTGAATTGAAAATTGATGATGTTAAACAAGAAAACTATAAAATTGAAAAAATTATTGATTCTATGTATGAAATGATGGAAAAAGAAGTTATCGCTAAACGTAAGGTTAGAAAAAACATTAAGCTAGTTTACGATTACATTTATCATGCCCGTCGGCAAAATCATATGTTGATTTCAGAATTGGAGCAACTAAGTAAGAATTATACATTAGAACATGATGAGGTTAAAAAATCTAAATTATTTGCGAAAAGAATTCATCAAATTGAAAGTGTTTATAATAATGATTACCAACTTATTATGGATAAAAAAGCTGTTTATTCTGAAGTTCAATCTCATCAACAAGATTCTAAAAAACAATTAAGTGCAATTGAAAAAGAACAAAAAGATATTAATGATTCTGTTGCTGATTTAAACGATGAAGAAAATTCAGCACGTGAAACCATTCAAAAATTTGATTTTCAATTGTTAAACATTCGTCGTAAGATTGATAATTTAAATTTGCCTGGTTTGCAAGAAGATTTTATTGAAAAGTATAAATATTCATATAAGAAGGTTTCTGAACTAGGTTCTACTATTAATCAAGTGAAAATTAGTATGGATGAAATTAATAAAAAGTTATCTACTATGGATAAAGCTATGGAAGAATTAATTTCTGACACTGAAGAAATAGTAGATAATGCAATTTTAGCTGAACGATTGATGCAATATGCTAATCGCTATAGAAACAATAATGAGGAAGTAAATTCTGCTTGTGTTGAAGCTAAAGATTACTTTGATAATAATTTTGATTATGAAAAAAGTTTAAAAATTATCTCTTCAGCAATTGAAAACGTTGATTCTGGAGCGTTTAATCGCATAAAAAAGGAATACTACCAAAACAAACAAAATGATTCAAAAAAAGCTTAAATTAATTAAGAAGTATTGTTTATAAACTAACATTACTTCTTTTTTTATGTTATGATTATGAGATTGTTTATTTTATTGCTTTGAGTAAGTATTATGAAAAGAGGTTGAAATAATAATGATTTATTTTGATAATAGTGCTACAACTAAACCTGATTTGAGCGTTGTTGATACTTATTCTAAAGTCAGCAAAAATATTTGGGGGAACCCATCTAGTCTTCATCAATTTGGAGAGCAATCTTTTAATCTTTTAGAACAATCTCGTCAACAGATTGCGAATATATTGCATGTTTTTCCAGATGAAATATATTTTACAAGTGGTGGTACTGAAGGCGATAATTGGGCCATTAAGGGTACTGCATTTGCAAAACAAAAATATGGAAATCACATTATTACTTCTTCGATTGAGCATCCCGCAGTAATTAATTCTATGAAGCAACTAGAAAGATTGGGTTTTGAAGTTACTTATTTACCTGTAGATGAAAATGGTAAAGTTAATATTGAGGATATTAAATCATCAATAAAGAAGTCCACAATCTTAGTATCTATTATGGCTGTTAATAATGAGGTTGGTTCAATTCAACCAGTTGATAAAATTGGAGAATTATTAAAAAATTATCCTAATATCCAGTATCATATTGATGCAGTTCAAGGAATAGGTAAAGGTTTGCATGACATTATATTTAATGACCGTGCTGATTTAATAACTTTTTCTGGTCATAAATTTCATGCTCCTCGTGGTGTAGGATTTATGTACAAGCGTCGTGGTAAAAAAGTTGTACCTTTACTAGCAGGTGGAGGACAAGAAAAAAACTTAAGAAGTAGCACAGAAAATCTTCCTGCGATAGCAGCAATGGCTAGAGCTTTGAGATTATTAACTGATAATGAAACAGTAAAAGTAGCAAAGCAATCAAAAATTAAGAAGTTCATTTTTGACTATATTTCAAAATTCGACAATGTTGTTATTTTCTCTAAAGACAATAATGAATTTGCTCCTCACATATTATGTTTTGCAATTAAAGGAGTTAGAGGTGAAACAATTGTTCATGCATTTGAAAGCTATGGAATATTTATATCTACAACCAGTGCATGTTCATCTAAAAAACATTTAGCTTCTAGTACTTTAACAGCAATGAAGGTTCCTGAGAAAGAGTCTACAAGTGCAGTTAGAATTTCATTGGATGAAAATAATACAATGGCAGAAGCTGAAAAGTTTATTAAAGCTTTTGATATGCTTTATGAAAAATTTAAGAAACTTAATTCATAGAAAGGAATAAATCGATGCAATATACTGAGATAATGGTTCGATACGGTGAGTTATCTACTAAGGGTAAGAATCGTAAGGACTTTATTAAACAACTTGGTAAGAACGTTAAACGGGTTTTGCATAATTTTGATAATCTCAAAATTAATGCCAGAAGAGATCGATTACATGTAACTTTAAATGGTGAAAATTCTGATGAAGTGATTAATCGTTTAAAAGATGTTTTTGGTATAGAAACTTTTTCTCCCGCTATGAAGGTTGAAAAAAATATTGAATCTGTTAAAAAAGTAGCTTTAGAAATGGTTAAAGCACAATATAAGCCAGGTATGACATTTAAGATTGATACTAGACGTCAAGACAAGAATTTTCCATTAGACACTCACGGTATTAATGAAGCATTAGGGAGTGCTATTGTTGATAATATTGATGGAATAAAGGCTAAAATGAAAAATCCTGATATTACAATTCGTGCAGAATTTAGAATGAACGGAGTATTTTTGTCTAGCTTAACTATTCCTGGATCTGGAGGCTTACCAGTCGGAACTGGTGGACGTGCAACTATGATGCTATCTGGTGGAATTGATTCTCCGGTTGCATCTTACTTAGGGATGAAACGTGGTGTAAAACTAGATATGGTTCATTTTTATAGTCCTCCATACACTAGTGAACAAGCATTGGCGAAAGCAAAACAATTAACTGAAAAGTTAACTCGCTTCGGTGGTAATATCCAATTCCTTCAAGTTCCGTTTACTGAGATACAAGAAGAAATTAAGGAAAAAGTTCCTGAAGGATATTTAATGACTGTTCAACGTCGAATGATGTTAAGGCTAACTGCTGCTCTAACACTTAGCAGACATTGTAAAGGTATTTTTACTGGTGAATCATTAGGTCAAGTAGCTTCCCAAACATTAGAAAGTATGATGGCAATCAATGATATTACTAGTATGCCAGTTTTAAGACCATTAACTTCATTAGATAAAACTGAAATTATTAGAATTGCTGAAAAAATTGATACTTATGAACTATCAATTATGCCATTTGAAGATTGTTGTACAGTATTTACTCCACCGGCACCAAGGACTAAGCCTAATTTGTATCGTACTAGAGAATGTGAAAATATGATTGATGTAAAAGAACTTATGAAGCGTGCTCTAGATAATGTTAAAATTGTTGACATTAAACCGGGAGAAGATTTCTTAAACGCTAAAGAAGATGTTTTCTCTGAATTACTATAGTTTATGTTTTTAATTAATTACTTGAAAAATATTCTAATAAATTATATTTTATAATTACTAACTATTGATATTAGGAGTTGTTAAAAATGGAATTAACATTTTTAGGTAAAAAGGTAAATACAGATGGAGAACCAATGAATGTTGGTGACCAATTACCAGATTTTAAGGTTTTAAATTCAAATAATGAAATCAAAAATAATAAAGATATCTTAGGTAAAGTTACTCTAATTAGTTCTGTTCCAGATATTACATCTGATGTTTGTAGTTTAGAAACTAAAAAGTTTAACCGTAAAGCTGATAATTTTTCAAATGTAAACTTTTTAACTATTTCTAAAAATACTGTTGATGAACAAAAAAATTGGTGTGCTGCAAAGGGTGTAAAGAATATAGAACTATTATCCGATAAGGATTTATCTTTTGGTAAGGGAACACATACTTATGTTCCTGATATTGATGCTTTAGCCAGAATGGTTTTTATTCTAGATAAAGATGGTAAGGTAGTTTATCGCCAAATAGTTCCAGAAATTGGTTCACTACCAGACTTTAATGAAGTAATTAAATCTATTGAAAATTTAGTTAATGATGTTGACGACTAGTCAAAAATTGTCTAATATATAGTTATTGATAAAGAAAGTGTTGAACAAGAGAGTATTTTTAAAATGATGTGAATAGAAAGAAAATTATTTGATGAAAAATTTTCCTTTGTTTTAAATTGAAAGTAACTTGGGAGCTTTCATATTGAACTTAAAATAGATATGAACGGGACCATCGTTAAATGGATTTAAGAGAGAATATTATTACTTTAATATTCTAAATTAGGTGGTACCACGAGCACTTCGTCCTATGGGATGAGTGCTCTTTTTTTATAATTTGGAGGGGAATTATGTCTAAAGAAACAGATATGTCAACAAAGTATGATCATAATGCTGTTGAAAAAAATCGTTATAAAACTTGGTTAGATGAAGACGTTTTTAAACCAAGTGGTAATAAAAAGGCAAAGCCATATTCAATTGTTTTGCCACCACCAAATGTTACTGGTAAGTTGCATTTAGGTCATGCCTGGGATACAACTTTGCAAGATATGCTGATTAGACAAAAAAGAATGTTAGGTTATGACACGGTTTGGGTACCAGGAATGGATCATGCAGGAATTGCTACTCAAGCTAAAGTTGAAGCTAAATTAAGAGAACAAGGAATTACTAGATATGATCTAGGTCGTGAAAAATTTGTTGATAAAGTTTGGGAATGGAAAGATGAATATGCTGCTACCATTAAAAAGCAATGGGCAAAAATGGGTCTTTCTTTAGATTATAGTAGAGAACGTTTTACTTTAGATGACGGATTATCCGATGCTGTAAAAAAAGTTTTCGTAGATTTATATAACAAAGGCCTAATTTATCGTGGTCAATATATCATTAACTGGGATCCACAAGCACAAACAGCCCTATCAGATATTGAAGTTGTTCATAAAGATGATAAGGGTGCATTTTATCATGTTAAATACCCATTTGCTGATGGTGTTACTTTCGATAGTAAAGATTATATTGAAATTGCTACCACTCGTCCTGAAACTATGTTTGGTGATGTTGCTGTAGCTGTGCATCCTGATGATGACAGATACAAAGAATTGGTTGGTAAAAAAATTGTGGTTCCATTAGTTAATCGTGAAATTCCAATTATTGCTGATAAATATGTAGATCCTGAATTTGGAACTGGAATGGTAAAGATTACCCCTGCTCATGACCCTAATGACTTTAAGGTGGGTAATCGCCATGATTTAAAACGTATCAATACTATGAACGGTGACGCTACGATGAATGAAAATGCCGGTAAATACAATGGTATGGATCGTTTTGAAGCTAGAAAAGCAATGGTTAAGGATCTTGAAGATCAAGGCTACATGATAAATATTGATCCTATTGTTCATGCTGTTGGTCATTCGGAAAGAACTGGGGTACAAGTTGAATCAAGACTTTCTACTCAGTGGTTCGTAAAGATGAAACCATTGGCAGATCGTGCTATTGAAAACCAATCAACTGATGATAAAGTTAATTTCATTCCAAAACGTTTTGAACATACATTTACTCAATGGATGGATAACATCCACGACTGGGTTATTTCACGTCAATTGTGGTGGGGTCATAGGATTCCTGCTTGGTATAATAAACAAAGTGGAGAAATGTATGTTGGGATGGAAGCACCTAAAGATGCTGAAAATTGGGAACAAGATCCTGATGTTCTAGATACATGGTTCTCATCTGCATTATGGCCATTTTCAACTTTGGGCTGGCCAAATGAAAATTCAGAAGATTTCAAACGTTATTTCCCTACTAATACTTTAGTTACTGGATATGACATTATTTTCTTCTGGGTTTCACGTATGATATTCCAAAGTTTAACATTTACTAATGAACGTCCATTTAAGGATGTTTTGCTTCACGGTTTAATGCGTGATGCACAAGGCCGTAAAATGAGTAAATCATTGGGTAATGGAATTGATCCAATGGAAGTTATTGATAAGTATGGTGTTGATGCACTTAGATGGTTCTTAGCTACTGGTAATACTGCTGGACAAGATGTTCGTTTTAGTTATGAAAAAATTGAATCAGCATGGAACTTCATTAACAAAATATGGAATGCCAGTCGTTATGTAATTATGAACTTAGGTGATATGGACAAACCAGTTTTACCTAATAAAGACGAATGGAATTTGGCTGATCGCTGGATTTTAAGTCGTTTAAATAATGTGGTAACTCAAGTTACAGACTTATTTGAAAAGTATAATTTTGGTGAAGCTGGTCGTGCTTTATATGACTTTATTTGGAATGACTTTTGTGATTGGTATATTGAGATGAGTAAGGAAACTCTTAATGGTGATGATGCCAAAGCTAAAGAAAATACAAGAAATATTTTAGCCTATGTATTAGACAAAATTCTAAAATTAATGCATCCAATGATGCCATTTGTTACTGAAAAAATTTGGTTAACTATGCCACATGAAGGTAAATCTATTGTGGTTGCTCCATATCCAGTTGAACATAAAGAATTTGATGATGCTCAAGCTGAAAAGAATATGTCTGCATTAATTGAATTAATTAAAGTAGTAAGAAATATTCGTGCTAAGGCTAATGCTCCAATGTCATCATCTATTGATTTACTAATTAAAACTGATAATGATGATTTGAAAGATATCTTCAACACTAATAGACACTATATTGATCGTTTCTGTCATCCAAAGAAATTTAATATAGGTTCTGATGTTGATGCTCCTAAATTATCAATGACTGGAATTATTACTGATGCTGAAATTAGTATTCCTTTAGCTGAACTTGTTGATTTAGATGAAGAAATTAAACGTATTCAAAAAGATATTGATAATTATACTTTTGAAGTTCAGCGTGCAGAGAAAAAGCTTGCTAATAAACGTTTTGTTGATAATGCACCAAAACAAGTTGTTGATGCTGAAAAAGACAAGAAATCAGATAATGAATCTAAATTAGAAGCAGCTAAACAGAGACTAGAAGATATTAAAAATCAAAAATAGTTTAACAATAAAAAGTCGAGCTTGTGCTCGGCTTTTTTAGGAGAAATAAAAAATGAATTATGAAGAAGCTTTAAATTTTATTCATGGTAGAACAAAATTTAAAAAGCATCCAAATTTAAATACTATAAAATTATTACTTAAAAAATTAAATAATCCGCAAGATAAAATTAATGGGATTCATATTGCTGGGACTAATGGTAAAGGATCTACATTGGCATTCTTGCGTAATATTTTTCAAGCTGAAGGCTTAAAAGTAGGTTCATTCACATCACCATTTTTAATTCGCTTTAATGAAAGAATTAGTGTAAACGGTATGCCAATTAGTGATAAAGAAATAGTAGATTTAGTGTCTATAATTCAACCAATTGTAAAATGTATGGACGAAGAGCTTGAACATGGTGGACCTACTGAATTTGAAATTGTAACGGCAATGATGTTTCTATATTTTGCCAAACATCCGGTTGATATTGTTTTAGTTGAGGTAGGTTTAGGTGGCTTACTAGATTCTACTAATGTTTTTAAACCCAAGGTATCTGTAATTACTACAATTGGATATGATCACATGAAAATATTGGGTAATACTTTAGGTGAAATTGCTAATCAAAAAGCAGGAATTATTAAGAACAATGTAGATTGTGTTATTGGTAAATTACCTAGTGAGGCTTTAGAAGTAATTAAAAATGTTTGTTATGAACAAAAGAGCAACTTGTTTGTCCCAGAACAAGATTATTTTATCTCAGATTGCAATGAAAAATCTTGGAAAGAAAATTTTTCATTTTCAAATAATTTAATTTCAATTGATAATTTATCTATTAACATGCTGGGACAATATCAAATTGATAATGCTGCTTGCGCTATTGAAACCTATATTAGATATAAAAAAAACAATTACCAATCAATAAACTATAAAATTATAAGAGAAGGTCTAATCAATACATTTTGGGCAGGTAGATTTGAAAAACTAAATGATAAGCCGACAGTAGTAATAGATGGTGCTCATAATGAACCAGCTGTTTTAGAATTATCAAAGCTTTTAAAACATCATTTTTCAAATAATGAAATTTATATTGTACTTGCGATTCTGTCAGACAAACAATATTTAAAAATGATTAATACTCTTGCTAATATTAATAATGTTCATTTAATATTAACTGAATTTTCAGGTCCTGAAAATCGTAAATCTGCAGCACTGAATCATATTTTAGAAGCTGTAAATGCTAAACATCCAGTTAAGTTTGTGCCAAAATGGAAAATAGCGATAATGAAAAGTGTTAATGAAATGTCTAATGATGATCTATTATTAATTACAGGATCATTATATTTTATATCAGATGTGAGAAAACTTTTTTATTAAATTTTTAAAACATTAATGATAAATAAGTTAAAATCGTTTACACTAGGGTATGTTATTATAATTTTAGAAGAGATAATTATGATATAATAAGGTGAAAAGATAATAAGCCAACCAAATGAATTATGAAGGGATGAAAAATTGTGTTTGGATTTGGAACTAAAAACATTGGAATTGATTTAGGAACTGCAAACACAATTGTTTATGTTGATGGTAAACAAATTGTGTTAAGAGAACCTTCAGTTGTTGCTAAAAATACTAAAACTGGAGAAATTGTTGCGGTAGGACAAGAAGCTAGAGATATGATTGGACGTACTCCATCTAGTATTGCTGCAATTCGTCCTATGAAAGATGGTGTAATTGCCGATTATGATACTACTGTTACTATGTTGAAATATTATATTAATAAGACTATTGGTCATTCTTCTGGTAAACCATATGTAATGGTTTGCGTACCAAGTGGAATTACAGCTGTTGAAAAACGTGCAGTCATTGATGCTACTAGAGTAGCTGGAGCAAGAGATGCTTATGTAATTGAAGAACCATTTGCTGCTGCTATTGGAGCTGGATTACCAATTATGGATCCTACTGGTAGTATGGTAGTTGATATTGGTGGTGGAACTACTGATGTTGCTACAATTTCACTGGGTGGAATTGTTTCCAGTCGTTCATTGAGAGTAGCCGGAGATCGTTTAAACGATGCAATTGCTACATATATTCGTAAACATTATAATTTACTAATTGGTGAAAGAACTGCTGAAAAATTAAAATGGGATATTGGTTCTGCATCTCTTGAAGCAGCTAAAGATATTGAAAATGTTACTATTCGTGGTCGTTATCTATTAACTGGTCTACCAAAGAGCATTGAAATTTCAGCTGAAGATGTAGCTAAATCAATTGAAGAACCAATTCAAGAAATCATTAGTACAGTAAAAGAAACCTTAGAAGAAACATCACCTGAAATTTCAGCCGATGTTATTGATCATGGAATTGTTTTAACTGGTGGTGGAGCTTTACTTAAAAACTTACCACAAGTTATTTCTGAAGCAACTAAAGTACCCGTTTCTATCGCTAAGACCCCGCTTGATTGTGTTGCAATCGGAACTGGTGAATCATTAAAGAATATTGATGTTATGAAGAGAAAATAAATTAATTTAAGTGGGGAGATTTCAAATCTTCCCGCTTATTTATTAAGTTCGGAGGAATTAAAGATGCATAAGTTTTTCTCCAATCGTAAATGGGTAATTATAATTGTCTGTATTGTTTTATGTCTTGGTTTTATGACGCTATCCATTAGTACTAGAAACAATCGTTCAATGCCCCCATTTATTCAACGATTTGGGAATGATATTGTTGGTATTACAAGTACAGTTGTTTCTTATCCAGTAAATGTTGTTCGTCATGGATCAGAAAATGTTAATAATTTAATTAATACTTATAAAGAAAATCAGCAATTAAAATCTCAGGTATCAAGTGTTGTTTCAACTAAAGTTAAAGATCAAGCAATTCAACAAGAAAATGCACAATTAAAAAGACAATTAAAAATGAATGCTAGTTTAACTGATTATCAAGCAATTACTTCAACTGTTTTATCAAGGACACCATCTGCTTGGCAGAGTCAATTTATTATCAATAAAGGTAGTAGTGCTGGTGTGCAAAAAGATATGCCAGTTTTAGGTGGCAATGGACTAATTGGTAGAGTTTCAGAAGTTAATACCACTAATAGTAAAGTTGAGCTAATTTCAGATAACTCAGATTCTAGTAATAAATTTTCAGTTGCAGTTACTAATAAAGATGGTAAAACTGTTAATGGTTTAATTAATGGCTTTGATAGAAATACCGGAGAACTAATTATGGGCCATTTAAATACTGGAATTGAACTTAAGAAGGGCGATAAAGTGTCGACTAATGGTCTTGGTGGAATTACACCAAAAGGACTTTATGTAGGAACTGTAGCTAAAAGTACTACTGATGATTACGGCACTTCATCTAAAATTTATATCAAAACTCCAGCTAGCATGAATGACTTAGAAGTTGTTACTGTAGCTGCTAAGAAACAATAAAGGAGGATACAAATATGCTAAGTCACTCTCCTTTAAAATATATTTTACCGATTGGAATATTAATTGCTTTATTTTTAGATGGTTCAATTTCTTTAGTGTTTAGTCATTTATTACTTAACAATTACTATTTTATTCCTCAATTAACATTCTTATGGCTATTTTTTGCGATGTTTTTTATACAAAGAATTAACATTAGAATTGAATGGTGGGCCGCACTATCTGGATTGATATTCGATATGTATTATACCGGTATTATAGGGGTATACTTATTTATCTTTCCGTTGGCAATATATATGGGTAAAAAATTATATAAATTACTTTCTGTCGATATTTTTAGCTCAATTTTGATTTATATTATTGATTTATCAATAATATATTTATTATCATTTTTTGTAAATAAGTTACAAAATTTAACCAGTATGTCAGATAGTTTTTTCTTAGTTCATGTTTTGGGACCTACTTTAATAATTAATATTTTATTTTTAGTTATTTTATATATTCCATGTCAGATCTTATTTGAACGTTTAGATTAAAAATATTGAAAGAGGAGCAATTGATTAATGCAATCAGCTGTGTTGAAAGGTACTCAATCAGGATATGAAGTGATTTTGAATGAATCATCAAGTTTGGAACAAATTAATATAGACTTAAAAAATTTGTTAAACAGGTTGAGTGAGAGCAATTTAAAAAAATCGGAAGATATTAAATTAAATATTCGTATTGGTAATCGTTTATTTTCTCAAGAACAAAAAAACACTATAATGGAGAATATAAATAGTTATCATGGCTTATCAGTTGGACATTTTATGTCTAATGTTCTTACTAAGGAAGATGCTGAAGCTAAGTTTAAACAAAAATATATTGAACCAATGAGTAAAACAATCAGAAATGGACAAGAAGTAAACATTGATGGTGATGTATTATTTTTTGGAAATGTTCATGAGGGTGGTAAACTATTCGCATCGGGTAACATTTATAATATGGGAAATATTAAAGGAATTGTTCAAGCAGGTTACCCTGATAATGAAGATAAGTTGATCATTGGCAATCTACATAATGCTCAACAGGTTAGAGTTGGTGAACAATACGATATTGTTTCAGATAATCCAATTAATAATAAAGAAAGTACTGTTGTTTATGTTAATGATTTACATTTATTAAGTTATGGTAAAATTAATGAATTAAAAGAAATTAATCCAAAATTTTTTAATCGGATTGGAGGTATTATCTAATGGGAAAGGCCATTGTAATTACATCAGGAAAAGGTGGAGTTGGTAAAACTACCTCTAGTGCTAATATTGGAATTGCTTTAGCAATGATGGGGAAAAGAGTTTGTTTAATTGACTTAGATATTGGTTTAAGAAATTTAGATGTTGTTCTAGGTTTAGATAATCGAGTTATGTATGACATTGTGGATGTTGCTGATGGCAGAGCTAAATTAGTTCAAGCTTTAGTTAAAGATAAAAGGTTTGATGATTTACTATATCTTTTACCTGCAGCACAAAATACTGATAAAAATGCTGTTAACCAAGAACAAGTTAAAGACATTGTTGATGAATTGAAGCCTGATTTTGATTATGTATTTATTGATTGTCCTGCAGGAATTGAACAAGGATTTATTAATGCTGTTTCTGGAGCTGATGGGGCAATTGTTGTAACAACTCCTGAAATATCTGCGGTTAGAGATGCTGATCGTGTTATTGGATTATTAGAACAACATCCACTAAAAGAATCACCTAATTTAATTATAAATAGGATTAGAACATCTTTGATGCAAGATGATAGTTATATGGATATTGATGAAATTACTACTCATTTAGGGATTAATTTATTAGGTGTTATTTTGGACGATGATAAAGTTATCAGTACCTCTAATATTGGTAAATCAATTGTTATGGATCCAGATAATCCAACAGCGCAAGGATACCGCAATGTTGCAAGAAGGCTAGAAGGTGAGACAGTACCTCTTATGAATATTAATAATTCGGTTAAGAAAGAGGGCTTCTGGAATAAGCTTACCCATTTGTTCAGTCATAAAAAATAAATAAAGTTGATTTAATTATTAAATTAAGTTATTCTTATTTTTATAAATTAAAAATTATGATCAGAAGCGCGTTAAATGATAATTCATAGAGAGTCTATTTTTCGGTGTAATTAGACAGTTATTATTAACGTTTCACGTCTGTAAATTGTTATTCTGAATGTTTATTAAGAATATACCGGTTTAATCCGTTATCTTTTGAGTTTTATACTCAATAAGCTACTTTATGCGAGTAAAGTAGGAAATTAGGTGGAACCGCGTTTTAACGTCCTTTTAGTAGATTTTTACTAAAAGGGCGTTTTTTATTTAAGGAGGTTGATATCAAAATGCACTATATATTAGAAATACTACCGTCGTTGTTCTCAGGAGTAATAACCACATTAGAAATATTTGGCTTAACTCTATTAATTTCCATTCCACTTGGAATTTTAGTCTCTTTAGCTTTAACAGGAAAACATTTTATAAAAGCTATTTTTGAATTTTATGTATGGATAATGAGGGGAACGCCATTATTATTACAATTAATTTTTATTTTTTATGGTCTACCTATTATAGGAATTGTTTTTCCACGTTTTGAAGCAGCATTAATTGCATTTTCATTAAATTATGCAGCATATTTTGCTGAAATATTTCGCGGTGGTTTTCAATCAATTCCTCAAAATCAATTTGAAAGTGCAAAAATGTTGCGCTTATCTAATTGGCAAACATTACGTAAAATTATAATTCCACAAGTTTTTAAAATTGTTTTACCATCAATTGGAAATGAAGTTATTAACTTAGTTAAAGATTCTTCTTTAGTTTATGTAATTGGAATTGGTGACCTACTTCAAGCTGGTAATATTGCTACTGCAAGGGATGTAACCTTATTACCGCTAATCTTAGTAGCTGTATTTTACTTAATTTTAACTGCATTGTTAACTTTAATTTTAAAAAAATTAGAAAAACGTTTTAATTACTGGAAATAGGGGGCGATTTTAATGTTTAAAATAGAGAATTTAAATAAAAGCTTTCAAAATAAACAAATAATTAAAAATATGAATTTGTCGGTTAATAGTAATGAAATCTTAGGAATAGTTGGACCTTCAGGAGCTGGTAAAACCACATTACTAAGATGCATTACAGGTTTAGAACCTTTTGACTCAGGTGATTTTTATATTGATGATAAAAAAATCGATCCTAGTGATAGTTCTGAAGCACTTATTGGGGTTGTTTTCCAAGATTATGGACTATTTCCAAATTTAACGGTTATCGATAATATAACTTTAGCTCCACAATTGGTTTTAAAAAAATCAAAAGAAGCTGCAGAAAGTGAAGCTCATAAATTAATTGATCAATTAAATTTGGGTGGTAAAGAAACACTATATCCATATCAATTATCAGGCGGTCAAAAGCAACGTGTGGCAATTGTTAGAACTTTGGCAATGCATCCTAAAATTATTTGCTATGATGAACCAACTTCGGCCTTAGATCCTAAGTTAAGCAAGGAAGTTGGAAATATCATTTTAAGCTTGAAAAAGAAAAATATTACTCAATTAGTTGTGACTCATGATATTCAATTTGCTAATCAAATTTCTGACAAAATAAAAGAAGTAAAACCAATTTAAGAGGTGAAAGCACTTATGAATAAAAAGGTTTATAGCATTCTAATATTTTTTTTATCTTTTTTATGTATTATGACACTAACAGGATGTCAGTCTTTAACTCAAAGGGCAAATAATCAAGACAATTGGTCTAAAATAAAGAAAGATAAGAAAGTTACAATTGGACTTGATGTGACATTTGTTCCAATGGGTTATGAAAACAAAAGTGGTCAAATTACAGGCTTTGATGTTGACTTGGCTAAAGCGGTGTTTAAAAAATATGATATTAAGCCTATTTTTCAACAAATTGATTGGTCAATGAATGTTACTGAATTGCGCAATGGAACTATTGATTTAATTTGGAATGGATTTTCTGAGAATCCAGAAAGAAAGAAAAACGTTGCATTTACTAAGCCATATTTATCTAATGAACAAGAATTAGTTACCTTAAAGTCTTCACATATCAATAATTTTAATGATATGCATGGTAAAATATTAGGTGCTCAAAGTGGATCTTCAGGGTTAAACGATATAAATAACAACCCTAAGGTTTTAAAAAATAAAATTAAAAATAAATATCCTATTTTATATAATTCCTTTACTAATGCTTTTATAGATTTAACCCATGGAAGAATTGATGGGTTGTTAATAGACAGTAATTATGCGAATTATTACATTGCTCATCAACATGATCCTTCAATGTATAAAATATCTACTGGAAAATTTCCAGATGAAGAATTTTCTGTTGGATTACGTAAAGGTGATAAAACAATGAAAAATAAAATTAATAAGGGTCTTAGTGAACTAGCAAAAAATGGTGAATTGGAAAAAATTTGTCGTAAGTGGTTTGGCAAAAAATATAAATCACCATTGTTAAAATTAGAACAACAATCACGACAAAAGGAAGGTTAAATATTGCAAAAATATATTTCAAATGGATTTAGTTTAAATACTATTCATGAAGATAAATTTAAAACAATCACAATTACTTGTGATTTAATCGAGCCCTTGAATATCAATGATTTTGCAAAAAGGGCATTGTTAGCTGAGCTTTTTGAAACTAACAATGCAGATTATCCAACGCAGACTAAATTGGCTCGTCAATTATCTAAAATGTATGGTGCTAGCTTTGGTACTAATCTATTAAGATATGGGAATCTATCAATTATTAGAATAAATTTGAGCATTCCTAACCCTAAATTTATTCCTGGAAATCATGCCTTATTACTAAGGGATGCAATTAATTTTTTGAATTCAATATTAATGCGTCCTTTAGTATCTAATAATGCTTTTGATAATGATACTTTTAATTTGCAAAAATCAAATATGCAAAAATATATTTCTTCTATTACTGACGATAAACAATATTATTCATCAGTTAAACTTAAAGAATATTATTATCAAAATGATAATCGAGGAAAGTTTTTATTTGGTGATGTTAGTCAATACGATAAAATTAACTCTTCCGATGAATATCAATATTATAAAAGTGTTATAAAACAAGATAATCTTAGAATTTCAGTATTAGGTGATTTTGATGATGAAACATTAATGTCTTACATTAATCAGATTAATATATCCAATCGTGATAAGATTTACAAAATAGATTATTATAAACATGCTGAATCTGAAGTGAAATGTATTACTGAAGATACAAATGCTACGCAAAGTAATCTTAATATGGCATATAATTTTCCAGTTTACTATGATTCTGATGATTTTTTTGCTGCATTATTATTTAATGCTATATTTGGTGGTAGTTCTCAATCTAAACTTTTTAAAAATGTTAGGGAAAAATACAGCTTAGCATATTACGCTAACAGCATGTTTAACTCTTTAAACGGTGTTATGATGATTAATTCTGGCATTGATGCTAGTAATGCTAAAAAGGTTCAATCCATAATTAACGAACAATTAAAGGCTATTCAAAATAAAAATATTAATGTTGACATTTTAAAAAGCGTTAAAGCCGAAATGATCAGTTCTAAAAAAGCTATTTTAGATAATCCTAGACAAAGCTTAGAACAAGAATTTGCTAACTCATTGTTAAATAGAAAACTTAGTTTTGAACAGTGGTGTGAAAATATTGATTCAGTTAGTATTGATGAAATTGCTAAGGTTGCCCAAAAAGTTGATTTACAAACTGTTTTCTTATTGAAGGGAGATAATAAATAAAAATGATAGAATTTAAATATCCTCAATATAATGAAAATGTTTATAAAGAACAATTAAAAAATGGCCTTACAGTCGTTATTGAACCTAAAAAAGGTTTTCAAAAAACTTATGCTTCTTTAACTGTAAAATATGGTTCAATTGATAATACTTTTATTAGTTATGATGATGAAAAGAAAGAGATGCCAGCTGGAATTGCCCATTTTTTAGAACATAAAATGTTTGATAAAGATGGCTATGATGCGATGGATATTTTTTCTAAATATGGTGCTAGCTCTAATGCTTTCACTAGTT
Source organism: Apilactobacillus quenuiae (assembly GCF_002994005.1). Taxonomy (GTDB): domain Bacteria; phylum Bacillota; class Bacilli; order Lactobacillales; family Lactobacillaceae; genus Apilactobacillus; species Apilactobacillus quenuiae. The sequence goes on from NZ_POSN01000004.1 coordinate 176,646, forward strand.
TTAATCGTACTAGCTATTTGTTTTCTTGTACCAATTACATTAAGGAAAATTTGAATACATTGCTTGATTTTGTTCAAGAGCCTTATTTTAATGATAAAAAAGTTGATAAAGAAAAAGGTATTATTGCTCAAGAAATAAAAATGTATAATAATGATCCCAATGCGTCGTTATATTTCAATACAATTCAAAATATGTATCCTGATAGCCATTTGAATGTTGACATTGCTGGGACTGTAAAATCTATCAAAAAAATTACCTCTGATGATTTATATACTGCTCATAAGACTTTTTATCAACCGTCTAATATGCAGTTAAATATTGTTGGTAATGTTAATCCTGAAAAAGTGTTGAAAATAGTTATGGAAAATCAGAAAAAACATAATTTTTTACCTGCACAAAAAATTAAAAGAATTCAACCTTTATCTAAAAGAATTAATTATTTTAATCAAAGAAAAATGGATGTCTTTGGTACTAAAGTTGCTGTTGGTATTAAAGGTGATTCAGAATTGGGGAAAGATATTAAGTATGAGTTATCAATTTCATTACTTTTAGAAATATTGTTTTCTGAAGATTCTGATAATTACGCTTATTTATATAATAATGGTATTATTGATGACTCGTTTGGCTTTGACTTTGATTGTAATAAAAATTTTAATTTTGCTATTATTGCTGGAGATACTGAATATCCAAATGATTTTATAATGAATATCAAAAAGATTTTAATAAATGCAATTAGTAACTTAGATAACTATATTGACGAATTAGAACTAATAAAACGTGAAGAAATTGGTCAACATATTTTGATTATGAATTCTATTGAAGCAACGGCCAATAATTTAGGCGATAGTGATAATAATTTTGTGAATTTATTTGATGAAGTAAATTTGATTAATAATATTACGATTGATAATTTAAAAGAATATGGTTCTAAATTTATATTAGATGAGAATATTATTTCTAATGTAATTTTTCCATATTCTGACAAATAATTATTTTAATGCCTAATTATTGGTTATGTTATGATATACTAAAATTATGAAAAATATATTTAAGTGGAGTAATTTCTATGGCAAAAGATGAAAACAAAGAAGTAGAAATCGGTAAATCACTACATGATGCACGTGTTGCAAAAGGTATGTCATTAGACGATGTGCAAAAGATTACCAAAATTCAGGCTCATTATTTAGAAGCAATTGAAAATGAAGAATTTTCAGAATTACCAGGAGACTTTTATGTTAGAGCTTTCATTAAACAATATGCTGATACTGTAGGTATTGATGGAATGGAATTACTTAGTGAACATGATGATAGTTTACCTGATACTCAGACTGAAGAATATAGTCAGAAAGTTTCAGAGGATACTTTATCCAAACGTTCTAATCGTCAAAATAAAGAAGAAAGAATAAATTCTTTTAGAAAATTCATTCCAATCATCGGAACTATTATTATTGTATTAATTGTTGTTTTTGTTATATGGGGGATTGTTGCTAAAACTAACAAATCTTCTGATACTAATATTAATAATAATAGTTCTGTATCAGTTAGTGGTTCTTCTGAAAACGTTAAATCATCAAATGATAACCATAATAAAAAACACAGTAAAAAAGTTACTTCTAAAAAGGATGTTAACAATACTACTATTAAAAAATTAAACTCAACTGAATATGAAGTTAGTGGAAGTAAAAACAATACGATTAAATTAGATGCAAGCAATCGTGCTTGGTCATCTATTTCAACTAATGGTAAGTCACTATTTTCAGGATCTCAAGAAGCTGGTAATAGAAAGGCTGTGAAATTACCTAATGGTACAAAAGATGTTTCTATGTCATTAGGGAATGTACCATCAACTAAGATTTTTATTAACAATAAGTTACTAAATCTTGATAAAAGTGTACCTATGACTACTGTTTTAACTATAAAATTTAAATAAAAAGGGCTTAATAGCCCTTTTTTTAATCTTACATATTAAAAAGGAGATTTATATTTTGAATTTACCGAATAAATTAACATTGATTAGAATTATCATGATTCCTATTTTTATTTTATTATTGGCATTTCCCTTAAACTTAGGAACTACTATTTTACTTGGTACAACAGTTCCTGTCGTTAGGATTATGGGTGCAATTATATTTGCAGTGGCATGTATTACTGACTTTTTGGATGGTCAAATTGCTCGTAAAAATCATTTAGTTACTAATTTTGGAAAATTTGCTGATCCTCTAGCTGATAAAATGATTGTAATGTCAGCTTTTATTATTTTAGTATCATATGGTTTAGTTCCTTCATGGGTAGCTGCAATCATCGTATGTCGTGAGTTGGCAGTTACTGGATTAAGGCTAATAGCTGTTGAAAATGATGGGAAAGTAATTTCTGCAGCTTGGCCTGGTAAGATTAAAACCGCAAGTCAAATGATTTCAATTATTCTTCTATTAATGAATGACTTCATTGTATTACCATTTAATCTTGGTTTAGGAACAATCATATTGTATATCTGCTTGTTCTTCACAGTTTATTCGGGAATTGAATATTTTGTAAGAAGTAAAGACTTATTTGCTGATTCTTTTTAAACAAATATATTACTATATTACGTATTTTAATATTGAAAGGTCGAATAATAATGAATATTGATGCTTCAATTATTAAGAACTTTATTAACGATGATATATCTATTACTGCTGCAGAGAGTTTAACTGCAGGCCTGTTTCAATCTACTTTAGGTAATATTTCAGGGGTCTCTGCAATTTTTCCTGGTGGCTTTGTAACTTATTCAAATTCTGCTAAAGAGTTACTATTAGATATTCCAGAAAATATTATCAGCGATAATGGAGTTGTTTCTGAGCAAACTGCAATTTTGATGGCTAAGCAAGCTAAGAAAAAAATGATTACTAATGTCGGAGTTTCTTTTACAGGAGTAGCAGGTCCAGACTCTTTAGAAAACAATCCGGCTGGTACGGTTTTTATAGGAATGGATTACTTAAATCGTTTACCTTATTCTAAAGAGTTTCATTTCAATGGAAATCGTAATGATGTAAGGGCTAAGTCAGTTATTGCTGCTCTTAAAATGCTTGCCGATGAGTATAATAAATAGTGCGAACATTTGTTCATTTTTACTTGCTTTTTGTATTATAGATTAGTATAGTGTAAATATTGAATATTTAGGAATAAAGTATTTTTAAAGGAGGTCATTGAATGGCTGATGAACGTAAAGCCGCTCTAGATGGTGCCTTAAAGCGAATTGAAAAGGAATTCGGTAAAGGTTCTATTATGAGAATGGGAGATCGTGGTGACACTAGAATTTCAACAATTCCAACTGGTTCGCTTGCATTGGACAATGCACTTGGAGTAGGTGGATTTCCTCGTGGAAGAATTGTTGAGATTTATGGACCTGAAAGTTCTGGTAAAACAACACTTGCGTTACAAGCGGTTGCTGAAGTGCAAAAGCAAGGCGGAACTGCTGCTTATATTGATGCTGAAAACGCATTAGATCCAGTTTATGCTACTAATTTAGGCGTTAATATTGATGAATTGTTGTTATCACAACCTGATACTGGTGAACAAGGACTTCAAATTTGTGATGCCCTAGTTTCTAGTGGTGCTGTTGATATAGTAGTAGTTGATTCTGTTGCTGCATTAGTACCACGTGCAGAAATTGAAGGTGAAATGGGTGATGCCCATGTTGGATTGCAAGCTCGTTTAATGTCACAAGCTCTTAGGAAACTATCTGGATCTATTAATAAAACTAAAACTATTGCTCTATTTATTAATCAAATTAGAGAAAAAGTTGGAGTTATGTTTGGTAATCCTGAAACAACTCCTGGTGGTCGTGCTTTGAAATTTTATTCAACGATTCGATTAGATATCAGAAGAGCAGAACAAATTAAAAATGGTACTGATGTTATAGGTAATCGTACCAAAATTAAGGTTGCTAAAAACAAGGTAGCTCCTCCATTCAAACGTGTTGAAGTTGATATTATGTATGGGGAAGGTATTTCTCAAACTGGTGAATTAGTAGATATGGCCGTTGACCAAGATATTATTAATAAATCAGGTTCTTGGTATTCATACGGAGATGAACGTATTGGACAAGGTAGAGAAAATGCTAAGCAATACTTAGTTGATAATCCTGACAAAATGAGTGAAATTAACAAAAAAGTTCGTGTTGCTTATGGTATGGATGAAGATGACTCCAAAGAAGAATCTGATGACAATAAATCCAAAGATAGTAAGCAAACTGAAAATAAATAGTTAATAAAAATAGAGTTATTTAGTTATTAATGCTAAATAACTCTATTTTTTAGCTTAATATCGATGTTTATTAAAGTAGATATATTGACACTTTTATCAGTAAAATTTAAAATATAGTAGTACTTAAATAATTTAATTACACTTAAAATATAGTTTAATTCATTTTTTGATGGTTTGGAGGTGTAACTTAATTCTATGAATTATATATTAATTGATATAATCCTCGTAATCATCGCTGTTGTTTTGGGTACCTTTATTGGTATGTTTTTACACAAAAACATAGTTGAGAAAAAGTTGGCTATTGCTCATAAAAGTGCTAAAGACATCTTAGATAATGCTGAAAGACAAGCAAAAACATCTTCTAAAGAAAAAATTCTTGAAGCTAAAGAAAAAAGTAATCAGTATCGTTCTAATATTGAAAAAGAAATTAAGCAAAGACGTTTAGAAGTACAAAGACAAGAAAATCGCTTAATTCAACGAGAAGATGCTTTGGATAGAAAAGATGATGCTTTCGATAAAAGGGAAGATTCTCTCAATAAAAGAGATGAAAAACTTAACGCTAATCAAAAGAAGTTGGAGCAAAGACAGCAGGAAGCCAATAACTTGGTTGAACAACGTCAAACTGAATTGGAAAAAATATCTGCACTTTCTCAAGATGAAGCCAAGGGCTTAATTATTAAAGAAACTAGCGACAAATTAGCAGATGAGAGGGCTAAGATGGTTAAAGATAGTTATAATGAAGCCCAAAAAGAAGCAACTACCAATGCTAAAAATCTTGTGATTGAAGCAATACAACAAAGTGCTGCTGATATTGTGTCTGAGACTACTGTTTCAGTAGTTACTCTACCAAGTGATGATATGAAAGGTCGTATTATTGGTAGAGAAGGTCGTAATATTCGTACTTTTGAAACCCTTACGGGGATCGATTTAGTAATTGATGATACTCCAGAAGCTGTTGTATTAAGTGGATTTGATCCAATTAGACGTGAAGTTGCTAAAATGGCATTAGAAAAATTAATTAAAGATGGTCGTATTCATCCAGCTCGTATTGAAGAAATGGTTGATAAAAGTCGCCGTGAACTTGATGAAAAGATTCAGGAAATTGGTGAAGAAACTGTCTTTGACTTAGGAATTCATTCTATGAATCCTGAAATGATTGGAATGATTGGTAAATTGAAATTCAAGATTTACTATGGTAGAAATGTATTAAGTCATTCAATCGAAGTCGCAAAATTATCTGGTGTATTAGCATCTGAACTTGGTGAAGATGTTGTTTTAGCAAAACGTGCAGGATTATTACATGAAATTGGTCGCTCTGTTAATAATGAAACTGAAGGTTCTCATATTGATATCGGAATTGATTTAGCTAAAAAATATCATGAAAGTCCAGCTATTATTGATTCAATCGCCAGCGATGACGAAAATAGGAAACCTAAGTATATTATTTCAGAATTAGTAAGTATTGCTAATAAAATTGCAATTTCGAGACCTGGTGCTAAAAGTAAGTCATTAGAAAGCTTTGTTCATCGTCTTGAAAGTCTTGAAAAAATTGGAGATAGCTTTGATCAAGTTAAAAAAAGCTATGCTATTCAGGCAGGTCGAGAAATTCGCATAATTGTTAAACCAGATAAATTATCTGATACGCAAGCAATTGTTTTAGCAAGAGACATAAAAAATAAAATTGAATCTGATATGGAATATCCAGGACATATTAAGGTGACAATTATTAGAGAAGTAAGATCAATTGAATATGCAAAATAAAAAAGGCCAAATGGCCTTTTTTATTTTTGCTAAATCGGTGTAAAATTGACATTATATAAATAATGAATTGAGGATAAATATGAAAATTTTGTTTCTTGGTGATGTTGTTGGAAATATTGGAATGAAAATGATAAAACAATATCTGCCAATCCTAAAGAGAGATTATAAACCACAATTAACAGTTGTTAATGGGGAAAATGCGACTTCCTTTGGTCGTGGAATTAATCGAAAAGTTTATAAAGAAATTATGGATGCTGGAGCTGATGTAATTACTCTAGGTAATCATGCATGGAATAATGAAGAAATATTTGATTTTATAGATAAAACTAAGAAATTAGTTCGTCCTTTGAATTTTCCAGGAAATGATGTTCCAGGTAATGGTTATACCATTGTCAATATAAATGGTAGAAAAGTTGCTGTTATTAATTTGCAAGGTCGAATTTTTATGGATCCAATTGACGATCCATTTAGAATGATTGATGAATTAATAAATAAATTAAAATCACAGGTAGATAATATTTTTATTGATTTTCATGCTGAAACAACTAGTGAGAAGCAAGTTATGTCTATGTATTTGGATGGAAGGATTAGTGCAATTGTAGGAACTCATACCCATGTTCAGACTAATGATAATCGTATTTTAAAGAATGGAACTGCTTTTATGACTGATGCAGGAATGTGTGGCCCTACTGACGGCGTTTTAGGTATGAAATATGAAAATATTATTCATCGCTTTTTAACCCAACGCCCGACTAGATTTGAAGTAGAAGAAAGTGGTGGCGGGATTGTTTCTGGTTGCATTATTGATATGGAAAATAATAGTATGAAAGCTAAATCTATAAATAAAATATTAATTAGTCCAGATCATCCTTATCAAGGATAAGATTTTTAGTAAGGTAGGTATCTAATGGTAAAATCAGCTAAATTAACCCCAATGATGGAACAATATCAAAAAGTTAAAGATCAATATAAAGATGCTTTTTTATTTTATCGTTTAGGTGACTTTTATGAAATGTTTGATGATGATGCTATAAAAGGTGCACAAATATTGGAATTAACTTTAACTGCTAGAAATAAAAATTCTAGTAATCCAATACCAATGTGTGGAATTCCGCATAAAGCAGTTGAATCCTACATTAACACTTTGGTAGATAAAGGTTATAAAGTAGCCATTTGTGAACAAATGGAAGATCCTAGGTCTGCAAAAGGAATGGTTAAACGTGCAGTTACACAATTATTAACACCTGGAACAAGGACTGAAACGGGTGCTGCAAATGCAAAAAATAATAACTATTTAACGGCTTTAGAATATGATAAAAATAGTGAAAAATATGGTTTTGCTTATGCTGAATTATCTACAGGTGAACTAAAAACTAGTGTTTTAAGTAATATTGATACTTTAATTAATGAAATTATGAATTTACAAACTAAAGAAATTATTGTTGGTGATAATGTATCAAAAGATGATATTAATACCTTTAAAAAATTAGGTGTTTTAGTTTCGCATCAATCTGATATTGATGTTAACGATAGTATGAGTGACTTAACTAATAATTTGCTTAATACTTTAGAAAAAAAGACAACTGAACTTTTGATTACTTATGTTATCAAGACTCAAAAGCGTAGTTTATCTCATATGAAAGCCGCAGATTCGTATCGCCCTGCAGAGTTTTTAAAATTAGATCATAATTCACAATATAATTTAGAATTAACCAAGAATATTCGTACTAATAAAAAGTCTGGAAGCTTATTGTGGTTATTGGATGAAACCAAAACTGCAATGGGCGGTCGTAAACTTAAAACATGGCTGGATCGTCCATTAATAGTTAAAAATCAAATTATTAAACGTCAAAATGCGGTTCAAGAGCTACTGGATCATTATTATGAACGTAATGAAATTAGTGATATTTTGGTTAAAGTTTATGATTTAGAAAGACTAGCCGGTAAGGTTTCTTTTGGATCTGTTAATGGCCGTGATTTGATTCAATTGCGATCTTCTTTGGAACAAATACCTAAGCTGAGGTATGAAATAACATCAATTGATTCTGATTCTTTTAATAATATTTATGATTTATTGGATCCAGTTGATGATGTTGCTCAAATGATTCATGAATCTATTACTGAAGAACCACCAATTTCAGTTACTGATGGTGATTTGATTAAAGATGGATATAATAAAACTTTAGATGATTATCGTGATGCGATGAATAACGGTAAAAAATGGATTGCTGAGTTGGAGAATAAAGAACGTAAGACAACTGGCATTAACAATCTTAAAATTGGATATAATCATGTTTTTGGCTACTATATTGAAGTTTCTAAAGCTAATTTAAATAAGTTACCGGAAGATCGTTACGAGCGAAAACAAACATTAACTAACGCTGAAAGATTTTCCACTCCAGAATTAAAAGAAAAAGAAAAACTAATTATTGAAGCACAAGAGAAATCCAAAACCTTAGAATATGACATATTTAGCAAAGTACGTGAAAATGTAAAAAAATCAATTAAAAGGTTACAAAAATTAGCAAATGCAGTTTCGACAATTGATGTTTTACAAAGTTTTGCAGTCATATCCGAGAATTATCGTTTAGTTAAACCATCTTTGAATGATAATCATGATTTAGAAATTGTCGATGGTCGTCACCCAGTAGTTGAAAAAGTGATGGGGCACCAATCTTACGTTCCTAATAATGTTAAGATGAATCCTGATACGAACGTATTGCTAATTACTGGTCCCAATATGTCTGGTAAAAGTACTTATATGCGTCAACTAGCATTAGCAGTCATTATGACTCAGATTGGATGCTTTGTGGCTGCTAAATCAGCTCAAATGCCAGTTTTTGATCAAATATTTACTAGAATTGGTGCTGCTGACGATTTAATTTCTGGTGAAAGTACATTTATGGTTGAAATGAAAGAATCAAATGAAGCCATTCAAAATGCCACAGATAATAGTTTAATATTATTTGATGAAATTGGTCGTGGAACTGCTACTTATGATGGGATGGCATTAGCCCAATCAATCATTGAATATGTTCACAATAATATTCATGCTAAAACTTTGTTTTCCACTCATTATCATGAGTTAACTGATTTAGAAAATACTTTACAGCATTTAACTAATGTTCATGTTGGGGCTATTGAGAAAAATGGTGAACTTGTATTTTTGCATAAGGTTAAACAAGGAGCTGCTGATAAGTCTTATGGTATTCATGTTGCCAAACTAGCAGGTTTGCCTGATAATTTATTATCACGTGCAGATAATATCTTAGAGCAACTTGAGAATGATAAAAATGATGATAAGGTTATGAATATTGAAGCCTCACCAATTTCCGAAGATAATATTAAAAATGATGAAGAGCAACAATTATCATTGTTCAATGATAATAGTGCGAAGAATAAGAAATACAACACTTCAAATGTTAAAATTATTAATGACATTAAGAACATGGATTTAATGTCCAAAACACCAATGGAAATTATGAATGCTGTTTATAAATGGAAACAAAAAATTGAAAAATAATGAATGGAGGGGATTATTTGTCAAAAATTCATGAATTAACACCGATATTAGCGGATCAGATTGCTGCTGGTGAAGTTGTCGAAAGACCTGCTTCAGTAATTAAAGAATTAGTAGAAAATTCTATCGATGCCAAAAGTACGCAGATTGATATCAATGTTGAAGATTCTGGATTAAAAAGCATGCAAGTGGTTGATGATGGTATAGGAATTGAAAGTGATGATATTAAATTGGCTTTTAAACGTCATGCTACTAGCAAGATTAATAATCCTCAGGATTTATTTAAAGTCCATTCATTAGGATTTCGAGGTGAAGCATTGCCTTCTATTGCATCTGTTTCTGATGTTCAATTAAAAACTTCTACTGGAGATGAAGGGACTAAAATTCATATTAGAGGAAGTAAGATTGAATCCATTATGCCTTCTGAATCCAGAAGGGGGACATCAATTACAGTTAGTGATCTATTTTATAATACACCAGCAAGATTGAAATATATGAAATCATTGCAAACTGAGTTAGCTAAGATTACTAATATTGTTGATAGATTAGCAATTGGTCATCCTGATATTGCTTTTTCGCTTGTTCATAATAATCGAGAATTAATTCGTACTTCTGGTCGTAACAATCTCCAACAAGTGATTGGAGATATTTATGGTGCTAGAAATTTAAAACGGATTATTAAAATTGATAATCAAGATGATGATTTTAAGATTAATGGCTATATTAGTTTGCCAGAATTAACCAGGGCATCTAGAAATTACGTTACTATTATTTTAAATGGTCGTTATGTAAAAAATTATAATATTTTTAAAGCTCTAACTGATGGATATGGTTCTAAACTAATGGTTGGACGCTATCCTATTGTTACTTTAAATATCAATTTAGATCCTACTTTAATTGATGTTAATGTTCATCCAACTAAACAAACAGTTCGTATTAGTAAGGAAGAACAATTATGTAATTTGATTTCTAAAACTGTTTATGATGCCATTTTTCCAAAAAACTTGATTCCTGATGTGATGAATCGAGATCGAGCGGTTAAGCCTCATTATGAAACTAGTCAAATGCAAATGGATCTAAATAAAGCATCAACTCACTATTCTACAAATAATATTGAAAAGTTAAAAGATAGCAATACACCATCCGATTTAGATAATATAATTGATAATTCAGTTAAATCAGATGTTGAATCTAGTGACGTTGAAAATTCGATCATTGTCAAAAATAGGTCTGATTTAAGTAATCCTTCAGTAAAAAAGTTTGCAGAAAAATATGATAATGAATCTGATATTTTACCATTTGATAAAAACAAAGAGCAGTTAATGTCAGATGATGATAATCCTACTGATGAAAAAGAAGGCCGTTTTCCTAATCTACGTTATATTGGGCAATTACATGGAACTTATTTGATTACTGAGTCAGATAATGGAATGTATATATTAGATCAACATGCTGCCCAAGAAAGAATTAATTATGAAAAGTTTAGGACTGAAATTGGGGATGTTTCAGATGATCAACAAAATTTGTTAGTTCCAATAGTTCTTGATTATCCAGCACCAGATGCAATTATTATTAAACAAAAGATTGATGTTTTGCATAGTGTTGGGATTAACATTGAGATTTTTGGTAAAAATAGCTTTGTAGTTAAACAACATCCAACTTGGATTAAGGGTTCTGACGAAGAAGAAACAATTCGATCAATGATTGATTGGGTTATTGCAAATAAAAAGATATCAATTGCAGCTTTTCGTGCTAAAACTGCAATTATGATGAGTTGCAAACGTGCAATAAAAGCTAATCATCATCTAGATCGAAAACAAGCAATTAATTTAATTGATAATCTATCAAGGGTTAATAATCCATTTAATTGTCCGCATGGGAGACCAGTATTAGTTTCATTTTCTAATGCTGATATGGAGAGAATGTTTAAACGCATTCAAGATCCACATAAAAGTGAATAATTATTTAAAAGGATGTAAAAAATATGTATGAATATTTAAAAGGAATTATAGCTGATGTAAAACCTGGATACGTTGTCGTTGATGTTTCAGGAGTAGGATACTTAGTTCACACTTCTGATCCTTATCGTTTTTCTACTGATGAAAATAAAATCGTTAAAATTTTCATTTATCAAGCAGTAAGTGATTCAGCACAAACGCTATATGGTTTTTACACTAGAGAAGAAAAGAGTATTTTTGAAAAATTACTAAGCGTTTCTGGTATTGGACCTAAGAATGCATTAGCAATTTTGGCTGGAAATGATCCTAAATCTTTAGTCAAAGCAATCAATGAAGAAAATGTTACTTATTTAACTAAGTTTCCTGGTGTTGGTAAGAAAACAGCTAAACAAATTATTCTAGACTTAAAAGGTAAAATTGATGATATTGCACCATCGTTATTTGATAATGTTGATGAAATAAAATCAAATAATCTTAACGAATCTGATAGTAAAGAATTAAGCGATGCATTACAAGCCTTGGAAGCTTTAGGATACACACATCGTGATGTAGAAAAGATTAAGAAACAATTATCTAAAACAGCGCCAATGACTACTGATGAATATCTAAGTAATGGCCTTAAATTATTAACCCAATACTAAAAGGAGGAATCTTAATATGGACGATAATCGAATTGTTTCTGGTGACAGTGCTAGTGATAATGAGGAATCAGTTGAAAAATCTCTTCGCCCACAACATTTATCCGAATATATTGGTCAAGATGATTTAAAATCAGAACTATCGGTTTATATTAAAGCGGCTAAACAAAGAGAAGAATCATTAGATCATGTTTTGCTTTATGGTCCACCTGGATTAGGTAAAACGACGTTAGCAATGATCATTGCTAACGAAATGGATGTGGGCATTAAAACGACCAGTGGTCCTGCGATTGAAAAATCAGGTGATTTGGTAGCTTTACTTAACGAATTACAGCCAGGTGATATTTTATTTATTGATGAAATTCATCGCTTACCTAAAATGGTTGAAGAAATGTTATATTCTGCAATGGAAGACTTTTATGTTGATATTGTGGTTGGACAAGGACCAACAGCGCATCCAGTTCATTTTCCTTTGCCACCATTTACTTTAGTTGGTGCCACAACTAGAGCTGGAATTCTTTCGGCACCATTTCGTGATCGATTTGGTATAGTTGAACATATGAAATATTATGAAACTAAAGATTTAGAAGAAATTGTAAAACGTTCAGCTGATATTTTTAATGCTGAAATTGTTACCAAAGGAGCACATGAAATTGCTCGTCGCTCTAGAGGAACTCCTAGAATAGCTAATCGCTTATTAAAAAGAGTACGTGATTTTGCACAAGTATCTGATAAAGAAAACATCGATGCTGAAATTGTTGACCATTCCTTGAATATGTTAGGTGTTGATGATGAAGGACTAGATAACACTGATATTAAATTATTAAAAACAATGATTGTATATTATAATGGTGGGCCAGTGGGTTTAAATACATTGGCTGCTAATATTGGTGAAGAGACTGATACAATTGCTGAAATGTATGAACCATATTTGTTGCAGATTGGCTATTTAAAAAGGACAGCTCGTGGAAGAATGGTTACTGAAACTGCATATAAACATCTAGATTATCCAATTAATAATAATTAATTTATGGTAGACTATTATTAGTAGTTCTGATAACCTATTATATAGATATGTTATGAGTTGAAAGAGTAGGTGAAAATAATGGGTAATTTCGCAGGATTTGCAATTATGATCGTCCTTTTTGCTGTTATGTATTTCTTGATTATTAGACCACAAAAGAAACAACAACAAAAACATGCCGAAACTTTAAAGCAACTACAAAAGGGTGATCACGTTGTTACAATTGGTCGCCTTCATGGTGTAGTTGATGATATCGATACTGAAAATAAGACTATTACATTAGATTGTGACGGGATTTATTTAGTATTTGATATGAACGCAGTTGCTAAGGTAACTGAACGTGTTGGTGAAGCAACTTCAAATGATGATAAAAGTTCAGAAAATGAAACTGAAGAAAAATCAGAAAAAGAAGACTAGTTAAAAAAGCGATTTTCAATACAATGAAAGTTGCTTTTTTTATTTCTAATAATTTTATTTAAACGTTATAGGCGTGTGATATAATTGTTAGATATATTAAGATAAGAAATAGATTGAAGGTCATTAATTATAATTATGCAAAATATTTTAAACACGTTTAATTTATCAACTGAAAAGAAAATTATTAAAGCCATTTGTGATTTTGATACGATTATCATTCATCGTCATCAACGACCAGACCCAGATGCTTATGGATCTCAAATGGGCTTAGCAAATATTATTAAAACATCTTTTCCCAATAAAAATGTTTACTGTGTAGGTAAACAATATCATGGGTTTGATTGGTTGGGTAAAACCGATAATATTGATGATGATGTTTACAAAAATGCATTGGTAATTGTTTGTGATACTGCTAATCAGCCTCGTGTTGATGATTCTCGTTATACTAAAGGTAAAATGATGATTAAGATTGACCATCATCCTAATGATGATCAATTTGGAGATATTATGTGGGTTAAACCAGAAGCATCAAGTACATCTGAACTTATTTATGATTTATATAATGCTTCTAAAAAACTAAAAATTAATGATGAGGCTGGTAGACTTTTGTATGCAGGAATTGTTGGAGATACTGGTCGATTTAAATATCCATCAACATCTGCAAATACTTTTAGAGTTGCTTCCGAATTAGCTAAATTAAATTTTTCTACTACTGAAGTTAATAACATTGAGTCTGAAATTGATGTTCCATTAGCACGTTTATCAGCTTATGTATATGAACATCTAAATATTAAAGAAAGCGGAGCAGCTTATCTAGTTTTAAGTGATAAAGTTCTAGAACCATTTAATTTAGGTGATGAAAGTACTTCTGCTGTTGTTCCATTGCCAGGGAATATTAAACAGGTTAGTTCATGGGCTATTTTTGTTCAACAAAAAGATGGTAGCTATCGCATTAGACTACGTTCTAAGGGACCATCAATTAATGAACTAGCTAAGAAATTTGGCGGCGGTGGTCATCCACTAGCAAGTGGTGCAGTTGCTAATGATGATGAAGAAATTAAGCAAGTCATTGAACAATTAGATACACTAGTTGCTGATTATAAAGGAGATAAATAATGACAACTACTTTTAAGCAATATAATTTTAAACCGTTCATTATGAATGCTTTAGATGAATTAAAATTTAAAGAACCAACAAAAATACAAGAAAATATAATTCCCGAAATTATGAAAGGGAGAAGTGTAGTTGGTCAATCTGCTACTGGTAGTGGTAAGACCCATGCCTTTTTATTACCTATTTTTGAAAAAGTTAATCCTGATGAAAACAGTGTTCAAGCAGTAATTACTACGCCAAGTCGTGAATTGGCTTATCAAATTTATGAAAATGCTAAGCAATTAGCTAAACATGGTGATAAAGTAATTCACTTAGCCAATTATGTTGGTGGTACTGATAAAAAACGTCAAATTGAAAAATTAAAAAATGAACAACCACAAATTGTAATTGGTACTCCTGGAAGAGTTGCTGATTTAATTAAAGGTCAACATTTAGATGTTCATACTGCTAAAAAATTAGTAATTGATGAAGCTGATATGACAATGGATTTAGGCTTTTTAAATGAAGTTGATACTATTGCTGCTAGTTTTGGTAAAGATGTTCAAATGATGGTATTTTCAGCCACAATTCCACAAAAATTACGTACATTTTTGAAGAAATACATGACCAATCCATATATTGAAAATATTCCCAATGCTTCTGTAATCAATCCTAATATTGATAATTTATTGATATCAACCAAGGGTGAAAATCGCAATGATTTAATTTACAAGCTAATTACTATGGGTGAACCATACTTAGTATTGATTTTTGCTAATACTAAGAAAAGAGTTGAAGAACTGTATGAATACTTACGTAATCAGGGACTAAAAGTTGGAATGGTCTCTGGTGCTCTAACACCTCGCGAACGAAAACGTATGATGAAACAAATTCAAAATCTTGATTTCCAATTTGTAGTGGCTACGGATTTAGCTGCTCGTGGTATTGATATTGAAGGGGTATCTGATGTTATCAATGATGATATTCCAGAAGACTTAGAATACTTTATTCATCGTGTTGGTAGAACAGGTAGAAATAACATGTCTGGAACTGCTATTACTTTGTATGATCCGGATGAAGAAGATGAAATTGATGCCTTAGAAAAAATGGGTATCTCATTTAAACCCAAGGCTATCAAAGGCGGTCGTATTGTAGATACTTATGATCGTAATCGTCGTAAAGCTCATCGTCGTGGCCATGATAAGCTTCAACCTAATATGATTGGTATGATTAAGAAGAAAAAACGTAATATTAAACCTGGTTATAAACGCAAAATTAAAAATGAATTAAGACGTAATGATGAAATTAATCGTCGAGTCGAACAACGAGAAGAAGGACGTCGTAAGCGTAAATCCAGAAAGAATAGTTCTCAACGCTATAGATAATTATTGACACCATTTTTAACAAATTCTATAATCATATATGAGAGTAACAAAGAGAATATATTTATATTAAATAACTGTTTAAGAGACATCTTGGTTGGTGCAAAAGATGAGTTTTTGGTATAAATGCTGTCTTTTTATGATGAATTAAATCGCTACTCGGCGTTATTGAGAATAAAGAGGTAAACGAAAACATCGTTGCAAGTAAAGTGGTACCGCGTGTAAGCGTCTTTACTGCAACGGTGTTTTTGTGCTTTTTGGAGGAAAATTATGAAAAACTTAAGTAGTAGTCAAATTAGAGCTATGTATTTAGACTTTTTTAAGCAACATGGTCATACTATTGAGCCTAGTGCTTCATTAGTACCTAAGGATGATCCATCATTATTGTGGATTAATTCTGGAGTTGCTACTATGAAAAAATATTTTGATGGAAGTGTAGTTCCTAAAAATCATCGTTTAACTAGTTCACAAAAGAGTATCAGAACTAACGATATTGAAAACGTAGGTAAAACTGCTCGTCATCATACTTTATTTGAAATGTTAGGGAATTTTTCAGTCGGTGATTATTTTAAAAAAGAAGCCATTATCTGGGCTTTTGAATTATTAACTTCACCAGACTGGTTTGGATGGGATAAAGAAAAATTATATATGACTGTTTATCCTAAAGATACGGATGCTAAAAAATATTGGGAAGCTGCTGGTGTTGCTCCAGATCATTTAATTGATATGGATGATAACTTTTGGGATATTGGTCAAGGTCCTTCAGGTCCTGATACTGAAGTTTTTTATGATCGAGGGCCTGAACATGATGATTTGAAACCAGATGATCCTGAAAATTATCCTGGTGGAGAAAATGAACGTTATTTGGAAGTTTGGAATATCGTATTTTCACAATTTAATCACAAACCAGATGACACTTATGAACCACTACCAAGAAAAAACATTGATACTGGAATGGGATTAGAACGTGTAACTTCTATTTTCCAAAATGCACCAACTAACTTTGAAACTGATTTATTTTTACCAATTATTCATAAAACTGAAGAATTTAGTAATAATAAGAAATATGGTGTCAATGATCAAGATGACGTTGACTTCAAAATTATTGCTGATCATGCTCGTGCAATTACGTTTGCTATTGGTGATGGTGCACTTCCATCTAACGTTGGTCGTGGCTACGTTATTAGAAGATTAATCAGAAGAGCAATTGTTTCAGGTCATCGTTTAGGAATTGAAAAAGATTTCTTATACAAATTAGTTCCAGTCGTTGGTGAAATAATGAAATCCTATTATCCAGAAGTGTTAGAACAAAAGGATTACTTAGCAAAAGTTATTCATTCTGAAGAAAAACGTTTTAATGAAACATTATCCGATGGTTTAGATCTATTAAACAATCTTTTAGACGCTTTAAAGGAATCCGACGATAAAGTCATTAGTGGTAAAGATGCATTTAAGTTATATGATACTTATGGTTTCCCATTAGAAATGACTAGAGAATATCTAAATGACGAGGGTTACTCTGTTGATGAAGATGGCTTTAAAGCTGAAATGAAAAAGCAAAAAGACCGTGCTCGTAATGCGCGTGGAGATAAAAAATCAATGGGAGTTCAACGAGACTTATTACTTGAAATTAAAACTCCAAGTAAATATGTTGGTTATAATCAATTAAGTGTTGACCATGCTAAATTATTAGATATCATTGTTAATGAAAAATTAGTTGATTCAGTGGATAAGGGTATTGCTGAATTTATATTTGACAAAACTCCATTTTATGCTGAAATGGGTGGTCAAGTTGCTGATCAGGGTATAATCAAAAATTCTAATGGTGATATTTGTGCTAAGATTACTGATGTACAAAATGCACCTAATGGTCAAAATTTGCACACTGTTGAAGTTATAAAGCCTATGAATAAAAATGATAATTATTCATTAGATGTTGATCGTCATTTCCATAGTAAAGTTGAAAAGAATCATACTGCTACTCACTTGTTAGATCAATCATTAAGAAATGTGTTAGGTGAACATACTCAACAAGCTGGTTCTTTAGTTGAACCTAATTATTTAAGATTTGATTTTACTCATTTTGGTTCGGTTACTGAAGATGATTTAAATAAAGTTGAAAAATTAGTTAATGAACAAATCTTTAAAGAACTACCTGTTAATACCGTAGAAACTGATCAAGAAACTGGTAAAAAAATGGGAGCCATTGCTTTATTTGATAATAAATATGGTGATAAAGTAAGGGTTGTTAGTGCTGGTGATTTTTCTGTAGAATTTTGCGGTGGTAATCATGTTAAAAATACTAACGAGCTAGGTCTATTTAAGATTACTTCTGAATCAGGAGTTGGCGCTGGAGTAAGAAGAATTGAAGCTGTAACTTCTGGTGATGCATTTGAATATTTAAATAATGAAGAAAGTATTTTGAAGCAAATCGCTATTAAAACTAAAACCAATAAGTTAGAAGAAGTACCAAACAGAATAAGTCAATTACAAGATGAAATTAAAGAATTACACCAAAAACAAGAAAGCTTGGAAACCAAAGTTGCTAACCAACAAGCAGATTCTGTATTTGAAAATATTCAAAAAGTTGGTAACCTAAAAGCTATTACAGGTGTATTAAAAGTTTCTGGAATAGGACAATTAAGACAATTAGCGGATACTTGGCGTAATAAAAATCTTTCAGATGTGTTAGTATTAGGTACAAGCATTAAAGGAAAAGCTAATTTAATTGTTGCCGTTAGTGATGATCAAGTTAAAGCTGGTGTTAAAGCTGGCGATTTAATTAAAGCTATTTCTAAAGAAATTAATGGTGGCGGTGGAGGTCGCCCTAACATGGCACAAGCTGGTGGATCTAATCCAGATGGTTTGCCTAAAGCTATGGATGCTGCCATTGAATGGTTACAAAAATTATAATTTTTTATAGTTAGTGCTTTATTAAAATTATGTTATCTTACATCATAGATATAGAGGTGTTTTGGAATGAGTGCTTCAGATAAAACAATGTATTTTGATTTAAATAATAATGCTCCTAAAGATGTCCATGATACTTTATTGTTAGTATATAAATCTTTGGAAGAAAAGGGGTATGATCCATATAATCAAATTGTAGGATATCTTATTTCAGGAGATCCTGCATATATTCCTCGTTTTAATGATGCAAGGAATCTAATTCGTCGTTATGAAAGAGACGAAATTATTGAAGAATTAGTTCGTTTCTACTTGGTTAAGAATAACAGTGAGGATAAATAATTTATGAGATTAATGGGGATGGACGTTGGTTCTAGAACCGTTGGAATTTCTGTTAGTGATTTATTGGGATGGACCGCTCAAGGCGTTGAAATTATTCCAATTAAAGAAGAAGAAGAGAAATTTGGTTTAGATCGCGTTAGTCAATTAGTTGAAAAATATGGAGTTCAAGGATTTGTGCTTGGACTACCGAAAAATATGAATAATACTTCTGGACCTAGAGTTGATGCATCAAAGCATTATGGTGAACTTTTAAAAGAAAAATTTGGTTTACCAGTGGATTTTGAAGATGAAAGATTAACTACCGTTGAAGCGGAACGTATGTTGATTGAAAAGGCAGATACATCTAGAAGAGGTCGTAAAAAGGTAATTGATAAGATTGCTTCTGAACTAATTTTGCAAACTTATTTAGATCGTAAAGGAAAATTAACAAATATATAGAAAGAAGGCTTATTAATGAGTAACGAAGAACAAACACAACAAATTACAATGGTCGATGAAAATGGAAATGAAGAATTATATGATGTTTTATTTACTTTCCAATCAGAGGATTATGGCAAATCATACATTTTACTTTACCCAGTTGGTAAATCAGATGATGATGAAGTGAATATTGAAGCTTATGTATTACCAGATGATGATGATCCTACTGATCCTCAAGGTGGAAATTTGAAGAATATTGATTCTGATGAAGAATGGGATATGGTTGAGTCTGTTTTGAATACATTTTTAGATAAAAATGACGATAAAAAAGACTAATTATTAATTATTAAGTGGAGTGTCTTATAAGACGCTCTTTTTTTGTGCATAACTGTTTTAAATCTATTTTTATGCTAAAATAGTGATTGAATAATCAGGAGGTTTGTGTAACATGACTAGTGCAAATCAGCGCTTTAAAGCAAAAATAGGAAACAAAACATATACATTTGTAGGAAAAAGTTCGGTCGAACATATGAAAACAGTTACTGAATTAATGAATGAACAATTAAATCAATTAAAAGAATTATCACCTGATATAGAGAAATCTGATGCTTCAATATTATTGGCATTCAATGCTTTTTCAGAACAGGTAAAACTACAAAATAAAATTAATCAATTAGAAAAAAAGGACTATAAAGAATAATGTTATTTACAGTTATTATATCTTTAATACTTTTAATTAGTATTTATAGTGGATATAAAAAAGGATTAGCGCAAGAAATAATGCGCATTATTGGTTTTTTAGCGACTTTGTTATTGTCATTACTTTATTCGAGAAATTTGAGTGATATTTTATTTTCTCACACTAATATTATTAGTAATCATCTCTTGTGTAATAGTATTAGTTTTTTAATTATATTTATTATTCTTTCTATAATAGTTAGATTTATTATGAGAATTATAAATAGTGCGACTTCTATTCCCGTTATTCATGAACTAAATTCTTTTGGTGGAGCGCTTATTAGTTTTATAATTTCATACTTTATGATTTTTTTAATTCTGAATATTATTTTGGTTCTTCCTAATAATAATATAAAAAAACAATATTATGACTCTAAGGTAGCTACTTTCATTGTTAATAAAACGCCGTTATTATCACATGATTTATATAAAAAATGGTTAAGATAAGGAGGGATTGTTTTAATATGGATACTAAAGTTTTGGATACTTTAGAATATAATAAAATAAAGAATACAATTTATAAGTATTTAACTACTAACAATGGTAAAAATGAATTGTCCTCATTAGTTCCAACTAACAATGGTAAGTCTATTAATCTTTGGCTAGATGAAACTGATGATGGAATGCATGTTTTACGTTTAGATAAAGAAATATCAATTCCTAAATTAGATGATATAACTCCATATATAAAGCGACTAAAAATTGATGCAACTTTAAATGGTAGTGAACTTTCCAAGATTAATAAAGTTTTAAAATCTGCTAACGCTTTGGTAAAATTTTTTGACAAAATGCATGAAGAACACATTTCATTTAAAAGACTTTATAAAATTGTTGATGAATTTCAAACCATTCCCACTATTTCAAAACAATTATCTTTTTCAATTGATGATGAAGGTAACATATTAAATTCAGCTTCAAAAGAATTAAGTAGTATTCGTAAACGTATTGATAAAGTAAAAACAGATATTCGTAATATTATGAATGGTTATACCCAAAAACAATCTAAATATTTAACCGAACCAATAGTAACTATTCGTGAAGATCGAATGGTTATTCCAGTTAAAGCGGAGTATAAGAATAAATTTGGTGGAATTGTTCATGATCGTAGTTCTTCTGGTCAAACTTTATATGTAGAACCTAGTTCTGTAATTGGTTTAAATAACGAACTTAGACAGAATCAAATTGCTGAAAGACAAGAAGAAAGACGTATTCTAATTGATTTATCGGACCTAATTAGACCATATCAATGGGAAATTATTAATAATTCTAAAATTTTGGGGCATCTAGATTTAATTAACGCTAAAGCTAAGTATGCTCGTAAAATGAAAGCAACTAAACCTTTAGTTTCTGTTGACAATAAAGTTAATTTAAAACAAGCTAGACATCCATTAATTGATCAAGCTAAAGTTGTTGCGAATGATTTAGAAATTGGTAAAGATAACCGTGCAGTTGTTATCACTGGTCCTAATACTGGTGGTAAGACTATTACTATCAAAACTTTAGGATTATTACAATTAATGGGACAATCAGGATTATTCATTACTGCTAATGAGGAATCAACAATTGGTATTTTTGATAATGTTTTTGCCGATATTGGTGATGAACAATCTATTGAACAAAACTTAAGTACTTTCTCATCACATATGGATAATATTGTCGATATTTTAAAGAATATTACTAGTAAAAGTCTAGTTTTACTCGATGAGTTAGGTGCGGGTACTGATCCTAAAGAAGGTGCGGCGCTTGCTATGTCTATTCTAGATAAAATTGGTGAAACTAATTCTGAAGTTGTTGCAACTACTCATTATCCTGAATTAAAGGTTTATGCTTATAATCGTATAAAAACTACTAATGCTTCAATGGAATTTGATGTGGAAACTCTAAAACCAACTTATCATCTATTAATGGGCATTCCTGGTCAAAGTAATGGTCTTAACATTGCAGAACGTTTGGGACTATCAGACCAAATTATTAATGAAGCCCGCTCGTTAGACGATCAAGATAGTCAAGATTTGAATAATATGATTGTTGAACTAACTAATCAAACGAAACAAGCTCGTGAAAATGCTGAATATTTAAAAGCACAGCTAGAAGATGCTACTAAATTGCATGCAGAGTTGAGCGATAAATTTAATAAATATCAAAATCAGAGAGAACGTCTTGTTACTGAAGCTAAAGAACAAGCTAATGAAATTGCCAAAAAAGCTAAAAATAAAGCAGATCGGATTATTTCAGAATTACACAAGAAGCAGGATCAAATTGGCAAAGTTTCAGTTAAAGAAAATGAATTAATTAATGCTAAGGGTGAATTAAATTCATTGAGACAAGACATTAGTTTGTCTAACAATAAAGTATTAAAGAAAGAAAAGGCTAAACATGATTTTCATAAGGGAGATGATGTACTAGTTAAATCTTATGGTCAACGGGGTGTATTAATGAGCAAGATGGGTAATCATAGTTGGGAAGTGCAACTTGGAATCCTAAAGATGAAAATTGATGAAACCGATTTAGAAAAGGTTAAACCAGAAAAAGAAAATAATTTTACAACTCGTGTAAAGAGGTCTGGTTCATCTGGATTATCAACTACTTTGGACTTAAGAGGACATCGTTATGAAAATGCAATGCATGAAGTAGACCAATATCTGGATTCAGCTGTATTAGCTGGTTATCCTTCGATTACTATTATTCATGGAAAAGGAACTGGTGCATTGCGTAAGGGAGTTACTAACTTACTAAAACGTGATCGTAGGGTTTCTGATTTTGGATATTCTGCTCCTAATGCTGGGGGAGACGGATCTACAGTGGTAAAATTAAGATAATATATCGTATAAGACATATTATTTGCAATCCTATTTTAAAATGCTAAACTTACTTTTAGTAAATACTAAGGAGGTTATTAAGATGGTTTCTGAAACTACAGATAAGACTTTTGAAAAAGATACTTCTGCTGGTGTAACTTTGACTGACTTTTGGGCAACTTGGTGTGGACCTTGTCGCATGCAATCACCTGTTGTCGAACAATTATCAGAAGATATGGGAGATAAAGTTACTTTTAATAAGATGGATGTTGATCAAAATCCTGAAACTCCTCAAAAGTTTGGTATTATGAGTATTCCTACTTTATTAGTTAAAAAAGATGGTAAAGTTGTTGATAACATTGTTGGCTATCACAGTAAAGAACAGTTAGCTAAAGTTTTAAATCAATATCTATAAAAATAATAAAAAGACAACTTGTTTAAATACAAGTTGTCTTTTTTAATTTGAATATAAATCAAAATTTTGAATATCATCAGAATCATTTGTAGGACTTTTTGGATCCATATGTACTCTTATTGTTACTTTATTATTTTTTTCTTCTTTAGGATTCATTTCAGCTTCTGCAATGACACCCATTTGTTGTTGTGCTATTTGAGCTAAAATACCAGCTTCAAACATAAAATCAGCATTAGCTGAAGATTCAAGTCTAGCTTTAACTATTTCTCCACTTAAAATCCATTTTATTTCATACTTGTTCTCTGAAATAATTGATAGTTCACCTAAACCAGATTGCTTGAAAAATAAGCTAACATCTAAAGCATCTCTAAGTGGAAATCTTCTCGCAATTTTTTTACCAGCCCAATAAAGGATGCTATGATCATCAGTACCTAATAAATCTTTTATCAATATATCTCTTAATAATTCTTGTCCCCAATATTGACTAGTAGATTTATTGCCCATGATTTTTTTATAAAGATTATTATTCATACTTACTAACCTCAATTCCTTTTGTCATTTTTCATTATATTATAATTTCTAATTGATTTGTATATTTTATCAAATAAAATTTGATTATATTACTAAAATGTCATTGCTAGGTTGCTGAAAATTAGAAAAAGGAAGATAATATATACTTAAACACTTTTTGAAAGAAGGTTAAGTAATTGGATAAACGTGCAATTGGTTTTATGGACTCAGGTGTTGGGGGACTCACTGTTGCTAAAGAAGCTATTAAACAATTTCCCAATGAAAATATTATTTACTTTGGGGATGAGGCTAGGTTGCCATATGGTGAAAAAAGTCCTGAAGAAATAAAAAAATTTGCTCAACAAATTTCTGATTTCTTGATTGATAAGGGAATTAAAATTTTAGTTATTGCATGTAATACTGCTACTGCTCATGCACTATCTTTATTAAAAAAGACTTTGGATATTCCAGTTATAGGTGTCATATATCCTGGTAGTTTAGCGGCAGTTAATATTTCTAAAGAACATCGTGTCGGTGTAATTGCAACTAATGGAACTATAAAAAGCAAAGCTTATGAAAAAACCATCAATGCAATCAATAGTGATATTCACATTTTTAGCCTCGGTTGTCCTAGATTCATTCCGATGGTTGAAGATGGACATTATAATAGCAAAGAAGATCAAAAATTAGTAACCAAAGATTTAAATCCTATTATAAGGGATAATGTTGATACTTTAGTAATGGGATGCACACATTATCCAATTATGCGTAAATTGATTCAAAATGCTATGGGAAAGAATGTTAAATTAGTAGATCCAGGCATTGCTGTAATTAAGGATATAAAGAAAACCATTGATGAATTAAACTTAAACAATAATTTGTCACATACTAGAAAACTTTGTTTTTACACAACAGGTTCTGTTAAAAAATTTCGTTTTGTTGCAGAAGAATGGTTAAATAGAGATATTGATATTAAAAAAGTACCTTTAAAGATGTTGGAGGAATAGTAATGTTAAATACAATTGTAATTGCTACTAATAATGAAAATAAGGCTATTGAATTTAGAAATATGTTTTCGTCCAAAAATATTCACTTTAAAACTTTAAAAGATTTTCCAAAAATAGGTAATATTAAAGAAGATGGTAATTCTTTTGAAGAAAATGCGACCATTAAAGCAACAGCCGTCCATAAAATGACTAACCTAGCAGTGCTCGCTGATGATTCAGGATTACAAGTGCATTCAATTAATAATGAACCTGGTATTTATTCCGCTAGGTATGCCGGTGATCATGATGATTCCGCTAATAATAAAAAACTATTAAAAAAATTATCTGATAAAAATGATCGAAGTGCTACATTCTTTACATGTCTTGTATTAATTAAACATGATGGTAAAAAATTAGTTGTTAACGGTGAGCTAAATGGTAATATTTTAGAAGAATATAGAGGAGACAATGGATTTGGATATGATCCTTTGTTTTATGTACCTAGCATGAAAAAAACTTTGGCACAAATGACAAATACAGAAAAAAATAAGATTAGCCATCGTGGAAAAGCAATAAAAAAATTATTTGATGAATTTGATAATTGGTGGATTAACTAAATGTTAACTAAT
The DNA here is from genome assembly GCF_002994005.1 of Apilactobacillus quenuiae. Classification (GTDB taxonomy): domain Bacteria; phylum Bacillota; class Bacilli; order Lactobacillales; family Lactobacillaceae; genus Apilactobacillus; species Apilactobacillus quenuiae. The sequence goes on from NZ_POSN01000004.1 coordinate 202,428, forward strand.
TGTAAATTTTTTACGAAAATGCTATTCTAAAAGCATAGTATAAATAAGGGGGAGGAGTTGTATGACAATAGGAGCTTTAGCTGGTTTAATTGCTGCAATTGCATTTCTAATATTAGCTGTAAGTGCTGCGTTTGTTTTAATTAAACTTTCAAAAACCGTTGACGAGGTTAATAAGAATATTAGCTCAATTTCTCAAGATGTTAATGTTTTGTCTAAGCAAACAGAAGAAATTATGATTAGCTCTAATTCTATGATTAAAGATTTAAACGAAAAAGTTAATACATTAGATCCTGTATATCAAGCCGCTGCTGATGTTGGTCAAAGTGTTTCTGATTTGAATAATGCTACTCAAAGCTTAACAAAGAAATTTCAAGAAAGAAATAAACCTTCTTTTCTTGAAAAAATAGCAGGTATAGGCTTTAAATTATTTAGAAAATAAGGAGAGTGTTTTTTATGAAAAAAGCAGGATTATTTTTTATGGGACTAACTGCAGGAGCTGCAACTGCAGCTTATGTTGCTTATCGTAAATTAGATGACGATAAAGCCAAAAAATTGGTAGATACTACTAAGAATGCTGCTAATAGTTTTAAAGACCGTGCATTAGATTATGCATTCTATGCAATGGATTCTGTAGATGATGCTAAGCAATCATTACAATCTAAAACTTCTGATGCAACTTCTAAAATTAAAGATGCAGCATGCAAAGCTAATGATAATGTTATGAACAAAGCTCAATATTATTATGATGAAGGAAGCACTCAATTTCATAAAGCTGCTAACAATTTAAGAGAAAAATCTAAGGATGTTGATAATAAAAATGACGATGATAATGAAGATGTTGTCGTAGATCCTGATTTTTTAAAAAAAGACAGTGAAAAATAATTGAACAAGAAAGACTTGGAATTAATTAAAACGATTAGTTCCAAGTCTTTCTTGTTTACTTGTTATTTTTATTTTAATCTGCTATATTTATACAATAAATGAAAGCGCTATAAAACTTTCTATTATTTACTTAGAAAGGGTTAAAATATGAATAAGCAAAATATAACTATTTATGATGTTGCTAGAGAATCTAATGTTTCGATGGCAACAGTTTCCAGAGTTTTAAATGGCAATTCCAATGTTAGGCCTGCTACTAAAAGTAAAGTAATGAATGTAATTAATAAAATGGAATATCGTCCCAATGCTGTTGCTAGAGGCCTAGCTAGCAAAAAAACTACTACTGTTGGAGTTATTATTCCGGATGTTACTGATGAATATTTTGCATCTTTAGCAAGAGGTATAGATGATATCGCTTCTATGTACAAGTATAATATTATCTTAGCTAATTCTGATGACGATTCATCAAAGCAAATTAATGTTTTAAATAATCTATTAAGTAAACAAGTTGACGGTATTATTTTTATGGGAAATGAAATTAATGATAAGTTACGTCAAGAATTTAAAAATTCAAATGTACCAATCGTCTTAGCTGGATCTGTAGACGAAAGTAATTCAGTTCCTAGTGTTAATATTGATTATATCTCCGCTGTTAAAACTGAAACTAATATATTGATTAAAAATGGTAATAAACGAATAGCTTTTATTTCTGGATCCTTAAATCAACCTATAAATTTAGACTATCGATTGGTTGGATATAAAAGGGCTTTGCAAGAAAATAAATATACATTTGATGACTCGTTGGTATTTTCTACTAATGGTAATTATCGAGCAAGTTATAATTTAGTCGACAGTATCCTATCTAAAAAGATAACAGCAGCGGTTGTTACTAATGATGAATTAGCGGCAGGTTTGCTAAATGGTTTAACTGATTTTAATATTAAAGTTCCAGATGACTTCGAAATTTTTACCAGTAATGATACTAAAATATCAAAGCTTGTAAGACCTCAATTATCATCAATAACTCATCCACTATATGATGTTGGTGCTGTTGCAATGAGACTACTTACTAAAATAATGAATAATGAAGATATTGATAATAAACATGTTTTGTTGAATTATGATATTGTTGAAAGACAATCAACAAAATAGTAATGTACTTGATTAATGGTATTTGCATTGATATAATTAATATGTTTGTAAATTGAAGAATTTGAATTAAACGAGAGGAGTGCTGAGATCATGTCAGGACATTCAAAATGGCATAATATACAAGGTCGTAAAGGTGCCCAAGATAAAAAACGTGGTAAAATTTTCCAAAAAATTTCACGTGATTTATACCAAGCAGCTAAAGCAGGGGGTGCAGAAATAGATGGTAACCCTCAATTACGTTTAGTTATTGATAAAGCTCATGCTGCTAATATGCCTAAGGATAATATCCAACGTGCACTAGATAAAGCTACTGGTGTTGGTGGAGCTAATTATGAAGAAATAACTTATGAAGGTTACGGACCAGCTGGTACAGCTGTTATGGTTTCTTGCTTAACAGATAATAAAAACCGTACTGCTGCAGCAATTCGTTCTGCATTTACTCATCATGGTGGTTCTTTAGGATCTAATGGTTCTGTTTCATATATGTTTGACCGTAAAGGATACATTGTCATTTTACGTGATGGTTTAGATGTCGACGAAGATGATATGTTAATGGATGCATTGGATGCTGGAGCTGATGATATGAAGGCTAGTGATGAAAAATTTGAAATTTTTGTTACACCTTCAGATTTGAATGATGTTCGTGATGAATTACAAAAGAAATATACATTAGATACTGCTGAAGTAACAATGTTCCCACAAACTGTTACTGAAGTTCCTAGTGATAAGGCATCACAATATACTGGATTAATTGATGAATTGGACGAAAATGATGATGTCCAAGATGTTTATGAAGCTGCTAAATTACCAGAAGATGCTGAATAAAATAATTTAATATTTTTTTAAGATGTGTAGTTTATTCTACACATCTTTTTTTATAAAAAAATACATATACCTTTTTGCGAATATATTACTGGAGGATATTTATATGAAAATGAGAAATTACTTTAATAATTTAATTAATGATGCCATTAATATTCATGCTAGCGATATTTATATATTTCCTGAAGGTGATAATTTTAATATTAAAATGCATACGAATTTAAAAATATTAAAATATTCAGTAATAGATAGTTCTTTTTCTAAAGCTTTACTTAACTATTTTAAGTATATTTCTAATATGTCTATTAGTGAAAACAGGAGGCCACAAATAGGTTCATTCGTCTATAGACTAGATAATCAAAATTATTATTTAAGATTTTCTTCGGTTAGTAACTTTGATAATAAGGAATCTATGGTAGTCAGAATTATTTATGGTATAGAAGATAAGAATTTGAATTATATTGATTATAATAAGCTAATATCTTTAAAGAAAAGGTTTTGTAGGGGAGGGATGATTTTATTTGCTGGTCCCACTGGTTCTGGAAAAACTACATCAGCTTATAAACTAGCCAAAAGTATTAGTTCCCAAAAAATTATAATGACTATCGAAGATCCAGTAGAAATAATTGAGGATAATTTTTTACAACTGCAAGTAAATGATTCAGCTGATATGGGATATGATGAATTAATCAAAGTTGGACTACGTCATCGACCTGATGTATTTATTATTGGTGAAATCAGAGATTCTAGAACAGCTAATGCTGCAATTCGTGCTTCACTTTCGGGACATTTAGTTATAAGTACAATTCATGCTAATAGTGCTAAGGGTGTAATTAATAGGTTAAAACAATTAAATGTTGATTCATCAGATATAAATCATGCTATTAATACAGTTGTCTATCAAAAATTAGTTAATGATGAAAATGAAAATATGTCTGTATATATGGATATAAATGAGGAGCAATGAAATTTTGTTTAATATAAAACTAAAAAGTTCAGAACAACAGATACTATTTAAAACTTTAAGTGAGTTATTGGAATCAGGATTTAATCTAAAAGAATCATTAATCTTTATAAAACAAACAATAATTAAAGAAAGTATTATTGATGATATCTTAACCAAATTAGAACAAGGGTATCATCTTAGCTATAGCATTAGAAAATATATAGATGGTGAGTTTTATAATCAAATATATATTAGTGAAAAGAATGGTAATTTAATTAATTGCTTAAAAGAAATTAATAAATATATTTCTATCAAAAATAGACAGAATAAAAAAATTCAAGAAGTTTTAATTTATCCGATATTTTTAATCATAATGCTTTCAATGGCGTTGATAGGAATAAATAAAGTAATTGTTCCTCAGATGAGCTCAATTGGTACAGTTGAAAATTACAATTTAAGCTATTTCTATCTTTGTATTTTCTCTATTCTTATATTGATATCATTGATATTTGTTTATTATAAAAATTTATCATTCTTAAAAAGAAAGGAATTTTTAATTAAAGTACCTTTCATAGGAAAAATATACCAATACTATATGGGATATTATTTGTCTTACAATTTATACTTAATGTTAAATAACGGTATTGATATCAAAAACATCTTATTCATTATGAATAGTTTTGAAAAATCAACAATAATTTATTCATTAAGCAACGAAATAAAATCTGATTTAGAAAAAGGTATGGATTATACAAGGCTAATACAAAAATATAATTTTATACCTAAAGAATTTGTTTTATTTTTATCACAAGGCAATTCTAAAGAAAAAATAATGAATAATTTGTTTATATTTTCAAGACTTCAATTTGAAGAAATGATTAATAAAAGTAATCGTTTAATTAACTTAGTGCAACCAATTTTATTTTTACTAATAGGTATTGGAATTATATTAGGATATTTATCAATTCTAATGCCTATCTATAATTCATTAAGGGGAATATAAAAATGAAAAAACACAAAAGAAGAGCAGGATTTACTTTAATTGAAATGACAATCGTATTATTTATTATCTCGTTATTAATTTTGATAATTGTACCTAATTTAAACGGACAAAGGAAAAAAGCAGAATCTGTTCATAGTAATGCAATGATATCTTTAGTACAAAGTCAAATTGATGCTTATTTAATCGATAAGGGTGATTCTAATGTTACGTATCAATCTTTGAAAGAAAATGATTATTTGAATTCAACACAAATAGCTAGGGCGGAAAAACAAGGGATTAGTATTGATAATAATAAGGCAATTAAAAAAGAATAAGTTTGGTTTTACTAATATTGAAATGATCATTGTATTAATAATTGCATCTTTATTTATAGGTATTACCATTTTTATTTATCCTAATATTAAAAATTATCAGCGTAATGATGAACAAAAATTTTGGAATTCGTTTAAGTATCAATGGGATAGTATTATTATGTCTACTAAAACTAATAAAAACGATAAATTAAAAATTTCAAGTACAATTATTGTAAATAAAAACAACGTTAAGTTTATTTATTGGAATGGAGTAACTAAAAATATTAAAGTTCCTAGTACTATAAGCATATATGGTAATTCATATATAATTGATATTAAAAATGGTGGCTATGTTGCTCCTGCAACTTATCGTTGGTATTCAAATACTTTAAAAAGAGATTATGTACAAACATTTCAGCTTGGGTGGGGTGTGTATCATATTGAATAAAAAATTAGATGGATTTGTTATTATTGATAGTTTAATATCAATAATTTTAATTACTGTAGGTATATTATTTTATATAGAATGTGATCAAGCTATTAATAATAGTATAAAAAATGCTGAAAATAATTTGATTGAAAGTAGAAACAAATATGAAACCACCTTTAAGTAGAAACGGTTTCACAATTATAGAAAGTATTATCGGTTTATTAATATTAAGTTTATTGGCTATTTTAATTAATACTTCATTTTTTTATATTAATGATGATGATAGACATCAAAAAAGTGAAACCGTTAATTATCATGTCTTTCTAAGTACAATTGAATCCAAAAAATTAAATTTAAAAGTTGTTAGGCTTGGCGATAATAATATCACTTTAACTAATCCATTAATTAATAAAGAGTATCGAATTCAGGTTTATAAAAATATGTTGAGACTTTCTGGAAATAAAAATGGACATGTGCCAATATTAGAACATGTTGAGTCAACTAAATTTAGTATTCATAAAAATCATCTATTTATTAAAATAATGTTTACTAATCAACAAAAATTTGAAAGTGAGACTTCTATTGAAAAAAACTAATCATAATGGTTCTGCTACAATGATTGCACTAATATTCTTAACAGTTTTATCTATTATTTTATCAATTAAATTTTTAAATTATAATGCTGAGATCACTACAATTAATGAATTAATTAAAAATTATTAATACTAAGTATTTCTTGGGTTTATCTTGAATTAATTAATACTAATCTGGTAATATTGAACTTGTATTAAATCTTTTAAGGGAGTGAGAATACTGGCTGAGAAAGATACAGAAACTTTGTTTAATGTATTAGATAAATCTACTGAAATATTGAAAAAAGAATTAGATGTTTCATATTTAGATGCCTTTATTGAAAACGGTGATAATATGATTAACAATAATACTGTTCATGTTGAAGATAGTAAGCCTAATGATGATATAGTTTCTAAGTTAGAAAAGCTGTATAATGAAGTAGATTATAATTCTATGAATGCTGAGTCAATTAGAAGGTCTATTCAAATGGCTATGATTAAAGCAACTAAAGAAGATGCTGTTCAAGCAAATCATCAAATAACTCCTGATACAATTGCTTCAATTATGGGATATTTAATTATTAGACTATATAAAAACAAGTCTAATTTAAGCGTTCTTGACTTGGCAGTGGGTACTGGTAACTTATTAAGTACTGTTATGAATCAGCTATCAGATGCACTTAAAACAAATATACATGGTGTCGGTGTAGATAATGATGATTCTATGTTAGCAATCGCTAGTTTAAACTTTCAGATGCAAAATAAAATTGACGATGTTGAATTAATTCATCAAGATGCGGTTGATAACTTATTGGTTGATGATTCAGATTTAGTTATTTCTGATTTACCTGTTGGTTATTATCCAATTGATGAAAATACCAAGAATTATAAGACTAGATCTATTGATGGTCATTCATATGCTCATCATTTGTTAATTGAGCAAGGGATGAATCATGTTAAGCCAGGTGGCTTTGGTGTATTTTTAGTGCCAAGTAATATTTTTAATACTCCTGCAGCTAAGGAATTATTAAAATGGAATCAAGATAATGCATATATGCAAGGTTTATTAAACTTACCTAAAGAATTATTTACTAATGTTAAAGCTCAAAAGGCTATTTTAATTTTACAAAAGCATGGTAATAATGCTAAACAAGTTGATAAAATAATGTTAGGGGAATTTCCTTCTTTCAAAAATCCATCAGCTTTCCAAAAATACTTAGCTGAAATTGTTGAATGGGAAGAAAATAACTTACTAAAATAAAACAAATTAAGGAGAACTATTATGGGAAAGTCTATTGCTATTAATGCTGGAAGCTCCACATTAAAATTCAAATTATTTGAAATGCCTTCTGAAAAACTAATTTCAAGCGGGGCTATTGATCGTATTGGTTTAACTAAATCTGATGTTGCCATTAAATATGGTGATGGTAAAAAATTCCATAAGACTATGGACATTGAAAATCATGAAGAAGCTATTAAATTAGTTTTGGATAAACTACTAAGCTTAGACATTATTGATGACTATAATGAAATTACAGGTGTTGGTCATCGTGTTGTTGCTGGTGGTGAATTTTTTACTGATTCTGTTGTTATCACTGATGATGTTTTGAAAAAGCTTGAAGAATTATCAGAACTAGCTCCATTGCATGAACCTGCAAATATTCTGGGAATTAAAGCATTTAAGAAAATTTTGCCTAACGTAATTAGTGTGGCCGTTTTTGATACTTCATTCCACACTTCAATGCCAGAAGAAAATTATATGTATGCTTTACCATATAAATATTATCGTGAACATAAAGCGCGTAAATATGGAGCACATGGTACTAGTTATCGTTATGTTTCAGGCCGTGCTGCTGACATGCTTGGTAAACCATTAAAAGATTTAAAATTAGTTGTAATGCATTTAGGTGCAGGAGCATCTATTTGTGCTATTGATCATGGCAAATCACTTGATACATCAATGGGCTTTACTCCAGTAACTGGTGTCATGATGGCTACTCGTTCAGGAGACGTTGATCCTTCATTACTTGCATATATTATGGAAAAAGAAGGTATCACTGATGTTAATGAAATGATTAATGTTCTAAACAAAAAATCTGGATTATTAGGTGTATCTGAAGTTTCAGCTGATATGCGTGACTTGGAAGCTGTAAAAGCTGATAATCATCAAGCTGAATTAGCTCGTAATATGTACATGAATCGTATTATTAGATATGTTGGTCAATATGTTGCTGAAATGAATGGTGTGGATGCAATTGTATTTACTGCTGGTGTTGGTGAAAATGATATTGGTATTAGACAAGAAGTAGCTGATAAATTAAGTTACTTTGGTGTCGGTGTCGATCCAGAAAAGAATCATATTCGTGCTGTAGAAAGAGATATCAGTTCAGATGATTCATCAATCAAGACTTTATTAATTCCAACTAATGAAGAATTAATGATTGTTAAAGATATTGAAAGACTACGTAAATAGTTAACAAAAAAGAACTCTTTTGAGTTCTTTTTTTGTTTCATTTATAGATGAAACAAATTCATTTAAAATTTTTAATCATGAATAAATATTGATAAAGCAATGTTTATAAAGTAAGATCATCCTTAAAATAATTATAATACAATATCTTATAATAAATTATTATGTATAATTAAAATAGTAAAGGGAGTGCATAAGATTATGAAAAATACGCCCAATGAAGATAATGGACAATTATCTAAGGGATTAAAGAATCGCCATGTTCAATTAATAGCTCTTGGAGGAACAATCGGAACAGGTTTATTTTTAGGTGCTGGAGAATCTATCCAGTTTGCCGGCCCATCGATTATTTTTGCTTATTTGATAGCCGGAATAGCTGGATTCTTCATTATGAGATCTCTTGGTGAACTATTATTATCTGATGTTAATTGTCATTCATATATTGAATTTGTCGATAAATATTTAGGTAACAGAATAGGTTTTGTTGCAGGATGGACTTACTGGGCATGTTGGATTTCAATTGCAATGGCTGAAATTACTGCTGCAGGTTTATATATTCATTTTTGGTTTCCAGGGATACCGCAATGGGTAACAGGACTATTTTTACTTATTGTATTATTCTTAGCTAATTCAATTAATGTTTCTGCTTTTGGTGAAACTGAATTTTGGTTTGCTTTAATTAAAGTTGTAGCTATCTTAGCTTTAATAGCTACAGGTGTAGTATTAGTTGTAATTAACTATAAAACTCCAGTCGGGCATGCTAGTTTAAGCAATTTATTTGGGAATTCAATGTTTTCTCATGGATTTAGTGGATTCCTTTTAAGCTTTCAAATGGTAATATTCAGTTTTGCAGGAATTGAGATGATTGGAATGACTGCTTCTGAAACTAATGATCCAGAAAAAGTTATTCCTAAAGCAATTAATGAGGTACCTTCTAGAATACTTATATTCTATATTGGATCATTAGTAGCTTTAATGTGTATCTATCCATGGAATCATATTAATGCTAGCTCTAGTCCTTTTGTACAGGTTTTTCAAAATATAGGAGTAAATTCTGCTGCTGCAATTATTAATTTTGTTGTATTGACTGCTGCAGTTTCTGCTTGTAATTCTGCTATTTTTACAACTGGAAGAATGATTTACTCATTAACCTATGGATCAAAAAAGCCATTTGGTAAGCAATTAGGGTCCTTAAATAAGCATAAAATTCCTTCTAAGGGAATTCTATTTTCTATTTTAATAATTACATTATCATTAATTTTGAATGCTTATATGCCTGATGGTGTATTCCAACTAGTTTCTAGTATTGCTACTACATGTTTCTTATTTATTTGGGGATTGATTGTTTTAGCGCATTTAAAATATCGTAAGTTAGTTGCAAGTAAAAATGAAAATAATAAACTAACATTTAAAATGCCATTTTTTCCTTATTCTAACTATTTTGTTTTAGTATTTTTGATTTTTGTAGCAATTGTAATGTTGTTTAGGATGAATACATTATTTGCACTTATTGGATCAATAATTTGGATCATAGCATTATATATTATAAAATTATTAGCGGACGAAGTTCATGAAAAGAGATAATTCCAATTTTGGAGTTATCTTTTTATTTTGTAATTTATATTTTTGCGTTTATTGTTGTAATATATAGTTAGTTAATATGGAAAGGGAGTAATTGTATTCAGTACTTTATTTCTGATACGCATTTTTTCGATAAACATATGTTAGGTATTGATGACTTTGCTCCACGACCTTTTTTCTTTGTTGATGATATGAATAATAAAATTATCGATAACTGGAATAACAAAGTTAAAAGTAGTGATACGGTATATCATTTAGGCGATATTGCTGTATATCATATTAAACCAGCAAAAAAATCATATGAGGCAGTTTTTAATATTTTAAAGAAATTAAATGGACATTTAGTTTTAATTAAAGGAAATCATGACAGCCGTGATCTATTTAAATTTTTGAGTAATCATAATTATTATATTAATAGTAAACCTAAGTTTGAATTTCATGATGTAGGTGTATTAATAAAAATGAATCATTGTCAGTATTACATGACCCATTATCCAATGATGATGGGAAAAGTTGAAAAAATTATTAATCTTCATGGGCATATTCATCATTACTCTGTTCCAATAAAAGATAATTTAAACGTAGGTGTGGATTCTCCTGAACTAGATTATTTAAAAATAAAACCATCCTTTGGATCTCCATTGTCTGAATCTGAAGTGCAAAACATGGTTTCAGGTAAAAATATTGATTTCGCTAAGAGACATTAATTAGGGGGTAAGTTAATTGTTAGATAAAATTGCTATTTTGCATACAAATGATTTACATTCTCATTTTGAAAATTGGCCTAAAATTGTTAGATATTTGGCCTCAGAAAAACATAAACTTGAAAATCAAGGCTATTTCGTAATAACTGTTGATTTAGGTGATGCAATTGATCGTGCTCATCCATTAACTGAAGCAACCAATGGTAAAGCAAATGTAGAGTTATTAAATCAGGTTCATTATGATGCAGTTACTATTGGTAATAATGAAGGACTAACTAATAGTAAAGATGAATTAAATCATTTGTATGACGATGCCAATTTTGATGTTATTTTAGATAATTTATTTGATTTAAAAACTGGAAAACAACCAGCTTGGGCAAAACGAAAAAAGATTATTAAAAGTACAAATGGTACTAAAATAAAATTATTGGGATTAACAGCGCCTTATCATTCTACTTATGAGTTGGAGGGATGGAATCCTATTAATGACCAAAAAATGATTCCTGAGCTTATAAAAAATGATAATGATGATTATAATGTAATGGTTTTATTATCACATTTAGGGGTTACTCAAGACCGTTTAATTGCTAGTAAGTTCCCTCAGTTTAATATAATTATTGGGAGCCATACACACCATTTATTTAAAAATGGTGAATATGACAATAATTCATTATTAGCTGCAGCCGGTAAATATGGACATTATATTGGAGAAATAAAAATATCTTTAGAAGATGGTAAAATTACAGATAAATCTGCTTCAGTAGTTAAGACTTCAGACTTACCAGAACAAATTGATGACAAAGAATATATAGATGGGCTAGAGGAACATGGAGAGCACATATTATCTAAGTCTAAAGTTGCTGATATTCCTTATACTATGAATACATCATTGAGAGGAGAACCTTCTATCGTGAAAGAAGGGCTTGAAGCCATGAAAGAAAAGGCTAAAACTGATGTTGCAATTATAAATGATGGGCTGTTCTTAGATGATTTACCTAAAGGGATAGTTGATAAGAATCAATTGCATAAAATATTGCCTCATTCTATGCATGTAATGAAAACCACTTTAAGGGGTTATGATTTATGGCGTATGATTATGGAGATGGAAAAAAATCGTAAGTTTTTAATTCAATTTGAACAAAAGGGAATGGGATTTCGTGGTAAATATTTTGGTGAATTAAATTATTCTGGCATTGATGTTGACATGAAGAATCGTAATGTTTTATATAATGGTAAAGTTATTAAGGATAATGATAGTTATGATATTGCTTTATTGGATCATTATCTATTTATTCCATTTTTCCCAACTATCGCGATTGTTGGCGATAATCATATTTTGTATAATCAAACATTGCGAGATGTATTCGCCAGTTATTTATCGAAAAAATATCCTTTAAATAAAAAAGATTAGGAGAGTTTTATTTGGATCGTAAAACTATTGAAGAAACAGTAGAAGAAAATAGAGCTTCTAAAAGACCATTAGCCAAAATATCTCAGGAAAGTAATAATAAATTACTTATTAATGGACATGATTATGAGATAATTAAGAATGTTGAAGATTGTTTTGATCTTGAAATTTTTAAGCAACAATATAATCCTATTTTTAGTAAATATAATTATATTGTAGGTGATTATGGGTATGGTGTTTTAAGACTAAAGGGATTTCTTAAGGATGATGATAAAGTACCTCCTCAGTATCAATTTAGTTCAATTGAAGATTATATTTATGAATATGCTAATGTAGGCGCTAAATATTTTGTTATTAATAATATAGAAGCTAAAAACAGTTTTAGAAATAATTATTTTAGTAAAAATCATCGTAATAATCATAAAAAGCATAAAAATAGACGCCATAACTTTGAGGAAAAAGTAACAAAACATAAACGGCCTATTAATAAACGTAAAAACATGCATATTACTAAAAGCGATGGTAAAGGTAAGCGCCATTTTACGATTAAACAGGGAGAATAGTTATGAAAAAATATAACGGATATTTCATTGATTTAGATGGAACAATTTATGCTGGTAGTAAGAGAATTCCAGCCGCTAAAAGGTTTATTGAAAGATTGCAAAAGAAAAATGTTTCTTTTATGTTCGTTACCAATAACACTACTAAAATGCCTATTGACGTTGTTAATAATTTATCTAAAAATCATGATATCCATGTAAATGAAGATAATGTTTATACTGCTGGCTTAGCAACTGCTGACTATATGGACAAAGTTGCTGGAACTAAACGTAAAGTCTATGTAGTTGGTGAAAAAGGTCTAGTAACTGCTTTAGAAAACAAAGAATTTAAAGTTGTATATAATGAAAAGCCTGACTATGTGGTTGTGGGGTTAGATTCTCATACTGATTACGATAAATTAAGTAAAGCTGTTTTATATATTAGATCTGGTGCAAAATTTATTGGTACCAATCCTGATAGTAATATTCCAAATGAAAAAGGGATGCTTCCAGGTGCCGGTTCTTTAGTTGAATTGGTTAGATATGCAACACAGGTTAATCCAATATTTATTGGAAAACCTAAAAGTATTATCTTGGAAAATGCACTAGAAAAAATTAAACTAAATAAGAATGAGGTTGTAATGGTTGGCGATAATTATATGACAGATATTTCTGCAGGAATTAATTTTGGAATTGATACTTTATTAGTTTATTCAGGACTATCCACTAGAAATCAAGTATCTAAGATGAATATAAAACCAACTAATGAAATTGATTCATTGGATGATTGGACAATTTAGAATGCTTAAATTTAAACTGCTTAATATATTGGGTATTATAATAATACTTTTATCTGTGATAAGTTTAGGTATATTTATAATTATAAATATACCTTTTTTATATTATCTATCTATATTGATATTTCACATTGATATTAATTCTCACAAGACGATAAGTGAATTAATGAATAATTATTATAATATTGTGACTTATTTACAGTCCCCATTTATTAACCATTTTAGCTCTAGCTTTATTATAGATAGAAAGGGATTTCATCATTTTTTTAATGTAAAACAATTAATTATTTTTAATAATCTCTTTATGTTTTTTTCTTTACCTATTGCTTTAAAGGTTTATTATAATTATGTATCTAGGAAATTTATTATTTTATGGATGAATTTTCTGAAATTAACTATTTATACGTTTATTTTTATGTTAATTTTACTTGCTATTGATTTTAATGGAGTTTTTATAAAGTTTCATCAAATATTTTTTAAAAATAATGATTGGATATTTAACGTTAAGCAAAATTCTGTTATTTTGGCTTTTCCTGATGGATATTTCTTCTTATGTTCTTTGACTTTATTTTGTTTATTTATATTTTTGTGTATTTTTCTTTTGAGAAAAGGGAAAAAAGAAATCTAATAAAAAGAGTGGAATCATAAATATTCCACTCTTTTTTATTTTTGCCTCTTTTCCTTAATAAAAGCTATTATTCCGGGAATTAAAGTGATTAATATGATGCTAATTATTACAACTGAGAAATGCTCTTGAACAAATGGAATGTTACCAAAGAAGTGACCAGCACCGCAACATAGTAATACCCAAACTACACATGCTGATAAATTATACTTTATAAATTTATCGTATTTATATCCACTTGTAGCAGCAATGAAAGGAGCTATTGTTCTAATTATTGGCATAAATCTTGCGATGAATATTGCTAATATTCCATATTTATCAAAAAAAGATCTAGCCTTATCTAATTGTTCAGGTTTGATAACTTTTGCGACCCATTTTTGTTTTGTAATTTTGTAACCTATTTTGTCTCCTAAATAAAAGTTCAAAGTATCACCTAAAAAAGATGCCAAGAGGAACACAACTATAAATACCCAAGTATTTAAATGATACTGTGGATTTGCTGAAATTGCGGATGCTGCGAATAATAAAGAGTCACCTGGTAGAAACGGCATAATTACTACTCCCGTTTCTACAAAGATAACAGCAAAAAGCATAATATATGTCCAATTTCCAAAATAAGTAACTAAATTAATAATGTGATTATCTATATGAAGTATAAAGTCTATTAAAGTATTCATATTTTTCTCCTTAATTAAATATATATCGTAATTTTACCAAATTTAGAATAATAAGTGCATAATAATAAAATAAATTATGAAAAAACACTTATCATTTCTCCAATTTTATTTTATTATATTATATGTTTACTAAATAATTATTTGGAGGAATTTATTATTAATTATCCGCAGTTAAATTTAGATGAAGAAAATGGCCCACTAGCTATTATAAAGACTAATTATGGTGATATTGAAATTAGATTATTTCCTGAACAAGCACCAATGGCAGTAGAAAACTTTACTAAACTTGCTGAAGTAGGTTATTATGATCAAATTAATTTTCATAGAGTTATTAAGGACTTTATGATTCAATCTGGTGATCCTACAGATACAGGTGCAGGTGGTGAAAGTATTTGGAATCAACCATTTGATGATGAATTTTCTGATGATTTATATAACTTTAGAGGTGCATTGTCTATGGCAAATGCAGGCCCTAATACTAATGGCAGTCAATTTTTTATTGTTCAAAATAAAAATTTAGCAGATAATTTAATAGAACCTATGAAGAGATCTAAATTTTCTAATGAAGTTATTGACGCATATAAGAAAAATGGAGGAGCCCCATGGTTAGATTTTAGACATACGGTTTTTGGTCAAACAATTAAGGGAATTGATGTGGTTGATAAAATAGCTAATGTTGATGTTGATAACAATGATCGACCTGTTTCAGATGTACTGATAAATAAAATAGAAATTTTCAAATAATTATTGACTATAATGTATATTGTTGTTATTATTATTTTCGTTGTCATTTTTTGAATTTAAATTTTTATAATTTTGTTTAAAAATTTTATTGACTTGTATTCAAAAATTTGATAGTATTTTTATTGTTGATTTGTGAGGCTAAAGCGATATATGTTTTTTATGAAAAAGATATTGACTTTCACTTCTCAAAATGGCATAATAATTAATGTTGCGTTGTTGATATAGCAAATAGCAACATATCAATTAAAAATTTAATTATAAAAAAAGTTGTTGACGTTGAATTGTTAATATGATATAATTAAAAAGCTGCTTGTTTTAAGTGGCTAACTGATAAGTAGATCTTTGAAAACTGAACAAGATTGATAATCAATGATGTGTAAGGAACTTACGATTTTAGATCGTAAGTAATTAAACACAGCGAAGTCAATTCGCTTTTAAAAACAATTAATTTGATGAGCTAGTTAAAAGCTTTTTATCTATAAGATGAGAGTTTGATCCTGGCTCAGGACGAACGCTGGCGGCGTGCCTAATACATGCAAGTCGAACGAGTCCTCCCAATTTGATTTTATGCTTGCATAAATGATTTTTGGATTCGGGACGAGTGGCGAACTGGTGAGTAACACGTGGGTAACCTGCCCTAAAGCAGGGGATAACATTTGGAAACAAGTGCTAATACCGTATAATTAGTTGGAACCACATGGTTCCAACTTGAAAGATGGCTCTGCTATCACTTTAGGATGGACCCGCGGCGTATTAGCTAGTTGGTGAGRTAATGGCTCACCAAGGCGATGATACGTAGCCGACCTGAGAGGGTAATCGGCCACATTGGGACTGAGACACGGCCCAGACTCCTACGGGAGGCAGCAGTAGGGAATCTTCCACAATGGACGCAAGTCTGATGGAGCAACGCCGCGTGAGTGAAGAAGGGTTTCGGCTCGTAAAACTCTGTTGTTAAAGAAGAACAAGTGTAAGAGTAACTGTTTACGCTTTGACGGTATTTAACCAGAAAGCCACGGCTAACTACGTGCCAGCAGCCGCGGTAATACGTAGGTGGCAAGCGTTGTCCGGATTTATTGGGCGTAAAGCGAGCGCAGGTGGTTTTCTAAGTCTGTTGTGAAAGCCCTCAGCTCAACTGAGGAAGTGCAGCGGAAACTAGAAGACTTGAGTACAGAAGAGGATAGTGGAACTCCATGTGTAGCGG
>NZ_POSN01000005.1 GCF_002994005.1 Apilactobacillus quenuiae
AACCGATTAAGGTAACCGATTAAGGTTATCGAGTTTCCTCATTCGGAGATCTCCGGATCAAAGCTTACGTACAGCTCCCCGAAGCATATCGGTGTTAGTCCCGTCCTTCATCAGCTCCTAGTGCCAAGGCATCCACCATGCGCCCTTCATAACTTAACCTAATTCATCACTTCGTGATGTTTGGTTAATTGAGTATTATACGAATAAAACTATTTAAAAAACTCAAAATAACGCGGTGTTCTCGGTTAAAATTGTATTTAATACAAATTTAATTTAGAAATTAATAATATCTAGTTTTCAAAGAACCAAGTTTGAGAGTAGACCTCTCAAAACTGAATAARATCGATCAATCTAATGTAAGTTTCCGTAATATCCTTAGAAAGGAGGTGATCCAGCCGCAGGTTCWCCTACGGCTACCTTGTTACGACTTCACCCTAATCATCTGTCCCACCTTAGACAACTAGCTCCCGAAGGTTACTCCATCGTCTTTGGGTGTTACAAACTCTCATGGTGTGACGGGCGGTGTGTACAAGGCCCGGGAACGTATTCACCGTGGCATGCTGATCCACGATTACTAGTGATTCCAACTTCATGCAGGCGAGTTGCAGCCTGCAATCCGAACTGAGAATGGCTTTAAGAGATTAGCTTGACCTCGCGGTTTYGCGACTCGTTGTACCATCCATTGTAGCACGTGTGTAGCCCAGGTCATAAGGGGCATGATGATTTGACGTCATCCCCACCTTCCTCCGGTTTATCACCGGCAGTCTCACTAGAGTGCCCAACTTAATGCTGGCAACTAATAATAAGGGTTGCGCTCGTTGCGGGACTTAACCCAACATYTCACRACACGAGCTGACGACARCCATGCASCACCTGTCTTASTGTYCCCGAAGGRAACGCCYWATCTCTWRGGYTKGCASAAGATGTCAAGACCTGGTAAGGTTCTTCGCGTTGCWTCGAATTAAACCACATGCTCCACCGCTTGTGCGGGCCCCCGTCAATTCCTTTGAGTTTYAACCTTGCGGYCGTACTCCCCAGGCGGAGTGCTTAATGCGTTAGCTGCAGCACTGAGAGGCGGAAACCTCCCAACACTTAGCAYTCATCGTTTACGGCRTGGACTACCMGGGTATCTAATCCTGTTCGCTACCCATGCTTTCGAGCCTCAGTGTCAGTAACAGACCAGATAGCCGCCTTCGCCACTGGTGTTCTTCCATATATCTACGCATTTCACCGCTACACATGGAGTTCCACTATCCTCTTCTGTACTCAAGTCTTCTAGTTTCCGCTGCACTTCCTCAGTTGAGCTGAGGGCTTTCACAACAGACTTAGAAAACCACCTGCGCTCGCTTTACGCCCAATAAATCCGGACAACGCTTGCCACCTACGTATTACCGCGGCTGCTGGCACGTAGTTAGCCGTGGCTTTCTGGTTAAATACCGTCAAAGCGTAAACAGTTACTCTTACRCTTGTTCTTCTTTAACAACAGAGTTTTACGAGCCGAAACCCTTCTTCACTCACGCGGCGTTGCTCCATCAGACTTGCGTCCATTGTGGAAGATTCCCTACTGCTGCCTCCCGTAGGAGTCTGGGCCGTGTCTCAGTCCCAATGTGGCCGATTACCCTCTCAGGTCGGCTACGTATCATCGCCTTGGTGAGCCATTATCTCACCAACTAGCTAATACGCCGCGGGTCCATCCTAAAGTGATAGCAGAGCCATCTTTCAAGTTGGAACCATGTGGTTCCAACTAATTATACGGTATTAGCACTTGTTTCCAAATGTTATCCCCTGCTTTAGGGCAGGTTACCCACGTGTTACTCACCAGTTCGCCACTCGTCCCGAATCCAAAAATCATTTATGCAAGCATAAAATCAAATTGGGAGGACTCGTTCGACTTGCATGTATTAGGCACGCCGCCAGCGTTCGTCCTGAGCCAGGATCAAACTCTCATCTTATAGATGAAAAGCTTTTAACTAGCTCATCAAATTAATTGTTTTTAAAAGCGAATTGACTTCGCTGTGTTTAATTTACTTACAATCTAAAATCGTAAGTTCCTTACACATCATTGATTATCAATCTTGTTCAGTTTTCAAAGATCTACTTATCAGTTAGCCACTTAAAACAAGCAGTTTTTTAATTATATCATATTAACAATTTAATGTCAATAACTTTTTTATAATTATTTTTTTAATTAGCGTGTTGCTGTTTGTTATATCAACAACGCAACATTAATTATTATGCCATCTTAACAACTGAAAGTCAATAACTTTTTGTAATTATTTTTAAATGGTTTGTAACTTTCGTTACCAAAATGACAACAGGAATAATAATATCAATAATAAACTTACACGTCAATAAAAAAAGAGAATTAATTTTAAATTAATTCTCCAAAAATAATAGACTATTTAATTCTTGCTAAGAAATAATTCTTTTTACCTCTTCTAACAACCACAAACTTACCATCAAAACTAGAACTTGGATCAATCTCTGCATTAACATCATCTATTTTATCCCCATTAATTCTAATTGCTCCATTTTTAACATCTTCACGTGCCTGCCTTCTGGATGACTCAATTTTAGTATCATCAGATAACCATTCAACGATATTTTTTTTATCAGCACTAACTTCCATTGAGGGCATATTTTTAAAACCAGTTTCTACTTCATCAACAGTTAGATCTTTAATGTTACCTGAGAATAAAGCATTAGTAATATTTTCAGCTTCTTTAACGGCATTTTTACCATGAACAAATTCAGTAACCTCTTCAGCAAGACAACGTTGTGCTTCACGTTTCCATGGTTCTTTTTTAACTTTATCTTCTAATACTTCAATTTCATCCTTGCTTAAGAACGTGAAGTATTTCAAATATTTAATAACATCACGATCATCAGTATTAATCCAAAATTGGTAAAATTCATATGGTGTTGTTTTCTTAGGATCTAACCAAACAGCTCCACCAGCAGTTTTACCAAATTTAGTGCCATCTGCTTTCAGCATTAATGGAATTGTTAATCCAAATGCTTTTGCATCTGCACCTTGTGTTTTATGAATCAAATCTATTCCACCAGTGATGTTCCCCCATTGATCAGCACCACCAATTTGTAATTGAACATTATGTTTTTTGTATAGATGTTCAAAGTCCATGCCTTGCAAAATTTGGTAAGTAAATTCAGTGTATGAAATACCTGTTTCCAAACGACTAGATACAATTTCCTTATTCAACATTGTATTAACATTAAATAATTTACCATAATCACGTAGGAAATCTAGTAATGAAAACTTAGATAACCAATCATAATTATTAACAATGGTAAATGAACCATCTTGACCAAATAGACTTTCCATTTGTTTAGTTAAGCATTCTTCATTGTATTTAACTTGATCCATTGTTTGTAACTTACGTTCAGCTTTTTTACCGGATGGATCACCAATAGAACCAGTTGCTCCACCAATAATAATATATGGATGGTACCCAGCCAATTGGAATCTTTTTAAAATCATAAATGGAATTAAATGTCCCACATGCATACTATCACCAGTAGGATCAATTCCAGCATATAATCCAATCTTCTTTTCATTTACTTCCTTGTTTAAACCTTCAGCATCGGTTTGTTGATTAATAGCACCACGCCATTTTAAATCATCAATAATATTCATATTTTTCCCTCCAAATAAAAAGTCCCTAACAATGCCTTCAGACATTATCAGGGACGAAATTTTAATATTAATCCGCGTTACCACCCAGGTTATCGCTGTTTTGCGATCACTCAAAAATCATTAATAACGCAATGACACGTCAATATAA
Organism: Apilactobacillus quenuiae; assembly: GCF_002994005.1. Classification (GTDB taxonomy): domain Bacteria; phylum Bacillota; class Bacilli; order Lactobacillales; family Lactobacillaceae; genus Apilactobacillus; species Apilactobacillus quenuiae. The sequence continues at coordinate 3,804 of NZ_POSN01000005.1, forward strand.
AATTGAACTAGAGCTCCATAGGTGTAATTCTCTAAAATAATCGCTTAGTTTTCATCACCACTAAGTTTCTGCATTCTCAAATTATTTTAAATACTAGTAACTACTTCTTAGCTTGTTATTTATTATAATAATCAGCCTTGAAATAATTGTCAATACTATTTAATTTTCTTTAGTTCTTGTTTTAATTGTGGCATTAATTTCCCCATAGTTTGTGCCTTCATTTGATTTTGAAAATCTTCAGCAGCTTTTTGAGCTAGTTTGGTTTGAGTATCTTTGCTCATCTGAGGATCATTTTTCATTGCTGTTGCCATTTGATCCTTAACATAATTTTCAGCCGCACTCTTCATTTGTGCCTTAGCAGCTGAAGTTTGCATTGGGGCTTGTAATTTTTTCATGATGTTTGGTAATGCTTTAGCTTGATTAGTAGTTAAAGTCAACCAATCTTTAGGTACATAGAAATAATTAACTGTTTTTACACGCGTTGGCTTTTGAGCTAAATTGAACCAAAACTTACTTGATTTAGAATTATATTCATAACGGGTAGTTTTAGTAACTAATTTAGCATCTTTAGCATTCGTGATGATATGATTAGTATGCTTATCAGTTGAAGTCGTACTTGGCTTCTTTTGATCATCACTAGTTTTGTAAATCACAACATTATCTTTACCTGATGTACCAATTGGTTGGTAAAGAAGCATTCCTAATTTATCACTGCTGGAAGCTAACTCACTATTTTCGGTAGTTGTTACTTTATGCATCCCATAATGACTATGGAAATTCATAGTAATTAGAACCGTTGATAGTACAACTACAATAAAAGCTATAAAACTAGTAATAAAATGTAGCATTTTATTTTTTACTAATAATGTATTAAATAGGAAGAAACATAAAGCTGAAACAATTAATAAAATTAATATCATTAGTTATTCCCTCCTTTATTATCTTTCAACCAGAATGTTGCAATAATTCCAATTACAATAAAAATAGCTGCAACCCAGAAGGCAGCATGGTAACCAGTTAAGGTAGCTGATAAAGCTGAATGACCATATGCTAATGGATCTAGTGTCTTTAAGTGACTAGCTGGCATGTTATTGGAAGTTACGTTAGAAAGAATGGAAACTAGTACCGCTGTTGCGATGGAAGAACCAACCTGTCTAACTGTATTATTGACAGCAGTACCATGATTCATCATATCTGTAGGTAAAGCATTCATACCATAAGTAGTTGCTGGCATCATTACCATTGCCATACCAAAAGTTCTAACTGCATATAGTACTATAATATATGCAATTGATGCATCTTCAGTTAAGAAAGCAAATGGAATAGTTCCTAAGAATAGTAAAGTAAATCCTGTTACCACTAGGTTCTTAGCACCATATCTATCAAATATTTGACCAGCAAATGGTGACACAATTCCCATCATTAAAGCACCTGGCAATAGTGTTAGCCCAGAATGAAAAGCATTCATACCACGAATGATTTGTAAATATAAAGGTAATACCATTTCAAAACCAACTAAAGCCATCATTGTAATTGAAGACAATAATGTAGAAATGGTAAATTTACTGTTCCTAAATACTCTAATATTCAAGAATGGTTCTTTCATTACTAATTGGCGCCATACAAATAATCCAATAAAGATAACACCAATAATTAAAGTACTAATAACTACGTTACTGCCCCATCCATAAGTACCAACTTCAGAGAAACCATAAAGGGCACTACCAAATCCAATTGTAGAAAGAATCAATGATAAAACATCAATCTTAGATTTCTTGGTAGGTAGAATAGGACGCATGAACCATAGTCCCAATATAATAACTAACGCAACAATTGGAATAATCATTCCAAATAGATCACGCCAAGTAAAGTTAATTAAAATCCAACCAGATAAAGTAGGACCAATTGCTGGAGCTAAACCAATAACAACTCCTGAAAGTCCCATTGCAGCTCCACGTTTTTCTGGTGGAAAAATTGAAAGCATAATTGTTTGTAGTAAAGGCATAGTAACCCCTACTCCAGCAGCTTGAACTAATCTTCCAGCTAATAACACGCCAAAGTTACTAGCGAAGAAAGACATGATCGTTCCAACTTCAAAAACAATCATCGCACCTAAATATAACCACTTCGTATTAACACGACTGGATAACCATGCACTAACGGGGATTGCAATCCCATTAACCATCATGAATCCAGATGTTAACCATTGAACCGTGGATGTATTAATATCAAAAGCCTTCATTAATGTAGGAAAAGCAGTTGATAAAATAGTTTGATTTAAAATAGTACAAAAAGTACCAACTAACAATAATAAAACTAGCATTGTTTTATTATAACTTTTACCGTTTGCATCTACGTTCATACCGCAACCTCTTTTCTAATTTTAGTAAATCGACTCTTCCTAATATACAACCAAGTGATATTGTTGTCAACTTATTTGACAACCTTATTAAATAATATATAATTATTATCAGATATTTAAACTAATTCCATATAATTAAAGGAAGTGATTCTTTGTCAAACGAAATGAATAAAGATGAAGTACAAGAATATTCCCATCGTTTATATAAAATAATGAAAGATTTAGATTTATCAGTTGGTATTGGTGGACTTTCCAAATCATGTAATGTACCACAATCTAAAATTAGATACTGGGAGAAAAAAGGATATATTAAATCTATATGTGATGATAAAAATAAAAACCATCGTTATCCATATCACGCCATCATTAAAGTTGAATTGATCAAATCTTTTTTAGAATCTGGATATACTTTAAATACAGCAGCTAAAAAAGCTGAGGTATTTGATGAAACTGGTAGTATTATGAGAAAAATTATTAGAGCCCGTTTTAATGGACTCGCAATGGTTGAAAAAAATCCTGCCGTCAATATGGGACCGATTGACGGAGAAGAAGATAAATCCATATATTTTGTAGAAGATAATAGTCAAATTAAAGCTCAAATTATAAATAACAACAAAGATAACTAAATAAATTCATCATTCCATTGACAAAGCAGGGATGGTGTTTTTTTATTTTGTAATATTATAATCTTATATTGTGTAAATAGTAGTTACTTTGATATATAGTAATAAGTACTTTATAATTAGTTTGAATAAAGTTAATATATAAGTTGAATGCCACTAAATTAAAAACTATTAATTTAGTGACTTTAACTTAAGGAGGAAAACATATAAATGGGATTTTTAGATATAATCAACGATTTTATAATCGGCTATCCTATTGTTGTTTCAGCAATTTGGATTGTTGGTTCTATCTTTGAAAGCATGTATCGAAAGCATGAAAATTTTGTTGATATTTCTGGAAACGATTTAGTTTCTATTATAGTACCCTCTCATAATGAAAGTGATACTTTAAGAGAAGCCATTGCTTCCATCGCAGAGATTGAGTATAAAAATTTTGAAGTTGTCTTAGTTGATGATAAAAGTGCTGATGACACTTTAGATATAATGTACGAACTACAGAAAAAGTATGCCAATCAATTCAACATTAAAGTTGTTCCAATTGATGTAAACCAAGGAAAGGCTAACGCTATGAACCAGGGATTTGCGGCTTCTGAGGGTAAATACATAATGGGAATTGATGCTGACTCATTGATTGCTAAAGACTCAGTTAATCAAATGGTTAAAACACTTGCAACTGATCCTAGTTTAGGTGCAGTTGCTGGTAAACCAGTTGTAAGAAATAGAACTACTATTTTGGGCCGTCTTCAATTACTAGAGTATATTGGTGTAATTGATATTATTAAAAAGGCCCAATCATTTCTATACGGACGTATCAATACTGTTTCTGGAGTAATGGTTGGCTTTAGAAGAGAAGCCATTAAAGATGTAGGCGGTTGGCATACTGATGTCATTACCGAGGACATCGATATTACATGGAGAATGTATCGTAAACATTGGCGTGTTAGATACCAACCAGCAATGTTGTGTTGGATTTTAGTTCCTGAAAATACTCGTAGTTTAATCAAACAACGTCGTCGCTGGGCTCGCGGTGGTATGGAAGTTTTAGTTAAAAATCATGATTTCTTAATTCATAGTGATATTTCTAGAAAAGCTTTATTGTATGAAACTATCATTAGTAATACTTGGGCAGTTCTAACTGCATTAAGTACTATCTCTTACGTATTTAATTTATTGCTAATTCATGAAGTTCAATTAGATGGTGACGTACTATTAATGTTAATTATCATCAGTATTGTTCAATTTTGCATTGGTTTCTTTGGTTCGCGTGCCAAGGCATATCTACAATTTCGAGATTTACTATTAATACCTGCCTACATTGTTTATTACTGGATGATTAACTTGATTTCATGTATTACTGCCCTAGTTTCATTCTTCTTAGATCCAGAAAATGTTGGAACTTGGAATAGTCCTGATCGGGGGGTTAAATAATGAAAAATGAAGTAGATAAATTCGTTATTAGAAAAAAGATTAGTCCCTTTAGAGCTATCCTTCATTTTTGTTTATATGCTTTACTATGGTTTTATGTATTTTTCGTATTGATTATTAATTTTGCATTTTTATTTGGCTATTATAGTGATGATTTCGTAAGTTTTTATCTGTTATTAAATCTAAATTATGGATTATACATGAAGTTAATCATAGGCGTTATAGCATTAATTATTTTAACAGCAATTTATTCTATTTTTAGATTGCGTCATTTACGGAGGTTAAATAGTAATGTCAAGAAGGACTAGAAAAATCATCGTTGCTGTTGTAGCAGTGATTGTTGTGATTTTAATGTCATTTACTGTTAGAAAAGCAATTCAATATGATAAGGGTAGCAGTGAAAATTATGCACTTGATAAACAAGCAGAAAGGCAAAAGAATGGTATTCTTATTTTTTGTTATCACCGTATTCTAAAAGATAATCTAGGTGTTAATATATCAAGAACCCTTTCCACTAATTCACAATTACATGATTTCAATGTGCCAACTAATGAATTCAATGAACAAATGGAATTTTTGCATAAGAAACATATCAAAGTAATATCAGGACAAGAGATGGTCAAAATGACTAATTCTAATAAGCCAATTAAGGGTAAATATGCTGTTTTATCATTTGATGATATTGATAGGACAACTATCGACAATGCTATTCCGGTAATGAAAAAATACAAATTTCCATTTACTACGTTTATAATTACTGGAAACACTGGTAGATATCGTGAAGGAACTCAACTAGCAACTTGGAATCAAATTCACGACGCTAAAAAATATGCTGGTAATTTAATGACAATTGGCTTGCATACTCATAATATGCATTACTTAACCTCTAAGTTAATTCCAGTCTTTAATTTACCTCAAAATTACAAACGTTTTACTAGAGACTTTAAGCAATCTCGAAAAGATTTGTATAAAGAAATTGGATCATATGGTGATGCATTTGCTTACCCTTATGGTGGTGGTACTCATCAAACTAATGATTTCTTACACACTCAACATTTAGGCTGGGTCGCTACATTAGATGGTGGTGTTATTTATAACCATGGTAATGGTGATCATTTGGACTTACAATATGCTCCTAGAATGATTATTAATACTAACAGTTGGCCAAGTATTAAACATTGGTATTCAAAAAAATAATAAAAAAGCAATCGGAAAATTCCGATTGCTTTTTTGTTTAAGATTATTTATCTAATTTTGTTTTGTTTTGTACTTCTAACTTATCATTGAAGTCATAAACAACTGGTTCTCCAGTTTTCATTTCAAGATCCATGATATCATCATCAGAGATTCTTTCAATATATTTGCTTAAAGCACGTAGTGAATTACCATGAGCAGCAATAATAACATTCTTACCATCTAATAACTTAGGAGCAATTTGATCTACCCATAAAGGCATTACACGTTCTAGAGTAACCTTTAAGTTTTCCCCGCCAGGAATGATGTTAGGGTCTAAGTCTGCATAACGACGATCATTAACAGCTGAACCTTCATCATCAGCACTCAATAATGGAGGTAAAGTGTCATATGAACGACGCCAAATATGAACTTGTTCATCACCATATTTTTCAGCAGTTTCTTTTTTGTTTAAGCCCTGAAGACGACCATAATGACGTTCATTTAATCTCCATGTCTTAGTTTCAGGAACCCATAATTGATCAGATTCTTCTAAAACATAGTGTAAAGTTTTAATTGCACGAGTTAATACTGAAGTAAAAGCATAGTCAAATTCTAAACCAGCTTCTTTTACTAATTTACCAGCTTCTTTAGCTTCTTCAACACCTTTGTCACTTAAGTCAACATCTTCCCAACCAGTGAATTTGTTAGATAAGTTCCATTGGCTTTGTCCATGACGGATTAATACAAGTTTTGACATAGGATTGAACCCCTTTCAAGTTATAAATATCATATTAATTTTACACCAAATCACAATAATTTTCAGCCTATTTCATAATTCTCTTCATTTTTAAACTTTTTTTATTCTCACCTTTAACCCCGATAAGTTCTAGGAAAAATGTAAGAATAGGAACGGAAACAATTAACCCCCATCCGCCAAAGATTTCTTCACCAATCATCAATGCACAAAATGTGTAAAAAATTGGTAGTTCAGTTCTAGAAGACATTAATTTAGGATTTAAAACATAGGCTTCTAAGAAATGAACAATCATCACCATAATGATTAAGTAAACAATATATTTAATTCCACCAACTGAGTAGCCGACGATTGATAAAGGAATCAATGAGATAATTACTCCCGCTACTGGAATTAAGCTTAAAAAGAACACCATAATCGATAAAATAAATAGCTGTGGCATGCCCAAAAATGCCATGATTAAAGTGGTAAAAACAGTATTAAAAATGGCAATCAAAAATTGTGCTTCTAAAACAACCCCAAAGGTTTTAGTAAATGTTTTGGCAAAATAATAAACATCTTGGAAAAACCAATCAAATTCTGAAGTTAGAAAACGTTTACTAAATTCTGACATAGATTTTTCTTCTAAAGTAAAGAAGAAACTTAGAATTAATGATAATAGGAAAGTTACTCCCATTTGACCAATACTAGAAACATATTGTAATAAGAAGTCTAGTCCCCCTTTAACCTCAGTTAAGAAGTTAGAACGATGAATAAACGAACTAATCCAATCTTGGAATTGGTTAGCCCCTTCCATGTTGTTTGGATCCTCATAAAAATTAATTATATGCTTTGAAGCGGTCATTGCTTGGTCATAAATGACTGGTGAGTAAACTGCAACGGCAGTAATAATTCCACCAATAAATAAAATATATATCATTATAACCAATAGTGGTGCTGGAATTTTGACGTATTTTCTAATAAAGTTAACTAATTTAGTAACTAGAAGTGCAAAAATAAAAGTTAAAAGTAACATACTAATCATGCTGCGCATTAAGTATAAGATAGCAATTAATAACAATAATACACACCAGCGACGTAACTTTACGTTAGCGACAAATTTTTCCCAAATTTTCATATTATACCCCCTACTAACCTTTTGTTAGATAATTAATTATAACATTTAATTAAAATATTTTGATGAATTTAATAATATCAATCACTTACAAAAAATACCAAGTTAAGCGTATAATTGTCAATGTGATTATATTGAAAGAAAGGACTGTTCACATGTTTGAAAAAACATTTTACAAAACATTTTTTAAGCACGGATTTAATGAACCAATCCAAGTAAATTATTGGGACGGAAAATCTGAAAAATATGGTGATGGTGACCCCAAAGCAGTTATTACTATGAAGGAACCTATCCCTATTAAAGAAATCAGAAGTAATGCCTCCATTGCTTTAGGTGAAGCTTATATGGACGGAAAAATCGAAGTTGAAGGTAGTATTGAAGATTTGATTGTCTCTGCATATCAAAAATCAACTAGTTTCATTCGTGATCACAAATTCATTAACTTCTTACCTAAACAAAATCATAATGAATCTACTAGTAAAAAAGATATTCAAAGTCATTATGACATTGGAAATGATTTTTACAAAATTTGGCTAGATAAAACTATGACATATTCATGTGCATACTTTGAAAAACCTGATGATGATTTATATGATGCACAACAACAAAAGATGCATCACATTATCAAAAAATTAAATCCTCAACCAGGTCGTACTTTACTAGATATTGGATGTGGCTGGGGTACATTAATGCTAGTTGCAGCTAAATACTATGATTTAAAAGTTGTTGGTGTAACTTTAAGTCAAGAACAATGTGACTATGTAAACGCACAAATCAAGAAGTTAGGTCTAGAAGATAAAGCTGAAGTTCGTTTACAAGACTACCGTCAACTAGGTGATGAACAATTCGACTACATAACTTCAGTTGGAATGTTTGAACATGTTGGTAAAGAAAACTTAGATGAATACTTCTCATGTGTAGCAAAATACTTAAAAGAACATGGTGTTGCTTTAATTCATGGAATTACAAGACAACAAGGTGGCGCATACAATGGTTGGATTAACAAATATATATTCCCTGGTGGTTATGTTCCTGGTATGACTGAAAATCTTGATCATATCACTAACAATGGACTACAAATTTTTGATCTTGAATCATTACGCCGTCATTACCAACTAACCCTTGAAAATTGGGATAAGAATTTCAATGCTCACATTGATGAAGTTAAAAAGGTTATGGGTGATGATGAACGTTTCTTAAGAATGTGGGATTTATATCTTAAAACATGTGCTGGGTCATTCAAAGCTGGTAACATTGATGTTATGCAATATTTAATTTCTAAGGGCCCTTCAGGACAAGAATTACCATTAACTAGAGATTATATGTACAAATAAAATCGCAATTGAAACTAAAAGAAGCAGTGATTAAAATCACTGCTTCTTTATTTTATATTATAAGTGAGAGTACAACTACCGATCCTAGTCCTAAAATAACTGACAAAGCCATCGAACGAGTCCAATATGAAATTATAAAAACAAGCAAGGCAGCAATTAACTCAGATGCCTTACCATCAAATGATAATCCATACGAAGATGTAATAATTAGGTCTTTAACTACTAATGATGTAAATAAAGCAATTGGTACATAAGACATCCATTCATTAAACCACTTTGGTATTTTTCTTGTTCTAAAAAAAGAAAGGGGAACAAATCTTGGTATTAATGCCACAAAAAAGCATAAAACAACTAACCAAAAATGTTGTGTAGAATTCCACTCCATAAAATATCTCCTAGTAAACTATTTATTTTCTTCTTCAAATTCTTCGTCTTCTTCTTCAGGTGTCCCCGCAGGATTCTTGAAGGAATGTAAAAATATATTTTTACGATAACGTTTATAATGAGCACGAATATAAGATTCAACCATAAATCCGACAAAGGAAGCTAATAATGTTGCAACTACTAAACCTAAAGTTGATTTCATCAACATTAAGAAAATAATTGATAAACCAATAGTTAATAGCATTACTATCACTTTAAGTAGTGATTTGATTTGCATAACAATCATATAAATAAATAATGCCGTTAATGCAAAATGAACGACCGTTAAATTAATGCTGATAGCCGATCCAATTAAACTCCCGATAATTGTACTAAGTGTCCAAACAAATAAAGCATAATGCTCAATTTGCAAAGCATCACTTGGCGTAAACTTTTTATCAGTAGATAGTTTTAAATAATTCACTGCATAAGTTTCATCATTTAAAGAAAGTGCAAATAGAAAAGTAAATAAATTAGATTGCCCCTGCAGATATTTAGAAATACTCGATCCTAAAAGTGCATATCTTAATTCCAAGAAAAATAACATAATTACAATTGATAATAAAGGTGAGTTAATAACTAACATAGACGCTATTAAGAATTGTGCTCCACCAGAAAAAACCAATAATGAAACCATTCCTGTAAGAATTGTATTAAACCCAGCTGCATGTAAAAGAATTCCACATGCTAATCCGATAGGTACATAACTAATATTCAAAGGCATCGCTGTCTTCAAGTTCGTTAACCACCTAGGCTCGTTTGGATTTGGTAATTGCTTTGTCAAAGACTATTCCCCCGTAATATAAACGTTCGGTAATTTTAAATTAATATTTCGATTTCCAGAATTTAAGTAAATAAACCTAAACTTTATTCCTATTATAATACAAAATAGGGTTAATTATCTAACTTTATTTAAAGTTAATTCAAAGATAATCACACCCATTATTCTTTAAAATAGCGACATGATGCTACGCCACATTCTTACAAAAATATTGGCTTTATCATCATCATTGCTTGCTGCTAATTTTACATCATTATTTGTAATATACTTAGTTCCTTTTACCTGGGCAGTTGCAACAATATCCCCTTTATCGATGGGTGCATCTATTCCACCTTTATATTTAAGATTTCTTAAAGGTTGAATATTTTGTAAATTAAATTGTTGATTATTAGCTAACCAAACATCTTGTTTATCAGAGAATGATAAGCCTAAGTTTTCATCTTTACCGTTGGGAACATAAATATTGCCATCATTGCGCCCTTCAGTCATTTCACTAACCGCTTGATTAGCTGTTAAATTAACATGATGATATTTAGCATAGACATACTTTAATAATTTTTGAGTTTGTACAAAACGAGATGGATCATATTGACCACTGTGATGTACTCCCATCACAACTGTAATTACACGATGGTTGTTTTTAACTGCCGTGCCTGTAAAGCATGCACCAGCGGTATCAGAAGTTCCTGTCTTTAAACCATCAACTTTAATATCTGGTAAAGCATATCCACGACCTCTAATCATCCAGTTCCAATTCAACATAGTTTTATTTTCAAATTTAGTTGTGTTAGCGGCTGTATCTTTTAAGATATGTGGATACATCTTCAAAATATTCATTGAAATAATGGCCATATCAGTTGCTGATAATTTATTTTCAGCGTTTGAATCCACATCTTTAAATCCTAATGATCCTACTTCACCATTAGTTAAGCCACAAGCAGTATAAATTTTAGCATCATTAATGCCTAAATCTTTAACCGCTTGGCGCATTTTTAAAGCAAATTTTTGAGTACTACCAGCTACTCCATACCCCATTGCCATTGCGCCAGCATTTTCAGAATAAATAGCTGCTTGATATAACTGCTTAATTGTGTAAGCATGTCCTTCTTTTAGCTCAACATTCGCATATTCTGGATTAACACTTAAAGCATGCAATGCAGGTGTGATTTTCACTTTTGTATCCCAATTAATCTTATGAGCCTGGATTGCTTGTAAAGTCACATAAATACTTAGCAATTTGCTCATCGAAGCTGTGGGTAAAGCCTGATTTGCATTTTTAGAATACAAAATTTGACCAGTCTTAGCATCGATTGCTAATGCTGATTTAGCTTGTAATTTTAGTGGTAAGTTATTTTTAATTAGATGTGTCGTTTGTCGATCTAAATTTTGACTATTTTTATCCTGGCTACTTACCTTCTTATTAACTTTTTGCGTTTGAATATCAGTTTTATGATTATTAGCTGTAACTGCTAATGGTGTACTAATCGTAAATACAGCAATCGCAATTAAACAGATTTGCTTGAAATGCTTAATAAACATTTTAAATGATCCTTTCGAATTAAGATTTAATTATGTAAAAATATTGTATTACATTCAAATGTTACAACAATATTTCAATTAAGTCATTAAAAAATAAAAAAAGTACTAAAATAAATTATTTTAGTACTTTTACGGATTTAAATTTAATTAGTTTTATTTATAGTTAGGGGCTGCCTTAGTAATTTGCACATCGTGTGGATGTGATTCTGCTAAACCAGCATTTGTAATTTGTACAAATTGAGCGTTATCAATCATACTATCAATATTTTTAGAACCTGTATAACCCATAGCAGATCTTAATCCACCTTCCATTTGGAAGACAACATCTTTAGCCGAGCCTTTATATTCAACACGAGCTTCAATTCCTTCAGGAACTAATTTCTTAGCTTCGTTAACTTCACCTTGGAAGTAACGATCTGCTGAACCATGTTCCATAGCACCAATACTGCCCATACCACGGTATGCTTTGTACTTAACACCATTTTCTTCAAAAACTTCACCAGGTGATTCGTCAGTTCCTGATAGCATACTACCAAGCATGACTGCATTACCACCAGCGGCAATCGCCTTAGCAACATCCCCAGAAAATTTAATTCCACCATCAGCAATGATTGGTTTATGCCATCTTCTAGCAACTTCCGCTGCATCGTAAACGGCAGTGATTTGAGGAACCCCCACTCCAGCAACCACACGAGTAGTACAAATTGAACCGGGACCGATACCAACTTTAACTACATCAACTCCGGCTTCAAATAAGTCGTTAGTGGCTTCACCGGTAGCAACGTTACCAGCGATTAATGTCTTATCGGGATAAGTTTCACGGATTTCTTTAATCTTTCTAATTACGCCAGCAGAATGACCGTGAGCAGTATCAATAATGATAGTATCAACACCTGCTTTAAATAATGCATCCGCACGTTTGAAAGTATCAGAAGTAACTCCAACTGCAGCAGCACATAATAAATGATTATTAGCATCAACAGCAGCGTTAGGATGTTTATCATTCTTTTCAACAGCCTTAACTTTAGCTACTTCCTTTGCTTGGTCATCGATTAACATGTTTTTATGAATAACACCTAATCCACCAACTTCAGCCATCGCAATTGCTGTATCGGATTCAGTAACTGTATCCATACTAGCACTTAAAAATGGTACATTAAGTTTTAGATTGTCAGCTAATTGCACTGAAGTATCAACTTCATTTGGTAAAACGTGACTTTCGGCTGGAATAAGTAAAACATCATCAAAGGTAATTCCTTGTTTTGCAAATTTTGTATCCCAATTAGACATAATCAATAACCCCTCTTATTTTTTTATCTTCTAATATACAAAAAAAAATACCAAAGGTCAAATTTACCTTTAGTATTTTTTAATTTATCTACGACGATTTGCATTAGGCATAAATAAATTTGATGTAATATCATATTTTCTATATACGTAGATTGCAAATCCAATACCAACAACTGCAATTACGAAGTTAACGTAGAAAGGAACAACTGGGTTAATAACTCTTGGAATTAACATAGATAAACTAAACAATGCCAACCAAGCAACTATAATTAATAACATAAATAATGCACGCATCCAACCACTATAAGTATGTTGTACGTTTGCATCTAAAAGTCTAGTTAACAGTAGCATGATAATTCCAGATATTATTGACAATACAAAAATAGAAACAATTCCTACTAACTGTTGATTTTGACTATTCTTAGAAATAATTTCTATTACCCCATAAAGAATATTGAAAATGATTCCTAGAAACAACATATTGTAAACTGCATTAGGCCAAAAGTTATCCATTAATTTAGTTGGTTTCTTAGGTGGATTCATAATAAAACCGATTCGTTCTTCAACAGTTCCATAAAGATTTCTAGCAGTTGCACCATGTTTTTGCTCAACTAATAATTGATCTTTCATTTGAGTGATGATTTCTGACTTACGTTCCACACTTAAATCAGTGCTCCTTAAAGCTCGGTTAAAGCGGAACATATAGTCAGCATTACGCTTAGTTAGGCCAATATTATCGAACTGTGAACGTTCTTCTTTATCCTTATCATGATGCTTTTGTTGTACATGTGCGTTACGTTTTTCTTCCGTCATATAAAAACTCCTGTATTAAACATTGAATCTAAAGTTAACGATGTCACCATCATTCATAACATAATCTTTACCTTCAACACGTAATTTACCATCATCTTTAACTGCTTGTTCACTACCTAATTTATCCAAGTCATCAAAAGCCATTACTTCAGCACGAATAAATCCACGTTCAAAGTCAGAATGAATAATGCCGGCAGCTTGAGGGGCTTTAGTACCCTTTAAGTAAGTCCAAGCTTTAGTTTCTTTACCACCAGCAGTAAAGAAAGTTTCTAAACCTAGTAGTTTGTAAGAAGCACGAATTAGTTTGTTTAATCCAGGTTCTTCAACACCTTCAGCTTCTAAGAAAGTTTCTTTATCATCATCATCTAATTCAGCAATTTCTTCTTCAGTTTCAGCAGCAATGCCAATAGCTTGAGCCCCTTCATTAGCAGCATATTCTTCAACTTGTTTAAAGTATTTAGAATTTTTAGGATCAGCCATATCATCTTCAGCAATATTAGCTACATATAAAACTGGTTTTGATGACAATAAGAATAAACCCTTAACAATCTTTTGTTCATCTTCATCAAAATCAATTGAACGAACCGGCTTTCCAGCTTCTAATACTGGCTTAATTTTTTCTAAGACTGCTAATTCAGCTAAAGCATCTTCATCTTTACTCTTAGCAGCACGTTGAACCTTACCTAAACGCTTGTTCACTGCATCTAAGTCTGCAATACTTAATTCCAAATTGATAGTTTCAATATCATCAACTGGATCAACTTTACCAGTAACATGAGTAATATTGTCGTCGTCAAAAGCACGCACAACGTGTACAATTGCATCCACTTGACGAATATTTTCTAAAAATTTGTTTCCTAATCCTTCACCTTTACTTGCACCCTTAACAATTCCGGCAATGTCAGTAAATTCAAAAGTGGTTGGTACAATCTTTTTAGCTGGAATGATTTCTTGAATACGATCTAAACGACTATCTGGAACTTCAACCATCCCAACATTAGGATCAATAGTAGCAAATGGATAATTAGCCATTTCTGCTCCTGCTTTTGTAATTGCGTTAAATAGTGTTGACTTTCCAACATTAGGTAATCCGACGATTCCTGCTGTTAATGACATATCTACAATTCACTCTTTTCTAATTATTTTATTTATCTGAGTCAGCTTTTTTCAAAACTTTCTTCATTTTCTTTTCAAATTCTCGACGCGATAACATCACAACATGCCCACAATTTTGACATTCAATTTTAATGTCAGCACCCATTCGAATGATTTTCCATTCATTGGCACCACATGGGTGTTGTTTTTTCATCTTAACAATATCGTTTAGTGCATACATATAAATATTACCCCTTTACTAGTCTAAATTAATATCTAAAATTTGCAAAATACGATTTAAATCATCATCAGAAGTATAGTTAATTTCTAACTTACCACTGCCCTTTTTAGAACGACTGCTAGCAATATTCACATTGGTGCCAAACTTATCTTGCAGTTCATCTTCGTAAGCACGTAAAAATGGTGATTGCTTAGTCGAACGACGTGGCTTACGTTTTCTTTTTGGCTTAGTTGTTAATTCATCAATTGCTTTACTTAATTGACGTACCGTTAATGTTTCATTGTAAGCACGTTTAGCTAGTTTAATTAAACTTTGTTTATCCTTAACTGAAAGGAGTGTTCTTGCTTGTCCCATTGATAATTGATTTTTTGTCAACATATCTTTTACTTCAGTTGGTAATCCTAACAAACGTAAATAATTAGCAATATATGGACGTGACTTACCTAATCGTTTAGAAACTTCAGCTTGAGTAATATCTAATTTGGTCATTAAAGTATTGTAAGCTTCAGCTTCTTCAATAGGATTCAAGTCTTCTCGTTGCAAGTTTTCCAGCACGGCAATCTCCATCATTTGTTCATCGGAAGCATCCCTAATAATCGCTGGAATAGTCTTCTTATTGGCCATACGTGAAGCACGAAAGCGACGTTCACCAGCTAAGATTTCATATGAATCTTCCTTATCAGATTTTTTTCTCACAATGATTGGTTGGAAAACACCAGATTTTTTAATGGAGAAAGTTAAATCTTTTAAAGCTTGCGTATCAAAATTGGTTCGCGGTTGAAATGGATTGGGTGATAACTTAGCTAAAGATAAATCAATAACTTCTTCTTGACCTTCTTCAACATCGTTATCAGCAAATAATGCCTCAATGCCACGACCTAGGCCTTTATTATTCGCCATGATTTGCTAACACTTCCTTTGCTAATTGCATGTATAATTCAGACCCTTTGGACTTTGGATCATAATCAATAATTGGTAATCCATAACTAGGTGCTTCGGATAAACGCACATTTCTAGTAATCACTGTATTGTAAACAGTATCACCAAAATAATTACGCACTTCTGAATTAACTTGTTGACCTAACTTAGTTCTAGCATCATACATCGTTAAAAGTACACCCTCAATTTTCAGATCTGGATTAAAATGTTTCTGTACTAATTTAACGGTGTTTAATAGTTGACTCAAGCCTTCCAAAGCATAGTATTCACTTTGAACCGGAATTAAAATCGAATCACTGGCAGTAAAAGCATTAATGGTAATTAATCCCAATGAAGGTGGACAATCTACTAATATGTAGTCATAATTATCTTTAACAGCTTTTAAAGCATTCAATAAGCGCGTTTCACGAGCCATCTGGGGTGTTAATTCAATATCAGCACCGGATAATTGAATAGTTGCTGGTACTACATCCAAATTATCATGAACTGAATGTAATATCGCATCAGTAATATCTTCTTCATTAACTAAAATATCATAAATATCTTTTTTAATAGAAGATTTTTTAATGCCTACACCAGAAGTTGCATTTCCCTGGGCATCGGCATCAATTAATAATACTTTCTTGCCATTACTAGCTAAATCAGCCCCCAAATTAACGGAAGTCGTAGTTTTACCAACTCCACCTTTTTGGTTAGCTAAAGAAATTACATATCCCATATATAAATCTCCTTATAAGTTACTTTTCGGGTTCACCAATTGGTTTTTTATTTGGTGTCCCTGATTTTCTTGGATATTGTTTAGGTGTTTTCTTAATTTTATCCAAAATAATAATATGTCTTTTATCATCTGATACTGGTAATGAAAATTCTTCATCAGCAGTTACTTTCCCACCTAAGGTCTTAATTGCTTGATTACCATTTGCTAATTCAGTTTCAGCTTGTGCTGCTTTTAAAGCAATCATCTTGCCGCCAACTTTTACTAATGGTAAGCATAGTTCAGACAATACACTCATGCGAGCTACCGCACGTGCAGTTACTACATCATATTTTTCACGATGCTTTGATTTTTTACCACCAAATTCTTCAGCACGCGCATGATATAGTTCAACACCATCTAAGCCTAACTCATCAACTAATTTTTGCAAAAAAGTAATTCTTTTATTTAAAGAATCAATGATTGTAACCTTTAAATTAGGAAAAGCAATCTTCATTGGCAATGATGGAAAACCAGCGCCAGCACCGACATCACACAAAGTCAGTGCTTCTGCCTTTAGACTTTGATCATAAATAACTGGGGTAATGGAATCATAAAAATGCTTTAAGTACACATCTTTTTCATCCACAATCGTTGTTAAATTAACATTTTTATTAGTCGCAACTAGCAAATGATAATAAGTATCGAATTGCTGCATCTGCTTATCAGATAGTTCAATTCCAATCGATGCTAAATGTTCTTTAAATTCTTCTGGATTCATTTTGATTCTCCTAATGTGAAACTATAGATTTGTTTCACGTTTATCTCTACTTTAAATGAAAAGTTTATATTTTACAATATGTAAGTATACTTATTTATTATAACGAATGAGCACCTAGTTCGTCATTAAATATGATAAAAAAAGACAGCCAATGGCTGTCTTTTTTTAAATTTATTATTACCAAACGAATAGTCCTACAATACCAGCAGACATTAATGAAACTAAAATTCCTGATAGTACTAAATAACCAACATTTTTTGAAATAATATCATTTGATTTTTTATCAACAATTCCTTTAAATGCACCAATGATCATTCCAACAGTAGAAAGGTTAGCAAATGATGTTAGAAAGACCGTTAATTGGGCACGGAAATGTGGAGCGAAAGTATTAATTTTACTTGAAACGCCACCCATAACAACGAATTCGTTGGTAACTAGCTTAGTTCCCATGTATTGTGCAAATTGGAAAGCGGTGTGAACATCTGAACCCATTAGCCAAGCAAATGGGAACATGATGATTCCTAGAATATGTTCTAGGGATAATGAAGGATTAATCAATCCTAAAATTTTATCAATCAATGCAGCTAAAGCAACGAAAGCGATAACGTTAGCAACAATGATTAAAATTAGTTTACCTGCACCTAAAATTGAATCACCCAAGAATGAGAAGAAAGGTTCACGTTCAACCTTTTCACCAATTTCAGCGGCTTCTTTGTTTTCTTCATTATTGTTACTACCACTCATTTTGGCAATAGTATCTTCTTCTGGGCTAACATTGGTAGGCATTAAAATACTACTAATAATAACAGCATTTAAAATGTTTAATGGTACGGCAGTTAAAACGAATTGGCCCGGTACCATTTGTGTGTACGCACCAAGAATGGATGCAGTGACACAAGACATTGACATCATCGCAATGACTACATTACGTTGTGCAGAAATACGTTTAATTTGCAAAGTTGAAACGGCAATTGCTTCAGTATTACCCAAAAACATCATTTCAACAGCAAAGAATGATTCAAATTTAGGTTGGCCTGTTATGTATGCCAAACCTTTTCCGACCCATTTAATAATAAATGGTAGGATTCCAATATAAGTTAAAATATCAAAGACTGGCACGATCAATAGAATTGGTAACAATGCAGAAGTTACAAAGTCCATTTGTTTCATATGAACCCAACTTGGTAATGCAAAGGCAATTCCTTGATAAGCCACTTGAACTAAGACTGCAAAGAAATTAGCAGCTGCTTGAACGGCTGCACGCCCCCAAGCAAATTGAGTTAAACAATAAGCAATTACTAGATTTAATACCAAAACTGTAATTACTGAACGCCATTTGATATTCTTTTTATCTTTTGAAAATAAAAATGCAATTCCTAAAAATACTAAAATTCCTAATATGTTAACTAACAAATACATGTAAAACTAATCCTTTCTCTACTACAAAAAATAATTTATCCGACGCTAGCTTATTTTAGTTGCGCATCACTCCCTTCAATGGATCGAATTAAAGTACTTCATTTAAGAAATTAGGTTTTAAATCACGCTTGATATCATCAATGTCAAAGTTCTGAACTAATGCGTTTGAAACCGCCGCACTACTACGTTTAATGCCCAGTGATTTACCATTTTGATTTAAAGGATTAAAAACAATCAATGGTAAATATTCACGGGTGATAGATTCATTTACAGTTGGATCATTTGCAAATGAAGAAGTTATAATTAGTAAATCATCTTCTGACAAATCTTCAACGATATCCGGTAATTGTGCATCGATGTTACTTAATTGATCTGCGTATGCATCAATGTTATCTGCATTAGACAGTCGTTTCAATAAAGGTGGTTGACAATAAATTAATCCATCAAATTGAATATCCATTTGCGCTGATAATTCAACAAAAGCTTTACTGTCATTAGGAACTTGGAGCGAAAAAGTATCGTCTTGGTTTTCTAAATAACTAGCAAAGCTTGATATCATCGATATATTTATATGTTTTTCAGACATTAAATCCATCGTAGATAAGGTACGCAAGCTAGTATCAAAATCAAACATTTCACGTAAGCCCGCACCACTACTTTTGGTATTAATGCGATTAACCATTTTACCGTAAAAGGCACTAGGATTAGACACTTGAGGAATCTCGTCAATTAAGTGATCCCATCTAATGTTGCCCAAGCCCATTTTAATTAAGTTTGGAATTTCTAATTTAGTTCCAGCATGTTCAGCAACATGCCCTAACGTATCAACACCAACAGAATTAAAGCGATTAGCATCGGGAGCTTCCCCAATACCTAGGGATGCCAAATCTAAAACAATAACTCGTTTTTTCTTCATGATCCATTACTTCCAATCCGTTAGTAGTTTTATTAACTAATAATTCTAGCAGAATTCTAAAGCATGTCAATAAGCAAAAAGCACGGGATAATATTAATTATAGCGTGCTTTGTTAAGAAGTACTCTTGCCCCTGCCAAGGAACTATATTATAACACTAATCAGAATATGTTATTATTTATAAAAATCATGAAAGGATAAATAACATGAATAATAATCGAATTGCAGCTCTAGGTGATTCTGTTACCAAGGGGTTTGATGGGTTTGAAAATCTTCAAGAAAACTATCCAAATTATTTAAGCCAAATTATAAATTTATCTGTAGATAATTTTGGTGTCAACGGTGCTACAATCGTTAATGATTTAACTAATGAAATTAATGATGTTAACTGGAAACAATATAATCAATGTATCTTATTTATCGGGACTAATGATTATGGTCATAATCCAAATAATTTAAATGAGGTTACTAGCAAATTAAAACAAGATCTTAATTTAATTTATCAGTTCAATTCTCAAATTATAATTAGTGCTATTTTGCCATTAAACAGGTATGATCAAAAGCAAAATGCAGCTAATAAAAGACGCTTTGCTAACTATACTTTTAATGAACTATTAGATGCTTTAGCACAAACATATCGTACCTATACAATCCCAGTACTAGATTGGCGTAAGCTTTATCCTAACTTTATTAACGACAATAACTATCAATCAAAGTACAATGATAAACATGTCCACCCAACTGCACAAACTTATTATCAAATCGCTAATAAAATTGCTGACTTTATAAAAAAGTAATAGCGCTTTCATGATTTATGTGATATATTCTATAATTATCGTTTATCGTCTTAAGGAGGCGCCCTCAAATTGTTGAGCACTATCACTAAAGATCCGATTAATTATAGTAATAATATTAAGTACGTAAATTTTAAAGATTTGCGATATTCGCATGTTATCAGAAAGGTCAAGTATCATAAACCCAAATGGAATAAAGTAATGATGTTGCTAGATTTTAGTGAACATAGTAAACGTTATCCCACATTAGTTATTGAAGAAGATCAAGGCTTTTATTTAATTGAAGCTTCTATCAACGTCATGATTAATCAAATGCTCGAAGAAAATACTATTATTACTAGAGATTTAGTAAATAATATTTGTGATTGTATTGGATTAAAGCATACATATCCATTAATCACAGCACACTCACTATTCATTGCATTGCCCAAATTTGATCGTAATAAGTGTAATCATTCATGGATTAATGTCGCTTTTTTAAACCATTTACCATCATTGAAAAATCATAAATACACCGATTTCTTGTTAAAAGATAATCAATTTATTTGTTTACCCATTAGTGAAAATTACGTTAATAATAAGATTGATGATTTAAATAAATTAAAAAGTTATTTTAATAGTGAAGTGTTACAAGCTATGCCTGGATTACAAGTTTTGATAAAAGGTGCTAAATTATATGATGGATCCCGTATTAAAATTAAGGATTGTCTAAACCAATGGCACTTAAAAAATAAATATAAAAATGATGAGTAAAAAGAAGTTGCTAAATGGCAACTTCTTTTTACTTGCGATAAATTAAACTACGTAAAAGCATGTAGATAAAGAATATCCAACTACCCAAACAAATCCACATCATTGTCTTCCACAAGTTACCCGCTAAATATTTCGTAGTCAAAGTATTTTTACCATGTTTAGAATGCACAATAATTGATCCAATCTTTCCAGTTTGTACATTTTTCTCTTTTCCATTATAAATAACTTTAGTATTCGCATATTTAACAACCGGTAATTGCGTTAATTTATTTTTATAAGGACTATGCCATTTAACTGTCAAAGAGCCATCAGCATTTACCGTCTTTACAAAATGATAAGTTTTTGAATTATTTTTCTTCACTAATTGTTTATGTGCTTTATGGTATGGGTGCAAGTTATTATATTCCACTGGTTCTAGTTTCGAACGCACTGGCAAATAATCAGGGACCGCTTTCGTAAAGTCATTAATTAAGCCACTAAAATCGTTACCATAAAAATCATCCCTAATCTGATGTTGCGTACGTTTATCATTCATATACACATGGGTCAGATTAACTGTTGTTTGATTATTAACTAAGTGAACTGATTTTAAGCTCTTAAAGCCTTCTGCCCATAAATTAATCCCTAAGCCTAATAAAATTGCTAACACCAAGCTACATATTTTCAATGTTTTATAATCATGATTCGTTGTTTTTTTAGTCATCATTATCCCTGCCACCAAGGGTAAAATCACAAATGGCAAGACTAAGAAACGCTTAGGAAATTGCAAATTATAAGCTAAGTGTGGATATGCTTGCATTGCCTGATCCCAGGGAAATAAATAAGTCGATAAATAAAAGAATATTAATCCAGTCATACTAAGCGTTTTAACTTTAAGATTCCATTGTTTAAAGTGACGAATTAACATATATAATACCCAAATAAATAAGGCAAAATCAGCTGGCTTAATTAAGCTCGTCCATGAATAAATTGAAAATTTAAAAGAAAAGAATGTCATTGATGGTACCGGATACACAGGCATTAAAAAGTTATTATGAAACAGCTGTAGTACTGATAGCCAAATATTAGCCGTCATTAATAAACATAAAATTGCTGCTAAACATGCTCTTTTAACATAAATCCATTTATGTTTAGTCATGAAAAAACCAGCAATAAACATTGGAATTAAACTAATAAACCCAATTAAACTAGTCATCAAATGTGTTTGGATCATCAGAGCCATGGCACCAGCTAAATAAATGATACTAAAACGATGCCCTTTAAAGAATTGGGTACCTGCCAGAATTAATAATGGCATAAAGGCTGCCCCTATTCCGGTAAACTGTTGCGTTAATAGCCATGAAACCACTGGACAAGAGTACATATAAAAAATGGATAACAAAATAGCATAACTGCGTTTAACCTGATTTTTAATCAATAGCAAATACATTGACATACCAGCAATAACTAGAATTAATAATGTCTCTATTACTTGAAAATGAAACCAGCTACCACTAAGCAGTAAAATCAACCCACTAATATATGAAATAAATGGTCCATAGACTGCATTGATAACACGCCCATTTTGTGAGAAACCATAATTCATTTGAAAATAACTAAAATGGCCATTTTTAATTTGCATAGCCGAATCATAAAACCGATTAAAATGAAAGATCGAATCCATTCCTAAAAAGACAGAATGCGTATAAATTTGTCGACTCAACAAAAGCAACGCCATTCCAAAGATAACTAAAAATGGTGTAAATTTGAAAGCTCCTAGTCGTCGATAAGCATTTTTGATAGTATTCATTGCGTACCTTCTAAATTATTAAATATGTATATTCATTATATTAAACTTACTATCATCATATTTCAATTTGGTGAACTCAAATGAAAATATTTATAATAAAAATGTTTATATATGATAACATTAATATGAAATTATATTGATAGGAGTATTTATTAATGATTAAAAATATAAAGCATCACAAAAGCCGTTATCATAAACTAATAGCGGCAACCGCAGTCACTTTGGGGATTTCTCTAAGTAGCGTTATGTTGAATCATAATGTTCATGCTGCAATTATCCATAATAATCAACCGGTTAAATATACCAAACAATATGTGCAAAACGTTAATGGTTATTTAACTGCTGATACTTGGTATCAACCTCAAAAGATTCTTAAGAATGGTACCTACTGGGTAAATTCTAAACATAATGATTATCGACCAATTTTAATATATTGGTGGCCTAACAAAAATATTAAGGTTAACTACATAAATTACTTTAATCAAAATGGCCTTGGCAATAAGCACCAAAAGGTTACAAAACATAACAGTAATAAAACCTTGGATAAAGCTACTAATAAAATTCAAAAAAGGATTGAACAAAAAATTAAGCAACAACATAGTTCTAAATGGCTAAGAACCATCATGAATAATTTCATTAATCGTCAATCCATATGGAATATTAAAAGTGAATTTCCTACTTATGGTTGGGCCAACCTCCAAGGTGGTAGTTTTAAATTTGTAAATAATAAATTGACTCCTAACGTTAACTCTAAATACCGTTACTTGGGACGTGCTTTCACCTTACAAAAAATTGAAAATACTAAAAATTATGAACTATTATTAGCTAATGATGTGGATAATTCTAACCCGGCAGTTCAAGCTGAGGACCTAAATAATCTTCATTATTTAATGAACATTAGTTCAATTTTAGGTAAAGGTGCCGATGGTAATTTTGACGGTGGTCGTGAAGATGCTACGGGTAGTTTGGATTATGATGTTACCCAAATTGCTGAACAGTACTTCAAAGATCATTTTAATATGACCAACGACAAAAATAGTAATGCACATTTAAACTTACTTGAAGATGGGGTCAGAGGTTCAGTCAACGCTACCACTCGTGATCATTTTGGCGCCCTAACTCATGATATGAACTTAACAAATGCATTGTTAAATACATTCACTAAACCTAATCAGCAAAGAACATCTCTTCAATCATTAATTGATACTGATTGGGTAAAAAGAACCAGTGATTATACTGAAAATGATAAAGTGCCAAACTATTCATTTATGAATGTCCATGATGGCGTGCAAAGTTTAGTGGGAAATATTATCAGCAATATCTCGAAAGAAAATCCAAATGCTCCTACTAAAAGAACTTTACAAAAAGCCATTCAAATTTATGACAATGACATTAATAAAACCAACAAAAAATATGCTGGATATAACATTCCATCAACTTATTCCCTACTACTAACTAATAAGGATATGATTCCTCGAGTATATTATGGTGATTTATTTGTCGATGGTGGTCAGTATATGGCTAACAAAACAATTTACTATAATGCCGTAACAGCATTATTAAAGGCTAGAATGAAATACGTCGCTGGTGGTCAAGAAATCAGAATTCATGATAATGGTAAAATTATGTCATCAGTGCGTTTTGGTAAAGATAACTTCAAACCAACGGATGAAAATAGTCGCAATTCTGGAATTGTTACGGTAACTTCTAATCAACAAAACCTAAACTTAAATAATAAAGTGGTCATTGATTTAGGTGATGCCCACAAAAACCAACAATTCCGTCCATTGCTAATGAGTAAACAAAATGGCTTGAGCATTTACAATAATGATGCCGATGCTAAAGATAAAACCATCACAACCAATGATAAGGGGCAATTAATTTTAGACCGCAATCAAGTACAAAGTGTTCAAAATCCACAAGTTTCCGGCTATTTATCAACTTGGGTTCCAGTTGGCGCTAAAGATAACCAAGACGTTCGTACTACTGCATCTAGTGAACCAAGTAAAGATGGTAATGTCTTCCATGCCAATGCCGCATTAGATTCACATGTTGCTTATGAAGGATTTTCATCATTACAAGCTAACCCAACTGATAACAGTCAAAAAACTGATGTTAAATTAGCTCAAAGTGGCGACTTCTTTAAATCATTAGGAATTACCGATGTAGAATTCCCTGGTCACTATCTGTCAGTCAAGAATGATCATTCATTTGTAGATTCATTAGAAAATAATGGTTATGCCTTCAATGATCGTTATAATCTAGGGATGAACGGGCAAAGCACTAAATATGGAACTGTTGAACAAATGATTGATGCTAATAAAGCCCTTCATCAATCTGGCATTCATACCATGGCTGACTATGTAATGAATCAATTATATGGATTGAATGGTAAAGAACTAACTTCAGTTAAGCGAATTGATGGTTACGGTCGTTACCTAACAAAATCACATATTAAAAATGATTTATATTATGCTAAAACTAAGAGCTCAGGTAAAGATTACCAAGCTCAATATGGTGGTAAATTCTTAAATGAATTGAAGAATAAATATCCTGATCTATTCACTAGAATTCAAACATCTACTGGTAAAACCATTAACGCTAATGAACATATTAAACAATGGTCTGCCAAGTATTTAAATGGAACTAGTATCCAAGGTCGTGGGATGGGATATATTCTAAAAGATGGTAAAGATAATCAATACTACAGTTTAAATAAAAATAATAAACATATTATTAAATAAAATAGTATAAAAAAGAGTTTAAAATTATTTAAATAATTTTAAACTCTTTTTTAACAAAATATCAAATCAGCTTTGCGATGAAGTTGTTTGAGTTGGATTTAAAGGCGATGCTGTCAAATTCCAAGTTATATTTGCATTATATTGAGTAGCTGATTGAGCACTACCACCAGGAACAGATAGAGTAACCTGATTTGGATCGAATTTTTCAATCCAAGTACCAGTTCCTTGACCTTGATTTGCAGTCATTAAATTTTGCGAAGCATTACCTAAAGCAATACTACTAGAATTTAATGAAGGAGCAATCCCAGTACCATTAAAACCAACTTGAGGTGTATTTCCTTCACTTTTAATAGATACTTGTGCACCCTTTAAAGTTTGATTAGTATTACCAGCAGTATTAGTAAAATCAGAAATACTTGCATTCAAATTCCACCCAGAAGCAGTACCACGATTATCACTTATTTGAACAAATGGATTATGATTACGGGTTTTACCATCTGCGTAAGTAGCATTGGCTAAAGTATAGACCTTAGTTTGACCACTAATAGTTCCAACACCAAAATCAAAATTAGGTGCATAATCAATACTCAAAGGTCCACCAGAATTAGTTCCAGTATTATTAGGATCTCCAGGATCTGCCGGAGTCTTAGCTGGTTGAGATGGGTTGTTAGGGTCAACTGGAGGTGTAACATTAGTTTTATCTGGTTGTCTAAAAGTTAAAGTTGCCTTAGTTTGTTGACTACTTGTAGTAACATCATCAGCATGTGCATTTAATAAAGTAAGATGAGCTGCACATAGTCCAAATGTTAATCCCAAAATTAAAGTTGACTTAATAAAATTACTATTTTTCATAATACATATCTCTCCAATCCTAATATATTATAGTGGGTCATTTTTTAGTGTCCATGTAGCAGTACCACTATAAGTTCCAATTCTAGCTGAACCAGCCGGAATTTTAATTTGCAGATTATCTGCAGGAGATTTGGATATACTAAAATCTCCATTATTACTATTACTAACATTATAATAAGGAATTGTATCATTAGGTGAGTAACTATTCCCATTCATTAAATAATCAGCATGTAATGGTTGATTATTTTGATCATTGATAAGATCAGAAATGGATAAATTTAAATTCCAGCCATTATTACTATTGATACTCCTGATAATAGCATTTGTATTAGATGGCAAACTAATAATATTATTAGTTGAAGATATAGAAACTTGTCCAAAATTAAAGTCAGGAACACTAATAATCTTAAACAAACTATAGCTATTAATTATATTGTTTAATGAATCAATAATTGCGGCAACTTTATTATTAATTTGATCTAAAACACCATTGGTATAATTTTTACTATTGTTAGTATCATTAACTAATTTGTTTACATCCCCCCTTCCATTATCTGCAATATTATTTGCAGCATTTATAAAAGTTTGTTTAATATCATCACTATATAAATTACTATCTAAATTTTGAATCTTATTAATAATATTTTGCTGAGACTGAGAAATTTTAGAATTAGCATCATTTTGTTTTTGTCCTAAAACATATGAATTATGTTGATCACCATTCAAAGCATCATAATCAAGAATCCTTAACACTTCAAATGTAGGTTGATATTGTATTTTATACAAAGTATTTGAAAACATATAAGTATAAATTTTAGACGACTTACTAATGAATACTGGATTCAATCTTAAAGAAATATTTCCTTGGCCACCATGTGCATTTCCTAGATACATGCTAGACAAATAGACCTTGCTATTGTCACTATCAAAATATGGAGTAGATGGTTCGCTTCCTAGATTATATCCTGGAATATTCAGTCCACTATTTTGATAATCATTTTGTACACTCGAAGAAATATTTTTCGCTTTTGATAATCCAGTTGGGGTAACTTTTAAACTGGAAATTGCATTTTGTAAATCATTAGATGTTTTAACTCTAAATTCTGTATATCTTTCCAGTCCACCGGACTTAATAGGAACTCCAATATTATAATTTAATATATTATAATTACTAGATGAGCTAAAGTTAGGCAAACTAAATTGAATGTCATTAGGATTCATCTTGTATATAGAATGGTAAATAATATCATACGGAGTTTCTGAAAATCGCATTGATGTAAGGTCTGATGGAACTGCATCTCCAGCATCTGCAGATGCAAATGGCTTTTGAGAAGACAAATTCCCGGCATTTTCACTAACAATTAATGGACTAGAATTAGTATAACCATCAGGTGAAGAATAGGTATCATCAGCAGATGCAGTTGTAAAAAACATTAAATATAAAATAATTATTGGTATAATCAAATAAATCAAATTATTTTTTCTATAATCAAATAAAATCTTTATCACATCCTTACAAGAAGTATTAAACATTAATGCCTATTTTTGTACTTCTTATATCTATATAGAATGAAGATAATTATAATAATTAATATAATTATTATTATAATATAAATTGGATTAAAGCTATTATCATTATTTAATGTATTTTGTTCAGTTTCTTCTTCATTTGAACCTGTTATATCAAATTTTCTAACCCATGACCAACTATGATTATCAGCATCCTTTGCATGACCATATAAAGTATAAGTTCCTGCTGTAAGCTTATTAGATAGAGGAGTTACTAAATGAAATTCACTAATTGGAGCTACTTGACCAAGTGTTGTATTGTTAGTAGTAACTGTTTTCCCATCAGAATCTTTAATAACTGTATTTGTAGATAATCCACGTATAAAATTATTTTTATCATTAGTTAAAACTGTTTTAACAACAGGTCTATAGTTAACAGTTGTTTGAAAGACATTACCAGCACTTAAGTTAGGTATTACATTATTTTTGGCATTATTTCTTAATAAAACAGCAATTGAATATACAAACTTATTGTTAATACTCAATCCTTGACCGTTATTACTATGTTGATTATTCGAATCTTGATAAACAGATATTCCACCCATTATTATTCCATCAAATTTATGAGATGGAAATTTTAAATTAAACGTTACAATATCACTACTATGAGCCCTTAATAATAATTTTTTTTGATGATCTTTATTTAAAATAGTTTTTGAAAAAGTATTGTTACTAATTAATTTTTGATTTTTTGGAATATAATCAACAGATACTCCATCACTAGTAGTAGCATCACTAGCATCAACAATAAATTTTTGCGTTTTATCACTATTATTAGATACCATTACCTTTACATTTTGATTGGCATTGGGAGTATTAACAACATCTATGTACCCGGCATTTTTAGTTAACTGATTATTAGTTTTAATTGGTGAAATAGAGAATGGTATTTCACTATTAGTATTAGCATTTACATTAAAAATAAATAAATTAAGTACAAAAAATGTAAATAACATAATTATGTATTTTATTTTTTTCAATATTAAAATTCCCCTTTCAATAACTTCATATTAATACATATATTAGTTATAAAGCAATTAAAAAGATTTGATAAAAAAGGTATCAATCTTAATAAAAATTTAAGATTGATACCTTTTTAGAATTTAAATATTAATTTAGCACCTAAATAGATAATCATGAGCAACCAACTAATCAAGAAAACAATCATTAATAAGTTAAATTGTGCATCATTAACATATTTAAGTGTCATCGTATTTTTGCCAATTTTAGAATGTGCAATAATTGCACCAATTTCAGTAGTTTTCACATGCGCATTACTTTTACCATTTAAAGTAACTTGTGTGTTAGCGTACTTGACCACTGGTACTTGTACATTTTTACTGTTAAATGATTTATTATTCCAAGTTACAGTTAATGAACCATCGGCATTCACACGCTTATCAAAATCATTATTAAAATTAGGAATAATTAATTGATAATGCGCTGTATAGTAAGGATGTAATTTAGTATAGTCATCAGGCTTTAAATTAGACTTAACTGGTAAATAATCAGGCGTGGCTTTATTAATATCACGGATTAAATATTGCCAATTATCACCAAAGAAATCCTGTTTAATTGTATGATGATTATGCTTTACATACATATAAGAATGAGCAATTGGTGCCCAAGGATAGTTGTCATTAACCATCTGATTAGACTTATCAACTTTAAAGTCCATGTTATAACCATTAATCCCCATATTGATCCCAATTAAGGCAAATAATAACGTATATCTAAATAATTTAGGTTCGTTGAAAGCCTGTAAGGTAAAAATATAGTCATCATAAGCTAAAATTTTACCAAAAACCACTAATAACATCACAAAAGGAATCACCAAGAAACGTTTAGGGAATTGTAGATTAGATGATAAAAATGGCAATATTTTTTGAATGAATTGCCATGGAAACAAACTAGTGGAAGCAAATAAGAAGAAAGCTCCCGTAATTGTTAGGGTTCTAGTGACAATATCAGAATGCTTAAAATGACGAATAAAATAATAAATTACAAATAAGAATACAATCATCTCAACTGGTTTAATCAAACTAAACCATGAATAATGATCAAATCTAAAGGCATAATCTTCCATATTATCAACTGGAAAAACAGGCATTAAGTAGTTATTACCAAATAACTCTAATGCACTTCCCCAGACATTTGCAGTTAGTGCTAATGTAATGATGGCTGCAATAAGGGTATGTAAAACCATCTGAAATTTATAATTAGTATGAAATAATGCTACTAAGAATAATGGAATTACTGAAACAAAGCCAATAATTGTACTCATTATATGAGTTTGGATTAATAAAGTCATCGATAAGGCTAGATAAGGAATCGATACCTTTTTTTTCTTAATGGCTTCAGTTCCTGTAAGTACTAATAAAGGCACTAACATGGCACCTACTCCAGCAAATTGTTGCGTCGTAATCCATCCCATTAATTGCGAAGAATACATATATAAAATACCAATAACCATTGAATATCCACGAGTAACATTATTCTTAATACATAATAAGTACATCGACATACCAGCAATTGTTAAGAAAATAATTGCTTGAACTGATTGAAACATATACCAATTACGACATACGATTAATAACGCTCCACTTAGATAAGCAATCACAGGACCATAAATGGCATTTACTACCCGTCCAGTTTGATCAAAACCAAAATTGGATTGAAAATAATTGAATTTACCCGTTTTAATCTGCATTGCTGCGTCATAAAAACGATTAAAGTGAAAAATGGAATCCGCACCTAGTAAAACTGAATGTGTTAACAGTTGTTTACTCATCAATGCAATTGCCATTAATAAAATGACGATAATGGGTGCGGACTTAGATTGCCACCATCGTTTAAAAAAATGTTTAAAAGAATCCATAAAATAATAGCCTCATTTAAAATAAAGTTTATTATTTTAATTATAAGTTTGAAACTTATCTTTTTAAACCCAAATTCGATTAAAGTTTAGTTACAATTTTGCTAAACAATGCATATCCTAGTAAACTTAACCAGCTTAATATACATATTGTCATCATTAAACGAGTCATAAAGGTTTGTTCATATTTAATCGTGACACGATTGTGACCGGCTTTAGCCTTAACAATAACGGCCCCTAAGTTAGTAGTATGGACTTTCTTTAGTTTAGAACCGTTTAAGCTAACCTTGGTATCAGCATATTTAGCTAATGGTACTTGGGTCCATTTAACTTTTTTACTATGCCAAGTTACTGATAGTGAACCATCACGCCAGACTTTATGTCTAAAATGAGTAACTATATTTTTACCAATGAATTGATGATAATCAAGCAGATATGGATCAAACTTATTGTATTGTTTAAATCCTTTAATTTGATGTTTAACTGGCATATAATCTGGTGATGCTTTAATCACATCATGAACCAAATAACCTAAGTGTGGACTATCAATATCAGACTTTACATTACGATGATGTTTACCAAAATAATAATAAATAGAACTATCACGATAATTACTGATATTATGCCCTTTTGCAGTCTGATCATAACGATAGATACGACCATTCATTGAATAAAAATCCAAGGCCAAGCTTCCTACAATAATGATAGCCACTGCTAATAAACGCCACCATTGTTCACGACGGAAAAATTGATGATTATTTTCATGTTCATAGGTCATAATCATTCCTAAAGCTAGTAAAATCATAATAAATGGTAATACTAAGAATCGCTTAGGAAATTGTAGGGTATAAGTTAAACTTGGCATAAACCGTTGAATAATGCCCCATGGAAAATGACTCCATGATATGAACATAAAGCCAAGACCGGTAATGGTTAAACTCTTAGTGATTAAATCCACTTGCTTCCACTTGGAAATTACAAAGCCAATCACAAATAAGAATAAAATAGCTTCAGTAGGTTTAAAGACATTAATTAAAGAGTAAATATTTAGATTAAAACCATATGTTCTTAAATGTGGAACTGGATAGACTGACAATAACTTATTAGTCGAAGAAATAAATAATAAGTTATACCAAACATTGATGGTTAAAAAGACCGTGACCAAGGCTGCATATAAAGTATGACGCACTAACTTCCACTTATCAGTAGCAGTCACTAAGCCCACGATAAACAATGGAATTAGCCCGAGCATTCCAATTAAACTACTCATTAAATGCGTTTGAATCAATACGGACATACTTAGCGCTAAACCGAATACAGAAACATCATGTTTTCGAATTGCATTGGTACCACTTAAAATTAGTAGTGGTAATAAGGCCGCCCCAAAAGCGGTAAACTGTTGACTAGTAACCCATTGCACGATTTGTGAAGAATACATATAAATAATGGCAATTAAAATTGCATAGCCGCGGCTGACGTCGTTTTTAACATTCAAAAGATACATGGTTAGACCGGCCATAATCAAGACAATCAAATTAATTACAATTTGAAAGTTAAACCAACTACCACATAATAATAAAATCGCTCCGCCTAAATAAGCTGTAATAGGCCCATATAAAGCATTTAAGATCCGCCCATTCTGCATGAAACCAAAGTCAGATTGAAAATAACTAAATTTGCCTGTTTTTAACTGCATAGCAGTATCATAAAAACGATTAAAGTGAAATAATGAGTCAGCACCAAAGAACAGCGTATGCGTCCAAATTTGGCGACTAACGAGTAATAATGCCATAATTAATAAAATAATGAATGGCGCAATTTTTAAAGATAAAAATTTTTGAAAAATATTTTTTATTTTTTGCATGATGTTACTCCTAAATCAATAAGATTTTATCTAACCCCATATTAGTACAATTATGAAAAATATCCATAGAAATAAGTATATTTTGTAGTAATAAAAAATAAAGTGCTACATGTAACTCTGCAGAAATTACGTGTAACACTTTATCTTTAATGATTTATGTTAAGTCTATTTTAACGATAATAAACATTAATAATTGGATTACTACCTTGAACTAATCCTGCATCCGTATAAGCAAAATTAGCGGAACCATTGTTACCTGGTACTACTAATAAACCATTATCAGATAGTACTTTTTGAATTTGAGCAGTGGTAATAACACTGCCTTGCATAATGTGCATATCAATTAATTCTTGTTGCGCATTAAGAATACTGTTAGTTCCATGATCATTCATGTTAACTAGATTGGCAGCACCGGTATTATCAAAAATACGTAAATTCAACTTAACACTATTAATGGTTGGATTTTTCGCAACATAAACAATTGCTTGACCACCATTGGAAACACTCCCAGATGTAGCAACGGCATTTCCATATTGATAGAAGCCATAACCATTTGGTAAGTACTTAGCAATGGTATTAGTGTTAGCAGTTGGATATGGATTAGTAGTATTGGTTAAATCATTAACTTGAACTATTTGTTGAGAAACAACTTGAGCCGTTGCTTGGTTAACAAATTTTAAGGTATAACCATTATTTGGTTTAGATTGATTATTGGAAACATCAGTGGTTTTACCGTCTGTAATATCATCATTGTTATCAACTTTAGGATGTTGATCTTTTTGTTTATTATTTTTTTGAGTTTTTTTAGAAGGTACTTTATTAGATGAGTTCTTAGTCTTAACACTACTATGAAAGACCCAACCATTAATCTTTGGATGTTGTTCATCCACTACATAATAATAAACCCATCCTTGCGTATTAGATACTGCACTTTCAATTCTAAAAGTATCTTTTGCATATTCTTTTTTATTAAAATTCAAGATTTTAGAATTAATGCGACTATAGTTAGGAGTTGTCCATAATGGAGCATTAACATGATAACCACGCTTATTCTTAGGCATCTTAGCATATCTAAGAGGTCTAATAGCAGTCACACCTGTACCTTTTTCAATGTTGTTTAAATTATCAATAAAGTCATTTTTACCAACATAAATCCATCCACGATACTTACCACCTAAAGTGACTACTTTGGCATAGTATAGACCATTGTTAGTCTTAGCCATTTCATAGACATAGAAAATATCCTTAGGTGAATCAGACTTAGCTAAATGTTTCATTGTTTTTTTAGATGCAACGACCTTGGCATTGCCTAAGCGACCTGGTTTGTTGAACATTGTTACAATCCCAGTTGATTTCACATAAGCATCGTCTTTTGATACTTTGATAGATGAATATTTAGCCGTCACTTTATTATTTTTAGTTGTTTTTTTGGTGTTTTTTAGAACAGTTTTAGTTTCATGGTGATTAGCCTTGGCTTTAGCATTAGCAGTCATGCTACTCAATGATACTAATGAAAAAGTTGCTAATCCAACATATAATGATTTCTTTAGAATTTTATTCATTATCATGCCTCCTAATTTTACTAGCACAATTATATCACATAATAAAATTAGTGGTTAAAAGTAAATTCAGTAATCTTAATTACAGACTAGTTGATAAATATTGATAATCGCTTCATTCAAAACTTTTTATTAATAATATCTTCTTACATTGTTATGAAATATCCAACCACAAATATTAGGATGTTGTTCATCAACAACATAGTAATAACGCCAGTTTTGTTTATTCATAACACAACTCTCAATTTTAAAGGTATCTTTAGCATATCTTTTGTAATTAAAATTCAAAGGTCTAGAATCAATACGACTGTAATTAGGTGTAGTCCATAAATCGGCTTTAATATGATAATCGTATTTCATTCTAGGCATTTTACCATAACATAGTGGATGATCTTCAACTAAACCACTGTTATTATCAAGATTAGATAAATCATTAGAAAAATCATGTTCCCCAGCATAAATCCAACCACGGTATTTTCCGCCTAATGTCACTACTTTAGCATAGTAATAACCATTGCTAGTTTTTGCCATTCCATAAACATAAAAAATATTCTTAGCTGAATGCTGATGTGACCAATTACGAAGTGTATTTCTAGGAGCTACTACTGATGCATTACCTAAAGCACCAGGCTTGTCAAACATTGTACAATTACCAGTTGCTTTAGCATAAGCTCCTTTTTCTGGTAATCTTAAAACCGAATATTTAGCAGTTACCTTTTTGTTCATCGTTCGACTAATACTACTATGATGACTGTAGTTATAATTATATTCATAACTACTATTAGCCGATGCACTTAAACTAAATAACGGTAATAGCGATAAACTCGCTAAGCTTGTGTATAATGATTTTCGTAAAAATTGATTCATTATTATGCCTCCTAATTTTTATAGCACATAAAACAATTACTACTTATCTAAAACTTACATATGTAATTATATATATTCGTTGTTGGTGATACCTTCGAAGCTCTTTGAAGTAAATCTATAAAACATTGGAGATAAAAAAACGTTAACGCCCTAATTTACGTAAAATCCAATTAAAGTTAAGTGAAATATAGACCATGGTTAAAGAAATTAAGAAGAAAATAAGAACGGCACTAAACTCACTAGTTAACCCCACTTCTATATGGGTCACCTTATTGCTGTAAATGTTCAGATATAGAGATCCAAAAAAGAAAGTCTCATATCCAACGTCATTAATACTGAATAAAGTGATTAAAAAACCAATCGTACATACAATTGCATCAAGCGTAAATGTGATAATACACGGCTTAACGATGTCTTTATACATATTCATAAATTGTAATTACCTCCTAAAAAACATATATTAATAATTACTGATTTATGATTATATAGCTTAAAATGAACACTAGCATTCGATAGTATTTGAAATTAACCACTAAATGATTAGAAGCAAAATAAAAAGACATGAAAATATCCATGTCTTTTTATTTAGTTTTATTCCAATGTAGGAATAATCAATGAGTTTTTATCCTGATCAAT
Organism: Apilactobacillus quenuiae; assembly: GCF_002994005.1. Lineage (GTDB taxonomy): Bacteria > Bacillota > Bacilli > Lactobacillales > Lactobacillaceae > Apilactobacillus > Apilactobacillus quenuiae. The sequence continues at coordinate 39,823 of NZ_POSN01000005.1, forward strand.
TAACAGCTTAGTACTAGTATCATTGTATATATTATTATACATAGTCGAATAAACTTCATATTTTTTATATTTACCATGATTATCCGTCGTAACTGTTTGATGATTATATTCAATCATTCTTGAATCAGCATTATATGAATAACCTTTAGTTGTATCTTTAATTTTATAAATTACTTTATCAGAAAATTGTTTTACTTTTTTTAACATTTTTTTAGCCTGTTTATCACTTAAATGATTGTTACTAGCAAAAGACTTAAAAGCATTAATAGTATCGTCCTTGTTTTCCTCTTTAGATTGATTTTTTTCATTTTTATCTATGTCCACTTTGTCATGTGTTGGTTCTACCGTTCCTTCCTCTGAACGATTATCTAAATCTTCTTCTATTTTTTCATTAGGTAGCTTTTCCATATTATCATCAATAGAATTTTTACCATTATTCTTTGAATTATCTTCATGATTGTTATCTGCATCTTTATTCATTTCATTAGCATCATCATTTATCGCATTATTTGATTTGTTTTCATGATTGTTACCTGAATTATTACTCGTTTTATCAATGTTCTCATTTGTTGAACCATCGGCTTCATTATTTGTGATAATTTTATTTAAACTATTTTCTAAAGTTACCTGCGGTTGTATATTAAAATTGTTTCCGGATGTATCAATAATTTTACGTTCATCTGTTTTAAAATATTTAGCATTTATCCATCCATTCATTGAATGATTATTGTTGTTATAAACATTATAGTAAGTAATACTAGTAACCTTTACGGCATCTATAATCGTAAATTTACTATTATAGATATTGCGATAATGATTTAATTTAACCCCAAATTTAGATCCATATGCAGCATCAAAAAGTCGATTCTTAATCAACATTCCAATCCTATCCTTGGGCATTTCAGTTTTTAATCCAACGTTTGTTTTAACAATTCCCTTGTTGAATACATATCCACGTATCTTTTTGTCAAAAGATACTACCTTATAGTAATGATAGCCTTTATTATTCATCACTGTTTGATAAGCCATAAAATAATCATTAGTATTATTTGAGTTAGTTTTTTTTTGCATGTTGTGCTTGCTAACTAAAAGTCTAGAACCTTTAATACCATTAGGTTTTGTATAAATAGCGTTCTTCCCAGTGGATTTAAAAACGATTGCTTGATTTAAGCTCTTATCAATAATATGAATATTATTAGTCACCCTTTTATGGACTTTTGCATTAATACTCAGTGTTGAAAAACTAATTGCTAAAATAAACGCCAAAATGGCTACTCCTGAATAAATAAATCTTTCTAAATTAAACTTCATGTATCGCACTACCCCTATAAATTTGATATAAAAAATAATATTATCATAAGTTAATATCATATATCAACATAAATTATATATAATTAATTAAACTTTAATTTTTTACATTAAAATAGGACAAAATAAAAAAGCCATGGAATTATCCATGACTTTAAAATTATTAAATTCAAAAATTAACCAAATAAGTTAACAACACCATTACCACTTGTTGGGGCTAGTTGTTGACCAGTTTGATTATCCTTAACATTGTAAATAAGGTTTAAACCATTAATTCCGTTGCTCATGCTTTGATTGTTAACATCAGCAAAAGTAGCATTAGGAATTAATTGGTTGTTAGCATCAAACAAGTTAGGGTTAGCTGCATGAGTTTCAGTTAAACCAGCATTGAATGTATAAGTGTATCTATTATTAGTACCACCATTTAATTGATACATTGGTTGACCATATGATAAGAATTGTGACTTAATACCATTGTAGTTGAATGCACTATTATCAGAACCCTTAAATAATGAATCAAAATTATTTTGATTTACACTAATTCCATTTAATGAACTTACTTTAGAAATTGTACGATCAAATGAATCAGGGTTATTTAATTGCGAAACAGTATATTTAACGGTATTAGTTTGGGTTTGAGGAGTAACAATTACAGTTAAGTTTTCACCCTTATTTACAACTGAATTATCATTTAAGTAACTACCTCTATCAGTAATATTACTTGAACTAATTAAATAGTTGCCAGTTCCCTTTAGTGAATTATTAATTGCAGCAACTACATCACTAACATGATATGTTCCATTAGATTGTAAACTAGCTGGATTAAGATCCTTGGTCATAACAGTTGAGCCTAGATTATTGCTACTTACATAAGTTACGTGAATAGCATTAGCAGCATTTTGGGCTGTATTTTGAGCGTTCTTAACTGAATCTGGCATATTAACACTAAAGTCTGATGCCTTAATCCAACCATTAATTAATGGATTAGTTTGATCAGTAACCTTGTAATAAGTGTCACCGCCATATACAGTTACAGCGTCATCAACAGTGAACTTGTCAGCGCTGAAATTAATGCCATTAAAGTTCTTAATGCTACTATCAGCACCAAACTTGTAGCCAACTGGTAAGTTATGAACATCGCTAGTAGTTACATAACCAGTAGTAGTACTTGGTTTAGCAGCTTGAGTAGTTGGGTTATCAATCTTTTGAACACCCTTAGTGTAAACATAACCACGAACCTTCTTGTCGAATGAAACTACCTTGTAGTAGTGAACACCCTTTGAAGTTCTAACTTCTTGGTATGCCATGAATAAATCATTTGATGAGTTAGAGTTAGCTTTTGAACCCATATCACTCTTAGAAACCTTTAGTTTATTGTTCTTAACACCACCTGGTTTAGTAAAGATAGCATTCTTACCAGTTGATTTGTAAACTAATGATTGATCTAATGATTTAGTTACTTTGAAAGTTACTGCTTTAGTAGCTTTCTTGGCATGTTTTTTATTATACTTTTTAGCATGTTTCTTAGTTGTTTTCACAACATGATGACTAGCAGCATTGGCATTAGTAGCTGAAGCAGTGGTTGCACCAGCAACTGAAGCAAAAGTCAATGCAGCAAGTCCTAGATATAATGACTTCTTAAGATTTACTTGCATTATAAACTTCCTCCTAATAATTTAATATACAAACATGATTGTAACATTAATGTAAACATTTTTCGCATATTTAAGCTATTTTTATGTATAAAAAAAGAATGGAATAAATCCATTCTTTTTATTTAGTCTAATGAAAAATTATTTAGCTACGTCAGAAGCTTGAACAGTACCTAAAACATTCTTTAAACCAGTAACTTGGTCATTAGTTAAGTTAGTCAATACTGAGTTTTTGTCAGTACCCTTAGCACCTTGAGCAGTTGCTGCAGTGTTTGCATTACCTAGAACTGTATTAATAGCAGCTGAATCTTGACCTTTAAGTGCATTTAAAGCATCATTCTTAGCAGTTAGTTGAGTACCAGTTAAACCATTTAAAATGTCAGTAGCACTCTTTTGTGAAGCTGCAGTCTTATCTGAAGAAACTTTGTCAGAAACAGCCTTACCTAAGTCTGATAAACCAGTTGCATTTGAAGAAACTTTGTTATCTGAACTAGTTAAGTAACTGTTTAAAGCATTAGCATCTAAACCAGTTGCATTTAATGCAGCTTGTAATTTATTTGAGCTTGCATTGTTATATGCAGCTAAAGCACTGTTAACAACTTGTGTAGTGTAATTTACATCAGATGAATTAGTGTTAGTGTTAGTATTATCCTTTACATCATAGTAAATGTTAAACTTACCACTAGCAATTTCATCATAAGTCATGTCACGTTTGTTATTAGTGCCATCACTAAGTGATACTTTGTTAGCATTTCTAGTGAAGTTAGCATTGTAAGTGTAAGTCTTGTCATTAATTGTAAATTGGTTCCAAGCCTTACCTGGAGCTAATAATGAAGCTTCAAAGTTATTGAAGTTAAATGTTTGGTTAGCATTTCCTTGGAATAATGCTTTCCATTGGTCAGATGATAATTGTAAAGTACTCATCTTGCTTTGAACATCATTATTTAAATTAGCTTGTTGGTTGTAGTTACCAGCATTTGTTACTACGTAAGGAGCAAAGTTGTTAGTGTTTAAGAATTGTGTAGCACCTTTATTAACAGTTACAGTAACAGTATTGCCTTTAGCAATTGAAGTGTTAGTGTCTTGTCTTACTGGGTTAACAAAACCAGTTCCAACTAATGAATTTTTAATAGAAGCATTTACATCATCACTTGAATAAGTACCAGCACTTGATAAGTTTGCAGGGTTAAGGTCTTTTTCCATTAATACTGAACCTAAGTTAGCACTATCAACGTACTTAACATGGATAGCATTTGCTGAGTTGTTAGCTTTCTTAGCAGCATCAGTAATAGTGTTGCTGAAGTAAACTGAATTTACCCAACCATTAACTAATTGGTTGTTCTTATCAGTTACATAGTAGTATGTTTGGTCATTGTTAACTTTAACTGCATCACTTACAGTGAATTGGTCAGCAGCAATGTTCATACCCTTGTAATCGTTTTTCAAGCTAGTCTTGAATTGTGAACCATAAGGCTTGTTGAAGAAACGGTTAGTGTTTTGTAGGTAACCAGTAGCATTTGATGGTTTGTCAGCAGCTACAGTAGTGTTAGTCTTAGCAACACCCTTGTTGTATACAAAACCACGAACTTTCTTGTCAAATGAAACTACTTTGTAGTAGTGAACACCCTTTGAAGTAACGCCTTCTTGGTATGCCATGAATAAGTCTTTAGCAGCTTTTGAGTTAGCTTTTGAAGCCATGTCAGTCTTTGAAGCTACAACTGATCTCTTACCTACAGCCTTATTGTAAACAGCATTTTTACCAGTTGCTTTGAAAGTAACTGATTGGTCTAAATTCTTGTTAGTAGTCTTGTAAGTTACTTTTTTAGCAGCAGCATGTTTCTTAGCAGCATTAGCATTTGAAGCATTAGCTGTTACACTAGCAACTGAAGCAAAACTTAAAGCAGCTAGACCTAAATATAATGATTTCTTTAGATTAGATTGCATTATATATTCCTCCAATATAATTTATATGTAATTCATCAAGCAAAAGAATTATAACATAAAACAATTATTAAACCAAAGTTTTTTAATTATTCATGCAAAATTTTTAACTAATGAACTCATTAACAACAAGTATAAATAATTTAGTCAAAAATATCAATTGATTAATCTAATTGTAATCTAATTGATAAATAATGAAAATCACTTAAATATTGTTAACACATACAAGTTAAAACACCCCCGTAAATTTGTCAAAAAATACCCAAAATTTATTAAAAACAGGTACAATCTTTTTAAAGATATTTTTTTAAGAAAGGAAGATATTATGGTTTCTTTTTCTTATCGAGCATTAGTCACGGTCATTAATGAAGGTAGCTTTCATCATGCCGCGCAAATCTTAGACGTAACCCCTTCTGCCATCTCACATTCAATTGATAAGTTAGAAAAGCAATTAGGCTTTTCAATCTTGCTGCGTAATCGCTCCGGCGTGAAGCTCACTGAAGATGGGCAACTAATCTTACCAACGATTCAAGAAATCTTGAATAATGAAGACCGCCTCGCACAAGAAGCGGCTAATATTAAGGGATTAACTGCTGGTACCGTTAAGATCGGTGCTTTTAGTAGTGCTTGTATCAGTTGGTTACCAGGGATTGTCCATAGATTCCGTAACCAATATCCTGATATTAAGATTGAAGTTACACAGAGCAGTTTTAATAACATTACCACTCAAGCCCATCAAGGTAATATTGATTTAGGTTTCACTTGCCAACCAATTAATGAGAAGTTAATCAAGGTGTTATTAGTTAAAGATCAAATCTATTGCATTACTCCAAAAGGCTTTGTTCCTAAGAATGGACATTCAATTACCATTGAAGATACTAAGAATGAACGCTTTATTCTCCAAAAGTCGGACTATGATGGTGATACGAAGCAGGTCTTGGATCGCTATAAGGTCCAAGCTAACTCCATTCAATTCAGTATTGATGATCAGTCAATTATTGCGATGGTGGAATCAGGACTCGGTATGGGAATTCTACCAAGATTAGCTTTTAATAAGCAGAATGAACATGTAACGGCTTATCCGTTTGATGAATCATACTATCGTTCCATCTTCTTAGTTATGAACCAGGTCCAGATGAAGACACCGGCGACGCAGAAAATGGTTAGCTGTATTCGTGACTTTATTAGTGAAACTTATCCTGATCAAATATTAAAATAATATATACAAAAACACCCCAGCCAATTTGACTGGGGTGTTTTGCGTATTGATATTAGTTAGTTTAATTTATTTTGTGATTTGTTTATCTTCGTTACGAGTATCGAAAATGGTTTCGGTATTAGTGTCAACATAGCGGGCTGCTACTGGCACTTGGTATTGATTCATCCCATTCACCTTAAACATCTTCAATGCACCGATACGATTCATCGCACTTAGCAATGTTTCATTATCTAATTTGCCACTAACATAGTTTAAACGTAGTGTTTTTACCTTTTGGTCTTCACTTTTGAATACTAATTCTAATTTTTTCATTTACATTTCCTCCATTTAATTAAGCGTAGTATCTTGTTTGTGCAATTAATTCAGTTTTTGCTAGGTTATCAGAAGTCAAAGCTTTTAAAATTGAACCAAATTCGGTAATTTGTGCATCTGATACATCTTCGATGACGTTAGCGAATGAACGTGCCACTGCTTTGTCCTCTTCCTTTGTAATCATGTTATAAACTACCTTTGATTTATCCCAAACTTTATTCATGCTACTCATCCTCATTTCATATTATTGGTAAGTCGTTGGCGCCAACCCTTACATCTACTAGTAACGAAGTTCGATGCAAAAGTGATACCCCTTTTTTAATTTTTTATGAGATTTATTTTTTGTTGGAGGCTTTTACGCCATTTATTCAACGTTTTAGTCGAGATATTAGTTCGACGAGAAATTTCACGCATATTATCAATGCCCTCATAGTAACGATAGAAAATTAGTTTTTGTTCAGTTGCACTACTAATCTTCCATAATTGTTTTAATAGCTCATTATGGGATAGTTCACTTTCAAAAGAATATTCATCAATTAGTTGGTTTTCCCAATTATCTTGATTATCTTCTGCCATAAATTCGATTTTTTGAGTATTACGACTTTCTTTTCTGAGCTGGTCTAAGAGATGCCAATAAACACCCTGGTACAGATAGGCTAACCTTTGTTTATCATCATCAACACCTTGATATTGATAGTATTTTTTAGCAAAAGCAATGAAGCCTTCTTGCATTAAATCATCGTACTGTGATGTATATCTTGGAATATTCAATCGTTTTAATACCCCATATATTATGACTTTATGATCACCTTGCATTAGGTAGTTAAAACCTTCTTGATAATCTCTATAATTGTTCATTTGAACCACTCTTTCAAATTTTATTGGTTCAAAGGCCTTCGAACAAATATAAAGATAGCAAGTAATTTTGCTGGTTTCACTACCGCAGATTTTGGCATAATTACCGCAGATTTTGCATTTTGGTCATTTTTCTTCAAATAAGGGGTATTTTCTTTGATTTTTACATTAAAATAGTAAAATTAAATTGATGAATATATAAGGAGGTTTTATGAATGCAATGGCATATTAAGACTTTTAAAGAATTAACTCGTGATGATTTATGGGAAATTTACAACGCAAGGACAAGTACTTTTGTGGTAGAACAAAAGCGTCCTTATCAAGAAGTTGATAAGCTGGATAAGAAGTCTTTACATATCTGGGCCGATGAAGATGGAACCCTATTAGCATATGCACGGATCTTTTATGGTCATGATCACACTAGTTTTGGTCGTGTTTTAACCACGAAGGAAGCTCGTGGCAAAGGAATTGGTAAACAATTAGTGCAAAAGATTTTAGATGTGATTGATCAACACTTTGATAACAATCCAACGATTGAAATTGATGCCCAAGAAGATAAAGTGGCTTTTTATGAAAAGTTTGGTTTTCACCCTGTTGGCGGGGTTTATACTTTCCATCAAACTCCACATATTAAGATGATTTTGAATCAATAAAAAAATTGCTACCCCATGGATTGGAGTAGCAATTTTAATTTGTAAATGTTTATGTAAAATAAAGAGCAAGCAGTTTGCTGCCTGCTTGCTCTTTATTAGTTGATTTGATTGTATTTAGTCGAACATAAATAAATTATGTGCGGAATCCATGCTCTTATAAGCATGTTTGGCTAACAATAAGCTTATTTATAATGGAATGCAACCTATTACCTTAGTTATTTAACTACATTAATTATTGAGATTGTCAAACAATCAAAAAAATAACCGCCTTAGCTCTGGCCAGCTAGCGATTATTAAGAAGTTAATTAATCGAAGTAGCCACCGTCTTCAACGGCTCTACTGAGAAGTCCTGTATCAGCAGGACTTCTTTTTATTTATGACTATGTTATAGCATGGATTTAATTCTTTACCAGTAATTTGAAATTGTCTTTAGTCTTAACTTCGGTATAATTGATATAGTAGAGAAGTTAATGGACGGTGGCTGTCTTTTCCTAGAGAAGGTGATTTCTATGGAAATATGGAAGAATCTTAAGAAAGGTTTCACAGTCAATGAGTGTCTTTCAGGCACTTTCTTTGATGTTCATGTTTGGCATGTTTATTTTAGCATTGCTAACTTACATCAATCGAAAATAAAAAGCCGTCCCATCATAACTTTGGCCAGTTATGGGATAGCTTTAATTAGTTAGTCTCTATAATGCCACCGTCTTTTAAACGGCTTTACTGAGAAGTCCTGTACTAGCAGGACTTCTTTTTATTTATGACTATATTATAGCATGGATTTAATTCTTTGCTAAATAAATAATCCCCCATAATTAAAATTATGAGGGAAGTTATGAAAGCTGTGAATGTTCGAAGATGAATAAGAACTTTCACAAATTTATTGTATCAATTATCTTAATTTTTCTTTAGCTAATATCTTTGAAAAAACTTAGTAGAAAGTACTAATTTCATTTCAAATAGCAGGAGTAATGACTATTGCTATAATTTTTATCTAAAATATTATGATTATATTTTTTAAACACCTATACTATTAGAAGGTATATTGTAATCGTGTTTTTAAGTGGTAACCTTATTATTTGTAATCATAAGATTTAGTGAAGGTTAAACTATGAATAATTTATTTAAAAAGATTTTACATATTTTACATTATATTGTTTTTATAATGCTCTTAGCAATGATCCCAACATTTGTACTAGGAGTAATTTATGGGGACTACAGCTCTTGGAGTAATTTTGTTTCTACTCTTACATTGGCTTATCTAGTTTCAATAGCGGGAATTATTATTTATTTAACATATTTATATATAAAAGAAAAATTAAAAAGGTAAATGAAAGTATGGTGAGACATTGAAAACAAATAATCTTAAAATACTAAAAATCATATCAGCGATATTATTAAATTTCGGAGCATTCATATTAGTTATAAGTTCTATTTTTAATATTTATCAACATGAACATATTATAAGAAACATTTTCAATATCATCTTTATCGTTATAATTACCACTTTAATTAACGTTGAGGATATATTTAATAATAAAAAAAATTAGATTAATAGTAGATTTGATATCCATACACAAAACATTTGAAGTTAATCTTTCGGATATTCATATATAATATGTTTGTATTCAATGATAAGAATTTTAAAGGCTGATTCTTATTGTTGAATATAACCGCTTCAATATTATTATTATTGTTTGGCTTATCTACATGTAAAATAGGTACAATGTGCAAACGTTGTACCTATTTTTTATGATAATAATAATCTAAACTATGAGTATTTACGTTGATAACAGCATACATAACAATTGAAGTTAATTAATCAGATAATAGTATAGAATAATAGATGTATTTAAGTGATGAAAAGTTGTCAAAGAACTGTTTATTACTTAAGTGCATTTATCAAGTAGAGGAGGCAAAAATACGGAGTTATTATTAAATTTTCTAAAAGCTTTATTAGGATCCAAATAATATTTAGTTAAATTTTTTATCTTTATTGTTTATCTTTCTAAACTCATATTTTGTTCCCCATCATTACTTTAATTAACACAAAAAGGTGTAATGCAATTAATGCATTACATCTTTTTATTTAATTTATATTACGAGAATAAAAAAGCAACCACTCAGGTGATTGCTTAAATATCATGAAGTTGCAAGTATATGTTTTGTATTATACCCAATAGTAAAATATATACTCATTCCCTAACGAAAAGTGTATGTTTGAGAGTTTAATTAAATTCTCAAATTTATTATAACAATTGTTATAACTTTTATTTATCGAATGTTTTTGAAGAAAGTTAGTATTTTATAATAATTGCAATAAAAAACTACCCTCACAAGTAAAACTATGAGGGCAGTTATGAAAAGGTATATTTGTGAACGTTATGATGTATACATTCACAATCATAAGTATACACAAAAAAGATATTGTTTTTTATCTAATGTTATTGAAAATTAGTTAGTATTTTCTACTAGTTAACTTAAATCGGGAAAATAGGAATTGAACCTACGACCTCTTAGTCCCGAACCAAGTGCTCTACCAAGCTGAGCTATTTCCCGTGAATTAATTTCACTATAACACATTTTTTGCATATTAAAAGGCATCCATAATTTTTAGGATGCCTCGTTTATATTTATAGTCAGTATAGCTTCTTTATATTTTATCTTTTTTATTATTTATTTTTCTCAGTGTAAGTCTTTCCAGTAATATGTCCCTAAGTAGCTATCATGCTGCACCATCATTAAATGATTTTTCACAGATAGGTCCGACTAAGGATATTCCAGTCCAAACTTACCAATTAAGTTAGAATATTTTTATTAAGTTAAATTATCGCTATAGCGACATCACAACATTATTGGAATTTAGGGAGACATCACCAATAATTTATGTGAATGTTTATTATACACTATGAAGAAAAAATAACAAGAAATAAAAATAACCGACCACCCTCTTAAAATGGTTGGTCGGTTATTTTTTTAGTCTTTATCATCTAAATCAATAAATTTAATTCTATTATTTTCTTTTAAGATTTTAGAAAAATTAACAATTGGAAGTACACAAGCTGGAAACATATTGGATTTTAACGTTAGTTCGGAGATAAGTGATCTAACGTAAGGAAACATTAAGTTATTTCCATCATTAGCTAATGCATATTTTAAGCCATCAGCTATTTGAACATCACTAAAATCTCCGCTTACAAAAGAAAATTTAAAAGCTCCACTTATGTCTATGTTTAAAAGAAAAGGTGTATTATCCTTTTCTACCCCACCTACTTTAACCTTAATATTAATTAAAGCATCTTTGGGAGACTCTTTTTTTGAAAAATAAATAATAGAATGAAACTCATTATCTAACTTTAATTTATTGTCAGGTGACTTTTTAAAATTAACATTTCTTTTATAATCAAAGGAATTGATACTGTAATTAAGAAAACTCATATTCTTTATAGGATTAGTATCACTCATTTAAACTATACACCCCTCTTTACTACCAAAGTTATAAGATTCTTCATAAGGATTATATGCATTCGATTGATTTATGGTAAGACTATTTTTGATAGATTTAAAATCATTCATAATATTTTTCTTATTAAAGTAAAAATCATTCATTGAATTATCATTCTTATAATAATCATAATAATAATTAAAGTTATTATAAAAATTCTCATCAATTTTATTGATAGATTTAAAATCATTCATGGCATTTGTAACGTCAGAAAATAATTCATCAGTTATTTCATCCATATCTCTTTTTGCTTCAGGAGTTTTTAATAATTTTTTAAAATCATTTAATGAAATATTAGTCTTCATTATAATCAGCCTCCTCAATTTCCAGTGTGTTATAATCAATAACTTTATTATCTTTTATGCATAATTCAACAGAATTACTTAATATACTTTGTGGAATTAAAAATCCAAATTTATTAATTGTATCGCTGTATACAGCCAATTTTTTATGTTTAAAAACGTTATTCTTATTAACAAATTTTATAAAATAATCAATTACAAGTCCATCAAGTTTTTTGGCATAGCCACTATTACTATATTTTTTTGCTTTTGATTTTATATAGCTTTTATTTTCTTGAGTAAATAATTCTATATATTGTATTACCTTGGGATCAGTTAAATCCAATATGTTATCCATGTAATTATTTTTTATTCTAAATTTCAATAAACAAATATCATTATGATCTTTTTTACCTTTTCTTTGAACAAAATGCAAAGCATTTTCTTTAGCATAAACAAATGAATATGATCCCTTACCTAACGTCCCAATCGTATGAGAGATATTAAAGTGACTTGTATTAATTATTTTTTGTCCATTAGATAAAAAAGTTCCATGATAGCAACAAAAATTTTTTATCACTTACAAAACTATCCCCCTAATTAAGGTATAACCTAATAATACTATATATTTAATGCTTAATAAATAAAAAAGTTATCTCAGTTATTAAATAATTAACTAAGATAACTTTTAAACTTCTATTCTAATACATAGTCACTACGTAAGATTTCTCCACGCCATAACAACAATGCATAGGCATGACCTTCACCATCAAAAGTTAAGCCTTCCCATTCACGACCTGAATTAAAGGCGTTGTAATGAACATCTTTACTCTTTAAAGTTCCAGCATTCAATTTATCAACTGGTACTGAGGTAACCATATCATTAGAAACCATATAGATTCGATCAGTCACTGGATTATAAGTTAAGTTTTGGTTCCAACTACCAGCCCAATGGATCACTTGCTTAGCTGGTCTAAAACTAACTTTATCATTGTTCAATGAACCAATATATAAACTATATGCCTTTTTAACACCATTAGGACCACTGTGGACACCAATGTATGCACGACCTTGTTTATCAAATGCAAGTGTGTGTAGACCTAGGTTCTTGCCATTATGCATTAATTTAAAACTATATTGATGCACTGGTTGTAATGTATCTGCATCCAGTTCAGTAATTTGGTTCTTATCGTTATTTGAAAAATCACCCAATTTATCATCTTGTGCTAAATATAAATGATTATTAGCTGGATTATATGACATCGTTTGACCATGACCAATATTAATTAGTGGACTAGCCTCAACTGAATCGGTAACTGCTTCATATTGACCTAGTAATTGATTACCATTTTGTGCTTTATCAATTTGGTCTTGATCACTGCTAATTTTTTGTTTTAATGTATTAATCTTAGCTTTAGAATCATCAATTTGTTTATAAACCTTAGTACGAAGTGCCTTGTATTCACTAAAGGTCTTTTTAACTTGTACTCTAGCTTTAACTAATTGTCTAACCTTTTTTTGTTCAGCCTTACTTAATTCGTTCAATTTAACTGATTTAGCTAAATAATTGCTAGGATCATTGATATTTCTAGATGTTTTTTTATCTTTCTTATTATCAAAATACTTATTAATCATTTTGCCATACTTATGTTTATAATTGGTTGAAACCTTACGATAGTTTTCAGCAGACTTGCTAATTACATCTTTCCCATTTTTAACTTCTGTCTGGACTTTTTGTAATTTGCTGGTACTCTTCTTCATATCATCGCGAGAATCAGCAGTTGCGTTAATGTAATCCACAAATTGTTGATTATTTTGACGTCCTTTATCAGTATAAGGATTAAAGTAACTAAAGATATTCAATAATAGGTTTTGATTTCCATTATCCATTAGGCCCATTTTTTCTAAGGCATCTAATTTAAAACGAATAATGGCACCTTGATTAGCACCAGTTCCCATTGATTCAAGTAAATAAATACTATTATTAGCCATAACAATTCCTTGATAATTACCATGTTCTTCAGGTGAAACATTAAAACCAGTTGGTAAATACCATTTAGTAATCAAACTGTTACCATTGGCTGAATCATTATAAGTATGAAATTGATTAGTATCTCTTACATGCTTATAATGTCCCCAAACTGGTTTAAATTTAGGTAGTTTATTGCGCATAACCTGCAAATCATTATCATCATAATTCTGCATTGCATTATCTTGATTAGTTTGTGGAATTGGATTTTTAGGTTCATCCCAGTTATGAACAAAAAAATTAGAATCCGCATGAACACTCGCCATGGGTGCAGCAGCGCCAACTAATGACATCATCGCTACTGCAGTCAAAGCGATTTTTGTTAACTTCTTCATATATATCCCCCTATGTAAAATGAATATGATAGTTCATGTCCTCAATTTAAAACTATTAAATCGAAAATATCAAGTTTTATGCAAATAAATCGATAAAAGTGATGATGGAATTTCCATTGTTATGTATATTCTTATCAAGCACAATAGTTATAGTTCATAATGTGAATTATGATAGTATGTATTTTAAGTTATTTTATTCATAAAAAATAGGCACAACGACGATATTGTGCCTATTTTCCAGGAGAACAAGACCCCAAACGAGAATACTAAAAAGAAAGGTTGTAAACAATAACAATACTAAACATTCAAAGTTTTGTTATCGAGTACTTCTTTATTATATAGAAATACGCAGAATATTAACTTCAAATATTCTATATATTAGTCTCAAATTTTATATGAATTAGTCATGTTTGCTTGATTATTATAACTTTCAAACATTATATTACATAAAAAAGATGCCCTATAAATTATAGGACATCTTTTATTATTCAATTAACTAACTATTTTATTCTTTCAACAATTGTCTTATTACTTGATACATACTCACCATTACCTAAATACATCCGAGTCATTTTGCCATAAGTTTCAATATATTTAACATGGAAAGTATCACCCTTCTTCAAATGTCTAATCATCGTATGATTACTAAACTTACGACTACTATAAACATATGTTCCAGTTGGTTTGATTACTCTAAATTTATTTTTAGCAGCTGGTCTACTCTTGTGGTAATAAGCATCATCAATATAACCACGATTGCTAGTAATCCAACCGCCACCAGCTAAGCGATAATATAGCTTACCCGTCTTAGTAAATCTAAAGCCAACTACTCTAAAGACATGGCTCTTATTACGTTCGACTTTCTTGTATCTAATAAGACGATCCTTATTATTAAATTTCAATACTTTATAACTATAAATCGTATTGTAATTATAAACGTAGTGTGGAATATCATGTAAACGTTTCTTGTAAGCAAGATTATAAGCATATTTATATGATGAACGATATGCTTTGTCAATCCGATTGTAATTAACAACCGTTCCATTCATCCCTGCTTGATATGCTTGCTGACCAACTTGATAAGCATAATTACCATTTAAGCGCCCTTGACGATTATGTTGTGCATCAAAAATTCCCTTTTGATAATCATGGAAGTTTTTATGCCCATCGTTATAAGCAGCATTGTTTGAAATAATAGCATTATGTTTATCATTAAATCCTTGTTCAGCTTCATCATATCCTCGATTGAAATTATTAATATATGCTGCTGATTTCCCTGTCAATGATGGTTGCCTTCCGTTAGCAAATGCATTAATTCCAGCCTTAAAGCCATCATCATTCTTTATTGGACGCTTAGATGGTGGTGTTGGCATGCTTTGATTATTATCACTTGGTGTAGATGTAGGCGTTGGTGCTGGATTAGGTGATGGAGTTGGATTTGGTTTAGCTGGTTGATTAGAATTATGATTATTCTTGGTGTTAATCCAAACGGCATAACCTGCTTGATTAGCAGCACTATCTAATTTAGCGTTATTGCTTTGCCTATCACCAGTTAAACCTGCTTGATATGCAGCACGCGCATTTTCATAAGCCTTTTGCTGGTTAAGATTATCTGGATACTTATTTGGATTATCCGGAACTCCATTAATGGCATCATTTAAGCCAGCTTTAGAAGCAGTTCCAGCTTGAATAGATTCAGAATTGCTATTATCTTGGTGGCCACTTTGACCAGCTTGGTACATTCTTTGCGCATTAATATATGCTTGGAACTGAACCAAGTTACTACGATAATTAGCTTCATGATCTGAATTATTGTTGATGGCATCTTGTAGGCCAACATAGGATGCCAATCCAGCATTATTAGCTACTTTGTTTAGCATTGCCATTTGTTGATTTTGAGCGGTATGATTGTTATTTTGACCGGCTTGGTAGGCTTGTTGGGCTTGAAGATAAGCGTGTTTCTGTAATGCATTAGTTGGTGGCGTACTTTGACCATTAATTGCATGCAAAATACCACGCCTTGCCGCTAAGCCAATTTGATCAGCATAAGACTCAACATTTCCTGTTTTAACGTTAAGATTACCATTTAATCCATAATTATATGACTGGCTTGCATTAACATACGCTTGACGGTCTAATTCTGAATATTTGCCGTCTTCGTGATTATCCTTATTGTCAACAGCATCTTTAACTCCATCATAAGCAGCCAATCCAGCATCATATGCGGTATTATTCATAGCTTTAGCAGTCGCTACACTTTGACCATCATTATTAGCAGAATTCTCACCTATCAAATATGCTTGACGTGCATTTGAATAAGCCTGTTGATCAAAGTTATCCGATGAATAACGACTAGTTTCATCAGAATTATTATCAATTAAATCCATTAATCCATTACGAGCAGCTTGGCCTGAACGATATGCATATATATTAAGCTGTCCGGCATTGGGATTATCACTATTTTCACCAGCTACATATGATTGTTGTGCATATTGATAAGCTTGATACTGTGATAAATGTTGATCTACTGGAACATTATCATTTTTGCCATTAACAATATTAAATAATCCTTGATGTGCTGCCAATCCAACATTATTAGCACTAACATTATCAGTAGTTGTAATACCGTTAATACCCAAATTATAAGCTTGTTGAATTTGCTTATAAATCATCCCTGCTGGTGAGTTAATATCTGAAGGTTGATTAATATTGTTGTTATAAATGGCATCATTCAATGCATTATTGGCCGCTTTGCCTGCATTATTCGCAACTGAATTAGTATCATCAGTTTGTTGATTCAAACCATTGTCATACGCTGTTTGCGCTTGATTATATGCTTGATATGCTAAAATATCTTGATGATCAGGTTGATTATTTTTGGAATTGTTTTCTGCAGCAATTAAACCATTATAGGCAGCTTTACCAATATTGTTAGCAATCATATCTAACTTAGCTTGATTACTATTAAAATCTCCACTAGTTCCTGCTTGATAAGCAATAATTGCATGATTATAAGCAGTGCGTTGGATAAGATTATTAACATAATTACTCAAATGATTTTGATTACCACTAATGGCATCCTTTAGTCCCACATGAGCAGCTTGTCCAGCGTCATAAGCAATCGTGTTTTCAATATTAGCATTGGAATCATAATTGTTATAAAGATTATTTTCACCAGCTTGATAAGACTGTTGCGCATGATTATATGCTTGTTGTGCAAATGAACCATCAGAATATGAACCAGCTTTTGCAGCATTCCCATAAATCATATTATTAAGACCCGCAAAAGCAGCTAAACCAGCTTGATTAGCATTTGCATTCAACGTTGCATCACTACCACTAGTAAGTCCCATTAAACCAGCTAGGTATGCTTTTCTAGTATTGTTATACGAATTACGTTCAAAAAAGTCATATATATTAACCGTATCATCTGGACGTCCATTAACACTATCGTCTAATGCTTTACGATTATAAATTCCTGCATTATTGGCAATTGAACTCAATTTCGCATTATCAGATTGATCATCACCATTAACACCAGCTTGGTATGCCAACAAAAGGTTCTGATACAACTGGTGTTTTATATTATCATTTTTATAATCAGCCGGAATGCTCAAATCACCATTCATAATACTCATTAGACCATCATAAGCAATTTTACCTAATGAATTAGCGTAGGAATTTTGTTCAGCAGTAGCAGAACTAGTATCACCATTAAAGCCAGCTGTATATGAATTATAAGCATTATTGTAAGTTTGTTTAGCTATTGTTTCAGTCGTAGAATCAGTATTATTAATATTATCAGCTTGATTGGGCACTCCCGCTAAAGCATTTGATAAGGCTTGTTTAGCATATAAACCAGCAATATTAGCAATTGAGTTAGCAGTAGCAATTGAACTGGTTGTATCACCATTAAAACCTTGTTTTGTCGAATTATAAGCAGCTTCATAATACTTATTAAACTGTCCATTTTGTGAGTAACTATTATACTTTTTGTCTGCCAAAGAATCATTTATAGCTGCTTTAACCGCAAACCCAATGTTATTAGCATATACATTTACATTATTGTTGCTACCTTTAATTCCATCTTGATAAGCTTGACGAGCATTATTATATGCCTTTTGCTGATCAGAGTTTCCCTGTGGATTAGCAGGATTCCCAGCAATTACATCAGTTAATGCTTGTTGTGCTGATTGACCAGCAGTATAAGCAGCATTATATAATTGAAAATTATTATTACTGTTATTAATCCCAAATCCAGCTTGATATGCAGTCATTGTATTTTGGGATGCAGTTTGAGCTAATTTATCTCCCGGCGCAACGTAGCTACCACCATAAATTAATTGATGTAAAACATTATAAGAAACTAAACCAGCTTGATTGGCTGTGGTATTTTTATTGCCTAAATCTTGATAATTATTACCATTAATATCTTGGCCAAGATTATTATTTTGACCGGCAATATAAGCATTTCTAGCATTTTCGTATGCGTCTTTAGTAAAAGGCTCACTTTGACTATTAGATAAATCATTGTTACCTGCAAGGGCATCTTGAAGTCCTTGATAAGAAGCTAAACCAGCTTGATTGGCAACATAGTTCTTATTTCCTAGATCTTGGTATTCATTATTATAACTATCTTTACCAGTATTATTATTTTGACCAGCAATATAAGCATGAATAGCATCGACATAAATACTTTGTAAATTAGTATTTTCCGTTGAATCATTAGAAGTCAAGTCAATATTAGTAATATTAGTTGTGGATAGATTACCATTATTTGCGTTTATCATGGCATCATAAACCACTTTACCAACACGACTAGCATAATCATTCAAACTAGTAATTTGACCTGATAATCCAGTTTTATAAGCGGTTTGAGCATTTAAATATGCCCGCGTTTCCACAACATAATTAGGATTGGAGGTATCATTTGGATAATGCCCATAAGAATTAACAATTACATCTTGAATTCCTTGATATGCAACTTGACCTAAATCATTGGATTCCTTATTAAAATTAGATATATTGCCATTTTCTCCTCTTGTACCAATATAATAGGAGGTCTTTGAACCTTGATATATATTATTAAGATTATCTGAGTATGATTTTCCTGAAAAGTAATTGTCTTTATCTAAATTATAATAAACTGAATTACCATTAACAGCATCCATCATTCCATCAAAAGCAGCTCGATTAGATCTATAGGCTTCATTATCTTGACCATTTTGAATATTTTTTTGCAAGTTTTGATAATCGTTCAGTGCGTTTTCATATGCTTGCTGCTCAGTATTTTTATATTTATTTTTGTTTATATTATTTGATATTGAATCTTGAACCCCAGCATTATATGCAAGCCCTGAAGCAAATGGTAATTGATTTTTATCAAATCCAGAATTATTATTCTGACCATCCGCATATAATATCTGAGCATTATCATATGCTTTATCATTTAAATCATTATTATTATCACTAGAATTATTAGGACGAACATAATCTTTATAATTAGATGATTCTCCATATATGATGGCATTTAATCTTTTATAGGATACTTGTCCAGCTATATAAGCAAAGTCATATAATTCATGACTCTTATTAATTTCTGCAGTATTATTCTGATCTAAATCATTTTGTCCAGCTTTGTAATACTTTTGTGAATTTGAATATGCCAGTTGTGATAAGTCATTATAATTATTGCTATTATCATAACCATTAATTGCATCATTTAAACCTTGCCTTGAAAGAAATCCTAATTGATTAGCTGCACTATTAGTATTATTATTTCTGCCTTGTTGTCCATCTACATATGCCTGCCAAGCATTATCATATGCTTGTTGTTCTAAATTTTTATATGAATCACTGTAATTATTATCATTTTTAGGATTATTATTAATCGCATCTGATAACCCAAAATAGGCAGCATTCCCAATAGCATTAGCTTCTATATTTTGTTTGGCTAATGTAGTATAAGTTTGATTCTTTTTACCCTCTTCATATGCTTGCCAAGCATTAATATAAGCTTGTTGTGACTGTGAATTATTAGAGTATCCACTAGATCCATCGGGGCTACCATTAATCTCATCATTAATTGCTTTTAATGCGGCTTGTCCGACTGCCCATGCAATATTATTTCTCATTGCATCGGCATCAGTAATTGGCTTATTAGCTAATCCAGCATTATATGCACTTTGAACATAGTCATATGCGGCTTGTGCAAATGAGTTCTTAGCATTAGCCTTTGTGTTCTGATTACCAGCAAGGGCATCATTCAAACTATCATAAGCTATAATTCCAATACTATTAGCAAAAATATTTAAATTGGCTGTAGCGCTAGTATTATCACGAGTATTTTGTCCTGTATAATAAGCCAAACGAGCATTTTCATAGGCTTTTTGTTTATTAGAATCAGTATAATAATTATTATTATCACTGGTTCCATTAATCATACTGTTTAGCCCATCTTGTGCAGCTTGTCCTACTTGACTAGCATATGTGTTTAAATTACCGGAACCATTGTTATTTACATTTCCAGATGAAATTGCACTAAATGCTAATTGTGCATTATTATATGCATTTTGTTGTAATTGGTCTTGATATTTAGATTTATTATTATTACCACTTAATGCGTCAACGGTTCCTGTATAAGCAGCTAAACCAACTTGATTAGCATATGGATTTAATCCGGCATTATTACTATTATTAATACCACTTGATCCATCATTAAATGCTGATTGCGCATTTTGATAGGCTTGTTGTTGCAATCCTGAATAGTTTTCTAAGCTATTACTATTATTGCTAATAGCATCATTTATTCCAGTTCTAGCAGCAATGCCGGTATTTAATGCCGTCTGACTTAAATCATTAGTTACAAATTGAGTAGTATTGTTTAACCCATTGCCAAATAAGCTTTGTGCTAAATTATAATAAATATTTTGATTATTAATAAAATTATATTCACTAAGATTATTTGCGTTGCTAATAACATCCTTTAATCCATCATAAAAGGCTTGACCATTTTGGTATGCGTCTAAATCAAACGTTTGTTCATTTCTGGCAGGTGCTTGATTATTCGTATCTTGGTAGCCTTGCATCATTTGTGTTCCATATTGATATGCAGGATTAAATTGGTAAGCTAAACTACTATGATCATTATTGTGATTAATTCCATTAATTAAATTTTGATAGCCAATACCATAATTAGCATCAGCATTGGAATTCTGATGATTATTTTGCATGACATCAAGTGCACCACTACCATAATCAAATCCTAAAGTATACATAGCATTATTGGCATGGCCGTTATTAGTATTGTTGTTAACTACCCGATCAGTAAAACCATTGCTTACATCATTATAGACAGCATTATAACCTTGTTGCATGGCAAAAGTATTGGCTAGATTATATGTTAACTGAGCTTGATTATAACTATCATTATTCGCTTGATAGTCATTTAATCCTTTAATATAACCATTATAAGCATCTGTATAATAAGTTTTATATAAATTATGGGGATTTCCATTACTTGTGTATGGTTCATATTTATACCAATTTTTACCATTATGGTAGTCATTAACATTGGTCTTATTATTAGAAACATTATCAATTGCATCAGCAATCGCATCATTTTCTGCATCTATATCTGATGGTTCATACGGACTCTTAACAAAGTTTTGTAATGTGGTGTTATCAATTGGATCATTCCCATATAATGGATTATTCAAAGCATCGCTAACATTAGCTGAACCATCATTATTTTTCGTTAAAGTTTGTGTTTCAATGTTATTAAAATAGTTAGCATTAACTTGAACTGTAGAATTAGGCGTACCTTTAGGTAATTCATAATAGAAAACTATTTGATCACCATTTTGCGCATTTTGTGGTATCAATATTGAATCATCATATGGAACATTTCCATATGAAAATGTTGGATTAGCACTATTTGAGCTCCCAACACTAACTACTTGATTAGGTACTGAGATATTAGAACCAGTATCATTTAGATTTGAAATGACGTTCCCATTTTGATCCAATAAAATAAACTTTCCATTCTTAAGAATGGACGGATCAATTCTTTTACCATCAATATTAATTTGCAAATTAATATTGCCATTATTGGTCGACGACAAATTATTTACTTTGAAGGTACCAGTTAACACATTCGATTTATCAGCATTTTGTTGAACTTCAATTGGGCCATTAAAGTACCCTGTAGGGTTTGCTTGCTGAAAAGTTAAAGATTGGGCGTTTGTAATGTTGTCATTAGAAGTTGTCATTCCACCATTAGCAGCATATGATATATTACCGCTGTTTGACTTGGGTACATAGATTTCATAATGCTGCGGTGAAACTCCATTTGAATTAATCGCATATGCCGTATTATAGGCATAAATAGGTTCTTGATTGATAATTCCATTATTACCAACTTGTAGATTAACATTCCCAGGACTATCTAAATAAAGGCCATTTCCACTATATAATAATGTGGGATTATTTCCACTGCCATCAGTAGTAACTTTAAAATTACCACCTTTATTTACAAAAAGAGAATAGTAATTATAAATAATGTCTCCGTTATAGCTGCTGGATGAATAAGTTCCACCATTGACTGAGTTAGTAACTCCATTTAAATCATCAGCATTAACGATTAAATTTCCACCATTCGTAATTAATCCAGCTGTATAACTATTAGGAATCCATGGTGAGGTTTGACCTCCACCAAGATAGTTAGCATTCCCGGAATTTACTGCTCCATTCATATTAATAGTAACGTTTCCACCATCAATAATGGTTTGAGCGTTAGTAATATATAGTGGCTTAGCCACATAAGAGTTCCCTTTAGCATTAATAATTACATTGGCATTCTTTTTAACAATAAAGTTTCCACTATTATTACCATTTAGGAATATTCCATCAGTAGTATCACCATAAGCTCCTGTATTAGGTTTTACTGCATTATAAAAAGGAAGTAGTTCCACATTAGCATCTTGTCCAACTACTAAATTATTTCCACCCATACCACTAATATTAGTGTCATGTCCAATTGCAAGTGAAGTTCCACCAGTAGTGCTGCCATAAAAATTAGCTCCAGATTGAATATTTAAATTCGCCGCTTCAATATTTTCTTGAGTAGAACCATTGTTAATCCCACTATTGCTCCAATAGCTACTTTCATTGGTTACATTATAGTCATTAAATGGACTACGATAGACTCCCAATGAAAATAAGTTAACATTGCCTGAAATATCTACCCATCCATTTGCAGAAGAAGTAAACTGACCACCTACATACGTTAAATTGCTTACATGTAAAGTAGCATATTGATTTTCGACCTTTGCCATTCCCCAATAATTAGCACCATAAGCAGTCGCAAAATTTTTAACTGTTAAATTGTTACTATTATGATCAGGACTTCCAGCTGGATCTAAAGAATAAGTTAATCCCTGAAAGTCAGTAACGTGATTTTGTCCATCAAAGGTTAAGTTATAGCTACTACCTGTTGGTTGTATATATACATAAGTATTATTATTTGTTGTTGCAGCATAATTTGTGGGTTGAAAATCAATATCATTCATAAATCTAATATCTTTGATACTATTATTAGATTGAATTGTTACACCTTGAGCTGGTAATGATTGCGATTGCGTACTATTTTTTTGATTCTGGGTATCAATTGAGTTATTAATTTGAATTGCATTAGTTACAAATGCAGTCCCATTTTTAACCTTTGTTATGACATCATTGAATCCTAATTGATAATCGTCAGAAGACGCAGTTATACTCATTTTAGGTGCAAATGTTGATGGACTATTAACATTATAATTAAAAGTGTCATCTGCCTTAAACTGTTGGCTAATTGCATCTTTAGCCCCTAAATATGATTGATCATAAGCATTATCCGAATTTTCAGATGGCCTATAAACATCGACACTATTAGGATCAGCACTCCATCTACCAGTTTCTGCATCATATGTTCCCTGTTCTTTTAGGAAGTAATTAACTCCCCAATTATAGGAATCCATATCTATTGGTGCTTGCACACCTGAATTAACAAAAACTTTATCACTGCTTGGACTGACAACATTGGCATTTTGAGTTTTAGCCAATGGATCATTAACAGCTTGAACATTTTGCGTAGGGTCAGTAATACTATGTTTTTGACTATTTAAATTAGGGTCAACACTTTTAGGATCATTGGGATTGCTAGCGTTATTACCATTGTAGCTTTTGACTGATTGTGTTCCTAAAGAGCCATTTAGACTATTATAAGTTTTCCAGGCATCTTGAACCCCTTGATAACCACTTTGATAGTAGCGATTATAAGCATTAACATCTTGATTAACCGGTTGCTTAGCATCCAAATGAATTGCATTCCATGCCGCAACGGCCCCGTTAATGGCGGCTTGTTTTTCTTCATCATCTAATGCATTCGAGGTGCTGGCCGTCAATTGTTGAGAAAAAACTGATGCTAAAGATTTTTCATCCAAATCTTTTAGCATCCCATCAGATATATGAAAATTAGGTGCTTGCTCTGTTGTAGGAGTACCTGAACTTGGTATCCTTAATGAACCATGTTGTTCTTCATTATTTGCTGCAGAATTATGGACACTTGAAGCACTAACTGCTGCCTTAGATTCCGGTGAACCGTTGGCTGGAGCTTGTGATGATCCACTATTTGCTGCAGAACTATGACTACCTTGCGTACTAGCTGATCCTTGCGAACCACTATCACTGGCTGCTGAGTCATGCCCACTGGTTACATTAGATGCTTTCGGTTCACTATTAACATGTCCATTATTATTGGATACATTTTGTACATTATGATCATCAGCTATTTTAGCTGGTTGTTCATCCTCATGATTATTAGAATCATTGGAAGTTGATGGCAAACTTTTACCATTATTATTGTTATTAGTGGTATTACTTATTACTTGATTACCATCATGTTTTAAATTATCATTATTAGTTATCGTTTCTTGATTAGTATTTACAGTATCAGCTTCAGCATTAGGTGAATTATAAATCGTAATCCCCGCTGCTCCTAAAGCTGCAAACATGGATACTGAAATTGTAATCCATTGTTTTTTGACCTTATGTAAAACTTTTTTATCATTTATTTTATTAAACTCGTTCTTATTATACATAGCTTAACAACTCCTTCAAAAGCAGAATCACTATATTAAAAAATTATAGTTGTATAATAATTTCATTAGCGCAATCCTATAATACTCATAAAATTGCATTAACAATTAATGATAAAATATTTTATCAATTAATAAAAGCGTTACGAACTAAAAACTAAAATTAAAAGAATTTTTTATTTTAATTTTTTAGAATGATATAATCTAGTAGACTATTAATAAATGGATTTAGAAAAGGACTTTTTATGAAATATAATAAAAAAAATAATCGTCATAAGTTTGACGATGTTAGTGTTGAAATTGGTCAGCAATTTAAAATGACCATTAAAAGGATGGGCATTAACGGTGAAGGAATTGGTTTTTATGAACATAAACTAGTTTTCGTCACCGATGCTTTTCCTGGTGAAAAAGTCGTGGCTGAAGTAACCGAAGTATATCCTAACTATATCAAGGCTAAAGCCGTTAAGTGGAATAAAGAATCACCAGATCGTGTGCAACCACGTGATAGTTATGCTGGTGAAGTTGGTGGTTTTGAGTTAGAAAACCTATCATACCCGGCCCAGCTACGTTTCAAACGTGATTTAATTCGCCAAGCATTAGAAAAGTTCCAGCCTATTGGTTATAAGGGATATAAAATCCATGCAACGATGGGGATGGAAGATCCTTACGAATACCGAAATAAAGCACAATTCCCAATCCGTGAAAAAGATGGAAAAGTTGTAGCTGGACTATTTAAAGCTGGCACCCATGAAGTCGTTGACTTAGAAACTTGTGCCGTGCAATATCCTGAAACTATGACTGTTATGCGTAAAGTTGTATCATTTATCCAAGAATTAGGGATTCCTCCTTTTAATGAATCTAATCATTCGGGAATTATTAAAACTGTAGTTGTTAGAGCTGCTTTAAATACTGAAGATGTACAAGTAACCTTTGTTACTAACACTCCTAAGTTTGTAAAAAAAGGATTTATGTTAAAGAAAATTGCTGAAGAACTTCCTCAAGTAACTTCAGTTATGCAAAATATCAACCCTGGTGACACTTCACTAATTTGGGGAGATAAAACTATTAATCTAGCTGGTAAAGATTACATTGTGGAAAGAATTAAGGGGCTTAAATTTGAATTGTCAGCTCGAGCTTTCTTACAATTAAATTCAATTATGATGCCCAGATTATATGAAGTTGCAATCTCAGCACTAGAACTAACTGGTAATGAAAAAATTGTAGATGCTTATTCTGGTGTAGGGACCATTGGTTTACCACTAGCTAAGCATGCCGAAGAAGTGCGTGGGATGGACACCATTGCTGAAGCAGTTGATGATGCTAATCATAATGCGATTATTAATAAAATTCGCAATGCGCACTATGAAGTTGGTAAAGCTGAAGACTTGCTACCAGAATGGTTGGCTGAAGGGTTTAAACCGGATGCAATCATTGTTGATCCACCTCGTACTGGTTTAGATGATAAATTAATCAAGGCCATTCTAAAAAGTGCACCTGATAAATTTGTTTATGTATCATGTAACCCTTCAACATTAGCAGCCGATTTGGTACCATTAACCAGAAAATACAAAATTGACTTCATTCAACCTATTGATATGATGCCACAAACTCCTCGTTGTGAAGCAGTCGTTAAATTTACTAAAAAGTAAATTAATGTTAATGTAGTTTTATTATTATCAAAAGGAAGTAGGTATAACATGCAAAATCCATTTGGAAACGGAATGATTCCCCTACCTTCTAATATTATCGTTTTAAAAAAAGGTAACTCCCAAAATGTAAGAATTGGAAAAATAGGTTTTTCAATTTCTGCTTTGTTATTTCATTGGTTGCCATCAATTTTAAGATCAGATATGTACAATTTTTTATGTATCTTAGGTGTTGATGCGATTTTATGGATGGCAGTTAATATGTTCTTACGTTTAGTGTTAGGCATTGATCCTAGTTCAACTTTTACTTTTGCCTACATTATAGGAAGTATCATATGGGGATTAATTTATAATCGAATGTATATTGTCCATTTATTAAAAAATGGATATAGTCCAGCTGATAAACGCTCAGAAAAATTATTAAATAAAGCTGGATATCTTAAAAAATAAATTTAAAGTCACACATAATATTTGTGTGACTTTTTTTGTAGGGAGTTCTTATATTGAAAAATGGTGATTTATTATTTGTTAGATCTAGACAAAATCAATTTGAAAAAATGATTGCTAACAGTACTAGTCAAAAATATAATTACGTACATGTAGGAATATACATAGATGGAAATGTTATTCATGCAACATCAAAATATGGATGTATTAAACAGTCCTTAAATAAATTTATTCAAACACAAGCTGCCTCCATTGATAATTTTCGTGTTATTGATAATCAAATTGATTTTCAGCTAATCAAAAATAATGCCAATCAAATGATTGGACTGCCTTATAATCATTCATTTTTGCAAACCAGTAGTGGCTTATATTGTTCAGAATTAATCACGGAAGTGTTTAAGGATTATCATATTTTTCATTTAGCTAAGTTACAGTTTGGTAATGAAAAACAAATTGCATATTGGAAAAGATATTACCATAAATTAGATATGAAATTACCAGTCAATGAATTAGGTAGTAGTCCAAATTCATTAATTGATAGTGCTAAGCTAAACTTTATTAAAAAAATAAATTAATCATTAATATATAGCTTTAATAGGTATTTAATTAAACACATAACTACTAATTTTTTAGAAGAATTTATAGTCTTAATTTCATTAAATATATATGGAAAGCACTGTGGTTAATTATTATTCTAAATAAGAATATGTTTTTTAATAAACGTAATAAATACGAAGGAGCAGCTTAAATTGATTAAAATAATATTGATCTTTATCATGAGCATCTTATTGCTAATATCTATAGCAATAAATGCCAGTCAAAGCGTCAAGTTAAGAACTTTAACGCAACAAGTTAAAACCATTAAAATGCAACAAAATGAAACAAAGAAATATTTGCAAAGCATTTGTTCAAGTAATAATTAGTTATATTAATACTAAAAAAGAAGCTGTGTATCAAATTAGTTTTTGATAAACGGCTTCTTTTCATAATTTAGTCAGCATCAGTAGTGTTAACTGTACTATGTCTTGCGATATCCACTTTAATTTCAGCGCCGGAATTCTTAGGTTCCATATCTTCATCATAACTGAAGTCAGCTTCTTTAAAGTATTTTTTCATTTCATTATTGATTGTACTCAATTCACGTGTATCTTCTTTTTGACGTGTGATTAGCAAAGTGTATTCTTTGTTGTCCTCATCAGCATTTTCAAAATCATAAACTACATCAACTGTATTTAAAATTTCTTGAATTAATTGACGTTCTGTCATTTCCATAATTCTATTACCTCTTTATTGCTAATTGTTAATACAATTATAGTGTAGTTCTTATTATTACAAATGTAAAATTATATGCAAAAAGTGGAATGTTAGTTAAACTAACATTCCACTTTTATTTAGACTAATTAATTACTTTTACACATGTCTTGTTACTAGTAATATAATTACCATTTTCTAATTTGAATCTAGTTATATGACCTAGCTTAACCACTTTCTCAATACTTATTTTTTCGCCATACTGGATATTTCTAACTACGTTTGCATCACTAAAATTCTTATTACTATGCATCCTGATTCCAGTATCACGAATTACCTTAACTGTGTTAATTGAATTATCACGATAGTAAACTTCATTAATCTTTCTAGTAACAATGAAAGTCCGATCACTCAAACGACATATGGTATTGCCATTGGGTTTTCTAATGATACCAGTTATTTTAAAAGTTTTAGCCTTATTTCTAGGTCCCGCTTTATAATACTTAAGCAAATTTTTATGGTTAAAATTATAACTACGGTATTTAAACATTCTACTAGTTGAATATACATACATAGGAAAGTTTAACCGTTCTTTTTTATATGCAGCTCGATATTCCTTGGCATAAGCGGAACTTTTGCCATGTAAACTATTAGCAAAACCTCCTTCACCAGCTAATTTACCAGCTATGATGCCATCATATTGCTGTTTACCGATTCTATAACCTTTCATATATGCATATTTATAAGCTTTAGATTTACCTAGTAATAAATCATTTATTTGATATTTTGAAATATCATCAAACCCCAGTTTATGGCCTGCTTGATAAGCATTATAACCATAATCATAGTTATAATCATGACTTCTTTTAGCTCTATGATGTTCAACATCATTTACACCATCTAAATAATTCTTTCCAGCTCGATGTCCTAAATGATATTCTTCATCATTATTTTTATTATCAAAAGCATGATAAACTGTATCATAAAAACCTTTTTGAGCACTATCATATGATGCTTGATAAGCATTTATAAAATTACTATCTTTATCCTTAAAAATAGTCTGATTTAAAGACATCCCAGCTTGATAATTAATCTTAATATCAAGCGGTGTTGGCGTTTCATTTACTGAAATATCTTGTTGGCCATTAATATAACCAGCATCATATCCATTAACATAAATTAGATTATTGGAGATTGGGTATTTAGTGTGAACTTGATTTTCAATCCCATTAAGTCCATCTTGATAACCTTTGTAACCACCATAATAACCTAATTTATATGCATTTCTTTGATAGGTTTTTAGTGCAATGCCAGTAGTATTATTAACTGGAAAATCTGCAGATGGTTTATTTTGTTTATGCTTATATGCATCATATGCTCCGAGCATTCCGTATTGAGCAATATCATAACCATACTTATAAGATTGATTATTATTTACTGTTGTCCTAATATTACTGGAATCGACATTTTGTTTAGAGACATTCTGTTTTAACAAACCATCTTTAATCGATTGATTGTATCCAGCTATAATATTTGAATATGCATCTAAATAAGCATTCTTAGCTAATGATTGATATTTTCTAGATAAATCAGGATTATTAGTAAGCTTTAATTGGCCGTGATTCATATCAATATTACTTATAAAGTCATCAACTGCCGTTGATATAGCTAAACTAGCAGCTTGTGTTGCCATTATATATGCTGATTTTGCAAAATTATTTATCCCAACTCGACCATTGGTAGCTGCAGAAACTGCCATTGATTCATTAGATTCATTGCCATACTCATAATCATAAATTGCTTGTGAAGCTGCCTTTTCAGCAGCTTGATAAGCATTATTCCATGCTGCATATTGAGCACCATTATCTTTTTCAACATATGGATTATTACTATCATCGGCATCAAATGCGGCTGCTCCACTAATGGCTGCTTTACTAGTATTATCATATACTGCAACATATGCACCGGCTTGTACACTATTATAATCACGTGGAATCGCCAATTTACCTGCTTTATTTACTACACCATTATTATATGCATTTGCTCCAGCCATTGCTGCCATATAAGCATTTTGGAAAATCTGATAGTCTACTCCATTTGGATCATTACTAAACGGATTGGTATTATCATTAGGATTTATAGTATAGGCTTTGACTCCCTCATTATTAGCAGCATCAATATTAGCATTAATATTTGTGTAAATTTTAGCTTGTAAAGCATTATATCCATTGGGAACACTTGGCCTTCCATTTGCATCATACTTTATTTCACCATTGTTATAATCATTAATTCCTTTAATAACAGCTCCATAAGCATTCTGCCAAATTTGATATTGAATTCCATTAGGATTACTTGCATATGGATTTACTTGATTACCTGAATTGTTCATATATTTATTAACACTATCATTAGATACTTTAGATAATTGATTATAAATTTTCACATATGCATCGACTTGAACTTTATTATAGTTACTTGGTGCTCGTAAATTACCATTTAAATAATTATCACTTTGATCATTATAATCATTTAAAGCTTGTCTAGCTGCATCATAGGTTTGTTGCCAACTTTGTTTTTGAATTAGATTTGTATATGGATTTACTTGATTTTTAAAATCATAAATATAATTATTCAATCCATTTAATGAAGCTTGAGATATTTCATCATAAGTTTGTCTGTAAAGATTAACTTGTGCATCATTGTAATCACTAGGGGCCTGTAATTTACCGTTTAAATAACTCGCCGTCTGATTATTAAAAGTATTAATTGCCGTATCAATCACATTAGATGCTGTGGCATAATTTCTATTATATGCAGCAATTTGTGCAGCATTATAACCATAGCCATTAACTGCATCTTGATGGATATTTTTGATCCTATCATCAAAACCTTTAAATGTTGCATCATGCAATTGTTGCCAAATTTGATATTGTACACCTGATTGATCATTTTCATATGGATTATTAAGATTCTCAGGATTTTTTAGATAATTATGCTCACTATCAGATGCTGCTTCAATTACCTTATTATAGGTTTGAACATATGCACCAGCTTGTGCATTATTATAAGTCTTAGGTGTTTGTAATTTACCATCAGAAGAATAACTAGCAATCTGATCATCATAGTCATTTAACGCTTGTTTAGCAGCATCATATGCTTGTTGCCATACAATATATTGATTACCATTTATATTATTTATATATGGATTAACAGAATGAATATCTTTTAAATAGGCATTCATCCCATCAGCATTGATATTAATGAAATTGTGATATACGTTATCATAAACTTTATATTGATCATTATCGTAATTTACTTCATTTTGATGTAATTCATAGTTGTCTTTAAAAGCATTCAAAGCCGTGTTAGCTATATTCCGAGCATTACCATAAGCACCATTATAGGCATTTACATCTTGTTGACTACTAGAAATATCATTATCAGATGGTTTCATTAAACTATCATAAATAGATTTGATACCAGCACTAGCACCTGAATTGGCAAAATTATATACATTTTGATAAACAGGTAAGTATTTATTGTCGACATTTATACCATTATTATAAGCCGTACTTATCCCATCACTAGTTGCGGCATATGCCATACTATATGCATTATCCGCAATTGTTTTTAGATTGAAATTAGCATATGAAATAAATCTTTCCTGATTTCCACGTGCATAATTAACATCATAGATGGCTTGCGAAGTTGCACTAGAAACAGCATTATAAGCATTATTCCAATCTTGCCAATTTTTAGGCTGAATATTCTCATTATAGTTATTATCACTAATGCTTTTTTCATTATTATATGCAGAGACTGCTTTATCAATCACTTGAGTTTCACTTGCCCTTGCATCATCAAAAGCCATGCGATAAATTCTTATCTGTGCTTGATTGTAGGTAGAAGGATATGAATACTGTTTACTAAGAATATTTCCATCAAAAGCCCCTAATTTATGTGCATCATACGCATTACTATAGGTAGTTTTAGCTAAACTATTCAATCTAGCATTAGTCTCTGTCAAGTTATCATTGTAACTATTTTGATTAAAGTCTTTAATGGCTTTATGTTCAGCATTTTTTAATATACTGCTAGTAGTATCAAAAGCACTTTGCTCAGCTGAATTAGCATATGAAGCAATCCCACTATTTTGATCATCGACATATCTTCTGATTGCTTCACTATCGGCACCAGAAACGTTGGTATATGCTTCAGTGTATGCTTTTTGATAAGCGGCGCTTGCATTACTATCACTCAAGCTACTATTACCGTCAGTGTTAAATGCATCGATACCTTCACTAATAGCATTATATTCAGCATCATAATTATTTTTATCAATGCCTAAATAGGTATCACTTTTGCTGTTTATTAAGCCATAAGCATCACTAGCACCCGTACTAGTAACATTGTATGCATTATTATAAGCAGAACTAGTAATATTTCTTAAGGTTGTCTCATGATAATCAATTTTGTTTACAAATTGATCTACTCGATTACTTAAATGATCATTAAAATCACTAATTCCTTCGTTATTTGCGGATTTAGCTGTGCTATATCCAGTAAGCCACCCCTTATAAGCGTTTCCTTTTTGATAATTAATGAAAGGATTGGCATTCATACCCATCACTGCAATATAAGCCTGATTTCCTTCAGTAAGAGCGTGCTCAGCAATAGGATGGGCATGATCAAAAGCTTGCCCATATTCATACTTTTGCACTTGCGTATATCCATCTAAATTAGTTCTTTTAATATCATAATTTTGATTATAAACATCATCTGTTGCCAAAGTGATGGCTTTAAGTGTTTCGTTGTAAGCAGTATTAGCAATCTGATCAATCCCATTGCCTGCTAACTTTAAGGCTGCAGATCCATTGTTTTTATCAAAGGCAGTTACTGCGTCTATTGCTGCTTGCGAAGCTACTTCATAACCTTGTTTCCATTGTTGATATTGAATACTTAGTATACCTCTATTTGCATAGCTATTATCATTTTCAGTATTTCTTTGATTGTAGGCATTGAATCCATTCTTAGCTGCATCGTTCACTTCATTATATACATCTTCATATAATTGTGCTTGAATTGCATTATAATTAGCATTTGCTGGTGCTACTACTTCACCATTAGCATCTTTATTTACTTTATTTCCAGCATTAAAATCATCATTGGCACTTTGAGCTGCTGAATAAACATTATTATAAATTGATATTGCAGATGACTTAAAACTATTTTGAATTGAAAAATCATGTTTTATATCATTTTCACCATTAATCTGAGATATTCCATCATTAAAATTATTAGATGCCAAACTAGATAATGATTTTGTGGAATTATAAGCATTCTCATATACGCTTGCAGCGGCTGATCTAGTCCCATCTAAATAACTACTTACTGTATTTTGAGCAGCACTAGTCAAATCACTAGAATTTAAAGTAATGGTAGAACTATTTGCTTTACCAATTCCTAAAATGGCAGCTGAAGATAATGCATTGTTGGCTTGATTCCAAGCTTGATATTGAATATTATTGCTACCTAAATCCGTATAAGGATTAGTAGGTGCACTATTGTAGTGTTCAACATTATTTGCAACCGCACTTGAAATAGTTGAATATGCCGTAGAATATGCTGATGACTGAGCAGCATTGCTAAAACTATTAGTAGATCTATTTTGATAATAATCATTTACCGCAGAACTGGCTTCATTGTGAGCATTATGCCAAGCATCATATTCAAAATTTACATTTGAATATGGATTAACATTATCATTAGGATTATTTATATATGAAAGTTCACCTTGTTGTGAAGCATTCATAGCATTATAGTAAGCATTTACATAAGCACTAACAATTGCAGATTGAATATTAGAAGAGTATTGATGTGCATAATTATTAGCATTGTTATTAACTGATGAAAAATCTAGCTTAGGACTGTTTTTATATAAGTTATAACCATTAATTGCTATATTAGGACTATTTAATACTCCTGCTTGATATGCTTCTTTTGGCGATACAATTGCATTATCACCATTATATCCTGACCAATAGGCATGCTGAGCGTCTATATATAATTGTTGATTGGATTTATCTGAATAATTCAAATCAATATTTCGATTATTATTTTGATTTTCAGAGTATTTAATTCCATCGTTAATGGCTTTGCCACTACTGTATCCAGCCATATAAACATTATCATCTGGACTTTGTGGATTAATACTGTTTTGTGCATCAGCATAGCCATTATCATAATCGTTAACATCATTATTATGGAACACATCTTGCTTGATAATTGAATCATTACTCGATGGTGTAGATGAAGGTGCTGATAAAAGTGGATTCTTAAATGAATGAAGCACATAATAATAATAAGTACCCGGTTCGATTATCATTTGTTGCTCTTGAATTGAAGTGGAATAATATGCATCCACTATAATACGATTATTAGGTAGAGATGGTAAATCGTAGTTAAATGAAATAACTTGATTATCATGTGGATTGTCTACATGGATTGGAACAACAACTTCTGTATTATCATCAATTTTATAATGCATATTGATATTGTCATACTTTTGACTTAACGTACCTGTATTAGCCAAAACCAATTTACCTGAAATCTTATATGCACTAGGAGAAGTTGAAGAACGCTCTAGTGAAATATTACCGTCAAAATTAGCAGATGGTGCTGCATTGATAGCAATATATCTTGCACCACTTATGTCATTGTCATTATAGCTATTGCCTTTATCATCTTGCCAAGTAATGTTGTTGTTATGAATAACAACTCCGTATCTAGAATAACTAGATTGATTACCGCTACCATTGTTATAAATATAAGAAACTGAATAAGCTTTTAATGAAACATTATCACCTAACAAAGTTCCATTACCATTACTATCTAGTATTACTTCTCCTGGATCAATCATGTTTGCAATTGTGGTATTTGAATTAGCTGATAGTAAAGTAGCGCCACCATTTCCACCTTTGGTTTGAATAAGTAAGTTTCCCTTATTATTAACATTTAAATTAGGACAATATACTAAGGTAGCACCATTATTAAACGAACCAATTCCATTAGAGGTAACCTTTACCCAAGCATTATTGTTAATTGTAATGCCACTTTGTGGTTGATTATCAATTAAAATAACGGATTTATTGTTTGCCAATGTTCCACTAGTATTAACTAAAAAGTATCCAATATGTTGCTGGTCAGGAGATGTTACGTTAATAGAGCCATTAGCATAAACAGAAACAATATTATTAGTCATTCCATACTGTGCATTAATGTCAATGGTTCCCCCATTAACATGCAAATTTCCACCTTGTAGCTGCAAAGCACTAAATCTGGTTTGTCCATTATTGCTGCTAAGCGGGGTAATATTTAGTTTGGCATCTGAATCAACTCTTAAATCGGTTCCATTAACCATAAATACTGTACTTTGTGGATTATGATAGTTTTGATCAGAAATTGGTTTTAAATTCATATTAGATCCAGATTGTAACCAAATACCACCAGATGCACTACTAGTATTAGATTGTGAATATGCAAAATTAAAAATACTAGCAACGTTTTGAGTAAAATTATTATAAGTGGCATCTCTAGTTACTATAAAATTAACAGTTTGACCGTTTTGAACCTGAACACTCTCTTGTTCTGCATAATTCATTGTGTTCCATGGACTGATATATCCATTATTAGTACTAATATTAACTGTTCCTGAATCAATTACTACGTTGACTTTATTTTGTGCAGTAAAGTAGATAAATTGCGCACCTAAATAATTTAAATTTTTAAAATGAATGGACCCTGGATTATCACCATATGAACCATTCATTTGAAACGGCCCATAGTTAGCATTATAAATAGTATGAAAGTTTTGAACATTAACTGTAGTACCAGTGCCGTTAAAGCCATAAGAAGTATATTGAAAATCTGCAATATGATTTTGACCATCAATGGTGATTGACCCATTAACATTATTCAACACATCAACATTTTGATTTGTATTATGATTATTGGGTGTATTGAAGTTAATATCTTGGGTAAAAACTACCTTTTTTACATTATTATTCCAATTAGTTTGGCCAATATTATAGCCTTGGGTGAATCCTAACGCTGTTTCAAATTCACTTTCACTATTAACAAAAGCCTTGCCATTAATGGACTGGTTAACAACATCATTATAACCAATATTATAATATTGAATATGACTAGAATTATTTTGCTTATAATTATTTGCATTTAATTTTACATATTTTTGTGAAAACTCTGGTCCTGAAAATTGTGATTTCATAGCATCTTGCACACCTAAATAAGCCTGATCATATGCATTTCCATTCATATTTGGTGTGTATGAATTATCGTTTCCATCATTAGTCACAACATTCCATTTCCCAGATTCGGCATCTTTAATTCCTTGATTAGTTAGGAAATAGTTATATCCGTAAACATTATTCGAAGAAGATGTAGCAAGTAATCCCAATGAACCATTTGACAAATTTTTACCAGAAAAAGCAGGTTCTGAACTTTCGTCATGAATCATTGCACCATTAGGATCAGTTTGAGCAACCCCATTAATTGCATTTGAATAGTCCTTATAAGCTTCAAAAACTCCATTAAAGGCATCTTGATAATTTATATTTGATTTATCTGGACTAAAATTTGAATAGCTGGTTGATTGAATACTACCTGTACTGCCTGTTGATGCTGCTTGACCAATAGTACTAGCGTTGTTAGAATTGGCTGCTGCCAATGAAGATTGAATTTTTTTCCATGCGTCATCTGCACCCATAAATTTAAGGACATTAGGGTCTTCCAAATAACTATTAATCTCATTTAATGAATTATTTGTAGCAGTGTTATCGGCAATGTTATTAATACTATTAGATGAATCACTAATATTTTGTGCATAAGAAGAAACTGAAACAAGATTGTTCTGTGCTGATTTTAACTGGTTATTATCATAAGAGTATTTAATCGTATGATCAAAGTCATATGGAGTAGTTCCAGCATTCGGATCACTCATTGATTTATAATTATTTTCAACTGCATCTTTAGCATTACTTAATGAATTATTATTGCTATAAATCTTTGATTGATATGAAGTAGCCGAACTATAAGCATTCGAAATGTTGCTATAGTCATTACCAATATTAGCGTTATATCCACTACCGTAAGCACTTATGGAATTGTTAATATAGTTAGCATAGCTAGCATTATGGTATGCATCACTTAAACTGTTAAGATGATTATTAGCGCTTTTTACAGTTTGATTTGCATTTGAGCTAATTGAATTAGCAGATTGAACTTTGTCATATCCACTACTCTGTGTTTTGGCATCATTGTCAGCATTAGAACTTGCAACAACAGCCGAACTAGTAATGGCATTGCTACTAGTAGCATTATTAATGGTGTTAGCATTACTGTTAACAGTGTTATTATCCAGATTTGCTTGACTATTATTGCCTAATTTTTTTGCAATATTATAAGTATTATCCGTATCATTATTTGTTTCATTCCAATTTTGCTTTGAATTGTTATTACTAGCAGCATGGGCATTAATCGTATGCCCCAATAAATCCGATGCTTCATACATAGAGACTGCCATTGCACTACCCAAAGCAAAGACTGAAATTGATACAGTTACCCATTGCTTTTTGACTTTTCTTAATATCTTTTTATCGTTACTTTTGTGGACTCTTAATTTGTTGTATATCATAGTATTCACCTTCAAATATACATAGAAGTATTAATCATATTTTATAAAAGAATATCATCATTTAATTAAAAATAAAAACTATTTGTTTTAATAACAAAAACCTTATAATAATCAAAAAAAGAGATTCCCAAATAAATGGGAATCTCTTTTGAATTTAGCGAAAGAATTAATTAACGAACTCTTTCAACAATGGTCTTGTTACTTGAAATATATTTACCATTACCGATATAGAATCTAGTAATATCGCCAACTTTTACAAGTTTTTCAACACGAATGACTTCATTCTTCTTAACTTTCTTAATTGAAGTATTGGTATTGAATTGCTTACTCTTGTAGATGAAAGTACCTTCAGGTTTAATGACACGAACCTTTTGAGGTGCTTTAGTTTCATTGTGACGGTAATATGCATCGACTACATGACTATCGTTAGCAGTAATATAACCACCAGCAACACGGTATCTTGGTAATCCACTCTTGGAGAAGGTTACACCTAATACCTTAAAGACATGAGCCTTACCTCTAGGTTCTTTAGCATAGCCCTTAACACGACTGGACTTACTAAATTTATTAGAATTATGCAAGTACATACCGTTAATATTGTAAACATATCTTGGTGTATGACGAGTAAATTCTTTTCTAAATGCTTTCTTATAAGCTCTTACATAAGCGGCTGAACGATTACGTAAGTTGGCTGATTTATCTCTTTTAGCAGCAGCTAGTCCAGCTTTAATTCCTTCATTATTTTGACGACGAATTTCAGCACGAACTGCTTGCTTAAAGGCATATGAGTAGATGATACCTTTACCTGATAATGCACTTTTATCATTTAGCTTACCAGGACGTTTTGCAAAATCAATACCATCTTTGTATCCATCGAAACCTTCATAGTAGGCTGAACTACCATTAGCTTTAGGACTAACTGCAGTTTTAGCATCACTAATTCCAGTTAAGCCTTGTTGACCAGCATTGTAACCTGCTCCATAGTACTTAGAACCATTAGGATTTTGCATAGCATTTTGTAATGCTGTGTTCAATCCATCTTTAGTCTCGGTATATGCTTTTTGATAAGCAGCCTTTTGATCTGGATTATCAAAGTTAGTTTGTGGGGTAGCATTATTTAACAAATCATTGGATCCAGCAGCAGCAACTGATGAATTATTATCATTATTTGCAGGTGCAGGAATATCATTTTGACCTTGCTTAAATGCGGCATTGTAAGCAGCTTGATATGCAATATTAGAATTATTTGGTTTTTGACTACCACCATTTAAACCAGCATTGTAACCATCGTAAGTTCCTTGATATACATCAAGGTAAGCCTTGCGAGCTGCAGAACTACTGTAATCAGAAGGCACTGGTACTTGGCTAAGATCTAACTTACCATTCTTTTGATACTTACCAGCTTGGGCAGCTTGAGTAGCATCCTTAATAGCAGCTTGAGCAGCATCAAATCCAGCTTGTGAATCAGCATTTGGAGCTGTCTTAGCACCACCTGTAGCAGCATTGATTCCAGATTTTAGATTATTAGCTACTTGAGCAGCGGCTTGATATGCTGTAGAACTCTTATCAGTTGAACTAGCATTATCATTACCTGGATTCATTACTGAATCATAACCATAATTAGCATCTTTCTTAGCTTGGTTATAAAGTGCTTTTTGAGCTGATGTTAAACCATTTGGAGTATAATCACTTGCTTGTTTACCAGCACCATTCAAGCCTAAAGCATCATTCTGCCCATTAGTCATAGCATTTTGGTTAGCATTGTATGCCATGTTATATGCCATTTGATAGTCTGCACTTTGGTTACTATTATTAGTACGCTTACCAGCTTTAGCATCTTGGAAAGCACTTGCAGTTGCTTTGTATGCTTCACGAGCAGCTTGATCTGCAGGAGTATTTCCAGTCAAAATAGGATGTCTGTTTGAATCAACAATTGCATTAGGATCTGGATCAGTCAATCCTTGAGCTGCGGCATAACCAGCACTAGCTTGTCTTGCTTCATTAAATGCATTAGATGCAACTGAGTTTGGATTAGCACCTGTATCATAAGGATTGTGTCCATCTTGAGAAACTAATCCAGTTGCATAACCTTTTTGTGCATCAAATGCATTTTTAGCAGCTTGATCAGCAACATTAGTTGCATGAGAATAAGGATTTGATACATTAGCAATTGCTGCTGAATTACTTAAGTCCACATTCTTGGTATTATCAAAGAATGCTTGAGATCCTCTATTTCTAGCACTTTGGGCATTCCCATAAGCTTGGTTATATGCCATTTGATATGCTGTAGATTTACCAATATTACTATCAGCATTGTCACCAGCAATTCCAGCAGTGTAACCATCATGAGCACCAGCATATGCATCTTTCTGTGCTTGGGTAGTAGCATCATCAGGAATCTTATTAATTCCATTTGCTACATCGGTACCAGCTGTGTCAATTAACTGTTGACTAGCTTTACCAGAATTATAAGCTTGAGCTTCAGATGAACTTGCTGGATAAGATGCATTTTGATTAGTAGCACCTTTATCATAAGCAACTTGGTTATCATAAGCATTATTAAATGCTTTATCAGAAAGACTTAATGGTGAATTTGTTTTACGGTTTGCACCACTAAAATTATCAGCAATTGCTTGTTGAGCACCTGACTTAGCTGCTTGAGATGCATCCCCGTATGCTTTAGCATATGCAGCATTATATTCGGATGCTTGGGATGGATTAGTTGGATACTTAGCATTTCCATTTGGATTATAATTACCAGTTTTAGCATCATCAAATCCTTGAGATGCACCATTTGCAGCTGGAGTACCATCATTGGTTCCATCAATTTCCTTGTTATAAGATGCAGCTGCATTTTGACCATTTTGATAAGAAGCATTAGTGCCAGAATTATCTTTGTATGGTGATGGTACTGAGCTTCCTTTTTCAGTTGCAAGACCAGCATCATATGCTTGTTGATTCTCATAACCTTGTTGTGCTAATAAACTGCTACCAGCATTAGTTGATTTCAATTCTTTATTATCTGCTTTATCATTTAGATATTGCTTTGCTCCTTGAGCAGCTTCATCTTGAGCTTGTTTCAAAGCTTTTTGATAAGATGCTGAATCAGTTTGAACATCAGATGGTACTTTGTTATCACCATTAACTTTATCGGTGTTAGCACCTACTTGAGCTCCCCAGTATGCATTCACTTCAGCTTGATTAGACTTATTATCATCAAGAGATGGAGCAGAACCAGGCTTAGTGGCTTCACTATATCCAACACTTTGATTCTTAGCTAAATTATATAATGTTGGATTATTTTGAGCATCTGGTTGATGATTATATTTGTCAGAATTACCAGATTGTCCGTCAATTAATCCTGCCATTGTAGCATTGTATGATGAATTACCAGTTTTGAAAGCAGTTTTACCAGCATTAAAATCAGTAACCGCTGCATTATATCCAGCATTTGCAGAATTACCTTTTGTAATAGCATCAGTATACTCAGATGACAAATTGCTGTGATCATTAGGGACAACTTTACCATTCAATCCAGCTTGATAACCAGCTTGAGCATCAGCATATCCTTGTTTATAAAGTGGATTAGAATTTGTATTATCAAAATTATTATCAGCAAATGCTTGAGCTCCTTGTTGACGTTCAGCAATTGCTCTACTATTAACACTTGTGTAAACAGGATCATGATTAGATGGACTTGTGCTAGGTGTTTTACCAGCATCTAATAATGCATTAATGGTATCTCGATATGCTGGGTCTTGACTATTAAAATCATCAGTATTTGGTTTATGTTTTAAAACTGATGAAGGATCTTGAGAATCCTTAGCATAAGCACTGTTATAATCTGTTTTTGCTTGATTATAGGCACCAGATGCATTAGATTTCTTTCCTGATGTAGCACCTTGTTGATATTCAGGTGACTTACCAAAAGTATTAACATCAGGATTGTTCAATGCTGCTAAATAACCAGCTTGAGCATCTGTATAACCCTTACTATAATTTGTATTATCACTACGTGTAGGGTCTTGAGGTTTTGAATTCAAGAATGCATTTGATCCGGCTTTAGCCTGTCCTAAATCATTAGCTGTACTGTATGCATTTAAAGCAACCTGATTATTAGAATCATTCTGCTTATTATTATCCTTATTAGTAAATCCATCTTTATACCCATCAACTGCCGCATTATATGCAGTTACATATGCAGTTGGATTAGAAGTACCAGCAGGTACATTAGAAATATCTATAGTACTAATGCTATTTTCGTTAGCACCTTTAGAATCAATTTGTCCAATTTCAGCTTTTGCAGCAGAAAGTCCTGCAGATTGAGATTGTGCAGCATCATAAAATGATGTTGTTGCATCATTAGGACGAGGGGTTGTACCTCTCAACCCATTAATTGTGGCTTGATATACAGAATTATTATCTGGATAATTTGGTTTTATATTCGAAGGACCAGCATAATAATCTGCAATTGCTTGATTATATGCTTCCCTAGAATTATCACTGTTTGCTGAACGAATTCCAGCTTGTTCATTAACATTAGTAGATGTATAACCAGAATTATTTAAAGCATTTTGGAATCCATTTTGAGTTTGATTGTAAGCATTGTTATAAACTCCTTGTTCAGCAGCAGAATCTTGTGGATTCTTATTACCAGTTAAAAATGCACTTTGTCCATCAGAATTTTGTTTAGCTGCCTTATTAATTTCAGCATTATATGCATTTACATAATCGGCATTATCAGAAGCACTACCATCATTTGTTTTAGAAATAGTAGCATTTTTACCAGCTTTTGCAGCTTGAATAGCATCTGCATAACCTTTATATGCATTTTTAGCTTGATCATTACCTAGTGTTGATAAATCATCATTATTATTACTCATAGGATTGTTATTATTTTGAGCTTTACTATATCCAGCCTGAGCTTGGTTCCCAGCATTTAATCCAGCATCATATTGTGCTGAATATTTCTTATCTGAATCACTCATATGACCATCACCTAATAAGGCTGCTTCATATCCAGCTTGAGCATCTTTATAACCACCGGTAACACTTGAATTAGCACCTTGTTGTAACTTTTGACCACTAATATAAAGGCTTTGACCGTTATTTCTATCTTGAATTGCTTGATTATTAGCTGATTGATAAATTGGTGAATTATTATCAGAATTAGTTTGTTTATTCGTAGCAGCATCTGTATAACCATTAATAGTGTTCATATATGCTGATTGAGCATTACCGTTAAGTCCAGTATAACTTGAATCATGTGTGTAATCATATGATGGTTCACTACTATGCTTCTCAAATGCATTTTTAGCATTAGTGTA
The DNA here is from genome assembly GCF_002994005.1 of Apilactobacillus quenuiae. Taxonomy (GTDB): domain Bacteria; phylum Bacillota; class Bacilli; order Lactobacillales; family Lactobacillaceae; genus Apilactobacillus; species Apilactobacillus quenuiae. Next base: position 83,428 of record NZ_POSN01000005.1, read on the forward strand.
TCCAGTTTTCATATCAGGGGTCATAGACTTAAAACCACTGTTATAGCTATCTGTATTGGCCTTATCTATATCACTAGTTGGACCGTTATTATTATCATTTAAAGCTGCTATTAATCCATCATTATAAGCAGTATTGGAATCTTTACTACCAAAAGCACTACCATTAATTTTGTTAGATATTCCAGCAGAATCAGTTACAATATAGTCATTTGGATTTATAGTAATTGTTTGACTTTGACTAGAAACACCATAACCTGCATTAACTTGTATTGTATTTCTACTACTATCATTAGGTGTAACAGGTAAGTCTAATGAAAATGGTACAATCTCACCAGATATAGGACTATTAACAGGTATTGTTTGTGATACTTTTTGACCACCAACAGTTACATCTATATCAATGTCTTTATAAGTAGTAGATGGATCAACATTAGATAATTGGAAATTACCTGTAACTTTATAACCACCAGGAGCAGTAGATGATTTTTGCAATTGAACTTTATCATAAAAGTCAGCGTTAGGAGATGCTGTTAACGTTAAACTTCTAGCATTAGACAAACTTGGTCCTGTTGAAACAGATCCATCTTTATTATGAGAATCAACCGTGTTTCCTGCAGAATACTGTACATTATAAGATGGCTTACCTTGTATTGTCGTTCCGTCATTGTATACAATTTTATAACCTACAGAGTTAGCATTTAATGTACCTTGAAGTAAAGGAGCTCCACTACCTCCATTATCAATCACTACATTAGTACCAGGATTATCAATATTTATTGTAGCTCCAGGAGCACCTAATAAGGTTGGAGAACCAGAATTATCAGTTGTAATAATAAAGTTACCTTTATTTTTTATTGATAAACTGGGTACATAAGTCATTGTAGAACCTGAAGTAATTCCATTAAGACCAGTAGCATTTAAATTAAATGTACCATTATTTGATATATTTAACTGCGCTGGATTTTTTGTACTATCACCATCATTATTTAATATTATTAATGATCTATTTGAACCGAAAGTACCCTTACTTTTAATGTTAAAATTACCACTATTAACAGTAATAATTGAACCAGGATCAAAAACAATAAGATTAGCACCATTATTATTTCCAGGACTAATATTCCCATTATTATTAACAGTCAAATTACCACCATTAATATTAAGAATACTATTTCTAGTCATATAAATTAATGAATTATTAATATCATGATTATTTATAATATTAATCTTACCACCATCATTAATATTTAGATGCCCATCATTATTAGTTAATGCTCTATCATTATTAGTTGTACTTATGTTTAATATTGCATTTTGATTAATAGATATTTGACCATTATTATTCAAAGTAAAACTATTACTGTTGTAATTAAGATCTTGATAGTTAATATTTCCACTACCACTAGTAATTTGAATAGGTGCACCACCACTAGCATTATTATCAGTTAAGCTATTAAAATTGATAAGAGTTACATTACTATTGTAATTACCAAAATTATAAGTATTACCACCAAAATCAACATTATGGTTTTGACCATTAATAGTTAAATCACCATTAAAGTTATTAATAGTATTTTTTGTTGAACCAGGATTAAATGTTACATCCTTAGTAAATACAATGTTTTTAACATTAGAGCTAGCAGCTGAAGTTATCGCATTTTCAAATTGATCTTGAGAATTAACAAACTTTGTACCTTGGTCAATACTATTTTTTTGAACGTAATCAAATCCATGTGTAGTTGCAGAATCTGCTGGAGCACTGTTATTTCCATTATCCATAGCATTTTGAGCACCTAAATATGCTTGACCATATACAGCTCCGCTATCAGGAGTATAAGAAGTAGTATTTATGTTCCATTTACCAGTTTCAGCATCTTGAGCAGCTTGAGCAGCTAAATATTTATCATAACTAGCAGAATCTATACTACCTGATGCAGATAGTCCATTAAAAGAACTACTTGAAGGAACACTACCTGAAGATAGACTATTTACAACTCCGTTATATCCATTAGAAGCTGCACTATATGCAGTGTAAGCGGATGTTTGTGTAAATTTAGTAATATCTTCAAATGCAGCACTTGCAGCACTTGAATCTGCTGAAATTGCATTAGATGCATCTGAAATAGCACCCGAAGCAGATGTCAATGAATTATAGCCATCAGTTTCACTATTTAAGTACGTTTTATCACTAGCATATTTAACTCCATGATTAGTGTCACTAGATGAACTTCCAGCACTTGGATCTTTCATTGAATTATAGTTATTTTGCACTTTAGTATTTGCATTTGAAACAGCTTGACTGTTGTTAGGAATGCTTGAACTTTTTGCAGTAGCATCATTATATGCACTACTAATTTTCACATAAGCATTAGATACTGATGAATAGCTATTATTACCATATGAACCTAAGGTATTATTAATAGCATTAGCTTGACTTGCAGTATTATATTCACCACTTAGTGAACTATAGTTGTTACTAGCACTAGTTACACCATTGGATGCATTACTACTAGAATTACTTGCATTTGATGCATAAGAATAACCACTACTTTGAGTGATAGCATCACTATTAGCATTTGATGCATTATTATAATCAATTGTAATATCTGAACCACTAGTTGCACTGCTTACATTAGTATTAGCAGTAGAAGTAGTATTAGCATCACTTGATGCTTGTGAATTGCTACTACCATTAGAGTTTAAATTTTTAGAAATTGATTGGGCATTATCATTATTTTCCTTAACTGCACCAGAAGTCTGTTCATTTTTATTGACTGTACTATCAGCATGAGCTTCCACTGTAGTAGGAACCCCCATCAAATGAGATGGACTTTCATACAATGAAACTGCCATTGCTCCACCAAAAGCAAGCATGGAAACAGAAACGGTTACCCATTGCTTTTTGACTTTGCGTAAAAGCTTCTTCTCATTGCTTTTATGAAATTCATTTTTGTTATACATCATAAAATCATTCCTTCTTTAAATAGAATAATTACTTAACTTCTAGAACAACATACCACCTTAATGAGAAAAATTAAAATATTATGCTCATTAAATTAAAAATAAATTAGCGATATATAATTTATCGATTATAAAAAGATAATATAAAATTTTAAATGCAATTCATATAATTGTTTTCATTTTAAATTTAATATTATAATGGAAGCATTATCTAATGAAGGAGAATTTATATGAACTTTTTCTTGAACGCAAACTTTAACGAAAAAAATTCTGGCATTGAACATGCTGAGATAGAAAGAGCCCTTTTATTTAAAAATAATAATGAGCCCTTTAAAATTGTCTTTCAAAGTTGGAACCCATTATTGCACCACTGGCTAAATCTAAATGATATTAAGGACAATGAAATATTAAACTTATTTGATTATTATCAACATACTCAAAACATTAAACCTAAAAAGATTCAGGCTAAAGATATTGATTTTGGTATGATTAAGCTTGAATATAAAGAACAAACTGATAAAAATCGCTATATTGTTTATCAAGCTGAAAAGATTGTCGGCAGAATTAACTATTTTGATGATAATATTTCTAAAGATAAGCTTGTTAGTTCAGTTGAACTCTTTGATGGCTTTGAGCATTTGTATAGAGTCGATTTTTATGACATTCGAGGCTTTAAATCTATGGTGCAATGGTACACTCCCGACAATAAAATTGCGACTGAAGTTTGGTATTCCATTGATGGAAAACCAGTTGTTGAAGATTATTTTAGACTAAATGCCCAAGGTAAGCTGACTAGGTCTGGTTACAAAACCATATCTGATGAGGGAACTGTTAGAAGTTATCTGAATTATTATGAACTAGTTGAAGCCTTTATCAATGATATTAATGATCAATATTTTTCTTTAGAAAACCCAAATATATTTATTATGGATCGTTCTGAAAACGTTGAGGAATTTCTTCCACATTTGAGGAAACCTTCCTATAATGTATTACATTTACATAATTCACATGCTGGTGATCCTCAAAATCCAGACACATCAATTATGAACAATAATTATGAATATACATTAATCAATGCCAACCGTTATGATGGCATTATCGTACCATCTAAGAAACAGACACGTGATGTTAAGCGCAGATTTCAACCGCAATGTGATATGTACACCATTCCGGTAAGTATCGTCTCCAACAAAACATTGAATGAAAAGCAAGTTCCAATGAATAAACGAAAAAACAAAAGTGTAATTGCTACTGCCAGAATTGCACCAGAAAAGCAATTAGATCAATTAGTCTGGGCTGTCTATTATGCACGAAAGAAAGTCCCTAATATCACTTTGGATTTATACGGGTTTATTGATCATTCTAATAATGATATTGCTCAAAAAAGGTTAAAAAAAGCAGAAAAAGAAACTGGACTAGAGGATGTTGTAAAGATTCATAGTTATACCAGCGATGTTCCATCCATTCAAAGAAACTCACAAATATATGGGGTTACTTCTACTAGTGAAGGGCTAAGTTTAGCCGTTATGGAAGCTCAATCTCATGGAGATGTTGTTCTATCATATAACATTAATTACGGTCAAGATGAACTAGTTCAAGATGGTAAAAATGGTTATTTAGTTAAACCTAATGATGCCAAAAGTTTAGGTAAAAAGATTGCTAAACTATTTGCCAATCCTAAATTACTTCAAAAAATGTCTAATCAAGCTTATGAACTATCCAATCGTTACTCTGAAAAGAATGTTTGGAGTGCTTGGCAAAACTTTTTAGAACATGCACAAAAATCTTGGCCAGATAAAGTGAAACTATATCGTCCTGATATTACTAAGGGCATTCAACAAATGGATCAAGGAGTGTGAAGAATGAATAACATCTATTATTTTATAAATGAAAACATATTTACCTTTAACTCTGGAACTGAATTTTCAGCTATGAATCGACAAAAAATTTTTAAAAAATTGAATTTAAAATCCAAAATTATTACTAGAAATTATAATCAAGGATTACACCAAGTCATAAGAAACTACAATCTTTCAGATGATGATGTACTTAATATGTATGACTACTTTCAAAAAGTTATTGATATCCCCTATCATCATGAAAAGCTAAGATATTCCAAAGTAATTGATAAACAGCACTATAAAATTGTGGGAATTGATAATAATAAATCAGTTATAACAAGACATGGTAATACTGTTGCTGAAGTGAATATTTTTCCTGGAACTATTGGTGAAATCGGTTCAATCAATTATTTAGACCAATTTGGTAATACTTCAAGTCGAGATATTTGGGACGCACGTGGCTTTAAATCAAAAACACAATACTTACATCCAGATGGTAGAATTGGGCATGAAGTTATTTTTGATTATCAAGGAAACCCTGTAATTGAAATTACTCACATGAACAAAGATAATGATTTTCCTACCATGTTTAAGCTACTTAATTACAAGGGACACAATTTCCGCTTTGATAATGAAGATGCTTTATTTAACTTTTTCTTACGTGAAATTTCTGATGAAAATTCCACTGTTTTAATTAATGACCGCCCTACTTTAACTGCAGTCGTAGCACAAGTTCCCAATGTTAAAGCTAGATATCAAGTATTACACAATGAACATACTGTTAAACCAAAATTAGCAGACAAACCTAATGGAAAATTATATCCTAATTTAATCCCATTATTTAATCAATTTAGTGATCAGTTTAATGGGATTATTGTTTCAACCAGTCAACAAAAACAAGATTTAAATAAATTCTTTCCTGAACTTAACGTAATTGCCATTGCGGACACAGCAATTATGCATAAACATGCTCCTGCAACAACTAATGAAAAGAATCGACACGAAATTACTTATCTTGGTCGTGTCTTTCACGATAAGCATATTGACCACTTAATTAAAATTACTGAAGATGTTAAAAAAGTAGTTCCTGATGTTCATATGAATGTTGTTGGTTATTTTGAATCACCAGCTTATAAACAAGAATTAGATGAACAAATTAAGAAAGCTAAATTAACTAATAATGTTACGCTTACTGACTATAGAATTGGTAAAGATAGGGACAACATCTTAGCTAATACTCAAGTATTATTACAAACTTCATTTGGTGAAGGCTTAAGTATGACCCTAGTACAAGGATTAGCATATGGCATTCCAGCAGTTGCATATGATGTCAATTATGGTCCTAATCAAATCATTGATAATGGTAGCAATGGTTATTTGATCCCGGCTGGTGATAAGAAAAAAGCTGCTAAAGCCGTGGAAAATCTTATTACTAATCAGGATTTGCATGCTAAGTTTAGTCAAGCTGCTTTGAAAAAGGCCGCACAATTTAGTGCTGAACGCATTGGTAAGCAATGGCAAGCATTTGCAAAACATTGTTAAATATAAACTAAAAACATTATTAGCTTTAATTAAAGGAGCATTTATTATGACAAAAGAACAGATAAAAACACTAAATGAAGCTCTGGATAAAAGTATTAACGATGGTGTAAAAGAAATTAGAAAGAATGCTTATAATACAAAACGAACAATAAAAAACAAAAAGTAACTATATAAGATAGTAAAATTATATTGTTGATGAAGCTTTAAAACATTAGATTGCAAACAAACTGAATATTTTATACTAAAAAACACTTGTAAATTTTTTACAAGTGTTTTTTCAGTAACTATTCAATTTTAGATTGTTACTTATGAAGTTTATCTACATACGTCTTATTGCTAGTTACATACTGACCTTTACCAAGATACAATCTAGTAATGCCATTGTATCTAACAACTTTTAGTACATATAAAATTTCATTGTGATGCAATTTTCTTACAACATTTTTATTACTAAATTTCTTACCAGTATGAACTAATGCTCCTTTAGGTCTTATAACCTTAAATTTATCGTAGTTATGTTGGTAATATGCATTAGCAACATATTTACTATTAGCAGTTACAAAGCCACCGCCTTTAATAATATATCTAGGAAGTCCAGTCTTAGAATAAGTGATACCAATAACTCTTAATACATGATTTTTATCCCTTGGAACAAGTTTATACTCTTTTGCTCTAGTTGAGTTATTAAATCTATTAGAATTATGTTTAAACATTGCCTTAAGATTATAAATATATCTAGGCATCTTCTTGCTTAATTCTCGATCAAAAGCTTTGCGATATGCAGCCTTATAAGTATTAGAATACTTATTTAAATGAGGTAGATAAGTAAATTTTCTCTTGGCTGCTTCATATCCAGCTTTAACTCCTAGATTATGTTGACGACGAGTTTCTGCTTTAACTGCTTGTTTATAAGCATAATTATAAATAACATTCTTATCTTTTGAATAAATCCTAGATAACTTACGATCTTCTTTAGCATTAGACTTAGCAAACCTAATTCCATCTTGATAGCCATTATAACCATTCATATATGATTTATTATTCTTTTCACTAGCAAGTTTATTATTCTTAGCAGCTTTAATTCCTAACAAACCATCTGAACCAGCTTGATAACCACTATCATAATAATTAGAAGCATTCACTGCTTTTAACTTATTATTCAAAGCAGCATAGAAACCAACTTTAGTATCATTATAAGCTATTTGATATGCCTGTTGTTGTTCGGGATTACTAAAGTTAGTCATAAATTTATTATTCAAGAAGTCAATAGGTGCTGTAATATTATCTGCTACATTAGCATGACTTGATGGTGCAGGTATATCTTCTTGACCTTTCTTAATGGCACTATCATAAGCTTCTTGATAAACAATATTATTAGTATATTCCGTATCGTTAGTAGGATGGTTACTACCACCATTTAAACCTGCTTCGTATCCATTATAAATGCCCTTGTAGACATTCAAATATGCTTCATGAGCTGATGAATTAATACCTGCCGGAATTTGAATCTTGTTGACATCAAGTTTTCCATTTTGCCCTTGATTCTTATTACCTTTTGCATCATTTAAAGCATTTTGCATTGCCAAATTAGCAGCATTAAATCCATCTTCATCTCCATTCGGAGCAACTTTTTGAGAACTAATAGCAGCTTTAACACCATTTAATAGGTTGGTTGCTAAATTCTTTCCAGCAACAAATGCTGCTTGATCAGTAACACTTTCAGTTGTATGTGGATTGATAACAGAATCATATCCAGCCTTAGCTGATGAACTAGATGCTGAATATAAGCCATGCTCTGCTGCTTGATTTGAAGCATCATAAGGATTATTAATATTGGCACTAGGATCATTTATAAAGTTTTGACTACCTTTATTCATTGCTGATTTATATAATGCAAAAGCATTGTCATAAGTTGACTTATACTTTGTATCAATTGAATCATTGTTTTGGACTCGACCATGTTTAACATCTTGAAAAGCCTGGGCAATGGCTTTATATACCTTTTGAGCATTCGGTGAAAGATTTGACAAGTTATCATTTGGATCAGGATTAGTTGATTGTTGTGCTTTTTGATAACCAATCCCATCCTTGATTCCGTTTTGATAAGCAGCATTTTCACCATCATTATGGAAATCAATATTACCATTTGGATTATCTAATCCTTCATCATATGCCTTTTGGTTATTATAACCTTGGTTATATAGCTGGTTACCGTGGGGTTCTAACGGAGTTACACCTTTTTGCTTATCCGCAATATATTGTTGTTGTCCAGCTTGAGCTTCCTTTTGAGCTTGTTGTTGAGCTGAAAGATAAGCTTGTGAATTTTTATTAACATCACTTGGTACCTGTTGAACAACATTAGCCCCAGCTTGAGCTCCCCAATAAGCATTATAAGCTACTGTGTTATTCTTATCAGGTTTTTTACCATTAGCAGCATTTTCATACCCTGAATTCATATTAGTAGTTGCGTTGTAACCAGCCTTAGCGGCATTACTACCATTAACTGCTTTACCATTCAAATATGAGTTTCGTGCATCATTTGCCCCTTGAGCATATGGAGAAATTCCAGGAACATTTTCGTTAACTTTTCCGTTAACGAAATCATCAGCACCTCTTTGTTGAGCCCCTTGGTCAAATGAATTGGTATAAATTGGATTGTTCTTTTGATCGCCATAGTTAGCCTCAGCATTGCCTGCATTATAACCAGCTAATGTTGATTGATATGCATCGTTATAGGCAAATGGATTCAAGCCTTTTGGCATTGGCGTCGTTGTTTTACTTTGCGCATCAGTAATGCCATTCTTTACTCCTGTGCTTTGTGCTCTCGCAATTTCATATAATGGGGATTTATCTTTAGGATTATTAGTGTCATTACCTGCTTCTCCGTCAATTAGACCTTTAATGGTGTCTTGATAAGCTTGATTAGTATCCTTGATTTGACCTATTGATTTTACACCATTTTTATAGAAGTCTTGAATTGCTTGCTTATAGCCACTAGCTAAATTATTATCCTTAACTAATTTATATCCAGCCTGCTCATTAGGATTGCTTGGATTAATATCATTGCCACTTAATCCTTCTTGGAAACCTAACTGTGCACTTTGATAAGCAGTTGTATAAGCTTTCTTCATTGCTCCAGTAGTTGTTGGTGCATAGGATTTACCATTAACAAAATCATCTTTACCTGCTTTAGCACTCTTAAATAAATCATCAATGACTTCATTATAAGCATTGACATAATTATCCGCATGACTAGCAGTTGGATTATATTGTTTGTTATCTAATCCCTTGGTTGCATCTATGACTGCGGCAGCTACTCCATCATAAGCTTGCTTAGATGCTTGAGAATAGTTAGTACTTGTCGGATACTGACCGATTAGAGGATTTTCAGATTCCAATGCGCCTTGATATCCTGCACGTGCATCATTACCTACAATAATACCACGATTAGTATCACTATAAGCATTATCTGGGGTAACACTAGCTTTCAACGCACTTTCATATCCTTGCTTAGCATTATTATAACCAGTTGTATATTCACTAGTTGCTGGTTGAGCGACTTGCTTGCCATTTAAGAAATCAGTAGCTCCTTGTTGATTAGCATCCACAGCTTTATATACCGCTTGGTAGGCTTGATTATTAGCATATTGAGCATCAGCTTTAGCTCCTGTAACTTCATTTCCCACTTGATATGCATTATAAGCTGCATGATATACATCTAAGTATTCTTGATATGCAGAATGGTTATTGTCGGTAATTTGATCACGAGTCAAAGTACCAGTTCCAACATGTACTTGGGCATCATGCATTGCATGATCAATTGCTTTCTTAACAATTTCGTCATTATTATTCAATGGATTCTTAAGGTAATTATTAAGCTTATCCAATAAAGTATTGGCTAATTTTTTACCAGCTTGCACAGCTCTGGTATTTTTACCATCATCAGCAGCTTTGTTCATAACTGCATTGTAGCCTAACGCTGCATCATTATTGCCTAGACTATACAAAGTAGCTTGTGGATTGTTTTCTCCATATTGATTACTAAATGGAGCACTTGGATCATTTGTATATGCATCTGAACCTGATTGTAAAGCCTGCTTATAAAGATTAAAGGCTTTATTATAAGATGTTTGATATTCAGTTGACTTTTTACTATTATCCGTAGGATCAGCTTGATCATTATGAACATCTATAAATGCTTGTGCAGCTCCATTATAAGAATCAGTTTCACCATTTTGGGTAGTTGGACTAGCAATTTTTTGTACATCATTATAACCGCTAGCTGCTGCTTGACCGGCTTTATAACTATCCTTCTCACCCTTATTTTGATAAGTATTAGTTCCATCCGGAGCATTAAATCCGTCTTCATATGCCTTTTGGTTATTATAACCTTGAACAATGGCGTGCTGGTTTTCAGTGCCGTCTTCATTTGGCTCATGGGTAGGATTATTAATATATTGTTGAGCCCCTTTCTGAAGATTATCACGAGATTCACTTTCCGCATGATTTTTAGCTGACTTGTATGCTTGAGAGTTAACATTTACATTATGTCCGCTAGAAGGAAGTGGTATATCGTTTGCTGAATAACCATCTTTAGTACCCCAATAAGCATTATACTCATCAGCATTGGTAGAATCGGGAACCTCACTACTAATTTGTTGTGCTGCAGTAATTCCAGCATTTTTATTTTTCGCTGCCTTTGTTCCGATTTGAGACGCAGGGCTTTGGTCAGTAGGAGAACCATTATAAGCATTTGAAGCGGTAGTTACACCCTGATTATAAGCATTAGCAAATGGTGCATTTCCCGGAACATTTTGACTATTCCCCTTAACAAAATCATTGGCACCTCTTTGTTGAGCACCTTGGTTAAAGGCGTTTACATAAACTGGATTATTAGATTGTGAATTGTCATAACCATTACCACTATTATCAATTGCTTGGTAACCAGTTTTAGCTGCGTCATAAGCGATTTTATATGCTTGTGCATTAATGCTAGGGTTATTTAATTTATAATAGTCATTATCGTTATTCTTAGATTGAGCATCACTAATTCCACCATTAGTACCCATACTCTGAGCACGAGTAATTTCATAAAGGGGTAGATTTGATGAAATATTACTCCTATCATCTGTTTTGTTATCAATTAGTCCTTTGAGAGCTTCTTGATATCCTGTTTCATTATATTTAGGGTCAGTTGATTCAACTTTAGTAATCCCCTTAGTATAGTAAGCATCAATAGCATCCTTATAACCATTAGACAATGATTTGGCGGATTGATAACCACTTTGCTCATTAGGCAACATCTTATTAATAGTTGCAGTATCAAGATTTGGATTATTTAATGCTTCTTGATAACCATTTTGATAGGTACTTTTTACATTATCGTAAACTGATACATAAGCTTGATCACTTGGATGTAATGAATTAGTTTGTTGTTTATTAAAGTCATCTATTGCTTGCTTACGAGCATTCTTAATACCCATTAAAGCATTATTGTAAGCAAATTTGAATACAAGGCTGTCTTGAGTATCCTGGTCACCTAATTGTTGCAAATCTCCACTCTCACTAGCCTCAGCATCATTTACGGCTTTAGCAAATCCACTATAGGCATCTTTCTGGTCATTACCTGATAATGATTGTTCATTATTATCATTTTGAGTTGGAGCATAGATACTTTGCGCTTTGTTATATCCAACCCAATAATTATCATGACTACCAATTCCAAGATCAACACCTTGCTGATATTCTTTACTACCAGTAGTATATGCAGATTCTTGCTTAGCAGAATTACCATTCGAAATGCCCTTTGAAAATCCTGATTTAGCTTGACCATAGCCATTTTGATAATCACTTGATTCATCAACTGGTGCTTTGTCAGCTAGATAATCATTAGCACCCGCTTGATTTCTTCCTAGTTGGTAAGCCTGTTGATACCCAACATCATAATTTGTTTTATCGTTATCTTCAGGATTATTTTTCTTGGCAGTAGCATTATTTGCCAGACCATCAGCATAGCCATCTAGAATACTATTATAAGCAGTTTTATAAGCATTAGTATTAACAGCTTGGGTATTTATCGATGAAACATTATCCAAACCAATATCCTTAGTATTGATATCTGGAGTGTTTTGATTAATTTTACTTAACGCATCCCTAATTCCTAATTGTTGTGAATTAGCAAAAGCATAAATAGCAGTTTTATTTTGATTATTATTATTGCCAGCAAAACCATCTTTCAAACCACTTAAAGCTTCAGCATAAGCTTTTTGATTATCACCCGTATAAGAAGCGTTCGTACTATGATCCTGGTTAAAATTGTTTAAGGCTGCTTGGTATCCGTTAAGCACTTTAATGGCAGCGTTAATTCCAGCAAATTCATTAGTCGTTTGCGTACTACCATCGGATTGTTGTCCACTCAAGCCTTCTTGATAACCTTTTTGATAGTCAGAATAAGATATCTGATAAATAGGTTGCTCTTGTGAAGCTGAAATATCACCAGGGGTTGATGGTTTTCCAGAATTAAAATCACTTTGAGCAGTATTCATCGCTACATTCAAATTTTGTAATTCTTCATTGTAAGCTAATTTAAATATTGGTGAATTATTATTATTAAAATCTAATCGAGAAGTTGAACTATTATTCTTCGCTGTTAAATTATTTTTATAGTCGCTAATAACGGAAGCAATTCCATTATAAGTATCAGAAGCATTATTATCAAAGTCGTTGGAGTGATCACCACTATTAGGAGTTTTAGATTGCGTTCTAGCTATTAATCCTTGGTTATAATCTGAAGATTGTAACCTGCCTTGATCAGCAGCATCTTTAAATTCCTTGGAACCATCTATATACGATGAATTATTTTTATAGTTAGTAGAATCCAGTACTCCCATATTAAAGCCGTCAGTTGCATCATTATATCCTTGCATATAAGCTAAATCACTGGTTCTTTGTGCTTGATATGAACTAAGTTCGGTAATATTGTTATAATTTCCATTAAAGAAATCATTAGCACCAGCATCATTGGCACCTATCTTGTTCCCTGAATTATATGATAATTTATAAGAATTGTCTGAATTAATGCCACTATAATTATTTTGATTTTTAAAACCATCATTATAACCATTAATTACAGCATTATATGCTTCTATATATGCATAGCTCTTATTTCTTTCATTTCTTGGATCAAGAGATCTTGGTTGAGAATTGGGATTATTAAACACATTAATATTATTAACTATATTCAATGATTTATTTTTACCATCATTCTGGTCTTTAGCTGCATTATAGAATGGCAACAAATGTCCAAATGTAATAGTATTATCTGCTTTAATTCCTGAAATAGTTGCATTATATATATCATCACCATGAAAGTTTCCACTAGGATTTGTATAATAATCTTTAATGGCTTGTTGATAATCTTGAGCCTTACTACCATTAGCAGCATTAAAACCAGTTTGAGCATTTTGATTATTACTATCGATGTTATTACCATCTAAAGCAGTTTGAAAACCTCTGTTAGCATCATTATAAGCCTTATTATAAATGGTTTGATTAGACTGGCTTAGATTAGATAATTTAGAGTTACCATTGATAAAGTCTTGTGTTCCATCGTAATTTTGATAGTCATTCAATGCTTGATTGTATGCTAATACATAATCAACAGAATGCGTACTATCGGCTGCAATTGGCTGCACTTTATTACCATTGTTTTTAATTACCTTATCAAATGAATCTGCAACTCCATTATAAGTATCTTGTTCATTTTGATCATGATTATTATTATTATATTGGCCATTTTGAGGATCAAAACTTGTATATGCAGCATTATATGCATTTTTATATTTAGGATTTGAATAATTATTATGTGCAGCCTGATATTCGTTGGTTGCTTGCTGTTCAGCGGTTGCGCCACTAGCATTTTTGCCTTCAACAGCATCTTGATAACCCTTTTGAGCATTTTGATAGCTTTGAATATAGGCTTGATTGTTATTAGTTGTAGACATTAACTTACCAAATATAAAATCATTGTATCCAGATGCCCGATCATTCTTTGCACTGTTATTAGCAATCCTATAAGCAGCTGCGTGATTATTTGGATTAGTGTATGGTGTCCTGACAAGCGATGCATCTTTATAACCTTGCATTGCTGAATTATATGCAGCTTTACTAATATCATTAGTGCCATTATATTCACCAGTATAGTTTTTCTTATTAAAATCAGTTAATGCTTGTTGCAATCCGGCATTAATTAGATCCTTATCATTAAAGCCATCAGAATATGCCTGATCATAGGCTGGCTTTTTAGTACTACTTGTATTACTACCATTAATTAATCCACTATATGCACCAGCATTATAACCATCCATTGATGTTTTATATGCTGTTTGTTGTAATTGAGTCCATGAATGTTGATACTTTGTATCACTACTATCTTCATTTCTGTCCAATTTAGCATCTGATAAACCATAATTACTTGCTTGACCAATTAAATAAGCAGTTGGATTTAACTTAGCATCAGGTTTGGATGAATCAGTAGGATTATTAATTCCAGCTTGATATGCTTTTTGAACATTATCATATGCTTGATGTTGCAAATCACCACTATTATTAAAATCACTTGCATTATAGGAATTATTATTCTTACCTATTGATACATCAGCAAGGCCTTGATTAGTTGCGACACCAACAACATATGCTGTTTCATTCAATTTTGCATTTGAATTAGATGAATCAGTAGGATTATTTAATCCTTGTTGATATGCTTTTTGTGCGTTAGTAAAGGCTTGATATTGAGATGACGTACTAGACCATCCTTTGTATTCTACATCATCATTAGGATTTATCCCTTGAATAGAATCAGTAATCCCTAAACGAGCAGCTTGCCCAGCTTGATATGAATCTGGGTTATTTTTATTGGCCAAAACATAATCAGCCTGAGAGCCATTATGTTTTAATCCAAGATTATATGCATCTTGTACTTTTTGATAAGTTGAAAGTGCATCATCTTTATAATTAGCACTATTATCTTGACCCTGAATTGCATCATTTAGAGCACTAGTTTTTGTAAGGGCATCAGTAGGATTAGCATCAGCTTGTTGCAGAATAGTATTATAAGGTAAATCTACAGTTGATACACTACGATCTGCTGTTGTAGGGTTAACTAAAGTTGTATTCAAAGTAGCCTTCTTGGTACTATTACCATCAGCAATGGTGCTTCTAATACCTGATGTATAGTAATGAACAACTACTGAAACATTGTTTGAACTACTGCTACCATTCAATTGACTTGCATCAAATATATAAGAGAATGGTATTATTTGATTATTACTATAGTATTTTGGATTAATAGTATAGGTATATTTGTTGTCATCTCCATAAGTATTGCCATTTGATGAGTTTACAACTCCTTGTCCATTAAGAACGACCTGTTTAGTATTGCCATTATTATCAACTTTGGAAACAGTTCCGCTTAATGATGGCTTGCCATTTATACTTATTCCTATATAAATTGGTTGAGAATCATCATTAGATGGAACGTTATTTAGTCTTATAGTTCCACTAACTATATAATGGTGTTCATCGGACTTTTGAATTTGCATCCCATCATTAATTAAAGCAGATGGTGATGAAGAAAATTGAAAGTATTTTGCATTTGCGATAGTACCTAAACTACCTGTTGATTGATTTGCATTTTCATACGTAATATTACCATTTTGATCAATTTTTAATAAATAATATGGACCCTTATTATTCAAGCTAACTGAATAAGCATTAAGTGAAATCTTTTTATTTCCATTACCTAAAAGGAATCCATTACTTTGTTTCTGCTTAGGATCAGTATGTTTAGTATCTAAATCAAGAATAACATTATGCCCAGGGTTATTAATATTTATTTGACTTGTATCAGGTGAGTAAGCATAAAGTAATGATGGATCACTACTGCCATCAGCTTTCAAAATCAAGTTACCTTGGTTAGTAACATTTAAATTAGATCCTGCATTTTTACCTAAAGCTAGTATATATGGGTTAGAACCAATACCTCCGGTCATCTTATCAGCTTCTATATAAATAGTTCCACCACTAGTTGAAGTAATTGCACCATTAACATAGGTTAAAACATTATTATAATTACCTATGTTTTTTCCAACTATATTAAGGTTACCATTATTTTCAACAGTTAATGCACCTTCAATGTCAACTGGATATTGGGCTGGAGTTCCAACTATATTTACATTGACGTTTCCACCATCAACATACATATTAGTCCCTTGTCCTCCTGTTACCGTGTTTTCTGCATTACTGTCATTAGATCCTGTTAAGTACAAAGCATTAGTTCCTGAAGTATTAACCGTTGCACCATCACTAGAAACATTAATATTCAAATTACCCAAAATTTGAATATTACCATTATTTGAAGATGCAAATATTCCTTGTGCTCTACTTGTATTGTCACCATGTTGTATATAAGGCTTACCGTTATTTCCATTGCCAAGAGGAGTTACATTTAAGGTTCCACCTTTATTAACATTTAAGTTATATAAGTCCAATACATTAGCATTTTGAGTGTACCCTGAATAAGTAGCACCTGAATTAACAGTTAATGTATTGATTTGCATATTTTGAGAATTTCCATCTGTACTATGGCTACCAGTGTCACCACTAATACCGGAAGCTTGATAATTACCTTGAGAATTTACAGTAACATTATTGTTAACAATAACATTAGCATTAGTATCATTAATAATCTTGCCACCGACATAATGAACATTATCTAAATAATAAGTAGGTTGATTATTTCCATTACCAGAAGAAGAATTTAGTAAAATACCATTATTACTGGTTCCATAAGCATTTTGATTTTTTAATGTAACTGACTTAACACCAGTAATGTTATATGTGATTCCTCTGTAATCAATGTTAGACCAAGTTGTCCCGTCATGTTTTAAGCCATCAATTACAAAATCCCTAGTTGAATCATTTCTAGTAACATTAACAGACTTATCACTATCTCCATAGCCCTTACCATTAGCATTAGCTAAATCTATATCATTATTTACTTTAATGGTATAAATTTTTTGGTCATTCATAGCATTATCAAATTCAGTCGCACTATTAACTACTGCAACTGAATTATCTTGTTGAGCAGCAGATGCCTTTAAACTATTTAAATCTGCCATTCTAGAAGGTACTGATTTTCCCTTCTTTAACTGAGTTGATGAAAAACTACCTTTATCTTGATTATCTGTACTTTGGTTTTCAGAATCAGATTGAGCCTGATCATTATTAACATCTAATGAATTAACATCATTATCGTTTATTTTGTTGTTTTGTGGAGATACTTTTGGAACTGATTTATCATCACTACTACTTGGTGATATTTGGCTTCCTTTATCATTACCTGTAATTTTGTTATCTTTAGGTGATACTTTTGAATCTATCTCATTGTCACTACTATTTGATGATACTTGACTTCCTTTATCATTATCTGCCACTTTGTTATTTTTAGGTGATACTTTTGGAGCTGATTTATCATCACTACTATTTGATGATATTTGATTTTCTTTATTTGGTGTTGAAACATGAGACTGTTTACTTACTTTTTGATATGTAGTTTCTTTAGATGAATCGTTATTTGAAGCTTCAACATCATTTTGTGCCACTACATCATTACCTGATTCACTTTTTTGATCAGAATTTGGTAAAACAGATTTATTAATACCTACTTGTTGATTATTAGGCACAATTTTTTCTTGAGATTGTACTTTAGACTGTTTTCTTAGTATAAGTGTACTGTCATTATTATCAGCATGTACTACAAAATCAGTTGTACCATATGCTGTAGCAATACCACCTAGCATGGCCAAAGAAGCGATGGAAACAACCACCCATTGCTTTTTGACTTTCTTCATTACCTTTTTATCATTTACTTTTTGAAATTTATTTTTATTATATTGCATAATAAAATCACCTTCTAAATATACTTTATAATAATAACTTATTATATTTCCCTACAACTTTATTTTATTACTTAATTAAAAATGCATATAATAATTTGCTTATTAAAAAGGGTGATACAATCACCATATAATTATAAGATTGGTAATATAAATTTAAGCAATAAAAAAGAGTTTATCTAACAATTAGATAAACTCTTTTTTGAATTAATTTATTCAGTTAACGTACAGTTTCAACAATTGTCTTGTTGCTTGAAATATACTTGCCGTCACCAATATAGAATCTGGTAATGCTACCGATATTTTCTACTCTCTTAACACGAATTGTTTTGTTCTTGTTAAGCTTCTTAACAGCAGTCTTCTTATTGAAGTGCTTGCTATTGTAAATGAAAGTACCTTGTGGCTTAATTACACGGATTCTTTGGTTTGGCTTAGTTTCATTACGTTGGTAATATGCATTAGCAACATAATCGCCACTAGCAGTGACCATTCCACCGCCACGAACAATATATCTAGGAAGTCCAGTCTTAGAATAAGTGATACCTTCTACCTTAAATACATGAGAAGCGTATCTTGGTGTCTTCTTATATCCCTTAATACGACTAGCCCTAGTAAATTTAGCATTAGAATGTCTAAACATACCCTTTAAGTTGTAAATATATCTTGGCATTCTACGTGCTAATTCTTTTCTATAAGCCTTAGTATAAGCATTAATATATGCTTGTGAATGCTTGCTACTTAAGTTAGTTGGATAAATATGTGACTTTCTAGCCATTTCATATCCAGCTTTAGCACCTAGATTGTTTTGACGACGATTTTCTGTCTTAACAGCTTGTTTATAAGCATATGAATATACGATACCTTTATCTACTAAATCATTCTTACTGTTTTTACTATCTTTAGCAGAACGTTTTGCAGCATCAATACCTGCTTGGTAACCAGTATAACCATTCTTATAAGCAGCATTACCGTTAGGGTTTGCTTGTGATTTGTCTTTAGCATCATTAATACCAGCCAAGCCTTGCTTACCAGCATCATAACCATTGTTGTAATACTTAGATCCATTTGCATTAGGATTCATATTAGCAACAGCGGCTTTAAATCCTCTATCAGTATCAGCGTAGGCGTTTTGATATGCATTTTGTTGATCTTGATCATCAAAATTCTTCTTAGGAAGATTATTATCTAAAAAGTCTAATGATCCTGCAGCGGCTGCACCATTATCGTTATTATTTGATGAAGGTGCTGGAATATCATTTTGTCCTTGTTTAAAGGTATTATCATAAGCAGCTTGATATGCAGGATTATTTACATAATCAGCATCTTTAGATGCATCAGGTGTTTGACTACCACCATTTAATCCAGCATTGTAACCATTGTATGCACCTTTATATACATCAATATATGCTTGTGTAGCTGAAGTAGGAACATCATTTGGCACAGAAATCTTAGAAGGATCTAACTTTCCATCTGTTCCTTGGTTCTTATTACTCTTTGAATCATTAACTGCATTCTTAATTGCTTCATTAGCTACATTAAATCCATTAGTAATATCTTTATCAGTACTTGGAGCACTCTTATCACCCTTAGCTGCTGATTTAATACCGTTTAATAAGTTATTAGCTAATTGTGCACCTTTATTATATGCATCAGATTGAGTATTTGGATTAGATGAAGCCTTAGATTTATCCATTACAGAATTATAACCATCTTTACTATCGTTAAATCCTTGATCATATAATGATTTTTCTGCTGATTTTTCTGGTTTATCATTATAAGGATTATCAGATGTAGCATTTGGATTGTTTAATAAGCTCTGAGATCCATTATTAGCAGCAGATTTATCAACATTATATGCCATATTGTAAGCCATTTGATATTCAGGTGATTGATTAGAATTATCAGTTTGCTTACCATCTTTAACATCTTGATATGCTTTAGCAGCTGCAGTATATCCAACCTTTTCTTTATCATCATTTAATGAAGGATTAGTTACTTGGTCAGCTGTTTGCTTAGTTGGATCAGTTGACTTTTGAGCAGCTTCATAGCCTTGCTTAGCGGCTTTTGCTTCATTAAAACCTTTATTATATGTTGATCTATCAGGATCTTGTTGATATGGATTCTTATTTTCAGTATCATTAGCTATTCCAGCGGCATAACCTTGTTGTTCAGCAAATGCATTATTTTGTGCTTTGCCTTCAATGGAAGTATCGCCTTGTGTCTTACTTCTTGCTGGATTAACTTGATTTACATTGTCTAAATTATCACCATTAACTTGATCAAAGAAATCTTTGGCTCCAGCTGCTCTAGATTTTTGCATATCACCAAATGCATTATTGTAAGCATTTTGATATTCAGATGATTTACCAATATTACTATCTGATGGGTTCCCATTAGCACCATCTTCATATCCAGCTAAAGCTCCATTATATGAATCAGGTTTCTCTGTATTTTGTGCACCATTTCCAGCAGCATCTTGTTGAGCACTAGTTTTATTTGATTTAGCAGCCAATCCTTTGTCATATGCCTTAGCTTCTGGGGAACCATCAGGATATGGATTCTTCGTTCCATTAGGATATACGTTTTGATTTGATCCACTAGAATTTAGTCCAGAATCATATGCTTTTTGATTATTATATCCTTGATTGAATGATTGAGCATCTTCATTAGAATTAGGATCAACAGTTTTACCATTTGTAGAAGCATTACCATTCTTATCAGCAGTATATTGTTGTGCACCCTTATTCATTTGTGCAGATGCTTCAGCATATGCTTTTGCATAAGATGATTGGTAAGCAATTTGACCTTTATCATCTAAATTAGATGGCATCTTATTAGAAGGATTAAATTGGCTTCCAGACTTAGCATCAGCAAAACCTTGTTTAGCTCCATTAAATTCTTGAGAACCATCACCATCTTTATTTTGTTGGGCAGCTTGATAACCATTTCCATTCTTGTTGGCATTTTGTCCAGCTGCATATGCATCATTTTCACCGTTAGTTGATAATGTTTTTTGAGTATTTGGATTATTATAACCATCATCATATGCTTTTTGATTGTTATAACCTTGATTATATAAAACATCAGAACCTGAAGGTTGCAATGGTGTCTTGTTGTTTAATTTATCATTTAAATATTGTTGAGCACCATTAGCAGCATCTTTTTGAGCTTCTTTATTAGCATCTTTATATGCCAATGAATTTGTATTAACAGATGTTGATGGCGTATCTCCAGTATTAGCACCAGCTTTAGCTCCCCAGTATGCATTTACATAATCTGGATTTGTTGGGTCTTTAGGTCCATGAATATTAGAGTCTTGTGCATCTTTATACCCACTATCCTTTGATTTTGCTGCATTTGCACCAGTATTTGATGCTTCGCTTTCATCATTTTTATTGTCAGGATTTTCATAAGCTCTTTGAGCATCAGTATGACCCTTACGATAATTTCTACCATAATCAGTACTATTGTCTGGATTAGTATCATTATTATTTAAGAAATCATCAGCACCTTTTTGTTGAGCACCTTGATCAAATGAGTTTGTATAAATAGGATTATTATTTTGTCCAGATTCATAATTTGAAGTACCATTATATCCTTTTTGTGCAGCATCATAAGCAGTTTTATAATATTGAGGATCTACATTGCTGCCTTCTGGAACATCAGAACTGTTAACTGAAGGAGACTTCTTTGCATCACTAATTCCGTGTTTAGATCCCATGCTTTGAGCACGAGCAATATCATATAATGGAGAATTATTTGGGCTTGGTTTATTAGTAGTACTTTGATCAGATGTAGAACCATCAATTAAGCCTCTAATTGTATCTTGATAGCCTTGTTCATCTTTGTGAGTATTACTACCAGGTAATGTTTTTACTCCATTATTATAAAAATCATTAATCGCATCTTGATAGCCCTTTGCTACTTTACCAGCCTCATCATATCCTGATTTTTCATTATGATCACTAGGTTCTGCAGTCTTATTGGGTGAAGATTGTAAACCTTCTTGATAGCCTTTTTGAGTATTACTATATGCATTAGTGTAAACTGATTTTTCAGCATTGGATAATGATGGTGTAACATCATCTGGTTTAGAAGGTTTCCCTTGTAAGAAATCATTGTTACCAGCATTATTTGCTTTATTAGCATTTGCTTTGGCATTATTATATGCGTTTATATATGCACCAGAACCAGATGGTTTACTATCATCACCTTTTTTAACTTTGGCAATTGCATCAGCAACCCCATTATATGCAGCTTCAGAATCTTTAGAATAAGAACTTCCACTAGGATAATTACCATTTTGAGGATTACCATTGTTTTCAGCACCATGATAACCATCATACGCACTATTAGCTGCAGCAATTCCTTGTTGACCTTCAACATTATAATTACTATCATCATTGATTAGTTTCTTATCTGAACTAGCATTTATCGCATCACTATAACCCTTTTGTGCATCACCGTAACCGTTATTATATAAACTACTATCAGAAGCACCAGAACTGTGAGAACCATTTTCTTGTCCATTCAAGAAATCACTGGCACCACGTTGAGTATCATAAGCAGCTTGGGATACTTTATCAGGATTACTTAACTGATTATTATTGGTAGCATTTTGTTTTGCTTCATATGCACCATAATATGCTGATTGATAAGTTAATGCTTTAGGAGTTCCAGCATTATATCCAGCAGGTAATGATACATCGCTTGAACTATTGTAGTTTGCTCCAGAAGTTGCATTAACTGCATCTTTTTTAGCTTGTTGAGCAACACTATATCCTTCTTGTTGAGTATCACCACTGGCAGGTTTGTTTTGACTATTAGCACCATCTACATATGCATTACCATAGTCTGAACCATCATTTCCATTAGTTTTTAGTGAATTCTTAAATTTAGCTTGGGCTTGTTCATAACCACTATTGTATGAATTTATATAACTATTCTGAATATCAGGTTGTTGAACAGATGAATAAGTAGTGGTCCATTTTGAACCGTTTGTGTGGTTTTCAATATTTGATTTTTCAAATGCTGTATTCCCATCAGATGAACCTGCAGCTTGAGCAGATTGAACAGTAGGAGTAAATGGTTGCGTTAATTTAACACTATCGGTACCAATTACATCATCAGAAGGTCTTATAGGATTAGATAAAGCATTAGTAAAATTATTTGTTCCATCACCATTTATACTCTGTTTTTGACTAGTTACAGAATAGTTTGCCAAAACAGTAACACTACTTGGTTTATCTGTTAATGGATAACTAAATTTAATAATGTCTCCATTAGCATTCCCACTATCTATACCGTTATCTTCTAAGTTTATAGCATCAGTATAAGTGTTTGTACCATACTTATTCAATCCTTGAACTTGCTTAATTGAAGTGTCATTAGAGTGAGTCAAGTTTTTAATAAAATTACCATTAGAATCATATAAAGATAAAGTACCATTTTTACCAAAATCATTACTTTGCGGACTTCCATTTACATTTACGTTAATATAAACTTGTCCTTTGGCATCATGAGGTACATTACTCAAAGATAAAGCACCATTTAAGTCATATTTTCCTTGATCATTTTGCGGAACACTAATCTTATCTCTAAAGAATACATTAGGTGTAGCTGTAAAAGATAAATATCTAGTACTGGTAGTAATTTTACTACTATCATCATTAACTAGCTTACCAGTAGTAGGGTCAATATATTGAATGCTGTTACCCGATGAACTACCTGTGGGAACAACAACTTCATAGTATGGACCATTATACTTATCACTATTCCTTGGTGTATCTCCAGTATCATTTTTAATGTAGTTTACAGAATATGCAGTTATAGGATTACTAAATAATTTACCTTGCCCTAATTGACCATTACTTTGTTTATTAATTTGTAAAGTTACATTATTACCAGGATTATCTATATTAAATGAACTGGAGTTATTTAGCAACGTAGGATTACTACCAGTTCCATCTGTAGATAAATCTAGATTACCTCTATTAGTAATATTTAAACCATTTGATGATAATAAAGCATTAGAAAATCCACTCAAATTATGACCATATATCTTAAGTAATCCATTATCTCTTACATTTAAAGTACCCTTAATAGTATTAGCATCATGATTCAAGTATCCATTATCATCTATATTTAAAATACCACCATTTATATTAACAGAACCGCTTTCAATATCTAAACCTGTGGCTAAGCCTGATGAACCTGATTGTGTAGGAACAATATCAATCTCAGCACCAGGATCAATAGATAAACTCCCAGTGTTTAAATATATACCAGTTGGATAAGTATTATGTTCAGCACTGTTACCATTATATTGAGGTAATAATTTCATATGTGAATTATTCTTTAATTCAACATTACCGGTAGTATCCATTCCAATTTCCAAATTATTTCCATCGACTGTACTACCATAATACCTACTCCCATTTTCCATAGTAAGTGTACCAACTTCAAGATTTTCCTGATTGTTGTTTGAGCCTTGAATACTATTAGCGGTAGAAAATGGAGTTTTATAACCATTTACGGTGAATATATTCAAATTATTTTCAACTGATACATTAGCTTTTGTAGCATTAGACATTTCAGCACCAATATATGTTAAATTAGAGTATTTTAAATTACCATAAGTCTGTATTTTGAATGAACCCCAGTAATCATTACCATATATAGTAGCAAAATTTTTAACGGTTAGATTAGGCATACTGCTATTACCTTGGTTAACAGAAATTGTTAATCCTCCCATATCAATAATATGGTTTTGTCCATCATAAGTTAACTTAAAGTTGCTTACTTCAGGGTTAATGTAAGTATAACCCCCATTACCAGAAGTATTAGTCTTGCTAAAATCTAAATCATTTAAGATTTTAATATTTTTAATAATATTATTACTATTAATGGTACCACCTGCTGACTTGTATGATTGGCCAGAAGAATCAGGTATTTGAGAATCATATCCATAAGCAATAACATTATTCATTTGAGTTGGATTAGAAATAAATGCTGTACCAGACTGAACTTGTTTTATTACATCCTTAAATCCAGATAAATAATTAGAATCTTGATTGCTTGTTGATGGATTAAAACTAGATGGATTTGTTTTCAACATATTATTACCATCGAATTGTTGTCCTATTGCATCTTGCGCACCTCTATATGCTTGATCATAAGCATTTTGTGAATCATTAGTTGGTGTATAAGAACTATTACCAAATTTTCCAGTCCATCTACCACTTTCAGCATCTACAGTACCTTGATGAGCTAAGAAATAAGTTATTCCCTGGTTGTATTCTGTAGTTTGATTGCCATCCACAATGGATTCTGATTCATTTTGCTTAGTAGCATTAGGATCTTGGGGAATGATGACTTTAACATCACCATTTTTTTGAATACTAGATTTCCCACTATTAAAGAATGAATCAACTGAACTAGGATCATTACTATTATGATCAGTATAATCTTGTACTCCTTGAGTTCCAGCCTTACTATTAAAGCTATTGTAAGATTCCCAAGCATGTGCTACACCATTAAATCCATCTGAATAAGCTGAAGTATTATTAGTTCCTGACATGCTAGGAACAAAAGATGCATTTGAACCATTTGATTGTGCTGATTGGATTTGACTCCATGCATCATAAGCACCATTATTTGCTTGATATTTTGGATCATTTAACAAATTAGTAAGCTTACCAGATTGAGTTTCTGCATCCTTATATTTCTGAGAAATTTCATTAGCAGCATCATCTATAGATGTTTTTAAACTATTAAGATTATTGTATGAATCTTGTTCTAATCTCAATTGATCACTATCAAAATCAGCTTTTTTTGAAATATTATTAGTAGTAGCTGTACCATAATTGTTTTTATCACTAATATTGTTTCTATTATTCTGAATATTTGTGTTATCAGAATCTGCAGAGGCAGCATTAGAAGATATAGATGAACTGGATACTGTTCCATTATAATCTGCCGATGCATTATTATAATCATCTTTTATACTATTATATATATCAGTTACACCAGAACTACCATTAGAGCCAAGTGCTTGATTTCTGTCATTAGCATTACTTGCAGCTGTATAGTCATCTTTAATTTTATTGAAATTACTTGTTGCACTTTCTTTACTATTTTGTATATCGTTATTATCTGCTGATGCTGAATTAGCTATATCTGCAGCAGAGTTTTGGATACTAGCATCACTTGAAGCATGATCAGTATCCTGTTTAGCAGAATGAGCTGTTGCT
This sequence comes from Apilactobacillus quenuiae, assembly GCF_002994005.1. Lineage (GTDB taxonomy): Bacteria > Bacillota > Bacilli > Lactobacillales > Lactobacillaceae > Apilactobacillus > Apilactobacillus quenuiae. Next base: position 109,978 of record NZ_POSN01000005.1, read on the forward strand.
TGAGCTTGGGTAGCATTTGTACCTTCAGCACTAGTGTTTAATCCATTACGTCCAGCATTTGATCTGTTAGCAATATAACCGCTAACAGCGTTAGATTGATCGCTTATGGTATTAACACCATTGCTTGCAACAGCACTATCTTCATTTATTTGTTGATTAGAGGCATTAGAAAAATTACTTCCACTTTTAATTGTATCAACATTTTGCTTATTATTTGTTGCTGAAGTTTTATCATTGTCAATAGATGTTTGTGCTTTATCTACAGAATTAGTAGCATCTGAACTAGGTGTATTATCAGCTGGATCTCCAGAATTAGGAGCAGCATGTGCCACTACTTCACTTGTAGGTTGATTCATAGATAGAGTTCCACTTACAGCGAAACCACCTAAAACAGCTAAAGTAGCAACAGATGCGACAACCCATTGCTTTTTAACCTTTCTCATGACTTTTTTGTCATTTACTTTATTAAATTGATTTTTATTATATTGCAATTAATAACAACTCCTTTTCTATAAAATGAATTGAAACAATATTACATAATTATTAAATTATCATTAACAATTAAATTGTATTATACATTGAATATTTTTTTCAAATAAATAGCTTAAAAATAAGGTCTATGGCTTTAAACCATAGACCTTATTTTAAATTACAATGACATTAATTTATACGATGAACAATCTTCTTGTTGCTTGATAGATACTTACCATCTCCTAAATAGAATCTAGTAATATGACCTGATTTTTCAAGCTTCTTAATATGAACAATTTGTCCAGTGTGTAGATATTTAACCTCATTGTGACGATCAAAGTGCTTATTATTATAAATGTAAGTACCATGATTACGAATTACACGAACTTTTTGATCATGTTTCTTCTCACTACGTCTGTAGTATAAATCAGCGATTGATGATTTAGCAGCACTGATCCAACCGCCCTTAACTCTAAATACTAAGTGACGACCAGGAGTAAAACCATAACCATATACTCTAAAGGTATGACGATTACGAAGACTTGTCTTTATATACTTAGCGTTCCTAGTTTTACGGGTTAAAGTAGGTTTACTATGACGATAAATTTTCTTTAGATTATAAACATAACGTGGAATATCACGCTTAATAGCTCTTATATATGCTTTCATATATGCATTCTTATATGCTTTAGAACGACCTATTAATTTAGCAGGTGAATCAAGGGCACTACCACGTTTATATCCAGCACGAGTAGCACGAAGAATTTGATTTGATTTGTGCTTAATATTCTTCTTAGACTTCAAAGAATTACGATTCTTATTAGCTGCATGAGTTTTCCCATTGTTATAAGCATCGTTATAAGCTTTCTTATAAGAATTATTCATTCCACTATCATTACGTGCCTTATTATTATGACCATCCTCATATGCATCATAACCACTATTATAAGCATAACTACCATTATTATCACGAGGGATTCCACGACTAGCATCAGATTCTCCTCTTTGATAATTTTTAGCAGCTTGATATCCATTATTATAACTATTATCTGTAGGATTCATATTAGGCTTATTATTTATACCATCATTAAATCCTTGTTGTGAACGATCGTAACCATTGTTATATGCTGCTGAATGGTTATTTTCATTATTAGAATTACCGTTAATAAAGTTATTACTGCCTTTGTCTTTATCTGAATTAGATGGAGTGCTTGGAATATAGGAATTATTTGAATTGTTTGAATTAGTATATTTATTATATCCATCATTATTAGCTGCTGAATTAGACTTAGCGGTTGTACTACTATTATCACCATTTTTACCAGCATTGTATGCATTTTGTGCTGTATTATATGCATTCGAAGCTGTTGAATCTCCAGCATATTTAGATGCTGAATTACTATTGCCTTGTTCGGCATCGTGGATACCATCTCGAGTAGCTGATCCAGCTTTATTTGCTTCTGGACTATTCTTTGCATTTGCAGTATCAGTTTTTCCATTTAAGCCATCATTATAAGCTTGTTGTGCTGTATTATATGCATTTGAGGCTGTTGAATCTCCAGCATATTTAGGTGCTGAATTACTATTGCCTTGTTCGGCATCGTGGATACCATCTCGAGTAGCTGATCCAGCTTTATTTGCTTCCGGACTATTCTTTGCATTTGCAGTATCAGTTTTTCCATTTAAGCCATCATTATAAGCTTGTTGTGCTGTGTTATATGCATTTGAAGCTGTTGAATCTCCAGCATATTTAGATGCTGAATTACTATTGCCTTGTTCGGCATCGTGGATACCTTGTTCATAAGCTTGACCTGCTTGATAGGCTTTGTTCTGTGTTGTGTCTGGTTCCCTTCGAGCAGCTTGTTGATTACTATTTAGTCCATCTTGATATGCTTGCAAACCATTTTGGTATGCTTGCTTTTGACCTTCGGTCCAAATAGTTCCTGGACGATAGTCTTTATTGTAGGCACTAGCAGAATTATTTTGTGCATCTGTAACATTATTAATACCACTTTCTGCATCTTTCACTGCTGCTCTAACTGCACGTCCAGTGTTATAGGCATCACCTTGATTATTAGTTTGAGCAGTTGCAACATATCCTTCATCATCAGCATATCCTTTATTAAAGGCTTCTTTAGCATTACTATAAGCTTGTTTCTGCTTATTAGCTGCATCCGTTGAAGCACCTGTATCTCCTGGGTATTTACTTTGATGACTATCAATATCATTACTTGCAGCATCATCGATTCCATCTTTAGTAGCTTGGGCTACTGCCTTGGCATCGGCTGCTAATTTGTTCTTAGCATCGATTCTACCTTGGATGTATGATTTGTAAGCGTCATCATATTCT
>NZ_POSN01000006.1 GCF_002994005.1 Apilactobacillus quenuiae
AAAGTGAAAGATTTATCTTTTAATAATCCAGTTGATGATATTAATGAAATAGTTAAATATATGATTAGAACTGGAAAACCTGCATATATTACCTTACCTATAGATGTTGCTAAAATTCCTGTTAGTAAAAAAATAAAAGAAAATATTCCTGAAATATTAGACAAAAAAATAAGTGTAAGAAATGACAACAAAAAATTAGTAAATAAACTTGTTTCATATTTAAATACAGCACAAAAACCAGTAGTATTAGTTGGACATGAAATTAAAAATTTACAACTAGGCAAATATGTAGAAAAATTTATTAAAGAAAATAAAGTTCCATTCACTGATCTAGCTTTGGGGAAATGTGCTGTTAATGAAGGATTACCTCAATTTATAGGTACTTATAATGGAGATTTATCTGATGAAAGCATTAAAAAAGTTGTAGATTCATCAGACTTGATTTTATCATTAGGTGCTAAGTTAACGGATTTTGTTACTGCAATGTTTACACAAAGTTTTGATGAAAGAAAAATGATTTCTCTAAATAATAATATTATTAGTGTATTTGGTGAGAGCGAAAACTATATGGATTCTTATGATTTTAGGGAATGCATATCAGAACTTTCAAACAAAAAGTTTAATAATAATTATATTTTTGACAAAAAAATTGAACAAAATAATTTTAAATTAACACCTACTAATAAACCATTAACTCAGGATTTCTATGACAAAGCTTTAGTTAATAGTTTAAATCAAGGAGAAACATTAGTAGCAGAATCAGGTACATCTTTTTCTGGATTATCACCAATGAATCTTGGAAATAGTGTAGATTTTGTAGGTCAACCACTTTGGGCATCAATTGGTTACAGTTTTCCTGCGATGATTGGTAGCCAATTAGCAGATAAAGACAGTCGTCATATTCTATCGACAGGTGAAGGTTCCTTACAACTTACTATTCAAGAATTAGGAATGTTATTAAAAAAACACTTGAATCCAGTTGTTTTTGTTATTAATAACAATGGTTATACAGTTGAAAGACTCATCCATGGTATGAATGCATCTTATAATGATGTACCAGAACTTAACTATACTCTAATGCCCAAAGCTTTTGGTGCAAACAATGATCAATTTTTAACTTATAATGTTAATACTGAGATAGATTTAATTAATGCATTAAAGGAAGCTTCATTGAACAAAGATAAATTCATATTAATTCAAGTTAATATGAAATATAATGATGCTCCTGCATCTTTAGCACAATTGGGAGAAATGATTTCTAACAAAAACGGAAAATAATTCTTCATTATTAATGCAATAAAGGTTCTAAAATTATCAGATTAATATCTGATAATTTTAGAACCTTTTTGTATATTACGGTCCCTATTTTTTAAAATTTTAAATTATAACTATATAAAAACAAAGATGAAATAGTTTGCTGCCTATGTCATCTTTATTAATTAATGTGGTTGAATATAATTGGAAAATAAATGTATGCTTTCACAAACATGGTTTGATTAACAACAAACTTATTATTAATATATAATTTTATTTACGAATAATCTTTCCCGAAGTAGTTCTTGAAAAATCATGTTTCATAAAAATAGGTTTAGTAATTCTTTCAAATAACAATAAACTTTGATTTAAAGTCTTTATATAATCTAATATTATGTTTTTATTAGCATTAGGAGCCCAAATTTTGGCCACTATCCTATCGTTGATTTCACATATAACACAAGCTTCAATTTCTTTACATGCTAGTAATTTATCTTCCAAGTCTTCCGGAGAAACATTTTCCCCATTACTTAGTATAATTAAATTTTTTTTACGTCCAGTTAGATACAAATGATTATCGCTAATGTAGCCTAAATCGCCTGTTTTAAACCAACCATTTACAATTTTGCTATTAGTTAACTTAGCCTCACGGTAGTATCCCCACATTAAAATCTTACCTTTAACTAATATTTCTCGATCTTTGATTTTGATCTTGCAATACTTGTTAATTATTCCCACTGATGTATCTTGTTGTCCAATCCCCAAACTAATTACTGGACCACATTCAGTCATACCATATCCATTAAATAATTGAATGCCTAAGTTCTTAAATAATATTTTCAAACTGTTATTTAAAGTGGCTCCACCAGAACAAATACGATATACATTGCCGCCTAAACAAGCTCGTGCTTGTTCAATAATATTTTCATATTTCTGTATATCGCCAGATCTTTTTTGTTCTAAACGCTCTATTTGGGGTACTTGGCGTTCTATTAATCGCTTAAAATTAATGACACCTCTAGGTACAGTTAAAATTTGCGTTGGTTTAAAATTTTTTAAATCTTGTTGAAAATTAAAATAATTATGACTTAAAAATAATTCATGTCCATTTTGTAAGGACGTTAATAAAAAGGACGTTAAAAAGAAAATATGATGATTAGGTAAGAAAGTATACATTTTTTCTTTAGTTTTAAGTTCTCTGGTGGTGTTAATAAAATCAATATTTTTTAAAATAGATTCATTTGATAGCATAACTGCATGTGGTTGACCATTAGTACCTGAAGTAAATACAATTTCTGCAATATCTGCTAAGTTATTCTCATTATTTTGAAATTGATTTTCATCAATTTTTAGATTGCTTACATCCTGCACCTTTATAAGAATGTTGCTTTTTTCTGGATGCAACATTGTAGTTGTTGCAGTATCTGTGACTAAAGTTAATGTAGGCTGGATAAATTTCAAACGTTGCTGGATTAATTTTTGACTTAATTGATAATCAATTGGAACCGCAATGTTGCCTGACAATAAAATACCAAGATAACTGCTTACCCATTGGTAAGTTGTAGATCCAATAATTGCTATTTTTTGTTTAGACTTTGTCGTTTTAAGTTGAATTAATGTTGCTATTTTTAGTGCCTGATGTAAGGCTTGTGCATACGTTTTATTTACATAATGTTGCTCTTCATAATAGGAACAGAACGTACGATTATTATATTTCAGCATATAATCTTTAATATATGTTCCAAGATTTGATTGCTTTAATAACATGGTACACTCAACTTCTTTCACTAATCTTTCGCTGAACTAAAATATTTAAATCATTTACCGTTTGAATATTTTGGTACTCATCATAGTTAATTTGAATATTAAATGTTACTTCAATATCATGAATCAAACTAACAACTTCCATAGAATATAAACCCAAGTCCATAATTAGATTTGATTGTAGAGTGATGTTTTTAGGAGTATATTTAGCAATCACTATATTTAATTTTGTCATTACAATACCTCATGGTGCATGATAAATTTATCTAAGACATTAAGATCATAAATACTCTTTGTGCAAAAAACATGGCTTTGTGGGTTAATTTGTTTTACTAATTTAGTTAAAACATTTCCTGGTCCCACTTCAATAAATACAACTTCTTCTGAACTTTGTTCAATCATGGCTTTAATACTTTTATACCAATTAACCTTTGAAATCAATTGATTGCTTAGTTCTTGCCGGATATTATTCGCACCTCTAATAATATCGGCATTAATATTACTAACTAATGGAATGTTAATATCCTTAAAATTAATTTTATTTATATATTCTTTTAATTTGACGTTATTAGTCATTTGTAAAATACAGTGAAAGGCTCCATTAATAGGCAATAATTTCACTTTCACTTGATCATTTGCTACAAACTGATTTTGTATTTTGTGTAAAACATCTTTATTGCCTGCTAATACAAACTGATCATTAGAATTTTGTATTACAATTTCGACAAAACGTTTTTCTTTTTTACATAATTGATTTAAGGCGTCTTCTTGCATACCTGAAATAGCTAGCATTCCTTCATTATTTACAGAATTGTTAATAATTTCAGTTCTATGGATGAGAAAACTGAAGAAGTCTGTGTTACTAATGTAGCCTGCTGCACACATCGCTGTAATTTCACCTAAACTATGTCCCATAAAAGTCTTAATGGCTAATCTGGGATATTTATTGGTCAGATAGTTAAAAATCGCCAAAGAATGTACTGCTAAGGTTAATTGAGCATTAGCAGGATTGAATACTTCTTTGCTCTGGTTAATTTTCATTAAATCCATTTTTAAAAAATTACTTGCTTGGGTATAAACCTGTTCAATATCATGAAAAATCTTCAATCCATTAAACATTCCAATGTGTTGGCTACCTTGCCCTGGAAACATGAAAACATATTTCATATTAAGTCCCTCCTAGCTTTTAAAAGCATCAATAAGAAGTTGATCAATCATGTTACCTAATTGTTTACCTAACTTATGATTCATATAAATTGAATAATGATTGCCATTAACATATATAGCTTGAATGGGTTGCTGAAATCTTCTTTGCCATTTACGTTTATCTAAATATTTAATGTGCAGCTGTCGCAATAATTCCGTGTTCTCCTGCTCTTTACAAATAAAAATTTTCATGGGCAGATTTAATTTAGCTGTTGACTGATATGTTTTTAACATTTGATGGTTAATTTTCCAAGTAGTTAAAAAGGTCTTTTTATCTTCAGCTCCAATGTGTTGAACATTTTTTAAGATTTGGCTTTGCATAATATGTTGAGCTGCTTTACTAATAGGAACATTATCAGCATAGGCCTCAATTGGATGTGTATCTAACATTATCAATAACTGCGGTTTTATCGATTTTTGCTCCACTAATTGTTTTGCAATTTCAAACGTGATGTTCCCGCCAAACGAATAACCACCTAAAACAAAGGGTTGATCTTTATTAATCAGTTCAATTGCATTTTTATACAATTGGGCTAACTGCTTTAAGTCATACTGTTTTACATATTCCAAATGTGTGAACGGAAAATCAATTAGAATGATATTATATGGATAATATTTATCTTGGAACATATGTTGATAGCCCATAGTTGTTCCACCAGCAGGATGAATTAAAAATAAGTTTGGTCGACTGCCATAAAAGTCATTTAGATAGGTGATAAAATTAAACGTTTTTTTGTTTTGTAAATGTGTTTGTATTACCGATTCCAATAAATCAGAATTATTAACTTCATCTATTGAAATGTGTAAACCATATTGTTTATTAGCTCTTAGAATTCGTTCAGGCAAGCTGACTTGGGAATCAGTATTTTCGGTATTCCCAGAAGTATTTGTTGACTGAATTGATGTTTGATCTTGTATTAAACTCTTACAAAATGACATTACAGTTTCATCAGAAACCAAAAGGTCAGTCAATTTATATTGCTTTTGAGTGACTTGATTCAAATTTTCAACTAATTCCACTAATAGGAAAGAATCTATAGGTAAATTTTTTAATTTACAGTTTTTTAAATCAATATTATGTTCGTTAGTACAATAAGTTTCAAAAATTTTAAATATATCTTCTATTGTTTTACTATTTGGCTCACTTTTAGCTACTACTTTGGGTTCTAACCATAATTTTTTTTCCATTAAAGGCTCTGATGGCATTTTTATTAAAGGAAACTTCTTTAATTCAAGATGTGCTCTTTTTTCGGTAGTTAAATCATAGTTATCCTCTTGATTTAACAACTTAGTATTAACTTTAAAATGTCCTAACTCATTGGAATAACTGACTTGTAGCCAACTAAGATGTGCTTGTTGGACACTTCTGAATAGTAGATTATGCAAACCACCCATAAGACTAGTAACCGTTTGGGTATCATGAATGAATGATTCAACTCTTTTTATATGTTGTTCATGTTGTGACAATCGTTTCGAAAATATCGGAACATTATATTGATATTGTTGTTTGAGATACGGAGATTTCGGTGATTTATATTGTGTAACAATTATGTGAGCATTGGTCCCACCCATACCAAAGGAATTAATGCCAATAGTTTGGATTTTTTTCGGCATTGAATTAGTCATAACTTTGATACCAGGATTAATTTGTTTTATTATTTCGGATAATTGACTAAAGTTAGCTTGTTTAGGAATAATTTGTTTGTTTAGCATCCAAATGGCTTTTAGTAAACCTAAACCTGCTGAAATTGTATCTAGATGTCCAAAATTAGCTTTAGTCGATCCCACTACTAATGGCTGACTAGGAAAGGCTTGTTTTAGACTAGTGGCTTCAATTGCATCACCAATTTTAGTTCCTGTACCATGCAATTCTAAATAATCGATTGTATGTTTATCTATACCTGCACTTTGATATGCAGTATTAATAGCCTTTAACTGTCCAGTAACTCCTGGTGCCGCATATCCAGACTTAGTGTCTCCATCATTTGAAACCCCTATTCCATTAATTGTACATAAAATTTGGTCATGAGCTTTTTGAGCATCCTTTAATGTTTTTAACGCAATGACAACTACTCCATTACCTGGGACCATACCATCAGCATCATTGTCAAATGGTCTACAAGTGCCAGCTTTAGAAAAAATGCTATCAGGAATGTATTTATAACCGTTTTCTGCATTTGCAATGATATGCGCTCCACCTACAATGGCCATCTTTAAACGATTAGCTTTTAAATCTTCACAGGCATAATATAATGCAGAAGCAAAGCTAGAACAAGCTGAAGAAATATTGGCACTGATACCACCAAAGCCAAATTTATAAGAGGTTTTAGAAGCAGCTGTATCTGGAATATTATTCAAATATGTGGAATACGATAGGTTATCGTTAGAGCTTATATTTTTCATTAAATAATCACTAGCCGACATGGCTGAAAAAACACCTGTTTCCTTCAACAAACTGGAATTATTTCTCAAGCCATACTCAGTAATCAGTTTCCAAACATTGACCAAAAAGCGTCTATGTTGCGGATCCATGTTTTTAATTTCTGAATCAGAAAAGCCAAAATACTCAGCATCAAAGTTTTTATAATCATTTAAAAGATAACAACAATTGATGTTATTTGATTTCCTTTGCTTGTTAAAGCGTTTAATTGTATCTTGACCATTATTGAAAATATCAGTCAAGTCTTTATCATTATTAACTTCAGGCAATTCATATGAACATCCTATAATCGCGATTTTCATAGTTATTCCTTTCCTATAATTGAATGCTTACTTTTAAATTCATCAATACTTTGATATTGAAAAAGATCTACTACTGTTAAAGCTGGATTAAATTTAAACATATCGTTCAATTCACTACATAGATCAATTAAATCTACAGATGATAAGCCCAGTTCCATAAAAGACCGTTTTCGATTATAGTTCTCAAAAAGATTCTTTAAGTTCAAATAGTTAATTAAAAAATTGTCAAATTCATCATTATGTTGCTTTAAAGACTTAACACTTCTAGGATACAAAATAATATTTTGTAATTTTTCTTCATCGATTTTGCCATTTTTATTAGTAGGAAAGGAATTTAAACGAATAAATTTATGCGGCATCATGTATGTTTCTAAAAAGTTCTCTAAAGTCTGTCTAAATAATGCTAATTGCTGTGGGGAAAAACTGGATGCCACATAAAAACAATAAATATGCCCCGTAAGGAAAATACATTTAACCATTTTTAACTCTGTATGGGTTTCAATAATTGTTTCGATCCCTGATAATTCAACTCTATGACCATTCACTTCTACTTGTGAATCTTTACGGTATAAATATTGAATGTTTCCATGCTTATCATACTTACCAAAATCACCAGAATAATATGTGGTTTGCAGAAAATCAAAATGATGCATCGTTGCTTTGACGTTGTTGAGATACCCAAAAGCAACCGTAGGACCAGCTACAACAATTTCTCCAGAGGCTTCACTACGAAGCCCCTTATCATTAACTAAATAAACATTGTCTTTGAACAATCCCTTCCCAATATTTGAAGAATTCGAATTGTCAAAGTCAATGTCAGTAATTTTATGGATAGTAGCATGAATTGTTACTTCCGTTATGCCATATAAGTTAAAAAAGCTAATTTGATGTTTATATTTTTTATAAATTGCTTTTAATTTGTTGTAATCTAGTTTTTCACCACCAAAAAGAATGTGATCAATCTTACCTAAATTAATTTTATCCAAATAAGGATAAAAGTTCATAAAAACAGATGGGGTCTGATTAATCACATTCACATGATGTATATCTATTAAATTAGTTATTTTATCAAATTCAAAGGGCTTAACTTTATCGCCTAATAAGACTAAGTTATCACCATAGCATAAAGGAGCAAAAATTTCCCAAATGGAAAAGTCAAATTCAAAGGAATGTAAGTTGATCCAAACTTTTTGGCTTGTCTGTTTAAAAGTTGGAGTCAATCCTTGTAGCAACATATATAAATTTTTATGCTTAATTTCGACGCCTTTAGGTTTACCAGTAGTCCCCGAAGTAAAGATAATATAGGCCCCATTATTACTATCAAATGGGGGTAAAACATTAGTTTTTTCCAATGGCATTAGTTTATTATTAACCATTAGATCATTATTTGAAGACAGACTAATTTCAGTACTTGAGGATAAGATTTGAGCTATAGAGCTCTTTGTAGTATTTGAAGCATGTTTGTTAATAGGTACATAACATTTTCCAGCTAACCAAATCGCAAGTATTAATTTTAAGGTTTTTGTATTACTCTCCGCGTTTATTAAAATATATTTATCTTTGATATTAACTAATGTTTGTGCCAAATGTTCTGCTTCAATAACCAACTCAGCCACATCGAATTTTTGATTATCTTCAATGACGTATTGGCTCGCTTTGGGAATCTTTTTTATAATGGCTAATAAGTTATTCATGGCAAATTAAGCTCCTTTATAATTCTGTTGTTAAATCCACATTTAAACTATTCATATTGTCATGGATTTTTTTACAAAAAACATTAAAAGTGGATTTGGAATATAATTGTGTTTCAATCGTTAATTGGTTTAGATCATCATAAGTGATATGAATTTCGGTTACTGAATTCATATTTAATATTCTTGTTTTAGTTTTAGTCTGCTTATTTTTATTATTAGGATAGTACGAAAACGTTACATTAAAGGGAGCATATTTAGAAAAGTTACTTGTAAAATCAAAATGGCTATATTTTAGATTCATATATAATTGTTGTTGTACATCGTTTAAAATTTGTTCGCTATGCTCCACCTCATTTCGCTTAATTATTATAGGCATAATATTTACAAAACAAGATATTAGCTTGCGATTAGTTAATTTTCGATTAGGAACGGGAACTCCAATCATAAGGCGATCTATATTAGTCATTTCAAAGATGGCCTTGGCAAGTGCAACAAGCACAATTGCCGACCTCAGATTAGGTTGTTGGTTAGCTAAAATAATTTCTCGTTGATCACATTTAAAATTACTTAAGCTTGTACTACCAATAATTACTGATGGATAAAATTCATTCTTAGTCTTTCTTTGATAGTATTTTTTTATAGTATCTGCGTCCTTGTTATCTGCATGTATAATACTTGCTTTGATTTCATTTTGTGTTTGTTCAGAGATTGGAGTTAAGGCTTGCTGCAAAATTATTTGTTTATAAAAATCTTTTTTAAATTTTAAAAAACTATAAAAATCAAAAATAATATGATGAACTTTTACCAATAATGTATAATGATCATTTTCATACAATAATTTTAAAGCAATCAATTTTTCATTATTGAATAAATTAATAGGCATATGAAAAAAAGCATTTTTTACTTTATCAAAGTTAACATTGGCATCGTTTAAATCATCTACTGCAACATCATTTTGAGTGAATGGATTACCAGAGTTTAAATTAACGCTCTTTCCATCGTAATTAATTTTCGCACATAATTCTGGATATAAATTAATTAAACTGCAAATAGATGCAATGTTTTCTTGAACTGTGTTATTGGAATTATATTCGAAATAAAAACATAAACTGTATTTTAAATTTGCCTTTTTTTGTAACAGTTCATCTAAAAAAATTTTTTTCTGCATCGGTGTCATACATATTTTCATACTTGAATAAATCCCTTCTTAGCTTTAATAACTGCTCAGTTATAATTTCCAAGCAATCAGCTTTAAATACAATCGTAATAATAAAATCATTAATTAAGAATCCCATGCCTATTACAGTAGGAAAACAATGAAATTTACACTTGAATAAAGAATCTGATGTTTTTGTTAGCTTATTAATCCGGTAAATCATAGGATCACATAATAAACCCATGCCTATATATTTGCCTAAACTTTCTTTAAAACTCATTTGGATGATCGTCATATATGTTGATAAATCATTTAATTTATCATATTTAGTATATGCGATTAAATTATATTTATTGGACATACGTTGAATGTCTGCTCCAATAATCAATTGACTGTTAAACAGAACAATTAAAATATATTGATAGCTATGCGAGATAGACAATCCCAAATTATTGTTGGGCACTAAAAATGGTTTACCATTTTCATCTTTGAATAATTTAGCATGATATTGATTATGAATATAATCTAGCACTATTGCATGCTGCTGCTCATAAGAGGGGAATTTATTTTTAATTACTAATAGATTGAAATAAAATGCATTAGTATCAAGCTTCATTTGAAACATCTCTAATAATAAATTTTATTCCATATTGCCAAGTTTGATTACTATCTCTTGCTAAGCGCCTTAATTCGCTATATACAGGCATACCTGCTTGTGGCTTAATCCCACCAACGTCAACCAATTCACCAATTGTAAAGGGACCTTCTATCAATTGAATAATGGCCATGTACCTAGCGGTTAAATTACGATAACCGATTACTGTAATTTGTGGAATATTATTTTGCTCTACATTCACAATTTTTCCCTTACCAGAAAACCTTTTATCTAATAATTCCCTATGATGACAGAAAGGACAGACCAATCGTTTAGGATAAAAAGATTTTTGACATTGCACACAATATGAACCAACTAATCGATATAAACTAGGATAGTTTCTCCATATGGCTAAAGAAGATTTTAAAATAGGATTGCTCACCTGGTCGTAATATTGATTGGCCAATTTTAATCATCTCCATCCATTTTTGATAATATAACAGCTCCTGCATCGGCATAATAGCCACCCATAAATGTAGAAAGTGCATGGTGAACGGGATTTTGAATTTTTAATCCTTGTTGAGTATTCGTTAATTGCCGATATAACTCAATAATTCCATATAGACTAGCGGCTCCACTAGCAAAGCCTCGGCCAATATTCCCACCATCCGTATTTACTGGACATTTTCCATTAACATTAGCTTCTCCATTAATATAAAACATGGGTGCAGTGCCGATTGGACAAATGCCAGTCGCTTCAAGCGCAATGAATTGATTTACAAGTTGATCATAAACCTGTACTGTATCGATATCTGTAGGTCGTAGGTTGGCTTGCTTATACGCACGATTGCAAGCAATTTTCAAGGGTAGCCCTTCAGCCAAATCTGAAACAGCTTTACTTTGATTATTCATTATTTGCTGATCACTATATCTATGTCCCACATAATGGGAAGTGGATAGCCATGAGCGCCCATGCACAACTACTTTATTTTTTCGTCGTGCTTTGACACTCTTGGTTAAAATAATGGCACTTGCGCCCTCACCAGAAGCAAGCGTACAACCTAATGCTGGGAGACTTTTTAAATCATAATAGTTACTAATTTTATCAAAATATTTCGCCTCAGGATTATACTTACCATAATTGCGAGCACTCATAGCAACCGCTAGTAGACTTTGATATTGTATGTCCTTGTTAATATGATGTTTTGCAAAATATTCCGTACCTAACAAAAATGAATCTATATGGGAATAGCCCAAACGATAATCAAATAAGCTATCGGAGCTTAATAACATATAATTTTCAAAGGGAATTACGTCCGTCATTTTACCAAAACCAGCAACTAAAACCGTATCGTAATTACCACTTTCAACCATGTCACACCCCTGCATAAAAGCTGCATGCGCACTGGCACAATTAGCACTATCCGTAAATGCGGGCAGTGGCGACAGACCAAGGGCATCCACTAAGGTAGGAGCAATCCCTCCATAGCCCACTTCACCTTCTCCGGTATAAGAAAAAACTGCACCATCAATTTGCTTAGGTGATATATGCGCATTGTCTATGGCTGCATAACTGGCCTCTACGATTAAGTCTTTAAAACCTTTATCAATATGTGGTTCACCAGGATTAATAGTACAACCGACGCCAATAATAGCGGGCAGCTTTTCATTCATTGAATGAATCTCCTTTCAAAAATCACAAAAAAGAATCAAAAGCTTGATTGCTTTGAACCATTTTGTCTTCTGCTTGCAACATTTCAGCATAATTGACTTTAAATTGCGGGTCGCGACTGACCTGGCTTAAAGTATTGGCTTGTGATACTTGATGCCAATATTGTTTTATGAAATCAGTAACGGTTAAAGATATACATATTGCTTGTGCTGAATGTCCGTATGAGATTAACAATATTTTATCGTTAGCATTGGCTTGGCTTAAAGCAACTTGCAAACTCACAAAAGCTCCAGCACATCCAAGTTCTCCTAATTCTTTGAAGTAACTAATCTCTAATAATTGTTTGGCTGAGATATTTAAGGCCTTAGCTAAACGACTTTTACCATTCAAAGAAACCTCCGGTAGGATAATCTTAGTGTAATCAGAAACACAACTTTTACTTTTAGCTAAACAAGTTTTAAAGGCTTTAACGCAATGTTTAATCATACCTTCATCAATAATTTTAGAATTTAACGATGTTAAGTTTCTAAAAAAGCGTTCGTCCTCTGGTCTAGCCACTTCTGGGAAATCCGAGCTAATACAAGTAACTTGATCAATGGTAGCTATAACATTATCATTGCCTAAATAAATGCTAGCGGCCGCTGACCCCGCATAGTATTCTCTTAGATTTCCTGGTTCAATATGTCTTCCTAAAGTATCGCTACCCACTACTAACACATTTTTACTGATTTTCGCATGAATTAAACTATAAGCATTTACTAGGCCCATCACAGCACCATTTTCTGTATCTTGAATATCTTGAGCCCATACTTTTGAATTTTCTAAGAACATTTCTTTCAGTTGAATAGCATTACACCTATACAGCTCCGGCATAGTGGTACTACCCAAAATTAAACTATCCAAATGAGGAATTTTAGGTGCTAAATATTCACAGCGGATCATTTTATTAATCGCTGCCATCGCTAACGTTAAAGCATCTTCATCACAGCCAATCACATTGCGGGATTCAATGCCAATTTGTGCTTTTAAAAAATGCCAATTCGAATTATGCCAAAAATTTAAAATCGTTTGACTCGCAATCCAATGCTTTGGAATATAATTGCTCATACCTACAATGCCAATGGCATTATCCATAACTTCACCTCCTTTAGAGGTAACAGATGTTACCCTTTCTTAAATAAACAATACCGCAAGCACCTTTTAAAATCAACATAAATATGTAATGCTATAATTATGTATTTTTTGCATTTAAGGAGCATATAGAACATGAACAAATCAGCAATACGCAGTGAAGAAAGGATTGTAAATGCATTTTTTAAACTACTTGATCAAAATGATATTTACAATATATCAGTAGTAAAAATTTGCGAGGTAGCACAAGTTTCTAGAAAAACTTTTTATAAACATTTTAGTGTGAAGGAAGACATTATTGAGCGTTTTTTTGAAACTAAAGGGCAACACTATTTGAACAGTTTGAAATACAAAAGATTTAATAGTTTTAATGAAGTTATTGTTTATTATTTTGAATTTTGGAACCAATATAAAAGAGAAATGCAAACATTGCTCAAAAATAATATGATGGCTCCATTTTTCAATCCCAATTTGCAACCTTTTTATGAGATATACAGGAATTTAAATTTTCCTTGGCATTCCGCAACCAAAAAAAATGAGATCGCAATTGTTTCTTATTTTTTCTCTGGAGGTTTGCAAAGTTTATATTTATATATTTTAAAAAACGATTGTCCAAACAAAATCAATATTATTGCATCAACTTTAATGCAAGCTTTTGCTAAAATTAGTTCCAAAAATAATTTGGCATAAAAAAACAAGGAAGAAATCTTCCTTGTTTTTTTATTATATTTTTTTAATTGCATCATAAATAATTCGCGTTAGCTCGTTAGGGCTAATCGCTTTTTCATCCATCAACCAACGGCTCACGATATTGATATAGCCACCTAAGAAAAAATCAAAAACATATCCTAATTCATGATCATTTTCTTCAATGTGCCAAGGCATTTTAAATGTATGATACATCTTATCTGAATAATTTGAATACACCGCAAAAAGCCGGGAAAACAAATTTTGCTGAATTAAAATTTGGGCTAGTTCTCGATGATTCCACCAGAAATTTAAAAATATTTTAATAATATCATTGAATTCAATGCGCATAGTTTTTTGCTCAATAGTCTGTTGTAATATGAAAAAATATTCATTAACTGAGCATTCAAATACAAATTTTAAAAGCTCATTTTTATTCCTAAAGAACCGATAAAAAGTTCGTCTTGATAAATCAGCATTTTTAGCAATTTCCATTACCGTAATACTTTCATAACTTTTTTGTTTCATAATGCTAAGCAACGACGTACTTAGCCATTGCTTGGACATAACACTTATATTATTTTGACCATTAATTTCCATAAATTACCTCACTGTCACACATGCTAAGTATATGTAGCACTTGCCTAGATTCTATTGACTAATTTTTTCATATTAACTATATTAAAAAAAGTGTTAGGTTACAAGTGAGACATGAAAGATTTATTCATCGAATTGTTTGTATGCCGACCAAAATATAGAAAGAAGTGAGGACATTGTTAAAGAAAAAGCTGATTTTACCTGTTTTAATGCTTGGTTCTTTGTTATGTATGATGGATGTTTCTGTCATGACTATTTTATTGCCTGAGATTCAAAATGCTTTTAATCAAAGTTTAGAAAACCTATCTTGGACTATAAATATTTATACCATTGTATTTGCTACATTGATTATTCCATTTGGCCGTATTGCCGAGAGAATTGGGCAAAATAAATTCGTATTTATTGGATTGTTTGTCTTTGGATTGGGATCATTATTATCCGGTTATTCACCCAATTTAACATTCATGTTAGTTGCCCGTTTTATTCAAAGTGTCGGAGCTTCAGCCATTATTCCCACAAGTATGGTAATTGGGATTTCCAATTTCAGCGTAGAAAAGCGGCATAAAGTTGTAGGTGCATTGGCAGGTTCACAAGGCTTAGCCGTTGCAATTGGACCCAGTTTTGGGGGTTGGATTTCACAATCTTGGGGTTGGAACTGGGTATTTTATGTCAATGTACCCATTGTAATTCTAGCGATGATCATTTTTGCAATGATTTTACCCATGAAAAATGAAAAAACCAGTCCAATAAAAATAGACTATCTAGGTTCCATTTTGAGCATGATAACATTATTTTCTCTGTCACTAGGGCTCATTCAAGGAAACAAATGGGGCTGGTCATCAGTTGCAATTATTTCATTATTCATAATTTCAGCAATTGCATTTATCACTTTTATTACCGTAGAAATGAAATTAGAGCATCCAATGATTGATATGAATTTGTTTAAAGAGAGAAATTTTAATGGGGCTGGATTATCTTTAGTTTCCGCTAACTTTTTATTGGGTGGGTTTGTTGCTTTAATTCCAACTTTTCTAACCAAGATTCATGGCGAAAGTGAATTGCAAGCTGCTTTATTAATAACACCATATTCAATTGCCGTTATGTTTTCAACTATTTTATCATCATTGCTAATTAAAAGGGTCAATAAAAAGCTCTTTATTTTCTTGGGATTCATAAGTATTGCTATAGGCTATTACTTCTTTTCTATTATACCGGTGGATAACAATTTCAAGAATTTATTAATTGGCGCTATAATCCTAGGGATTGGTTATGGAATGGTCGCCGCAACTGCTAATATTCTAGCCGTTGCTAATTTTAAAGGGAGCTTATTAACTGAATCGCAAAGTGTTGCTAATGTATTAAGACAAATTGGTATGGTTTTAGCAATTGCCATTTTTATGACCATTTTATCGGGAAACGTTCAAACAGCAAAAACAAATACCATAACCTATGCTCATAATCAAATTACTAAGATTGACTTGCCTTCTGACAAGAAACAAACAATTAGAAACAAAATTGATGATAAATTAGATACTAAAAGTAACAAAGTTAATAATGTAAATAGTTCTGTTAGTTTCACTCCTGTTAAGGTTAATGCGGACAAGAGAAATAAGATTATTAATCAAATATATTTAAAAAAGATGGCTGCAATAAATCATCAAACAATTATGCCTCAAAACTTCAAACAAATATTAAAGGCTAACATTACAAAGGACGTAAATAGAAAAATCGATGCTAAGGTCAATAAGGTAAATCGGAATGTTAATAATTTAATTTCAGATGTTAAGCAACATATTAAACATCAAATGAATGATGCCTTTTTAAACGTATACAGAATAATGATGTGGTTACCTATTATTTCAGTTTTAACAATTCCAATTTTCAAATTTCGCACAAAACGTAAATAAGAAAACTCAAAATGCTAAAGTACCTTAAGATAATGAACTAAAGGCATGCAATAATGCGTATGCTGTATTGGAAATAACCGTGCGAATATTTCTAATGCAAAATACTATGAAAAAGTAACTTTTCTTGAATACCTTTAGATAATTAAAAAGTGTAATGCTTTAGGCATTACACTTTTTAATATTATATTGTTTAAACAAGAAAACCAGTACTAGTTTATGTAACATATAAAAATTATTACTTAAACATCAAATGGTTCATTAGAATTATATTTTATAGCATAATAATTATTTTTATCGTAATATTTATAAAAAAAGGTTGGTGATTAATATGGATAAAAAAGAGCTAAGTATTATTCAAGTAGAAGACATGGTTTCCAATTGGCTAAATAGTAATAAAAAGGATTACAGGATTAAAAATGTGCAACAAACAACGCCTTGGGTTCCTAATGATGAAATCGTTCTATCAATCAGATGTAAAAGAAAATAAGTGAACATTTAATAATTTTAATGCAATGAATCATAATAAAATCTAATATTTTATGTGGAATCATGATAAATATATTTGTATAATTTAAGTGTAAAATGTTTTTATACCTTATTTCATATATTTTTTATTGTTATCAAAAGCCCCCTCAACATTATTTATTGAAGAGGCTTTTTCATAATTATGATATCGCATCTCTTGATAATGAATGGCATTATCTAAAGATGTAATCGTGAATTTGTTTTCTGGACGCGGCTGTTGTTCATCTAACTTATTTAAATGTTGTTTAACAAATTTAAGCACATCTATTACTTGACAACCATTAACCCCCACTTCTTTAATAGTTCCTTCTTGCCATTTAACCTTAATATATTCATCTTTAATCATTCAATCACGTCCTCATTATTGTTGATATATTAAAAAGCATACGACTGCTGCAGAATAATGTATTGTTATAACATTGTTTATCAATAACTTATATCTTAAAACTTTGTTATAGCATAAAATATATTATTTTATATTGATTGACTTCCGTAATGATTGTTAGGCTACTAGATAATTATTAAAATATGTTATTAGTACATTATATTCACATAATTATAAAGTCAATATGAATTCTAATTTATTTTAAAGAGCTTATATAGTTTTATAAAAAATGGACATATCTAAGATAAAAGTTTAGAGAATAAATCAAAAATCATCTTCAAACCTTTTCAATCCATCATATAATCTGATCATAAATGGCAATTTTCACTCAGAAAAATCTTTCTACTTGATCTTGACATATGATATTTCATAAATTATTAAGTCCATAGTGATTTAGTGGCTGTTATATATAAAAAGGCAGTCAACTTAATGACTACCTAATACTATGAATTATCGGAAATGCATGACTCTAATATAACATAAGTACATTATTTGATACCAATATACAAAACATTTGAAATGAAAAGTTTGTATAGTTTTATATAATAGAGAAGTATTCGATAATAAAGATTCTAAAGGTTTGTTTTTGTTATTGAATACAAACGTGTCAATGTTCAATATTCCCCGTTTGAATGTTGTTCTCCTAAAAGTAGGTGCGATGCTTAACGCATTGTGCCTATTTTTATTGTAAATAACATAAAATATACTATCATAAATCAGATAAACAACTATAATTATTTTATTTGATAAATATATACATAGTAATTGAAATTAATAAAATAACTAGCCTATGAATCAATAACAATGACAACAGGATTAACGTCGCGACAGAAAGCATCAAAATCATTAGCATATTGTTGGCCATCTTTCTGAATTTGTGCTTTAGAACCATAAAAGTAGTATAAATCAGTACAATACCAAACTCTGTTAGTACCTAATTGCCACTTTTCAAAGACCATTGGGTGATAAATACTGTAATCGACTGAAATTAGACTTTTAGTTAGTTGTACACCATCAGGAATAGAATTAGCAACCATCTTATCTCTATTGAAGTTAGGGTAAAATCAGTCCGTCTGCTGATACCCAATTACCTAAGATATAGCGTTCATAGAAAGCACCTGTGTACATATTGGATGCATCTTCAATATCCTTTTTAGTCAGAATAGGATTATCTTGCATATTAAAGTGAAGCCTAATTGCATTCTTTTTAGTTCTGCCGTCAATCCACTCAATTTTAAAATAGTGAAATGGATTAGTGACGTCACCTAAAGTAATAATGAGCATATTCTCAGACTTCTTATCGGTAATTACATAACCAAGCCCACGTAATCGTTTAATCAAGCCTTTAATCACGTTTCTACGAAGAGACATGATAGTCTTACCAGCCATGATAAAGTCGAAACCATTAAACTGGTTCATTTCCCATTGCACAAATCCTAGTGACATCCACATAGTCTTACCTGTACGAATGGAACCATCAGCGATGAATGCTGTTTTATGTTTATATTTAGGATGTAACCACCAGGTCTCAGCGAATAGCTGTTTCCATGATGGAGGCTTAATTGTATCTGCTTCTACTGCCATGTTATATCACCACCTTTGATTGATTTTTATGTATAAAAAAAGAACTCACGAGGAGTTCTGTAAAACATATTTTTATGGTATTATGAAAAAAACTTAAAAATTTCTTAAAAATATTTTGTTTATTAAAAATATTATCAAAACAGTTGGTATATTAATCGCTCATAAGCAATGTGTTTAGCTACCCCTACGCTTTCATAATACTTTCATTATGTAGCTTAATTTCTGCGTTTGATAAACATAATTAATAAGCGTATTATTTGAAATTGTTCTTGATAAGTGATAATTGTATTACAAAATTAAAATAATCACTAGGAGAGACTTAAATACATGAAAAACTTTAAACGCATTTTATGCGCGGCATTTACAGTTACTATATTTGCAAGCACTTTTAGCGGAGTTGCAGCACATGCTGACAATATAACTGGTAAAAATGAGCAAGAAACAAATAATGAAATACAAAGGCTCTACAATCAAGGTAAATCAAAGGGCATAATAACCGATGAATACACCCCTTATAATCAATTCTTTCAAAATATGAAAAAATCATTGATCCCATCATTATTATGCTGACGATGCATCAACATATGCTTGGCATAATATGTATGATAATGGAAATCCATTTTATGCAATCACACCTGATGTATATAATACATTAACTAGCTATTGCTCAAAATATGTTTACCTTTCTTTTTATAAAGGCGCTACTAGTAAGATCTCATCTGGCTGGTCTGATCCATGGAGTAAAGTACTTGGACTAACAGCAGATATTACTAATGCATATAATGTTATAAGGCCTCATGTCTTGACAAAGTACTTTAGCAAAGACTTTAAATTAACATGTCTACATCAAATAACAAGTTATGATTAAAAATTCAGTTAACATTATAAACATAATTCTCAATTCAATATTATTATTTTTCTTAATTATAAATATGTTATTTTCTTTAAATACCCTTTATTACACGGTCAATGCCAATATTATAATATATTACATTTCATTATTTATTTTATTGATAGCGCTTGTGTTTCAAATGATTTGTACAAGCACATTTAAAAAAAATAAAAATAAAATAATGTATCAATTGCTTTTAATAATATTTGATATTTATATATTCTTTTTATTTCCAATAATAGTAATAAATATTATTTCCACTACAATAATTATCATTTTGCTAATGTCAGATAATATGAATAAAAAATAAATATTACATTTTAGTTACAATTTCAAAAAGCCCTGTGATTTAAGATAATCACAAGGCTTATTTTGTTGTTTTGAAGTTGCTTGAAGCATTGTTATCGCAACGTTTATAGCTTGTTAAAAGTTGTCAATAAAAACTGGTTTGTTGCAATTTATTTTGATATTTAGGCACGCAAAACTCATTCTCATTTGTCAAATACAATTTTCACAATTTATTTTGTGAATTCGTAGCTTGTGAAGGGGGCTTCACAAAGTCTAAATTTAGCAATTATTACAAAATTATTTATAAAATAAATAGATTGCATAGCAAAATGACATTAATAAAATATCAAATAAAACAATGATTACATATTGAATTATCTTAAATGACTTTGTATTTTTATTAAATAAATCTAAATTAATTCCTATAAAATCATTATAGTTTTGCAAAAGACGTTTAGCAAATACTGTAGCAAACTGAAAAGCTAGTATTATAAAGAATAATATCCAACATATAACGTATATTTTCAAACTGTAAAGGAACGCAACTATAATGATGGAAATTGACATTCCCATAAATATTCCTAAGCTAACGTTTGAAATAGTAGCAATTTTTCTAGACTTTGTATAGAAGTTCCATCTTGATCTATCTTCAGAGGATAAAGAATCAGCAATTTGTTCAAGATTCTTTTTTCTTTTTGTTGAAAGATAGATTATATAAATGAATGATCCGATTAGCATTAAGAAAAATATTAAAGACATATATTATACGCATCTCCATAATTAATAATTGAAAATATTATAACATTACGCCTAAATATCGTCATTGTTGACTGAGTTCTTCATACTATCTATCAGAAATAGTCTTAACACAATATATAAACCGCAACGGCTTATATAGACAAAAAATTGAAAGTAATTATTATTTGAAATGGTTCTATATAATTATAATGTTTAAAAGATTAAATATAGTATAAATTAATTTATTGAATCTTTAGGTAAAAAAATTTTCATAAAAATTAAT
Organism: Apilactobacillus quenuiae; assembly: GCF_002994005.1. Lineage (GTDB taxonomy): Bacteria > Bacillota > Bacilli > Lactobacillales > Lactobacillaceae > Apilactobacillus > Apilactobacillus quenuiae. The sequence continues at coordinate 21,101 of NZ_POSN01000006.1, forward strand.
CAACGCTACATCTTTTTTCATGAAAAATATCAATCTTAATATACCAAATGTCTAGATATTATTGAATAAATTCCAATATTTGTATACAGTTGTTAATCTAATCTATTAGGTATTGAGCTAATAGTCTCAAAAAATTGAGTAGCATTAATTTCCACTAACTACTTTGTTTTTCAATCTTATGTTGTTTTTGGTCTTAATATAAAATTAAAATTGCTTGTTCAATAAGTTATTTTTTTATAATAATCACTCCTAACTACAGTAATTTAACTTTTCTAATTTTATTAAATTCAGTTACCTTAATATCATGTTTTTTTAAACATTTATTATAGTCACCTGAATTTTTAGGTAGTTTACTAATCAAATTGTCTTTATATAGTTTTTCCATTACTTTATATTTAGTAAGTTCCACTGCTAATATCACACCATTCTTTTCTGCACGATAATATCGGCATTTTAAGTGAAATCTTCCAATAAATCCGTTTATAGAACCAACACTTGTATTTTCTTTTTCAGCAATTTCAGATATCGAATATCCATACCTCAACATCGTTTCAATTCTTTTAACATATGGATTATAAGTCTTTAATTCTTCATCAATACTATTAATAGTGTTTAATTCTTTTTCATTGGGCATATTGGCATTTACTAATTTTTGAATTTTAAGCATAGATATATCATTAGCTGGAACATTCTTAATTGAACCATATCTTTTTTCTAAACTCTCAATTAATTCAATAACTTCTTTCCAATTGCTATTAATCATTCATTGCCCCCTTTATCTGAAAAATTTAACTTTTAAATAATAGTCTTAGTTAGTTTAACAGGTTTGATATGATATTTTTGTGTAAACGCCTTAACACTTCTCTTAAGGTGTTATGTATAATCACTACGGAAAACACTCCATGCATATCTGTTGCTGAAACTTTCAATAAATTAGTAAGTTTGTACTTCTGTTGTAAAAAGGACCAAATATAAAAGTTTAGTTGAAAAAAATAACACAAAAAAGAGGACATCCTAAGCAAATAGGAATGTCCTCTTTTCATAAGAAAAAATAAAAACCGTCCCTTTAAAAATCTTTGGCAGATTATAGGATAGCTTAAATAGTTGTTAACAACTTATGTCACCATCTTTTAAACGACTTTACTTTAAAGTCATGTTCTAACAGAATTTCTTTTTTATTAACAATTGAAGTATAAAATATATTATGACATTTATCAGTTAATTAACATAATTAGTTTTTATACAATTAAGTAATTTTACTAAAAAGGGAAATTTAGTAAATAGTATAATTTTAGTAAATTTACTTAATTTATACTATTTACTATTTTTAGCATCTAATAGTTTATAAAGCTTTCTATCGCCTTCTGGAGCATTATTAATATAGTTATCAATTAATAATTCGATTGCTTGATAGTCAAATTTTTCATTATTAATATCCTTAACAATTTTTAAATGTTGATATAATTCATCTGATATTTTAATTGTATGTTTTTGATTGGATGTTTTTTGTTTACTCTTTTTTATAGTATTAGAATGCTTTTTTTCTTCTTTATAGTTAGATGGTTTAATAGCTCCTGGCTTTCTATTATTAGCGCCATTTAAAATTCCCATTGATTGATTCATTATTTTTCACTCCCTGACATAAATAATCCAATTCTTAGTATTAATTCGTTAGTCACTAATTGATACTTATGCATAATTCTATGTTCATACATATTATCGTTAGTAATGCCTAATACAGGAAAACGTTTTATTCTAGCCATTTGGTTAATAACATTCTTAAACATATTTTTTTCGCCAAACGATTCTGAAGCTTTTTCAATAGTTTCGTTATCAACTCTATTTCTGTCATCAGTCAACATAGGCAAAAGTCCCACTACTTCTATATCTTTCAAATTATATTCTTGAACAAGCGGAATTAAAGTATCGTTAATATAATCAGTTGCACCATCTAAACTACCTTGTTGGGTTTGTAAACTAATCAATACATAGTCTGACATGATAACAGCATTATCATTAATTTCTTTAGATAATGGCGGGGTATCTAAAATAATTACATCATATTTCTTTTTAAGTGGCTTAAATAAAGGTTCAAGTACATGATCCTCATCATAATCATTATCAGTATTTTTATATATATATTTTGGAAAACCTTTAAAATCTACATGAGATGGTAACAAATCCAAGTTATCCATTATATTAATTGGTAAATTTTCCAAACTGTTATCTTCTATTCCACTCATAATAGTTTTATTCAAAATAGTTAAATCATCTTTAACATTATCTCTGGTAAGAACTAACATTTTTGTAGAGTTAGCTTGTGGATCCAAATCAGCAACTAAAGTTTTGATACCCATATTTGCTAAAGTGTAAGCAATCAAGCATGAGTTAGTTGTCTTACCAACACCACCTTTTTGATTACCAACTAATATTGTGGTAGCTTCATTATTCGACTTTATATTATTGATAATTGAATTTATTTTATTTTTTTCTACTATTTCTTTTTTCTGCATAATTATCCCCACCATTTATTATTTAAACAATATTTTAACACTATTTATAGAAACTAGTAAATGTATATAATTTACTAAATTTGTTAAATGTTAATAATTTAGGCAAATGAGTAAATTTAGTAAAAATATAGTGTAATTATTTTTTTCAAATGTTATTAAATTAGCATTTATGGAATTAGGCTTACTCAATTTAGTAAATATTATAAATTGAGTATTTTTAGTAAATTTAGTAAAAAGGGTAATTATTAGTTAGTTTGACAACCAATTATTCTAAGGGTATTCTATAAGCATAAATAAAAAGCACCAACCAAAAGGCTGATGCTTAAAAATAAATGCATAGAAAAAAGAGCGTTGATAGGAAGTTATTGACAGTAACAACTTATCAGCTAACAAGTACCTAACCTACTTGCTTACCTTACGCTCTAAAAAAGAATTTTTATTTAATTAGTTTAGTTGATTGCTACAAACAACCAACGATTATGAATTAATTATATAACTTTTTTGGAGTAATTTCAATGACAATACATAATTGAAAGGGTGCAAGTAAATAAATTACTTGCACCCTTTTTTCTATCTCAACCAAAGGAGATAGTCACAATGAACAATCAATTTACAAAGAATTTTGTAGCATTCGAAGAGGATGGTTTAAATCCAACTGCATCATCAGTAGCAACACATTTATATGATTATGGAAACTTAAGTGTAAAAAATGGATGGATCAAAAACGGAATGGTTTTTGTGAAATGCATGCGTGAATCATTAGCTAAAAAAATAAATGTTTCTGTCGATACAATCACTAGAACTTTAAGAATTTTAGAAGACAAAGGCTGGATTATTGTTAAACGTCAAAGAAATGCAGCTAACATTTACTTTTTGCCAAAATACTATGATTTAAACTTAGATACCAAACAGCAAAATGCGACTCTGGAAAACGCAAATTGCAACCAGAATCAAACTAACTTTAAACAATCATTTACAAATGAAACAGATGTAACAAGTAAATCATCAAAAAATAAGCAAATTGAAATACCTAAGACTAAGATTGGCAACGAAGAAAATAAACAAATTCATATTTCTGGTTTTGATCGTATGCAAAATTTAGTAGACTCACTAAAACAAAAAGCTTGTTTTGGTCATGACTTAATTAATATATTGGTTAAATACTCTGAAAATACCGGGGTTCTATATAACTACGCACAATTAATTTTTAAGGCTAAGAAAACAGTAATTGCTAAGTTAATACAAAATGGGAAACCAGAAGCTAAAGATGCACTAAGATTTGAAAATAATATTAGCTTAATGCCAGAATTAACTGAATTTATGAAATCTCTAATTATCAAGACTAGATGCACTAAGAGCATTAAAAATGTTGCTGGATATATAACTAAGGCTTTGCATGAATTCTTTACAGATGCTGTGGGTGGATATATGAGCATAGAACGCCACGCCAAGCTATCTAAGAATACTAAGGACTTTAGAATTCCAATAATTCAGTTGGATAAATAATAGTCGAAAATTTAATATATGTGAGATGAATGTTTTGGAAGATGAAATTTTGTATAATGATGTTTACACTCTTTTACATGGAATGTTTGCAACTCAATTGCCACCTTTAATTGATGAAATATTAAGTAAAGATTCATGTATGAAATTATATGAAGAATCTAAGGAAGATAAAAAAACTATATTTAAATATAATAAAAATTTTTCTGGATTTATAGATAATTTATCTAATGAAGTTAAGCCACCACAATATATATATGGTAATAATTGGGCAGCTGAGTCAATAAAATTTTTTACAATAAAAAAAGATGATTCATGGAGACCTATGGCAATTCCAAATATAAAACACTCTTTAATGTTTATGAAAAATAGTATATTAATTTCTGAATTTGGATTAAATGAACTATATTCAAAAAATGAACGTTTGAATGGTATAACTCATAATTCTGAATCTCCCATAATAGGAAGAAATGGAATGGTTTCAGCTATGATATACGAAGAAAATGATGGTGATATACAAGGAGTAAATGATGATCAAGCAATTGGTTATATTGGGTACAATGGCACAAATAAATTTTTTCAAGAAAGTAAACTACAAAGATTTAAGATGGAAAAGACATATCCATACATATTAGAAATAGATTTAAGTAATTTTTTTGGTAATATCTATACACATTTATTATCTCAAATAAGTGATAGTAATATTTTTAGTGGTAGTAATCATAAAAAATTAAAAATCTATCTTCAATGGCTAGATGAATATAATCAAAAGATAAATGATAATCATACAAAAGGTATAATTCAGGGGCCTATATCTTCTAAGATTTCAGCAGAATTACTTCAATTGTCATTAGATGAGATAATAAATAATATGATTGATGTAAATAGTATGGATATAACATTTACAAGATACGTTGATGATTACAGATTTTATGCTCGAAGATATTCTGATCTTGATTTATTAAAAAAGCATTTAAATAAATTGTTTAGAAATTATGAATTATTAATTAATAATTCTAAGATAAAAATATATAAAGGTTTTGAATTACAAAGACAGGCACATCTAAATGAGTATCCTTTGATAAAAAGTCTAACTATCGGTAAAACAATTTTTTATTTTAAGGATTATATAAATTTAAGAGAGATGTTATCTCAATTAATTAATAAAGATGATTTACCTACAGTAAAATCCATACTAACATTATTAACAAAACAAATAATTACAAATAATATTAGATTCAATGATAATGAATTAGTAATATCATTTGTAATGTTTTTAATAAAAATAACTTACGTTAAACCAATTCTTTCATCTAAAATATATATGTTAATTAAAGTTATTGCTGACAATACTTATAAAATGAAACATAAAATTTGGAATCTTTTAGTTGAAGAAATGCCATATATTGAGGAAAATTTTTCTGATACAGACTTGGAAACATGGTACTTTTATGTAATAGCTAATATTGGTGACGTAGATGAAACCAGTAAAGCTTTCACCAAATATAAAGGATTAAATAAAAAAATGAGTGTATTAGTATTAACTGCTTTTTTAAAGCGTAATAGTAAAAAAACAAATTGTAGAATTGAAAGACTAATACTAGATATTTTGGATATAGGAAATGATATAAAAGTACAGGAAGTTTCTCAAACAAAATGGTGGTTACCAATTGCAAAATTATGGATAGTAAGCAATAGAAATGTTTGCAAAGAGTTAAAGCAGCTTTTCGTTACTAAAAATAATCAAGTATTTTGGCAAAGATTGGGAATAATTGAATTTTTGCTAAAACAATCTTAAATAATTGTTAAATAAGAATACCCACTAGCTATTAATTTAGTTAGTAGGTATTCTTGTATTTTTAGCTTAATGTTATTATCTATTTGAGGCGATTAATATGAAAAAAGAAACTAAAGATTCATTGAAAGACTGTTGTTGATTTAATTTGTTACTTAGTTGCAAGCATTTTCCATATAATATCTAATATATTTTAGACAAATAAAAAAGACAGTTAAATTAACGACTGTCTAAATACCATGAATTATCAGAAGTGCATGTTCCCATGCATGTCTAGTATGACATGAGTATAATATTTGATATTAATATACAAAACTTTTGAAGTTAATGCTTTGTATATTTTTATATAATAAAGAAGTATTCAATAATAAAATTTTCTATTATCGTTTTGAATATTATTGGATATAAACGACTTTATGTTTAAGCATTCTCGTTTGGATGTTATTCTCCTAAAAGTAGGTGCAATGCTTAATGCGTTGTGCCTACTTTTAGGAGAATAACATAATAAATATTATCATAAATTATGTAAGTAACTATAATTATTTTCTTTGATAAAAATATACACAATAATTGAAATTAATAATTTTATATGATTGCTATAATTAAGTTACATCCTACTTTAAAAAGATAGGATTTTTCTAATTATGCAATTTATGTTCGAATTAGATTTTAAGCTTTCAGCAATGTTCAAATGTTAATTAATAAAGAATGTGGTACATTTTGTACTGCATTCTTTATTTTTATCCTGTATAATAATTTTAGTAGGGAAGTTAAGGCGGTGGCTACTCCAAAGGAAGTGGTGCGTATGGTTTTATAACTATATTCTTCATCTATCCTAGAGAAAGGAGTTGCCGAAGTGTCTGTTGCAGACGCTTTACAATTGATGTTAATGTTTGGCACTTTTATAGTTGCTCTCATTGCATTAGTTGTTGAGATTGTTAAACAATCAAAAAAATAACCGCCTTGGCTCTGGTCAGCTAGCGGTTACTAGTAATTATTATTAACTGATAGTAGCCACCGTCTTAAACGGTCCTACTTGGAAGTCCTGTTGAAGCAGGGCTTCTTTTTGTTTACAAATATAGTATACCATATATTATTTTATTTGCTAGTTTAAAGAATAAAAAATCACCCCCCACAATAAAGAACATCATGGGTGTGATTATGAAGAGTGAAAGCTCAAAAATAAGTAAAACTTCCACAAATTCATTGTATCAATTATTTAAATTCATATTTAACTAATTGATTTGAAATGGATTAGTAGCTTCTGCTAATGAAAATATTTAATATAAGATAATACATTAGTTCATATATGATACACTTAAGTTCAACGAAAAAAACAAGCATTCAAGCTTGAGTTGGAATGTCACTATTAATTTAGTGGCATTTTTTTATTCTAAAAAGTCATGAACACAATTTATTAATTTTTTTACTTCATCTTTCTTAAGATAGGATTTATTGTAACAATTTCTTTCCCAATTTCTGGGAGTAACTAAATCTTTTATATACCAATCTATAGTTCGGGCAACTAAAAATACAGCTAACCCTGGGTAACCAAATTTTACGTTGCTTTCTTTAGTAATTAAAACATGCAATAACAAGTGTTCAATTAGATCACAATAAACTAAATTATCTTTTGTTTGAACTGCGAAAGGTGGCATTTGCTGTGTAATAAAATCCAATTGAACTAAATTTAAATATTCATTTTCTTTAATTATGATGACAATATAAACCATCTTTTGTTCTTGAATGTCTTCCTCTTGTTATGATTCTGATAGGACATAGCATTCGATTAAAAACAAAAAGTCCTACTAGCTGTTAATTTAGTTAGTAGGTACTTTTTGTATTTTTAGCTTAATGTTATTATTTATTTGAGGCGATCAATATGAAAAAAGATACTAAAGATTCATTGATAGATTTTATATGTTCGGGTGCTGATTTTATTTGGTACTTAATTGCGGGTGTTTTTCATATAATATCTAACTTATTTTAGCTAAATAAAAAATGCAATTACACTAATGACTGCATTACATAGATATACTGTTTGATGTTAATACACAGAACTTTTGAAGTTAATAATTTCCATATTCATATATACTAAAGAAGTATTCAATAATAAAGTTTTGCGGGCTTGTTTTTATTATTATTGAATACAAACGACTTTATGTTTTAGCATTCCCGTTTGGATGTTATTCTCTTAAAAGTAGGTACGATGTTTAATACACTGTACCTATTTTTATTATAAACAATACAATACATATTATCATAAATTACATAATCAACTATAATTATTTTATTTGATAAAGATATACAAAATAGTTGAAATTCATATGCTTGCTATAATGGATTTGTCTCCTACTTTCAATATAGGAAGTTTAGACTTATGTAATTTTTATTACCTCTAATTCTTAAAATTTAACAATGTTTAAATAATTAAGTAGTAAAGTTAAGGTAAATGATTATTCCTATGTTTACTAATATAAAAGGAGCAAATATAAATATTTGCTCCACAGGACTTTGACTGTATATGCTTAATTAAAAGCACAAGTCCATTATACAACATATTGTTAGGTATACCTAATTAAGATAAAAGTAAAAAAGATAGCACAACTAATGACTATCTAAGAAACATGAGTTATCAGCACAATATTATGTTTTAATTACAGTTCAAGTAATATAGGGTATATTATTTGAACTAAACATAAAGAATATTTGAAGTTAATATTCACTACGTTCATATATACTAAAGAAGTATTCAATAATGCATAATTTTATTATTGAATATTTATATTTCAATGATCAGTACTCCTGTTTGTATTTGATTCTTCTAATTTGTATTTGGTTCTTCTAAAATAAGTGCAATGCTTAATGCTTTGCACTTATTTTAATCGATGAGCATTTGTAGACTATAATGCATAAAACATGTATTCTCTATAATTATTTTTGCATAAAAATAAAAAACAAGTAATTTTTTTACCTGTTTTTTATTAAATCTAATTTGCTTACGTAGCCTTAGATTATAGGAGAAATATATGTTGGAAATATACTTTGAAAAGTACGTTGAAATAACGATAGCCTACTTTTGATAAAAATGCAAATTATAATAATAGAAAGTAAAATTTATAATTTTTAATCTATTTTATATTTTTACATAAAACCTTTGAAGTTAATCCTAACTTCAGTTATATATAATAAAGATGTATTCAATGATAAAAATTTTACAGAGTTTTTTTATTACTGAATACTAACATAGTAAGATTTAATGTCATTAGTTCTATTTTCCTTATACAAATAGGTACGATGTGAATAAACATTGTACCTATTTTGATGCCAATGTTAAAAGTAAATGTTCACGATCCGGCATATGCAATTAGTTATATTGATTATTTAATCATTAAGAAAAATACATATTATTATGATATAGCTATCGGCTAACTATGTTAGCTACTTCAATTAATAATATTAGAATTAAATAGTTTAATAAAATAGTTAATTCTAATATTATTGAAATTATGTTATCAAATTCCTAATTTGTTAGATGGTATTCTGAAAAATATATTTGTATACTTTAAATGTGAACAGAATACAATCACGCCTTATTTTACAAATGTTTATTCGCGAACAAAGACTTTCAATAATTGTTATTGAGGGTCTTTTTTAGTTTCTATTTAATTTGATACTAATTTCTACATAAATAGAATTTAATAATTTCTATAATACTATAAAATAAAAGAGTAATTATGTTTGAATAAACATTCAATGAATCTTAAAGGAATGTTTTATGTTTATTAGGCTGCCAAATGTTTTATAACGCCTTCAGCAAAATTAAATATACAAAAAAAAACTCCCCGGTAGGCCACCGGGGAATCACATAACAACAGTATGTGATTAATTATATGGTATCTTTTAAAAGAAAGCAAGCGTTAAATAAAAATATAATTAGTTTTATTTGGACCATGCGGGAGCCAAGCCGCATAGATGCGATAGTGATATCAAATCATAGTACTAAGTCAGCTCCGTTATAAGTTTGCTACTTAAAACCGTTGATGGTTGGAAGATAAAAAGTCGACAGGTCGATCTTGAGCCGCTGCTATAAAATCTGGATAGGACCTTCAAGTCCTCTTACACTGCTTGAAGGTCTGAACGTTAGCACCGCAAGTGCTGGAGTGGAAAACGTAGCTTAAACGGAGTTGTAGCAAAACTCATAACGTGAAGACTAGGGACTTTAATATACGTCCTGTTTAGAACTACTAACAAAATAATTAAGCAGGACGTCCAATAAAGGGCGTTTTTTTATTTGGATCAATTCGAAAATGTAGAATTAGTATATTAACGTGATAAGTAAAATTATCAAGAATAGTGTGAGCTGTTTCGATGCCGGAACGACCGACAAACTGTCAACAAAATTGATGATACAGATTATCTTTCTTTTGTATTTATTTTTTAATGTTAAATAATTATTTAAATACAGGGGAGAATCTGTATCTCCGCACAGAACTTCCCTCTAAACTATCAACAACATAACAGAAAAACAATTAAATAACATAAAAAAACAAAATAAAGGAGATAAAATGATTAAAAAAAACAACAATATAGATAACATAGATAACGGAATTAGCGAAGTCTTTTTTTAAATAGTTATTAGTGAAATTTTTAACTTTGTGAAATTTATATGTAAAATCATTGGACATATTATATTACATTAACAATATGTCATTACAAAGATTGCATTCGTATAAAAACACTACTTACTAAACTATTGAAAAAGGAGGCTGATACAATGAAAGCAATATATGAATCTATAAAAAAATTTTTATTGGACACTTTGAGGTTCGTAATCATAGTATTTTTAGAATCAGCCATAGAAATGTTTATAATGAATCCCAATAGTGAAAGAATTTCTATTACCGGGATCAAAATGATTAAAAGAATTTATAGTAATGGAGGCAGTAGTTTTAATATTTCTGGTACATATAAATGTACTACCCTTTATATATTATTTATTGTTTTATGTATTTTGATACGAGTTGTAATAAATAGAGCTAGAAGGTAAAGTATTTGTAAAAGGGGCTGATATCTTTGAATGAATTAATAAATACTTATATACAAAACCAAACTATCTTAGAAATATATTCAAAATCTCGTGATAATTTTGAATATGAGAATTTTATATTAGGCATAATTATATGTAACCTAGACGAATATATATTGGTTAAAACTTTGGATAATGCAGCAATGATTGATTCTTACATATTAATATTGCGCAGTGACATATCTAAGTTAGCTGCTAACACTTTTTACACTAAAATGTTTCAAAAATATATTAATATAAATTTTCAAAATAACGTTTATGATCCCTTTGATTTAGAAGCACAATTTCAAGTATTAAAGAATTTAAAGTTAAATGAAATAATCGGGTATTTTTTAGACAACATCAAGGTTTTATCAGTGTGCACCAATTTAGATGGGGAAACACATAGAGGCGAAATTATAACCTATAACAATCCTTTTATAGCCTTAAATGAAAAAAGATATGAAAAGGCATTTGGTGATTATACTAGGCAAAAAAATACAATAATTAATTTAGCAAATATCACAGCGGTTGAATTAATAAGTAAAGAAAATTGCTTATATGAAGCGTATTTAAAAGATAAATAATATCAAGATAGCCTAAATTTCAAATTGACATTGAATAATATGATATGCCAATGGAATTTCATTTATATTTGCTGAAATCAACCGGCAGCGATTTAGTAGTTTTGGATTAATGTTCAAGCATCCTTTTATTGCGATAAATTGCAGATCGACTGACTCCATTTAATCTAGCTATTTCTGCGACCGTCATTTTATTTTGATCACGGTTTAAATACATGTGGATGGCCTTAATTAATTGCCGATTACCGTTTGTATATTTTTTAGGCCGTCCGTTATAGACCCCTCGCTTTTTGGCTAATGCAATCCCTTGTCGTTGGCGTTCTCTAATATTTTTCCGTTCTTGTTGAGCCTGATATGCCATAAAATTAATTAAAAATTCATTCATCATACTAGCAAAATCATCGTTCATGCCATTATCGTTATAAAAACCCTTAAAACTAGCAATCACAAACATGGCTCCCTTAGCTTTAATCATAGCGGTTAATTTTTTAGTATCTTTATAATCTCTACTGAGTCGATCAATAGAAGTAACAACCACTTTGTCGCCTTCACGTAATGTGTGATGAATAAAGTTCATTAATGCAGGCCGGTGTATATAATCTTTCCCTGATTGTTTTTCGGTAATGATATTTTTACGGGGGATTCCATAATTTTGTAAAAGATTAATTTGCCGTTCCAAATTTTGTTGTTTACTAGACACTCTTGCATATCCAAATTCCATGATTTTAAGCTCCTCTTTTGACACATGTAATTGACACAATTATAAATTGATTATAGCGAACTTACATTTTTGTGTCAACGAGTATACCCAAAGGATACATTTTTGTCGTAATGACAGCATAATATTTAATTTTTCGAATTTGGATTGATTTGGAAATTGAATTGTTTTTTTAATTTATATAGTTTATTTGATAAAAATATCAAAACAAAGTAAAATGTAAGACGTGGAACGTAAGAAGTGAAAGAAGGAGATATTATGGGAAAGACTAATGTAATTACCGCAAAAGTTTCTAGCAAAGGACAAATTGTGATTCCCGTTGATCTGAGAAAACAAATGAATTTAAATAATGGAGATAAAGTATCAATTACTCAAGTTAATGGAGAACTTTTAATTAAAAAAATGCCATCTGGTTTAGAGTGGCAAAATTTAATCAACCAAATTCCTAATGAACAAGTTAATATTGATAACAATGGTAATTATGATGCTGAAGAATCACCAAACTTTGATAAATGGATGAAAGAGGAATAAATGTGTATGCAAGAAGCAATGGATATTTATATTGCTGATGTTCCATATGATTATAAGAATAAAAGTAAAAGGCGTCCAGCATTAGTAGTTGCTATTAATAATAATTATGTAACAGTATTTAAGATAACTTCTAAATATAATAAAAAGTCTGCTGCCATTCAGAAAATTTATTATCCAATTAAAGAATGGCAAAAAGCGGGGCTGAAAAAGCAGTCTTATGTTGATACGCACATTACTTATAGTATTACACGTGCAGAAGTATTTAAACGTCAGCCTCTAGGTAAACTGTCTGACAATGACACTATCAATTTGTATCAGTTTATTAATGACAAAAGTTAATTAACAAAATTATCTCCATATTACATTATTTCTCCAATTTAAATTCATATTAATTCATGAATTTATAATTTAAGTATCAAAGAAGGAGTTAAATATATGAAAAATACTATATTAAGTAAATCAATTGATAATCTAAGCATCAAGGACTTCTTTGATAATAGTAGGGAAATAGATATTTATTTGTTAACACAAAAGCTTTTAAATGAAACAGATAAAGATAAAATTAATGTTTACAAGGCTTTGTATAATTTTGTTTTAGATCAAAGGCAATATGAAGTAATAAAACGAAATAAGTTTATAATATGAAATACAAATAAGAAATCACTTGTCTAGATAATTCGATAAAGTTTAGCAGTCATAAGCTTTAGCCAAAATAAAAACAATCATTCTAATTAGAATGATTGTTTTTATTTTGGTATTTAATGGGTTTATGATTATTAATAAACTCAGCAAAAATTTTTAAGAAGTCTTCAGTTTCTTTGACTGATAAATTATTAATATTAAAATATTTTTCAAGTAAAGCGCCTTTTTGAATTAAACGGCGCGAACGAGCTTTACGCTCCTGCTGATTTTTATAATAGTTAGATTGTTTTAAAGCAAATTCTTCTTGTTTTACTTTTTTTTGAACTTTATCGCGTTGTTGTAATAATCTTCTATAATGTTCGTTCATAAAATAAATTCCTAAATAAATATTTAATTTTGTTGAAGGCTAGTATTAATAGACTGGCTTATTTTTTTTGCATAATTTTGAATCGAAACTTGATCTAATTCTATATATTTTAAACCTAGTTCTTTAATGATAGCATGCCCCAATCTTTGATCAATTTTTAATTTTTGTTCTTTAATCTCAGCATTCACTTTGACTAGTTTTTCTTGTTGCTTTGCTAAGCTGCCCCTTGTCAACGTAATCACCTCTTTTATGTAATTAATTATAATGGATAACCTTTTTAGTGGCATATCAAAGTAATTGTAGTCTATTTCATAGATCTTTGATGGTTAATCTGCAGTAGTAATAGTAGTCTAATGCTAACAAAATACTGATCATATTGCCGAACAGCGTGAGGTAAATGCGCATTTACACATCAAATAAATTGATGTTAACGCAAAAGCTAAGTACCTGTATTAGAAGTCGCCTTTGGCGACAAAAATAAAACAAATTCAAATCATACAATTTAAAAAGAAGTGAATATATTTGGCCATTTTCCATATGAGTTTTAACAATATTAGCGCAGGTAAAAAAAGAAGCGCAATTGCCAGCGCCAGTTATCGTAGTGGTGAAAAACTATATGATGAACGAGAAGAAAGAAATTATTTTTATCCCCGCGATGTCAAACCAGAAACAATGATATTAGTTCCCACAAATGCACCATCTTGGGCGAAAAATCGGGAAAGACTATGGAATGAAGTAGAACGTAAGGATAGGAAAGTTAATTCACGCTATGCAAAAGAATTTAATATTGCACTGCCAATTGAATTAAAGAATAATGAGCAAAAAAAATTATTACAAGAATATGTTCAGGAAAATTTTGTAGATGAAGGTATGGTAGCGGATATTGCCATTCATCGAGAGCATATTCAAAATCCGCATGCACACGTTATGTTAACTAATCGTCCATTTAATCAGGATGGTACATGGGGATTAAAATGCAAAACACAATATGTTAAAGATGCAAAAGGCAGACAATTATACACTAAAAGTGGTTTCAAAAAGCAACGTAAAATTTGGCTGGTCGATTGGGATAAAAAAGAAAAAATAACTGAATGGCGTAGAAATTGGGCAATTAAAGTTAATCAGTTATTAGCACAAAAAGAATTACCTGACCGTATTAGTGAAAAGACGTTAATTGCACAAGGAATTAATGAAGTAGCAATGAAACATGTGGGGGTAAATGGAAAACAACATGAAAGAAAAGCTTTTAACGAGCATGTTAAAAATTATCGAAAAATGCGAGCAAAAGCACATAATTTAGATACTAAAATTGGCAATTATGAACATTTTGAAGTGTTGAAAAAACAATTATCCTTTTCTGAGAAACACTTACTGAGTAATTTAAGTCATGATTTGAAAATGTTTATTGATTTAGAGCATTTGGATGAAAAAAAACGAATGTTATTTAATTGGAAAAATAGTGTTCTGATTAAGAATGCAATCGGAGAGGATATTACTGAACAATTATTAACTATTAGTGGACAAGAAGTTTCGTTAACAAAAGCTAATCAGCTCTTAAACCGAGTAGTTGATAGAACTGTAAGAAAATTATATCCACAAATTAGTTTTACGAATATTAATCAAGCAGAACGACGGGAACTAATAAAGGAAACCAATAGTGAACAAACGATTTTTAAAGGAGAAGAACTAACGGAGCGTATAGTTTTAATTCGTGAATCTTTAATTCATCGAAAATTGTTAACGTTTACCAAACGCCCATATGTATGTTGGCAATTTTTAAAATCACAGGAGAAAAGTAGTAAAGAAAAATTAAGTAAGCTTTTAGCACACCATGGACAAACTTTGGAAGACTTACAACCACTAATCCGAGGATTCTTAAAACAATATACGACAAAAGAACAGACAATCATTTCTAATGAAGTAAAAAATTTACGTACTATTAATGAAATGAAAAAGGTCATTAGAGCACAATATGATGGTGTAATTAAGGCAACTTTTCCACAAGGAGAGCTCGATGCGTTAAATATGGAAGAAAAAGAAAAACTATATACAGTAATTTTTTACTATAATCCGCATTTGAAAATTTTGCCGCTACAACAAGCTATCGATTTTAAACAACAATCTCCAGTAATGTTTAGTATCAAAGAACATAAACAAGGACTTAATTATTTATTGGGAAAAGGTTCCTTAGCCAGTATTGAAAATGATCATTTAAAGCATGTTTTGCAACATGAAAGTACTAGCCAATTATTTTTAGGTGAATGTCGAGAAGACCCACAGCTTGACCAATATAAAGTTGATAGATTGTGTAAACAGTTAGCAAAAAATCTTCAAAATAATGAACAATACCGTAAGCAACAACTACATGCTTATCAACCCTTAAATTATCAAGAAGTAATTCCACGTCATTATCTAAATATAGTTTTAACCGCAACCTTAATAGAAATTGTTTATGCACATGATCATTTAACTCAGCAACAAGCCTATAAGCAAAATAATAATGAATGGGAAATGACAAAAAAGCAACGCAAACATCAAATCAAAAATTATCATGGCCATCGTGGCTCACATCTCTGAACTTTAGGTAATTTGAAAGGAGGTGAAAAGAGATATGCAAGTTGAAAAATGGCAGGATATTAAAGACAAGTTAGTCATTAATCGAGACAGAGCAATCATCGTTCGTAATGATAAAGAATTATTAAATAAAGATATAGTTAGACAACGATTACAGCATGAAGGTAAACCTATTGTTCAGGTACGACGAATATTGTTACGTGATACTTTAAAAAAACAAGTTAAAGTTACTCCGTTAGCGATACGAGGATGGTTTAATCAGCATAATGAAAATGATAATGCACATAAGGTTATTCAATTAATAAGTGACAAACCCACACATCAATTTAAGCAGATTAATAATCAGCTCATGTTTTTTGGGGAAAGCTTTTTAGAGGGATTTTTAAGTTTCTATGGGTTACAAGTTGATAATGCAGTAAAACGATATGAACGTCAATTACATGTATTAGAAACACAAGAACTAGGTCATAACGCTAAAAATTATTATTTAGCAACTAGTCAACGAGGAAAATTGAAGATAGCAACAGAACGATTCGAGAATAAGCAGGTAGCTCAAACACAGTTAGACAAATTCTTTAAGCGATACTATGGATCAACCAAAGAATCGCAATTGGAACAATTATCACAACCAAATGATGATAAGGAGCAATAAAGATGAAAAAACAGCAAAAGTTAAAAATAGTGTTAACGACGTTTGGCGCGACAATATACTTATTCTTAATGAATAATCAATTGGTATTGGCCGCGGATGGCGGACAAATTAAAGGGAAATTAACGCAAGCTGGAAAAACAATACAAGGTATTTTAACTGGGTTGGTTGTGTTAGTTGGGATTTGTGTAGCTTTGTTTATCATTATTAAAAGGATGCCAGATGCTGATGATCCACGTGAAAAAGCAGAAGTTTATCATGCAATTGGTCGAGTAGCTGGTTTAATAGCATTAGCAGCAGCTGTAATTTGGTTATTACCATGGGTATACTCACTATTTACTTAAAAATATTATGTAAATAGTCGAAAGGAAGTAATTAGCATGTTAAAGAAGGGCAAAGAGTTTATCTTTCCAGAAAATGTTAATAAAGATTATGGTATTTGGAAAGACTATACGCTAAGGGATATTGGCTACATTGTTTTAGTGCTTTTAATTGGACTGATATTCATTTTAATGCCTCCATATGGGATTGTGTTTATGTTAATGAAAATCATTTTGCTGATGCTTTTGATGACTGTAACAATGGCAGTCTTAACTATTCGTCCGGTGGCCAGCCGTAAAAATATTAAAGTTCGTGAAGTGTGGTTGATTCAAAGAAAATATGCAAAGAGACAAAAATTATTTTATTTAAAACCACAGAAAGAGGTGGACATACATGCATCTAAAACAATTTATCATGGGTAAATCCAAAAAGCAGTTGAAAGTGGATAAATTAAATTGGGATTATCAGCCACCTAGAATTAATCATGGCCGACAAACTTTGGATGAAATGAGTTTAATTGTTGGCATGTATGGAAATTATGAAGTCACCAAAACTGGCAATTTAATTGGCATATTAGGAATAAGTGGAATTAATTTAGACTTATTAAATGAGATGGAACAACAGGATGTATTTGAAGATTATGGGGCATTCTTAATGAGTACATTAGGAGAAGGGGTTAATGACACTTTACAATTCATTGAGCTTACGATACCAGTTAATATGAATGACTATTTGTCCGGACTAAAGAAAAGGTATCTAGTATTAAAAAACAAGCATCCTAAGCAAATTTTTAAAATTAGATTATTGGCCAGCTATTTAGATCACTTTACGGAGGTACAAAACGCAAAACACATGACTACCAAGCAACATCTATTAATAGTAAAAGTGCCTATCAAAAATAAAGAAGTGACCAATTTAAAACTAGCTGTGAACCATTTAGATGAAAAAATTGCTCAAGTAAAACGTGATATTGAAAATGCCCTAACAGATTTTAATGTAACCGCCACATTATTAACTAGTCAGGTGGTACAGAATATTTTAAAAAATTTAATTAATTTTACGGGATAGGAGTGGCCGATGAAAACAGTCAATAAATTGCTAGAATTGTTTATGCCACCTAAAAAATTAATGAATGAAGATTCGCCAAAAATTAATAATTTCATGTCTGTGATTGATTGTGACAGTGTTCATTCATTATTTCCTTTTTCTTTTGAACAATATCCTACGTATGTTCAATCTGGTGAGAATTTTATTCGAGTGATTGCAATTGCTGATTATCCAAAGCGAGTTTATGGCAATTGGTTATCTGAATTAAAACGTAAGAAAGGCGTTATCGATATTATCCAATATATCGATAGCGCCAGTAACAATAGTATGGTTAATTATTACAAAAAGAC
This sequence comes from Apilactobacillus quenuiae, assembly GCF_002994005.1. Lineage (GTDB taxonomy): Bacteria > Bacillota > Bacilli > Lactobacillales > Lactobacillaceae > Apilactobacillus > Apilactobacillus quenuiae. The sequence goes on from NZ_POSN01000006.1 coordinate 39,763, forward strand.
CATTCAAAATAAAGAAGCCCAAAAGTCAAATACATTTGACCCTTATAAACGTAAAATACTGCAAAAATATATTGACTCCGCGAATATGCAATTAGATAAATATTTAGACAATTCGACTACCTTCGTATATCAACATATGTTGATATATTTACGCACTACTAGCCTAGAAACTTTGAATGATTTAACTGAGAATGTAAAAAATACGCTCATCAAATTACAAATGAAACCATTAGTACCAGTTAAAGCGACTTATCAAAGCTTTTGGTCTGCCATGCCTATTAATGAGAATCTCATGCACGATTATACCTACAAAGAAAGCAACACTGAAGTTGCTAGTAGCATGATTCCATTTGATGATGCTGAAATTTTAGATTTAAAGCCACATAGTGATATTGAAGGAATAAATATCGATACTAATTCATTAATTGCAATCGATATGCTAGACCGTAATAAAACGTTAAACCAAAATCAAGTGATTATTGGAACCTCCGGGGTTGGTAAAACTACTTATATGATTCAAAAGATTTTACGCTATGCAGTGCAAGATTATTTGATTTACATTATTGACCCAGAAAATGAATACACTAATATCGTAGAAAACTTAGATGGAGTGGTTTTACATCTAACCGCGAATGCAAAATATAAGATTAATCCCTTGCAAATATTCTCTGAAGAAATTTTAAGTTCTAATGAAGCAGTGACTGATTTAAATCTATTAACTAAAGATAAAATTCAACGCTTAAAGAGCTTTTTTGAGGTAATTAAAGAGGGTATTAGTCAAGTTGAGTTGGCCATTTTAGATGATGTTGTAAAGCAAGCATATGTTAATAGTGGTATTTTGAAATATAAAAATTTGCACCAAATTGAAAATAATCAGTGGCCGACACTTGCTAACGTTTATGATGAATTAAGTAAATTGAAAATTAGTGACATTGATAGGTTTAATCGAGTAAAAGACTTTTACTACATTTTAAGTAGTTATGTGCATGGATCTAATAGTCTATTTAACGGCACGACTAATGTTAAGTTAACCGGAAACAAAATCATTTCATTTGATTTAAAACCATTACAAAGCGAGCAAGAAGTTCAATCAGCAGCTTATTTAAATATTTTTCAATATTTATGGGACGAGATTACAAAAAATCATCGAACTAGAAAAAAATTATTTGTAGATGAATTTCATTTCTTAACCTTAAATCAAGGTGCTGCTACTTTCTTTCATCAAGCTTATAAAAGATTTAGAAAATATAACGCCGGTGCAATTGCTGGAACGCAACAAATTCAAGATGTAATTGAAGGGACTACAAAAACTGGACAAAATATTGGCGAAGCAATTATTGGCAATTCCTATACTAAAATATTTTTTGGCCTAGATGGAAAAGGAGTCAATGATGTTATTACAAAATTACGTATGACTTTTTCTGATAAGGAAAAGAAATTATTAGAACGTCGACGCCAAGGCGAAGCGTTAATTATATATGGGAGTCAACGAGCTTTTATGCGCGTTGAATTAACAGAAGAAGAGTTAAGAATCGTTGATACAAAAGCGTATTGTGCTAAATATAATCGCCCTGATAGTAAACAACCAGATTACACGAAAAGAATAGTGCTGATGCCAAGTGACATTGCCGACCTAACCCCTACTAAAAAAGAGGAGGGCGAAGATGAGTAAACGACCATTTAATCTACTTAATATTGAAGTGGGCACATTTGAACAACAATATAATCAACTAGTGTTAACAGTTGACCGCAAACAATTTAACTATAATGCAATTAAAGAACTAAATGTATTGAAGACGGTAAAACCTAATTTTTTAAAGTTAATTAATCTAGTTGAACAGGAAAAGTATGTCATTTTAACTTATGAATTACCTAATAATGTAAGAACCCTTAAAGAATTGCCCAAAGAAAATGCGGTTATTCGAGCGACAATTGGAAAAACAATTATTGCCCAGTTAATTAGCGAGGTCCAGACAATAGAACGCGTATCATTGAATCCAGCCAATATTTGGTATTATCCTATGTGCCACGTTTGGTATGCTTATCGCGCCAATGCATTAATGCCCTATGATGATAATCATACGATCTTAAGACAATATCAAGCATTGATATTGTTTTGCTTGACAGGGATACCATATGAACGATTATTAGATGACTTGAGTATTGCATTAGGTAATCATCAGGATGCACTATTAAATACAATTATTTCTGTTAATTCTCTAAAAAAATTGCAGTTAGTTGTAAATGAAATAGAAGATTTTGTAAGTTATCAAACTTTGCAAAATCTTGAAAAGAAACAGCGACAAGTAAAAAAGAAGCATAAATATTGGATTGGAAGTATGGCCGTGCTCACTCTACTCATAATAGGGGGAGCGCATAAGCAAGCTGAACAAAAATACAACAACCGATATAAACAAATGAAAATTAAAGTTAAGAATTTGAAATACTATGATGAAATTCAAAACGATTTGAAAAATCATTATTGGCATGATGCCAAAGTAATGATGGACAAGGCTGGATATAATGATGATAAACAATGTCAGATGTTTTTAAAAGTTCATCAATACCAACAGTCCTTAAATATTAACCCCTCGCAATTAAATAAGATTGTTAATTTAGCATATAAAAATGATGATAGGAAAAGTATATTAGATTTAGAATTACCATTTAAAGTTTCTGATCGGCTAAAAGATAATTTAAAACTTGAGAAGGCGATTATTAAATATGATACAGATGCGATGAGTAAGCAATTGCCTTTTGTTGTCAACGTCGACACAATGCTGAGAATGGGAGAAGCATATTTGAAGCATAAAGATTATCAAGATGCAACTAATATACAACGTAAACTAGTAAGTATTGATAACCATAAGGCTCAATATCTAAAAGCCTTACAAAATGAAAATGCAACTTTTAATACTGTAAAACGAGCAGAAAATAAGCTCATGCAAGCCCAACATCTAGATGGTAAAAAGCATACAAACAAAAAAGATAAAGTAAAAGACGCCCAAGCTAATTTAGCTAGTGCCAAAAAGGATTTAAAAACTCTCCAGTCGCAGATAAAAGCAGGGGATTAGATGCAATTAATATTGCTAAAATATCAAAGACAAAAATGGAAATTAATTATTTATGTTTTAATTGCAATGATTTTATTAATAGTTTTGATTATCGCCGCTTTATTCAGCCAACTGAATCAAAGTAATTGTAATCATAGTACGTCACAGGTTCAATTAAATAGTAAAGACATGTCAACCAATGCAAAGAATATTTATAAGCATTGGAAAAAGCAATATGGAGCTACACCGCAAGCAACAGCAGGAATATTAGGGGCATTACAACTAGAAAGCAATTTAAATCCTAAAGCAATTAATAGCAACTCTGGAGCTATAGGCTTAGCTCAGTGGTTAGCTGATAGGAAAATAAAATTAGGACGCTTAGCACAACAAGAAAATAAAGATATAACCAACTTAGGACTACAACTACAATATTTAGATCAAGAACTGAAAGGTGCATACCATAGTAATCAAGCAATTTTCAAGTATACCAGTGTGCATGCAGCCACCAAAGCTTGGATTATGAACTTTGAAGGCTTATCTAAAAATCCAGAACAATGGTATTTAAATAAACGTAATAGTTACGCAGATCATTGGTATGCAATCATTGGTACTAATGATCCATTCGCGGGTAATGAAATGAATGATGCTAGTCAGACAATTAAGCAATTAGATTGTGCGAATACCAATTATGAATATTCAAGTAGAGCAATTGTGCGAATGGCAAAAAGTATGAAAGGTTACTTTTATTATAAGCAAAGCCATCCAAGTAATGATTTAGGAAATAACTTGAAAAAACCAAATAAAAATGGTGGCACTGATTGTTCTGGATTTGTATGGCTAGTTTTAAATAGTGCAGGTTACAAAGTTCCAGTCCGTATGAACTGGTTTACTGGAACTATGGAACAAGATGCTAAGAGACAGCAACGTTGGTTAAGAGTAATTAATAAACATGATGCAAAAGCAGGGGACGTTGTCATTGTTAATCAAGGTACTGGAATATCAAATGATGGCCATACAGCTTTGTTGTTAAGCAAATGGAAAGGTAAAGATACAAAAATTATTGAGGAAGGGGGTATAGATGACAGAGTAAACGAGAGTACTTTTGGTGAAGCATTTTTAGACCTATTAGATGCTGGAAATATAACCCTTGCGCGTCCCAATAAGAATTAGGAAGGATATATGAATGAAACGTGTAAAGACATTAGTGATTATAGTATTGCTATGTTCTCTCGGCATGAATGTATATCAAGGAAAGGATTTTTCGCATATACAACAACAAAAGCACCGGATAAAAATGCAACAAGTTATGGCGACAAGTCAATTAAAGCAAATCAAAAACGATAATGAAAATATCAAACATCAGCTGGCTCGGCAAAAAATCCAACTCAATAATAAAGGTAAAAGTGTTAATGAGTTGAATTTTAATAACAAAATCAGAAGATTTATAAATGTGATGAATACATTTGATCCTAATACCTATCGTTATCGTAAAAATGCCGTACGAAATCTTATTTCACCAAAATTATATAAACAGTATTTTGATCATAAACTGACTTATGGAGATAGTAATGAAGTTTCTTCACGATTGAAGCGATTAAATCTGTATACACAAAGTAAACAAGGAACAAAGATGAAAGGTTTAGCGGTAGTTAATGCTGAAAGTAAAAGTAATCATAATCCATGGGAAAAGAATACTTTTATCTATCAAATTACTTTTAATACTGCTACTAATAAAATTGAATTTGTGCAAAATCTTGGCAGCAGTTTTAAAGCAAGTGATGTGCAATGACAGCAAAGAAGATTATTAACATCATCATTATACTAATGGCATTAATCATTGTTATGGTAATAAGTGGTCATTGTTATGTTAACTATGTAGAAAAACAAAGAAAAACGGTGATGATAAGTTCTAAAAAGTCACAAATTTTATTTTTCTATCGTGATAATTGTTCTGATTGTCAAAAAGTTTTTCATCAAGTATATTGGAAAAGCTGTTTTCATCATAGAATCATACTGATTAATATGAATCAATCTCATAATCATAAGTATGTTGCACAATATCATTTGACATCGGTACCAACGATTATCCATGGGAAACGACGCTATACGGGTACTGATATGCCAACAATCAACAAAATGATTGGAGATTAAAAATGAAGTTCTTAAAATCTATCTGGAAATATGTATTAATGATACTACTGGGGCTATATCTTACCGAAATTATCACTGGCTTTATTATGACCCTAGGCAAATATAAATTATATTTTATGAGTCATATTTTAACTAATTTGCAGCAAAACCTTTGCCATCCTCTTTACTATGAACAATTATATTTAAGCCAACAAAATCCTTTTTTGCTTATTACTAGCCTGCTGGTGATTATATATATGGGTTATTTTATTCTAAAACGTAACCGTAAAAATAAGTCCTGGAAAACAGCAGATACTGATACTCATGGCAGTGCCCAATGGGGGAATCTGCATAAATTATTAGCCAATCATTACTTTAGCATGAGTCAACATCATCTAGCTGATAACTTTAATAATACAATTAATACAGAGCAATTAGATAAGTTGATCAAACAACAACGAAAGGAGATGGTTGACCAATGAATGGAACTATTTTGGGGATTTTAGACAAACAAATAATTTATCAAAATAATGGTACCAAACCTAATCGAAATGTCTTTGTTGTTGGGGGACCAGGTTCTTATAAAACACAATCTGTAGTAATAACTAATTTATTAAATGAAACTATAAATAGTATTGTTGCAACTGATCCTAAAGGTGAACTATATGAACAGACAGCTGGTATTAAAATTGCTCAGGGATATCAAATCCATGTAATTAATTTTGCTAATATGTTGAAAAGTGATCGATATAATCCCTTTGATTATATCCAACGAGATATTCAAGCGGAAAATGTAGCAACTAAAATTGTACAGAGTGAGAATGCAGAAGGCAAAAAAGATGTTTGGTTTAGTACGCAACGACAGTTATTAAAGGCACTTATCTTATTTGTTTTGAAGCATCGGGCATCGGGCACCTAATCAAAGAAATATCGCTGGAGTAACCAATGTCCTACAAGAAAATGAAAGTGAGACCTTAATGGAAGGAACCGTTAGTCAATTAGATCGGCTGTTCTTAAATTTGGATTTTACTGATCCTGCACGTCGTGCATACGAACTGGGATTTAAAAAAGCCAAAGGGGAAATGAAAGCAAGTATTATCGAAAGTTTACTAGCAACCATTAGTAAATTTGTTGATAGTGAAGTTGCAGATTTTACCAATTTTTCAGACTTTAATTTACAGGAACTGGGCCAGAAAAAAGTAGTATTATATGTCATTGTTCCATTAATGGATAATACTTATGAAAGCTTTATTAATTTATTTTTCTCTCAACTATTTGATGAATTGTATAAATTAGCCGCGAATCATCATGCACACTTACCCCATGAAGTGGATTTTATTTTAGATGAATTTGTTAACTTAGGGAAGTTCCCTAAGTATGAAGAATTTTTAGCAACTTGCCGCGGATATGGAATTGGTGTAACCACTATTTGTCAAACAATTACTCAACTACAAGCCCTTTATGGACGGGAAAAAGCAGAGAGTATTTTAGGAAATCATGCGGTGAAAATTTGTTTAAACGCAGCAAATGAAATCACTGCAAAATATTTTAGTGACTTACTAGGCAAGTCAACAGTAAAAATTGAAACAGGAAGTGAAAGTACTAGCCGTAGTAAGAGTCCTAGTCACAGTAAAAGTGATAGCTACAGCTATACGAGCAGATCGTTGATGACTCCTGATGAAATTATCCGGATGCCAGCAGACCAGAGTTTAATTGTTTTTAGTAATTTACAACCAATTAAAGCCCAAAAGGCATTTCAGTTTAAGCTATTTCCTAAAGCTGTTCAATTAATAAACCTGTCGCAAAATAATTATCATGGTACACCTGATGATAGTCAGACAAAACATTTTCAAAAGCAAGAGCAACAATGGCAAGAATATTTAGCCAGAGAAAAAGCTGACAAAAAACAAGCAAACTGGTCAAAACAGGAAGAAGATCAAATGCAAGCAGAACTTGATAAAATTGAACAACGAAATAAAGAGAGCATGTTTAAATAAAGGGGGTTGGTTCCCGATGAAAAAAATGGCAAAGTACATGGTTATATTATTAGGAACTTTATTATTAACGTTTAATTTAACAGCATGTGGTAAATCGATTGCAGAAGATTTACAAAATAAATCATGGAGCTTTACAGATACAACAGGAGACGGTATGACTGTACAATTTAATAAACATCAAGCTCAATTTGGAAATTTAGGTAGTGAAGGATATGAACTTAATTCATCTGAAACAGTCATAACATTTAAAGATCATAATAAATTTTCTACAAATCCAATTAAAAAGTTTTCAATTGATCAAAAAGAAAATGAATATACTTTAACCCCTCTAAATAAAGATGCTAAAGAATGGGGAATAATTACACTTGTCCCTAAAAAATAATGGAGTGATATATATGCCTTTTTTTTCTTTAAATTACGTGGATGATCTAGTTAAAAATGGAATTGCTAGCTTTTTTTCCTGGATTTTATCATCGTTATTAGATGGTGTTTTTAGTATTTGTAAAGGAATTATTGATCAAGTTGATCAGGGGTTACCTATTATTCGAACTTGGTATTTGATTTTCCTATCATTCTCTACAATTTTAGTTGTAATTGTTATTTTAGGAAGAATTATTTGTACATTATTAAAAGAGGCTGATATGAGCACAGATGTTACTTGGGCCAATATTATGATTGATGGCCTCAAATCAGCAATAATAATTCCCGTTTTTGTATTCTTACAGGGATTCATACAAAGTGAAATTACTTTACCACTTTTAAAATATATGTTTAATTCTAATCAAAAGTATTCATCTGGAGCAATTAAAGGTATGAAGCACGTTCCTGGATTAAATAATGTGAGTATTTCATTACCAGTACAATTATTGTTCTTATTAGTATTTACTATTGTAGCTGTCGTATTCTTTCTAAAAATGTGTATTTTCGTTGCAGATATGGCATGGTATAACATTACAATTCCATTCGCAGCAATGAGTATGGCCACAGAAACTTTTGATTATTCGGGAACCTGGTGGAAAAAGTATATTTATTATAATGCCTCAATCATCAGCCAAGTATTATGTATGACACTGTCAGTTTGGTGTTTCACTAATATATCTAAGTATGGTTTTATTTCATTTATTGCCTCTTTAGGCTTTGGAATTTTAGTTATAAAAACACCAGACGCTGTGAAAGATTTTTGGGCTTCAACTGGAATGACTAAGGGAACAGGACGTAGCATGATGCGAATAATGAGCCATTATATGCATAGATAAAGAATAATCTTTTTAAATTTTTGGTTTATTTTAAAAATTAATTGATCTAAATCCAATTTTTGATAAATTTTTCTCAAATTTTAGCCTATATTAGACCGTTAAATAATAAAAATGATTAGTTCATTTAGTCATTACTAATTGTTCTAAAAACAATGAAAATATAACGTTAATCCAGTTGTTCTAAAAATGGCCAAATTTCAGTCCCAAAATATTGTTGTTGTATTTATGCATATTATTTAGCACTGCTTTTTACTTCATTAAAAGAATTGTTAAATAATGTGTAAGATTTAAAAAGGAGTTTTTTAATGGCCAAATCATAAAAAACTTTATCATGATTCACGAAATATATTTAAATACTTTGAAATTCAAAGAAAACATTTGAATGGGTCTGCTCTTGGATATGGAATTTATTTAACTGACAATCTAGAAAGAGCTAAAAAATATGCAATTAGCAAGCTTAGTGACGATAAATAACTCTAAATTTTAAGGAAGTAATCATAATATTGCTTAACATACATCAAAAATGATTTAGATTTTTAAAGGATTTATTATATATTTAACATAAGCTGCCGCCATTTAAGGAATTAATGGAGGTAGCTTATGTTTGTCTTTTTTTTATTTTTTATTTAGTTAAAGTAACTACTTATTAATATATGTTCTCTTTATAACCTAGATATAATCTTGGATGTTCATATACATAACATTTGAAGTTAATATTTACACAATTCATATATACTAAAGAAGTGTTCAATAATAATATTTTATAGACTCGTTTTGATTATTATTGAATATTGATAATAATTTTAAGTAACCTTATTTCTCGTTTTTTTCATTAAAAAGGTGCATGCCTAAGGCTTTGTACCTTTTTATTATAAATAATATTATCTAATTATATTCTTTGATAAATACGTACATAATAATCGAAATTAATAAATTTATATGCTTGCTATAATTAACTTGCATCCTACTTAAAAAGATAGGAGGTTTATAATTATGCAATTTATGTTCGAATTAGCTCTTAAGCTTTCAGCAATGTTCAAATGCTAATTAATAAAAGAATGCAGTACAAAATGTACTGCATTCTTTATTTTACATTGATTTCCGCATAATAAGGTACAACTAACTTTTCACTGCTAGGAAATAACCGTTAAGAACGGATATTATTAGATGCTATTAATTCTTGATATTTAATTAAATCTTTCTTATCGAATTTAAATATTAGTTGCTAAGCTTCTTGGTATTTTAATCGTGAATGTAAATATTAGATTTTATATGACCTTGTTTATCAAATAAATAATAATTAATGACAACTATCCAAGAAAAAAATAACACCCTATAACTACCAGCAAGGTAATTGTGTAGTGTTACTTATAATGTCTATATTTAGATCTTTCGTTAAAGTTTTGATTACATATATTTTTTTCTATTATTTTTAATAAATAATTCAAACAAGAATTAAACTTATTTCTTTTTAAATGCATACCAAAAACCTTTAGCGGTTCAAGTTTATCTTTTAATCTTATTACATTAAAATTTTCAAGATTTTCATATCTTAAAAAAGTTTTGGGTAATAATGTTATTGTGTCTGTATTTTTAATTGTATTTAAACAACTTTGATAGTTATTTAGTTCAAATTGATAATTAGGAGTCAGTAACTCATTATAAAAATATTCGTCAATGACTTTTCTAATAGCATAATCTCTTGAAAGTACGGCAATAGGTAAATTAGACAAATCTTTTAAACTAATATCAATCAAATTTTTGTATTTTCCAAATGAAGAAGACACGGCTATTAATTCATCATTCAGCATAAAATCATTTGAAATTTCCGAGTCATTGATTGGTACATAGGTTATTCCAAAATCCAGTTCCTTATTCTTAATTTTGCTAATTATTAGTGAGGATTTTATTTCTTCAATATTTATTTTAACTTCAGGGTATGTATTTTTTAATAAATATAAATACTTATATATATATTTATTACCTGATAAACCAATATTTAATGTCAAATTATTTTTATCAGATCTATTTATAATAGCAATCTGATTATTGAAATTATCCAGCTCTTTTAAAACTTTGGTAACGTTTGTAAATACCTTTATACCATCAGAAGTTAAATCAATATTTCTACCTTTTTTAATAAAAAGTTTTATATTTATTGAATTTTCTAAAGAATGTATTTGCTTACTTAAAGCGGGCTCGCTGATATTCAGTTTACTAGATGCAACTCGATAATTTAATGTTTTTGCCAACATATAAAAATAATGTAATTGATTTAAAGTAAATTGTTCCAATTTCTTTCATTCCTTTCATAACTAAAAGTTATTGAATCATTAACTTTTATCATATTGTTGAAAATAGTTAATAACTATATTGTATAAATAGATTAATTAAAGGAGGAAATATATATGTACACTTTAGCAGATTATTTAGTAGATGTAATTAAATATATGGGTAGCGATGAAATTTTTGGTGTCCCCGGAGATTATAATTTAGACTTTTTGGATCATATTACCAATAGAGATGATATGAAATGGGCCGGAAACGCAAATGAATTAAATGCTGCTTATATGGCAGACGGTTATGCGAGAAAAAAGGGCTTTGCATCACTTGTAACAACTTTTGGGGTTGGAGATTTAAGTTCTGATAATGGCTTAGCTGGAAGCTTAGCTGAAAACGTTCCTGTATTATCAATTGTTGGTGCTCCAACAACTGATAATATTGATAAGCATTTATTGGTACATCATACATTTGGAGACGGCGAATTTAAAAAATTCACTAAAATGCATAAAGATATGGGATTAAAAGTGAAAGATTTATCTTTTAATAATCCAGTTGATGATATTAATGAAATAGTTAAATATATGATTAGAACTGGAAAACCTGCATATATTACCTTACCTATAGATGTTGCTAAAATTCCTGTTAGTAAAAAAATAAAAGAAAATATTCCTGAAATATTAGACAAAAAAATAAGTGTAAGAAATGACAACAAAAAATTAGTAAATAAACTTGTTTCATATTTAAATACAGCACAAAAACCAGTAGTATTAGTTGGACATGAAATTAAAAATTTACAACTAGGCAAATATGTAGAAAAATT
>NZ_POSN01000007.1 GCF_002994005.1 Apilactobacillus quenuiae
GTGTTACTCACCAGTTCGCCACTCGTCCCGAATCCAAAAATCATTTATGCAAGCATAAAATCAAATTGGGAGGACTCGTTCGACTTGCATGTATTAGGATAAAATCAAATTGGGAGGACTCGTTCGACTTGCATGTATTAGGCACGCCGCCAGCGTTCGTCCTGAGCCAGGATCAAACTCTCATCTTATAGATGAAAAGCTTTTAACTAGCTCATCAAATTAATTGTTTTTAAAAGCGAATTGACTTCGCTGTGTTTAATTTACTTACGATCTAAATCGTAAGTTCCTTACACATCATTGATTATCAATCTTGTTCAGTTTTCAAAGATCTACTTATCAGTTAGCCGCTTAAAACAAGCAGCTTTTTAATTATATCATATTAACAATTCAACGTCAATAACTTTTTGTAATTATTTTTTAATTAGCGTGTTGCTGTTTGTCATATCAACAACGCAACACTAATTATTATGCCATCTTAACAACTGAAAGTCAATAACTTTTTGTAATTATTTTTAAATGGTTTGTAACTTTCGTTACCAAAATGACAACAGAAATAATAATATCAATAATGACAATGTAAGTCAATAAGAAAATAAAAAAGTTCCTACAATTTTTTAATTGTAAGAACTTTTTTATTTTCTTATTCTTCTGTAGAATTATCTTCTGGTCTCATGGTTGGGAACAATAAAACATCTCTAATTGATTCAGCATTAGTTAATAGCATAACTAAACGATCAATTCCAATACCCAAACCACCAGTAGGAGGCATACCATATTCTAAAGCTTCAACATAATCTAAGTCGACAGGTTGAGCTTCATCATTACCTTGAGCTTTTTCTGCAGCTTGAGCTTCAAATCTTGCCTTTTGATCAATAGGATCATTTAATTCGGAAAATGCATTAGCATATTCCATTCCAGATACATACAATTCAAAACGATCGGTAAATCTTGAATCGTCAGCATTCTTTTTAGCTAATGGTGAAATTTCAACTGGATGACCATAAATAAATGTAGGATCTTGGATCTTAGGTTGTACTAATTCTTCAAAGAATTCATTAATAATATGTCCAACCTTCCAAAAATCTTTATATTCAATATGATGTTCATCTGCTAATTTTCTAGCATCTTCTAAACTCATTTTTTTCCAGAAATCAACACCAGTATATTTCTTAATAGCATCTACCATGTGTAAACGAACAAATGGCTTATTAAAGTCTACTTTATCACCTTGGTATTCAATAATTCCATCATCTGAAACAACTTTAGATGCGGCTTTAAAGATACCTTCAGTTTCATCCATTACATCATGAAAATCAAAATATGCAATGTATGATTCTAGTTCAGTAAATTCAGGATTATGGTCTTGATCCATCCCTTCATTTCTAAATACACGACCTATTTCATATACACGTTCCATACCACCGACAATTAATCGCTTAAGATGTAATTCAAGTGCAATACGTAAATATAAATCAATATCTAGTGCATTATGATGAGTAATAAATGGACGGGCATTAGCACCACCAGCTTGGTTGTGAAGCACAGGAGTTTCAACTTCAGTGCAATCCATTTGATTATCTAAATAACTACGGATAGCTGAGATAATTTTAGTACGTTTTTGGAAACGATCAAAACTATCACGGTTAGCAATTAAGTCTAAATATCTTTGACGATACTTTTGTTCTTTATTTTGTAAACCATGGTATTTATCTGGTAATGGACGCAAAGCCTTTGCTAAGAAAGTTACATGGGTAGCCTTAACTGTTAATTCACCCATATCAGTTTTAATAACCTCACCTTCAAAACCTAAATGATCCCCAATATCAGATCGTTTAAAGATATGATAATTGTCTTCACCAACAACATCTTTTCTAACATAAAGTTGAATTTTACCAGAACGATCTTGTAAATCAGCAAAACCAACTTTACCCTTACCTCGTTTTGCAATCATACGACCAGCAATAACAACTTTTTTATCTTTTTCTTCTAATTCCTCTTTTGTTAAATCATTATATGCATCATGCAATTGTTTAGCTAAATGAGTACGTTCGAAGCGGCTACCAAATGGATCGATACCTTCTTCTCGTAATTCATTCATCTTTTGGCGACGAACCCGCAATTGATCATTCATTTGCTTTTCTTTTGCCACAGTAATACCTCCATCAGAATAAATTATTTTCTATAATAATAATACCATAAATAAGCTTAACCTATTAATATTTATTAAATTCTATACTTTACTTGCATTTCTTTTAGTTGTTTTTTCAAGAAAGTTATCAAAAATATCAATCATTTCTTGTTCCGTACCAGCTTCATTTAAGGCAGCCTTAGTTCTAGCTGAACGTCTAAGTCCCTTTAAATAATATGCTGCTTGCCCTCTAAATTCACGAGGTCCAATAAATTCACCTTTAATGCCTACCAATCTATGCAAATGTTCTTTAGCAGTTTTAATCGTTTCTTCAACTGAAGGTTCTGGTAGCATTTCACCAGTCTCTAAATAATGAGCTGTTTGTTTTAACATAAACGGATTACCTTCAGCAGCACGGCCAATCATTACAGCATCACATCCCACATAGTCAAGCATTTTTTTAGCTTTTTGTGGAGTAGTAACATCACCATTTCCCATAAATGGAATTGTTAGCTTATCAGCAACTGCTTTTAAAACATCCCAATCAGCAGATCCTTGATACATTTGTTTTCTAGTTCTACCGTGCATAGCAACTGCTGAAGCACCTGCTTTTTCAGCCATTAAAGCATTTTCAACAGCATAAATATGGTCTTCATCCCAACCAGTTCTCATTTTAACAGTAACTGGTTTATTAACTGCTGAAGTGACTGCTGAAACCATTTCATAAACTTTATTAGGATCTAATAGCCATTTTGATCCAGCATCGGTCTTAACAACTTTATTCACTGGACATCCCATATTAATATCAATAATATCAGCATCAGTTTTTTGATCAATAAACTTAGCACCTTGTACTAAAGTTTCTTTACTTCCACCGAAGATTTGAATACTCATTGGATGTTCTTTAGCATCAACGTTAATCATATCTAAAGTTTTTTGATTATTATACATAATTCCACGATCAGAAATCATTTCACAAACAACTAATCCAGCATTAAATTCCTTACAAATCATTCTAAATGCTGTATTAGTTACTCCAGCCATTGGAGCTACTACCACTTGGTTTGGGATTGTAACGTCCCCAATTTTCCATTCCATACTTTTCACCTCATACAAATCAGTCAGATATTTATTCTGCTAAATATAATAGCATAATAAATATTAATGGTCATTTTTATAGTATTATTTTTTATCTTTGTCTTCTTTACTATTAATAGATGATGTTTCTAATTCTTTTAGATCATCTTCGCTAAAATTATAAGTAGTTTGACAGAAATTACAAACAACTTTTGCACCATGATCTTCATCAATCATAGCTTGAATTTCTTTATTACCAATTCCAGCGATTTCATTAGCAAATTTTTCTTTAGAACAATCACATTTAAATTCAACTGGTAAATTTTGTAAGATTGTTAGATTATCTTCACCAAAAATTAATTTTAAGATATCTTCTGGTTTTTGCTTGGATAAAAATAATTCTGAAATCATTGGAATTGACTTCAATCTTTTTTCTAGCTTAGAAATTGCATCATCAGAAGCCCCAGGTAATACTTGAATTAAATATCCACCAGCTGCACCAATAGTACCATCTTCGTTTACATAAACAGAAACTCCAACTGCTGAAGGAATTTGTTCTGATTGCGCTAAGTAATAAGTAAAGTCATCACCTACTTCACCAGATACTAAATCCACATTACTAGTATAAGGTTCTTTTCCGCCTTGGCTTTTCATAACTTGTAATGTTCCATTATGACCAATAGCTCCGCCAACATCTAATTTGTGATGCTTATTTAAAGGAATATCAACATAAGGGTTATGCATATATCCCTTAACATGACCCTTTGCATCAGCATCAACTACAATTGTTCCGGCAGGTCCATCCCCCATCACTTTAACCGTCATAGATTCTTTTCCCTTAAGTACTGATGAAGATAATAATAAACTAGCAATTAAACTACGGCCTAATGCAGCAGAAGAAGTTGGCCAAGTATTATGATCCTTTTGTGATTCAGAAACTAATTCTGTAGCTTCCATTGCGTAAGCTCTAAACATTCCATCTTTAGTAACACTTTTGGTTAAATAGTCTGACATGTTAAATCTCCTTTTATATTTAAATATTTATAAAAAAACGTGAGTTAAATATTTTATTCAACCCACGCTTTTATTTAATCAAATTATTGTTGATCATTATTTGAATCATTAGAATCATCATGATTATTTCTTTCTTCATCACGTTTTTCTAATTCTTCTTTAGATTCTTCAAAAGATGCATTTTCATCAACATCATTGTTTTCTTCTGGCATCTTACCAGTACGATACAAGCTTAGAATTTGTTTTTCATCTAGTGTTTCATACTTAAGCAAGGCATCAGCGATTGCATGATGTTGTTCACGATGTTGTTCAATAATATCATGAGCTTCACCATGTGCTTCATTGATAATTCGTCTTACTTCATCATCAATAGTTGCAGCAGTCTTTTCAGAATACTTACGAGCATATGGATCTTGAGTTGGACTTTCTAATTGAACAGTGCCTAACTTTTCACTCATACCATATTGAGTAACCATTGCACGTGCTAAATTAGTAGCTTGTTCAAAATCATTAGAAGCTCCAGAAGATTCTGAATCAAAAATGATTTCTTCAGCAGTTCGACCACCCATTAATCCAGCAAGTTGTTCCATAGCATTCTTCTTGGACATCAATTGTTGATCTTCACGAGGAAGCATAATTGCATATCCTCCAGCACGGCCACGAGGAACAATTGTAACCTTATGAACAACTCTGGCATCATTTAATACTAATCCTACAATAGTATGACCAGCTTCATGATTAGCAACGATATTTTGTTCTTTTTTGCTAACAACCTTATCCTTTTTAGCTGGACCAGCAATAACACGATCTTCAGCTTCATCCAATTCAGCAGGACCAATATTATCCTTATTACGACGAGCAGCTAATAAAGCAGCTTCATTAAGCAAGTTAGCTAAGTCTGCACCCACAAAGCCAGGAGTTTGTTTAGCAATTTCATGTAAATCAACCTTGTCAGAAACAGGCTTATTCTTAGCATGAACTTTTAATATTGCTTCTCTTCCACGTACGTCAGGTTGACCAACTAAAACTTTACGATCAAAACGACCTGGTCTAGTTAAAGCGGGATCTAAGACATCAGAACGATTAGTAGCAGCAATAACGATAACACCATCATTACCTGAGAAACCATCCATTTCAACAAGTAGTTGATTAAGAGTTTGTTCTCTTTCATCATGGCCACCGCCCATGCCATTACCACGTTTTCTACCTACAGCATCAATTTCATCAATGAAAATAATCGCAGGACTGTCTTTTTTAGCTTGAGTAAATAAATCACGAACACGACTAGCACCAACTCCGACAAACATTTCGACGAAATCAGAACCAGAAATTGAATAAAATGGTACTGCAGCTTCACCAGAAACAGCTTTAGCTAGTAAAGTTTTACCAGTACCAGGAGGCCCCTCTAGTAACACACCATGAGGAATCTTAGCACCTAGCTTTGAATATTTTTTTGGATTCTTTAAGAATTCAACAACTTCAACTAATTCTTGCTTTTCTTCTTCTTCACCAGCAACATCTGAGAATTTCACATTACTATGAGTAGGCTTAGCTTTAGACTTACCTACTCCCATAATGCCACCTTTACCGCCGTTTTTACCGCCAGCTTGGTTCATCATAATGAAAAAGAATACTAAAATAATTAGCATAGGTACAACTGAAATTAATAAGTTGGTCCAGAAACCACCATTAGTATCAGCTTCTTTAGCGTTCATCTTGACGTTATTTTTCTTAGCATAATTAGTGATTTCAGCAATTGTACTATTGTTCTTTAAAACATTAGCTTTAAATGATGAAACCTTAGTAGTTTTTTGGGAATTTCCAAATAGGAAACTACTACCACTATTAGACTTTGTTTCTTGAGCTTCTCTATACTGACCAGAGATGTTATAAACACCATCAGAAGGTTGAACAGAAAAGTCTTTTACCTTGTTATCTTTTAATTGTTTAACAAACTGACTAGATTGAATCTCTTGATTATGAGTTTCTCCTTTATTACTAGTTGCAAAAAAGAATACTCCCATTAAAATCAAGAAAGCAACAATATAGAACAGACTGTTCTTGAATAATCCTTTGTTATTACGCATCAATTGCCTCCTGTTCTTAATGTCTTAGACTATTATTTAATATTTTATTATATCACTTTAAGATAAATAAAGCTTATTGTGATTTGCAAATTTAAGACACAAAACATATATTATCATTTTTTTGTTATATAGACTATCTATTTGTTTGAATAAACTTCTGGTTTTAAAACTCCAACATATGGTAAATTACGATATTTGCCATCATAATCCAAGCCATAACCAACTACAAATTCATTAGGAACTTCTAGGCCTACATAATCAGCTTTAGCTTCAACCACACGCCCTTCTGGTTTATCCATTAAAGTACATACACTAATAGACTTAGCTCCACGATCAGATAATAAATCTTCTAAATACTTTAATGTCCTACCAGTGTCAATAATATCTTCAATAAATAAAACATTACGACCATTTACATCAATATCAACATCCTTCATCAACTCAATTGATCCACTAGATTGAGTTCCACCATGATAACTAGATACATCAATAAAATCAATATCCATATATAAATCAATATCACGAACAATATCAGTCATAAAGAAGATTGCACCCTTCAAGACTCCAATCACTATCGGATTTTCACCTTGATAGTCCTTTGTGATCTGTTCACCTAATCTTTTACATGCATTTTCAATGTCTTCTTCACTATATAAGGTCTTAAGAATGTCGTTATTCATTACGTTCTCCTTCCAAAAGCTTTTGTTTGATGATTAAATTATATCTTTTATTAAAAGAATTTAAAATAGTAGATTCACTATATCCCAAAATAGATAAAACATCATTATTTGAGCTTACTAGTGTCTGAGCATTTTTTCTAAGTGAATTAGGAATCTTTTTATTAATAAAGATACGCTTTGCTGACTGATGACCGCCATTTTTTAAGGTGATTTTATCTGAATTTTCAGTCATCCGAACAAATAAAGGAAAGTCTTCCCTTGATAAATTAAATTGAGAAATTCTTTGGTATTTATCAGGATGTTTAATTTCACGATCGGTTATCATAAACAGCTTTCCATTTAATGTAGAAAACCATTGGTTTAATGTTACCACAAACTCATCTTTCTTTGATAAACTTATAAAATTATTTTTATATTTTTGTATACCAAATTCATTATATGATTTAAAAAGGTAATAATTATCATTTAATTTAAACCTTAATTGAGGTTTTTGTCTATTATTTAGCAAATAAATAATTTCATATATTTTATCTTGATTAGCTAAAGCAGAATTATTAATTGGATTTAAAATTTCTTCTAAAATTTCAAATTGAAGGTTCTCGCTTTTGCTTGTAAATTTTTCTAAATTCAAATTATTATTTTTTAATTTTAAATCTCCAATTAATTTTAATAAAAGTTCTTGATTAGTATCAACCAATTGCTTTAGCTGTTTAGAAAATGATCCTAAATGCTCAATTACTTTAGGATTCTCTTTTTCCATCATTGGCAAAATTTGATGTCGGATCCGATTGCGCTGTACATCCAGATCTTGATTAGTTTCATCTTCAAACCATTTAATATTATTATCAATAGCAAATTGTTTCAAGGTAGATTTTTTAAAATCTAATAATGGCCTTAATAAAAAGCCCTGATAAAATTGTCTAATCCTATTAATTCCACTAATCTGCTTAACATATGACCCCCTAATAAGCTTCATTATAATGGTCTCTGCTTGATCATTTAAATGATGTGCAGTTAATAACTTTTTAGCATTATATTTTTCCATAACACTTTGAAAAAAATCATAACGAAAATTACGCGCCGCATTCTCTATTCCATTAATTGGATGATCAGATTTATGCCAAATACCCACTTCTAATTGTAAATTATTTTGCTTACAGAATTGCTTAATATATTGTTCTTCTATTTCACTTTGGGTTCTTAATTTATGATTAACATGTGCAACTATAATATTAGGTCTTAACGCTATAGGAAGGCTTTTCATTAAATATAATAAGCACATCGAATCAACTCCTGCAGAAACACCAATTACAACATACTCATCATTATTCCACCAATGCTTTTGAGATATCAAATCGAAAAAATTTTCGCGCAATGTTCTACCACTTTGCATCATTTTTCTCCTTAAAATTTTATAAAAATAAAATGATTAAGGCAAATGCCTCAATCATTTTTTAGTTTTAGCTACGACGACCACCACGGCCACCACGTTTGCCTTCTGTATTTTTCTTAATTGTTGCTAGTCTACTTTCACTATCTTTTAAGAAGTTATTCATTAAATCATCAAAACTAGCTTTTTTATGGTTATCGTTATGACGGTGGTTATTACCAAAATCACGTTTAGAATTACCATGATTATTGTGATTGTGTGAATGATGTTCTGGCTTTCTTTCAGAATCTGGCTTGGCTTTTCTGATTGAAAGAGCAATCTTACCATCATCACCAATCTTTAAAACTTTAACTTTAACTTCATCGCCAACTGTTAAAACATCTTTGATGTCTTTAATATAGCTATCAGAAATTTCACTAATATGAACTAATCCCGTTTTATTATCTCCTAAATCAACGAATGCTCCAAAATTAGTAATTCCTGAGACTTTGCCGGAAATTATTGATCCAACTTCAATTGCCATAAAAAAAATGTTCCTCCTAAAAAAGTAAGTATTTTAAGTATAGCACCATTATCGATATTATTGTACAAAAAAAATGGTATTTTATACCATTTTAATTTTGAATAACATCTTTAGATACATCGCCAGGTAAACCATAAACTGTTTCACCAGGTTTACTATAATAATACTTTTGTCTAATTAATTTTTCTAAATAATCATTATTATAAAGTTGCTTAACATTCTGTTTTAATTTTTTATTGTTTTCTTTATTATTTTGTAACACAACTTGCATATTATTAGCCTTATTTTCAACGCTGCTAGATTCATTTTTAGTTGCTATTATTTGATAAATAAGAACTAAAATGACAACTAAAAATATAGATACTAAAATCAACGCACGTTTTTTACGAGTACGTAGAATCTTTTGATGTCTATATATCTTAAGTTTTTCATAATCGTTATTCAAATGACGTACTTTGTTAGACATTTTTAGTAACCTCCATATTCATAGTTGTTATAGACAAGTATAATCATTACTTATAAAAAATAAAATAGTAAATATTCATTTTAAAATTTATTCATTAGAAAAATCACGCTCATATTGTTCATCTAAAACTGTATACATACGATCTGCTTCAGCTTTTTTAGTTGTTTCAAAAAGTTGATTAACTTGCAGTGTTAATGTCTTATTACCAAACTTTATAACTAATTTATCATTAGATTTAATATCAGTAGAAGACTTAGCAACATGCCCGTTAACTAAAATTCTACCTTGATCAGCAATACTTTTAGCGACCGTCCTACGTTTAATGATTCTTGAAGTTTTTAAAAACTTATCTAGTCTCATAAAAAATAATCTCCTTATTTATTTATAAATTTATTGATTATAGGAACTGATTTCCATTCTTCATCACTTAAAATATTAATTTTCTTAGCAATAAAAATAAATGAGAATATTCCAATTGGTATCAAAATTAATAGTAAAATCAATGCCTTTATTCTAAGACTATTGATTGGAATATATTCAACCACAATATTTGATAATAAGATTTCAATAAATAGCATAATCATAGCATTTAAGACAATTTTAATAGTAAAGGATACTTTATCATTGATCTTTAACTTAAGTTTAGAGAAATACAATTCTAAACTTAGTACAAAAAGAAGACTAACAATTGTTGAAATACTAGCACCCATAATTCCAATCTGGGCAGTCAAATATTCAGTTATTATCAATTTTAATAATAAACCAGCCATTATGGAAAATGCAGCTACTTTGAATTGATCAACACTTTGTAAAATGCTGCTGTAAATTGTAATAATCGTTGTTATTAAAATACTGAGACAGTAAATACTAAGAGTATGATTTTCTGTTTGACTATTGAATAATAATTGGTTAATCATTGGCATCAAGCTAATCATCCCGGTGGTAATTGCTACTGTCAAGAAAATACTAACACGCATCATCTCATTAGCAATACTATTAAAGCTATTATATTCTTTTTTCTTATAGGACTGACTCAATGAAGGCAAAATTGCAGTTGAAAATGAGGTTGCAAACACTAATCCTAACTGAACCAGTGTTTGTCCCCGATCATAAATCCCTTTTGATACTTGCGAATCGAATAATGACAATCCAGATAGTACCAATCCTTTCCTAACCGTAAAGGAATCAACAAGTTGCAATAGAACCATAATAGAAGCTAGTAAACAAAGTGTTCCACCCTCTAAAAAAAGTTGCTTAGTTAAATTAGGGTAAGCAAGCTGTTTTATTTTCGGTAGTTTACCAATATTTTTACGATAATATATTAACAAGACTGCCAGTGAAAATGCTTCAGCAATTGGCACTGCTAGCATTGCATACTTTCCCACCGTATAAGGACTTAGGTGGTTTATAAATCCAATATATGCAGCTATCAATATTACTGATACCCGCATCAATTGTTCTATCACTTGTGAATAAGCAGTCGGCTTCATAAAAAGGATTGCTTGAAAGTATCCACGAAAGCTAGCTAAAAATGGCATAAATAAAAACATCCAACTGATTGCCCTAATTATCCCTACCAAATTAGGATCACCCATTAGTTGAGCAACCTTAAATGCACCCATTTGTAATCCAATAAATATAACTAAGCCAAAGCAAGATAACGTAATTAAAATCTGTCTTAATAAAGCTTTTTTATTCATTTCACTATCTTGCTCGGCAATCACTCGTGATATAAAAATGGGTAATCCTGTTAATGCAAGCGTCATGCCAATTCCATAGATAGGATAAACTTGTTGATAAATATAAAAGCCAACATTACCAACCAAGTTTTGAAATGGTACTCGATAAAAAGCACTGAGTATTTTACTAATCAATGAGGCAACTGATAATAACATTGCCCCTTTCATAAGAGCTGAGAGTTTTTTTTCACTATTTTTCATTATTTAAATTTCCTGTATGTTCTTTATCTAATTCTAAAACAAATTTCATCAATTCATTCATCCACTTATCATCATTCATAGTTGGTTGCACTGTTAAAGCAATTTGCATCTTACCATCAGCAGTACCAATCATTGAACGAAATTCAGTTGCCGCAATTGATTTTAAGATTTGTTTACTATCATAAAATTCCGTTCCAATTTTGGATAATGTAATCACAATTTGTTTAGTACCTCTAGTAATACTTTGTACTAGAGCAGTACTTGCATACATTTTGATTCTACTAATTGCTAATAAATTAGCTACTGCTTTGGGATAATCACCAAAGCGGTCAATCATATCCGATTGTAATTCACGATATTGATCATCATTACTCATTTGCCTAATTCGTTTGTATAATTCAATCTTTTGTTGTGCATCTTGAATATATTCATCTGGTAAGTAAGCCTCAATGTCTAGGTCCATATGCGTTTCAACTTTAGCATCTGTTTTACGCCCACGTTTTCTAGCTACTGCATCTGAAAGCATTTCAGTATACATATCATATCCAACTGAATCAACAAATCCCGATTGTTGTTTTCCTAACAAATTGCCAGCACCACGCAATGATAAATCGCGCATGGCAATTTTAAATCCTGAACCTAATTCCGTAAAATCACGAATTGCTTCTAATCTATTTTCAGAAACTTCAGTTAATACTTTATTTGGTTTATACATAAAATAAGCATAAGCAACACGATTAGAACGACCAATACGTCCACGAATTTGGTATAACTGGGACAGTCCCATATGATCAGCATTTTCCACAAAGAGCGTATTGGCATTCGGTATATCAACGCCAGTCTCAATAATGGTGGTTGTTACTAACACATCATAATCACCATTAACAAAATCATATAATACTGATTCCAATTGATTTTCGGTCATTTGACCATGAATATAACCAATTCTGGCATCTGGAACTAACGCCTGTAAATGATTAACTGTTTCTTCAATATCAGAAACTCGATTATGCATATAAAAAACTTGCCCACCACGACTAATTTCACGATTAATTCCTTCACGAATGGCTCCTGCATTTTCTTCCATCACATAGGTCTGAATCGGATAACGATTAGCCGGCGGTGTCTCAATCACTGATAAATCACGAACCCCCATCATAGACATATTTAAAGTTCTTGGGATTGGCGTAGCAGTCAAAGTTAGAACATCGACGTTTGATTTTAATTTCTTAATCTTTTCTTTATGTTTTACCCCAAAGCGTTGTTCTTCATCCACTAATAGCAATCCTAAATCTTTAAATTGAATGTCATTTGATAATAAACGATGGGTTCCTACAACGATGTCAACGCTACCATCTAACAAACCATCTTTAGCAGCATTTAATTGTTTTCTAGTTCTAAATCTTGATAATACTGAAATGTTAACTGGAAACCCTTCAAATCGATTAAGGATTGTTTCATAGTGCTGATGTGCTAAAACTGTGGTTGGTACTAAAAAAGCCACTTGTTTACCCGCTTCAACTGCTTTAAAAGCAGCATGTAAAGCAACTTCAGTCTTACCATAGCCAACATCCCCAACTAATAGGCGATCCATTGGATGTGGCTGTTCCATATCAGTTTTAATTTCTTCGGAACTACGCACTTGATCAGGAGTTGGTTCATACGGAAATGCATCCTCAAATTTATCTTGATATTCATCATCTTTAGGAAATGCAAAACCTTTTTGTGATGATCGTTTAGCATAAAGATCAATTAAATCATCAGCAATATCTTCAATTTTACCTTGAACTTTACGCTTAGTCTTTTGCCACTCACTGCCACCTAACTTGTTAACACGTGGATGACGATCTTCTGATGAAACATATTTCTGAATTAGGTTTAATTGCGTAACCGGAATAAATAACTGTGCATTATCACGATAAGTAATCGTAATGTAATCTTGATGCTTACCATCAACTTCCATTGTCTTCATGCCTTCATATTTACCAATCCCATGATTAGCATGAACAACGTAGTCACCAGGTTTTAAATCAGTATAACTTTTAATCCTTTGTGCATTTGAAAAGGTTTGTCGACGTGGACGCTTCTTATGCACTTTGGCAAACATTTCTGATTCAGTAATAATGACTAATTGGTTAATTGGTATCTCAAAACCATTTTTCAATCGTTCAGGAATGATTTGAACCTTATTCGGTAAAATATTGTCCCTAGAGTTTTGGATAACTTCAATTTCAAAATCATTTAAAGTTTGCGTAACCTTTTGCATTCGATTTTTATCTTTAACCAAAATAATTACTGTCTCACCTTGTTTAGACCATTTATCAATCTCAGTTTTTAATAAAGGCATTTGACCAAAGAATTTTTGCATTGGACGAACTTTAATATCTTGCAATTGAGTTAGCTTAATATTACCTAATCCTTTTTGAAATAATGAAAATAATATTTCAGCTTGTTTAATTTTATGAAATTGCTCTTTAAAATCTAGAGTAATTTTATTGGAAGACAATAATTCAGCATGTTCTAATTTATCTTCGGCCCAATTACTTTCATCCGTCATTAATTGCCGATCTGAATCTAACAAGCGGCTATAATCGTCAAATAATATAGCTCCATCATCTGGAACATAATCCAAGATTGAGCTAGGTCGATCAAATAAGTCCTTAGCATATAAAAGCCAATTACTATCAACAATCCCCTTTTTCATATCATCAACAATTGGTTGGACAGCATTAGATAATTTTCGTTTATCATCATCATTTTTAATGGAAAGTAATCTTTGCTCTAAAACTTCACTAACTTTATCAGAAGCCTTTTTTCTTTCATCTGCACTAACTATCATATCGTTAGCTGGCAAAACCGAAACTTTTTGCGTATTTTCGATACTGCGTTGATTAGAAATATCAAAATATCTTAATGAATCAACCTCAGTGTCAAAAAAATCAATTCTAATTGGAAATTCTGAATTTAATGGATAAATGTCAACAATTGAACCCCTGATGGAAAATTCACCAGGAGCTGCAACCATTTTTTCAGGATTATATCCCATTTGATAAAGCATAGATCTTAATTTTTCTAAATCAACATCCATCCCAGTTTCAATAGTTAATTTTGATTGATTAAAACTATTCACATTAGGTAAATATCGTTTTACACCAGATACAGAAGTAACAACTATCTTGGGTTTTCCACTTTGTAAAGCATCTAGTGCTAAAACTCGAGATGCTTTAAATTCTGGTGAGCTCGTTGCAATTTCAGCTGCCAAAACTTCTTCCACCGGAAATTCTAAAACGTCCTTCGATGGCAAAATGTTTTGTAAATCTTCAACAATATCGGAAACTCGAGATAGTGAATCGGTCACAAGCAAAAATGTTTTCTGTGTGTCTTGCATCAAAGTTGCAATCAACATTAATTTTGCAGATCCTGAAAGTCCAGTTATTAACTGACGATGATTAGGTTTTAAATCTTCAATTATCGAAGAATATTGTGGTAATTGAGAGAAAAATTGTTTGATTTCCAATTTAGTTTTCCCCCTCTTTGAATTTTAATTATATTTATTTTCTAAACGACTGAATTCTTTTCCAGCAACAAAATCTTCTAACGCTGAAACTGAATTATCAGCTGCTTTTTCAAAATCAGGCTTTTGTTCTGCCGTGAATTTACCTAATACGTAATCAACAACACTTTCTCGTGTTGGGTGACCAGTTCCAACTCTCACACGATTGAATTTATCCGTTTGCAAATGTGCGACTAGACTTTTAATTCCATTATGGCCACCAGCTGAACCATGATTTCTTAATCTAATTTTGCCCACTGGTAAATCCATATCATCATAAACAACCACTAAATCTTCTAATGGTAGTTTAAAGTATTTCATTAATGGTCCTACTGCTCGACCTGATTCATTCATAAAAGTTAAAGGTTCAACTAGCATAACCTTTTCGCCATCAATTAATCCTGCGCCAAATTTAGCTTCCATCTTTCTAGTTGATAAAACAATATTGTACTTTTCAGCAAACTTATCAACTACTGAAAAACCTGTATTATGTCTAGTTCCATCATATTGTGGACCAATGTTTCCTAATCCAACAATCATCTTCATATTTAAACGCTCCTTATTTTAACTAATTATCCTAGATTATATCATAATTAACGATGTTTTCTGGAATTCAACAATTCAATATAAGATTATAATGTATATTAAATATTAAGAAAATAAGATTTTTTGAGGGTATATCCTTACGAAATCAAATTTTAATGATATAATTTTCATGTAACTTTAAATATGTTTTTGAAGGGATGATTATTGTGGCTTTGAAACATCAAAAAGTCGTTTTAGTTGGTGACGGTGCCGTAGGTTCATCATACGCATTTGCTATGATGCAACAAGGAATCGGTGAAGAATTCGTCATCGTTGATATTATTAAAGATCGTATTGAAGGAGACGCACTTGATCTAGAAGATGCTCAAGTATTTACTGCTCCTAAGAACATTTACGCTGGTGATTACAGTGACTGTGCAGATGCTGACTTAGTTGTTATCACTGCTGGTGCACCACAAAAACCAGGTGAAACTCGTCTTGACTTAGTTGGCAAGAACTTAAAGATTTTATCTTCAATCGTACCAGAAGTTGTTAAATCTGGTTTTGATGGTATTTTTGTAGTTGCTGCTAACCCAGTTGATGTTTTAACATACGGTGTTCAAAAACTTTCAGGTTGGTCAAAGGAAAAGGTTGTAGGTTCTGGTACTTCACTAGACACAACTCGTTTCCAAGTAGCTGTTGCTAAGAAAATCGGTGTTAACCCTGCTGATGTTAATGCATACATCATGGGTGAACACGGTGATTCAGAATTTGCTGCTATCGATGAAGCAACTGTTGGTTCACGTCCATTATTAGATGTAGCTAAAGATGCTGGAGTAAGCAAAGATGACTTACTAAAACTTGAAGATGAAACTAGAAATAAAGCTTACACTATCATCAACAAGAAAGGTGCCACATTCTATGGTGTTGCTACTGCATTAATGAGAATTTCACGTGCTATTCTACGTGACGAAAACTCAGTATTGCCTATTGGTGCTCCAATGAATGGTGAATATGGTTTAAACGATATTTACATTGGTACTCCTGCTGTTGTTAATGCTTCAGGTGTAAAACAAGTTATTGAAGTTCCTCTAAGTGATGAAGAAAAAGCTAAGATGGATTCTTCTGCTAAAACTTTAAAGGAAACTGCTGAAAAAGGTATGGAATCTTTAAAGTAATATAATCTATTAAAAAGCCACGTTGATTTTTTCAACGTGGCTTTTTTATTTTATAAATAATTAATATTTATTAATCATTTATGCTAAAATGAGAATATTAGACGTTTTCTAATATTTTAAGGAGTGATATATATGTTATTAAAATCTTTAGTAAAACCAAAGAGTAGACTAGTCACTGTAACAGAAAATGTATCTTTAAAAGATGCATTGAATGTTTTAGAAGAATCTGGTTTTAGATGTGTGCCTATTTTAGATGAAACTGGTACTATTTTTAGAGGAAACATTTATAAAATGCATATTTACCGCCATAAATCACGTGGTGGCGATATGAATTTACCGGTTACAACTTTATTAAAAAATGCTACAAAATTTATTAGTGTTGACTCAGCATTTTTCCATGTATTTTTCTCAATTAAAGATTTACCATACATTGCGGTTTTAAGCAAAGAAAATAAGTTTTATGGAATCTTAACTCATACTAGATTACTGGATATGTTGTCACAATCATGGAATGTTAATATCGGTAGTTATGTTATTACTGTGTTAGCGCCCGGCAACCGTGGAGATCTAGAAGCAATCTCTAAAATAATAACAAAATATACATCCATTGCCAGCGTTATAAGTTTAGATGCTCAGGAAGGTGAACTTGTACATAGAATTATGTTTACATTACCTGCTAACGTTGATAAAGAACTATTAGACCGAATTACATCTAATCTTAATCGCAAAGCATTTAGAGTTGCAGAAATTGAAAATTTAAATGATGAAAGATAATAAAAAAGATGCGATTATATCGCATCTTTTTTATTTTATGTATAAAATCACTGAACCCCAACACTTAATTTCAAAGCTTTATCGATACGTTTCATAAATTTATCACTTAAATGATCAACTCGATCATTTAAACGCTGTTTATCGATGGTCCTAACTTGTTCTAATAGAACAACAGAATTTTTTTCAATCTTTGTCCTATCAGCACTAATGCCCACATGGGTTGGCATCTTAGGCTTTGAAATTTTTGCAGTAATCGCAGCAACAATAACAGTAGGACTGTAGTGATTACCAATATTGTTCTGAATAATCAATACTGGTCTCATCCCACCTTGCTCTGAGCCAATTACTGGTGATAGGTCAGCATAAAAAATATCGCCACGTTTAATTTCAACGTTTGACAATCTTAACATCCCCTATCTAAACTTCATTCTAATTAATTTACTTTCTGCATCTGCTTCACAAGGTGCAAATTCA
This sequence comes from Apilactobacillus quenuiae, assembly GCF_002994005.1. GTDB lineage: Bacteria > Bacillota > Bacilli > Lactobacillales > Lactobacillaceae > Apilactobacillus > Apilactobacillus quenuiae. Next base: position 17,810 of record NZ_POSN01000007.1, read on the forward strand.
CGAGATATTTCTTGATTAAGATTTCCCATCTCAGTATATCCATTAATCATAGAATTAATTAATAAATAGTCATCAAGCATTGGACTCACTTTAACACTATTTTTATTATCTAATTTGGCTGAAATACCATTAGCGAATTCATTCAACTCATATTGAGCTGATGAATATTTATTAACGTTAAAATAAGTTCCATTATTCAATACCATATATAAATTGCTCCTATTTTCTAAATTATATTTATATCAATTAATATAAACTCGTTTCAGACGATTAGTAAATAAACAAGCCACCTCGTAATGAATTGTATCACAATAATCAGCAATATCCTGTAAAGTTATTTCTTTGTTGCCATTTTTACCAACGATTGTAACCTTTGTGCCAACAGCTACTTCCTCAGGTAGTTTAATCATTAATTGATCCATACATACGCGTCCTATAATCGGACACTCATATCCATTTACTAATAATGAAAATCCCTGCATTTTTCTAGTAATACCGTCAGCATAACCAATCGGAACAGTCCCAATCCATTGTTGATTTTTTGTTGTATAGGTAGCTCCATAACCAACAGAACGATTAGGATTAACCAATTTGCAATGAACAATCTCACTAGTTAAAGATAGAGCTGGATACAATTTAAATGGTGGTTCTACATTTCCACCCGAAGGATTTAATCCGTAACCCGCAATACCATATCTTACCATGTTACCATTACATTGACTATGCCACAAGCTAGTCGCAGTATTTGATACATGCACATACTTAGGTCTAGGATTCACAACCTTCATAAAATCATTAAATCTTTTTACTTGTAAATTAAAATAACTTTTATCATTTTCATCAGCTGTAGCAAAATGAGTAAAGATGCCCTCAAAGTCAAAATTATCATTTTTATTTAAGTAATCAATAGATTCTTTTAAATCCGTGGCATTTTGAAAACCAATTCTACCCATTCCAGTATCTAATCCCAAATGAACATGTAATAATAAATCAGTATTTTTTAATATTCTGTTAGCACGTTTTAACCAATCTAAAGAAGAAACGGTTACCGAAATATTCTTTTCAGCAATTAATGAAACATCTTCAATTCGACTAATACCTAAAACTAATATTGGTTGATTAAAACCAGCATTACGTAATTCAATTCCTTCATCTAACATAGCAACGCAAAATCCATCGGCACCTGCTTTAACCGCTGTTTTAGCAACTTGAATTGCCCCATGTCCATAACCATTAGCTTTAACTACCATAAATAAAGCAGTGTTATTTTGCAAACGTTGTTTTTCAGCATTAATATTCTTATATATGGCACTTCTATCAATAATTAATTCAGCATTACGATGCTTAGCTACCACCATAATATTTATCCTCCAATTAACACTAGTTATACTCTAATTGTATATCTATACTAGCAAAAAAGCCATCGACTTATATTATAAATCGATGACTTTTTATTAAAATTAATCTTTGTTTTTAATTGTAAAAGACTTATTTGGACGACGTTTTGAAGAATAATTATCATTGCGATGATTGCCACCATTACGACGCTTACCACCATGATTAAATCCGCCACCATTACGGTGATTATTATTTCTTCTAAAGTTACCACGACGACCGCCACGATGGAATCCACCACCACGGTGATGCTTATTACGACTTGGTAGTGGTCTTTCAGATGAAATATGAACTTTAACTTGATTTCTAGTCATTTTGCTTAATAAGACAGAAACTAAATCTTTTGCATCATATTCTTCTAATAATTGATCAGCAGTATCAGCAAATTTTTCAACTTTAGTCTTTTTAATTAATGAATCAATTTGTTTAGTTGCTGCTTTTAATTGTCCCTTCAAGGCCTCATCAGCTGAAGGTGGCTTTAATGGTAACATTCTAACCTTAGTTAGCTTTTCAATATCTCTCAAATAACTAGTTTCATTAGGTTCGACAAAAGTCATTGAAACACCATGATTACCAGCACGACCTGTACGCCCAATTCTATGAACATAGCTTTCTGAGTCTTGAGGGATATCATAATTATAAACATGAGTAACCCCTGAAACATCAATTCCACGAGCCGCAACATCAGTAGCAACTAAAACATCAATTTTATCATTTTTAAATTCACGCATAATTTGTGAACGACGATTTTGAGTTAAATCACCATGTAATCCAGCTGCACGGTAACCCCTTAATAGTAGCCCCTTTGATACTTCATCAACACGACGCTTAGTACGACAAAATACAATTGTCACTTTAGGTGCTTGAATATCAAAGAATCTGGTCATCACATCAAATTTTTCAAATTGCTTTACACGAATATAATATTGATCAATTAAATCAGTAGTTAATTCTTTAGCTTTAATTTTAATTTGCTTAGGGTCTTTCATGAATTGAACCCCAACACGTTTGATAGATGGTGGCATTGTAGCTGAGAATAATAATGTTTGTCTTTCTTCAGGAACTTGCTTAATAATATTTTCAATATCTTCTAAGAATCCCATGTCTAACATGTCATCAGCTTCGTCTAGAACTAATGTTTTAACATTAGTTAACTTTAATGTACGACGATTAATATGATCTAATAAACGACCTGGAGTACCAACCACAACTTGTGGACGATGCTTCAAATCTTTAATTTGTCTTCTAATATCTGAACCACCGTATACAGCAGTAGTTTTTACACCCTTATTTTTACCAAAACGACTTATTTCGTTTTGAGTTTGAATAGCTAATTCACGAGTTGGCGAAATAACTAAAGCTTGAACATTGGGATTATCTAAATCAATATGTTCAATAATTGGTAAAGCAAAGGCAGCTGTTTTACCAGTACCTGTTTGAGCTTGACCCAAAACATCTTCACCTTTTAATGTTAAAGGAATTGTTTCAGCTTGGATTGGGGTGGCTTCCTTAAAACCTTTTTCCTCAATTGCTTTTAATAAGTCTTCTGAAAGACCTAACTCTCTAAACTTCAAATATGTTTCCTCCTAAACGAAACATTTTATATAATACCATCACTAACTTGAGAAAAATCCGTTCTCATCATTACGTTAGTGACTTGATTATAAAAATTCCGATAATCTAAAAAATGTAACTAGCCTATATTAAACCTTTTATTCACAATTAGCAAATAAATTAGCCTAAATTTCAGTTAATTTATTTAATACTTTTTCTAAATGGATTCCATGGCTAGCTTTTAATAATACTTCATCAGTTTCATAAATTTCAGAATTCAGTTGATCAAACAACTGATCTAAATCACCTTTTTTAAAATAATGTAGCGATTGTGGTTCATATTTATTAGACAATTTATCTGCTAGATATTTCATTTCTTCACCTATTAAATAGACACTTTTAATGATTGATGGATCTAGCGAGTCAGATAATGATTCATGCATTTCTCTTGATCTATCACCAAGTTCTAACATATCACCTAATACTGCAATTCGAATTCCTCTTGTCTCACTATTAGAAAATGCTTTTAAAACTAATTTAGCTGCTGTTGGATTGGAATTATAAACATCAGATAATATCATTTCGTGCTTATTACCCTCTATCCATTCAGTTCGATTATCAGTTGCTGAAAAGTTCTTTAAGGCCTGGATCATATAATTTTCATGAATACGGTATAGATTTCCTACTGATAAAGCTGCTAAAGCATTATTAACATTGTATGAACCAATCATTGGAATTGTAAATTTAGCATCCCAATTATTAGCAGTGAAACTGGTTTGTTCTTCTTCGCTATCAATATTAGTTGAATAGAAATCATTATCTTCATTTTTACCAAAGGTAAGCATTCTAAATGGTAATCCTTTGGCTCTTTGTCTTAGCAACGGTTCATCTCCATTATAAATAAAGACGCCGTCTTCCTTTAAACCATGAGTAATTTCCATTTTAGCATCAGCTATTTTATCACGAGTTCCAAAGAACTCAATATGTGCTTCACCAATCATTGTAATAATTGCTATATCTGGTTCTACTAAATGGCTTAATAAATCTAACTGTCCAGGGCGGTCCATTCCCATTTCAATTACTAACATTTCTGTATTAGGCTCCATAGACAGAATCGTAATTGGGACGCCAATTTCATTATTAAAATTTTCATGCGTTTTAGTAACGTTAAATTGGGTAGATAAAATAGATGCAATCATATCTTTTGTAGTAGTTTTGCCATTACTACCAGTAACGGCAACTACTCTAGGATTAATTTTTGCCAAATAATATTGACTTAAAAATTGAAGTGCACTTAATGTATTATCTACTTTTATTATTGGAAAATCAGATGGTACATTATCGTGATCTGATTGCCATAACGCAGCCTTAGCTCCGTGCTTTATTGCATCATTAATATAATCATGTCCATCATTTTCACTAACCAATGGCACAAATAAAGACCCTGGTTCCAATTTTCGACTGTCAAAAGAAACATTAGTAATATTAACATCTTCATAATCACTAATGTCATTTTGTGCGGAAACTGCTCTTGCTATTTCTGCAAGCGACATTTTCATAACTTTTAATCTCCTATACATTTCTTTTTACAAAAATAATTATTATCATAGTATAACATGAAATAAAAAATTATTTTAATTCAATAATTCATCCATTTCCTTAGGTAATGACTTGTTATCAACATCAATATTCCATTTTGAGTTAACAAGATTATATTTTAAATAACCAATATTAATTGTATTATTATATATATCATTTTGTGTATGCCAAACATAATGATTCTGCGGTTTATTTTCCAACAATAATGGAATTTGATATAATCGATGTTTTTCAATAGCTGCATCAAGATTAATAACTAATCCCTCACTACTTAACTTAATTAATAATTTTAATACATCTATAGGTATTGATTTTAACGATAAAGGTCGCTTAAACATTCTTCTGCTACTATGTAAATTTCTTAAATGACGCTTAATACTTATTTCAAGAATATGATTAAAATCAGAAAAATTACGATAATAAGTTGTTAACAAGTTATTTTTATAAGCAAGGTAAACATACTTATTTTGTAATTTAGAAGAAAATGGTTCATTCATTGGTGATCCCATATGTCCAAAATATAATAAACTTGCTATTTCTGTATTCAATAATAAATTCAAATCGTAATTGCGTTCAAAGTCCATAAACTTTTTATTAACAATTTGTTTATTCAATAAGAATTTTTGAATAGAATCTTTTCCATTAATTACACTAAATTTAGTGTGTGCATTAACATTATTAGCATTAATGCGATCATCATTAAGCAAAATGATGTTTTGAGGCAATTTATCTAATCCGTTAACAAAGTCATCTGAACTAATACCATGAGTATTAACCATATTACGTAACAAATTAGCATTAATATAAATAAAATTATCACGCATTTTTAATCACTCTTTCAATTATCCTATTTTTCATTGTACAACTATTTATTGATATTGAATAACTATATAATTTAATATTACATAAAATCCTGTTAAAATTTATATAAATAAACAATTGGAGGTCATCAGTTTGAAAAAAGTCTTATTCGTATGTCATGGAAATGTATGTCGTTCTGCGATGGATGAAGCTATTTCAAAAAATTTAATTAAGCGAGATAATTTATCAAATCAAATTAAAGTTAGTTCTGCAGCAACTAGTTCTGAAGAATTAGGAAATCCTCCTCATCCTAAAGTTAGAACAATTTTAGATGAACATCATTTAGATTACTCTAATATGTATGCCTCTCAGATTGAAGCAAAAGATTTTGATAAATATGATTACATAATTGGTATGGATAAAGAAAACATGAGCAACTTACTTCATTGGTCCCCAAAAGATGATTTACAAAAAATTCATTTATATTTAAATGTTGATAATCAAAAAAGTAACCGTGAAATTCCTGATCCATGGTTCACTGGAAAATTTGAACAAACATTTGAAATTATCGATAAGGTAATGTCTAAATGGATTAATTATATTTTAAAAAATTAGGTAAAAAAAAAGCAAGTCCAAACAGACTTGCTTTTTATATTTACTTGAAACCGTATTTCTTGTTGAAACGATCCACAGCACCATCGGCTTGAGTGAATTTTTCACGGCCAGTGTAGAATGGATGAGAATCTGAAGAAATTTCAAGACGTACTAATGGATATTCATTACCATCGTCCATCTTGATAGTTTCGCTTGAGTTCATAGTTGAACCAGCAACGAATTTAGCACCAGTACTAGTATCTTGGAATACTACTTCGTGGTATTCTGGATGGATTCCTTGTTTCATTATATATCGCTCCTTTGCCCTGTATCATATGTTGATTCAGAGATTATCGATTAGTCGACTTAATTATATTAACATTAAAAAATAATTTCAGCAATAGCCAAAAAATTATTTTTCATCATTTATAATTTCAACTTCAGCTTTTAGTTGGGTTAACTTATCAACAATATTATCATAACCACGTAAAATATTATCAGCATTATTTATAATTGTAGTGCCATTAGCCATTAATCCAGCAATCATTTCTGAAGCACCTGCTCTAATTTCCCCAGCAGAAATCGTGGCGCCATTTAAATCATCAGTATGACTAACAATAATACTTCCATTACCATCATTGTAACGAATCTTAGCTCCCATTTTGCTTAATTCGCTAATATGTTTAGTTCGCTTGGGGTAAATAGTATCAATAATGGTACTATCACCATTAGCTTTCAATAAAAGCGGTGTGATTGGTTGCTGTAAATCAGTAGCAAATCCTGGATAAGGCATCGTTTTAATTTCAATACTATTAAGTTTATGGCTTTTAGGGACATAAATACTATCTTCATTAATTTTTAAGTCAATTCCCATTTCCAATAATTTAGCAATAAATGATTCCAAATGTTCTGGAATTACATTGTGAATATTAATGCCATCACCATAAGCTGAAGCCATCGCTAGGTAAGTGCCTGCTTCAATACGATCAGGAATAATAATATGGGTATTTTTAGCAAACAGTTTTGAAACACCCTCAATTCTGATTACATCAGTACCAGCGCCTCTAATTTTAGCTCCCATATTATTCAAAAAAGTCACAATATCAATAATTTCTGGTTCTTTAGCTGCATTTCTAATAACAGTGTGTCCATTTGCTTTGACAGCTGCTAAGATTGCGTTAATAGTAGCTCCAACGGATACAACATCCAAAAAGATTGATGCCCCATGTAAACCTTTTTCACCAGTTGTGATAATGACTTTATCTTTATCATTAACCACTTTAGCTCCCATTGCTTTGAAAGCTTTAATATGTTGATCAATCGGTCTGGGGCCAATATTATCTCCACCTGGGAAAGTCACTTTAGCCCTTCCAAAACGACCTAATAGTGCACCCATGAAGTAATATGAAGCTCTTAGACTTTTAATTGCTTTACTAGGTAAAGCATTCTCTATTATATTAGTTGGATCAACATTTAAAATGCCATCGGCAAAATCTGATTTAACATTCATAGATTCCAAAATAACCATTAGATTATGCACATCCAATATATTGGGAACCATATCAAATTGTACTGGTGTATCAGCTAAAATAGCAGCAGGAATTAAAGCTACTGTACTATTTTTAGCACCACCAATAGTTACATCACCAGATAATCGATGTCCACCTCTTATTATCATTTTATTCATTATTTAAATTCCTCACTTACGTTTCACTTAATTTAGTGAACAGTACATTAACAATCATAAATAATAACATAAAAAAAAACAATACTTTATGGCAAATTATGCGTATATTTAATTAAAAGTTAATAAAAAAGAACTAAATAATAATTTAGTCCTTTTTTCAATAAGCTATTTGTTTTTTATGTCGTGTTCTTCACCGGCAGCTTTAACAAATGATTTAAATAAACCTTCTGGCTTAGTTGGTCTAGACAAGAATTCTGGATGATATTGCGCAGCAACAAAGAATTTATTTTCTGGAATTTCAATAACTTCAACTAAATGATTATCAGGTGAAGTACCAGAAATAACTAATCCATTATCTTCCATTTCTTTTCTATATGCATTGTTATATTCATATCGATGACGGTGACGTTCTGAAATTTCTTTTTTATTATCATAAGCCGCAGCTGTTTTAGTACCAGGAACTAACTTACATGGATAAGCACCTAAACGTTGAGTCCCCCCCATACCATCAATATCACTTTGATCGGCCATCAAGTCAATAATCTTATGTGGTGTATCTTGATCAATTTCAGTGGTATTAGCATCTTTATATCCTAAAACATCGCGAGCAAACTCAATACTTGCAATTTGCATACCTAAACAAATACCAAAGTAAGGAACATCATTTTCTCTAGCGTATTTAACAGCAGTAATCATTCCTTCAATCCCACGATCACCAAATCCACCAGGAACTAAAATACCATCAGCATCGCTTAATAAATCTTTTACGTTATCTTCGTTAACTTTTTCTGAATTTAACATTTTTAGATTAATTTTAGCATCTAATGGGTAACCAGCATGCTTTAATGACTCAGTAATTGAAATATAAGCATCCTTTAACTTAACATATTTACCAACTAAAGTGATGTTAATTTCTTTACTTAAGTTTTGTACTTTATTTTCAAGTTGTTTCCATGCAGTCATATCAGCAGCTGGTGCTTTTACGCCAAAATGATCTAACACTTGTTGATCCATATTTTGAGCTTGTAACATTAATGGAATAGTGTATAGAGTTGGTGCATCCTTTGATTCAACAACTGCTTCTGGCTTAACGTCACAGAATAAAGCAATTTTTCTCTTCATTTCATCAGTAACATCTTGTTCAGTTCTGACAACTAATAAATTAGGTTGAATACCTAAGCCACGTAATTCTTTAACACTATGTTGGGTTGGCTTAGTTTTCATTTCACCTGCAGCACGCAAGTAAGGAATCAAAGTAGTATGAATGTAAAATACATTATCATCGCCTACTTCAGCCTTCATTTGACGAATTGCTTCCAAGAATGGTAATGATTCAATATCCCCAACAGTACCACCAATTTCAGTGATAACAATATCAGCATCAGAAACTTTAGCAGCACGCATAATTTTTTCTTTAATCATTCCAGTAATATGAGGAATAACTTGAACAGTAGCCCCTAAGTAATCTCCACGACGTTCTTTACGTAAAACTTCTGAATAAATTTTACCAGTAGTTACGTTTGAGTACTTGTTCAAATCATTATCAATAAATCGTTCATAATGTCCAAGGTCAAGGTCAGTTTCTGTACCATCATTAGTAACAAAAACTTCACCATGTTGGTAAGGACTCATAGTACCTGGGTCGACATTAATGTATGGATCAAATTTTTGAATTGTGACATTTAATCCACGGTTTTTTAATAAACGGCCTAGTGATGCAGAAACAATTCCTTTTCCTAGTGAAGAAACAACTCCACCAGTAACAAAAACATATTTAGTCATGTGTATATAACTCCTCATAAAATCTATTAGGGTAAAAACGTAAAAACTCCCTATTCACGAGAATAGGGAGTTATTGATTACTTTAATCGATCAATTGTCCTTACAAACACCTTTGTAAGGAGCCCAAAAATAATAATACATGGTTATATATCTTTAGTCAAGATAATATATAAATAAAATTATTTTAATTAATCTTTAGAATCATCATCGTCGTCATCATGTAACTCTGACAATTCGCCTTCGATACCATCTGGAATATCGTCGTCCTTGGTATCATTTTCTTCATCAATGTCATCTAAGTCTTTATGATATTTATCGGTTTCGTCAGTGCCTTCATCGGCATCTTCAAATTCGTCGTCTTGATCTTCTGGATCATCGTCATCATAATCAATAACGTCATCATCATCAGAAGCATCAGCAAGGAAAGCATTAACTTTACGACGTTTTTTATTTCTAGGACGATCAATATCTTCATCTTCTGGATGAACAGTAGCTTCATCGATTGATTCATATGGATACCATGTTCTTAATCCCCAAAGATTATCACCTAAAGAAATAAAACTACCATCAACGTTCATATCTGTATAGAATTGAACTAATCGTTTACGAATTTCTTCATCAGAATCACCCAAATATTTTTGGATTTCGTTTGCGATATCAGCAAAGGCCATAACATCACCATGTTCAGCTAAAATAGCATGAGCGACTTCTACCATTGATAATTCTTTCTTGTCTTTACCTTCTAAGGCTTCTAGTTTCAAATCGGTGCACGTCCTTTCAAAATACTAAATAATATAATACTCGTTTAAGCGGAAAAATGCAATTCCATTTTGTACTCACCAATCATCATATTTCCAGACATTAGTTCATATTCAATATCTAAATCACCAGCTTGTGGAGCCTCTTGGTAATTATATAATAAATCCTTAGTGTTAACTGAAAGTTTAATCGGTCCATATGGAGTTTGGTAGATGGTATCATGCTTTTCATTTTCAGCGAAAATCAGTCTTGAATGGTGCCCCATATTATCCTGTCTAGTCAATTGAACATGGTCATCACTAATCTTAATAGTTACTGAAGCCACCTTTTCTTCCTTTTGGGTTTCTTTAAAACGTAAATATGTTTTATCATTAACATTCACCAAAGTACCTAACTCACGAAAAGTAAATTTTTCACTTTCATCATCTTGTTTAATATAGGTAGTTAAATCTACAACTACACTTTCACTATTATCGGTCATATATATTTTCACTCCCTTGCATTATAAATTCTTACATTAATTATATATGGTGTGTACGTTAAATGCATTAATTTAATAAGGATATTTTTAATTGTCCATTAATATTATTTGTTATAATGGTTATTAACGATATATTTTTATAAGGGGGGACAATCATTGAAGTTTACAGATAAAATGTTACCACGAGAAAAAGTTTTTCGTGACCCTGTTCATGATTACATTTATGTACAACATCAAGTAATCCTAGATTTAATCAACACTAAGGAAATGCAAAGGCTAAGAAGAGTTAAGCAATTAGGTGCTTCATCATTCACATTTCACGGTGCTGAGCACTCTAGATTTACTCATAGTCTAGGCGTTTATGAAATCACTCGTAGAATTTGTGATTTATTTTTAAGAAACTATCCTACTAAAGAGCCCGGAGATGGACTTTGGGATGATTCCGAAAGATTAGTAGCTTTATGTGCAGCCTTATTACATGATATTGGACATGGTGCATATTCACATACTTTTGAACATATTTTCCATACTAATCATGAAATGATCACACAAGAAATTATCACTTCGCCTAAAACGGAAGTAAATGCAGTATTACGCAAGGTAGATCCAGACTTCCCAAAACAAGTAGCTGCTGTAATTAATCATACTTACAAAAATTCTCAAGTTGTTCAAATGATTTCTAGTCAATGTGATGCTGATCGTATGGACTATTTATTAAGGGATGCATATAATACAGGGGCAAGTTATGGTAATTTTGATTTAACTAGAATCTTACGAGTAATGCGTCCATATCGTGGTGGTATTTGCTTTGATATCTCTGGAATGCATGCCGTTGAAGACTATATTATCAGTCGTCTTCAAATGTACATGCAAGTTTATTTTCATCCGGTGTCTCGTTCAATGGAAGTTATTTTAAGTCATTTATTGAAGCGGGCAAAAGAATTAGCTGATAAAATGCCTACTAATGATAGTTCGACTCCATATTTATTAATGCCATTTTTTCAAAATAATTTTGATATTGATGATTACTTAAAACTAGACGATGGCGTATTAAACACATATTTTATTCATTGGGTGGATTCAAAAGACAGTATTCTTTCAGATTTGGCTGATCGTTTTATTAATCGTCGCCCTCTTAAATCTGCAGAATTTAACGATGAAACTAAAAAATTAATTCCTAAATTACAAGAGTTAATTAAACAAGTTGGTTTTGCTCCTGAATACTATACAGATACTAACAATAGTTTTGATTTACCATATGATGCTTATGATCCCAAAAAGAAACATCATGCCACCCAAATTGAACTTCGTCGTCCCGACGGAACAATGGTTGAATTATCGAAAGTATCAAGATTAGTAAGTGCAGTAACCGGTAAACAACTCGGTGATGAACGATTCTTTTTCCCTAAAGAGATGCTTAATTCTGAAAACAATATTGAAATCTTTCAACCAATATACGAAAAATTTCAAAAGCACATCAAAAATAATCAATTAGTCTAATTATTTGGAGGTAATATTATGCAAGATATTCAATTAATCGCTATCGATATTGATGGAACGTTATTAAACGAAGAAAATAACTTAGCACAAGAAACTATTGATGCTATTACAGAAGCTAGAAAACAAGGTATTAAAGTCGTTTTATGTACTGGTCGCCCATTGACTGGCGTCAAAACATATCTAAAAGCATTAAATATTTCAGGTCACGATGAATATGCTATTACTTTTAATGGTTCACAAGTTCAAGATGCTGATGGCAATATTATTGAAAAAGAAAACATTACTCATGAAGAATTTCTAGAAATAGAAAAATTAAGTAATAAATTGAATACTAATTTTCAAGTTGAAACTGCCGATTATATTTATGCTACTAATCGAGATTTAAGTCCTTTTTCAATTGCAGAAAGCTATTTAGTTAAAATGCCAATTAAAGTTCGTGAGCCAAAAGAAATCGATAAAAATATTGAAATAGTTAAAGCAATGTTAATTGCTAATCCTGATGTAATAGATAAAGCTTTTACAGAACTACCAAAGGATTTGTTTAATCGTTTTTCTGTTGTTAAGAGTACCCCTGTTTTTATTGAATTTATGAATAAAAAATCATCAAAAGGAAACGCTCTTGATAGCTTAGCTAAAGACCTAAACCTAACAGCTGACAATGTAATGGCTATTGGTGATCAAAACAACGATATGACTATGATAAAATATGCTGGAACTGGTGTTGCCATGGGTAATGCTGTAGATGAATTAAAAAAAATTGCTAATAAGGTTACTAAAACTAACAAAGAAAATGGCGTTGCATATGCCATTCGTAATTTTGCTTTAAAGAACAAATAATAATTAAATAAAAATGTCCACCAACGCTTATAAGTGTTGGTGGACATTTTTTATTATAAAGTAATTGTAATTGCGATTAAAATCCATATAATACCGATTATTAAAAATAATTTAGAAAAATCATTAATTACTATGGATTCATTCTTTTTACGGCCAATTTCTTTAGCTGGAATTTTTTCATTTTCAAAACGTTCATTATCATCCTTACGATGAAAAATACGCCAACCAGTAAATAGATGCCCCTTAGCAAGTATCATAATCGCTCCAACTACAATTAGTAATAATCCTAAGAGAAAAAAGATATTACTAATTACAATAACTTGTATATTAAACATATAAATTATCAAGCCGAAAATTATACTCACAACAGAAACAATTAAACCAAGATCTTTTTTATTCATTATTTGTCATCAGTTCTAAAACGATTACTAAATAATGGACTAACGGCACGATCTTCATTAATACGTTTAATTGCATCTCCAATTAATGGTGCAACTGAAATTTGTTCAATTTTATCAATTTGTTTTTCTTTTGGTAAACGAATTGTGTCAGTAACTACTAATTTTTTAATTGGTGACTTTTCAATGCGATCAATTGCTGGACCAGATAATACTGGATGAGTACAACAAGCATAAACTTCTTTAGCGCCAGCTTCCATTAAAGCTTGAGCTCCTAAAGTGATTGTACCAGCAGTATCAATCATATCATCAACCATTAGACATGATTTACCTTTGACATCACCAATAATATTCATAATCTCAGCAACATTTGCTTGTGGACGGCGCTTATCAATAATAGAAATTGGTGACTTCAAGAATTCTGCCAATGCACGAGCACGAACTACTCCACCATGATCAGGAGAAACTACAACTGCATCAGAATTCCATCCATGATTCATAAAATGGTCAGCCAATAGTGGTGCACCCATTAAATGATCGACTGGGACATCAAAGAAACCTTGAATTTGAGCAGCATGCAAGTCCAACGCTACTACTCGATTAATTCCAGCAGTTTCTAACATGTTAGCGACTAATTTAGCAGTAATTGGTTCTCTTGAACGAGCCTTACGATCTTGTCTTGCATAACCATAGTAAGGAATTACAACATTGATAGTTTTTGCACTAGCACGTCTTAATGCATCAATCATAATCATCAATTCCATTAAATTATCATTTACTGGAGCAGATGTAGATTGAATGATGTAACAGTTATCTCCACGGATACTTTCTTCAATGTTAATTTTGATTTCTCCATCACTAAATCTATCCACAGATGTTTTACCCAAATCTACTCCAACACGATCAGCAATTTTTTCAGCCAATGGGATGTTTGAATTTAATGCAAAAATCTTTAATTTAGGATCAGAATATTTTTCAGCCATAAAGTTCCTCCACCTAACAATAAAATATTATTCGTCAATTCAATATAAATCATTCAACATTATTTTACACTAAAACCATACTTTTTTCACTTAAAAGTTATAGGAATTATAAACAAACGTTTTAATTATCCGTTATATGGTAATTTTTTATAATAACCTGGCTTGTTAGTCTGACGTTGTCTAGCAATGGCCATATCATATTGTTTAACATCATCAGTAATTGTAGAACCTGCCGCAATAAATGAATGATCATCAATGTTTACAGGAGCAATCAAATTAGCGTTACTACCAATAAACGATGCATCTCCAACATTAGTTTCATGCTTATTTTTACCATCATAATTAGCAAAAATAACACCACAACCAACATTAATATTCTTACCTAGATGTGCATTCCCAACATAAGTTAAGTGTCCAACCTTAGTCCCTTCATCAATTTGAGCTTTTTTAACTTCAACAAAGTTGCCAAGATGAACATTTTTACCAATAATTGCATGTGGTCTTAAATGACTGTAAGGACCAATATCAGATCCTTCCATCATTTCAGATTCTTGAAGGTAAGATGAAGTTATTGTAACACCATCGTGAATCACACAATCATGGATTTCTGAATTAGCACCAATTTTACAATTTTGACCGATTTTAGTGTTCCCATGAATTTTTACACCCGGTTCAATAATTGTATCTTGACCAATTTTAACGTCAAAATCGATATAAGTATTATCAGGATTAATCATTGATACACCATTAGCCATGTGTGCTTCATTTATACGTTTTTGCATAACTTGATTGGCATTAGACAAAGCAATGCGATCGTTTACCCCCATAGATTCATTAAAATCATCCATTTGATATGCACCAATTTTTTTATCTTGTTCTTGAAAAATACCAATGACATCTGGTAAATAATATTCACCTTGAGCATTGTTATTATTCACTTGACTTAAAGCATTAAATAATTCCTTATTATCAAAAACATAGACACCAGTATTAATTTCGTCAATTTTCTTTTCAGCTTCACTAGCATCTTTTTGCTCAACGATTTTATTAACATTACCTTCTGAATCACGAATAACTCTGCCATAGCCAAAAGGATTAGGCGCTTTAGAAGTTAAAACTGTAGCAACAGCATTGCTTTCTTCATGATAATCAAATAACTTTTTAAAAGTATCAGCCTTAAATAAGGGTGTATCACCACTAACTACCATAGTGGACCCTTCTAAGTTGCCTAAGATTGGTGCAGTCTTTTTAACAGCATCACCAGTCCCTAATTGTTTTTCTTGTAGAACATATTGACTTCTTTTTCCTAGTTGTTCTTCAACTGATTCAGCCCCATAGCCAACTACAGTTACAACATTATCCATATTAATTTGTTCAACTTGAGTTAATACACAGTCCACCATTGTTCTACCACAAACTTTATGTAAAACTTTGTACAACTCAGATTTCATACGGGTACCCTTACCCGCAGCTAAAATGATTGTATTTCTAGTGTTCATGCTAATTTCCCTTCTTACTAAAATTATCAAATGGTTCCCAATTAAAATTACCTTGTGAAACCTTTATATTATCGCTATTTGTATCAATTTTGAATAAAGAAGTATATTGATCGTTACTAATTTTACGTTCACCATCATAATCTCTTTCAGCAACGAAAGAAATTCCAGCAACTTTGCTATCAAACTCATTGATTAAACTGCAAAGACCAGCTGCAGATCCTCCACCACGTAGAAAATCATCCACAATTAAAACATTGGAATTAGCAGGTAAACTTCTTTTAGAAAGTACCATTTTTTCAATCCGACGTTGCGAACCAGATACATAATTAACACTGATGGTAGATCCATCAGTAATCCTAGAATCATGTCTAGCAATAATAAATGGCACATTCAATAAAGTTGCCACACTTTGTGCAATTGGAATTCCTTTAGTAGCAACTGTTAATACTGCATCGATTTTTTTATTCTTATACATTGTAGCAATCAATCTACCAATTTGTCTTAAGATTGATGGACGGTTTAATAGATCATTCATATAAACATATCCACCCGGTAACATTCTTGTATTATCATCTAAAAATGATTGGAGTTCTTCAATAAAACGAACAGCTTCATCTTTTTCAATACTTGGGATATATTTACTTCCACCCGCGGCTCCTGGAATTGTTTCCAAAAGTCCAGTTCCGCTTTCTTGGAAGGTTTTTCTTAATATTGTTAAATCTTCACTAATTGATGATTTTGCAGATTCATATCTATGTGCAAAAAATGTTAAAGGAACCACTGTGTTAGGGTTTTCCATTAAAAATCTAGTCATATCAACTAGTCTAGTACTACGTTTGGCTTTCATTTTTTCACCTCGTAAAAGTAAAAACTACAAGTAAATTTTATCATAATGTTCGGATTTAAGACACAACTTTGTTATTTTTAATTATAAATCACTGAAAAATAATTTTTTTACATAGACTTTACAATATATACTTCTGAACAAAAACCACGAATACTATTGAAAATATGTTTAGCGTGTCTTTCATTTTTACATAATCCAAAAACACTAGGACCAGTGCCACTCATCTGGGCATTATCAGCACCATACTTAATTAATTTTGACTTTATTTTAAAAATATCTTGATATTTTTTAGAAGAGATTGGCTCTAAAACATTTCCCATATTCTGTACAATCTGTTCATATTTTTGAGATTGCATTGCCCTAATTAAATCATCAATATTAACATGTTGTAAATTATCATAATTAATATTATTTAAAATCTCAGGAGTAGAAACACTAATTCTAGGCTTTACTAATACAAAATACATATTTGGTAATTTGGGCATTAATCTGATAACTTCACCCTTCCCAGTTACTTGCGCAGTTTTACTATAAATACAATATGGAACATCAGAATCTAAATTTAATCCAATAATTGCCATTTCTTTAAATGATAAATTTAAATGCCAAATTCTATTCAATCCTCGAATAACGGCTGCAGCGTCAGAAGACCCACCACCTAATCCGGCAGCAACTGGAATATTTTTCTTAATATTAATTGTAATATTTTCTTTAATACCAAATTTATTTTTCATTAACAAAGCTGCTTGATATGCTAAATTTCTTTGATCATGAGGGAGAAAAGCCTGACTTGAATTAACATGAATACTGTCACCCTGAGTAGTGATGATTTCTACATAGTCAGATAAATCAATTGAGGTCATTATCATATTCCATTCAGGACTACCATCTTTATGTCGATATAAAGTATCTAAGCCTAAATTAAGCTTGGCTTTTGCTTTTTCTACAATTTTCAAGCATTACACCTCGTTTCACATCATTTATTTATTTAACATTATACTAAAATAAAATATAAAAGTCAGTGAAACTTTTTTGTAAGCAATTATGTAAATAAAAAAGCTAATATCAAATATTAGCTTTTTTTATAC
Source organism: Apilactobacillus quenuiae (assembly GCF_002994005.1). Classification (GTDB taxonomy): domain Bacteria; phylum Bacillota; class Bacilli; order Lactobacillales; family Lactobacillaceae; genus Apilactobacillus; species Apilactobacillus quenuiae. The sequence goes on from NZ_POSN01000007.1 coordinate 35,614, forward strand.
TTCTTCTGTTTTATTGTCATCTTCAAAGTCCACTTCAATATTTTTAGTTAAAATATCAGTATAACTATAAGATACTCGTTTTAAATTCTCATCTTTTTCTAAATCAACAATAAAAACTGCTGGGAAAATTTCTGATAATTTTCCGTGACGTTTTAGTGTTTTATTTCTTCCTACTTGAACGGTCACCATAACCTTTTGGCCAAGACGATCTTCCAACTCACTTTTGATTGTGTTCAAATTTGTTGGCATAATCATTCACCTCACTTTAATGATTATACCACACAAAATAAATAATTTCAAATTATATCACAATCGTTAGAAAATGGCAATTGTTTTATATCATTTTTCTATCATGAAATTCATTAGCCATTTCAACATATTGATTTACCGAAATTTTTTCAGGACGAATCCCAGAATTAATATTTAATTTATCTAAGACTAATTGAACTTGCTCTTTAACAACTGGTTTCTTTCCAAATAGTCCTTGCATATTATTCCAAAATGTTTTGCGACGATGAGCAAAGCATCCCCTTACAAAACTAGAAAATGCTTTAACATCAAAAACTTCATTTTCAATTGATTCTTTTTTAGTTAAAGTAACGATTGCAGAATCAACATTTGGTGCTGGAATGAACGATTTGCGTGGAACCTCAAATGCAATTTTAACATCGTTCATATACTGAATAATTACTGATAAGGAACCATAATCACGGCTACCAGGATTAGCAACCAACCTTTGAGCTACTTCTTTTTGCATCATTACTGTAATGTTATCGAATTCAGCATTTCCCTTTAATAAGTCTAATATAATGGGGGTAGTAATATAATAAGGTAAATTAGCAACAACTTTAATCGGACGTTCATTATTAAAATAGTCTTTAATAATTTTAGGTAAATTAGCCTGCAAGATATCTTCATTAATAATTTTTACATTATCATAAGGTGATAGTGTATCATCTAAAACTGGTAATAAATTTTGGTCAATTTCAAAGGCTAAAACTCTTTTTGAATTTCTTGCTAAGTATTCAGTTAAGCCACCAATTCCGGGACCAATTTCAATGACATTATCTTCATCACTTAAATTAGCGGCCTTCACGATATTACTTAAAACATTTAAATCAGTTAAAAAATTTTGTCCTAAACTTTTCTTAGCTGATAAATGATAACGATTTAAAATAGCTTGGGTTCTTGCTGGACTAGCAATATCTGGATTATTTGTCATAGTTACTCCTTTAATTTCTTAACTGCATTTAAAAATTGTTCTTTAGAAATAGAAAACATTGCTAAACGTTTGGGTAATTGTTTTCCATTTACATATCCAATTTGTAAAATATTGCAGAATTTAGTTCTTCTAATTTTAGCTTGATCATCATTAATCAAACGAGCTCCTTCTAAATCATCATGACTAATAGCATCAATATGATTTTCTACATCAGAGGTATAAACATTTTTTAGTGCTTCTTTAATTGTAATAACACTAGCATGCTCAACACCTAATGAACCATCACTTTTAGTTGGTACAGATTTTTTACGGTCTACAAAAGCATGCTTAGCATTAGGAACGGCTTTTGAAACGATTCGACGAATGCGCTCACCAGAAAAGTCAGGATCAGTAAAAATGATAATCCCTCTTTTTTGAGCTACTTTTTTAATCAACGCTAAAGTAGCATCATCAATTGCAGAACCTCTGGTTTCAATCGTATCAGCATTCACTGCTCGCTTAATTCTCTTGGTATCATCTTTACCTTCAACCACAATTACTTCTTTAATTTTTTCCATTAGTTATCCAATCCAAAAATTCTCATAGTGTTATTATAAGTAACATCTGCTATTTTATCAGGCGTAGTGTCTCTAAAACGAGCCACTGCCTCTACTGTATATAATGTATATGCTGGTTCATTTTGATGACCACGCAATGGTTCTGGTGCTAAATAAGGAGCATCAGTTTCCACTAGCATTCTATCGATTGGAGTTTGTCTAACCGCATCATGTACCTCATGTGTCTTTTTAAAACTTGCAACTCCAGAATATGAAACGTACATTCCTAGATCAATAAATTTCTTCAACCATTCCGGATCACCATTAAAGCTATGAATAATTCCGTTATGAGCATTTTCTTCACTTAAAATTTTATAAGTATCTTCAAAAGCTTCACGATTATGAACAGAAATAGGCATCTTCATAGCTTTAGCTAGTCTAATTTGCCGTCTAAAAACATGAAATTGACATTTTTTAGGTGCTACTGATTGAAAATAATCCAAACCAATCTCACCTAGCGCAACAACCTTGTCATCTTTTAATTGTTCTTTTAAAATCGCTTCTTGTTCATCGTCATAATTTAATGAATCTTCTGGATGCCAACCAACAATTGCATATAAATTATCGTATTTATGGGCTAATTCAATTGCCTCTTTGTTCATTTTAGCGTTTGAACCAACAATTGCCATTTTATCAACGCCTAATCGATGAGCATGTTCAATATAAGCATCCACATTATCACGAAATGCATCATCATTTAAATGTGTATGCGAATCAAAAATCTTCATATATTAATTACACTCCATTTCACTAAAATAGCCATTAATTCAATTCAGAATTAATGGCTATTATTCAATTATATAGTTATTAAATAACCATTATTCTAAGGTTGAACCATTTTCAAATTGATTTCCAACGGTTACCAATTCAACATTACCATCTTTATGTTCAACTGATAGCAACATTCCTTGACTTAATTCGCCACGCATTTTTCTAGGCTTCAAGTTTGAAACAATGATTACTTTTTTACCAACTAATTTATCAAATTCAGGATACCATTTGGCAATACCTGAAAGAATTTGGGTAGCTTCTTCCTTACCAGCATCCAAAGTAAACTTAAGCAACTTGTCTGCACCTTTAACTTTAACTACCGATTTAACTTGAGCTACTTTTAATTCAACTTTTTCAAAGGCATCAAAACGAATTTCTTTTTTATCATTAGCTTCTAGCGGTTTATCTGTATCAAAATTAGCTTGTGCTTTTTGCTTAGCTTCTTCTTTTACAGCACGTCCCTTTTTCTTATCAGACTTAGTCATTTGACCTTTAATAAATGCAACTTCTTCTTCCTTATCTAAACGTGGAAAAATTGGAGTTCCTTTAGCAACAACTTTGTGTCCAGTCCCTAAATCTGAAAGTTTAGAATCCTTTAAATCTAAGTTTTGATCATCCAATCCTAACTGAGCAAAAATTTGTTTTGGTGCATTAGTCATAATTGGACTAATTAATAATGCAATCAAACGTAAACTAGCAGCCAAATGTGCCATAACAGCTGATAATTGTTCAGCATCACTTTCGTTTTGATTCTTAGCTAAAATCCAAGGTGTTGTTTGATCGATATATTTATTAGTTTGCGAAACCAACTTCCAAATAGCTGATAATGCATCAGAAAAATGAGCACTGTTCATTTTTTCTTTGTATTCAGCAATTACACTAGTTGCAATAGATTCTAATTCTTTATCAGCAGGTGTCACTTCTGATTGATATTCTGGAATTACACCATCTTCATATTTATTAATCATTGAAACAGTACGATTTAATAAATTGCCTAAATCGTTAGCTAAATCATAATTAATACGATCAATAAAGTCTTCTGGAGTAAAGATACCATCATTACCAAATGGAACTGCCTTTAATAAGTAATATCGAACTGCATCTAGACCATATTTTTCACATAATGTTTCTGGATAAATAACATTACCCTTTGATTTAGACATTTTACCATCTTTCATAGTTAGCCAACCATGACCAATAATATGTTTTGGTAGTGGTAAGCCAAGTGCATGTAAAATAATTGGCCAATAAATTGTATGGAAACGAACAATTTCCTTACCTACCATTTGAATATCTGCAGGCCAGAATTTATTAAATAATGATTCATCATCACTACCATATCCTAAAGCAGTAATGTAATTACTTAACGCATCAATCCATACATAAATAACATGCTTAGGATCTGATTTAACAGGTACTCCCCATTTAAAAGAAGTTCTAGAAACCGCTAAATCTTCCAAACCAGGTTTAATAAAATTATTAATCATTTCATTCATTCGCGATTCAGGTTGAATAAAATCTGGATGATCTTTATAGTATTGAACTAACCAATCAGCATATTTACTCATCTTAAAGAAATATGATTGTTCATGGACCATTTGAACTTCATGTCCTGAAGGAGCTTTTCCACCAGTTACATTACCCTGGTCATCTTTATAGACTTCTGCTAATTGAGATTCAGTAAAGAATTCTTCATCTGATACTGAATACCAACCTTTATATTCACCAAGATAAATGTCACCTTGGTCTAACAATCTTTGAAAAATTTTTTGTACAGCTTTTTCATGATCTTCGTCAGTCGTACGAATAAATTTATCATTTGTGATATCTAAAGTCTTCCAAAGTTGTTTAATTTGTTTAGCCATTTTATCCACGTAAGCTTGTGGACTCATGTCTAATTCTTCAGCTTTTTCTTCAATTTTCAAACCATGCTCATCAGTCCCTGTTAAGAAAAAGACATCGTATCCTTCAGAACGTTTATAACGTGCTAATGCATCACATGCAATAGTTGTATATGAATTACCAATGTGTAGACGTCCAGATGGATAATAAATTGGAGTTGTAACATAAAATGTATTGTTATCAGCCATTCAAATCATCCTTTCAACCTGTATTTATATAATATTATTAATAAGTATATCATATTTAATTATGCAAAAATATTCCTCATTAGAATAAATCTAACTGTTTAGGTGCTAAATTTTTAAAATGTAAATGCAATAGTTTTTTTAATTTTAAAGCATTGGGAGCAGCATCTTTACCTGAATTATTATTAAAAATAATACATACCTCATCAACTTTTTGTTCAAGACCTTTAATACTGTCAGCAAAAGATTTAAGTTCAGAATCATTATAACGATAAAGTGTCCTTTGAATGCGCCAATCTTTTCCTTGATGAAACCAACCATCTTCATTGCGTCCATGTAACCTTAAAAAGGCTAATTTCTTATTAGTAATAACAGGTTTAAATTCAATTCCATTATTTAAGTTATGTGGTTCATCTACAATTGCTAAAGTCATATTAAATCGCTTCAAATATTGAACTACTGATTCATAAATCCCATCTTCAGTCCAACCAGGATTTCTGAATTCTACTGTAAGTGGCATTTCTTTGCCTAACAATTGTCGAATTTTAATTAAATACCTAATATTGTCATTGTTTCTCTGAAAATAAGGTGGAAATTGAAATAGTATTGTCTTTAATTGACCAGCCTCTAATAATGGTTGAATGGCTGTCTTAAAGTTAGCAAATGCTTGTAATCTTTGTTCATCATTTGCCGGCATTAATGATTTTAAATCATGTTTTGTCATTAACTTATTCGCTTTGATTACAAATTGAAAATCTTTAGGAACTTGATGCTGCCATTGCTTCACTGTTGTTAAACGTGGAATTCCATAAAATGGATTATCAACTTCAACCGTAGGAAAATATCCTGTATACTCATTTAATTTAACTTTACGTTGTTCATCATCAATTAAAACCGGATGATCAGACCAAGTTGTTAAACCAATCGTTATCATAAAATCATCCCACTCTTAAACATTTAATTCACTAAAGAACTTAGTAGCATCTGCTTTGATCATCTTAAATGGAAAACTAAAATTAAGTTCTTCTTGATTAATTGCCAAAACTTGTGCTTTTGGATTACGATAATCCAATAATCCAGCAAACGGATAGACACGCATTGAAGTCCCGACAATTACAACTAAATCAGCTTTTTCCATTAGGTTCACACTATTCATAATGTTTTCTTGATTTAAACCTTCATCATATAAAACAATTCCTGGTCTTAAAATTCCACCACAATTTTTATGAATTGGACTTTGCATATATTCATGCCAATCAACTGATTGATGACACTTTTGACAATAAACATTGTACAGATTACCGTGAAATTCAATTAGGTTTTTAGCATCTGCTTTTTGATACAAATCATCGACATTTTGTGTGACAATTGATGCACGATTTTGACGAGTTAGTTCTGCTTGTTTTTCATGGATTGCATTAGGTTTGGCATCCGGATAATACATATTTTCTTTTACAAAAGTATAAAAGGTATCTGGTTCATTATTTAAACAAGCATGGCTTAAATAGTATTCAGCTGGTTTGCCAGTTGTATCAGTTGTGTATAAACCATTTTTAGAACGATAGTCAGGTATTCCTGATGCTGTTGAAACTCCAGCTCCTGTTAAGAATACAATATGTTTTGCATTATCAAATAATGATTGAATTTCTTCATCCATTATAAAAAGCCTCCCAAAATTATTTTCTAATGATGTATGGCATCTTTAATTCTTTAAATAAATCTTTAACTTTTAGTGAATATAACTTTTTGAAATATGCAGGACTGTCATCCATTCCTGTTGGTGCTGGTACAACAAATGAGTTTTGATCATCACTCTTGTTAAAACCAACATATGCACGACGATTAGTATTACTTTCATGCATTTCTGAATGAAAGATTTCAAACATTTGTTGAACATTCAAGTTTAATTGACGTTCTGAAACTACACTGGAAATCGTAGCATATTCAGTATTATGCAATGCAGGCAATCCCCACTCTATTAATTGTTTATCAAATGATTTAAATAATTTCACAACATTACGACGTAAACCAAATGGTGAATCAGTAGGTTTTTCAGTAATGATTTCATAAATTTTGTCAGCTGCTTTTAAAGCCACCGGATAATCTTTTTCTAAAGTAGCACGAACTTTCTTATCAAAAGAATCACCATAAAATACGTGTGCGTCAATAAGTGTTAATAAACGTAATTCCATTGAATTATCTAGTTCATCTGATTCAGGTTCAATTGTATTTTGAATTCCCTTTAAGTACATTGATTCAATATCATCATTAATTAAATGATGTTTACGTTGTTCTGAAACTACTACGAAATGTGAAACAATATCAAAAAGTTCGGTCCCCATTACTTGTAATTGTTCATCAATTTTTTCATTACCTGTTGATAATGAGAAAAATAGTTGTGGAAAACCACGTAAAGTCATTAATAAATGAATTAATTCATGTGAAGCAGTGTAATCAGGAGCAGATAAGTCAGAGATTTGTACAAAAAGATTTTTACCATCTTGTACTACTTGTGCTTGATCATGACGAACATATCCCGACTGTAATTGGCCGATAAACTGCACTTCAATTTTACCTGGGAAATATTTATTTACTACATTAATTAGTCCTTGTGTTTCTTTATTTAATTGAATATCCATTTTATTTTCACCTTCGTTATTATTTTCTTAAGTTTTTAATGATTGATTGGGCATCTTTAAGATTAGGATTGACCATCTGACGCAGATTTTCTACAACATAAGATATATCTGCATCGTCAGCTCCTGCACTCATTGCTAAAGATTTTAGTTGTAAATTCATATGGCCTTTTTGAATACCTTCAGTAACTAGAGCTTTTAAAGCAGCTAAATTTTGAGATAATCCAACAGCTGCAGCCATTTGCATTAAGTCTTTTTTAGAATTAACTTTTGCAATTTTTTGGTTGATTTTGACTTTTGGTAAAACTTTAGTGGCTCCACCAACAAAGCCCAGCGACAATGGAATCGTCATTTCACCAAATAGAGCATTATCTTCGATTTTAAAATTACTTAATCCTTGATAATGTCCATTACGACTAGCATAGGCATGCACACCACTTTCAACAGCACGCCAATCATTGCCAAGCGCCATAACAAAAGCATCAATTCCATTCATAATTCCTTTATTATGAGTAGCTGCTCGATAAGGATCAATCTGTGCAATATATGATGCTTCAACAATTTTTTTAGCAACTCTTTCACCAGAAATGTCATTTTTACCTAACTGAGCAAATGAAACACTTCCAGTCACTTTTACCAAACTATCAATTGAGTAATTAGATAAAATGCTCATTAAAACATTTTCATTATGACTAGTCCTAATAAAACTTGCTAAAGCTTCTAACATCGAATTCATAATGTTAGCACCCATAGCTTCTGCAACGTCAACGAATAAATCTAACGAGCAGTAGTTATTATCTAATTTTCGAACTTTAATTTTTTTAGCGCCACCACCATGTTCAATGATTGAACTATGAGCATTATTAGCCACTTTTAAAAGCTCATCATAATGAGTATTTACATATCCATAAAGTAAATTAACACTGTCTGTTTTAATAATAATTTGGCCTGTTAAATTATGGCTTATCACCTTTGTATGCAAGCCGTTACTTTTACTAAACATTCGTGCACCATTACTAGCAGCAGCAATGACTGAAGGCTCTTCAGTTACCATAGGGACAACTTTAGACATCCCATCAATTATAAAATTAACTGCAATTCCTTCTGGTAAAGAATAGTCTGTAATATAATTTTCAATTAAATTGTTATTTTTTTGATTTTTACTAGCTGAAAATTCATTAACTTCTTGATTATTTAAACCAGAAAAATCAGAAATGATATTTAATCTTTCATCATAGTCTTTATGATAAAAATGCTTAAAAGTGCCCAAAACAAACACCTCTCATATTTTTAATTCTATATTATACAATGATAACATTTATTAAAAGATTAATAATTAAAAAGGTTTTTAACCTTTAATTTAAGATTAAAAACCAAAATTAATACTTTCTATAGTGTTTATTAATGTATTCGTTAATAATCCCTTCTCTGACACCACCATCTGAAAACACAACTCTTCTAGAATCTAGTTCATCTAAAAGGGTTATTAATGGTAATAATCCACCTAGAATTATATCTGCACGATCTTTTTCTAAACCATTCACATTTTTTCGATCAGATAAGTTTTTACGTAATAGCATCTCATAAGTTCCTAAAATACGATGTTGATTCAAATGATAGCCATTTAAATAATCAATATTATGAAAATGCTGGTGATTACGATTAATACGAGCCAAAGTTCTAGCAGCACCACCAAGTAAAACAATTTGATAATGGTCGGCTTTATTCAACCATGGAACTCGATGGAAAACATTTTTTAAAAAACGTTGCGCATTGAATAAATCAGCACCATTAACATAATTTTTTAAGTTAAAGCGCTCGGAAATATTAACAGAGCCAACTGGAATACTGATTAAATCACGTCTCTTTCGACCACGAACTCTAACTAATTCAATACTAGCCCCACCAATATCCATAATCACATAATCATTCATTTTAACTCGATTAATAACACCTAGATAATCATAGTATGCTTCTTCGCGTCCTGATAGTACACGAACATTTAAGCCAACTTTTTTACGTACTTTTTTTAAAAATGACTTCTGATTTTTAGCTTGGCGAACAGCTGCCGTTGCAATCGTAATAACCGTTGGATTAGGAACACTACTATAAATTTGTTTAAAAGATTTAAGAGAATCTATTGTCCGATTAATTGCTGTAGGAGTTAAATACTTTTCAGGTCCCATTCCTTCTGATAAACGGCTACTACTTTTGCAACGTCTTACTTCTGTGCAAAAACCATCTAAATCAATTTTATAGATGGCCATTCTTGATGAATTAGAACCAATATCTACAATTACTAAATTTTTCATTCCAATCCACCTTAATCAAAAGTATCTAAAAACTGATTATTTAAAATAATTGATACCAATAGCATCTCTTACTTCATCCAAGGTCTTACTAGCAACTTTATTAGCTTTCTCACTACCTGCTTTTAAGATGTCATAAACTGCTTGAGGATCTTTAGCATACATTTCTCGACGTTCTCTAATTGGTTGCAATTCAGCTTGTAATACTTCATTCAAATAACGTTTAATTTTGACATCGCCTAAACCACCATGAGAATATTGATCTTTTAAATCTTGCACCTTTTGTTTATCATCGGCAAAAATGTCTAGATAAGTAAACACCGTATTTCCTTCAACTTTGCCAGGATCTTCAACATGAATATGATTTGGATCAGTGTACATAGACATAACTTTCTTTTTAATAGTATTAGCATCATCTGATAGATAAATGCAGTTATTTAATGATTTACTCATCTTAGCGTTACCATCCAAGCCAGGAATACGTCCCATTCCCTTAGGTGGAAAATATCCTTCAGGCTCTACTAAAATATCTTTACCATAAATATTATTAACACTTCTAACGATTTCTCTCGTTTGTTCCAACATTGGTTCTTGATCTTCACCAACTGGAATTGTATCAGCTTTAAATGCAGTGATATCGGCAGCTTGACTAACTGGGTAAATAAAGAATCCAGCAGGTACACTTTCACCAAACTTCTTTTGTTGAATTTCATTCTTAACAGTTGGGTTGCGTTTTAATCTATTTACAGATACCAAATTTAAGTAATGCATTGTTAATTCATTCAAAGCTGGTATTTGTGATTGAACTAAGATAGTCGATTTCTTAGGATCAATTCCAACTGCCAAGTAATCTAATGCTACTTGTAATAATGAATGTCTGATTTTTTCTGGATCACGAGCATTATCAGTTAATGCCTGCATATCAGCAATCATAATGTTTGTGTCATATTTACCAGAATTCTGTAATTCCACACGATTCTTTAATGAACCTACATAGTGTCCAATATGCAATTTACCAGTTGGACGGTCACCAGTTAAAATTACTTTTTTCTTTGTCAAATTTATCATCCTTTCAAAAAAGGCATCCCATTGTTAAATAAACAATAGGACGCCTTCACGCGGTACCACCTAATTTGCAAAATGCCTCTCTGCGATAAGGGTGCATACCCATTTTCAATCCAATTCGCTTTCCCGATCAATCTCAGCAAAATGATGACCTCTCTGTAGTTGGTTAGCTAATATCTCTTATAATCATTTATATTTTACTGGATTTAATAGTATCTGTCAAAGTTGCTATCCATTGACATTTTAGCTAAATCTCATTAAAATTGTCTAGCATATTTGAACGAATTGCATTATAAAATTGAGGGGGACTATAATGGACGCTCAAGATTTAAAAGATGAACAAAAACGTGTTAACTATGTAGTAGAAAAATTAGGTCATCGTTTAGAACAAACACAAATGGAATATGATCAAGCACATAGTGAAACTAAAAGAGTTCAACAAAACTATGGTAACAATACTTCTGTTAACTATTTTGAAGTAGATGATCGTATCGAAACATCCGCTGATTTACAACAGCAAAGAGGCTTAGTTAATAATGTTATTCAAAATGAAGCAATTATCAAAAACCAATTACAAACTTATAAAAGACTATCAAATTCACCTTACTTTGGTCGAATCGATATCTTAGATGATGGTGAAAAAGAAAATGAAAAATTATATATTGGAACTGCATCTTTTGTTGATGATAATGATAATTTCTTAGTTTATGATTGGCGTGCTCCTATTTCTAGTATTTATTATAATGGAACTTTAGGTAAAGTTAATTATTCAACGCCTGCCGGTAAACAAAGTACTGATTTAGTAAAAAAGCGTCAATTTCAAATTAAAAATGGCCATATAGATAATATGTTTGATACTAATGAGACTGTTGGCGATGAAATGCTACAAAGTGCATTAGGTGGCCAAAATGATGAGACTATGCAAAATATTGTTGCAACTATTCAAAGTGAACAAAATGACATTATTAGAGATACTAATAGTGACTTATTAGTGGTACAAGGTGTTGCTGGTTCTGGTAAAACTTCTGCAATTTTACAAAGAATTGCTTTTTTACTATATCATAGTAGAAGTTCACTAGAAGCTGATCAAATTATTTTGTTTTCCCCTAATCGATTATTTTCACACTATATTTCTGATGTTTTACCTAGTTTGGGTGAACGTAATATGCGCCAAGTAACCCTTAAAGAATTTATTGATAATCGATTTGAAGGACTAAAAGTTCAAGGTTTATTTGACAGATATGAAAATGAAGTTAATTTAGATGATAAGTCAGCAGCAATCAGGAATTTCAAAGAAAGTCATAAATATATGAAGCAAATTTATAATTATTCTGAAAACATCAATGCTAAAAATATGTTTTTCAATGATTTAATGCTAGATGGACAGGTTATTTTCGATAATGAAGTGATTGAAAATATTTATGATGAACAACCTAAACTAATGAAAGCTGCTGATAAGTTCTTGAATACTAAGAATCGATTAATCAAACTTTTGAAAAAAAGAATTGAACTTGAAGTATATAAACCATGGGTTGATGAGAAAATTGATCAACTTAATTCAGAACAATACCACGATTTTATTGATGGTCATGAATTGGGAAGCTTCCAAGATGAAGACGATGAAAGATACTTCATTGCTAAGCAAATTGTAACTGAACATTTTAGAAAAATGTATGATGCTATCTATAACGGAAACTTCTTTGATCCTTATGCCCAATATATGAATTTTATGAAACAAATCAATTTAGATAAAACTATTAATAAAAATGATTGGAAAAATAATATTGATAATTATGATAAGCAAATAGAGTTGCACAGACTTGATCTGGATAATGCAGCTCCAGTTCTATATCTTCGTGATCTATTAATGGGTGGCGGACAAAACCAAAAAATGCAATATTTATTTGTCGATGAGATGCAAGATTATTCAATTGCACAATTAATTTACATTAAACATGCTTTTCCTAGAACAAAAATTAATTTGATTGGCGATAGTGAACAAGCTCTATTCAAAGAAGTTGAATCCCCAGAAACACTACTAAATAAATTAAATGATGCTTTTGCAACTAAAAGATCAAGATTAATAACATTAAATCGCTCATATCGTTCTACCTATCAAATAACTAATTTTGCTAAATCATTATTGCCTAATGGTAATAAAATTGAAGCTTTTAATCGTCAAGGACCATCACCAGAAATTATTATCAGACATAGTTCAACAGATGGTATAGATTCATTAATTAAGAAGGCAAAAGAAGAATTAAAAACTGAGGGAACCGTTGCGGTTATTACTAAAAATTTAGTTGAAGCAAAAGAAGTTTATCAACATATAACTACAAAAATAGATTCAACCCTGCTTTCAGATACTGATCGTTCATTACCTAATGGTGTTGTAGTAATGCCGATATATTTGGCTAAAGGGTTAGAATTTGATTCAGTAATTGCTTGGAATATTTCTGCTGAAAACTACAGTTCTAATAAGTTAATCGGTACATTATATACAATTGCTACAAGATCAATGCATCATTTAGCATTAATAAGTATTGGAAGTGTATCTCCTATTATTAAAAATGCTAATCTACCAGTTAATGAATTAAATATTAATCATCAAATATAAAAGGTGTACTACTATTTTTTATAGTAGTACACCTTTATTTTTAAGCCGTTTCCGGGATTTGAACCCGGGACCTCTTCCTTACCATGGAAACGCTCTACCTTCTGAGCTAAAACGGCATGTATAATAAAAAGCCCTCGATAATTAAACCGAGGACTCTTTATTTAATATTAGCGCGGCAACTTCCTACCCTTGCAAGAGGCGATCCTCTAACTACTCTCGGCGTTTAGAAGCTTAACTGCTGTGTTCGGCATGGGAACAGGTGTATCCTTCTAGCTATCGCCACCACACTATTCTTTTAAAAGAACTTCGTTCTTTCAAAACTAGATATTATTATTCCTTTAGAGAACCACCTTACTTGGTTAAGTCCTCGACCAATTAGTACTAGTCTGCTCCATACATTGCTGCACTTCCACTTCTAGCCTA
>NZ_POSN01000008.1 GCF_002994005.1 Apilactobacillus quenuiae
AACTTGGTTCTTTGAAAACTAGATATTATTAATTTCTAAATTAAATTTGTATTAAATACAATTTTAACCGAGAACACCGCGTTATTTTGAGTTTTTTAAATAGTTTTATTCGTATAATACTCAATTAACCAAACATCACGAAGTGATGAATTAGGTTAAGTTATGAAGGGCGCATGGTGGATGCCTTGGCACTAGGAGCTGATGAAGGACGGGACTAACACCGATATGCTTCGGGGAGCTGTACGTAAGCTTTGATCCGGAGATCTCCGAATGAGGAAACTCGATAACCTTAATCGGTTATCACCAATTAGTGAATTAATTAGCTAATTTGGCGGCAGACGTGGGGAACTGAAACATCTAAGTACCCACAGGAAGAGAAAGAAATTTCGATTCCCTAAGTAGCGGCGAGCGAACGGGGAACAGCTCAAACCAAAGAGCTTGCTCTTTGGGGTTGTAGGACTGAACATTTGAGTTACCAAGTTAAAYGATAGTCGAATTATCTGGGAAGGTAAGCGATACAGGGTGATAGCCCCGTAGATGAAATCATTTAACCTCAGTTCAGGATCCTGAGTACAGCGACACACGTGGAACGTCGTTGGAATCTGGGAGGACCATCTCCCAAAGCTAAATACTCCCTAGTGACCGATAGTGAACCAGTACCGTGAGGGAAAGGTGAAAAGCACCCCGGAAGGGGAGTGAAATAGTTCCTGAAACCATGTGCTTACAAACAGTTAGAGCCCGTTAATGGGTGATAGCGTGCCTCTTGTAGAATGAACCGGCGAGTTATGTTAACATGCAAGGTTAAGATGAAAAGATTGGAGCCATAGCGAAAGCGAGTCTGAATAGGGCGTTTGAGTATGTTGAGATAGACCCGAAACCAGGTGATCTACCCATGTTCAGGCTGAAAGTGCGGTAAAACGCACCGGAGGGCCGAACTCGTGTACGTTGAAAAGTGCTGAGATGAAATGTGGGTAGCGGTGAAATTCCAAACGAACTTGGAGATAGCTGGTTCTCTCCGAAATAGCTTTAGGGCTAGCCTCGGATTTAGAATCATGGAGGTAGAGCCACTGTTTGGATGAGGGGCCCGTCATGGGTTACTAAATTCAGATAAACTCCGAATACCATTGATTTATATGTCCGGGAGTCAGACGATGAGTGATAAGATCCACCGTCGAAAGGGGAACAGCCCAGACCACCAATTAAGGTCCCTAAATATATGCTGAGTGGAAAAGGATGTGAAGTTGCATAGACAACTAGGATGTTGGCTCAGAAGCAGCCACCATTTAAAGAGTGCGTAATAGCTCACTAGTCGAGTGATTTTGCGCCGAAAATTTACCGGGGCTAAGCATATTACCGAGATTGTGGACATGACGTAGTCATGTGATAGGAGAGCGTTCTAAGGGCAACGAAGTTGGACCGTAAGGACTGATGGAGCGCTTAGAAGTGAGAATGCCGGTATGAGTAGCGAAAGATTAGTGAGAATCTAATCCACCGAATGACTAAGGTTTCCTGGGGAAGGCTCGTCCTCCCAGGGTAAGTCGGGACCTAAGCCGAGGCCTAGAGGCGTAGGCGATGGATAACAGGTTGAAATTCCTGTACTAGTTAATTATGTTTGAGCGATGGAAGGACGTAGAAGGCTAACTCGTKCGCACGATTGGATTGTGCGTTCAAGCAGTGAGTCAGTTGAAGAGTGAAATGCTTTTCAGCGGGTTGACAAGYTGTGATGAGGATCGAATTATAGTAGAGAAGTGAGCCATGTCACGCTACCGAGAAAAGTTTCTAGTGAGTAATTAACTACCCGTACCGCAAACCGACACAGGTAGTCGAGGAGAGTATCCTAAGGTGAGCGAGTGAACTCTTGTTAAGGAACTCGGCAAAATGACCCCGTAACTTYGGGAGAAGGGGTGCTGCACTAACGTGCAGCCGCAGTGAAAAGGCTCAGGCGACTGTTTATCAAAAACACAGGTTTCTGCAAAATCGTAAGATGAAGTATAGGGGCTGACGCCTGCCCGGTGCTGGAAGGTTAAGTGGATGAGTTAGCTTCGGCGAAGCTCAGAAACGAAGCCCCAGTAAACGGCGGCCGTAACTATAACGGTCCTAAGGTAGCGAAATTCCTTGTCGGGTAAGTTCCGACCCGCACGAAAGGCGTAACGATCTGAGCACTGTCTCAACAAGAGACTCGGTGAAATTGAGATACCTGTGAAGAAGCAGGTTACCCGCGACAGGACGGAAAGACCCCATGGAGCTTTACTGTAATTTGATATTGGGTGTTGACATAGCTTGTACAGGATAGGTAGGAGCCGTGGAAACCGGAACGCTAGTTTCGGTGGAGGCATTGTTGGGATACTACCCTCGCTGTGCTAACACTCTAACCCGCACCACTTATCGTGGTGGGAGACAGTGTCTGATTGGCAGTTTGACTGGGGCGGTCGCCTCCCAAATAGTAACGGAGGCGCCCAAAGGTTCCCTCAGAATGGTTGGAAATCATTCGCAGAGTGTAAAGGCACAAGGGRGCTTGACTGCGAGACAGACAGGTCGAGCAGGGACGAAAGTCGGGCTTAGTGATCCGGTGGTACCATATGGAAGGGCCATCGCTCAACGGATAAAAGCTACCCTGGGGATAACAGGCTTATCTCCCCCAAGAGTTCACATCGACGGGGAGGTTTGGCACCTCGATGTCGGCTCATCGCATCCTGGGGCTGTAGTTGGTCCCAAGGGTTGGGCTGTTCGCCCATTAAAGCGGTACGCGAGCTGGGTTCAGAACGTCGTGAGACAGTTCGGTCCCTATCCGTCGCGGGCGTAGGAAATTTGAGGGGAGCTATCTCTAGTACGAGAGGACCGAGATGGACATACCGCTGGTGTACCAGTTGTCCCGCCAGGGGCACTGCTGGGTAGCTATGTATGGTTGAGATAAACGCTGAAAGCATCTAAGTGTGAAACCCACCTCAAGATGAAATTTCCCATTCCTTTATGGAAGTAAGACCCCTAAGAGATGATTAGGTAGATAGGCTAGAAGTGGAAGTGCAGCAATGTATGGAGCGGACTAGTACTAATTGGTCGAGGACTTAACCAAGTAAGGTGGTTCTCTAAAGGAATAATAATATCTAGTTTTGAAAGAACGAAGTTCTTTTAAAAGAATAGTGTGGTGGCGATAGCTAGAAGGATACACCTGTTCCCATGCCGAACACAGCAGTTAAGCTTCTAAACGCCGAGAGTAGTTAGAGGATCGCCTCTTGCAAGGGTAGGAAGTTGCCGC
>NZ_POSN01000009.1 GCF_002994005.1 Apilactobacillus quenuiae
ATCCACAAAAACAAGAATATGATGACGCTTACAAATCATACATCCAAGGTAGAATCGATGCTAAGAACAAATTAGCAGCCGATGCCAAGGCAGTAGCCCAAGCTACTAAAGATGGAATCGATGATGCTGCAAGTAATGATATTGATAGTCATCAAAGTAAATACCCAGGAGATACAGGTGCTTCAACGGATGCAGCTAATAAGCAGAAACAAGCTTATAGTAATGCTAAAGAAGCCTTTAATAAAGGATATGCTGATGATGAAGGATATGTTGCAACTGCTCAAACTAATAATCAAGGTAATGCCTATAACACTGGACGTGCAGTTAGAGCAGCAGTGAAAGATGCAGAAAGTGGTATTAATAATGTTACAGATGCACAAAATAATTCTGCTAGTGCCTACAATAAAGACTATCGTCCAGGAACTATTTGGACCGAAGGTCAAAAGCAAGCATACCAAAATGGTTTGCAAGCATATCAAGATGGACTAAATAGTAATCAACAAGCTGCTCAAAGGGAACCAGATACAACACAGAACAAAGCCTATCAAGCAGGTCAAACGATGGCTATACAAAAGCAAGCTATTATTGATGCAGTTAATGGTAAAGATAATTCCCCAGTTGACGAACAGAGTGCTAATATTTATAAATCAGCTCAAAAAGACTATAATGATGGTTTTAATAAACCTAATAATCATGATAATAATGATATTGCTTATCAAGCAGGTCAAACAGCAAATAAAGCAATTAATGATGCTACCTCTAATATTAATAGTGGCAGTAATTATAATCTTGAAAATAATGTTGTATATAAACAAGCACAAAATGATTACCAAGATGGTATAAAAGACACTCCATCTAATGGTGATACTATTAATAGTGATTCATATAAAGCTGGACAAGCTGCAAGGGAAGGTATAATTGATGCTTCCAATGGTAATAATGCTGCAGCCGATAATAATATTAATTCTAACTATTCAATCACTAAGTCTTATAATACTAATCAACAAAAAGCTTATGATAATGCTAAAAAAGCTTACAATGCTGGATTAAATGACAATGTTACAAGTGATGATAAATCTAATGCTAAATTGAATCCAACAGCTAATAACATTGGTCAAAATACTAGACAAGGAATTCATGATGCTATTAGTGGAAATGGTACTAATAGTGATAATCCTGATTATAAAAATGCATATAATAATGCAAAAGATGGTATTAATAATCCAAAAATTCCTAATAATGGTGAATCAGTTAATAATATATCCTATCAAGCAGGTAAATCTTATGATCAAGGTATTGATGATGCTTCAAAAGGCAATCGTAATCATGAACCACAAGGTAATTCAGTCATTCATGATGCATATAATCAAGGTCAAGATGATTACAATGCAGGAAAGAATGGTGATACTAAGGGCAATATAAATCCTAATAGTACGGGCTATAATAAAGGAAGACAAGATACCGAAAATAAAAATGCCGCTCAAGCAGCAGCTAGCCGAGGAATCAATGATGCCCAAGCAGGGAATGATAATGCTGATGCATATAAAAATAATCCAGCTGCTAAACAAGCATATAAAAATGCACAAAGTGCATATAATGCAGGGAAGAATGGAGATACTACTAGTGACACTGCAAAACTAGATCCAACAGCAAACCAAGCAGGAAAGGCAGCTAGCCAAGGAACCAATGATGCCCAAGCAGGGAATGATAATGCTGATGCATATAAGAATAATCCAGCTGCTAAACAAGCATATAAAAATGCACAAAGTGCATATAATGCAGGGAAGAATGGAGATACTACTAGTGACACTGCAAAACTAGATCCAACAGCAAATCAAGCAGGAAAAGCAGCTAGTCAAGGAATCAATGATGCAAAAGCTGATAAAAATAATGATAGTGCATATAACGATAAGCCAGTTGCACAACAAGCATATAAAAATGCTCAAAAGGCATTTAATGCTGGGGTTACAGGAGATACTACTAGTAACACTGCAAAGCTAGATTCAACGGCAAATCAAGCAGGTCAAGATACTAAACAAGGTATGGATGATGCTATTGCTGGTAAACCCACTGATTCTTCCTATCCTAATAATGATAACTATAAGCATGCTTATCAAGCTGCTAAAGATGGTTTTAATGGTCAAATCCCTAGTGATTTAGATAAACAAGAAAGAAAAGCATATAATCATGGTGAAAATGTTGAAGTAGCAGTTCAAGCTGCTTCTCAAGATATTGATAATAGGAAGAATAGTAGTGATGATAATAGTGCCTATAAAGCTAGTTTGCCATCAGATCCGTCGGATCAACAAGCTTATAAAGAAGCTTATACTGCTTACAAAGACGGTGCTAATAAGTCAAACTCAGATAATCCAGCTGCACCAGAAAAAACAGATGATATAAATAATAAACAAGGTTTAGCTTATCAAGCGGGAACTACTCATCAAGCGACTGAAGCAGGTGTCGATGATGCTCGTAATGAAAATGATGCTCATGCTGCTAACTATCAAAATAATGATAATAATAAGTCAGCATATAACAATGCCAAGGACGCTTATCAAGCAGGATTTAATCAACAATCTGATAGTAGTTCAATAGACAATAATCAAGGTGGATCATACAACTTTGGTCGTGCTGCTCAAGCAGCTATTCAAGATGCAGCTAGTGGTAAATATAGTGATGATCCTGAAAGCTCAAATAATGATTCACAAAATCATCATCGTGGTATACCTAGCGGTAGTGATGATAGTGCATACAGTAAGAACAATGCTGCATTACCATGGACCAATCCACAAAAACAAGA
>NZ_POSN01000010.1 GCF_002994005.1 Apilactobacillus quenuiae
CTGCATGAAGTTGGAATCACTAGTAATCGTGGATCAGCATGCCACGGTGAATACGTTCCCGGGCCTTGTACACACCGCCCGTCACACCATGAGAGTTTGTAACACCCAAAGACGATGGAGTAACCTTCGGGAGCTAGTTGTCTAAGGTGGGACAGATGATTAGGGTGAAGTCGTAACAAGGTAGCCGTAGGAGAACCTGCGGCTGGATCACCTCCTTTCTAAGGATATTACGGAAACTTACATTAGATTGATYGATCTTATTCAGTTTTGAGAGATTTACTCTCAAACATAAAGCTTATGCTTTTTGGGCCTATAGCTCAGTTGGTTGAGAGCGCACGCCTGATAAGCGTGAGGTCGATGGTTCGAGTCCATTTAGGCCCATTGGACTAGTGGATTGCCACGAAACTTTATATGGGGAATTAGCTCAGCTGGGAGAGCACCTGCCTTGCAAGCAGGAGGTCAGCGGTTCGATTCCGCTATTCTCCATTGACACGTAAGTGTCGAACTTGGTTCTTTGAAAACTAGATATTATTAATTTCTAAATTAAATTTGTATTAAATACAATTTTAACCGAGAACACCGCGTTATTTTGAGTTTTTTAAATAGTTTTATTCGTATAATACTCAATTAACCAAACATCACGAAGTGATGAATTAGGTTAAGTTATGAAGGGCGCATGGTGGATGCCTTGGCACTAGGAGCTGATGAAGGACGGGACTAACACCGATATGCTTCGGGGAGCTGTACGTAAGCTTTGATCCGGAGATCTCCGAATGAGGAAACTCGATAACCTTAATCGGTT